>CAVPCI010000009.1:0-310372 GCA_963702375.1 uncultured Acidobacteriota bacterium
GTCCGCCACTTAGGAACGGGCTGGCACGAGCACAGCAGCGAGGCCCGTCTCTGGCAGGGCATTGAGAGTGTGGACGACGGCGAGCTTTGGGAAACGCACCTCAATTTGAAAGGGCAGCTCCTGGAGTTTGTTCGCCGCCGCGCCGTAAACCAAGCCGAACGCCGTGGTGAATCGTCGGAAACGCTCAAAGCTTTGGGGAGCGTGCTGAGTCAGGATGCACTCACCATCGGATTCGCGCGGCGTTTCGCCACGTACAAAAGAGCAAATTTGATTTTGGCCGATATCGAGCGGCTCAACTTTGATCGTCAACGATCCGGCGCGTCCCGTGCAGTTCGTGTTTGCGGGCAAGGCGCATCCGCGCGATGAGCCCGGCAAGCGCGTGCTGCAGCAGATTGCCGAACTGATGCGCGATCCGCGCTTCGCGGGCAAATTCGTTTTCATTGAGGATTACGACATCAACGTGGGACGCCATTTCGTGCGAGGCGTGGACGTGTGGCTCAACAATCCCCGCCGTCCGCTGGAAGCCTCGGGGACAAGCGGGCAAAAGGTGGTTCTAAACGGCGGTCTGAATCTTTCCGTGCTGGATGGCTGGTGGGCAGAAGCGTACGACGGCCTGAACGGTTTTGCCATCGGCACCGGTAGGACGCACTCAAACATGGACGTTCAAGATACGCGCGACGGCGAAGAACTCTATCGGACGCTTTGCAGCGAAGTGATTCCGCTCTATTACCAGCGCGATCGTGACGGCCTTCCCCGAGGTTGGATCAAGCGCATGAAGCGGACCATCCGCACGCTTGGCTGGCGCTTCAATGCCGACCGCATGGTGATGGACTACACGCTGAAATGCTACGTCCCCGCCGCCGGCGGCACTTCCAGCGATATGCGCCCCGCCACCTAGCCCCGCACGCGATGTGACGGTCATGGGTTATTTGAAGTAGTACTCCAAATGTCCGGTTAGCCCGGTGGATTCAATGGGTCAACGCAACACTAGCTCGAAGGCTATGTGCAACAGTTTGAAAGGCTGAATTGGTTCGCGAGTGTTAATTCAAAGAAGCAACTGCCCTGTTTAAGTCTAAATAGAATCGAGACCTAGAGATCGGTCCTCTTTGAAAAGCCTGCAGAAGCAATCAACTAGACGGGTGTTGCATCGACCGGTTGAGCTCACGCCATTTATCAGGAGTTAGTTGGGCCCATCAAAGGCCCGTACATGGAAGACCCTATGGACAGCCGTGGGAATCTTGCGCTAATCACCGTTTCTCCAATTGGCCTAATGTCAAACTTGACCCTGGAGAAATCCACATGGCTGACTACAATGCAGCCCCAGTCTCGCTGGATTCGATTCTCTTCACGGATGAATTGGATTCACGTCCATCACGCCCGCCTGATCTAGAAAAGGAAAATCGGGCACTTGTCGCATTGATGCAGAAGCTTGCTGATTCGCCCGAAACTGTCTTGCAGGCATTGGCGGATACGATTTTGGAGGTGTTGCACTGCGGGTCGGCTGGAGTCAGCTTGCTTACAACCCACGATGGCGGGAAGAGATTTTACTGGCCTGCGATCTCCGGCCTTTGGAAACAACACATTGGTGGCGGCACTCCACGCGAGTTCGGTCCATGCGGAACGGTTCTTGATCAAAACAAGCCGCTATTGTTCAAGCATATCGAAAAGGTCTATACGTATTTTGAGACCGTCAAACCTGCCGTCGAAGAGGCGCTCCTGGTTCCGTTTTATTCAGAGAAAAAGGCAGTAGGCACGCTTTGGGCCGTGACGCACGACGATAATTGCGGGTTCGATGCCGAAGACAAACGTCAGCTCGAAACGTTGGCGCGATTTGCATCAGCCGCCTATCAAGCCATCAACTTCTTTGAGCCGAGGAAACAGCTCTCGGCCATCGTGGAATCGTCCGACGACGCGATCGTGTCCAAAGACCTGAACGGTGTCATTCTGAGTTGGAACTCAGGGGCGCAGCGCATTTTCGGGTACTCGCCAGCAGAGGCGATCGGCCGGCCCATCACTATGATTATTCCCACCGAGCTTCGGCAGGAAGAGCTAGAGATTCTCGCTAAATTGCGGAGAGGCGAGCGCATCAACCACTTTGAAACGGTTCGTCTAAGTAAAGGCGGGTCACTCGTCTATGTGTCCTTGACGATTTCTCCCATTCGGAACAACCAGGGCCACATTATCGGTGCTTCCAAAATCGCCCGAGACATTACTGAACGAAGACACTTTGAAGACGCATTAAAGGAAAGTGAGTTTTCAGCGCGGCTCCTAAGAGTCCAGGATGATGACAGAAGGCGTATCTCCCGTGAGCTGCACGATGGCGTAGGTCAGTTGCTTGCAGCGATCGGCATGAATATCGCACTCGTGGCGAAAGAGAGGCACAAGCTGAGTCCGAATACAGCGCGTCGCGTTGAAGAAAACGAGGCTTTGATTCAACAGGCGTCTGCCGACATTCGGACGGTATCCTACCTCCTTCATCCGCCTCTGTTGGACGAACTAGGATTACGGTCTGCTTTGGAGTGGTACATCGACGGTTTCGCTGAGCGCAGCAAGATGAATATGATACGAGAGATTGCACCAGACTTGGAACGACTACCCCAAGACTTAGAGCTGGTGATATTTCGTATTGCACAGGAATGCCTAACAAACATTCACAGGCACTCCAAGTGTTCTTCCGCCGTCGTCAGACTGTCGAATGCCGATGGAAAACTAAAGTTGGAAATCCGGGACAATGGCCAAGGAATTGATGAAGACCTTCAAGCGAAAATTGCTTCCGGCAATACTCCCGGCATTGGACTACGCGGCATGCGGGAGCGGGTTTTAGCCATCGGAGGTACGTTCACGATTGAGTCCAACAGAAAAGGGACTGCAATTCTCGTGACTTTGCCCCTCCACAAGGGAAACGCTGCACGGGCATGAATCAGGTCAACTCTGATTAGGCGGCTAACCGGACAAATACCGGCTCAGTACTGCCTCGGGCCCGTAGGCGGCATCCTTCTTTTGTGCCAGGTGCGCGGTGTTTTGCGAAGCGTGCGGGGACGGCGGATGGTCACCGCGAGCGCTACTTGCCCTTCTGCGCCAGAATGCGTTCGATCTGCCCGAAATGGTTGATGTCGTGCCCGGCGAACATCAGCACAACGGTCTCCACACTTTCTTCGCCGCGTTCGTTGTGCACGCCGTGGTGCTTCCACTGTTCCGGAGTAAGCGATTTCAGCAGCGCCAGATTCGCCTCGCGCAATCCGCGGTACTGCTCGAATGATTTTCGGAGGTCGCGCTTATCGTAGTGCAGTGCGGTCACCCAGGCGTCCTGGTCGAAACCGATGATCTGGGTTCCGGGCTGGCCCAGAATTGCGCGGATTCGATAACCTCCCACAAGCTCCGTATCCGCAATGTGCGCCACGATCTCCGCGATCGACCATTTTCCCGGCGCCGGCCGTTTGCGAGCCTTCGCGGGGCTGACGCCTTTCAATAGCTTTGCGAGTCTCGCCGGCGCTGCGGCTTGCAACTTCAGTGGATCGCGCCCTTCCAGGTGGCTCAACATTCGCTTGCGATATTGATCTGCAGTTTCCTGCATGCGATTCCTCCTGCACTGAGGGACGGCTGAATGGCTCTAATTCTAGAATACCAGGCACTGTTCTGGAACGACGGTCGGCGCAAGGCAGTGGGTCAGTTTCCGGTTAGCAGACTTACCGTCCAATCGGTTCCAACAGATGCTCGATGCGCCACTTCAGACGACGCGCGACGTGGTAGACATAGAGTTGTGGCGGCTCAGGGCCGTCCGCGAGTTGTTTGGTTGCTGTCCTGACTCTTCGTCTGACTCTTGTCCCCGTTGCTGCCATTGAAGAGATCCAATACGTTCGCGGGTACCGAATTTTCGTTCGGCGTATCTTTCCAGCCGCTTTCGAACCACTTCTCCCAGTCCTTAGCCCATGGACGGCCGTAGTAGTCCACATAACCAGGATCGCCCGCCGTAAGCTGGGTGGGCCTGCCGTTTTCATCTCTTATGTTGCTCAGGCATTCGATGTACGTATATCGGTAGTTCGGAGCGGACATGGTCGCTACCGGGACATAACGATAGGTGACCCGCAGCGGCTGGACGAACGCTATGGGGTCGTAGAATACCGTGTCGTGATCGAGTCCCACGAATTTCCCGTTGGCGTCGTATACGGGCTTCCAAGTTTCGACGGCTTCCATCTTGCCGCTAAACTCGAACATGCCGTGCGATATTCCCCAGGCTTGAACGTTGGCTGTCCAAGTTACCAAAGTAGTGCCGTCCCAGAATCCGACCGTTTCTCCGTACCACTGTGCGACGTTGTCCATATGCTTCTTGCCGATATAGACCTGGCGAAGGAAGTTGTCGCCAGTGCCTCCGAGAGTCTGCACAATCCAGGGAGTCATCATCAGCTGGAAATCTCCGCCGCCGGAGAACTGAGTCCACCAACGCAGGAATCCCTCGGGCCAGCAGAAGGACGCTTCCCACTGCGGAGCGTTGCTAACCGCCTCATGATAGATTCCCTGAACCATCCGCTGTTGATACTCCTGCGTCAGTAAAGAAAGGACTGTCGGAACCTGATTCACCTGTCCCCAAAGCCATTCGCCTTGATGATCTGCCTGCATATCGCGCGTGTAATATCCGTCCCAGTGCGGCAAGGTGGCGCTCGTATAGACAGTTGGGCCGCCTTTCGCCGTCGCCGCCGCAAGCAGGGCATCGTATTGCTCCTTCGCGGTTTTGTACGGGTAGGGACTAACAATCTTTTGTCGCGGATAATCTTCCTTGCAGTCCCCCCAAGCGGCCGAGGTTGGAGGCTCACCGGCGCCAAGCTTAATGCGGCCGGACGTCCATATATCTGTTAACTGCCGGGGCGTGTTGCATCGGTAGTAGCGCGGGTCCATCCAATATTTCTTGTCCAGATAGAAGTTTTTCGACTTGAACAAGTCAATAGGCAACGGCGTCACTCCCGGAGGCGGGACCTTGAACGTAGGCGTGTTTGAGCCGCGTCCGATAGGGGCGCGACGGAACTCCGCCGCGCGTTCCCGGCTGAGTCGTTCCGATATGCACCCGGCAGTCCCGAATTCAAGATTCGTCTGGTCGCACACATCGACTCGCTGCGCTTGTTGTCCCTGTGCTTGCGCAGCCGGTTGGTTTTCGGTCTGCGCCTGCGCACCTTGCTGGCCCTGCGCTGCTGAAACCCAAGGCATGCTGGTGAGCGCTATCGCAATCGCCACCGCGCGCCAAAGCACAAACGGTTTGGCATTCATTTGCCTTTACCTCTCCTGGCCTTACACGTGTACTGGATGACTGTCGCCGCAACGTCGGAAGCACAATATATAACACAAGCATGAGTGATTGGCGTTAGAGGGCATTACAGGGCAAAAAACTTAGAGATGGGGCGGCTCGCAGCGCCGTATGCACCAGCCCATACGGCAATACCCGACCAATAGAGCGGTAAACGGGGTAATCGGAAACTGACCCACTACTCGGCGCAAGGCTTCTTCGGGGGAAGCCACAAATTGGCTGGCGTCCGTTTTCCATCTTGGAAACTGAGCTCTGCAACCGCATCGGGCCTTTCGGTCCACATCGTACAATTTAAGTGATTCAGGGCATGCCGCCGCTTGGGATTTAGCCGGCCGCTTGCCTCGATTCGATCTCTCAGAGGCGAACACAATGGATACCAAAGCCGCGGACGTGCGTCCTCGTGCGCAGGCCTTCGCTCAACCGCCGGTTAAGCCCGAAGAGCAGGAGCTGGCGCGCAAGCGCGAGGAGCAAGCCTCCCTCGAAGCCGAGCTTGCCGAGCGAGAGCTGCGTTTTGCCAATCTGCGCGCGGAGCTCGGAGCGTTCGAGCGGCAATACCTGCACTTCGTAGGCTCGCGTTATGCCGAGCTCGATGAATTGAAAGCACAAATCGCGGAGCGGCTGGCGCAGGAGCAGCCGGGCAACGAGCGCGCACAGAAGACGGCTCGCGAAGCCCGCGCCCGGGCCGATGAAACGAAGTCTGTGGCGGGCGAAAAATCCGTCAGGGAACCGCGGGCATTCGAGTCCTCGCCTGAAATGAAACGGCTCTACCGCGAAGTCGCCAAACGCGTGCATCCCGACCTTACCTCCAATCGCGAGGATCGCGCGAAACGGCAGCAATTGATGGCCGAAGCGAACGAGGCCTACGAGCGCGGCGATGAAGCTAGGCTCACGAAAATTTTCACCGAGTATGAATGCAGCCCGGAAGCTGTCGAGGGCGAAGGCGCGGGCGCCGAACTGATTCGCGTGATCCGGCGCGTGAGCCAGACGCGCGGCAGGCTTGCTGAAATCGAGGCCGAAGCGCAAGACCTTCTGCGTTCGGATTTGTACCGGCTCAAATCGCGCGTGGACGAGGCCGGGGCGGCAGGCCGCGACGCTCTGAAGGAAATGATCGCGAAAGTGGAGGAGCAGATTGCCTTGGCGAAGCGGCGTTTGGAAGATCACGAATCGCCCGAGTAGACAAGTGAGATCGAAGAGAGCAGGCTAAACGACTTCATGGAAACGCGCGAAAAATCGACGATGAAAGAAGTTGTTCCATCGCCGTCGCGGGCGCTGGTGGTCCGTTCGGCCGCCATTGTAGCGCGCGGGCTGCGGGATCTCGCGCGCGATTCCAACTGGTTGGTGAAGAAAGTTTTCAGCGGGCGCTCGTCGCATCTGGCGATTTCACACAACGGGGAGTTGTGCGCGCTTTCGCCGATGGTGCGCCATGGAACGGAGCGGCTCACGCTTTACGATATCGAACTGAGTGTGCCGACGCTGGCGCTCGCGATTCCGGGAGAGCCATCGGTTTCGGTTCCGGGCTTGCCGGCCGCATTTGCGTGGTCGCCCTCGGGCCGATACTTGACCGCGGCATGGGGCGGATGGTTGCCGGAGCTGCACGTCTTCGATATTGACGGGAAGGCGTATGTCGGCGCCTTCGGCGATTTCGCGCATTTCCCAACGAGCCTGGTTTGGTCCAGCAGCGGAAAATATTTTGCCTGTGCTTCCGGCGGCGCGGATGCGGCACGGCTGCGATTGTGGGAGGCAACGCCACAATCGGCCGCTGCAATGCCTTTTGCTGCCGAGCCTAGCAGCGAGCTTGGCGCACCCCACGTCGCCAGTGAAGCCGAATCTGCGCAGCCTTCCGGCCCTGAGACGGACGATCAGGGCGTATTTTCCGGCTATGGCCGCACAGCTTTCAGTTCGGACGAAAATAGGCTCGCGACCGTCCTCGAGAATGATGGCGAGTGGGCAGATGATTCGATCGCGCTCCTGGAAGTGCCGTCGCTCCGCACGCACAGGATTTTTCAAGTACAGGGTCGCGTCACAGATCTTGGCTGGACGTTCGACAGCCATCAGCTGATTTATTGTGCGTCCGGACAGGCCTACCGAATCGCGCCCGAATCCAGCGAAGCCGAAGCGCTGCCCTTTGGCGCGGAACTTTGCGTGTGCCATCCACACTTGCCACTAGGAGTATTCTTCAGTTCGTGGCTTAAAAACTCCGCGAAAGGCCGCGTATTCATTGTCGATTTGAATCGCCTCAGCGTGTTCGACGAATATCCAGCGGAGGGCGTGGTTGATCTGCGCTGGAGCGTGGATGGCGCGAAGGCATACGCCGTCACGGCCGAGGGACTCGCCTACATTTACGAACCGCCTCTTCTTTAGTCGGTAGCCGAAGCGCGCATTCCTCGTCGTGGACTTTTAACTTCGATTCCATCACTCCGCGTGGATTTGCGTATAAAATAAGCACATGAGGATCTTGCTCTTCAGCGGCAAGGGCGGCGTAGGTAAAACCAGCCTGGCTGCGGCAACAGGAGTCAAACTGGCCGAACTCGGCTACCGCACTCTGGTCATGAGCATTGATTCCGCCCACAGCCTGGCGGATTCGTTCGACCTGGATATCGACTTGTTTCACATCCAGACCTCGGATCCATTTCCGATTCAAGACGGTCTCTCGATTCTCGAGCTGAACATCCAAAAAGAAGTGAAGCGTCACTGGCGGGAAATCTCTTCCTACGTGATTTCGGTGTTGCGCACCACGGGCATCAATGACGTGGAGGCCGAGGAATTGGCCATTCTGCCGGGCATGGAAGAGCTCAGCGCCATGATGTACATCAACGAGTACCGCCGCGAAAAGCGATACGACGTGATCGTGCTGGATGCCGCGCCCACCGCCGAATCCATGCGATTCATCAGCATGCCCACAACGCTCGACTGGTACATGAAGCACATTTTCCCGTTTCAGCGAACCTTGCTCAAGGCCGTGCGCCCGATTGCCAATCGTGTTGCTCCGTTTGAACTGCCCACCGATAGTTATTTCGCCAATATCCGCAATCTCTTCGAGAAACTGGAAGGAATCGACGAACTGATGGAAGACCCGCACGTCACCTCCGTGCGGCTGATCACCAATCCCGAGAAGATGGTCCTTCGCGAGACCCAACGCGCCTTTGTGTATTTTTCGCTGCACGGATTGACGATCGATACCGTAATCGTGAACCGCGTCCTTCCCCGCGAGATTACCGATACCTGGTTCAACGAGTGGCACAGCTCGCAGGACAATGTGTTGCGCGAGCTGGACGAGTACTTCGCGCCGGTGCCGGTCAGGCGAGTGCCCCTGTTTGCTCACGAGGTACTGGGCAAGCGGCGGCTTCGCGAGCTTGCCAAAGTGTTATATTCAGAGCGAGAGGATCCGTCCGCCGTTACCCAGACCGAGAAGCCGTATGCGTTTGGAAAACGGAATGGCAGGTATGAGGTGCGGCTCCGGTTGCCTTTCGCCACGAAGGGCGAGATTGGGCTGTTCAAGAAAGGTGACGAACTCGTAGTAGAGGTTGGCACGCTGCGGCGCCACATCGGCCTGCCGCGCTCCATGGCGGCGCTGGTGCCCGCTGGAGCCAAACTTGAAAATCGGCTGCTTACAGTGGAAATGAAGGAGGCGCAATGAACGCACAAAAAACAACGCGGCAGGAGACAAGCCAATCCGCCAGTCACGAGCGCTGCCTGTGCCGCGAAGTCTTGGATCAATTCCGGCAGAACTTCGGCATCTCTGAAAAGGTTCAAGAACACTTCGCCAATTCCCGCATCGAGTTTCTCAAGGGGATTCGCGCGGTGATTGATAACCGCATCGAGTCCCTCGGCAAAGCCGGACAACGCGGCACGAAGATCGCCGTCGAGTAGCCGGTGGCTGCCACACGCTTTAGCCGCCGCCGCAGCAACGCTGCCGATGGATGGTGATATTTCTATGGCGGATGGTAAAGCGCAACAGACGCTAAAAGATTATGGGGTGACTGGGTAAAGTGGAGAGCTCAACGGCCCGGTTCATACCGCGAAACCGAATTTCGAGAAGCGTTCGTGATCCGTCGCCATTCTGGTTGTACACAATCGCATCGTAATCGTAGGGAATGGATCGTACCCACTTTCCCTGAGCCTTGGCGAGAGTGTCTCCGGCCTTGACAAAGCTCACGGTGGCTTCGGGGCTGTAAGTCTCCCAATTGACGACGAGCTGTTCGGCGGCTGCTTCCGCGGAACCGTGAGGCGCCGTCGAGGAAACCAAAGTCAAGTCTCGCGACCGTCTTGGGAGCGAATGGGTCTTAAACCCGTGGGAACGTAAATCGGTGCCTGCCGTCTGCATCTCCGCCGCGTCACGATAAGGTCCCGCGATTACCTGGTACGAATTCATCCATAGACGGTGCTTCGGAATCATGATGGCATGAATTCCGATGCGCGCCAGGTCGTCCGTTGTGCTGCGAGCGCCTAATTCATCCTTGAACGTGCCGACATGGAAATACCTTCCGAAGGGCACGCCGGAGTTGATTTCCGCAATGTCTTCGGTATTCTCGCGAGAATCGCCCGCAGGCTTCACTGCCATGACCGTCTTGTCAGCGGAGCGACCGGTTGATTCAGGTTGCGCCATTCCGTCAGGATCTGGCGGGGGAGGACCGGGGCGAGCCGCGGCGAGATCAATCGGCGGCAAAACTTCGGTTGAGGGCGTCAACGAAATTGCCGGAACGAGTGCTTTGGGTTCGAGTTTCGCCTGCGTGGACTTGGCCGCCTTCGTCGGAGGCTGGACGAGAGTTTTCTCTGGTCCCGAGAACGGGAAGGGGGTCGCAGCAAGCGCTGGGGCTGGCGTCGTGGCGTGCCGCTGGACCGTAGGTCCGGCAGCCTGCGGCGAAGCAGACGTCGGCGCAGGCGACGCCGGTTCTGAATGCGGCGTTGCCCCGAACCGTTCTCCCAGAAGGATTAGCGACTCACCAATCCGATGCTTATACGAGTGGAACAGGAATAGCGCCGCCACAACAACCGCAATGAGGATCCCTGTGGCCAGACCGCGCGAAAACTCGCCCCACCGCGCGAGCGTTCCGATCGATCGCGACAACTTTCTCAGCGCGGCAGAGCCGCGTACCGCGCTCTTCTGCGCCGCGTTTACGCCGGAGCGGACTACTCCACGCGATGGCGGGACAGGCGCGGCCCGTCTCTCAGCCGCAAACGGTTCTGAAGATTGCACGATCCAGCGGCGGATTTGCTGGCTCGCTTCTGCGGAGAGAGTGTTGAAACGCAGGCCCCCTGTCTTTCGGGTTGCATCTGTCCATATCAGCTGGCCGTGGGCTTCAATTTGCCTGCCGCCTGCCGAAAACCAGAAACGGATCGTGTCATTCCGTTCGACGGGCGCGATCGTGTGGAAACAGAGTCCTTGGTCGGAAATGTTCACCACGATGCCGCCGCAGTTCGATTCGAAAGTGATATAAGCGAGCGCGCCCAGGCTTATCCGTGGATTTGTGCGGCGTTCCGGTTTCATTACTGGCAGCGCCATAGAATGATGGAAGGAGGAACAAGTGGCACCGAGCCACTCGACTGGCTACAAAATCCTAGTGCCGAGTAGGCGGCATACCTTGTTGTAGCCGCCGCGGGGTTGGGGTCGCGCGGGCCGTTTCTATCGAAAATCGTGCCGCTTCGGAGCTTTCATTCGCATACAGCGAAGGAAAAGTGAAATCCTATCCGCTGGCATGCGTGGACTGGTCGCAGTAAATTACACAAAAAGCCAGTCGCAAAGCAATAGACCAAAGACGGCCGGTAGTGCTCCAGAGCGCTACCAAGACGTCGTCGCGGCCGCTCCTCGTCCGACCCGAGTTCCTATCGGCATAGCGGCGACGGCCATCACAATCACGAATTTTGAGACTCCTTAGGAGGGCGGGGCCTCAGCCCCGCCGCAGTGGCGCAATATACGAAAGGCTTTAGCTTCTGAAGCCAAGAAGCTTTTTCATCGCATGCGAGCGATGACCAGCCGCTGAGTTCGCCACGACCATACCGGCGACAGAGGAGTTGGCGCGCCCAGCGGCGACGACATTAGAACCTTCTTGGGAGAGTTTGTATCACTCTTGCCACAAAACTGGCGCCCTGACTTGAGATTTACGCTCTGGTGCGCCAATCCGTCCTCACGCGCTCATGATAAGGCACGAATTCGCTCGGGTACCAAAGCAGGTGTACGGTTCGTCCCTAATTCCTCGCGTTCAGTCGGACAGAAAAGGCTACGGTTAAGTGGCCATCACTCGGTATCGAAAGCGACCCTGTTATTTAAATGAAAGACTAAGTTTATTGGCATAAGCGGTCTCAATTCGCGGGGACGCCGGTGCGTGACACCACAAGACTTCTGCAAGAAACCGCGAGAGTACGGTGCGTGGCGATGGCGAGCATAGCTTTCCTCGCCTTCCTGGGATCACTGCAGGCGCAGGATACGTGGACTTTCCCGCAGAGCGGTTGGTTGTACGTGCTGGAAGGGGCAGGTTTTGCCGCGAACAGCGGGCATGTGCTCCTGGTTGACCCGGCCGCGGGAGCGGTTCGGGGAACGCTAGCCACCGGCTATGCCCCTGAGTTCGCCTTGGCGCCGGATGGGCAGACTTTCTACGTAATATCCGGTTCGGCCGGCGCGGGTCGACTGCGGTCATACGACAGCCTGAGCGGGCGCGTGATCTCTGAGGTAGCTCTGGAGTCGCGACTGTTGTACACGGGATGGAGTGGAGCCCGGGGTCTCGCAGTCTCCGCCGATGGAAAATGGCTTTTTGTGGAAACGATGCGCACTCTGGGTGGACAGGACGAGTATTCGGTCCAGCGATACAATGTCGGCGGCCCCAACCTGGCGGCCGCAGGATCGGCGCCCCTTCCCGAGTGCGGAATAGGCGCGGTGTTTACGCTGGACCAAGGCAGCAACTGGGACGTACTTGTCCACTGCCCTTCAAGCAACGTCATCCGGTTGATCCGATTTGATGCCGTGGGAAAATCTCAGACCAACGATACGGTTCTGCCGGAGAGGGCCCAATCCACAAACGGCGAACGCTTGTCGGCGGACGGCCACAGCAGTCGCAGTGTGGCATATGGCGGCGGAGGACAAGTGCAGGTAATGACGGCTGCCAATGAGCTGTGTACGCTTGCTGTCGAAGGGCAGAACCAAGCGTGCTCACCACTTGCCGCACTCGGCGCAACTTTCATCGTCGATAGCGACTGGCCGCTGGCGGGACACACACTCTACTGCGGCACAATGCCCAAAGGAGAGGAAACGGCCCCGGCCACCGACATACAGATCATCGACACAACGAAAGCTGAGCCGGTACGGACGATTCACACAGCAATTCCATTCTTTAGTCTTGCGGTAAGCCCTCAGGGGGGAAGAATCTACGCCGCCAACCCCGAGATGCACACTCTCGTGACCATAGACGGCTCAACCGGCCAGGAGGTCGGGCGGATGACGATGCCGGGGTTATATCCTTCAATTATTGTCCCCGTACCGTGAGCTCTCTAGCGAACTCAGTCTCGCGCGGCGAAGTTCAGCATTGAACTGCCGACTTGGTTGGTAGACTCGTCCTCGCGTCACGCCGGATTCACGCCGATCATTTTCTGCGTGTATTGCCAGATTTCAGCGGCTGCCTCCGGGTCGCGCGAGAGCAGACCGGATTCCGCCTGCTTGCACTTGATGAAGTATTTTCCAGAAACTTCCGACACCTCGGGAGAGGTTGCTAGATATAGAGATGTTTGCGCGCCCCGCTTCGAATCCAGCATGAAGGGCTTCACCACGGCGATGATCAGCCTGAATAGCAGCGGCGGATCGACGCCCCATATATTCGTCGCGACCACCCCGGGGTGCAGGCAATTCACAGTCACGCCCGTTCCTGCGAGCCTTCGCGCCAGTTCGAACGTGAACGCATTCATCAACACCTTCGATTGACCGTAAGCGGCGAACCCACTGTATTTCCGCCGCTCGAATTGCAGGTCGCTCATATCCACGCGAGCGCGACGCTGAGCTTCCGACGAGACGTTGACGATCCGCGAGGGCGCGTTGGCCTTCAAGAGATCGAGCAGGAGAAACGTCAGCAGCGCGGCACCCAAATGGTTGGCGGCCAGTGTTTTTTCGATACCATCCGCGGATAGCGTGCGTTTCGGCACCGCTGCACCCGCGTTGTTTATCAGCACTTCCAGACGAGGGTATTTCTGCCTGATTTGGTCAGCCACTACCCGCACGGAGGCTTGTGACGACATTTCTGCCGTGAGAAGGTGAACCTCAGAAGAGCCTGAATCGCGCCGGATGTCCTCGAGCGCGGCTCGGCCCTTCTCCGCGTTCCGGCATACGAGCACCACGCGCGCGCCCATTCGCGCAAGTCCGAGCGCCGTCTCCTTGCCGATTCCGCTGTTCGCACCCGTCACCACACACGTTTTTCCGCTCATGTCTGTGGATGTAATCACGCGCAGCCTCCAGGGTATCAACAGCCGACGGCGTGAGAATTCTACATCGACTCGTTTATTGCGACGCCGCGAAAGAATTCGTCTCGGGTGGAAGGGCGGGGTTTAAACCCCGCCGTAAAGGCGCCGCGCGCAGCGCTTTCCTTTGCGCAGCTTCTCTCGCGGCATGTGGTCTCGTCGCCGGCTCCGATACCAGGGCACAGACTTCGGCGCGCGCACCTCGGAAAGTCCACAGGAATCCGTTTCCCTGCTTGCCAACCGCGATGCTAGTGTGTCTCCAGAAGGACCACTGTTGGATGATTGGCGACGGCGCGAAAAGCAAAGAAAGGTAGAGAAACCACGGATGGTCGGACAAGGAAAGGTGACAATCGGCAGGCCGCAAAATGCACTTGTGCCCGGGGAACTGAACCAGCCCGGACGCCTTCGGCCGCTCCGCAATTCGCTCCAGGAAAGCGGGTCCTGCTCGACACTAGAGCCGAGTAGAACGTGGCGTAACTCGATGAAAACAAAGCATTGCGCACACATCTACCCGTCACGGAATTGGGAGGTCGAAGAAATCGAGATGAACTCTAACGGAGAGGAAGACTGGCTTCGGCGTTTAGGCTTGAGTCAGCGCGCTCCCCGGCGAGAAAGCGGGTATGGCCGGCGGCCGCGATCATCGCGGCGTTATCTGTTGAGAGCGCCCGGCTGGGGAAATAGACTTCGATGCCGCGTCGCGCGGCTTCGGCTTCGAATGCGCGCCGCAATTCGCTATTGGCGGCGACGCCGCCGGAGACCAGCACCGTGCGAGCGCCTTGCTGTGCCGCCGCGGCAATCGTGCGCGCGACCAGACTATCGACCACCGAGCGCTGGAAGCTGGCGATTAGATCCAGCGTCGCATCGCTTGAAAGCGCGCGCAATGCATCGGCGCCGCGATCATCCCGCGCCAGCGCTTCACGCCGCGCTGCGATTTCCGGCTCGAGCTGCGGATTCCGCCGGAGGTGATACAGCACAGCAGTTTTAATCCCGCTGAAGCTGAAATCCAAGGCGTTTCCGCTGATTTTCGGCTCCGCGAAACGAATCGCTTTGGGGTTTCCAAAGGCGGCGAGGCGGTCGATGATCGGGCCGCCGGGATAACCTAGCGCCAGCATTCTGGCGACTTTGTCGTACGCTTCACCGGCGGCGTCGTCGCGAGTGCCGCCGATTCGCGCGTACGAAAATTTCTCCGCGCCGTTGTGGTTTTCGGAAGTGACGCGATAAATCACGGTGTGGCCGCCGGAAACGATCAGGCAAACGGCGGGCAATTGCGGTTCGCGTCCCGCAGCGTGCGCCTCGAGAAAGACGGCGTGCACGTGGCCTTCCAGGTGATTCACGGCGATCAGAGGTTTACCCAGCGCCATCGCCAGAACTTTTCCGTAGGTGACGCCGACCAAAAGCGCGCCGATCAGGCCCGGCCCGCAGGTCACGGCCACCGCGTCCACGTCGCGCAGCGTAAGGTGCGCCTGCTCCAGCGCTTCGCGGACCACCGGAACGATTTGGCGGAGATGCTCGCGCGAGGCGAGCTCGGGTACCACACCGCCGTATTTGCGGTGGATGTCGTTCTGCGAGGCAACGACGCTCGAAAGAATGCGGCGGCCGCCGGCGACGACGGCCGCGGCCGTTTCGTCGCAGGAGGATTCGATGCCGAGAATCAGGTGTTCGGGCAAGCTGGCGACTACTCTTCAATCCTAAGAGCGGCTGGAAATCGCTATGTTAGCATGGAGGAGAAGGGCAGTTCAGAGTTGAGAGTTTAGCAGTGGAGAGCCGCAGAGAGGACTGCTGACGAAATGATGGCCGAGAAAGCAAAAAGAGTGCGAAAGGCAGTCCTGCCGGTAGCGGGGCTGGGGACGCGTTTTCTGCCCGCGACGAAAGCAATTCCCAAGGAAATGTTGACCGTAGTGGATAAACCGCTGATCCAGTACGCGGTGGAAGAATGCATCGCCTCCGGAATCGAGCACGTAATCTTCGTCACCGGGCGGCGCAAGAGCGCGATCGAAGATCACTTCGATCTTGCGCCGGAGCTGGAGAGTTTTCTCGAAGAGCGCGGAAAACCGGAACACGCGAAGATGGTGCGGGAAATCAGCGGCGGTTTACATTTCAGTTATACGCGGCAAAGCGAGGCGCTGGGATTGGGCCACGCGGTTCTTTGCGCTGCGGAGCTGGTTGGCGACGAGCCTTTCGCGGTGCTGCTCGGCGACGTGATCATGGAAGGGGCCGTGCCCGCCACGCGCGAACTCAAGGAAATTTACGAGGCCACGGGCGCGGGCGCGATCCACGTGGAACGCGTGCCGCGTGAGCGCGTGCATCTCTATGGCATCGTGGACCCCGCTCCACCGGAGAAGAATTCGCGATGGGGCGATAAGGTTTTGCGCGTAAAGGATCTTGTGGAAAAGCCCACGGCGGAGAACGCGCCATCCAATCTTGGCATCACGGGACGCTACGTGCTGCCGCCGGAAATTTTCGAGTATTTGGCAGAAACGAAGCCCGGAGCGGGCGGTGAAATTCAATTGACCGATGGCCTCCGACGCCTCGCCGCCGAAAACAGGCTGATGGCGTGCATCTACGACGGACGCACCCATGATGCAGGAGACAAACTGGGATTTCTGCAGGCGACTGTGGAACTCGCTCTGAAAAATCCGGAGCTGGGTAGCGGTTTTCGCGAATATCTCCGCGGACTTAAACTGTAGGAAGCTGGCGTGCGCAGCGGCGCCGAGCTACTTTTCTCTCTTCGCAGCGCCCTTGTTGGAATTGTCGGAGGCTGCCGGCTTGGCTTCCGATTTCGAGTCCGATTTCGAGTCCGATTTCGAGTCCGATTTCGAATCTGTTTTCGATTCCGAGGTTTTCTCGGCGTTCTTGGGCGCGTTACCATCGCCCGGACCTTCATCAGAAGACTTCGGGGCAGAGCCCTTGCCGCCATAATCGGTCACGTACCATCCGCTGCCCTTGAACTGGATCGCGGGCGCGGCGATCTGGCGTTCAGCGCGGCCTCCGCACTTGGGGCACTTTTGTCGCTCCGGCGCCGAAACGTTCTCGATCTTTTCAAAGCGCTTTCCACACTTCGCGCACTTATATTCGTAGAGCGGCAACTCAAACACTCCTCTCACTTCGCAAACAATCGCTTATGGAAATCAGGCTTGCGCAACGCGCCGGAGCACGGGAATTCTGGCTTGGCGCAGGACATGCTCGACCACGTTTTCCCGCAGCCGCGAGGCATCGTAATCGAAATGCAGGATGTTGGATTTCTCATCGACGCGAAATCGCTGCAAGCCGTAGGTATTCGCAAACATGCCGAGGGCGCGAAACTGCTCCGGCTTCAGCTTGTCCTGCAATTCGTAGCTCACGGTCATGAATGTCATAGGGTAAGTATAGCATTGCCGCAAAGAGCGCTCATCCCGTGCTCGCCGGCCCGTGGCTATAAGTGAACATTGCGCAACCGGAGCGCATTGCCGATCACGGAAACAGAGCTGAAGGTCATCGCGGCGCTTGCGAAAATGGGACTGAGCAGCAGACCAAAAAACGGGTAGAGGACACCGGCCGCGATGGGAATACCTGCCGAGTTGTAAAAGAACGCGAAGAAGAGATTTTGGCGGATATTGCGCATCGTGGCGTGGCTGAGGGCGCGCGCCCGCGCGATCCCGCGCAGGTCGCCGCGCAGCAGCGTGATGCCCGCGCTTTCCATGGCGACATCCGTCCCCGTTCCCATGGCGATGCCGACGTCGGCTTGCGCGAGGGCGGGAGCGTCATTCACTCCATCGCCCGCCATGGCCACAACATGCCGCTCGGCTTGCAACTGCTTGATAAGTTCGCCCTTCTTATCGGGCAGCACGCCCGCGTGAACTTGATCGATGCCCAACGCGCGTGCCACCGCTTCAGCCGTCGCGCGGCTATCGCCCGTAACCATCACGATTCGAATATGTTCGTGATGCAAACGTTCGATAGCTTCCGGCGTGGTGGTCTTCACGGGATCGGCAACGCCGATCACTCCGGCAATTTTGCCGTCGACGGCAACGAACATCACCGTTTGGCCGCCGGATTCCATCGATTTGGCATGTTCTTCGAGATCGCCTGGCGAAATTCCGAGTTCGAGCAACAAAGCACGATTTCCGAGCGCGGCGGTTTGTGCTTCTGCCACTCCCGTTACCCCTTTGCCGGTGAGTGAGCGAAAGGAGGTAACGTTTCCGGGTGCGATGCCGCGTTCTTTTGCCGCTGCAAGAATCGCAGCCGCGAGCGGATGCTCGCTGGCGCGTTCAAGCGTCGCGCTGGCGCTGAGAATTCGCGTCTCGTCAAAGCCGTTCGCAGCCACGATGGACGTGACCCGCGGGCGGCCTTCGGTGAGCGTGCCGGTCTTGTCCACGACGAGCGTATCCACTTTTTCCATGATTTCGAGTGCTTCGGCATTCTTGATCAGCACCCCGGCGAGTGCGCCACGGCCTGTGCCGACCATGATGGCCATCGGCGTGGCGAGTCCCAGGGCACAAGGGCAGGCAATAATGAGCACCGCGACGGCATTCAGCAGGGCATGCGCCATCTTGGGCGCCGGGCCGAACAGGGACCATACGATGAAGGTAAGAATGGTGGCCAGCACGACGGCGGGAACGAAATATGCGGACACCCGGTCCGCCAACTTCTGCACCGGTGCGCGGCTGCGCTGCGCCTCGCTGACCATGCGCACGATTTGCGCCAGGAGAGTTTCATTGCCCACGCGTTCGGCGCGGATCACCAATGTGCCTGTGCCGTTTACGGTTCCGCCGGTTACGCGGCTGCCGCTGGATTTCTCGACAGGAATGGGTTCGCCAGTGACCAGCGATTCGTCCACCGAACTCGATCCATCGATCGCAACTCCGTCAATGGGGACTTTTTCCCCGGGCCGTACGCGGAGCACGTCACCGACGGCGATGTGCTCGACCGGGACGTCAATCTCCGTACCGTCGGCGCGAACCAAGCGCGCGGTTTTCGGCGAAAGTTTCAACAGCGCGCGGATGGCTGCCGACGTCCGGCTGCGGGCACGTAATTCGAGTACCTGACCAAGCAGAACCAGCGCGGTGATCATCGCGGCCGCCTCGAAATACACGGGAACTTGGCCGCCGGCAAGACGAAATGAGGCCGGGAAAACGCCGGGAAAGAGCGTAGCGATTACGCTATAGACGTAGGCCGTGCCGATGCCGAGCGCGATCAGCGTGAACATGTTCAGGCTGCGATTCACCAGCGAAGCCCATCCGCGCTGGAAGAATGGCCAATCGCCCCAAATAACCACCGGCGTTGCAAGCAGCAATTGAATCCATTCCACCGTGCGCATAGGAACGAGAGGCGTCAATGGTTCGCCACCTCGAATCATGTCCGACATCCCAAGCGCGAGAACCGGTACGGCCAGCGCGGTGCTGACCCAAAACCGGCGCGTCATCGATACGAGCTCCGGATTTTCCTCCTCCTCGACCACCGCGGTTCGGGGTTCCAAGGCCATGCCGCAAATCGGACAAGAGCCCGGCTGGTCGCGCACAATTTCCGGATGCATGGGGCAGGTGTATTCGATCCGAGTGGCTTGCGCGAATGGAACGTCCGGCTCCAGCGCCATGCCGCACTTGGGGCACGGACCCGGGCGATCCTGGCGCACTTCCGGGTCCATCGGGCAAACGTAGACGGCTGATTTGGGCGGCGGAGCGGCGGTAGGTTTGGCAATCGTTAGAAGCTTCGCCGCACTGAATTGAACGAGCGGCGCTGCGTGGCCGGAATCGGCTGCTTTTGCGTGGAGATACTTTTCGGGATCGGCGCGAAATTTTGCGGCGCAGGAAGCGCAGCAGAAGTAATACGTCTTGCCAGCGCGCTCGGCCTTTGCCGGGGCGCGCTCCGGATCAACCCTCATTCCGCAAACGACGTCTTGTTCCACGAGCCCCATTATGCTGGGCTTTTATATGTGCAGGAAGCAAGAAGACGCGAACGATCCGGGAGATCCGAGGCGCACGGAAGAGACATTCTTCGACGGCGTGTCGGGCGCTTCCTGCAAAAGCAAAGGGCGCCCGCCTTGAAAAGCGAGGCGGCCGCTACAGGGGTAACGGCGAAGGCGTGGGACACTTCGCTCAGATGACGGCGATAGGCAGGCACGAGCGGAGAAGGCGGAAGAACTATGGCTAGTGCCGGGCAGACCCCGAAGGCAACGGTTTCGCTACGATCGCGATGCGGCGGCGCGGGCGACGCCTTCGATTTTGCGAATCATTTCGTCAACAGTAAGGATCTGCGCGAACAGGTAGCCGAGCGTAGCGCAGCTGGCCTTTTGAAGCTCCGCAGCGGAAAGGCCGCCCATTGGCGCCGTCGCCGTTCCGTCGCTCAGGAAAATCACGCGGAAATCGCGAACAGCGGCCTCGCGGGCGCTAGTTTCGCAACAGATGTTGGTGGCGATACCGGTGATGATGATCGTGTCGATGCCACGCTTGCGAAGGATCAGTTCGAGATCGGTGCCGTGGAATGCGCCGAAGCGCGGCTTGTCGAGAAGGATGTCGCGGGGATCAACGTCGAGTCCTTTGTGCAGCGCCGCTGAAACGGTTCCCTTATCGAGAATGCCCTCCTTCGCGAACGGATTGAACTCCGCAAGGGTCCCAAGATTGGAGTGGTCCGGCCGAAGAACGATGCTGGCGTGGATGATGAGGATTCCGGCTCTGCGGCAGGCGGCGGCTAGACGGTTCACCCGCTCAACGATGACCAAACCGTCGGGTGCGGCAATGGGAGAGCCTTCTACGAAGCAATTTTGCAAATCCACGTTCAGAAGAGCGGTACGCTCGGGAACAACGGCGAAGTCCACCATGGCGAGCCTCCGAAGGCGGGGATTGTACTGTGAGATGCGCCGGCAGTCGAGAAGAAGGTTTCAGGGCTCCTTCAGCACAGAATCCAGGTAGGCCATCATGGTGGGGCTGGTCCAATCCTGCGGGCCAATGATCTTGCGGTCGATGCGCCCCTTGCGGTTGATCACATACGTTTCGGGGAAGACGGTGGTTCCGTAGGAAAGCGCAATTCGCTTCGAGGGATCGAGATAGGTGGGGAAGTCGATATTGTAGGTTTTGAGGAAATCTTCGTAGCCGGCTTGGCTGTCATCCACGCCTGCGTTAACTCCGAGCACGACGCCGCCTGACGGGGCGATACGCCGCTGCAGCTGGTTTAGCGCAGGCGCTTCGTCGCGACAAGGCGGGCACCAACTGGCCCAGAAGTTCAGCAGGACAACTTTTCCGCGTAAATCCGAGAGTCGCGTGGCTTTGCCATCCAGCGTGAGAGCGAAATCTGTTGCCGGGCGTCCGCGGAGGCTCGGTTCTCCCTGTCGATACTCCGGACGGGCGAATAGCACTAGGAGGCCCGCGACGAAGGCAAGAACGAGGCCTGTGTTCAGTTTGCGTTTTAATCCAGTATCCAAGGCCTTATAATAGAAGCATCTTCAGCTCGATCGCGAATAGTTTAACAGCCCTTCGGATCGGATCGCAAAAACCTTGATCTCCGCCATCATCCCCGCGCGAAACGAAGAAGCCGCAATTGCACGCGCGGTGGAATCCGTGGCGGCGCAGGCTGAGGTGGCAGAAGTGATCGTGGTGGACGATCAATCGAGCGACGGGACCGCGGCGATTCTATGCGATCTGGCCGCGCGAATAGCGAAGTTAAAGGTGCTTACCGCAGGCGAACTCCCTAGCGGGTGGGTGGGCAAAAACCATGCCGCTGCTGTTGGCGCAGCCGCGGCCGGTGGCGATTGGCTGCTTTTCACCGATGCCGACACATTTCATCTTCCGGGATCGGCACGCACAGCGCTTTGCGATGCCGCGGATCACGATGCGGCGCTGGTTTCATACTCGCCCGAACAAGAAATGGCGACGTTCTGGGAGCGCGCGCTGATTCCGTTTGTCTATTGCCGATTGGCGGCGAGATTTTCGTTTGCGCGGATCAACGATCCGAGGCAGCCGGACGCGGCCGCCAACGGCCAATTCCTGATGATTCGCCGCGACGTGTACGACGCAGTGGGAGGCCACGCCGCCATTGCCGGGGAAATTCTGGAAGATGTTGCCCTGGCGCGGCGCGTGAAGAAGCGAGGCTTCGGAATTTACTTCGCCGCTCCGAGCGGTGTGGTACGAACGCGCATGTATCGTTTGCTGGGCGCCATGTGGCAGGGCTGGACGAAAAACCTTTACCCGCTGATGGGTGGAAGCTTCCGGTCTTTCTCGCTCGAATTGCTGGAGGCTTCTCCGTTGATCGAGCTGGCGGCGTTGCTGGCAATCCTGACGCTTTATCTTGCTGACGCTCGAAGCGTTCTTCTCGCGGCCGGGGCTGGGGTTGTGACGGGTATGCTCTTCTGGAGGAATATCTCGCACGTGGCCGCGCTTCGCCGGAATCGCTATCCCGTGTCTTACATCAAATACTATTTCCCCGGCGCGATGCTCTATGGCGCGGCGCTGCTTGAATCGTGGTGGAAGAGCACGCACGGCGGGGTGGTCTGGAAGGGACGAACGTATCCGGCGGGCGCTCGATGATCCGAATCACGCGCAAAATTGAATTCTCGGCAGCGCATTATTATCACAACCCGAATTTTTCCGCCGAAGAGAACCGCCGGATTTTCGGAAAGTGCAATAATCCGCATGGCCACGGGCATAACTACGTGCTCGAAGTGACAGTCGCGGGCGAGCCCGATCCCGCCACAGGGATGGTGCTGGACTTGAAAGAGCTAAAGGACATTTTACAGCGCGAAGTGGCCGACCGCATGGATCATCGGCACTTGAATTATGAAGTGCCGGAGCTCGCCGGGCAGATTCCCACCTGCGAGAATATCGCCGCAGTGATCTGGCGTTTGATCGAGCCGAAGATCACCAAGGGCAAGCTCGATCGGGTGCGGCTTTACGAGTCCCCGGATTTATTCGCGGACTGCACAGCGGAACGCAACGGCACGGGCGCGCCGGAGGCGCGAGGCAATCGGTGAGCTATCCTCTAAAGCTTTCGCTAACGCGCCGCTACCGTTTTTCCGCCTCGCACCGGCTGCACCGTGCGAATCTGAGCGAGGAGGAAAACCTTCGCCTGTACGGCAAATGCAGCAACGTGCACGGCCACGGGCATAACTACGTGCTCGAGGTCACCATCACGGGTCCTGTCGATCCGGCCACCGGGATGATCGCGAATCTGGGAGAGCTCGATCCATTTGTTGAGCGGGAGGTGATCGAGCCGTTCGATTACAAATATCTGAATGAGGAAGTGCCGGAATTTGCCGCGAGCGTTCCGACTACCGAAAACGTCTGCCGCGAAATATACCGCCGCCTGAAAGCGTTTCCGGCCGCGCGCATTGCGCGGGTGCGGATCGAAGAAACCAGCAAGAACAGCTTCGAATATGACGGAGACTCCACCGGCGCGTCGCACGCAGCGCCATGAAGGCTAAACCGATGAGCGAAACAAAGGTGACCGAAGCGGAACGCATCATCATTCCCGCCGCGGAAGATGCCGGGAAAATCGCGGAACTGGTGCGGGCGATGATCGTCCAGCTCGGCGAAGATCCCAGCCGCGAAGGACTGCGCCGCACTCCCGAGCGATTCGAAAAGGCGCTGCGTTATTTGACGAGCGGCTACCGCCAGGATCCCGAAAAGCTTCTGAATGGCGCGATGTTCACTGTGGGTTACGACGAAATGGTGGTGGTGAAAGATATCGAGCTCTACAGCCTTTGCGAACATCACTTGCTTCCTTTCTTCGGCAAATGCCACGTGGCTTACATTCCAAATAAAAAAGTGGTGGGCTTGAGCAAGATCGCGCGACTCGTGAACATGTACGCTCGGCGGCTGCAGATTCAGGAGCGCCTCACCAGCCAAATCGCGAAGACCATCGAGGATAAGCTGAGCCCGCAGGGCGTGGGCGTAATTATCGAGGCGCGCCATCTTTGCATGGTGATGCGCGGCGTGGAAAAGCAACACTCAGCGGCGGTGACCAGCGCGATGCTGGGCGTCTTCCGCGAAAATAAGCAGACCCGCGACGAATTTCTGTCCCTGGTTCGCGGAGCCAAATAATTCAATGCCCGCCTGATGGCCTCCTGGTACGCACAAAGAGTCCGGCGCTATGAGCAGATGCGCTTCGATCAGGAGCCGGCGCGCCGCATTCTGCCCTTCGAGTGGGGCTTGGAACACATTGGCGGAGGCGCGGATTGCGCAAAGCCGCGAGAATTCCTCGATCGCTACGTCGAAGACGCGGTGAAGAATAGCGGTGAATGGTATGCCGCGCCTCCCGCCGGCGATTACGCGCTTGCCGATGGCGTCCTCACGTTCACCAGCGCGATCGCTTCACCGTGGCCCGAGAACAATCGCGTCCACGCGCAGATTTTTCCGGCGTCACGCCGCACGAATGGCTCGGGGCCCGGCCCGGCAGTGATCGTTCTTGCGCAATGGAATGCGCGCTGGGAAGAACAGCAGAATGTTTGCCGGTGGCTGGGCCGCCTGGGCATGACGGCGGTCAAGATCAGCCTGCCGTATCACGATCGCCGCGGGATTCCCGGCCATCCTCGCGCAGATCATCTCGTAGGACCTAATATTGGACTAACCATGCAGGCGGGGCGGCAGGCGGTGGTTGACGTCCCCTCCACGCTGCGCTGGCTCGAGCAGCAAGGCTATGGCCCGCTGGGAGTGCTGGGCACCAGCATTGGCTCCGCGATCGGGTTCATCGCCATGTGCCACGAACCTGCGCTGCGCGCCGGCGCGTTTTTGCACGCTTCCACTTACTTCGGCGAAGTGGTGAGCCATGGACTGACCACGCAAAATGTATGGGAATCGCTGAGTGCGGGTGTCTCGCGCGAGGAGCTGCGCCACTACTGGTCGCCCATCAGCCCGTTTCCTTACATCGCGAATCTGCGCGGGGCGGGGAAGAGGATTTTACTGATTACCGGCCGCTACGATCCTACTTTTTGGCCCGAATTTACCGATGCGCTTTTGGAAAAATTGCGCGGCGAGGAAATTCAGTTCGAAAGCTTGTCGCTGCCGTGCGGACATTACTCGATGGGAGTCGCGCCGTTCAGCTACATCGCCGGCCATCGCTTCGGCAGATTTTTGCAGCGCGCGCTTGCGGGGACTAACGGATCAGATCGCTAATTTTGCCCGCGTGGATTGCGGCAGAGACTGCTTCGATATCGGGCGCGAGCGAGCGGTCGGAATCCACGGGTTCGGATAACGACCGCACGATGTCGTAGGCCTTCCGCGCCTCTAGTCCCGGACGCAGCGGCGCTAGAAAATCAATTCCCTGGCAGGCCGCGAGGAGTTCGACCGCGAGGATGTTCCGCAGATTCGCGAGCATGGGCGCGAGGCGGCGTGCGGCTCCCATTCCCATCGACACGTAGTCTTCCTGATTGGCGGAAGTAGGAATCGAGCCGACCGAGTGCGGGGCCGCGAGCGCCCGCATTTCGCTTGCCAGCGCGGCTGCTGTAACCTGCAAAATCATAAATCCCGAATTGAGCCCCGCTTCGCGCACCAAAAACGCCGGCAGCATGCTGGTCTGCGGATTGGTCATCTGCTCGATGCGGCGTTCGGAAATTCCGCCCAACGTCGCAAGGGCAACGGCCATCTGATCGGCCGCCATCGCCAGCGGCTGGCCGTGAAAATTGCCGCCGCTGAGAACGCTGCCTGTTTCGGCGAAAACGAGGGGATTATCGGTGGCGCTGTTGATTTCGATCGCGAGCATCGCACGAATCTGAGTCAGCGCATCGCGAACGGCGCCGTGCACCTGCGGGGCGCAGCGCAGGCTGTACGGGTCCTGTACGCGCGGGTCCACGTTGGGCGAACGGTGCGACTCGCGGATTTCGCTGCCACGATTCAGCCGTTCGGTGTTGCGCGCGGTGATCGCGGCGCCGGCGTGCGGCCGCACGTTCATGATGCGCGCATCGAACGCCGCCGGACTGCCGCGCAGCGCATCCAAAGAAAGCGCGGTGGCCACGTCCGCCATATCCGCTGCGATTTCCGCTTCTCGCAGAGCGAGCGTCAGGAGTGCAAGCATCGCCTGCGTGCCGTTGAGGAGCGCCAGGCCCTCCTTGGCTTCGAGCGCGAGCGGAGCGATTCCGGCAGCACGCATCGCCTCGCCGCCGGGCATCGCGCGGCCTTGAAACACCGCTTGACCTTCACCAATCGCCACCTGCGCAAGATGCGCGAGCGGCGCAAGATCGCCTGAAGCGCCGGCGCTTCCTTGCGAGGGGATCACGGGATGCACGCGCCGGTTGAGCATCGTGACCAAAGTCTCTGCAACGATCGGACGCACGCCGGAAAAGCCTTTGGCGATGGCGTTGGCGCGCAACGCAAGCATCCCGCGCGTGGCCGGTTCGCTCAGCGGGCCGCCGACTCCGCAGGCGTGGCTGCGTACCAGGTTGAGCTGAAGCTGTCGAATTTCGTCCGGCGAGATTCGCGTCGCCGCCATTTTGCCGAAGCCTGTATTCACCCCGTACACGGCGCTGCCGGCCCCGACAACCTTTTCGATCACCGCGCGCGACGCTTTCATTTTCTCTCGTGCCGCGGTCGATATCTCGGCTTCCGCAGCGCCGAGCACCAGACGATGCAGGTCCTCAATCGTCAGATGTTCGCCGTCGATTTGAATCCGCTTCAAGTGCGCACGCCCGTGCCCACCACGATCTCAAGCGGCATCGACAATTCGTTGCCAGACGAGAGTTTCCTCAAACCTGCAAAAATGTCGGCCTCCGCTTTGGCCCGTGTTTCCGGCGTGAGCTTCGCGATCAGCGGTCGAAACGGCGCGGCTACTTCGGTAAACTGCTGCCAGTACTCTTCCGGCGTCCCCTTCCAATGCCCGGTGACGGTGCGTACTTCCTCTCGCACATCCGAAAATCCCGCCTCTTCTAGCCGGCGCCGCAGCAGGCCGCGCTCACCGAACATGAACGCATGCGGAGCATCCGGATCGGGTGGCGGCGCTTCGACGTACTTCACCAGTACGCCGATCGTCGTGCCCAGAAAGGGCTGCTCGCGTTTGCCCCATACAACGAACGCAACTCGCCCGCCCGGCTTCAAGACGCGGCGGCATTCGCGAAATGCTCTCACCTGCTCTGGGAAAAACATGACGCCGAAACGGCACGTCACCACGTCAAACGTCTGATCGGGAAATGCCAGCCTCTCGACGTCCGCTATGCGAAACTCGATGTTACCGAGTCCCTTCTTTTTCGCCAGTTCGTCCGCGAAAGCGATCATGCCGGGACCAAGATCGGTTGCTGTAATGTGCCCGGATGGCCCAACTGCTTCCGCAATCGACAACGCAGGATCCCCGACGCCGCTCGCCAGATCGAGCACTTGCATTCCGGAGCGCAATTGGGCTGCCTCAAGAACCGCGGCGGTTGCTTCGCGCGTGAACTCGCTCATCCTGTGATTCCATTTCCGCCAGGCGGCAACCGTTTGTTCATCGGTCCACTCTTCCCGAAGTTTGTCGCGGAACCGTTCGATTTTAGCGGGATCGGGGGCGCTCATCTGTCACCTCTCGAAGTGGACTTGAAATTCCCATCTGGATGCGCTGAGCCATCGGTGTGGCCTGCTGCGAAATACTTCCGGTACTTTTCCGGCAGGGATTTCGGCCGGCCCTGGCTGTCGCAAATCACGTGGGTTGTTTCGCCCGTGGCGATCAGCTCGCCCGAGACTTGATTCACAATTTGATATTGGAAGCGGATGGTGCGGCGCTGTGAATTCGAGAGCCGCGTGCGAACCACGAGAACGTCATCGAAGCGGGCTGAGCGCTTGTAACGGCATTGCGCCTCGGCCACCACGATGAAACTGTTGTCTTCGATTTCCATCTGTTTGTATTCGAATCCAAGTTGGCGGCAGAGCTCCACGCGTCCCACTTCAAACCAAGTGAAATAATTTCCATGATAAACCACTCCCATCTGGTCCGTCTCGGCGTAGCGCACGCGAATCGTGGTTTCCGAATAATCGCTCATGAGCCTCCGCCGCGCGCGCGCCTATCCGGCCGTCCATTTGGGAGAACGCTTTTCGAGGAAGGAGGCAATGCCCTCCTTGAAATCGGGCGTCGAGCGGATATCGGCATTCGCTTCGACGGCCTGTTCCAGTTCAGCTTGCAACCCGACATCGTCAAAACCGAGCATGAACTTTTTCGTTCTCGCGATTGCCGTTGGGCTGGCCGCCAGCAGCTCGTTTGCGATCTCGTGAACGCGGTCCATCAGCTTCTCGGGCGGCACAATCTCCGTCACCAGACCAATTCGGTACGCTTCCGCCGCGCCGATGATTTTCCCCGTAAGCAGCATCTGCCGGGCCGCGCGATCGGCGACCTGGCGGCGCAGAAAAACCACCACCAGCGCGGGCATGAATCCAAGCTTCACTTCCGGGTATCCGAACTTCGCTTCGGGAACAGACAGCGTGAAATCCGCCAGCGTCGCAAGCATGCAGCCGCCTGCGATCGCAGGACCATTCGCCGCCGCGATCACCGGCTTTGGGAAACTGTACAAGCGGTACAGCATTTTCGAGAGCCGGCGCGCATCCTCGATATTCTTTTCCTTCGTTTCTCGCGCCAACCCTTGCAGCTCGCTCAGATCCATTCCCGCACAGAAGGCTTTGCCCGACCCGGTGAGGACCACCACGCGCGCGGGTCCCTTTTCGGCCTCTTCGAGGGCGCCAAGCAACTCGCCGACCATCTGTGACGAGATAGCGTTGCGCTTTTCCGGCACGTTCAGCGTGATCGTGGCGCTTCCACGGCCGTCGTACTGAAAAGCCAACGTTGAATACCCCATGAGGTGAGCCTCTCTTTAGCGGATATTACCGGACACAGATAAGCACCGAACGCGGCAAAAATCAAAGGTTGAGAATCTCTGCCGGCTAACCGCACCGCAAATTAGTTTGGTTTCGCCGTTTCAGGTTCGTGCGCGTATTTCTCGCGGAGTTCATGCGTCATCGCGCAGGCAATCGCAAGCGACTTTGTGTCGATGCCGGTGGCCGCGCCGCGCGAGGCCAGCGCGGTCAGCACTGCTTCCGTGGGAATATTGCCGACCAGTTGGTCGCCTGCGAAAGGGCAACCGCCAAGCCCTGTCAGCGCGCCGTCAAACCGTCTGCATCCCGCTTCGTATGCCGCCAGCACTTTTTCAGCGGCGCGTTCCGGACGGCTGTGGAGATGCACGCCGATGTCGATCCCTGCGATGCAGTCCTTCACGGCGTGATACAAATCGGACACATCGGATGGAGACGCCGTCCCCACCGTGTCCGCAAGCGACACGGTTCGCACTCCCACATCCTTCAGCCACACCAGCGCGTCCTCAACGATTTCAGGTCCCCACGGCTCGTCGTACGGATTTCCAAACGCCATGGAAATGTAAATCACGAGTTTTCGGCCCGCGGCCTTCGTGTCGCGTTGGAGCTGTTCCACCAGTGAGCGCGATTCCGCACGAGACATATTCGCATTCGCGCGGCGGAAATATGCTGAGATCGAATAAGGGTAACCGACCGTCGTCACGCCCGGCGCGGCAAGCGCGCGTTCGAGCCCCTGCTTATTGACCACGATGCCGATAATATCGGGCGCTTCGCCTGAGGGCAGCCTCGCCTGGCTCAATTCGCGCATCACGGCCTCGCTATCGGCCATCTGCGGCACGTGTTTCGGCGAGACGAAGCTCACCGCATCGATGTGCCGGAAGCCGAGCGACACAAGCCGCGTCAGGTACTTGACTTTTTCCTCGGTTGGAATCTGCTCTGTGATTCCTTGCCACGCATCCCGCGGGCACTCGACGATGGTCACCGCGTCAGCCATCAAGTTTGCAAAACCCCTGTCTTGAATTCTGCAACGTGCGGATTCAGCGCCGCTGTTTCCAAAGCCTCGATCAGCGCTTCTCGCGTATGCGCCGGATCAATGATGGCGTCAACCCACAATCGCGCGGCAGCGTAGCGCGGATCGGTTTGACGCTCATAGGTAGCATGGATGGATTCGTACAGCTCCTTTTTGTCCCCGGCGTTGAGTTTTTTGCCTTCGCGTTCAAGCTGTTTGATCTTTAGTTCGACCAGAGTGCCGGCGGCGGATTCGCCGCTCATCACCGCATAACGCGCCGTCGGCCAGGCAAACATAAACCGCGGGTCGTACGCCTTCCCGCACATTGCATAGTGCCCGGCGCCGAAAGTGCCGCCGCAGATCACCGTGATCTTCGGCACCACGCTGTTCGCAACCGCGTTGACCATCTTCGCGCCCGCGCGAATGATTCCCGTCCACTCAGCTTCCTTGCCGACCATGAAACCGTTTACGTCGTGCAGGAAAATCAGCGGCACCAGGTTCTGATTGCAATCGAGAATGAAGCGCGCGGCCTTGTCCGCCGATTCGGTGTAGATCACGCCGCCAAATTCGAGGCGCTTTTCATCTGTTCCGGGAGCCGAGACGGTTGCATTCTTCTTTTGGTTCGCCACGATTCCCACGGCCCAGCCGCCAATGCGCCCGTAGCCGCACAGGACCGTCTGTCCGCGTTCCGCGCGATATTCTTCAAACCTGCTTCCGTCAACGATTCGCGCGATGATTTCGCGCGTGTCGTACTGTTTCGAAGGGTCAGCGGAAAAAATGCCGTAAATTTCCTCCGGCGGATACGCGGGCGGCTCGGGCCGTATATGATCGAACGGACCTCCGGGCGGATGCCCCATCTTATCCACCAAAGCGCGCACGCGTTCGATACAAGCTTCATCGTTCGGCTCGCGAAAGTCGGCTGTGCCGCTGATCTGCGCGTGCACCCGGGCTCCGCCGAGCTCCTCAAGCGAAACTTTCTGTCCGATGGCCGTCTGCACCAGCGCGGGTCCCGCGAGAAAAAGCCCGCTGCCCTCGGTCATCAGCACGTGATCGCACATCACCGGCAGGTACGCGCCTCCCGCGACGCACAGCCCCATGATCGCGGCAATTTGTGGGATGCCCATCGCGCTCATCACCGCGTTGTTGCGGAAAACGCGGCCGAAATCGTCCGTGTCGGGGAAGACGTCTTCTTGCAGCGGCAGAAAAACACCCGCCGAATCCACCAGATAAATTGTCGGAACGCGATTTTCGATGGCGATGTTCTGCGCGCGGATCACTTTTTTCGCCGTCATCGGGAAAAACGCGCCGGCCTTCACTGTAGCGTCATTGGCGATGATCATCACGCGGCGTCCGGCAACTTTCCCTAGTCCGGTCACCGTTCCTGCAGCCGGAGCGCCCCCCCATTCGGCGTACATTTCGAATGCGGCGTAGATTCCCAGCTCAAAAAAGGGCGTTCCCGGATCGATCAGCTTGGCAATTCGCTCGCGGGCAGTCAGCCGATTTTTTTTGTGCTGCCCCGCAATCGCTTTCGCACCGCCGGCCTCGCAAATTTTCTCTTCATCGTTTTTGATTTCCTCGACGCGGTCGATCATGTCGCGGCTGTTTTTTTGGAAGGTAGGCCCTTTTGCGTCGACGCGGGTTTGGATCACGGTCCCCGCGACCGATACGGGTTCGCCGCTTGCTTCCCGCCCCGGGGACATCTTAAATTCCCTGCCGCGCGGCAGCGCGCTCGCGGATAAAGTCGATGATGGCTTGTGTAGTGGTGCCTGGAAGGAAAACTTCCGCGATGCCTGCCTGCTTCAACGCGGGGATGTCCGCGTCCGGAATGATGCCGCCGATCAATACGGTGACGTCGTTCATGCCTTTAGCGCGCAAGAGCTCCATCAGGCGCGGGCAGATGGTATTGTGCGCGCCGGAAAGAATCGAAAGCCCGACCACGTCCACATCTTCCTGCACGGCGGCGGACGCGATCATTTCCGGCGTTTGGCGCAGCCCCGTATAAATTACTTCCATCCCCGCGTCGCGCAGCGCGCGAGCGATCACTTTCGCGCCCCGGTCGTGCCCATCGAGGCCCGGCTTGGCGATCAGCACACGTATTTTCTTCTCGGTCATCTTTTCGAGGTGCTTTGTGAATTGTATTCCGATACTTAAACGTTCGCCACCAGCGTACGCTTCGCGGTTTCCCGGAAATCGCGCAGGCGCTGGCGGGCGTTTTCGCTTTTCAGCGCCGGGGGTTTTCCGTAGAATCCTTAATTGTCCCGGTGCCGAGGTAGCTCACCGGTAGAGCGCGGCCCTGAAAAGGCCGGCGTAGGCAGTTCAACTCTGCCCCTCGGCACCATCCCCGCATATTTCACCAAGCAAATCCCAGCTTCCAGCTGCAACGCACGCTCGGCCGGCGGTTTCCATGCGGTTTCATTCTTCGGTCTTGTCCCACGCGATTCAGGCCGAACTATATAACGACGCTCTTAAGCCCAGATTCAATATCTTCGCGCCGTTCTGTGTTTGGGGGACACCGAGCGGGCCGGTCGGCGCGGAATAGTAACTTCATGAGGAACGGTGTCAACCGCCGGATTCCCTCATTCTCCCGACATATCCTTCGAAAAGCCTTTGGTGTATAAGGGTGCCCGTCCCTGCCGCAGGTCTTGCGGCGAATAGGCCCGACGAAGCGAACCGCATAAAGGAGGATTTGTGGGCAACATCGGAAACATCTACGTTCTCGCGTTGTTGATCGGACGCATTTTAATCGGTGGATTTTTCATCATTGCCGGCATCAACCACTTTGCCCGTCACGGCATGATGACCGGATACGCCAAGATGAAAGGCACTCCCGCGCCGGCGGTCGCCGTGGCCGGCAGCGGACTCTTGCTCTTGCTCGGGGGATTGAGCCTGCTGCTCGGTTTTCATCCTACGATTGGCGTGATCTTGCTGGCGATTTTCTTGGTGCCCACAACGTTCATGATCCACAACTTCTGGGCGGTCCAAGATCCGCAAGCCAAAATGAATGACCTGGTGAATTTCGAAAAGAACATCGCCATCCTGGGCCTTCTCTTGATGACGCTGTTCATCACGCGCCCTTGGCCCCTGAGCCTCGGCCGCTAGTCCTGGCAGCACGGCGGCCCACCCTTGCGGGGAGAAGTTTTGAATTTGCGGGTGCGGCACCGCCGGTTTTACCTCCGCGTATCGTGTGCGTGCGATTCCGCTTCGTGGAGCGCGGCGCCCCACCTGTCGCCGTCACACGTGGGCTTTTCTTTGGCCGTTTCTAGCTTCCAGCTTCAGGCCTCCAGTCTCTAGAAGTTGTCGTTGCTGATTTCTCGTTGCGCGAGCCGCTCATTTCCTCCATGATCTTTCTCAGAACCCCTCAACCTCAATGGACCTCACTCTTTTCTTTGCAATTCTTGGCGGCCTTCTCGTTCTCGCCTTTGTCGCCAACCGTCTTGTGCGCTTCACGCGCGTTCCCGACGTCGTCATTCTTATGGCCACGGGCGTCCTCATCGGCCCGGTATTGCACTGGGTCAAGCCCGACATTTTTCGCGGCGCCACGCACGGCTTGGGCACTCTAGCGCTGATTCTTATCCTTTTTGAGGGCGGCCTGGACCTAAAGCTTCGCGAAATCCTCCGCCACTTCGGCTCCGGTTTCTTCCTTTCGCTCTTCAGCTACCTTCTGTGTATGGGAGCTGTCGCCGCCGTTTGCCGTTTGGCGGCGCATCTTTCCTGGCTCAACGCGTTGCTGATCGGCGCTGTTCTCGGCTGCATCAGCAGCTCGATCGTTTTTCCGGCCTTGCAGCAAATACGTCTTCGGCGCGACGTCAGAGTCACGCTGCTCATCGAAGCTTCTTTAGGCGACGCCTTTGCCGTGCTGGCGGTCACCACGCTTCTGGAAACTGCTTCGGGGGGAAGCGTCGCCCCGAAAACCGTGGCGTGGTCTTTGGCCTCCAGTCTGATACTCGCGGTGGCCGGTGGCATTCTCGCGGGGATCCTCTGGTCTTACCTGCTCCCGTTTCTTTCCGACGAACGCTTTTGGCACGTTCTCACTTTCGCGGCCGTGCTTCTCGTCTATGCAGGCGTCCATTTTCTTAAGGGCAACGATCTCGTTTCGGTTTTGGTCTTCGGCGTGGCCCTCGGCAATCTTCCAACGGTGCGCAAGCGCCTTCGTTTGGATGAAACTGCCGAAGCCGATTGGTTCAACGAAATGCCTGTGAAGAGCGCCGGCGGGCGTCCCATCGACGATTTTCACCAGGAGCAAATGCTCACCTTCCACGGAGAATTGGCCTTCCTCCTGCGGACTTTTTTCTTCGTACTCTTGGGCATGCTGGTTGATTACCCGGGAATTCGCAAAAACCCGCGGCTCGTATTGTTCTGTTTCATCGCCATCATGGCGGCGCGCGTTGTTGCAGTGGAGGCCGGACGCCTGGGATGGCCCACGTTTTCCGGGCTGGAGCGCGAGCTGATGGTGTGGTTCGCGCCTCGGGGTCTCATCACCGCGGTGCTGGGCATCGATGTGCTCGAAGCGCGCGGCGACGCCTTCGCGTTTCTGCCCTCGCTGGCCTTCGCCATTATTTTGCTTACCAACGTCACGCTTCTGATCGGCAGCGTGCGCGCGCGAAACCTGCCCGCCCCTGATCCCGAACCTGCCGAAGAGGCCACCACACCGGCATAGAAATCTCAGCGGAGTTTGCCCTTCGTCTGGCCTTTGCCGTTGCCATCTCTAGCTTCGAGCCTCTAACTTCCAGCCTCTAGAACTTGCCGTTTCCAGCATCCAGCCCCGAGCCTCCAGCCTCCAGAACGCGAAGCCCCCCATCGGGAAGAAATATATTTGCAGTGAAGTTGAGTAATTAGATTGACAATAAGATCGCATCGGCGCAATGTCGTTGTGTTGACCGGGGATTCTCCAGTTTACCTGAACACATCGGAAGCTTCCTGAACCACCCGTTTGGCCAAGATAATCAGCAAGACATCCAAGGAGATGACATGAATACTGTTGCGCGTTGGGACCAGTCTCGCGGTTTGACATTACGAGACCAAGTCAATCGTTTGTTCGAAGACAATTTTACTCGCGACCATTCGGGACATGCCGAAGTGGCAACGTGGGCGCCATCCGTAGACATCTACGAAACCGAAAATGAATTGGTCGTAAAGGCCGACCTGCCGGATATGGACGAGAAGGATATCGACGTCCGGGTTGCAAACAACACGTTGACCATCCGTGGAGAAAGAAAGTTCGAGAAGAACGTCAACGAAGATAATTGCCTCCGAATTGAACGCGCCTACGGTTCGTTCTCACGGAGCTTTTCCCTTCCGAATACAGTCAGCTCCGAGAACATTCGGGCCGACTATCGCAATGGGGTCCTGACCCTGCATATGGCTAAGCGTGAAGAATCCAAGCCGAAGCAAATCAAGATCAGCGTCTCAGCAAACGGCAAGTAGTCCTGCCTATCGCGTGCGAGGGGCGGCAGTCGCCCCTCGTGCGTTCTGGTTGCCGGGTGGCCCGAGCATTCAGGGTTTGGATTGCTCGACCCGTCTCTAGCTTCCAGCATCGAGCCCCTAGCGTCCAGCCTCTAGAACTTCTTGCCGTCTCCAGCCTCTAACTTCTAGCCTCTAGCCTCCAGAACATAGCGGCGTTCGCCCTGATCGAGCACAAGGAGCACACGAGCATGAAGCCAAAGAATACGATCTGCCTCTGGTTCGACAAAGACGCGCATGACGCGGCGCGCTTCTACGCCGCCACCTTTCCGGATAGCAAAGTAACCGCGGTCCACCAGGCTCCCGGTGACTATCCGGGCGGCAAGAAGGGCGATGTGCTGACAGTGGAGTTCACCATCCTGGGCATTCCCTGTCTCGGTCTCAACGGCGGCCCGGCGTTCAGGCACACCGAGGCCTTTTCCTTCCAGATCGCGACGGACAATCAGGAAGAGACGGACCGCTACTGGAACGCGATCGTCGGCAATGGCGGCGCGGAAAGCGCGTGCGGTTGGTGCAAGGACCGCTGGGGTCTCTCCTGGCAGATTACCCCGCGCGCGTTAACCGATGCGCTTGCGGCTGGCGGCGCTGAGGCAAAGCGTGCCTTCGACGCGATGATGACGATGAAGAAAATCGACATCGCCGCCATCGAGGCAGCGCGGCGAGGCTGACGCGAACACGCCGACACGTCCTTATTCGTCCTGGATCACGCGCAAGCCGGAAGTCATCGGTCCGTGCGTCGGATTAGTACTGACGAACGCCCTAGATTTATGATCCAATTCCACTTGCAGATAAGTTGGCTAACCGGACGTCTGACTTTTCATGACTCCACGTGTCCGGAACCCCGTTTATCAGGACTTGGGCTAGATTTGCCTTCGTTGACTTGCCTCCTGCCTCAACCTAAGATGAGCGCCTAATGATGGATTCCTCGCCACTTATCGGACAGACCATCTCGCACTACAAGGTACTCGGGATGTTGGGTGGCGGCGGCATGGGCGTCGTCTACGAGGCCGAGGACCTGAAGCTGCGCCGCCATGTCGCGCTGAAGTTCCTGCCTCAAGAGTTGGAGAATGATCTTTCTGCTCGCGAACGCTTCCAACGGGAAGCCTTCGCCGCCTCGGCGCTCAATCACCCGAATATTTGCACGATTTACGATATCGACGAAGCGAACGGTCAGCACTTCATCGCTATGGAGTTGCTGCAAGGGCAGACGCTCAAACACTTGATCAGAGGCAACCCGCTCGATGTCGAAGAGGTCCTGGGCTTGGGAGTGCAGGTGGCCGATGCGCTGGACGCAGCGCATGCGCAGGGCATCGTGCATCGCGACATCAAGCCTGCCAACATCTTTGTCACCAAGCGGGGACACGCGAAAATCCTAGATTTTGGCCTAGCGAAACTGACGATCCAGCCGAGGCCGATCCCGGAGTCTGCTGCGTCAGCAGCGTCCACGGCGACGACGGAAGTTACTGAGATACACCTGACCAGCCCCGGCACGGCGGTGGGAACGGTGGCCTATATGTCTCCCGAGCAAGCGCGGGGAAGGGACTTGGACGCGCGAACCGACCTATTCTCGTTTGGCGTCGTTCTGTACGAAATGGCCACCGGTTCGCTGCCCTTCCGTGGCGATACGTCCGCTGTCATTTTCGAGGCGATCCTGAACCGCGCGCCCGTATCTCCGGTTCGGTTGAACCCGGACCTGTCACCCGAGCTGGAGCGGATCATCCACAAGGCCTTGGAGAAGGACCGCAAACTGCGCTACCAGTCCGCCAGTGAATTGCGCGCCGACCTCAAGCGCCTTAAGCGCGACACGGATTCGGGACGGTCCGCCACCGCAGTGTCTGTGGGGAGTGCTGAACTTTCATCATCAGCGGCAGGGACAGGCGGCCTTCCGGCTGCGACGGTCGTATCCAAACCCGCGCGGCCTAGATGGAAAAGGTGGGCAATCGCTGTCGGCGGCTTCGCTCTCGTTGTCATCGCGTTGTTCGTCTATTTTCAATCTCGCCCTCTCCCCGTACCCAAAGTATCGGGCTACGTCTCGCTCACTCACGACGGTAATGAAAAGCGCCTCGTCGGGACGGACGGGGTACGGCTTTACTTTGACTATTTCGCTTCCGCGGGTCTGGGCGTCGCGCAGGTGTCCAGCTCCGGAGGAGAGGTCGCACGCGTCCCTGTTCCCGCTCCGAGCGAGTCACTGCTGGCCGTTTCTCCCGACGGGGCAATGCTGCTCGTCGCGGACATGCTGGGTACAACATTCAAGGGACCGCTTTGGGCAGTGCCTGTGCTCGGTGGGTCACCTCGCAGAGTTGGAGAGGCAGTTGGGCAGGCCGCCGCCTGGTCTCCTGACGGGCAAAAAATTGTTTACGCCGACGGACACGACTTATTCCTGGCGAACAGTGATGGCGGCGAAACCCACAAGCTTGTCTCCGCGCCCGATCAAGCTGGTGATCTCGCCTGGTCGCCCGACGGTAAAGTGATTCGATTCAGCGTTAGAGGCTCTCCGTCGTTTCAAGTGTCGCTTTGGCAGGTTTCGATCAACGGGACGAGCCTGCATCCCCTGTTCCCCTCTTGGCACACTCCTCCCGACGAATGTTGCGGCAGATGGACTCCAGACGGGAAATATTTTGTTTTCCAATCACAAGGCAACATCTGGGCCGTCACCGAAAAGGGAAATTTATTTGGAAAAGCAGATCACCAACCCTTCCAGTTGACCTCGGGACCGATGACTTTCTTTTCCCCTCTTCCCAGCAAGGATGGCAAAAAGCTGTTCGTGGTAGGAGCACTCGCGCGCGGGGAGCTGGCTCGCTATGACGCGCAGTCCGCAGAGTTCGTTCCATTTCTTTCCGGAATCTCGGCGGATAGCGTCAGCTTCTCTAGGGATGGGCAGTGGGTCGCCTATGTCAACTTCCCGGAGGGTACGCTCTGGACGAGCAAGTTGGATGGAAGCCAGCGACTCCAGCTCAGCTACCCGCCACTCTATTCTGTGCTGCCAAGCTGGTCACCCGATGGCAAGCAGATCGTTTTCTATGCCTTTTCGCCCGGCCAGAAGTCGAAGTTGTATATGGTTTCGACTGATGGCGGAACACCGCGCCAACTGGTACCTGAAGACGCCCAGGAAGAATCTGACGCTACCTGGTCGCCCGACGGAACAAGAATTGTCTTCTCCGGCCCTCGATCCGATCCCAACACCACAATCCGGATCCTCGACGTTAAGTCTCATCAAATTTCGATGCTGCCTGGCTCGAAAGGTTTTTACTCGCCCCGCTGGTCGCCCGACGGACGCTACGTCGTCGCCCTGCCGAGCGATTCGCGTAGCCTTATGCTTTTTGATTTCGCCGCCCAAAGGTGGGAAGAGATCGCGAAGGTAACGGCAGGTTTCCCCACTTGGTCGAAGACCGGAGACTCTGTTTACTTCTTGCACTGGGAGAACCCGCCGTCCGTGATGCGAGTGCGCATTCGTGACCGGAAGCTTGAGCGTGTGGCCGATTTGAAAAACTTCCGGCAAACGGGCGTCTTCGGTATCTGGTTAGGCATGGCTCCCGACGATTCGCCTCTTCTGCTTCGCGACACGGGCACCCAGGAGATCTACGCCCTCGACTGGCAGGCCCCGTAACTCACACTCGCCGCCTTCCCGCTGGGCGGGTGGCCGAGCCTTCGGTTCCGAAGCGATTTCCTCGCATTGACTTTGGAGCGCGGGGGGACAATAACACACCAAAAGTTGGCGGCCGCAGTCACTCACACAGCGGGGGTGCCGCATCCCTTCAGGTGTTGAAGGGTGCGAGCCTTTGAATGAAATGAAGCGTCGTGCAGAACTGTGCGGGATTCTATGCTCTCGGTTCTAACTGCGATGCGAGGTCCTCACTTCATCGAATCGTCGAATTCGCGCATCCAGTCTTTCGTCTTCAGGACTTCGCGCGGCTTCGATCCATCGGCGGGGCCTACAATTCCGTCCTTCTCCATCAGGTCAATCAGGCGGGCGGCGCGGCCGTAGCCGATGCGCAGCCTCCGCTGTAGCGTAGAAGTAGATGCGCGGCCCATTTCGCAGCAGACGCGCACCGCATCCTGGTAGAGGTCGTCGTCGACTTCCTCGTCGTCCTCGCCGCCGGAACCAGCGCCGCCGACTGCGTTCTCATCCTTGGGCGGCTTGAGCAATTCCTCGTTGTAAATCGCTTTGGCCTGCTCGCGCCAGAAATCGCAGACCGCCGAAACTTCATTCTCGTGCACGTAAGGACCATGAATGCGATGCAGCCGCGACGATCCCGCGGGCAAATAGAGCATGTCGCCCTTGCCCAGCAGCGATTCGGAGCCATTGGTATCGAGAATGGTCCGCGAATCCACTTTGCTCGCCACGCGGAACGAAATGCGTGCTGGGAAATTGGCCTTGATCAATCCGGTAATCACGTCAACCGAAGGCCGCTGAGTGGCGAGAATCAAATGGATGCCCACCGCGCGCGCCATTTGCGCCAGCCGCGTGATGGATTCCTCCACGCCATTTGTATCCACCATCATCAGGTCCGCCAATTCGTCGATCACGATCACGATGTACGGAAGCGGGCGATGATCGTCCTCGGCATTTTCAAAGAGCGAAAGCGATTGCTGCCTCTCGAATGTGCGGTTGTACTGCTCGATGTTGCGGACGCTGCGCTGCGCCAATAGCTTCAGCCGCCGCTCCATTTCGCGCGTGGCATTGCGCAGGACGTTCGCCGCCACCTTCGCGTCGGTTACCACCGGCGTGTAGAGGTGCGGGATATCCGCGTAAAGCCCCAGTTCGAGCCGCTTCGGATCAACGAGCACCAACTTCAATTCATCCGGCGTCGACTTGAAGAGCATTCCCATCAGCAGGGAATTGATGAACACGCTCTTGCCTGTTCCGGTGGAACCTGCGATCAGCAGGTGCGGCATCTGCGTCAGTTCGGTGGCGCGGATGCGGCCGATCAGGTCCTTGCCGAGAGGCAGCGTCAGCTTGGAGGACGAATGCGAAAATTCGGGCGATTCGATGATGTCGCGCAACGCAATCGTTTCGCGGCGCGCGTTGGGAACTTCGATTCCCACCGTTGACTTGCCGGGAATGCGCTCGATGAGGATCGATTCGGCGCGCAGGGCAAGGCAGAGATCGTCGGCCAGCCCCGTAATCCGGCTGTATTTGATTCCCGCCTCGGGTTTGAACTCGAAAGTGGTGACCACCGGCCCGGGATTGATTTGCGTCACGTGGCCGCTGACTTCGAATTCCGCGCACTTTTGCTCGATGGCTCGCGCGCACTCCTTCAACTCGCTCTCGCTCATCTTTTCGCTGCGCTCGGAGGGATGCAGCAGAATCGTCGGCGGCAAACGGAAGGCGGTCTTGTTACGCGAAATTTTCGGCTCGGCGGCGCCTTTCTTCGGCGGCGCCGGAACAGCATCGTGAAAATCGATCACCGCTGGACCGCGTTCGCCCAGCGCCGGCTTTTCTTCCTCATCTTCTTCTTCCACCACTCTGGCGGAGACTCGCTGCTGAATGATGGGCTTGCGCCCGACGATCTTGGTTTCTTCCACTCGTTTTCGGAGGTAGGCCGCTTCACGCTTTTCGCGCCATTCCTTCGCGCGAGCCAGTAACCTTCCGAGCGGGCCCTGTGCGGGCTTTTTCATCCATGCCAGCGCCGCGCGAAACGAAAATCGCGTCGCCAGCAAAAGCGCGGCGAGCAAAATCGCAACGGCCACCAGGTTCGCGCCCAGCGGGTTGAAGGCCGCGCGCAATCCGTCCGCAAGAACTCTGCCGAGCAGGCCACCGGCAGGCAGTGAACCGCGCACGTCGGGCATACCAACCAGACTCAACTCGGCGGATAGCGACCCAACCATCAGCGCCCATCCCACCAGCTTGGCGAGAGGAGTGTCGATCGGCTGGCTGCGGAACCACCGCATCGCCAGAATGAACATGCCCGCCGGAAACAGAAACGCCGCGTAACCTGCAAGTTGAAATAACGCATCCGCCAGGTAGGCGCCCACAAGGCCGATCCAATTGTGCACCGAGCCGAGGCTCGGCGCGGACGCCGACACGTCGAGCGACGGATCGGACGGGGAATAAGACAGCAGGCTCAGGGCCAGCAGGATGGCGATGCTGAGTCCCACGAAGCCGATCAGTTCATTGATACGCTTGTTTTCGCTTGGCGTCAGAACGCGCACGGAAATCTCCTTCACCCTGAGAGCGACCAATGCGTCGTACTCGAAGGGAGTAGCCCGGAAGTCCCGCTTACTGGGATTGTAGGGGCTTTCGCGGAACAAAAAAAGGGGAAGGCTCCCGCCGAGCCTGGGACGCGCGGGCGCTGTCGCGCGGAGCCCATGGGAGGAACGCGAGTGCGAGGGCGACTATAGCAAAGAAAATTGCCCGGGCGACAGGGGTCTTCGGTGGGCGATGTGCTACTCCTGCAACTAGCCCGGATAACGGTCGTAACCCCGTGTTGCGCGCCGCTTTTCGACAAAAACGGACCGTTAAAAGCATCTAGCTAGAAACAATAGACGCAGCAAACTAGAAACAAAAAATGCATCAAACTAGAAGCATTTTCTGTGGCTTTTTATAAGCGACGCGCGGGCGGAGGCGGCATCCATTTTTCGAAGCGCTTCTCTCAAAATGAGGCGACTTTTGTGCGATCAAGATGCTTGACACGCTAGCGCCGTGCCATTAGTGAGCCAGCTTTCCTCCGTCCACCGGGATAGAGGAGCCAGTCATGTACGACGCATTTGCCGAAGCAACAAAGGCGATCACATGAGCGATCTCCTCCGGTGTTGCCATTCGCTTGAGGGGTACGGTCGAGACGAGCGCCGCCTTATTCTCATCTGTGCTGGTGAAGCGGGTGAGCATGCCGGTATTCGTAGTGCCCACAGCGATTGCATTTATCCGAACTCCAGTCCCTGCGACTTCAAGTGCAGCGGATTTTGTCAGCCCCTCCACAGCATGTTTGCTGGCCACATAGACGGATGCCCCGGCAGCGCCGACACTTCCATAGGTCGACGAGATATTGACAATACTTCCGCTCCCTTGTGGCAGCATCACCCGCAGTTCGTGCTTCATGCTCAACAGCACGCCCAGCACGTTCGTATCAAACGTGGCCGCGTAGCTCTCAGCGGTTTGTACCGTAACGGGACCTGGAGTGCCTTCGGTTCCCGCGTTGTTAACCGCCACATCCAGGCGACCAAAGCGCGCGACAGTCTTGTCGATGAGCGCCCGGATATCATCGTCGTGTCGAACGTCGGTTTTTACGAATTCCACTTCTGCGCCAAGCTCGCGTAGTTCCTTCTCGAGCTTTTTTCCTTCCTGCTCACGACGCCCGGAGACAACGATGCGCGCGCCCTCTTTAGCGAAGACGACCGCAGCGGCGCGACCGATTCCTGTAAGTGCGCCGGTAATCAAAACGACTGGTGAACTCATGGCTCTACCTCCTTTGATCTTGAGCCATGCATACCGGGCCTGGCTCAGACGCCGCCAAAACCGCCCAGGCTAGCTCAGATCACCTCTTTAGATGGCCAAGATAGCCCTTGGTAGCCCAGTTGGCGCATACTTTGTTAGACTGGCATCGATGCTTCACAGGCATGGGAGTGGAAATGGAATTACGACACCTTCGCTATTTCGTCGCGGTTGCCGAGGCAGGAAGTCTGACGGTGGCAGCAGAGCGAAAACTGCACACGTCACAACCTTCGTTGAGCCGGCAGATTCGGGATCTAGAAGCCGAGGTCGGTACCCAATTGCTGAAGCGCGGTGCGCGCGGCATCGAACTGACACCGGCGGGTCGAGCCTTCCTCGATCACGCCCGCGTGGCGCTAGCGCAGGTTACAGCGGCAGCTGAAGCTGCGCGCCAGGTCGCTCATCCCGCCAAGCCATGCTTCGCGATGGGCTTTCAGATCGGACACGAATTGACGTGGATGCCCGAAGCCTTGCGGATCTTGCGCGACGAACTGCCTAACATCGACGTGATGATATCGAGTCAATACTCGCCGCAGCTCGCCAATGCCCTTTTGAAGGGAACCGTCGATGCAGCTTTTCTTCGACGCGAAAAAGGCGTGCCAGAGCTGGCGTTCCGTCCTCTCGTCAAGGAGCCATTGGTGGTGGTCTTTCCAAGTCAGCACCGTCTCGCTGCGCTCAAGGCCATCAGTCCGAGGGATCTAGTGGGCCAGACGTTCGTGGCCGTGTCGGACAAGGCTCCCGTGCTGCGCGTGGTCATCGACGATTACCTGAAGCGGTCCGGAATCAATATCGCGCCAGATCACGAGGTGGACAACGTGGTCATGGGAGTTTCTCTAATAGCGTCGACGGGTGGCGTAGGGCTGTTACCGGCTTACGCAAAGAACTTTCTCCCTTCGTCTGTAACGAGTCGTCCACTCAAGGGAGACACGCCGACTATCGAGCTGGTCCTTGGCTATAAAAAGTCGAACGAGTCTCCCGTGCTAAAGCTTTTGCTATCGAGATTGGACGAGTTGGTCGCTCGCGTCTCAAAGAAGACGCACTAAAACTCGGAATGCATCTTAGCAAACGCGACTATGGAGTATTGAGTGGTCTGGCCGACTTATGGTCGGACATGGGTATTTGTGACTGTGCCCTTGATTCAGGCGTCTGTAGCCGTTGGTTAAGTGGTTTCCGGGTTGTCTTGCGGCTGTAAGGCGGAAGATGACGTAAAGTCCGGCGCGGATCCACTCTCGCCCGCGGATGTTAGCAAACTCACGAGTGCGGTTACTGCGAAGTTAAAACACAACCCAATGAATCCGGCATTGAGTCCCATGGCGGGATCGTGATCGGTGAGCACGAGAGCAACAGCAATGAAGACCCCGGTAACCATTCCAGCGAAGACGCCGGGCATGGTAGCTCGCTGCGAATACAGGCCCAAGACCACGCCGGGGAAAAACTGCGCTACCACGGCGTATCCCATGAGCAAAAGACCTACCAGGGTTGTGGAGCTGAAAATGGCAGAACCAAGGGCGGCGCATGTGATTGACAGGACAGTGATCTTCGCCAACTTCCCGACCTGCCGGTCAGTCATGCGGGGCGCCAGAATCGGGCGGCACAGGTTCTTTGCAAACAAGGTTGACGCTGTGAGTATCAGGATCGCCGCCGGAACCATCGCGGTGAGAGCGCCTGCCCCACCAATTACTCCCAGGAACCACGGAGGAAAGGTCTTGCGGACAATCGATAAGAGAGCAAGGTCACCATTGCCGCCGAGGCGGGGCAAAACTAGAAGAGCGGCCAGGCCAACGAAAAACATCAGCGGCATGGTAATGACATAGAAGGGCATGGCCACGGCTGTGCGGCGCAGCGTGTCGCCGCTCTTCGCGGTAAAGCTGGCACCGAAGTAGTGTGGCCACATGCAAAACCCCAGCGCCACCATGAGAACTGTTGAGATGTACCAGGAGTGTCCGAGATTCGTGGTCGCGCCCGGCATTACCAGATGACTGGGATTGGCGCGCACGAGTGCGGCAAACATCGGACCAATGCCTCCAAAATAAATGTATGGGACGGCCACGCCAACGAAAACGGCGGCAAAGAGCAATAGAAAGTCCTTCAACACGCTGACCCACGCTACCCCGCGGATCCCGCTGCTGAATACGAAGCCGGCGACAATGGCGAACGAGATCACCATGGCTGGGGTACGATGTATGGCTCCAAAACTGGCCACCTCCACAATCATCCCGAGTCCGGTGATTTGAATCTGCAAATAGAGGATCAATAAGAGGACTCCCACCAAGGCAACGAACGCGGCGAGATACTTGCTGTGGTAGCGTACCTGAAAGAAGTCGGCCTGCGTTTGGAGATGGTACTTCCTACCGACCTCCCACACATCAGGCAGAATGTAGAATGCGACGACATATATCAAAGGCGTGTAGCCGAGAATATACAAAACAGGTCCACCTTTAGAGTAGGCCCAGCCGCTGGCCCCGAGGAATGTGAACGCGGTGTAAATCTCCCCGGCGGTTAGCATCCAGACCAGCAGTATGCCGAAACCGCGACCGCCGACGATCCATTGTTCGAAATCCATCGTTCGGCGAGTTCGCGCATAAAAACCCAGAAACGCGCCTGCTGCGACGATGACGGAGATTATGCTCAGAGCAACGGCGCTTGAGTTCACAAAGCGCCGCCGTCCCTGCCACGCGAGTCGGTGGTGCGCGGCCTTTCCAGCCGATATGCGCCCCACATACAGAGTGGAGTAAGGAGTATCCACGAGATCAGCCAGAAAAAGTTGAACGGCAAACCCAGAATTACGGGATAAATGCGGTCCCAAAGTGATACCGAAAAGCACGTCCCCGCAAAAGGGATTAGGCCTAGAAGAATCGACCCTAGAGATGGACGCTTCGCGAAAAACCTCCGATCATCCGGATGTTCCATGTGCGCGGGATTGTAACAGCATTTTAAGGGAACGGTTTATTCGGGATCGCAACAACCCCACTCACCCATCAAATCGCAGAGTGCGCGGACACATCGGCGAATGGGTGTAACTCCCGGTTAACCGGAAACTGCCCCGCCGACCGTGGCTTCGAGGATATTGACCCTCAGCGAAACCGGTATATACTTCGGCCCGGTCAGACGCCTAAAGCAAACTCGGTGGGTGGATTGATCGAGGTTCTGGGCGGCAGGCGATTCGCCGCACGCATCGGATTCCAGTTTTCAGAAAACCATTCTGAGGAGGCAGCAATGAAGAAGTGGCTGGTAGTGGCTGGACTGGCGGCGGCTTTGGCGATCCCGTCGTTTGCGGCGACAAGCACGTGGACGATCGACCCGATGCATGCCAACGCGCAGTTTCTGGTGAAACACCTGGGGATTTCCACGATTCAGGGAGATTTCACCAAGATTACTGGCACGGTGATGCTGGACGACTCGGATGTGACCAATTCGAGCGTGAATGTCACAATTGACGTGAATTCGGTCGATACGCGGGTGCAGCGCCGGGATGACGACCTGAGGAGCGAGCATTTCTTCGATGTGGCTAAGTTTCCGACGATGACCTTTCAATCGACGAAGATTACCAAGGAGGGCGACGACAAATTGACGATAACCGGGAACCTGACGATTCGCGGTGTCACAAAGGAAGTGACGCTCGACGTGACTGGTCCGACGAAGGCGATCACGGCGATGGGCGGGCTGCGACGCGGCGCTTCGGCGACCACGAAGATCAATCGCCAGGATTTCGGCGTGGCCGCCGATCCGGGGATGATCGGAGACGACATCACGATTTTGCTCGATCTGGAGATGACCGCTCCTGCGGGGACGAAGTAGGCTTACACATTCGCTTTTCGCGCGATCGGAGGCGGCGCCATTTGTTGGCGCCGCTTTTTTTGGGGGGCTGGGGAGGATTCGGTGTTCTCGCTGGCGGTGCGCAAAAACGCCGGAGTCTCACCCGTACTGAGCGCAAGTAGCGCATAGGGAGCCAAGTAAGTTTGCCGGGCACGGCATGCCGTGCCCCTACGACGGCAAAGGCGTTTGTCGGCGGGAAATACGTTCGGCTAGGTAGACGCCTAGCAGCACTAGGGCGGCGCTGGCAACCAGGCGCGGCGTGGGGCGCTCGCCGAGAATGGGAATCGACAGCAGGAAGACGGCGACCGGCTGGAAATAGTTCACGGCGACTACGCGAGAAGCGTCCATGTGGCGCAGCAACCAGTAAAAGAGCAGATAGCCGACTACCGCACTGACTCCGGCCATGTACAGCATTCCGACCCACCCCGCCCAGCCGACGCTTTTCCAATCGAGCTTGATCGCTTGATGGATGGCGAGCGGCATGAAAAGGATGGCCGCCGCGGAGGCGTTGAAAGCGTTCATCGAAATCGAATCGTAGGAGCGCGCCACGCGCTTGCCGAGAACGGTGTACATCGAGAATCCCAACATGCCGGCGAGGGTGATCAGATCACCTGCGAGCAAAGGGGAATTCGTCGGGGAACTGTGCTCGGTCTCCAGCAGGACTACACCTGCGAAGGAAATGGCCATTCCCAGCAGCTTGGAAGGCGTCAACTTTTCCAACTTCATGGCGCTGGCGAGCAGAAGAATAACAACCGGGCCCAACGCAATAATCACGACGGAGTGCTGCGAAGTTGTGTAGCTGAGCCCGAGGACGAAGCAGCCCTGATTCACGACGAAGCCGAAAAATCCCAGGTAGGCGAAGGTGGGAATATCGCATGCACGCAGCGGCGTGCGGCTCGTACGAGGCTGCGCAAAATAGATTGCGAGGAGCAGAGCGGCGACAAGTTCGGCGCGAAAAGGGATAAGTGTGAACGCGGCGATGTGCGCTAGGGTGATCTTTCCGACAATGTAGTTGACGGACCAAGCGGTTAGAACGCCTGCGAGTCCCATGGCCAGCAGAAACGAACTAGGGCGTTTTGCTGGGACTGCGACGGGCGGTGCGTTGGATGGAGCGGGAGAGAGGCTCAAGCTATTCGAGAACCTCGCGGCGCTGGGTGAGCAATTCGATTCGATCGAGCCGCGGCTGGTAACCGATTCCGGGCGCGGACGGCACGTGAATGGTTCCCTGTGGCGTCACTGCCACTTCGGGATCGATGACGTCTTCGGCCCAATAACGGCGGCTGGCTGAGACGTCGCCTGGAAGAGAAAAATTCGGGAGGGATGACATGGCGATGTTGTGCGCGCGGCCAATACCCGATTCAAGCATGCCGCCGCACCAGACGGGAATGGAATGTGTCTGGCAGAGATCGTGAATGCGGCGGGCGGAGGTGTGGCCTCCGACGCGGCCGAGTTTGATATTGATGATTTTGCAGGCCTGGATTTCGATGGCGGCGCGCGCGTGCTCGATATCGTGAATGCATTCGTCGAGGCAAATGGGCGTCTCGATCTGGCGCTGGAGCTTGGCGTGAGAAAAGATGTCGTCCCACCCGAGGGGCTGCTCGATCATGATGAGGTAGAAGGCGTCGAGCTGCTTCAGGAGCGGCGCATCTTCGAGGCGATAGGCGGAGTTGGCGTCGGCCATCAGGCGGATGCTCGGGAAACGCTCGCGGAGAGCGCGCACGGGCGCGATGTCCAACCCCGGCTTGATCTTGATTTTGATGCGCTGATAGCCAGCGGATAGAGCTTCTTCCACTTTGGCAATCAGCGCGGGGATTGTTGGCTGGATTCCGATCGAGACGCCGCAGGGAATTTCGTCGCGCGTGCCGCCGAGAAGCTTGGCGAGCGGTAAATCTTTTCGCTTGGCTTCGGCGTCCCATATTGCGGTTTCGAGCGCGGCCTTTGCCATGTTGTGCCCGCGTACGGGCGCGAGCAGATCCCAGACATCAGAAGCGGCGCCAATTTCTTTTCCTTTCAGGAGCGGCCAAAGATAATCGCGCAGAATCAGCCAGGCGGTTTCTACGGTTTCGTAGGAATAGAAGGGATTTTCGCCGGCCGTTGATTCGCCCCAACCGATCGTGCCGTCCATATCCGCTTCGAGGAGAAGAATGCGGCGCAAATCGGACTTGCCGAAGCTGGTCTCAAACGGCGAGAGCAGCCGAAGGTGAATTTCGCGAAGAGTGATTTTGCGAAGACGCATCGCAGCCTTTTCTAATCGTCCGTGATTACCGGGAGCCGCAAGCCCGCGAGCGCGGAGGCAGGCTGGAGGAAATAGCCGGTTGCCGCGCCCTTGGATTCGACGCCCGTGGCAACATACCCGCGAGCGAGCAGTTTTTGAAATTTTTCGCGCGCCGCTGCTTGCAAGCCAGCCGCAGCCGCGGGATCGCGCGCTTTGATTTCGTCCACATTCGGCGGAATCGAAATGTGCTCGGCAGAATCGTTGGCCGGGGGCGAACTATCCGCGAGAATCGACTTCACGCGCTCGGAACCGAGCCACCACTCCGCAACAAGGCGATCGGTTGGCAGTCCCCGGTGGAGCGGGCTTTCCGTGACGCCATAACAATCCGGAATGAAGCGCCGCGCAACTGCGCCAAGGAGGACGAGATTGAAGTGCGCGTTTCTCAGTTCGAGGGGATCGAACGTCCACTCGATGAGATCGATGCCGCGTTTCAGCGCGTCCTGGCGCTGAAAGAGTTTCAGGCGACGGCCCACGCCGCGGTTGCGGAATTCGGGGAGGACGGCGGTCATGTGCGAGTGCAGATACGGACTGCCCGACCTGACCGCGGCAAGCGCGAGAGTGAAGCCGACCATTTTCGATCTGCTGCTCGCTGCGGCGGGCGTGGCGTCAAATGCGCCGAGTACTTGTCCGCCGGTGTGATGGGCCACCACGAAGATGGCCGAGGGCACGGCGATGTCTTCGCCCCAAATCAGATGTTCGAGGCGAACGCACTCGTCGTATTCCGCGAGCGTTACGCAGTGCCGAATTTCAACCTCGTGCTGGACGCGGGAGAGGTCCATCGAGCGTGTGTGCAAAGTATAGGCGAGATTCCGGCGGAAGTTTACCCGAAACGCGGTTCGCGAGACGGCAGCGCGTGGCGACTTCATCCGGCTAAGCGGGTTTCACGCCAGCAAAAAGCGCCAATTCGCGCCATTTCCAGTGGCAATCCGCGTCCTCGAAGCCGATTTCGCGTAGCCAGTGCAATTGCGTTTCCAGGTCGAGTAATTTGTTGGAAGGATCTTCGTCCGGCCAACCGATGGCTTCGAGAAACTGCGCGTGCGCTCGCGGGGACATGGAGGCGACGTGCTCCAAATTGCCGAACACGCCGGCCGGCGCGAGGATTTCGAATATTTGTTGATAGAGCGCGCGCTTGCGCTCGTGGACCAGGTGATGAATCGCGAAGCTCGAGACGACGGCATCGAAGCGGCCCAGCGACGGGAGCTCGGCGTCGAAATCGTGAGCGACGATCGTGACGCTGCGATCGTTGCGGAAAGCGTTGCGGGCGGCGTCGAGCATGGTGGGCGAAAAATCGAGGCCAACGAACTCGGCAGCGGGCCGGAGGGGTTTCAACAGGGAAATGAGGCGGCCGGCGCCGGTCCCCAAATCGAGAATTCTTTTTGCGCTAGGCGGCACGAATTCGATCAGGGCGGATTCGCCTTCACTGCGATGCGGAATTGAGTCGGCGCGGCGGAGGTAGTCCAGAGAATGCCCGGCGGTGGACCACAGATTGATTCCTTGGGATTGCGGCATAGATTCTACGTCCCTCCTGAACTAGTAAACCGCGCCGCCGGTGGATATCTCCAATTTATAATTCTTGGCTGCAGCATAACTGCGGCTTATTTGGTTTCGGCAGCGAGATGCGTGTTTCGCGAAGATCAACCTTGAAGCTTGGATTGGTCCCAGAGTTCCTCCATGCGAGCGCGGGGCAGATCCGCAAAGCGGCGGCCTTCTCGCGCGGCGGCGGATTCCATCCACTGGAAGCGCTTTTTGAATTTGCGATTCGCGCTCTTCAGAGCAATTTCCGGGTCCACACCGAGAAAACGCGCGATGTTGACACTGGCGAAGAGCAGGTCGCCCACTTCTTCCTCGAGATGAGACGGGGACTTTCCCGGCGTCGGGGGCAAACTGGATTCGATTTCGCGCCGCTCCTCGTCGAGCTTGTCGAAAATGCCCGCGAGATTGTCCCAGTCAAAGCCGACGCGCGAAGCGCGGCGCGTGAGCTGATAGGCTTCGAGAGCGCCAGGAAGAGAATGCGGAACTCCGGAGAGAATCGATTCATCTGCGGGCGACTTCGTATTGGAGGATGCGATCGCTGAGCCACTCGCGGCGCGCTCCTTGGCGCGTTCGCCGGCTTTGATTTGTTCCCAATTCTTGAGAACGGCGGCGGGAGTGCTGGCCTTCACATCGCCGAAAACGTGCGGATGGCGACGAATCATCTTTTCGTGCACGGATTCGATCACGTCGGAAATTGTGAAACGACCGGACTCCTCGGCGAGGTTCGCGTGGAAAATCACCTGAAGCAGCAGATCGCCGAGCTCGGAGGAAAACTTGCGCGGATCGCCGGAATCCATGGCGTCGAGGACTTCGTAGGTTTCCTCGATGAGAAAGTTTCGCAGCGATTGATGAGTCTGCTCGCGATCCCACGGGCAGCCGTTTGGCGCGCGCAGGCGGGCCTGCAGCGCGACGAGCCTGGCGAACCATCTACCGGCCAATTTGTCGCGTGCGCTGACGGAAATTCGAGAGCGAGCGGACGCCGGGACCTTGGTTGACTTCTTCGTCCGGCGCTTAACGGGCATTTTTCTCTTTCGAGCCATGGTTCCGTTTTTCACCTTTTCAAGCGATGTGCCAATGTACCGGGTGCAGCGGTGCGCGTGCAACTTGCGTTTCCACGACCGCTGGCAAGATCGGACGGTGCCAGATGCCATGGCGGCTTGTGGCGCTTGGAGGCCAATGTTAAACTTTTATCTTCATGTGAAGTTGGCGGCGGTGTTCAACAGCTAGTGTCAAAGGGTGTTACGTGGCCGATTCTCAGCGAGACGAAGGATTCAAGGTCGTAGACCGGCGCCTCTTTACCGAAGAGGGCGAACTGCGCCAAGGTGTTGTTGAGCGCGAACGGCGCGATGAAGAGGCGGCAGCGACGAAGGCCGCAACCCTCGAACTGGAGAAGTCGCGCGCCGCAAAAACTCCGCAGACGGCCGGGGCAGACGGCCCAGGTTCGGATGTTCAATCGGGGAGCGACGCAGGCTCCGCGTCTACAGGAGCCGCCGCCGATGCGATGGAGCCTTCGCGAAATTTTCAGATGCTGGTGGATTTCCTCACGCGAAACGCCGCTGCCATGCTCGGCGGGATGGCCGATCCGCAAACAGGAAAGGCCTATGTCGATTTGGAAGGAGCGCATGAGGTGATCGACATGCTGGACGCTCTTCGCGAAAAGACGCGGGGAAATTTAGCGAAGGCGGACGACGACCTACTCGTGGAAATGATCGGCAGCCTGAAACTTACATACATGGAAATTTCCAAAGCGGCCGCCGCGCAAATGGCCAAACAGGCGGCACAGAAAAAGTGACGTCACCCTGCATGCCTGGGCAGTTTGTTTGAGATATTGACCGGTCCTTACTTCAAGCGCCTAGAAGCCTTCCTGTGATCCGATGGCCTCACTGGAACTGACAGTTCTTGGATCGGGTACGTCGATGGGCGTGCCCACGCTGGGGTGCCATTGCGCCGTGTGCGAATCGAAGGACCCGCACGACCAGCGGACGCGGCCTTCCGTGCTGCTCGCTTACCGTGGCCACAACGTGGTGATCGATACGACGCCGGATTTCCGCTCTCAGGCCATGCGGGCGCGGATCGACCATTTGAATGCTGTCCTTTATACGCACGGTCACGCCGACCACATCATGGGCCTGGACGATATTCGTCCGTTCAATTTGAAACAGAAGGTCGCGGTGCCCATCTACGCGGCGGCGGATACGCTTGGAATCCTGCGGCGGCAATTTGCGTATATTTTCCACGAGGCGCAACCGGGCAGCACAGTTCCGTTGATCGACTTGCACACCATCGACGGCCCGTTTGATTTGTTCGGCTTGCACATCCTCCCGATTCCAGCGATGCATGGATCTCAGCCTGTGCTCGGCTTTCGGATCGGCCAAGCGGCGTATCTCACGGATTTTAGCGCCGTCCCTGAAGGATCGAAGGTGCTGCTGCGCGGACTCGACGATTTCATTCTCGACGCGTTACGGTACGTGCCGCATCCAACGCATTCCAACGTGGCACAATCGCTCGCGCTGGTGGAGGAGTTGCAGCCGAAGCGCGCGTGGTTCACGCACATCTGCCACGATCTGGGCCATGAGCAAGCGAATGCCCGGCTGCCGGAAAATGTCCGGCTCGCGTATGACGGGCTGAGCTTTGAGGTCAAACTCTGATGCCGCTCGCCATCCTACATTCCGGCGAGGCATGGGCTGAGCATTTCGGCAAAAGCGGGAAGCGCACCGCGGTGACGATCGGAAACTTCGACGGCGTGCATCTCGGGCACCAGAAGATTCTTCAGGGCGTCCTCGAGCGGGCGCGGCAGTGGGGGCTGATGAGCGCCGTCCTCACTTTTTACCCGCACCCGGCGCGCGTTCTTCGGCCTGCCCAGGCTCCCGCCCTGCTGGAGACGCTTGACCAGCGCTTGGATGCGATCGAAGCAATGGGGATTGAAGCCGCGTTGGTTATTCAATTCGACGCGGAGCTTGCCAAACTCAGCCCGGAGGATTTTGTCCGGCGGTTTTTGGTGGACGCCATGCAAGCGCAGTCTGTCTTGGTCGGCGCAAATTTCCGCTTCGGGCATCACCAGGCGGGCGACGCCAAATTGCTCGCCGAGCTCGGAGCGCGGTGGAAGTTTGAGGCCGAGGTTGTCCCGTCGCTCGCCGAAGCTGGAGAGGTGGTATCCAGCACCGCGATCCGCACTGCTCTTCGCGACGGGGACGTGGAACAAGCCACACGAATGCTCGGGCGGCCCTTTTCGCTTGCGGGAGCAATCAGGACGGGCACGGGGCAGGGGCGGAAGTTCATTGTGCCGACACTAAATCTGGCCACCGAACAAGAATTGCTGCCTAAGGACGGGGTGTATGCCACCGAAGCGGTGGTCGAAAGCAAAACCTATCGGGCGGCGACCAATGTAGGAGTGCGGCCAACCTTCGATGGCGCACGCAGGACAGTAGAATCGCACCTTTTCGATTTCAGCAGAGATTTAACCAACGGAAAACTCGAGGTGCGCTTCCGCAAGCGGTTGCGTGACGAGCAAAAGTTCTCGGGACCGGCGGAGCTGCGAGCGCAGGTTCTGCGGGATATCGAACAAGCGAAAGAGTATTTCAGGGAAGCAGCAAGCAAGGCACCCCGATAAAAACCATGGTTCGGATGCCGGACTTAGTTAACCGGCAACCGCGGCCTTGGCCCGGCATTCCGCGCAAAGCCCCCCGATCTCCGTGCGCGCTACGCTAATTTCGATTCCACAGTCGCGCGAGATCTGCTGCTTCAAGTCTTCGTATAGCTGGCTTTCGAATTCACGGACTTTTCCGCATTGAATGCAGGCCACGTGGATGTGATCGCGAGGACCATGGCTTTCGTAGTAATGACGATGCCCTCGAAGATGAAGAAGGTCCAGCTCGTCGATCAGTCCGTGATGTTTGAGCAGTTCCAGGGTGCGATAAACCGTCACGCGCGTAATTTTGGAGTCGATTTTCTGGGCCTGCTCAAGAATCTCGGCTGCATCCATGTGGCGAACGGCCGATTCAATCACCTGAAGCACGACGCGGCGCTGGCGCGTGAGACGAATGCGTCGCGCGCCAAGCTCGCCCTGAAGTCTTCCGGCAGGTTCGTGAACGTTGATGCGTTCGCCGGTGGAGACGCGATGTGCGGGGGTGGCAGACATCTCACTGCGAGCATTATAGCAAAATGAGGCGCCAAGCGGCTGTCCACGGAAGCGACCGAACGGGCTAGTGGCGCGCTTGGATCACCCTCAAGATGTCGTTATACATGAGAAAGGCGAAGATGCTCAGGATGAAGACGAGACCCACCTGAATAAAGCGCTCCTTGAACGCAACGCTCACATCCCGGCGAAGCGTCCCTTCAATAGCTAACATCAAGACGTGACCTCCGTCCAGAATGGGAATTGGGAGAAGGTTGAGCAAGCCGAGATTGAGGCTGATAACGGCGGTCAGTTCCAGGAACCTCATCGGACCACGCTTTGCAGCCCGGCCGGCCTCGCGGGCGATACCAACGACCGACGTTAAGTCGCGCGGGGAGACTTTGCCGCTGAAAAGGCCGCCAAGAACCTGCCCGATCTGGCGGGTGCCCGAATACGTGGCGATTCCCGCGTCGCGCACTGACTCAATGAGGCCCTGGCGCTCATAAATCTCATTGGTCTTTTCACTGACGCCTACCTGCCAAGCGAGTTGACCGTCCGCTCCGAGGGCGTGCATGGGAGTGATGTCGAATGGAATTTCCTTGCCGTCGCGCCGCACCACGAAGTGGATGGAACGCCCGTCCGAATTGCGCACCTGATCCACCAACTGCAACCAACTGACGACCGGCTGATTGTTGATGGAGACAATGGCATCGTCGGCCTTCATCCCCGCTCGTTCGGCCGGGGATCCCATGGCAATTTCATCCGCAACCGCGGGCATCGCCGGATATCCCACCAGTGAATCGGAGGGATCGGAGCCTTGCGGTACTTTTTCGGTGAAGGTCTGCTTTGCACCGGCACGATCCACGGTGATCGAAGTGGAGCTTCCCGGTTGGGCTTTATCGACTTGCGTCAGGACCGACTCCCACGAAGGCGTGCTGACGCCGTTCACCGCGAGAATTCGATCGCCTGGCTGGACGCTCGGCCCCGGCGGCAGATTCTGCGGGACAGCAGCAACCAGCGCGGGGCGGCTCAGGTAGGTATCCATGGGCATACCTACAAACAAATAGATGCCCCAGAAAATGCTAAACGTCAGCAGGATGTTCGTCGCCGGCCCGGCAACCGCAATCAGGAATCGCTGCCAGCGCGGCCGCGAGAGAAATTCATAAGGCTCGCCAGTGCGCTCCGCGACGGGATTATCCCCGGCCATGCGAACATAGCCGCCCAATGGAAACGCGCTTACGCGGTAGTCGGTGTCGCCGCGCTTCACTCCCCATATTCGCGGGCCCAAACCAATCGAAAAGACGTCCACACGCACGCCGCATAGCTTGGCGGCAATGAAGTGGCCCCATTCGTGAAGCAAAACCATTACGCCGAGGACGACGCCACCAGCCACGATGATTCTCAGGGTGTCGGTCATAGGGTCTCTTTATAGTACCGAAAGATAGGCACCGCGGATTGGCGACTTCAAGCGGAGACGCAAAAAAGAAACTAGTTGTGCCGCGCGCCTCTCCTGCGTGTCCGGCGCATCACCTCGATGCGCGCCAGCCGGCGGGCTTCCGCATCGGCGGCGAGAACATCGTCAATACTGCCGAGCGGCCCGCCCGGCATCTTCTCCAAAACCTCTTCGATCGCCTCCGCGATTCCCAGGAACGATAGCCGCTCGTCGAGAAACGCAGCAACAGCAATCTCGTCCGCCGCATTCAGCGCGCAGGGCATGGCCCCTCCTTGGCGAAGCGCCTCCTTGGCCAATTCGAAGCAGCGGAATTTTCGAGGTGGAATTTCCTCGAAGTCGAGTCTGCGCAGTGCGGACCAATCCAGCCCACAATTATTGGATGCGACTCGCTGGGGATAGGTTAGCGCATATTGGATCGGCATGCGCATATCCGGGGGCCCCAACTGCGCCAGGACCGAGCCATCGGCATATTCCACCATCGAATGCACCATGGACTGCGGATGGATGACCACGTGTATCTTGTCCAAGTCCATGCCGAAGAGCCAGCGTGCCTCAATTACCTCGAAGCCTTTATTCATCAGGGTCGCCGAATCGATGGTGATCCGCCGGCCCATCTTCCAATTGGGATGCGCCAAAGCCTGCTTCGGCGTCACCTTGGAGAGTCGCGAAACCGACGTCTCACGAAATGGGCCGCCGGAGGCAGTGAGTACCAATCGTCTCACTTCGCCACGGGTTCCAGCACGAAGACACTGGTGAATGGCGTTGTGTTCGCTATCGACCGGCAGCAGCGAAACGCCATGCCGCGCGACCGCCGCCATCACAACTTCTCCGGCGGCAACGAGAACCTCCTTATTGGCGAGAGCGATGCTTTTGCCTCGCTCGATAGCCTTATACGTGGCGCGCAGCCCCACCACGCCGACCGCAGCCGAGAGCACCATCTCGGCATCCGGGTGCGTCGCCACACGCTCCATTCCCTCGTCGCCAGACAAAATCTCGGGCGATATACGGTCTTTGCGACGGCTGCCACCGCGCGCACCGCGAGCCTTCAGGACGCCGCACAATTCCGCAGCGGCTTCAGGTGTCCCGAGGGATACCACCTTCGGACGGTGCTTCTCGATTTGCTCCGCCACCAGCCGAATATTCGACCCCGCGGCGAGCGCCACGATCTCAAAGTCATGAGGCAATGATTCGACCACGCTCAGGCACTGCCGCCCGATCGAGCCGGTGGAACCTAGAATGGAGATGCGTTTCATTGGCGCGTTTCATCCAGGACGCCGCTGCCGCAGCACCGGCGAATCTCTTTTCTGAGGCCGAGCAATTCTATAGGGCTTTCGCTGATTTTGCGAATTCGCCTGGCGTCTGCATTCTGAACCGCTACCCGCAAACTGCCGCGGAGTGTTAGATTAAGGGCCTCAGCGCGGCGCCACGCGCCGCTTACGGCGCAGCGCATGCCGTTTGCTCGATTGCGACATATTCACCGCCGAGGAGAATCTGAAAATGAACCGCACCTCCACGTTGACGGCTACTGTGTTATTCGTGATGACCCTGGCTCTCGTCCTCAGCGCCAACGCGAAGCCCGCACCGGAGCGGCATGCCGCGTATCTGCACGCGCTCGCTGATCTTCGACACGCGCGCGCATATCTGGCGCATCCCGATAGCGGCGAAATGCACGACGCGGAGAAAAACGCAATCGATGAGATCGATAAAGCCATCGCCGAAATCAAGGCGGCGGCAATCGACGACGGAAAAAACATCGACGATCACCCGGGACTTGATTCGCATCTGCGGTGGGTGGGCCGTCTCAACAAGGCAGCCGCTTTGCTCGACAAAGCGCACGATGACGCCGCGAAGGAAGAAGACGACGCGTCAGCGCAGGGCTTGCAGGCGCGCGTCCTCGGACACATTGGCAAAGCTCACAAGCACGTCGAGGAAGCGATTTCGCTTGAGCAATAAGGGCACGGAAGTCGATACTTGGACTGCGAGGTAAGCACAACCATTTGAGCGCTCCTTCATTATTGGCAATCCCCCTTGGCGGTTTGGGCGAGTTCGGAATGAACATGATGGCCCTCCGCTCCGGCGACGACATCATCGTCATCGACTGCGGCCTGATGTTTCCCGAGCAGGAATTACTCGGCGTTGACATCGTTATTCCGGACATCACCTACCTCAAACAGAACAAGCGCATGGTCCGCGCCATCGTTCTCACACACGCGCACGAAGACCATATCGGCGCGGTGCCCTACATTCTTGGCGACCTGAACGTCCCGATCTACGCCACGCAATTTACGCTGGCACTGGTGCGTAAAAAGCTGGAGGAGCACGCGCTGCTCGAGTCCGCGAAATTACACGAAGTCGCGCCTGGCGAGACCACCACCATCGGGCCTTTCCAGATCGAGTATTTGCACGTCACGCACAGCACGATTGACTGCGTGGCTCTCGCTATCCGCACGCCAGTCGGCGTGGTGATCCACACCGGCGATTACAAAATGGATCCTACTCCGGTGGATGGCAAGCCTTTCGACCTTCACGCGTTCGCGCGATACGGGCAGGAGGGAGTGCTCGCGCTCTTCAGCGACAGCACTAATGTCGAGCGGCCGGGGTTCACTCCGTCCGAGCGGGCCGTGGTGGTGCGCATGGAGGAGCTGTTTCGCGCCGCGCCCGAAAAAGTTGTGGTCTCCTGCTTTTCCAGCTCGATTCACCGCATCCAGCAAGTGATCAACGTGGCGTGCGGCGTGGGCCGCAAAGTCGGGTTTGTCGGCCGCAGCATGGTGGACAATGTTGAGATCGCGCACGGCCTGGGCAAGCTGCGGATTCCGGACGGAAGCGTGGTGAGACCGCAAGACATACGCACGTTCGATCCGAAGCGGCTGGTGGTGCTCGCCAGCGGCACGCAGGCCGAGCCGATGTCCGCGCTTTCGCGCATTTCCGTGGACAATCACCGCCTGCTCAGCATCGAGCAAAACGATACCGTGATTCTTTCCGCGCGTATTATTCCCGGAAATGAGAAGGCCATCTTCCGGATGATCGACCATCTCTTCCGCCGCCGCGTGCTCGTCTATTACGAGGGCGGACGCTCGGCGCCCATTCACGTCTCCGGCCACGCCAGTCAGGAAGAAATGAAAATTCTTCTGCAACTGGTGAAGCCGAAATATTTCGTTCCGCTGCACGGAGAATACCGCCAGCTTTTTCAGCACGCCGCGCTGGCGGAACAGGTGGGCGCGGTCTCCGGCCAGATTTTCCTGCTTGAGAGCGGGCATCCCGTGGAATTCACCGCGGATGGGCAAGCCCATCAGCGCGAGCCGGTGCCCGCCGGGCGCGTGATGGTGGATTCGGGGTCGCTCGAAGAAATTGAGGATGTGGTGGTGCGCGACCGCAGGCATCTCTCCGAAGACGGCGTGGTGGTGGCCATCATTGCCATCGACAAACACACGGGCCTGCTCGAAGGCACGCCGGAGATCGTCACGCGCGGTTTCCTGCCGAGCGACGACGGCCAAGAAGTCCTCACCAAATCGCGAGAAGTGATCCTGAAGACCGTAGAGCAATCCAGTCCCGAGGAAAAGATGGACTGGAGCGTGATCAAGGAAAAAATTCGCGTGGACCTGAAACGCTATCTCAACAAGCAGACTGCTAAGCGCCCGCTGATTTTGCCCGTGATTCTGGAAGTGTAGCCGCGCCCCCGCATGCGGAAGCTTCTAAGCCGGCGGCTCGGCTCGTTTTCGATATTCCGTGCCGTGGCGGAATAGGCCGGCCTTGGGCATTTCCTCTGAGTAAACGACGCGCGCCGGCAGAAATATATTCGCCGCATCCGGTGAGTAGGGCACAGCAACTTCGATTGCCGCGTCCGTATCGTAGCGGCGCTTGCTGCGAAAGCACATTCCGACCGGCGAAATATCCTCGCAGACCGCGAGTTCGTCGTCCGTATCCCGCTGCCGGACGCAAGCAGTCAGCCTGGTTTTAAGCCTCAGGCGCTGCCGTCCCCGCTGGTCGCCGCTAGGCGGGATGCTCCCCTGACCATCGCTTCCGCGCCGGCTCCGAGCCGCCCGCCCAAAAAGCTTCTTCTCGTCTTCGTGGGAGGCTTGGACCCATATGCTTGGCACTCCGCAGGTTTTGCAATGGCGCGCGATTCCGCGATTGGTTTCAAACGTTCGCAGCTCCAGTTCATTCAGGTACACCACTTCGCGGCTCCGGCAAGAGATGCAGTCCAGCAGCATTCGCGCCACTGAGTCGGGAGATTCGGCAACCGGAGGAAATTCCACGCCCCACAGATCGACCGCCGGATCGAGTATTTCCACCGAGTATATGTAGCCGTCGTCCTGGCGCCCGAACTGTCCCACCACGCGCACTTCGCTCCTGCGGCCCGATTCGTTGGGAGCCCTTCGCTGCATGATCATTCGCTGCTCAGCCTTTAGGTCGTGGTCCAGGAGAATCACCGCGCCGTTGCGATTGATCTGCAAAGTCCGCGCAGGCGAGTTGAATTCCTGCCCTTGGCTGTCGAAACCGGAAACTTCCAGCAACAATGTGAGCGAGACGCGATCGGTGCGGCGCTGCCTGCCCGGTTCCATTGAGCCTCCCAAGAAGTGAACCGCTCGCCTGCCAAGATATCATATCCGTCTTTCGCCGTATCGCGTCTCATCGCGGCGGCTGCGCCGGTAAATGGCATCCTCTGGTGTCTAACGAAACACGAAACGCCCCTGGCGATCGGTCATTGGCGGAAGCTAGGGACATTTGTGAAACGAGGAAACCGTGGCTGCCTTGCGTACAACCTTCCAGCGGTACTTGGGTATCATCCAAAGCATGCCACCTCGGTCCTCTCGTTCGGCCCCGGCGAAGGATTCAGAGCGATTTGAGGCGCCCTCGCCCGCGTTGGCTGCGGCCCTTCGATTCCCGCCGCCGCTTGCCGTGCTGGTCGAAACATGCTGGCGCAAAGCCGCTGCGCCCGCGGAGTGGAATCTCGCGCCCGATGAATTTCAAGCTGCGCTCGAGCGCAGCGCCGCATATCGTTTCGGAGCCGCCCAGCCCCTGCAAGAAAAACAGGTGCGGGCATACCTCGAAACGCTAAATCTTCACGATCTTGCTTTGGCGCGCGCGTGCAGCGCCGGGAACCCCGCGGCGTGGGAATTTTTCGTGGCGCAATTTCGTCCGGAGCTCTACCGCGCCGCGCGAGCTATCGTGGGAAACGCGGGCGGCGGCGAGTCTGCGGCGCGCGACCTCGCCGATTCCCTGTGCGCCGATTTGTACGGTTTGCGCGAGCGCGACGCGCAAAGAAAATCGCTCTTCGATTATTTCCACGGCCGCAGCAAACTCGGCACATGGCTGCACGCCGTCCTCGCGCGGCGGCACGTGGATGAGATGCGCCGCGCTCGTAAGACCGAGCCGCTCGAAGACGAAGCGGGCGAGCCACGCGCGGAAATCGCAGCCCTTCCATCGGCATCCAGTACAAACGTATTGCCGGATCCCGAGCGCGCGAGCTACACGGCCATCCTGCAAGTCACTCTCGCAGCTGCGCTCGGTGCTCTTGATCCGCGCGATCGCCTGCGTCTCGCGCATTACTACGTGGATGACCGAACGCTCGCCGAAATTGGGCGGCTGCTCGGTGAACACGAGGCCACCGTCTCGCGCAAGCTTGAGCGCACGCGGCGCGATATCCGCCGGGGCGTCGAAGAGGCGCTACGCCGCGATAAGAAATGGAGCGATGCGCAGATGCGTCTCTGCTTGGAATACGCTGCGGGCCAATGGCCCTTTGATTTGACGGCCAGCTTGCGACAATCTGGCGCGCGGGCCCGCTCGGAAGCCGAACCCACCGCGTTTTCGGCGCGGGACTAATGCTGATGCTGCAAGATTTGCGATTTCGCCCGTTCTAAGATGTAGGGGAGCACAGCTTCATGGCTTCACCACGGCCAGACAAACAGCCGGATAAAGCGGCCACCGGGCTCTTGCGCCAAAGCCTCGCGCACGATCCAGCCTCGAGCGCTGCGGACGGCCCGTGCCCGGAGCCGGAGATTCTCGCAGCGTATTTCGAACGCTCGCTGAACGCGGACGAAACAGCGCGTTGCGAGTTGCATTTGTCTGGTTGCACGCGCTGCCGGGAGGAGCTTGCGCTGCTGGATCGCGCTAGCGAGAACGCTGCAATCGGGAGAAAGAGCCCGCACTTGGCGGGGTGCCGGTCATGGGTTTGGGACTGGCGCTGGTTGGCGCCCGCGGCCGCGGCGTTAATCGTCGCAGCAATCTGGATCGCGCAGCGCCCTTTGAATCCGAACCACGAATCGCAATCGCAGCAGCCTCTGGTTGCGATGTCCGAGCCATCGGAGCCGCCGACGAAGGAAGCGCCGGCACCGTCTCGCACGCCGCAGCAGGGCGCGCCTTCCGCTGCCGCGCCGTCGTCGGAAATTGCGCAGAATCGCGCGCTCAACAAAACGCAGAACGCCATTTCCCGCGAAATGATCCAGCCCTCGGCCAACGAAAAACTGCATCACGTCACGCCCCTCGATGCTCGCAGGGATGCCGATTCGAATCTCTCCGCGAAATCGGCCGGCGCGCCTCAGAGCCCCCCTGAGGAACGCGCCACTCGGACGGAAACCGAATCCAAGGCACTCGCGGGCGCTCTTCAAACAGCCCCCGCTTCATCGGCGGCGACTGCGCCGCCCGCGCAGGCAGCGAATGCCGCCGGGGCAATGGCTCAGGCGGAAACGGATGCGAGCGCGCAGGCTCTGAAGTCGAAGCAGCAAATGGCCACTCCCGCCAAGCCGAATCTCTACGCCAAAAAGGACGAGAAGGCGACGCCCGCCAGCGGTGGAATCGGGGCCGCAGCGCGCGTGGTACAGACGCCTGATCCAAAAGTGCTCTGGCAGATACCGGAACAGGGGCTTCTGAAATCCGAAGACGGCGGCGCAACGTGGCGCCAGGCCAATCTGCCTGTGGCAAATGCGCGCATCGTTTCCATCGCCGCTCCTTCCGCGCAAATCTGCTGGCTCGTCGGCCGCGGCGCTCTGATCCTGCTCACAACCGATGGAACGCATTGGCAAAGCATGGCTCCTCCCGAACCGGCGGATTTCGTCGAAGTCACCGCCGAGAATGCGTCCTCCGCTACTGTCGCTACCGCTGAGGGCCTCAAATTCCGCACCAGCGACGCTGGCAAGCACTGGCATCCCATCCCGTAAACGTCACCATTCGCCGCAAAATAGCCTGCAAGAAATCTGCTCCTCGCCGTTCTAACCGTGAAGCAGCATTTACGCGAAGGAGACAGCCTATGCCATCACGCACAACGAAAATTGTCAGCATCGCCGCCCTGGCGGCAATCGTCTTTTTTGTTTCGCCAGCCGGAAAACTGAGAGAGGTCCGCGCGGCCGATTCACGCGGCGAAAGCCAGGCGAAGACCGAGTACTCTGCCACCACTCAGAAGGATCAGTCGGACCTTTCCGTGACGGTCTACAACTCAAATATCGCGCTGGTTCGCGATGTCCGCCAGATTCGCTTGCAGCCGGGCGTGTTCCCGTTGCGTTTTGAAGACGTGGCCGCTTCGATCATGCCCGCGACGGTGCATTTCCGTTCGCTCACCGATCCCTCGAAGCTGAATGTGATCGAGCAAAATTACGAGTACGATTTGCTCGATCCGCAGAAGCTCTTGAACAAATACGTTGGTAAGGAAGTCTCGTTCGAGTGGCAAGGGATGGAAACAAAGGCGCTGCTGCTTTCAGACAACGGCGGGCCTGTCTGGAAGATCGGAAACCAAATTGTCACCGGCCTCAGCGTCGGTTCCTATCGCTTCCCCGAGTTGCCGGACAATCTTTACAGCCGTCCAACGCTGGTCTGGACGCTTGACAATCGCGGCGCTGACGCGCAAAAGGTGGAAGCCTCCTACCTTGCCAACAACATGAACTGGAATGCGGATTACGTATTGACGGTTGCGAAGGATGAAAAGACCGCCGATCTCGACGGCTGGGTCACGCTCGTGAATAACAGCGGCGCCTCCTACCACGACGCCAGATTGCAGCTGGTGGCCGGTGACGTTCATCGCACGCCGCAGATCATGCTCGAAGAGCGCGATATGGTCGCGAAATCCATGGCTGGAAACCTCGGGGCCGCCCAGTTTGTGCAGGAAAATTTTTCAGAATATCACCTCTACACCTTGGGGCGGCGCACCTCGATTCAAAACAACGAGTCGAAGCAAATCAGTTTGCTCACCGGAACAAATATTCCGGTCGAAAAATATCTTCAGGTTGAAGGGCAGCAATATTACTACCGCAACCCACAGGGGATCGGGAATGCCATCCCGCAGCCCGTGAAAGTTTTCTACCGCTTCAAAAACGAACAGCAAGCGGGACTGGGCATGCCGCTGCCCGCCGGGACCGTGCGCGTCTATCAAGCCGATTCACAGGGTGGCGCGCAATTTGCGGGCGAAGACAACATCGCCCACACGCCGAAGGACGAGACGCTGCGAATCTACGTGGGCAACGCATTCGACGTGGTCTGCGAGCGGAAGCAGACCGATTACAAGAAACTTGCGTACGATCTGTACGAGATGGAGTACCAAATCACGCTGCGCAACCACAAGAACGGACCGGTGACCGTCGAGGTCCGCGAGCCGATCGGCGGCGATTGGGAAGTGGTGAACTCGAATTACAAATGGACGAAGCTGGATGTTTCAACAATCGGTTTCCAGATTCCCGTGGAGAAAGACGGCACGGCAACTCTGGATTATCGCGTGCGCGTGAAATGGTAGGTGCGAGGCAGTCCGGCGAGCAGTGGGCGAGCGGAAACAGGCTACGGCTCGCTCGGGCGGTCGATCAGCGAGAGCTCGTGCGCGTAAAGGGGATTCGATGGGAACTCGTCCACCAGGCTGGCAAGCAGTGGGCGGGCAAGATCCACCTTGTGCTCGCGTTCGTAGGCCAGCGCCAGCATAATTTTGGCAAAGGGCTTGAGGTAGTGGCCGTGATCCGCGGCAAGCTGCATTTGCTGGATTCCCCGGGTCTTGTCGCCGTGGATTCCGCCGAACCACAAGAAGGCCCGCTTAACGCCGGAGAGGTTGCCGATCACGTAGTTGCTCGCGCCCAGCGCCAGGTACGCGTCGTTGGCATCCGGATCGACCGCGAGAAGTTTCGTGGCTTCTGCTTCCGCCTGGCGCATCAGCCCAAGTCCCGCCATCTGCTTTTTTACGATCATGGCGTCATAATCCGATTCCATTCCATCGGCCATGGTCAGCACAAGAAGGGCATGCGCATCTTTCGGCGCAATCTTCAATTGTTCCTTGGCCATGATTCGGGCGCGGTTATTGGCTGCCAGAAAGGGCGGGTTGCAGTTCTCCGCCGCAGTGCCGTCCGCTCCATGCAGGAACTTGTCGTCATTTAAGAAGAACTGCGACGTGAAAATGCCCTTTGCGTCGAATTGCTCGTAGAGGTAGCTCGCAGCTTCGGCGGCAGCGCCCATCGCGTCAGTGGGATTTCTCTGCTGGTAAGAAACAAAATCGGCGCGCGCGCTTTTGAAATTCAATTCGTAGAGGCTGCGAAAGCCGTTATCGAGCAAGGCGGCCGGGGAAGGCGGCGATTCGGCGGAGTCGCTGGGCTGCGGGCCGGCGGCATAGCATGGCGAGAGTGACGAGGCCACCCAGCAGAACGCCGAAATGACTATCAGGCATCCCGCTGCTTGCGCAGCCTTACCGCTCAACGTCATGGTACCTCGCGGCATAAACCTATTCGCCCCCCGGAGCTCGCTTTCAGTTTTCGCGTGCTACCCTCATTCTAGTTCGACTGTTCCGGGAGGCCAGGAGTTGCATGGGTTCTGGTTCCTACAGGTTATTCCCCAGAAAATCGGTAATTCCCTGGAAGAGCCGAATGCGCGCGGGTACGTCTCCGATGCCGTGGCCGCGTCCGGGGAAGATCATAAGGTCGGCCGGGTATTTACCGGCGAGGATGAGCTTGTTGAGCACCTCGGAGGTATTTACGAAGTGCACGTTATCATCCCCGGTGGAATGTGCAATCATTAGTTTTCCGTGAAGATTTGCCGCCTGATTTGCGGGGGAGGAATCGCTGTAGCCCTCGGGATTGTCCTGCGGGCGGCCCATGTAGCGCTCGGTGTAAATAGTATCGTAGAGCCGCCAGTCACTGACGGGCGCGACCGAAACGCCAGCCTTGAAAACATCCGGCGCGTTGAACATAGCGTCTAGCGTCATCGTGCCGCCGAAGCTCCAGCCCCAGATGCCGATGCGCGAAGGATCAACGTAAGGGAGCGACTTCAGGTATTTCACGCCCGCAAGCTGGTCCTCGAGTGCGATTTTTCCAAGCTGGTGATAGATGGCGGTTTCAAACGCATGGCCGCGGCCGTAAGAGCCGCGATTATCCAGCGTGAAAATGATGTAGCCCTTTTCGGCCATCATCTCCAGCCAGAGAAAATCCTTGCCGTCCCAGGCATTGTGGACGTTTTGCACTTGGGGTCCGCCGTACACGTTGACTAGCACGGGATACTTTCGGGAAGCATCGAAATCCGGCGGCTGGATAAGCGAGGCATAGAGCTTCGTGCCGTCGTCCGCGGAAAGATTCAGGAATTTCACGGGGGAGAGTTGGTAGTCGGCAAGTTCCGGCACGTTGTTTTCGTTGATCGCGGCGGCGCGGGCGCCGTCCATGTGATCGAGATCCTGGCGCGGCGGCGTTACCGTGTTCGAGTAGGTGTCCACGAAAGCGGAAGCGTCGGGCGCGATAAGCACGCCGTGAGTGCCCGGCTCGCTCGTCACCTTGGTGACGCTCTTGTCCGCGAGCGAGAGCCGGTAGAGCTGAATGTCGAGGACGTTGTCCTTATTGGACAGAAAATAGATGAAGCCATGCGCTTCGTCGACGGCGGGATGGCTGGCGGCGCCGGGGCCAACGCCTCCGTTGCCCGTGATGGCCCAATCGCCGCTCGTCAACTGCTCAAGCTGATGGCCCGAGAGATCGTAGAGATAATAGTGACGAAAACCGGTGCGCTCGCTGGACCAGAGAAAGCGTTTATCATCCGCGAAAAAATAAAGATCGTCGGCGACGTTGACCCAGTATTTGTCAGCCTCGGTGAGGATGTTTACGGAAGAGCCAGTGGAGGCGTCGCAGAAAAGAAGGTCGAGGCGATTTTGGGCGCGGTTCAGGCGCTCGATAGCAACGCGCTTGCTATCGCGCAACCACACGACGCGCGGCAGGTACACATCCGTATCCGCACCGGTGTCCATCCATTTGGTTTCGCCGCCGGTGACCGGGACCACGCCCACGCGCACGATTGGATTCGCTCCGCCCGCTTCGGGGAAGCGTGTGTATTCGATCGCTCCGGTCGCAGAGCTCATGTCCACGATCGGAAAGCGGGTGACCGGCCGCTCGTCCATTTGGTAGTAGGCGATTTTTGAAGAGTCGGGTGACCACCAATAGGCTGTGATGGCGTCGAGCTCCTCGGGGTAGACCCAATCGAGCTGGCCCTTCAGAATTTCTTCGCTGCCGCCGGTGGTCAAGGCATGTACTTTGCCGGTTGCAATATTTGCCACCCAGAGATTTGAATCGCGCACGAAGCTGACCCACTGGCCATCGGGAGAAAATTTCGGATCCGCGATTTCGTGACCCGCGTCGTCGGAGGGATTCACCAGCGGCTTCGCTTCCATCGTTTTCAGGTTCAGCAGAACGAGGCTGCTGCTGCCGGAAAAGAGCAGTGCGTCGTTTTTGGGCGACCAGAAGTAAGTTTCGGCTTGGACACGGCCGAGCCCCGTTGACTGAACGGCTTTCGCTTGCTGAGGCTGAGTGACTTGATTTAGCACATCGGCGTTTACGAGAACGTTACGGCGACCAGTGGCTGCATCCATCGTCCACATCTCCATCTCGGGCGTGCGATCGAGATAGGAGATGCGTTTTCCGTCCGGTTCCCACTCGATTCCTTCGGTCAAAGAGCCGCTCAGGCTCGGGGCGTTGTAGATTCGCTCAACGGTTAGCGCCTTCGAGGGCCGAGGGCCGGCCAGAGCCGGGGTGGCGCCGAGAAGGATGGCGAGCAAGGCGCAAAGTGGCGCCTGCAGGAAGGCAAGGAGAACGCGCCGTTGGAGAAGTGCTTTTGGCGTCACGGTTTTGTGACGGGTAGCGTGCGCGCCGATCGTTTGTTTTGAGTGAGTTAGAGTGGTTTCTACTCGGCACGTGTGTCGATTAGAAATCGAGGGGTCAACCGAGGGTAACGGGTCGGGGCGTCCGATTTCGTGGCGGGCGCCGTGCCGCTGCTTCTCTCTGGCTCGAAGATGCATTCAACCTCCTTTGTAGCCACGGTAGCATCATGCCTGATGTGATCGGTGTTGCAAGGACCTTGTGCTGTGGACTTTTTCGCATGCGTCCGGCGAGGGGAACGCGCTCGGCGGATGGCGAAGAGGTAGCCGAGCATGTTTGCCGGGCACAGCATGCTGTGCCCCTACCGAGGCATTCGGCACTTCACGATGTAATGCGTGCTTCTAAGAGAGTTTCGGTTAGACCGCCAAGCTGCGCTGGGCGAATCGGGAGACTGGCGTTACCAGGGCTGTTCTACTGCGGGAGCTTGCCGGCGGATATCCAGGCGGCGATGTCGGTGACCACCTGCTCGTCCACGTGGCCGGGCTTTTCGTATTCTTGGGGGAGTGACGGGCTGGCGCCGGACATGAACAGGTGATTTAGATCGGGGTAGAGCTTCAGAGTGACATTGCTGTGACCATCGAGCGCGGTTTTCCATTGGTTGAAATTCGTGGCGGGAGGAGCTTGGAAATCGCGTTCGCCCTGGAGAATCAGGATGGGAATTTTCAGCACCTCAGCCGCAGCGACGGGATTGTAGCTGCGCAGGTCGAGCCAGTACGAGGATGGCAATGCGCTTCCTAATAGCGTGATCGTTTCTCCAGGTTTCAGATCGGGGCTCTCGATTTTTTTGACGCCGTCCTCGACGGCTGCGATCTGTTTTTGGTCGTCGGCAGTGGGCGGGGCTCCGCTGTTTGCGATCGCGTAACGGATCTCATCCAGAAACAACTGCTCGAGCGGGCGCGTATTGGCGGCAAGCATTACGATTCCGGCGATTTGCGGATCGTTACCAACGATGCGGGGGCCGGCGATGCGGGGAGCGAGATAGGCGCCAAGGCCGTGCGCCACTACAAAGATGCGTTTGGGGTCGATCTTGGGCTGCTTGCCGAGCAGAGCAACCGCTGCATGAGCATCACTCATCGTCTCGTCGTCCACAGTGAGCTTTGCCTGATCGACGTTGCTCTGCGCTCCATATTTGCCGGTGCGCTTTATGTAGCGGAATACGACGATGCCGTGCGTGGCGAGGCCCCAGGCGAGGTCCTTAAGAGGCTTATTGGGGCCGATCGTCTCGTCTTGATCGTGCGGGCCGGAATCGTGCAGCAGGACAACGGCCGGAAAAGGGCCTTCTCCTTTCGGCACGGTGAGAGTGCCGGGGAGCTCGAAATTCCCGTTGACGAGCGTTAGAGATTGCTCGCTGAAAAAATCGCGGTGGGCGTACGCCGGGGAAGTCCAAGGGGGAGGCGATTCGCGATGCGGGCCGAAGTGAAGGCCGGCGAGTTTTTTCTCCGGCCCGAAAGCGATCTGCACGTCGATTTCGCCCATTTGGAATCTACATTCCAGGATCACGACGTCCAGAGTCCCGGTCTTGCCGACTCGAGCCGACACTACGGACTCGAATGAGCCCACCGCCGCGAGCACGCGGCCCCAAGCCATTGCGAGCTGTCCAGGAGCGAGAGCACCCGAGAGGCGCGCGTCGTAGCGGCCCTCGACAACGTCAAATTGGCCCGACGAGATTTCGCCGAGGACTTGCTGGGCGGACGCAACGACAGGAGGCGCTTGCGGTTCTTTCTCCTGCCGAGCCGCGACGGGCGCGGCAGTTAGAAGCGAAAGTAGCAGTAGCGCGGAACAAACCTTCATCGGGGATGGCGCCAGCAAAGAGAATGACTGCGCCGCAATTATATACGAGCGCGCATGGCTGAGGTTCCTCACGGGAATGGTCACGGCGAATCGGCGACCAGCGAGTCATCGGCAGTCGCCAGGTCGCCGTGCTTATCCGCAGCATGAATTTTTCCGGACGTATCCATCAGGAAAGATCGGCGCCCCGTTTTGCCGTAGACTTCCGGAACAGCGGCCAGCTCAAACGTCTGATTTTCCTCTTGCGGGGAAGAAACAATCCGATAGCGAAACTTATAGCCGCCCGTGCTGCCCGCAGCCAGGCGCTCGTTGACGAGCGAGGCTTGCTCGGGCGAAATCTGGTCCTTCGGCGCAGGGCCGAGTTGCGCGAGCGAATCCGGCAGTTTGCCATAGGCGCGGCGATACGTTTGGATGGCATCAGCGAGACCGCGCAAGGTGGCGGTTGCGGCCTGTTCGTGCGCTGTGATGTCCGATTCGGCCCACTGCTTCGAAAGTTGCGGGATGTCCAGAAGAACCAAGCCCAAAGAAATCAGCCGCCAGCCGCCGTTTTCGCGGACCAGACCGAACTGCGTCTGCTGGCCATCGACCACGGCGACGGGAACAAAAGCGAGATTCTCGTGAACCCGCGGATCTCCGAAACGAAATTCAGCGGTGATTTCCGGGGTCTGACAACGCAGCACGATGTGATTTTGGGCGTCCGCATCGAGCAAAGGCTTGCCGGCCTCGGTGACAAGCGAGAAGCGCTGGAGCAGGGAAGTACGCTGATCGGCGGGCAGGGCCTTGAAGGCGGGGGCGTTCTGCTGAGTGAGGTAGTTCGCGAAGTGGGATTCGTCGGCGCGGCACGCGGCGGAAAGCGCCGCGGCGAGGGCGCTGCCGGGACCGGATTCAGTGCCATCTTGCGCCCGGAGAGGCGCACCGGACAGAAACATGAGGAGCACGACACCAGCGAATGCAGGCGGAGAAGCAGCGGAAATCCTCATGCGGAGTGGGATTTCGCGCGCGAGAGTATGGTTGCCATGTTCTGTGTGAATTTGGAGCGCGGCATCACGTTTGCACATCCGGCCGCCCGGGCGCGTTCGGCGAGATCGAGTTGGACGTGCGAGAGGAAGCCGATGAGCGGAATTTCGTGGCCGCTGGTCCGGACGCGCTGGATGGCCTCGAGCGGATCCGATTGCGCATTCAGGTCGATGACGACGAGGCGCGGAGCGTCTTTTGCAATCTCGGCGGCGAGCGCGTCTGGCGTGGCGCAGGTGCGAAGATCGACGCTGACTTTCTTGGCTGTCTCGATCAGCTTCGCCTGGAAGAAAAGATCGTCGATTAGAGCTACGACCTGGGCCATACACGATTCTCCGCTTGCGATTGGAACATGACGGGCGAGGACGTGCAAAGGACTATCGAGGTGATTGCGAGCCTGAGCGGCGCCGCGCGATCGAGGTGTGAGGTGTCTTGGTGCCATCTTGCCTAGCATGTTTGCCCCGGCGGGGTGCTGGCGGTAAAAGCTGGGAGACGCGGTGTTTCTGATCGGAACAGTTTGGGCAGCTTGGAACAGGTTCGCAGGGCGCTGGCCCTGACGCCCCCTGCACGTTAGTCTCGGGCGAAGGTTACGGGATCGCTATTTCTCCTTTGAGCCCCCCTGTTGGCGATGAGAATGCGATGGCTATTGTGGTTGGCGGGCCTTAGGTAAGGATCGTCTAACCGGGGAAACACAGGGGGGAACATCCCATGGAGATTGATATCAGACCGATGCCGACGCCTCACCAGAGCGACGTAACCGAAGATTGTGTTTCAGAGCGCCGGTTGTGGACTGCGGTGGTCGCTCGCGCGCTAGAGGATTGGCGCAAGGGAACGCTGAGGGAACGCCGAAAGGCCCAGCAGTTCATTTTTGACGACCACGAGGATTTTGAGCGAGCTTGCTTCAACGCGGGGCTCGACCGAGAGAGTTTGCGCTCGCGGCTTTTGAAGATTGGCCAAAAGGTGGAAATGGTAAGTACGTGGAACCAGCACGCGGCCGCGTGATCGCACGGTGCAGGCGCGAAGAGTAAAAGCAGATCCCTCCTTACGTCCCGCGCCCGCTAGCGACAGGGGTAAGACGAAGACGCGGGACTTCAGCCGGGATGACAGGCGCGGACGAGCTCTACGAAATGGACTACCCGGCTGCTTTCGCGGCCAAGGTCTCGACCACGGAGATGTTCTTCAGAAGTTCGGGTGGCAAGTGATGCCGTTCCGCGAAATATTCGGGAGTGTTATAGGAAATCCAGACTTTGGCGGCGGCATCTTCCCAGACGAGAATTTTTAGCGGCAGGTCGATTGCGATCGTGGGAGCAGCCTGCATCAGCGGCGTGCCACCCTTGGGATTGCCGAAGATCAAGAGCTTGGTTGGCCGCATCTTGAGGCCAACTTTTTCCGCTTCGCCGCTATGATCGATCAGCGTAAACAGCGCAACGCCGCCGGCCTTCAATAGCTGAAGTAATTTCACTACGGTCTCGTCAACGGAGTGTCCGGTGGGCTTGCTGGCAATTCCATCGGCCGACGTCATCGCATTCCCCCTATAATTTCGACTTGAGTATGCGGCCGTCCGCCGCCGGGGCTGAAGCCCGATTCAATTATTGAGGTTGTCCCCCCGCATAAATGCGGGGCTTCCGCCGGAGCTTCCGTGGTGCGAACGGACGCTTGAATGATGGCAGCGGGTAGATGTTAGGCAGTGCGCACGGCGGAGTAGCGGCCGCTATCGAGCGCTTCCTGCGAGACCCACATGCCGTGGAACGTCATGCGGACGCGGTGCGGAAGTTTGATGATGGCGACCGGGCCGGCCTCGACATTTTTCGCGTCCAGAATCGCCAGGTCAGTGCGATTTTCCACCATGCGATTGACGAGCGCGAGCAGGTAGCCGTCGCCTTCCGGAGAATTCGGCTTGCGCGGAGCAAACAGCGGTTCCTGCACGCCCGAATTTTCTCCGGGGTTCCAAACTTTCGCGTTGCCCGTCTGGTGATCGAACTGGCCTACGGAGCTGAATCCGACGTTTCCTGCTCCGGGGACACTGGGATCCCGGCAGATGACGTAGCCCTTGCGGTACGTCCCGTTGCCGTAGTAGCGGTCATCGGCGCGGGGCATCTCGCACATAAAATCGTAAAGCTGCTCGGTCTTGTATTCCTCGGTGTTGCCGGCGAGATCGAACGTCAGACGGGTGAGATGAGGCGCGCCCAGTGTGGGGTCGGGAGGCGTGCCATCGTGGTTGGGGAAGAAGAAGAATGAACTTCCCTGCGACAGGCACACGTCGAGGCTGACCTTCGAGCCATCGGTTGACCCGTTCATCATGTGGCCAGCGAAACTGGTTGGGCCGCGGAACCAGCGGACCTCCTGGGCTTTGCCGTAGCGCGGGACAATCGCGACGACGGTGGGGCGGTCGCGATGCCAGGTGTAAAAGGGGCCGCCCTTCTTCAGCACGTCCACATCGGTGAGCAGCGGGAAGAAGGGAAAGATGACGTACTTATCGGAGATGGCGAAATCGTGGACCATCCCGGCCCACGGCGCGTTGAACCAAATTTCGTGCTTCAATTTGCCGTCGGGACCAATGACGAAGTAGGCGACGTCAGTGGTGCCGTCGCCTTTGGCCTGATAGGCGAAAGTGAGGAGCTCGTTGGTAGTTTGATCGAGGTGCGGATGCGCGGACATCCAAACGGACTTGATCGCGCCATTGTAGTCGTAGCGGCCGACGGTTTCGAGGGTGTAGGGATTTAGCTCGTACGGCATGTCGTCTTCTTTAAGGGCGAGCAGCTTGCCGGCGTGCCAGACCACGTTGGTGTTGGCGGTGCCGGGATTGCACTTCTGGGCGATGGGATCGCGTGTGTAGCGATTGCGATAGCGTCCGAAGAGAGCGCGGCGGTGTTTTTCCTGAACGAGGTAACGCTCGGTGCGAACGTAGCGGCTCTTGAAATCCACGTGGCCATTATCGAAGCGGAACATGACCACCATGCCCTCGCCGTCGATGAAGATGTCGTCGCCTCCCATGGGCGGGTACTGGCGATCGGGTCCGCAACGATAGAGGATGCCATTGAGATCTTTCGGCACTTCGCCGTAGGTGACTTCGCAATCGCGCAAATCCGCTTCCAGACGCATCGGCGCGCCGGGACCCTGGTAGATAGGAAGGTCCGGGAAGCGAACCGCTCCTACGGCGGATAATTCTTCGAGGTATACGCTCGGCATGGTGAACTCCTGGTTGCGCCAACGTGATCGGCCTGCGCTCTTTGAGTGCTGCGGAGAATGCTAGTCGCATACAAACTGGTTTGTCAACGCGCGGAGTCTGCGAGGCGATCTAGGATGCTTGCGGGCTGCTCTCGACCGGAGACTGCGGGGATGCTATCCTCTCGCTGGTAGTTTGCGAGGACTGCCGTGTCAGAATCTCAGGTGGGTCATTCCGGTACACAACGGCGGCGCAGCGAGCGAGTGCCAAAGTCCGTGGTATTGGTGATTCACGGATTCGACCTGCTCGGCCAGCCATTCGAAGAGCGCACCTCCACGATTGCACTGAATCTTCAAGGCTGCCGCTATGCGTCGAAGCATCACCTGCCGAAGAACACCTGGATAACTCTGGAGCTGCCCGAGGATCCCGAGCGCCGCAGCATGCGCGCGCGTGTCGCGTGGATTCAGCGGCCGCACTCGGTGCGGGAGTTTTTTCAAGTTGCGGTAGAGCTCGAGAGACCGGCGAATATCTGGAATATCGATTCACCTCCCGCAGACTGGAAGTTGGAGGAAACTTCCGGGGTGGTACAGGAATCTGTGATATTTCGCGAACAAAATGCGGACAAAAACTCTGGGAGAGGCGATGAATCTCCCATTACAGCTGACGCCAGCGCGCCAGCAGGGGAACAGGGCCCATCCGACATGAAAATACCATCGTGGAATTCAGCTTCAGATAAGCCGTCCGAAGGCGTGGAACGTCCGGCGGAAACGAGCCCGCTCCTGGAGAGCTGGCAATCAGAGATGGAGCAGCAGGTGAGGCGCGCGACGGAGACAGCCGCCACAGAGGCCGCCGAAAAAATTCGAGAGGCGGCAGAACAATTCCAGCGGGAGCAACATGACGCGTACCACGCGTTCTCGGAGGAGGTTGCGTCCAAACAGCAATGGCTGGCCGAGCTGCGTTCGGAATTCGAGCGGAGCGCTCGCCAGTCACGCGAGCTGAGTGAAGAGCTGGAGCGCGCCGCGGCCACGCTGCGCGCCGAAAGGGAAGCGGCGATCGAGTCAGCCGGCAGGATGGCACAAGCGCGGCTGGGCATGGAGGCGGCCGAGGCGTCCCTTGATAAGCGCGTCTCGGAACCGTCGAAGGACGCGGCAGCCTTGGCGGCCGACGGCGGCGCAAGTCTGCGGGGGCATCTGGATTCCGAGATGGCGCACGCCAAGACTCAGTGGGACGAACTTTTGCAGTCGTCGCTCGACAGCAGCGTCGAGCGCCTAGTCGGCGAGATATCACGCCATTCTCAAGAAGTGCTGCGTACCGCCGAGCAACGAATGTCCGAACGCGTTGCCGAATTGCGGCAGCCCTTTGGACTGATGCAATCGGAGGCTCGCGATGCGCTTTCCGAGCTGAAGCCCGTACTCGACCAGGAATTAGGGCGCGTGCGCTCCGCCTTGGCAGAGATGGAACAGGCCGCAAGCCGCGTGAAGGAATACTCGGCTGAGCTAGACGCTACGACTCACGACACGCTCGACGAGCTTCACCGGCGCCTGGAAAACATTCTTCAGTCGCAGACGGAAGAGCTGAATCGCCGGGCGGAAAACCTGGTGGCCGGCGTTCCACAGCGCCTGGGTTCAACGCTCGACGCGCTGGGCAATCATCTGGTGGAGCGCGTGACGCAGGAGGTGGAGACCAACCTTGCGCCTCGACTGGAGCGCGCTTCGGAATTGGTCCGGCACCTGACGACACGCGAGCTGGAAGGCGAGGAAAGCCTCCGGCTTCATCGCGAGCGGCTGCGCCAAGTCTCGGAAAATAGCCAGCGGGAAACCGCGGGAGAAGTAGCTGCCGCGATAGCAAGCCTTCGGAATGATTTCGAGGAGGCCCGAAAAGAGGCTCTTACGCGGTGGAGCGAGGAATTGGATGCCGCCGGAGTTCGCGCTTCGCACACCGCGGCGGAGTCTCTCGGCCGCTCGTCGGAATGGTTCCAGCAGGAAGCGCGCGCACGCCTGCAAGTGCTGACCGAGCAGGCGCTGGCGGCAGCCGGCGGGGGCATGGAAGAGAAAGCAGCGGAAACGGGGCGGCACTTCGACGCGGCGCTTGAAATACAATCGGCCGGCCAGCTCGCAAAGGTCTACGAGCGCATCGAAGGCGTCGCTGGGGAAATTACCGGACGTACCCACACGAAGATCGAGCGGGCCTCGGAAGCCGCTGCTTCTTCGTTCGGGCAAGTGCTTCGCAACATTTCCGAACAACAAGGAGAGCAATTTTTGAGCGACAGCCGCGGAGCGCTCGAGCAGCGCCAGCAAGATCTAAAGCAGTTCGCTTCCGAGCTGTTACTCAATGTGGAGACAGGAGCGGGCGCTTCCGTCGATCGGTTTCACGCACAAATGGCTTCGGAACTGGAGACCAGCGTTGCCGAGGGGCGCCGATTTCTCAGCGCCGAATTCGCTTCCACGCTGGATGGTTACCGCGCTGAACGCGAGGCCTACCATGCAGACTGGCTTCGGAAACTGGACCGCGCCAGCGATGAAGCGACTGAAAAATACCAGGAGCGTCTACAGAGAGCGAGCGAATCCTGGGTTGATTCATCGGTGCGCGAGTTCAATGTACATGGTCAGGACGCCATCGAGACGCTGGTGCGTTCCGCGGATCAAGCGGTTCGCGATTCATGCTCCAAACTTTTCGAGGGATTTTCGGAGCTGCTGCGGCAGAGAGTGGGCAACTCCCCGGGGCCTGCCGACTTCGGCGCTGTGCCGAGCGACGAATCAGCCGAAACGCCGCCTCCCCACAATGACTCATCTCGGGGCGCCAGTGCTTGAACTTCGCAAAAGGCACCGGCCGCTGACGGATCACTTCTCTCCGACTATTTCGCGCACGGCATTCGCCACGTAGGCGATCTGCTCAGAAGTCAATCCTGGATGGAGCGGCAGGCTGAGTACTCGCTCGCAAGCGCGCTCGGCACAGGGGAATGTTCCCGGAGGCAGCCCGAGGGATGAGTAGGCGGGTTGCAGGTGTATCGGCCTGGGATAATGCACCACGGTTTCGATGTCACGTTCGGCAAGCTGGGAAACGGTGGCATTACGGTTGTCCGTGTAAATCACGAACTGGTGGTAAACGGATTCATCCAGGGGATCGTCCGCCGGTATTTCCAGCCGTGCATTGGCGAGCAGGCGGCGGTATTCGCGTGCAATTTCCTGGCGCCGCGAAGTCCATGCGTATAAGTGCCGGAGCTTGATCCTCAGCACAGCGCCTTGAAATCCTTGCATGCGGTAGTTATAGCCGATGAATTCGTGCTCGTAGCGCGCCGTCTGCCCATGGGAGCGCGCGGCGCGCGCAAACTTCGCAATGTGATCGTCATCCGTGGTTAGCGCACCGCCCTCGCCGTACGCGCCGATATTTTTAGTTGGGTAGAAGCTGAAAGCGGCCGCGTGGGCAAGTCCTCCAGCACGTTTTCCGCGATAGCGAGCGCCGTGCGCTTGCGCAGCATCTTCGAGCACGCGAAGGTTGTGCCGCGCGGCAATTTCGCGAATCGAGTCCATATCTGCGGGGCGTCCGTAGATGTGGACTGGAAGAATCACTCGCGTGCGCGGCGTAATCGCTCGCTCGATCAGCCGAGGATCCAGGTTTCCATTGGCCGGGTCGATATCGACGAAAACCGGCACAGCTCCGCAATAACTGATAGCCTCCGCCGTAGCGAGAAAACTATTTGGGCTGGTGATTACTTCGTGATCTGCTTGCACTCCAAGCGCCAGCAAGCCCAAGTGCAGCGCGGCGGTTCCCGAACTGAGCGCAACACAGTGCTTGGTGCCGCAGAAGTCGGCGAACTCGCGCTCGAAGGCTTCCACTTCCGGGCCGATCACAAAGGAGGAGTTTTGGCAGACGCGGTCAAGCGCGGGGAGAATTTCGTCCCTCAACTGCGCGTATTCCGCTTTCAGATCTAGAACAGCAACCTTCATGGCGCGGCGCCCTTGCGCCGGACAAAAACTGTACTGTACGGCGCTTGCATCCGCAAGCGTGCACTCCAGTGCCTGTTGCAACTGAGGCTCACTGTGAATTCAAAGGCTTCGTCGAGCCGGAATTTCCATGGATAATAGCAATTTCGCAGGCAGAGGCGCACCGAAAGGACATACATTGCGCGTCGTGATCACTGGCGGAGCGGGATTCCTGGGTTCCCACCTCTGCGACCTCTTCATCCACAAGGGCTGGGACGTGCTGTGCATCGATAACCTGATCACCGGGGCGCGTTCCAACATCTCCCATCTGCTCTCGAATCCTCGGTTCAGTTTTGCGGAGCACGATGTAACTCGATATATTGAGGTTCCCGGGACGGTGGATGCAGTGCTGCATTTTGCGTCGCCTGCGAGCCCGCCGGATTACCTGAAAGCTCCCATCCAGACCATGAAGGTTGGTTCGCTGGGAACGCACAATGCCCTGGGTCTGGCGCTGCACAAAAAGGCCAAGTTTCTTCAGGCCTCCACATCGGAGTGTTACGGCGACCCGACCGTGAGTCCGCAGCCGGAAACATACTGGGGAAACGTCAACTGCGTGGGCCCTCGCAGCGTGTATGACGAAGCGAAACGATTCTCGGAGGCCATCACCATGGCCTATCACCGCCACCACGGAGTGGATACGCGCCTGGTGCGCATATTCAATACCTACGGGCCGCGAATGCGCCTCAACGACGGCCGCGCGCTGCCCAACTTTCTCTATCAGGCTCTGGTCGGCGAGCCGATCACCGTCTACGGCGATGGAAAACAGACGCGCAGTTTTTGCTACGTTTCCGATCTAATCGCTGGCATCTACCGGTTGCTCGAATCGGACGAGCACGATCCGGTCAATATCGGCAATCCGAATGAAATTACCATTCTGGAGTTCGCCGAACGCGTTCGCGCACTGGTAGGCACTACGGCTCCCATCGTGTTTCGTCCGCTGCCTCAAGATGATCCCAAGCAGCGTTGTCCTGACATTGGCAAAGCGCGGCGCATTCTCAATTGGGAGCCGAAGGTGATGCTGGGTGAAGGCTTGAAGATCACCTACGATTTTTTCCGGCAGCAGATCGCCGCCCCGACCGGCGCGAGCTGAATGTTTCCGCCTCCACAGGGTGAAACATCAATCCGGCCGGCCGAACGAGCGGTACTCGAAGCCATGGCTTTTCATTTCCCGCGGTGAAAGCAGGTTGCGCCCGTCCACGATCAACGGCCGCGCCATCGCCTCGCGAATCCTCTCCCAATCCAGTTTTCGAAACTCATCCCACTCAGTGGCGATCAGAAGCGCCTCGGCGTCTTCCGCGGCCTCGTAAGGGGACTTCGCGTAATCGATCTGCGGTAAGACGGCGCGTGCCCGGTCCATTGCCTCGGGATCGTAGGCACGGACCTTCGCGCCTTCGGCAAGTAGTCGCTGCACCAAATCGATGGCCGGTGCAAACCGGATATCATCCGTGTTGGGTTTGAAGGCCAGCCCCAGAACGCCTACCTGCTTGCCCCGTACAACCCAAAGCGCGCCGCGCAACTTCTCAATGAAGCGATCGATGCGTCCTTTATTGATGCGCTCCGCTTCGCGCAACATTGTGAAGTCCACGCCGGAACGCTCGGCAAGATGCACGAATGCCTGCAAATCCTTCGGCAGGCAGAAACCGCCAAAGCCCAGGCCGGCCGAAAGAAAGCTGGGCCCAATCCGGGGATCGAGGCCCATCGCGCGGACCACCTCGCCGATATCCGCTCCCAGCCGTTCGGCCAAATCGGCCACCATATTGGCGTAGGAAATTTTCAATGCGAGGAACGAATTGGACGCGTGCTTGATCAGTTCGGCGCTGTTGATTGTCGTCACCAGCCATCCAGGCGCGGGGCCAGCGGGGCAATTGCCATCGTGGACGGGACATGTGAACTTCCGCTCCAGCACGGGGCGGTAGATCTCCTGGAGTTGCCGCTCCGTCATTTCGTCGTCGACGCCCACCACGATGCGATCCGGATGGAGGAAATCTCCAACGGCGGTGCCCTCGCGAAGGAATTCAGGATTTGAAGCGACACTAAATTTCACGTTCGTCTTCCGGCCATACACTGACAAGGCGCGTTTAAGCTCTTGCCCAGTCCGTGCGGGGACAGTGCTCTTTTCCACAACGAGCTTTGGTGACCTGGCTTCCGTTGCCACCATTCGCGCCACCAAATCGATCGCGCTGAGGTCTGCATCGCCATTCGGGAGAGGCGGAGTACCCACGCAGATGAAAATGGCATCACCCGCGGACACGGCGTCGGCAGGATTCGCACGGAAGTTGAGTCGGCCGTCTTTGCGAGCCTTGGGAATTATTTTCTCGAGCCCCGGCTCGTAGATTGGAATTCCGCCGGACTCGAGGATCTGAATCTTGCTCGCGTCGCTATCGGTACACACAACGTCGTGCCCTATTTCCGCCAGACAGGCGCCGGTCACCAATCCGACATACCCAGTGCCAATAACTGAAATCCTCAAAGAAGCCCTCCTCGGTTGTAACCAATCTTAGATAGTTAGTCTTTCATTTTGATATAGCTCTCCGCAAACGACCAAAGTAAATTTGCGAGCGCGTTGCCCTGGGCAGCGCCCTATGATGCGCTCCATAACATTTCAGTACTAGATACTGTTTCTTAACACGCTCCCCTGTCGGGACACCAGGGATAGTGACTCTAGCCTATCCTGAATACGTCGATTTATGGCTCAGCCGACCAATCCCGATACGGGCTTTCCCGCCCCTCGAAGTGCGCGCGGCAATGTCGAGCAACAGAAGACGCTGCTTCTGAGCGACGTCCCCAAGGCACCCTCCGCAGCGATTGAAGGGCCGCAGCCATTGAGTCTAACGAATACCCATCTTAGTTCGGATGCTCTCACAGCTCTTGCGCAACGCTATGAGATTGCGGGTGAAGCCGGACACGGAAGTATGGGCAACGTCTACAAAGCGCGCGACCGGGAAACGGGCGAGATTGTCGCGTTGAAACTCCTGAAACCCGAAATTGCCTCGGACCAGGCAATGATGGAGCGCTTTAAAAATGAGCTGCTTTTCGCGCGCAAGATTACTCACAAAAATGTCTGCCGGGTCTATGAGTTCAACCGGATCGGAGGGATTGCCTACACCTCGATGGAATTTGTGGAGGGCGAAAGTTTGCGCTCGGTGCTGAACCGCTTTGGCGGCCTGCCGCAGCGCAAGGCTACTGACCTGATGCTTCAGATATGTTCGGGGCTCAAAGAAGCTCATGCTCAGGGAATCGTCCACCGCGACTTGAAGCCAGAAAACGTGATGATCGACGCCCAGGGCAATGTGAAGATCATGGACTTTGGCATAGCTCGCTCGATGGAAGCGGTTACGCGCTTGACCGGCTCAATGGTCGGCACCCCCGCGTACATGGCTCCCGAGCAGGTGGCCGGCAAACCAGTCGACTATCGCACGGATGTCTACTCGCTGGGACTAATCATGTACGAAGTCTTCACAGGGGCGCAGGCCTTCCGGGCTGAGAACGCGGTCGCGGTTGCGCTGAAGCAGATGCGCGAAGAGCCTTCTCCGCCGCACGAGGTGGATCCGACAATACCCAACGGAGTGGAGCGGGCGATCTTGAAATGCCTCGAAAAAGAACCTTCAAAGCGGTTCCAGTCCGTTGCCGAACTTGAGACAGCTATGCGCGCTCCAGCAGCTCAGGGCGTGGCGAACAGGAATCTGGCCGATATTCCCTTCAACCACTCAGTGCCCGAGGCACCCGTTTCTCGAGGGGCGTTCGCGCGGCAAGAAAAAAAGCGTGCTCCCGCTTTTGTGTGGATTTTGTTCGGAGCCTTACTGGTTCTCGCAGCCTTGGCAGCGACGCGAGCCGAAAAGATCGTCAAAACATATCAGGCGCTGACGCCGCCGAGCGCAATCTCCGCGCCGGCGCCTCCGGCGTTCGCGCTCGATATTCCGGCCGCACCGCCTGCGGCTGCGGCTCCGGTGACATCGAATTCCGAGTCGGCCAAGTCAGCGCAAGCGGATGCCGACGCCCCTGCAACAGCTGCCGCCCCGGCAGACTCTGCGGCTTCTGCGCCCGCGCAAGAACCCGTAGCCAGTCCGGGACGGCAACCCGATGTCGCAGCTCATGACCAGGCTGCTCCTGATGCGCAGCGGCGCACCGACCACGGCTTTGGCGTAGCTTCATCGCCCGCAGCGACGCTTCATGCTTCCGGTGCCGGTTACATCTGGGTAGGGCGTTACGAGCGGCAAGATCGCGCTCAAACCGCAGCGAAAAAGATCGAAGATCTCGGCCTGTCCGTCGAGGTGCTCCCAAGGCAGAACGGTCAGACTCGGGTTTTCGTAGTATTCGCAGGGCCATTTGCCGACGATCGGATGTCCGGCGCCCTAGAGTTGTTGCAACTGCAGGGATTCGCCGGGGCTCGTGCTGTGGGCAACTCTGCCGCCGCCGGAAATCGGAATCGGACCTGGAATCCGATCCGGAATCCAAATCCCAATCCTTGAGGTTCCATTGGCCGTCCAATTAGATCGCCCGACGCAAAAGACCATACCTCTTCCGATTGAGTTCGGGGCGCGGAGCGATAAGGGTTGCGTTCGCGAAAACAATGAGGACAGTTATTGCGCGGTGCCAGAGATGGGTCTTTACGTTTTGTCTGATGGCATGGGCGGCATGGCCTGCGGTGAAGTGGCGAGCCGCCTCGCCGTAGATACCATCGTTGAGCATTGTCGCGAATCGGAGGCGAACCCGGCTCTGCCAATTGTCGGCGGGCGCATCGATGGAGTTTCCGACGCCTCGAATCGCCTCGCTAGCGCCATTCGCTTGGCAAATCGCGCTGTGTATGAAGCTTCCAGACAAAGCGTTGGCGAGCAGCCCATGGGCGCGACCGTGGTCGCGATCCGTTTCGCCGATGGGCGCGTCAGCATCGCGCACGTGGGAGACAGCCGCGCCTACCGCTTACGCAGCGCCCAAATTGAGCAACTTACCCAAGACCATTCATTCGTGGCCGAGGAGGTTCGCTGCGGCCGTATGACAGAGGAGGAAGCGGGCAACAGCCGACTGCAGAATGTGCTGGTCCGCGCTCTGGGCATTGACGCCAGCGTTGAAGTGAGCGTGGGCGAGGAGTTGGTAACCGATGACGATACCCTGCTTCTCTGCTCCGACGGGCTTACGCGCGAGCTATCCGATGCTCAAATAGCCGCCTTGCTCGCGGAAGGCGGCGACGCCGAAGGCGCCGCGAGTCGTTTGATTGAAATGGCCAAGCAAGCCGGCGGAGGGGACAACATTACCGCCATCGTTCTGCGGTGCGCTCCGAGATCGATTGGCGTTTTGGCGCGCATTGGACGGCTCGGGAAATGGTTCAAGGATTCTGCCTAGCGTCGACCCGAAGCGGCTGGGATTTTTGGAGCGCAACATTCAGGAATGGAAGTGCAAACTCGATTTTGAAATGTAGGAGGAATGAAATGTCAAAGTTAGTTCTGAAATTCGAGAACTCGATTTTGAAAGAGTTGCCCGTGGGATCGAACGAAGTGAGCATCGGCCGATCACCAGAAAACGCTCTGGTGATCGATAACCCCGCGGTGTCCCACTACCATGCTCGTGTCTTTCGCGAGGAAGACCGGCTGATGATCGAGGATTTCGGCAGCATGAACGGGACATTCGTCAACGGGCAGCGCGTGAAAATGGTAACGCTCAAACCCGGGGACTCCGTCGGCATCGGCAAGCACACCATCTTGGTTGCGGACTCGCGCGGGCAAGACGGCTTCGCGAGTGGAAATGGCGGCGCTAAGGCGGCCGCGCCGAAAATCAACGAAACCGTCATGCTCGATACGAAAGAGCGCCGCGATTTCCTCCAGCAAGTCGCGGCCGTGGGCGAGAGTGCACAGATCGCTCCCGCACGCTTAAAGGTACCGACCCTTGTTGTGCGCAGAGGCAAGACCGACCGGCGCGAGTACACGCTTAACGACAAACTAACGGTAGTGGGTAAATCGGGCATGGCCACGGTGAAGCTCAAAGGCTGGTTTGCACCCAAGGCAGCCGCGCAGATCAACCGCCGAGACGACCACTCTTACTATATTGGCGCCGCGGACGTGGTGCCCAGTGTCAACGGCGTGGCCATTACGCACCCGATGATTCTCTCGTCGGGAGACATTATTGAAGTAGCCGGCATTGAGCTAGAATTTGTCTTCCGCGATTGAGGCGCGCGCCCCTATTTTCCGATCGACCCTGCTCAATCTAACGGAAAGGTTTCCGCACCATCGCGGATACGTACATGGCGCTTGTTCGCGCAAACCATTAGCACGTGTATCTCGCCGAACTGGCGTGGCTGGACTCCAGATGCAATTCCATCGAAAATAGGCGAGACTTTCCGGGGAATTCCGAGCGCCCACAAAGGGACTGCTGGCAACCGGCTACATCGGCCGTCCCACCGGCTGATGGGTTGTGCGGCAGGAAACGCAAGGACAACTTCTGAAGCGGCCGACGCATCGCAGTGAAGGATGCGTCCCGACGGGTAGCGTGGCCCGAACGAGACGAACCGAGACTGGGGAAGTACCGGAAGCGGTGTCCATCCGGCTCGCCCAGCAAGGCGATGCGGCGGCGTTCGAGCGCCTGTACCGCTTGCACAGCCGCAGAGTTTACTCGTTGTGCCTTCGAATGGTTGGGAATACGGCGGAAGCAGAGGATCTAACGCAGGAAGCGTTCCTCCAGCTCTTCCGTAAGATCGCCACATTCCGGGGCGAGTCTGCGTTTTCGACGTGGCTGCACAGGCTGGCGGTCAACGTCGTGCTGATGAAGCTTCGGAAGAAGTCCGGCAAGGAGACTTCCCTGGAGCAGGTCACAGAGCCTGACGAGGAGTCCGGTACGCCGCGCCGGGACTTCGGCACGATCGACTTGAGGTTGAGCGGTTCGCTCGACCGCGTCAATCTTCAGCGCGCGGTGGATCAGTTGCCACCGGGCTATAAAGCAGCGTTCATCCTGCACGATGTGCAAGGATACGAGCACAACGAGATTGCGGAAATGCTGGGTTGTTCGATCGGGAATTCGAAGTCGCAATTGCACAAAGCGCGCATGCGTCTCCGCGATTTGCTTCAGGAGGTTGTGCGCGAAAAGGCTCGCCAGGAACGGCGAGCCGCGGGCGCGAGCGAGGATTGATCGATGAGTGTTGCGAACTGTAGCGCATTCCTGGAGCAACTCGACCAGTGGATGGAGGGGGAGCGCTCCTCCGCCGCTGAATCCCATATTCGCGCCTGCGCGGAGTGTAGCAATCTCATCGCCGACCTGGGCTCCATCCGCGATACCGCTTCGTCCCTAGCCGAAGCCGATCCTGAACCTCCCGCTCGGGTATGGACCGCTCTTCGCGCCCAACTCGAGGACGAAGGACTGATTCACTCGGCGCCTCCGGGCGCCTCGGGTACTTTGAAACGCTGGCTTCAGGGAACATTTTGGGTGCTGCCGCGTCCCGTGCTGGCCGGGGCTTATCTTGCGGCGCTGATTGTAGCGGGATTCACACTCTCGGGCTCGAGCGGTCTGCGGAACGACAGCAACCTTTGGATGAGCCGAACGCAACGTTCGACGCAGCCGCTGAGCGCGAGCCTCGAGACCGAGGAGGACGCAATTTCATCGATGGCCAGCACCAACCCAGTGGTGACTGCTTCCCTGCGCAGGAGCCTCGCCGTCATTGACAACAACATCGCTTTGTGTGAAAAAAGCGTGCGCGAAGAACCACAAAACGAGTTCGCCCGCGACTATTTGTACGAAGCGTATCAGCAGAAGGCAGACTTGATTGCACAGGTAACAGAAGGCGACGAGGGCCAATGAGCACTCCATCCAGTCTGTCGGGATCCTTGAATTGGAAAGTGGCTGGCGTGCTCGTCCCCAGCCTGTTGCTCTTGAGCGCGCTGCCGGCCTCGGCTGACAAGATCCAACGCCATTTCAAAGTGGATGCGCGACCCGTTGTGACCATCCACAATCCGAACGGTACAATTACCGTGCGCGCGTGGACAAAACCGGAAGTCATGATGGTCGCAACCCGCGCCTCGGATCAGGTTGTCGTGGACGCCGAGCAAACCGGCAATCGCGTCGACATACTCACCCGACAAGTCTCGGAATCGGCTTCTCCCGAATCGACGCGCGCCGATTACGAAATCAGCGTTCCGGAAGACGCCGAATTGCAGATTCACGACGACTCCGGCGGCGTGAACGTCTCGAACGTTCTGGGAGACATGAACGTCGAAACAATCGCCGCGGATGTGGATATGGCAGACGTTGCCGGCTATCTAACCGTGAAGACAGTGGGCGGCGCGTTCGAGTGCGCCCGGTGCGCTGGGCGGCTAGAAGTTTCATCAATCACCGGAAGTTTCAAACTGATCGACTTGCGCAGTACATACGTTCGGGCGCAAACCTCCGAAGGGAATATTCTTTTTACCGGCCAATTCTTGCCCAATTCGACCTACCGCCTGAAAAACTACAACGGTGTGATCGAAGTGCGTTTTTCGCTCGAGGACTCGTTCGATCTCAGTGCGACCTCGTTGAAGGGCAAGGTGCACAATGAGGCTAAGCTGGTCCCGCCTTCCCATCACCGTTTTATCCCCCGCTTCGGCAACGGGCTCTTCGGGTCTTATAACTCCGGGCGCGCCATGGTCGAGCTCAGCTCCTTCGATGGTACAATCAACATCCTCAAGCGAAACTGATTTCGCCGTCACGCAACCAAGATTACCCGAAACGATGAGCAACGAACTTCGCCCTCGAAGGCTGGTCTGCCTGACTGGATTTATGGGTAGCGGCAAATCGACCGTCGCGCGCCTGCTGGCCAGCCAGCTTGGATGGATGCACATGGACCTCGATCGCTCCATCAGCAATGCTGTTGGCCTCACGATTTCCGAGATTTTTGCTCGCGCGGGCGAAGCCGAATTCCGCAGGCTCGAAAGCGAGCAACTCGCGCGCATCGCAGCAGAATACGCGCAGACGCGGAAACCGCGCATCGTTTCACTGGGCGGCGGGACGATCGCCCAGCCGCAGAACCTAATGCTGCTCCGGGAACAGGGCGCCGCGCTCATCTGGCTTCGCTGCCCAATTGAGGAGCTTTTGAGACGCTGCGCCCAGATCACCGACCGTCCGTTGTTTCGCGACGAAGCGAGCTTCCGCCAGCTCCACAGCGAGCGTCTGCCGACTTACGAGCTCGCGGATTACCGGGTGGATAGCGATGCGGAACCGCCGCGCGTTGTGGAGCAGATACTGGCGCTTGGAATTTTCCCCGAGGTGACCGTATGAGGCGAGCCAGAATGCCACTTGCTGGCGCTCTTGCTGCTGAGATTCTCCTTTTCGTCGCCGGTGCGCGCGCAGGGACGCCGAAGGTCGCCAGCATCCCCGCTTTCCCGGCGAGTCCAAAGCCAGGGGCGGTCTTTGCACAGGATAAGGGAACGTTTCGGATTCTTGTGAACGGGCAGCAGGTGGGCAAGGAAGAGTTCGAGATCAGTGCGCGCGGGGGCGATTGGGTGGCTCACGACGCGTCGGAAATTCAGGCCGCTGGGGGAACCTCACGTGTCACCGGTACTCTCGAACTCCACGCGGACGGCACGCCCGCGCACTACGAGTGGTCCACTCAAGGTGAAAAGAAAGCTTCAGCCACGATCGGTTTCGAAGGTTCGACCGCGACGATCGATCTTCATATCGAAGGCGTGAAGCCTTACACGCAGCAGTTTACGTTCAACTCACCGCAAGTGGTGATCCTCGACAACAACTTGTACTACCAGTACGCGGTGCTCGCGAGCCTCTACGATTGGAATCGGAAGGGCACGCAGACGTTCGCGGTGCTCGTGCCGCAGGAATTGACGCCGGGCAGTGTTACCGTTGAGTCAGCCGGGACGCACGACGCCGGCGGGAAGAAGCTCGAAGAACTCGCGGTGAAAAGTCCGGATCTAGAAGTCGATCTCTTTCTCGACGGGCAGCGCCTCGTTCGCATCGTTTCCCCGAGCACGAACGCCGAAATCCTCCGCGACAAATAACCGGGAATGAGCAGCAGAAGCTGCCTCCCGAAGCCGAAAAGAATCTAGCTTTGCGGCGTTGTGCCAGGCTAAAGTCGCGCCTCCCAGTCGGAAGCGAAACACGCCACGATTTAGCCGAAGAACAGATTAGTGCGGCACGGCGCGGAAGGCGATCACGGCATTCAGCCCCCCGAAGGCGAAGGAATTCGAAAGAGCGGCTTCCACTTCCGCAGCACGCGGCTGATTGGGAACGTAATCGAGGTCGCATTCGGGATCGCGGCCGAGATAGTTTGCGGTAGGCGGCAGAACGCCATGGTGGAGAGCGAGGACGGTAGCAATGGCCTCGAGCGCGCCAGCCGCGCCGAGAGCGTGACCGTGCATTGACTTGGTGGAGCTGACGCCAAGCTTGTCCGCATGCGCCCCGAAAACCTCGCGGATAGCCCGCGATTCCACCGGATCGTTTCCCAGCGTCCCAGTGCCGTGCGCGTTGATGTATCCCACGGCTTCTGGCGCGAGACCTGCTTCGCGCAGAGCGGCTCGCATGGCGCGCGCTGGGCCTTCGACTGTGGGCTGCGTCAGATGATGAGCGTCAGACGTCATGCCCAAGCCGCAGATCTCGGCATAGACTTTCGCGCCGCGCGCCGTGGCCGCTTCGAAGGGTTCGAGGGTCATCATCGCGCCGCCTTCACCCAGGATCATGCCGCGGCGGTCCTTGCTGAAGGGGCGGCAAGTGTCGGGTGAAATAACGCGCATCGCTTCCCACGCCTTCAGCATCCCGACCGTAAAAATCGCTTCAGCGCCGCCTGTGATGGCTAATTCCGCTTGGCCGTCGCGCACCAGGCGGAACGCCTGACCGATAGCGTGGTTTGCAGATGAGCAAGCAGTCGAGATCGTGTAGACAGGACCGCTCAAGCCGAGGTCCATCGAAATGTGGCTCGCGCCGGCATTGGCCATGGTTTTTGGAATCGTGAGCGGATGGACGCGGCCGCGGCTCTGGACCCAAAGATCCTCAAACCCAGCTTCAATCGCCGCTTGTCCGCCCACAGCCGAACCGCAAATGATCGCGGACTGCTCGCGCAACTCCGGAGTCAGCTCGATGCCCGAATTGCGGAGGGCTTCGCGAGCGGCGACCACGGAGAATTGCGCGAAGCGATCGAGTTGCGCATCCTTGCCGCCCTGAAAATGCTTTAGCGGATCAAAGCCATGGACTTGCGCGCCATTGTGAATTTTGAGTCCCACGCGTGAACCGTCGACGGAATGGATCGGGCCGATGGCGGAGCGTCCTTCGCGCAGGGCGCTCCACGTATTGGGGAGATCGAGTCCCAGCGGGGAGACGATTCCAAGGCCAGTGATGGCGACTCGGCGTGATGCCATGCGTTAGCTCGCCGGGCTGGTTGAACCCAGCGAAGTGTCAGGCGGGGGAGCGGCAGCGAGAATTTTTTTGATGCCTTCAACAACGTCGTTCACGGTTTTGATGGAGCGAACGTCGTCATCTGGAATCGAAATTTTGAAGGCGTTTTCGAGTTCGAAGAGAAGGGTGAACACGTCGAGCGAATCGATGCCCATTTCCTGCAGGTTTGTATCGAGCTTGATGTTCTCGGCGGGCACACGCTTCACGGAGGCCAGCGTGGCGATCACCTTTTCGGTTACAGGATCAGACATCCTAAGTTGAACCTCCGCCGATGAATCAAACCGCCTTTGCGAAATCCTTCCGCAGGGCTGCAGGCCGCTTTAGAAAATGGAGTTTGTACAATCAGACCGTATCGTAAGCCAAGCCAGAAATCAAATTCAGACGTTGCACCCAGAGAACCTGGACTCCGCGATCAACTCCTACTTGTCGTGTCTTCCAACGGGAGATTCTTATCAAATGATACAATTCGATCCGGTAACGTTGGGTTTCCCACTGGTGCGCAAATGCTTCGCGCCGTCTTGATTGCCGGGTTAACTCTCTTGGTGGTCGCTGCTACGTTTGGCGATCGCGGAGTTATGTCATACACCGATCTTGACCAGCCGGCCATTCAATACAACACGCGAACGCTTCACGACCCAGGGTCGCAGCTAAATCTCAAGATTCAGCTGGGCGAGGTTCACCTCAAATTCAACGGCCCGCAAGGCTATTTGCGATCGGTGCTTGACGCTCTCGACGTGCCAATCCAGTCGCAATTGGTCGTCTTCTCGAAGACGAGCTTCCAGGCAGATCGCATCAACCCGAACAACCCGCGCAGCCTCTTCTTCAATGATTCGGTAGTGGTGGGGTGGGTACATGGCGGTCCGATCATTGAAGTAGCTGCGGAGGATCCCAAGCAAGGCATGATCTTTTACGCATTGAGCCAGAACCCCGCGCATCAAGTCCGCCTGTCGCGCGATGTCAACTGTTTGGCGTGCCACGTATCGTACGCAAGCCTCGGGGTGCCCGGCACCTTGATGCGTAGCGTGTTTCCAGAACCAGACGGCGCGACCGTGTCGGGATTGGAACAATATCTCACCGACGATCGGAGCCCCTTTGCGCAGCGCTGGGGCGGCTGGTACGTGACTGGCTCGACCGGCTCGATGCCGCACATGGGAAATTCCGTCGTCAACAAAGCGGGAAGACTGCAGCCGATGCTGACGGGCCAGGCTCCAGAGCTAGATTCCTTACACGGTCACTTCGATACGGCTGCCTACCTCTCTCCGTATAGCGATGTCGTCGCATTGATGGTTTTCGAGCACCAGATGCACATGGTGAATCTGTTCACCCGTGTGGGATGGGATGTCCGCCTTTCCTTATACCGGGATCAAATGAATTCGGACAACCGTCACAGGGCCACGGCCAGACTTCTCCACGACGTTTCCCGGGAACTCGTCGACTATATGTTGTTTGTGGATGAGGCTCCCTTGACTTCCCGGATTCAGGGCACGTCAGGTTTCGCGGAGAAGTTTTCGAGCGAGGGTCCAACCGACCGCCAGGGCCGCTCACTGCGGCAATTCGATCTTCAACATCGCCTAATGCGTTATCCGTGCAGCTACATGATCTACTCAGATGCCTTCGACGCCCTGCCGGACGAGGTGAAGGAAGCGGTGTATTACCGTATGTGGAAAATCTTATCTGGGCAGGAGAAAGAAAAGAAATACGCCAAACTCACTTTCGCCGACCGCAAGGCCATCGTTGAAATCCTGCGCGACACCAAGAAGCGCCTGCCTGATTACTTCCAGCCAATCACGCGTTAAACGTTGAAGGGCTTATACCGCATCGAGCGTGGGCAATATACGGTCCTTCCTGGAACCACAATCCTCTGACCACACATCTTTTGACTCCGCACTTTCGAGCCTTTAGACTGGGGTCTGTGAACAGCTTCTCTCGCGGTTACGGCGGCTACCGCTTCGATCTGAGCGGCTATTTTCCCCGAGCCATCAAGACGCTTTGCATCGCGTGCATCAGTGTGTTTGTTCTGCAGGAATTTTCCGAATTGCTTTTTCACAGCGCGGGAAGGGAATTTTGGCTCACTTGGTTCGGACTCGTACCATATGCAGTGGTACGCGGACTTAGGGTCTGGGAGCTCTTCACGTATCTGTTTCTACACGATGGGATTCTGCACATTCTCCTGAATCTTTTGTTCCTTGCGATGTTCGGCGCTGATCTTGAGCACACCTGGGGTTCGCGGCGATTCTACACTTACTTCTTTCTCTGCGGAGTCGGCGCCGGCGTCATCAACGTGGCGGTAAAACTGATCGTGGATCCGCACGGCGCGGGGACCGCCTTCGTTCCTACGATAGGGGCGTCGGGAGCAATCTACGGAGTCTTGCTGGCGAATGCCGTGCTCTTCCCTGATCGTCGCGTGTGGATGTTTCCGCTGCCAGTGACGGTCTCCATGAAGATTTTTGTCGCCATCATGGTCGCGATTGAATTTTTCGGCACGCTCGGCGCCTCGGGCGATAACGTGAGCCACATCTGCCACTTAGGCGGGATGCTGGTGGGCTACGTTTATCTGCGGCGGGGATCCTACCTGTTCAATTTTCGCAATTCTTTTTCCGATTGGAAGCGGCGGCGGCTGCGGAAGAAGTTCGAAGTGTACCAGCGGGACCACAGCGACAAACCGCCCAATCGTCCGGATAATTGGGTTAATTGAAAGCCGGCAGATCTCTTTTCGGCTTCGCGCGCCGTGGTACACGCTCGGCCTGACAACTCGGAGGCGGCGGAGCGATGGAGACTGTTTTGTAGGTGCGGGCAGAGTCCGAGGATACGAAGAAAATCTTTACACAAAGGGTCGAATTCGCGCAAGTACCTGTTGGTGTAAAGAAAAATCGTCTATGGTGAGGAGCCGATTCAAGCAGTATTCTGAGCAAATTCGACGCAGCGACCAAGCGAGGGATCCCTCGATTATTTGGCCACGACAAAATCAACCACAATATCATTGAGGAATTCGAGTCCCTTGCGGAAGTTGTCGAGCTGAATGCGTTCGTTGTCGCCATGCATTCGTGAGAGATCGTCTTGCGTCATCGGAAACGGGAGAAGGCCGTAAGCCTGAACGTTGCGCATTCGCAGCGGTATGGAATCTGTTGCGCTGGTGGACATGTAAGGCAGGACCGGCGCCGAAGGGAATTCTTTGGCGGCGACGCGGGTGATGCTAGCGTACAGATCAGAGCTGAGGGACGAAGACGGAGCGGCCTCTCCGCCGCCAGGCTCAATCTCCAGCTTTACCTGGGGATCGCTCACCAACTGCTGCAGCTTGGCGACTAGCGGGTCAATCATGTTTCCAGGCAGCAGCCGCACGTTGAGCACCCCCGTGCCTCCGAGGACACCACGTTTGGCCGGATTCCCGCCTGCAACGTCGTGGGAGTGACGGTGTCGCGTAACATAGCGTTCCAAGTCGGATTGACGTCTGAAATCCACCGCGCAGCATGGTCGGCGCGGTCGGAAGATTGCAGGGCGTGTATCCACTTGCCAGTTTCCTCGTCTTCCACCGTGGCGAGGCCGTCGAAGTAGGCGCGCGTAACGGAGTTGAACTGAACCGGGGCTTCGTAAGTGGATATTTTCGAGATGGCGTTCGCCAAGTGGGTGACCGGATTGTCTTTGAGGGGAACGGAGGCATGGCCGGATGTTCCCGTGGCGATCACGTCCACGTTAACCATCACTTTTTCGCTCGCTTGGACGCCCACATATTGAATCTTGCCATTCTTCTCAAAGACCGAGCCGCCCTCGTTCAGCGCAAAACCCGCGGCAATCTTGTCCCAATGCTTTTCGACCGCGAAGGTCATGCCTGCGTCGCCGCCCGCTTCCTCATCTCCCTCGGCCAGGAAAATCACGTCGCGATCCAAGCGCGCACCTGAACGTTTCAAGGCGATGAAGACGGCCAGGTTGGCGATGGTCATGCTCTTGTCGTCAATCGCGCCCCTGCCGTAAAGGTAGCCATCCTGGATGATTCCGGAGAATGGTTCCACTTTCCATTTTGACTTGTCTACGCCGACCACGTCGAGATGGCCCATCAGGAGCAGCGCACGCGAAGGATCCGGCACCGCGCTGTAGGAGAGACGCGCCACCAGAAATCCGCGTCCGGGAGTGCTCTCGAAGACGTCCCCATAGATCCCTTCCCGATCGAGAATGGCCGCGAGATACTTGGCAGCGGTAAGTTCATTGCCGGGAGGATTGGTGGTGTTGATGCGAAGTAACCCTTGCAGCCAGGATATGGCTTCATTCTCCATCCCCACGATGCTGGAAGATGGCGACGCCGCTGTGGCAGGTTGCGCGGGCGGAGCGGGCATGGAGCGGCTCTGGGCCCAGAGCGGAATAGCGCAAGCCAGCGCGCCAACGAAGATTGTGACTACTATTTTCATGGTCCCGCGCTCCATCCCTTTTCGCCCTCGGTGGAATCTGAAACAGCATCGCCAAGAGAATCAATCGATACTATCATGTGGATTCGTCATGCCCCGGATGGAGAGTGCACCCCGTTTCTGGGTTGCAATCAGCCATCCAGACAAGGGATGAGGGCATCGAAGCTCTGTGAGGCAAATATGCAGGTGAAGGTTTGTCGTCGCATGGTTTTGGCGGTGGTTCTGATTGCCATGATCGGCATCCAGCCCTGGAGAGTCTCTGCACAGAATAACGGGCCGCAGCAGTCCCCGCCTCCGCAGCAGCCTGAGCCAGTAAAGCCGCCGACCAGCTCAGCGCCGAGCGGGCAGCCGCAACAGCAGCAGCCATCCCCGCCGCAAGTGGCGATTTCCGTTCAATCCAACCTCGTAAATGTGGACGCGGTCGTGACCGACCAGGACGGCAATCTTGTTACCGGGTTGAAACGGGAGAATTTCCGAGTTTTAGACGACGGCCAGCCGCAGCAGATCACGAACTTCGCGCCCACCGACGCGCCGATTACTGTCGTAATCCTTATGGAGTACAGCAACACTTATTGGGGCTACTACCAAGGCTACTTCGGCGCCAAGGCTCAATATTGGGCAGACGGTTTCCTCCAGCATCTGACCGACAAGGACTGGGTGGCGCTCAAGACCTTCGACCTTCGAACGACTCTTCAAGAAGATTTCACGCAAGATAAGCGCTCTATCGATGAAGCCATCCGGACGCTGGGTTTCCCGACATTCCACGAAGCAGTTCTATTCGATGCGGTGTACGAGACGCTGAATCAGTTGCGCGACGTGAAGGGGAAAAAGTCCATTTTGTTGCTCGCCACGGGATTCGACACATTCAGTAAACACAATCTCGATCAGATCATCAATCGCCTGAAAGAAACAGAGGTGACGATTTTCACTGTCGGAATGGGCGAGGAAATTGACCTTTATTCCCCGGGCGGGGCCGGCATCGGTTACACGCAGGCGAAAAATCAACTCGCGACATTTGCCCGCATGACCGGCGGCTACGCATTCTTCCCGCGTTTCCAGGGTGAGATGCCCGATATCTTCAATACTGTCGCATCCTATCTCCGCAGCCAGTACACTCTGGTTTTTTCGCCATCCACGCCGCAGGACGGCAAATATCACAAAATCGCGGTCCAGATTTTGGACGATGATGGAAATCCAATGATGTTGGTGAACAAGAAGGGTAAGAAGAAAAAAGTGATCGTGACCGCGCGAGAAGGCTACACGGCGCCGCATCCCAGTGCGGGCGGCTAGATTCACGTCCCGCCAGGGCGCTGCTCATCGGCGGGCGCGCCGCTTCACGAATTCGTCCAGCAGGACCCGCGTGAGGCGCGATTGATCGTGTCGCGCGACACTCCCTTGCTGTAGGAAATTTCCGGTAACATAGCTCAGCCCCATCTCGGAAAGTTCTCGGAGTGACGGATCGACCGGCTCGGCCCCTTGGGCCTTGTACCGTCGCCGCACAGCCGGCGATATGGGCGATAGGTTGATCACCGCAAAATCAAAGAGCCCGGGCCTGGTGTGTTCGTAGATCGCCTGCACATGGTCGGCGACAGAGTAATGGTGGGTTTCGCCGGGCTGCGTCATTAGGTTGGCAATATATACTCGGGTGGCGCGCGCGTGGGCGATTACCTCAGCCACTTGTTCAACCAGAAGATTGGGCAAAATGCTGGTGTAAAGCGAGCCGGGGCCGATCAGGATGAGATCAGCCTCTCGCAGTGCCGTGAGCACTTCTGGCAAAGGTCGTACGCGCCGTGGGACGAGGTAAACACGCCGAATCCGCTTCCGCGAGCGCGAAATTCTCGTCTCGCCTGCCGCCACCGTTCCGCCTTCGAGTTCCGCCTTTAGGGTGACATTTTGCGCCGTCGATGGAAATATTCGCCCGCGGATCGCCAATACTTGCGCGGACAATTGAACCGCCTTGGGAAAGTCGCCTGTGCTGTTGGTCAACGCCGTCAGAAAAAGATTGCCGAAGCTGTGCCCCCCAAGCCCCCGGCCCGCGGGAAATCGGTACTGGAAGAGTTTGCTGAGCAGATGCTCGTCTTTCGAGAGCGCCACCAGGCAGTTGCGAATATCCCCGGGCGGGAGAATACGATATTCGCGCCGCAGCCGCCCGGAGCTGCCGCCGTCGTCGGTAACGGTGACGATCGCCGTCAGGTCGGCAATGGGCTGCCCTGGCTTGCGGCTGCCGCGCTCCGCGATGTGCTCCTTGAGGCCGTGCAACATCGTGGAAAGACCGGTCCCTCCACCAAGCGCGACCACCCGCACTGATGGTGAGCGAGGTTCCAGGCTATTCTTCATAGCAAGAACGGGAGAAATCAGCCGGCCGAGCTATCTCTCTCGGGATACAGGAGCTCGGTAAATCGCGGGTCTTCCTGCAAAAACTTAAAATCTTCGTCGTTCCGAGCGTGGTAGCGGTTTTCGGGGCGCAATTGAATCGCGACCTTTAGATTTTTCATCGCCGACTCCGCCTCCCCCGTAAGGCAATCCAGAGCCGCCATTGCGTAGACGATGTGATCGGCCTTGGGCGCCGCCCGATGTGCGCGATCCAGGTGTTCGCGCGCTTCATCCCATCGCCCCAGGTTCATAAGGGCCACTCCTTGAGTGTAATGGTCCTCCGGTGACTTGGCCGTGGGGGAGGGAAGGCGCGAAATCCGCTGTTCGCAGATTCTCAAGTGAACCTTGGCGCGGTCTCCGAGTTCCTTGCTGGGTCCCTCTAAGACTCGTTCCAGTATCTGCTGCGCGCGTTGAAATCTCTGCTGCTGAAAATGCGTCAATGCCTCTTCGTAGAGCTTCATTTGCTGCTGTTTGGCGGGCGCGTCGGGGTCGGGAGCGGCTTTTACCGCCGATAACCCCTTTTTATCCGTATGGTTACGAACAGACCGGGAAGAGCTGGTACTGTGGGCGGCGCGACGTTTCACGTGTGCACTCCCGAAAGATCAAGCAGAAAAAACATAGCAAAATCAGACAGGTACGTCAATGCACACCCGAGAGCAGGAATGGGCTTGTAACCACATCATCAACGAAACTCGGATAGAGTCGCCCTCTCGAAACATCTAAAAACGCGGCATCGAGCGTAATCATAGGTGAGGTCTGGCGTGCGAATCGCGATTCTGCTTCTGTTGGCAATCTCGGGCACGTGCGGAATCGCTTTTCCGGTTCCGATGGCGGGGCGTGCCACCGGCAAGGCGCCAGGAGTGCGAAGCACTGAGGGGATTTCGGAACCTCAGCCGGCGCAGCCCGCCAACCCGGTGATCGTCGAACTTTTCACGTCGGAGGGCTGCTCCGATTGCCCTCCTGCCGACCGCTTGCTCTACCTCCTCGAGCAAACGCAACCAGTACCCGGCGCCGAAATCATCCCGCTTGAACAGCACGTCGATTATTGGGACCACGAGGGCTGGCGCGATCCATTTTCATCTTCGCAGTTTACGTTGCGGCAACGGAATTACGTTTACGCCTTCAATCTTCCCACTGCTTACACGCCCCAGATGGTGGTCGATGGCGCGGCGCAATTTGTGGGCAGCGACGCTCACCACTTACTCCCAGCGATTGCGCAAGCCGCGCGGACTCCGAAAGCGAACCTTCAAATCCAGCAACGCGCTGACACGGCATCGAATCCGCAGTCCGTGCTTTTGCGTGTAAGCCTGGCGCCCTTCAGCGGCTGGAACGCCAAACATGGCGCCGACGTCCTTCTCGCAGTCACGGAAGACGATCTCCCCTCGAATGTAACCGCCGGCGAGAATGCCGGTGCGCACATGAACCATCGCGCCGTCGTGCGCGAACTTCGCGTCCTGGGCCGCGTGGATTCTGCTGGCGCTTTCTCTGCCGCGCCTGATTTGAGCCTGGCCCGCAATTGGAAACGCGAGAATCTGCACGTCGTCGCCTTCATGCAGGACCGCTCGACGAGACGAATCCTGGGCGCCTCGATGCTTTCCCTGTCCGCCGCCAAATAAGATCCTGTTGGCTACTTCAATTGCCTGTTCTCTTCGTAGGGGCACAACATGTTGTGCCCGGCAAACGTACTTGGCGTGATCTTGGCCATCCGCCACCGTCTCAACGGCATTTTCGCCTTTGCCGTTGCCTCCGTAGCGGCCGCCTCGCTTTTCAGGCGGGCGCCTTTGCTTTTGCGCGAAGCGCCGCGGGAAACAGAGGGCTCCCGAGTCGACGGCTAGCCGAGCCCGCAAAAACGATGAGATACGCTCGCGTGATTTGACGCACTTACCGCAGCAGGTCTTCGAGCTGCACTCTCGCATCGGTCTTCGCGTCGCGGTATTTCACAATCACCGGTGTGTAGAGCGAGAGATTCCAATCCTTCCCGCGTCCATGGGGAATGGCGCGTGCGCCTGCTACCACCACTGCGTGTTCCGGGATCGTCAGCGGTTCATCGCCGTCCACGCTCGCGCTGTGCACCGTGCCTGTAACGATGTCGTACACAGGCGTTGAACGATTGAGGATGGTGCCGCTGCCGAGCACGGCGCGGCTTTTTACCACTGTGCCTTCATAGATCCCGCAGTTGCCGCCAACCAGCGCCTCGTCTTCGATAATCACAGGCAGAGCGCCCACCGGCTCGAGCACGCCGCCAATCTGCGCCGCAGCCGAAATGTGGCATTTGCGCCCGATCTGCGCACAGCTGCCGACCAGCGCGTGCGAATCAATCATTGCTCCGTCATCTACGTACGCGCCCACATTGATAAACATCGGGGGCATGCAAGTAACGCCTTTGCCGACGTAGCAACCGTCTCGAACACTCGATCCGCCAGGCACGATTCGCACTCCCGAATCCGCCGTGAATTTTTTTACCGGGTACGTGGACTTATCGAAAAACGGCTGGCGCGCCGCGTCAATGGACATATCCAGGATCGCGCCCATTCGAAATCCCAGAAGGATGCCCTTCTTTACCCACGTGTTCACCTTCCACCCGCTTCGAGCCGCCGCGTCGGGCTCCGCCGCGCGCACGTCTCCGCAATTCAGCGCATCCTTGAATTGTTGAAACAGACGGTGGTGTTCTTCGCTGTATCGCCCCGGATTGTCGTCAAACAGCCGCTCGATCTCAGCGCGTAGCATAAGCCTGCTGGACCAGCCCCACCGATTCGAGCGCGCCGCGAATTTGTGCCAGATTCTCCGGCTTCGGCGCCACCATCGGCAGGCGCCACACCGGTTCCAGCAGTCCCATCAGCGCCATCGCCGCTTTCACGGGACCGGGATTGGTCTCGATGAAGTTTGCTTCCATCAACCGCGCGTGCCGCCGGTGAATTTCGCGGGCGCTGGCGAAATCATTTGCAAGCGCGAGCTGTACGAGCCTCGCCATCTCCGCTGGAATTTCGTTGGACGAAACTGAAATGACTCCTCGGCCGCCCAGCGCCATCAGCGGCAGCGTGATCGCATCGTCGCCTGATAGCACCAAAAATCTCTGCGGCACCTTATCCAGTATCGCAGCCATTTGCGAAATATTTCCGGACGCCTCCTTTACACCAGTAATATTCTCGATCTCCGCCAGCCGGACCAGCGTGGCCGGCTCGATGTTCACACCCGTGCGGCCCGGAATATTGTAGAGAATAATCGGCAGCGAAATCGCCGCAGCGATCGCCTTGTAATGTTGATAGAGCCCTTCCTGCGTGGGCTTGTTGTAATAGGGCGTCACGGATAGAATTCCGCTCGCGCCGAGCGCCTGAAATTCGCGAGCCATTTCGATCACGTGCGCCGTATTGGCCCCGCCCGCGCCGGCCACCACCGGCGTCTTGGAGCGGCGCGCTTCTTCAATCGTGATTTCTACCAGGCGCAGTTGCTCTTCGCGACTCAACGTGGGGCTTTCACCCGTAGTGCCGCAAGGCACCAGAAAATTGACCCCTGCATCGACTTGCCGCCGCACCAGGCGCCGCAGCGCATCTTCATCCAGTGAGAGATCCTGCCGAAACGGAGTCACCAGCGCCGTGCCGCATCCTGTGAACATTGCCCTGCCTCCTTCCGCTACACTACTCCAGCTCGCTTACAATCTCCCGAAAATCGAAAAAGCCCCTTTTGCCTACGATCCACCGCGCGGCCCGCAGCGCCCCTCGCGCAAAACCCTCCCGGCTGCGCGCCGTGTGCCGGATGGTTATCGTATCGGCCGCGGAATCGAATCCAATCTCATGCGTCCCGGGATGCGCGCCCGCACGGCTGCTGCTCGTATCGACTCGCTTCTCGTATCCGCTCTGTTTCATTTTCTCAACAAGCGCGAGCAGCGTACCCGACTGCGCGTCTTTTTTTGTCGCGTGGTGGATCTCCCATGCCCACGCGCCATATTCCGGCTCGTGCGCGAACAGCCGCGCCGCCTCTGCAACGATCTCGTTGAACAGGCTGACTCCTACGGAAAAATTGGGACTCCACACTAGCCCCGTCTTGCCGCGCTCGACCGCCGATCGCGCCCGTTCCACTTCACCGAGCCAGCCCGTGGTCCCCACCACCGCGTTCACTCCCAGCTGCGCCAGCCGCTCGATGTTCTCCGGCGCGGTTGCCGGAGTCGAAAATTCCATGGCGGCGTCGATTCCCCGAAAATTCTCTTTCGTAAGGCCCTCGAATTTCGCATTGTTGTCCACGTCCAGCCGTAGCTTCACCTCGCATCCGTATTCCGGAGCATGTTGCTCGATCAGCCGCCCCATCTTCCCGTACCCGACAATTGCGAGGTTCATCGAGGGTTCCCGGCAGCCGGGCTTCACTCAGCTGGCCAATAATTTCTTTACCACACTCGCGTACATGTCCACGGCTTCCATCAAATCGCGCTTCGATATCCGCTCTTCCAGCGTGTGCGCCACGTGAATGCTCCCGGGGCCCAGCAACAGCGGCGTACCCCAACTGGTTCCGAATACGGGAACATCCGTGGTGTAGGATACAACCGTCGTCGGCATTCCATCGACGTTTTGAAATCGCATCGGCGGAATGCAAAGAATTTCGTTCACCTGCACACGCTTCCCGGCCACACCGGCGAAAGCCTCCCGCAGCGGCGCGGGATCGCCTACCAGCCGCACCAGAATTTCGGCCTTGGCCGCGTCCGCAATCACGTTGGGTGCGCGACCGCCTGAAATTGTTCCGATGTTGATTGTGCAAGGACCAAGCAGCGCATCGTGAGGAAGCGACAGGCGCCGCACTCGATCTAAGGCCTCCAGCAGCGCCCCGATAGCCGATTCGCCCAGTTCGGGATACGCCGAGTGCGCCATTCGCCCGCGCGCCTCGATCTCGAAGCGCAGAATTCCCTTTGACGCAAGCGCTACCTTATTTTCCGTCGGTTCGCCGTTCACTAGGTACTTCGACCCCCGAGGCGCGCGCGCCGCCACGGCAGCTCCCGCGCTGTTGCGCTCTTCTCCTACCACAAACAGCAGCGCGAATTTCCTCACGCCCTCGCCAAGCAGTTTTTCGGCCGCTCCGGTCATCGACGCGATGATTCCCTTCGCATCGCACGCGCCCCGCCCCCAAACGAAACCTGCGTCCTCGCGTGACGCAAAAAACGGCGGCACGGTGTCCATGTGCGTCGAGAGCGTCACCACGGGATTTCCCCAGCACACCAGCACGTTGAATCGGCCGGGCTCGACTTCCATCCTCTCCACGGACCCGCCAGTGCTCGCCGCAAGCTTCGCAAGATGGCCGTGCAGGTACGCGCCTACTTCGCCCTCATTCTCCGTGATCGATTCGATGTCGACCAGCGCCCGAGTTAGCTCCATAACATTCATCAGTTCCACGGTCCTTCTTCTACGTCAGGCACACCCCGGATTTGGGAAGGGCGGGGTTTCGACGCCGCGGCGAGTCGCCCACATCAACACGGCTTTAGCCGCTGAAGTCAGGAATCCTTAATTAATTCCGACAGAATTTTTTCATCCTCTAAATTGATCTGAATGGAACGAAAAAGAGAAGGAAGGATATGCGAAACAACCATTCGCGTCTTCACTCCTCGATAGCGCTCCACCCGCTTTTCAACGGATGACAGTGAACAGGCCTTTCAGCCTATCCCCCAATCGCTTCGATTGCAGTTATCGAAGCGATTTCGGCGGAACATCCTACTCAATTGCCCTTTTCGCCTAGTTTCCGAACCTGCTGGGAACTCCAACCCGGCTACTCGTGGCCTCCGCGCCTCTACCAAGAACATATTGAGTCTATTCGCGCGCCACACCTGAGTCAAGAAGCGGAGGCGTTGTTGTGACCTGCAACAGTCATATTCGACGCGGCTCAGCTATCGACTTTTCTCCCGACTTTCGCTACCGTTCGAGATCGCTTAACGGTGACGGGATGACTCGGATGCTGCGATTTGCGAAGGTCTCAGCGCTTGGCGCGTGGATCGGGGCGATCGTCTATTTCGCCGCCGTCGTGACGCGCGGGGCGTTCGCGGCGTTGCCAAACCGCGATCAGGCCGGGCTGCTTGTTGGATTCACGCTCGGCGGGCTGCACCTGATGGGGCTGATTGCTGCCTTGATCTTCGTGATTGCATCCGTCGCAATTGGAAAGTCGCTGCGGGCATTTATCGATCCGGCGGTGCTGATCGTCATCGTGATGGCCGGGTTTACGATTGCATCGCAGGGTTACGTGATCCCTCGGATGACCTTGCTGCGGGCCCAGATGGGCTCCGTTGAGGCCACTCCTGCCACCGACCCGCGCCGCGCTCAATTCGACCGTTTGCACACCGCGTCCGTGGACATCGAAGGCGGCGTCCTCGTCGTGGGTTTGATCGCCTTATTTCTCACACTGCGCGAAAAGCCGGCTTAGACTTCTCGGCTACTTTGCGAGAGACGAGTCCGTTTCATCCGACCGGGCAGCATCAACCAAACCACCCGAAAATTCGAATCCGTAATCGCCGAAGCCTGCGAATAGGATCGCTGCAACTTGTTGAAAACAAAAACCGCATCTTACTCTAATCGCCAAAAAGCCGGAGGTCGCTAGAGGGGCTTACATCCGCTAAAGGAGCCGCTTCTTCCTCACGCTAGTTCTCTTCACAACAACGCGTTTCCTGCTCGCCTTGCCGTTTTTGGTGATCTTCCGGGCGGACGGCCCCGCAAGCTGCACCGCGCGCCACATGTACCAGCTTGCCACCGTCCGGTAAGGCCGCCAGCGTTCGCCAAACTTCAGAAGTTCCTTCGGCTTGGGAATTTTCCTCTTGCGGTACGTGATTGCGAAACCCTTCTGGACCCCGTAGTCGTGAATCGGGAGGACGTCCGGGCGGCCAAGCCGGAAGATCAGAAACATCTCCACCGTCCACGGGCCGATGCCGCGCACCGAAATCAGTCGCTCTACCAACTCCTGATCCGACATTTTTTCGGCAGCTTCGAGCGTGGGCACTACGCCGTCGATTGTTTTCTGCGCCAGGTCGCGCACCGCGGCGACTTTTGCCTTCGAAAGCCCGGCCTGTCGCAGCTTCGCCTTCGGTACGCGAAGCAATTCTTCGGGCGTCGGACAGTTACCGTCCGTTCCAAGCGCTTTGACGCGAGCGAAGATCGCCTGCGCGGCCTTGCCTGCGATGCTCTGGTGCATGATCGCTTCCAGCAGCGATTCGTACACACTGTCGCACTCGTCGAGCTTGAACCGAAATCCGTCCACTTGAGTGATCAGGCGTGCCAGGTGCTTATCGGTTTTCGAGAGATGTGCATGCGCCTCTGCGTGATCGAACGGCAATGGCAGGCTGCTTGTGGTCGAGTTCATGGGTGTTCGAAAGAATATCGTTTGTTGCACGGACGCACAATCGCGAACTGGGGAGGCCAGATTCCAAACCATGATATTCACGGGGTGGCCAGGAAAAACAACGCGGAGTAATCATCCGGCGAATCTCAATTGACGCGGACGCGGACACAGCATAGGCTCGCCCGTGTCAATCGCAATGCCGCGGTAATAGCGGCCATCAGCGAAGGCCGAACGGGCATCCAGGAGAGCGATGCAGGAGAAAAACACGGCCGTAACGGAGATCGCGCCGACCTCAGTTGGAAAGGTTCCCGCTGCGGCGTATTACGCCCTCGGGATGCTCACGCTGATCTACTCCCTGAACTTCCTGGACCGCACGGTCATCACCATCCTGATCGACCCCATCAAGCGCGACTATCACCTCTCGGACAAAATGATGGGTTTCATTTCGGGGTTCGGCTTCGTGATCATGTATTCGATCCTGGCTGCGCCCGTGGCGCGATGGGCCGACCGCGGCAATCGCCGCTCGATCATCACTTGGGGTCTGGTGCTATGGAGCGGGATGACGGCGCTAGCTGGAATCGCGCGCAACGCCCTGCAACTCACGCTTTCGAGATTTGGCGTCGGAGTGGGCGAAGCAGCCGGCACGGCTCCTTCGGCGTCCATGATCTCCGATCTCTTTCCAGGAGAGAGACGATCGAGCGCGATGTCGATTTATCAGCTCGGGCCCGTATTTGGCGGGTTCCTCGGCGCTTTCATCGGCGGTTGGGTGAACCAATATTATGGCTGGCACGACGCGTTCCTCGTCGCCGGAATACCTGGGCTGCTCGTGGCAGTACTGTTCCGATTCTCTGTAAAAGAGCCGGTGCGAGGGCGCTCCGAGCCAAAGAAGGTAAGCACTGTCCAGCAGAACCTGCGCGAGACTTTCCGTTTCATGCTCCGCCAGCGCTGCTACGTGCTGATCCTCATCGGGTTTTGCTTCACAACTTTCACTCAGTTTGGTTTCGGCACTTGGACCGCGCCTTTCCTCGGCAGAATCCATCATCTAAATACCGCTCAGATCGGAACCTACATCGGCACCGTGAGGGCTGGCGCCGGTTTGTTTGGCACGCTCGCCGGTGGATACCTTTCGGATTGGATGGGGCGGAAGGACGTCCGCTGGCGAATGTATGTTTCGGCGATCTGCTCGATACTCGCGTTCCCAGGCGTGCTTCTATTCGTCTTCGCAAAGAGCCTGTTTGTGTGCATCGTCGGCTTCACGATCGTTTCGATGATGTCGCCGGTGCACGTGGGACCCATCGTTGCGGCTTCGCATTCCGTGGTAAAGGTGGGGATGCGGGCATTTTCGACGTCGGTTGTCTATCTCATTTCAGAGTTGATCGGGCTGGGACTAGGGCCGTTCCTGATCGGTGTCTTCAACGATCACTACGGGCACAGGTTCGGCGTCGGCGTCATCCGGTACTCGATGTCTACCGCTGCGATAACAACGCTGGTCGGAGGGCTGCTCTTCATCCTGGGCGCGCAATTCCTGCAGCGCGATATGAACCGTGCGCTCTCCGAGTGACTCTGAGATCATTGTTACCGGCAGCTGATTGATTTGCCGCACTGGTCCTGATATTGCCAAGAGGCGCCTCCAATGATTTCGCTCGATCGAATCGAAATTCTACAAGGTGATCTGACGGAAATGGATGCCGACGCTATCGTGAACGCCGCCAACAACGAGCTGCAACTGGGCGGCGGAGTGGCCGGAGTTATCCGGCGAAAAGGCGGCCCCGCGATTCAGGAGGAATGCGACGCGATTGGGACGATCCCGCTGGGCGGAGCCGCCATCACGTCCGGCGGCAAACTGAAAGCTCGCTACGTGATCCATGCGGCCAGCATGGAACTGGGCGGTAGAACCTCCGCTGCATCGTTGCGCAGTTCGACCGCGCATGCGCTTCGCATCGCGGCACAGAAGGGGCTGAAGTCCATTGCATTTCCGGCCGTGGGCACGGGAATCGCGCAGTTTCCCGTTCGCGAATGCGCGGACATCATGTTGCGCGAGGCCGCGAAACATTTCGAACAGCCGACGCCGGTCGAGAAAGTTTACTTCGTGCTGTTTGACCAGGCGGCGCTGGCGACTTTTGTGGCCACTCTTAAGGATCTTCAGAAGAAGAACGAAAGCTAGCGGGCTAGTTATCTTCAGGACGCCGTTTTAGGACGGGCTGTTTGTCAGCGGCGGAATCGCCGCCAGCCGCCGGAACCTGGGCAGGTGCGCCGCTGGCGGTTGCGGTGGGGGTCGGGGCGGTGCTTTCGGGATTGTAGGCCGTTCGCATGTATCGCTCCGCCTCTTCTTGCGCGCCTGCAGTATCGTCCTTGGTGTGTTGGGCCAGATTGTATTCATTGACGGCGCGTTCGCGCTGGCCGAGCACATCGTAAATCTTGCCGATGTAGATGTGGGCCCACACCTCCACCCATTTGGGATTCAGATCGCCGCCCAACGCGGAGCGAAACGCATTGGCCGCGGCTTGATAGTTTTTCTGATAGAACATCGCTTCGCCGATGCGGAAGTGAGCAAGCGAGTCTGTCGGCTGGATATCCAGGGCCCGCTGATATTCCTGAATTGCTTCGTAATATTTGGCGACAAGCGCCAGTGCCTCGCCACGGGCGATTGTGGCTCGAATGCGCAATTGCGGACTGGACTTGAGCAGGTTGTTATTCGGGTCGATAGTGATGCCGTTGGGTTTCGGACGTCCAAACGTCTCGATTTTAAATTCGGAGGTAGTGCCGGTGACGAGAACTTTCTTGAATTCGGGGTTCCCCTCCGTGTCGACCTTCACTTCAACCGGCATCCGAAACGTGTCCAATTCCTGGTGAATCTTGCCAATTACTTGGAAGCCCTTTGGCGTCCGATAGACGATGTATTCCAGGCTGAATTCGGGAATGCCCGTGGAATTTAGCCATTGAGAGAAAAAGGAGACGAGATTGAGGCGCGGGTCGCCGGGTTTGGGTGCGACAACTTTCGCGGCAGTCAGCTTCTCGAATTCATCGATGGTGGCGGTCTTGCCGGCGTGTTGCTTGTAGAAATCGCGAAGAAGAGCGGTGAACGCGTCATCGCCTAGCTGAGCGCGAAGCATGTGAAAGACCATGGCGCCCTTGTCCGCGACAACCGAGTGATATGCGTCGGAGTAAGCGCCGACGCGACCGGCTTCTGCGATTGGCGTGTCCTGCTCAAACATCAGCGCGCCGACGGCAAAATCCTCGAGCGCCCTGTTAAGGGCCGCGACTCCTCCGGATTCTTCCGCGTACATGGCTTCGGCGTAGCGGGAAATCCCGTCAGTGATCCACAAATCGGACGCGGTGGCAGGCAGGACTTGGTATCCCCACCATTGGCCGGCCGCGAGTTGCGACAGCAAGCGATCGTTTACCCTGGGAGTCCATTCGCGAGCGCTGATCAGCAGAAGCCCCGGGGCGGAGTATCCGGGAAGCGAACCATCCGGCATTTGCGCGACGGTGATGCTGGGTTGGGTTGCGAACGCGCCGAAAGTGTCGGAGAAATAGCCCATGATTTGCGCGAGCGAGTTCCCGTACGCCGCGGCAGTGGAGGCTTGCGCGGGCGGCGTATAAAACGAAAATTGGTCACCCTGCGCGGAAATCGGCGAAAATTGCAGATTGCCCGCCACGAAAGAGCCCACCGGGCCCGGCCGCTCGCAGTGGAAAACATAAGACGACTGGCCTTCGGCGCCAACGCCGATGCCGGGGTGCGCAACCGCGGGATCCGCCTTGCCGGTGCCGGCAACAGTGAACGTGTTGGGTACGATGATGTTGAAGGTCGCAGTGTAGCGATTCGATGGAAAATTGGTGAGCGGAAACCATCGCGCCGGAAGCAGGAGATACGCCGATGTTTTGTCAACCGAGGCGAAACGGACGCCTTTTGTGGGGCTATCGTCCGCGCTCGAGACCGGCCCATTGTACTCAAAGGTGAGCGTGACCTGTTTTCCCGGTGTGGCCGCGCCCGGCAGCTCCACGGTCAGCAGCAGAGGCGAATTGTTATCCCGCCCGAAGTTGAGAGCATGCCCATCGGAAGACTTCACCGAAGTGACTCGCAAATCCGGATGCAGTTCGACGAGCAGCGTCTTTGCGACCTGACCCGCGACAAAGTCCACCTTGGCTTGCGCTTGGATAGTCTGATCGTTCGGATTGACGATCACTTCGACATCGTAATTCGTGGCTCGAAACGGAAACGCGTGCGAGCCCTGCGCCGCCGCGGCGGACGCCACCAGAAGAGACAACACCAGAGTGGCCGTAAATCGATGCGCTTTGAACAAGCGGATTCCTCTCCGGAAGCGGGCGATCTAGCTTCAGCTTATTTTAAGATACCAGATAAGCACCCGCAGTTGCCCGCGGGCCAGACGGATTTACAGCATTCGCGCGAAAATATCCGCGGCGCGTTCGATGGCGCCGCCCGAGCCCAGCTTGCCACGGACTTCAGCGAGTCCCGTCTTCATCTCATCGCGGGTTTCCAACGATTCCAGAAGATAGCGGACTTCTGCAGCGACGGCCCGCGGCGTGAAATCATCTTGAATCAGTTCCGGCACTACACGACGCCCGGCCACCAAATTGACCATGCTGAAAAAGGGCGTGTGCACCATTCGCCGAAGGATCGCGGCGGTCGTTCTGGCAACTCGGTAGATGACGACCATCGGCGTACCAAGCAGCGCCGCCTCAATGGTAGCCGTGCCGCTGGCCACGATAGCGCAATCGGCGGCGGCCAAGGCATCGTACGCAGCGCCATTTATTCGCTTGATGTTCACGCACGAGCGATCGCTATAGGGGGCGAAAAGGCTGTCATCCAGGCCCGGTGCTACCGCGTGAACGAATTGCAATCCGCCGAGCGGCTTCATGTCGCGCGCCAGAAGTTCGCAGGCCTCGAGGACCGGCGGATAATTTCGGGCAATTTCGTTTCGGCGGCTGCCGGGAAGAAGAGTCACAATCGGACGCTCCGGATCGATACCCTCGCACGCGGCGAATTCCTCGCGGTTCATGGTTGGCCGCACCACGTCAGCGAGGGGATGCCCGACAAAGTCCACCGGTACTCCGGCATCGCGATAGATCTTCTCCTCAAAGGGAAAGATGACGACCATGCGGTTTACCAGGCGCTTGACCACGCGGACGCGTCCGGCGCGCCACGCCCATACCTGCGGTCCGATGAAATAGCCGACCGGAATGCCGGCGTTTTTCAGGCGGCGAGCAACGCCTAGATGAGTGCCCGGCGAGTCGACCAGTATTGCGAGAGAGGCGCGCCGCCGAGAAGCTTCCGCCGCCAGCTTGCGCTGAACGCGTACGACGGAAGGAATTTTGTGCAGCACCTCGGAGATGCCGACAACTGCAACTTCATGGTAGTCGGCAATCAGCTCGACGCCGGCCTCGGCCATGCGAGGGCCGCCCATGCCAAAGAGTTGCGCGCCAATACGCTGGCGCAGTGCGGTTGCCAGGCGCGCAGCATACATATCGCTCGACGCTTCACCGGCGGAGATGAGGATTCGAGGCGGCGTCATGCGGATGGGCTGTGTGCGATGCGTGCCGCATCAATCATCGGCAGGCAAGGGCTGCGAGAATCCGGAGAGCGCGGCGCCGGCTAGCGGCGCTGGAAGTTCTTGCTCCTTGTATTGGAGCTGGTAGAGGCGGTAGTAGATGCCGCGAAGGGCCAGCAGCTCCTGGTGCGAGCCTTGTTCGCGCAGGCGCCCCTTGTGGAACACGAGTATGCGATGCGCGTGCTGGATGGTGCTCAGGCGGTGTGCGATCACGATCGCGGTACGTCCGGTTAGCAAGCGATCGAGCGCCTCGCGGATGAGAAGCTCCGTCTTGGTATCGACGCTCGAAGTAGCTTCATCCAGGATCAGGAATTTCGGATTGTGCGCGAGTGCGCGCGCGAAACTTACCAATTGACGCTGGCCAACTGAGAGAGTTCCACCGCGCTCGGTGACGGGCGTCTCAACACCTTGCGCCAACGATTCGACCAGAGGCCCAAGGCCTACCTCTCTCAGAGCCCGTTCAGTGACCGAGCGATCGATTGTTTCCGTGCCGAGGCGGACGTTCGATTCCAGCGTGCCCGTGAAAAGGAAGGGATCCTGCAGGACGATTCCGAAAAAGCTCCTCAGATCCTGCAAGTCAATCTCGCGAATGTTCACGCCGTCGAGCAGAATCTGGCCGCGCTGAATGTCATAAAAGCGCAGCAGCAGCTGAATAATGGTGGTCTTGCCCGCGCCGGTATGTCCCACGATTGCCAGGTTCTGGCCTGATTCCACGCGGAAGGAAACATCCCGCAGAACCCAATCTTCCTCTTGCGGCGTTGTTCCACCGCGATAAGCGAACCAAACGTTGCGGAACTCAATCTCGCCGCGCGGCTCAGGCAAGGAACGGCTGTGATCCGCTGAAACGATGCTAATCGGCTCGTCGAGCAGTTGAAAGATACGTTCGGAGGCCGCCATAGCGGCCTGCAAGATGTTAAATTTCTCACTCAAATCCTGAATGGGCCGGAAGAAACTTTGTGCATACATCATGAATGAGATGAGAACCCCGACCGCGATTGTCCCGCCAATTACACGTATACCGGCGACCCAGAAAAGCAGGGCGATTCCGCCCATGCTCAGAAACTCCACTGCCGGGAAGAAATAAGCGAATGCGTTGATTGCGTCTTTATACGATTCCATATAAGCGCGGTTAAGGTTTGCGAATTGCTTCCGGGCCTTGGGTTCACGATTGAAAAGCTGCACCACGGCCATGCCGCTGATGTGTTCCTGCAGGAAGCCGTTGATACGCGCAATGGACGTTCGAATGCCGCGATTTGCTCCGCGAACATGATTGCGGAAAACGTAAGTCAGCAGCACCATCAACGGAAGCGGCGAAAGAGTGGCAAGGGCAAGCATCGGATGCCACCACAAAAGGAATATGGCCATGCCAAACAGTTGCACGAAATCATTCAGCATCGCGACAACACCCGATGCGAAAAGGTCGTTTAGTGCGTCCACATCGGTAGTGGCACGGGTCACCAGCCGCCCTACTGGGCTGCGATCGAAAAAGCTCATCGGCAGGCGCTGGAGATGCTGGAAAATCTCTTTGCGCAAATCGTACATGGTTTCCTGCCCGACCGATTGCATGATGCGAACCTGCACATATTGCAGGCCGAAACTTGCGAGCAGCGTCCCCAGATATGCCGCTACCATCCACATGACACCGTTCAACGCCGCGTTTCTCGTAATCGAATGCCGAAAGCCAGGATCGATATAGTGATCGACCGCAATATGAAACAGGTAAGGTCCCACGATGCCCATGCCGGCCACGGCGAACGTCATCGACAAAGCGAGGACGACTTGCCAGCGGTAGGGCCACATATACTTCATCAGGCGCCGCGTGATCTGCGTGTCGTAGATCTTCCCTAGTTTTTCCTCTTCGCGAAAATCGCTCATTCGCGTTCCAATTCTTCCTCGAGGAGCTGCTTATGATAAAGATCGGCGTAGTAACCGCCAAGCGCCAGGAGTTCGCCATGTGTGCCGCGTTCGATGATGCGGCCTTCGCGCAGGACGATGATCTGATCGGCGTCCTTTACTGTCGAGATTCGATGCGCGATCAGAATCGTGGTTCGCTGGCGCATCACATCTCGCAAGCGGCGAAGGATGCGCTCTTCTGTATCCGTATCGACGCTGGAAAGCGAGTCGTCCAGAACGAGAATTCGCGGTTGGCGAAGAATTGCGCGGGCCAGTGAAGTGCGCTGTTTTTGTCCTCCGGAAAGCGTAATGCCGCGCTCGCCGACCATCGTCTCAAAGCGCTGCGGGAAGCTCTGAATTTCACCCGAGATACCCGCGATTTCGGCGGCCTCCAACACTTCTTCTTGGGCAGATTCCTCCACGCCAAAGGCAATATTGCCGGTGAGGGTCTCGCTGAAGAGAAAAGTGTCCTGCGGCACGTATCCGATTGCGCGCCGCAGCGAATCGAGCCGATAGTTACGAATGGACCGGCCGTCGAGAAAGAGCGTATCGGCGGGAGCTTCCCACAAACGTGCGATCAGACTGGCAAGCGTGGATTTTCCGCCTCCCGTGGGACCGACAATGGCGAGCGTCGAACCGGCCGGAATGTGCAAATTAATGTCGTGGAGAACGGTGGGATTAGAAGTGCCTTCGGGGCCCGGATACGCGAAATTCAGATGGCGGAATTCAATTTCGCCGCGAATCGAATCTTTCGATTCGACACTGGCCAAGCCTGCGTCGGCGTCGCCCTGACCGTTTCCGTTGGCCGCTGCGGCCGCGGACTCGTACTGCGAAAGAGCGTTGTTCCGGATGTTCGGATTGGCTCTTAAAATATAGTTGAGGCGCCCCATTGAAGCCGCACCTCGCTGGAAAATATTCGTGACGAATCCAATCGCAATCATTGGGAATACCAATTGAATCAAGAACGCGTAAAAAGACAAAAACGTTCCAAGCGACACCTTGTGATCTGTAACTTCCATGCCCCCCAAGCCAAGCAATATAACCACCGTCAGGCCAATGAGTGCGGAAAGGGCAGGGAAGAAAAGGCTCCAGGAGCCAATCAGTTTTATATTGCGCTCGACATAATGGCGGTTGGCCTTATCGAACAACGCGATTTCCGGTTCTTCCTGGGCGTAAGCTCGGATCACCCGGACGCCCGTGAGGTTTTCCTGCGCACGCGTTGAAAGCAAGCCGAGCGCGGCCTGGATTTGTTCGGACAGGCGATGGATGATCTGGCCAAAGTAGCGAACCGCAAAAGCGACAAACGGGACTGGGATCAGAACCCACAGCGTCAGCACCGGCGAAAGTTTGACCATGAAAAATATGGCCAAGACCATGGTCGCGATTGTAGTGGCGCTGTACATGATGCCGGGACCCAGAACCATGCGGACTGCGTTGAGATCATTCGTGGCGCGCGACATCAGGTCGCCCGTGCGATTCCGCGCGTAGAACTCGGGATCCAGCGCAAGGAAGCGGTCAAGCAGATCGCTGCGCAGATCGTATTCGATCTCGCGCGAGACGCCGATCAGAATCCACCTGGTCCAGAAGGAAAAAAATCCCTTCACGAGCATCACGGCCACCAAAATGATGCAGTAACGGCCAAGCGCATGACGGCTCAGTGGCGCGTAAAACGCAAACAGAGGATGGAGAAGATGTCGCGCGGTTCCCGAAAGCGTAGAAAGTGCTCGCGGGGAGCCCTGCAGGCAATCCACGATCATGCCGATGATCAATTGCGGCAATGCGCCCACGATCCCTGTAATCGTTAGCGCCGATAATCCGACAATCACCATTTTCTTGTAGCGCTTCACGTAAGGCAGGAGAACCTTCAGATGATCCCATCCCGATGGTTTGCGCTCGGGACGCGCGGGGGCTCCGGCAATCGATTGGGTGACGGCGCTCATCGGTAAGTCTTAATCTTAGACGCGAGATGCATGGGTTTGGCTTCGCCGTTTTGGGCGTTGAACACAATATATATCGTTTAGGTTCCGTTCGGAAACCGCCTCGTTCCGGCTGGTTGCCTGGCGCTATGAAGCCGCGGCGATTTCCTCCAGGCGCGACTCGAAGTTTTCTTCACCTTCGGACCACAAGTGGATGCGCTCCACGGGAATGGCTCCTTCGATTTGCCCCAACCACCCCAGCAGCTTGCGAATATTCTCTCGCGTGCTTTCCCGGTACTTCTCCAGATTGTCCGGCCAAGCCATCGCTTCCAGAAAGCGGGCTTCTTCGAGGCTCTCCGCCGGAGCGTTCGGCTTGCGGCGAATGCCGAGTAAACCCGCATGGCCGGTGAAAAAATGCTCGAGTCCCAGGTTCACCTCAAAATGGCCGTTCTGGCGCCATAGTGCGTCGTCATAATCTTCGCCCCGGCAAAATATTTCGAGCGTTTGCGGCTCTCTTTTCGATTTTCCGTTCTCAGCATCAAACAGCGCCAAATCCCAGTAGCCGCCAGTCTCGAATGAGCAATCTCCGTGAACATGGTCCCGCGCGATTTCCGTCACTCCCGCGGCATCGAGCGGTAATGCGCGCAAGTCCAGCTCAAAGACGGTTGGTTCCGAGACGTCCACCGCCCGAATCGTCAAGCTGGTGAATCCAGGATGTCCGGCCGAAAAGGGTACCGTCTGGAGAAAAGCGCCGAAGCGCTCGATGATGCGATCCTCCGGAAAACCCTTGCACCAGACGTTCAGATAAGCCTGATTCGCCATAACGAGCATTATAGCGGCATGCCCGTCGCAATCTGAAATAGCGGTCTACTTGGGAAAATAGCGATTCGCGCGCGAAGAAACTACTTTTTCGGGAGTTCTGTGTCCTCGTCCTCGTCTTTGGCGCCCAAATCAGACGAAAGTCCGAGCAGGCGGTCCTTCAGCGTATCGCCCATGCCCGCGAGCACGCCGGCAATGCTTTCCCGCATCCTCTTTTCGGCGGCCTTGGCCAGGTTATCCAGAACGCCCTGCGAGTGCTGCCCCAAGGTGGTGGCCGAAGCCAGAAGCCACGAATTGGAGGCGTTCTCCAGGCGCGATTTGTACTGCCCGATGGACTCCTCGGTGGACTTCTTTAAGTTCTCGACCCACTCCCGCTGCTGTTTCTGGCGGTTTTCTTCCAGCGCTTCGATTAGGGGCGCGAGTTGCGATTGCAGGAACACCTGCGCTTGCTCCACGCCCTGTGTCATTTTTTGGTCGAGGGCTTTCTGAAACTCCGCAAGAGACGCTTCGCGGTTGTACTCCACATCGGATCGCGCTTTTTCCAGTGCCTGCCGGGACGCGTCCTCGAATCTCCGCAGCGATTCTCCGGTCACTCGCTGCACTCGGTCGCTAAAGCTGGCATGAGCCACTTCCGCGGATTCACTGAGCTTCCCGCGCTGGCGATCCAGCACTTCTTTCGCAGCCTCTTCGATCTCCCCGCGGCTGTGCTCCACGTACGACCGGCGGTAGTGGTCCAGCTCCGATGCCACCAGGCTCGATATTTCGGCGGCGCGGCCCCGCAGCGCGGTGGCGGATTGCTCCACGGCCTTCTCGAGCGTCGTCTGCATCGTGGTTTGCGCTTTCTTCTGATACCAGTCGGAGGCCTTGGAAAGCGCTTCGAACGTCTCGTGTTGGGCTTCGGTGCTCTTCTGCTCGAACTCTTCTTCGGCCTTTGACACCACCGCGCGGAACGATTCTTCGAGCTCCGCGGGCAGTTTTGCCGATTCCTGGCGCATCCGCTCGATCGATTGCCACACAACCTGCTGCGAAGCGCTCTGGACCTGCTCGCGAACTTCCGTTTGAATCTGCTCCGCTTGTTCGGAAGCCTGTCGAACCTGCTCTCGGATGGCGGTTTGCGCCTGCTCCGCCTGCTGGGAGGTTCGGCGAGCCTGCTCTCGGATGGCCGCTTGAATCTGCTCCGCTTGTTCCGCGGCTTGGTGGACCTGTTCGCGTATGCTCCGCTCGGCCTGGGCGGCTTCCTCGCCCGCGCGCGTCACTTTGGAGGCCGTTTTTTCCGCCGCATCGAGTTTTGGAGCAAGTGTTTGATCGAGTTCGCCCGAAAAGTGCTCGATCGCTTTCCGCGCGGAATCCTGAAGAATTGGTTCAACGTGTTGCACGCGCTCGGAGATCAATTCATCCGCTTTCCGCGCCGCTTCTGCTTGCTGCCCGGAAATCATTTCGTCCAGCCGGCGGCGGGATTCATCCAGCGTGGCCTTTGCCGATTCCTCGAGCCGGACTCGCGTCTCTTCGGTACGCGCCCGCTCCTGTTCGAGCGTCGAGCCAAGGGATTGGAAGATGGATTGCGCGCCGGCCACGGCTTCATCCAGTCCGGAGCGGATATTTGCCTGCCTCGCCGCGATCTCTTGTTCCGCCCGTGTTACCGCGGACTCGGAGGCTTCCCCGATCTTTTCCTCCAGTTTCTGCGAGGCGTTATTCACCGCGGCGGCGAACTCGTCGTTCCATCGCTGTTTTGCCGCTGCCGCGTCGGCCTCGGCTTGCTCGATGGTTTTGCTGCGAACGTCGTGCGCGGTCTCTTCTAAATTCTTCTTCCACTGATCGAGGTGTTCTTGAGCGGCTTCAGGCGACGCCAGAATTCCGAGAGACGGTGTGGCCGCCTCGCGCTGCATGATTACCCGTTCGACGGCTTCTTCCACCGTCTGCTTCAGATTGTGCGCCGTCGTTTGTTCGGCGGCCTGTTTCGCGGCTTCCTCCGCCGCGTGGCTGACCGCGCGCTGCACCGCTTCGCGAACCTTGGCATCCAGATTCTCCGCGTTCAGATGGCTCGCTTTTCGCGCCTCCTCGACGATTGCAGCCGACCGTTCGGACGCCTGCTGCATGAATTTCTTGCCCGCCGATTCCGAAACGCGCTCCATCGATACCTTGATGGCGTGCTCGACGGCTTCATGGAGTTGCGTATCCAGTTGCTGCCGCACAAACGTCATTTCTTCGTTGATTGCTGTTTGCGCGTCCCGGCGGAGTGTCTTATCGAGTGTGTCCTTCGCATCCGCCACCATCTTTGCCATTTGTTGAGGGCTCGCGAGATGAGCCTCGGCCGTTTGCGCGGGTGCCGGGACCACGTGGATCTTGTTATCCGGTGTCGCTTCCGGTGGAGCAACAGTCTTGGCTGTCGAAGGTTCTGGAATTCGTGCCGATATCTCTGTCTTCTCGGGAGCAATTGGAATGGACGTCGCCGATACCGTTGGCTTGGCGGCGCCGGACGCAGGAGAGGCTCCGGAGACTTCGGCGGTCTCGTATCCGGCCGAAGGGAACCAGTCGTCCGGCGGGAATGCGATCCCCCATACATTTCCTGCGGTGTCGAATTCCAGCCCAATCTGGAAGAGTTCGCGCACCACTTTCGGCCGTTGCACCCACACCACGCGCCCTTTCACGGTTCGCGGCGGCAGGGTAGGCTCGGGGCGGGGGACTTCGAGCGTAATTGTCGAATTCTTCGGCACGTAGTGTTTTGACTGATACTTACAACCGTGGCAGTTCACCATCACGGTCGTCGTCCGTTCCTTGAACGGCTGGCCGAGCGCGTCCACGCCCGCCACATTGATCGGTATAGCCTGGACGATACGCGTGCTCCGGCGTTTCTGCGTTCCGGCGTCGTTCGATGGGACGGATTCGACCACACGCTCTCCTTGGAAGGGTAGTTCTAAGGTTATCACCCCAATCCGCCTCGTCCGAACTACCCTCGCCCGGTTGTGCGATAAGGGTAACTTCGCTAAGTGGGAACAACGGCAGTTAGCCCGTCTGGCCGGTTTTCACCGGCGACATGGGGCTTGCTGCTCGAAACATTGTGTCTCGCAAGCCTCGCGCGTCATCGTAATATCAAGGTGATCGAGGAAAGGCACGCGTTTCTGAGAAAATGGCTTCTAGCGGCGGCTCTCGGCATTGGTTTGCTCTGCCTGCTCCTCGTGCTGGCCGCGCATTTCGCTGCTCCAAGGCTGCAATACGCCGCTAACCGCCGGGCCCAGGACTACTTGCAAGCCCATTTCAAGAGTAGCGTGGAGGTCTCTTCCGTCCACATAACTCTTTTCCCGCGGGTCCAGGTCATTGTCGAGGGTCTGATCCTGCGCCATAAGGATCGAAGGGACATCCCGCCCCTAATCGAAATTCGCAAAATGACCGTTGATGCCGGGGTGCTGGCCTTATTGGGGAAGCGGCACGAAATTTCAAGGGTGCGGCTGGAAGGGCTCCAAATTCACACTCCTCCGCGAATCCCTGGCGGTGCTCCGATGATTCATGGCAGCACCGCCGACTTTCGAGAAGAATATCCTGTTGTGGTGGATGAAATTGACGCCGATGATGCCTTGCTCGTTCTCCTGCGCAAACCGGCGGACGCCGGCAAGCCCCCCAACGAGTTCGCCATCCATCGCTTAGTGATGAACGGATTTAGCTTTGATCATCCGGCCGCTTTTCACGCCCTTCTCACGAACCCAAAACCGCGCGGCGAGATTCGCTGCGACGGCCAGTTCGGACCTTGGCAAGCCGATGATCCCAGTGAGACACCCGTTTCCGCTAACTATGCTTTCAATCACGCCGACCTCGGAACCATCAAAGGTATCACCGGCATCTTGTCTTCCGTCGGACACTTCGCCGGCCCGCTGAATTACCTCGCTGTCGAGGGAGAAACCGATACTCCCGATTTTGCCTTGCGCACGGCCGCTCATCCGATGGCGCTTCATACCGATTTCAAGGCCGTCGTCGACGGAACGAACGGCAATACCGTTCTCAACAGTGTTATCGCGAAATTCCTTCATACCACGTTGCTCACTCACGGGGCCGTGGTCGACGTTTATCCAGGGGTTAAAAGCCGAACCATTGCGCTCGATGCTGTTTCCACGGACTCGCGCATCGAGGATTTGCTCTCTCTCGCAGTCAAGGCCGATAAGCCAGTCATGACAGGAGCGGCCACGCTGAACGCCAAGATTCTAATTCCCGAGGGAAATGAAGATTTAATCGAGCGCCTGCAACTCGATGGGCAATTCGGTTTGGCGAAGGTTCACTTCACGAATTCCGGCGTGCAAGCGAAGATCGATTCGCTGAGCCGCAGGGGCCAGGGAAAGCCCCAGGACTTGGATCTCACCAATGAACTCTCAAATCTGCAGGGCCGTTTCAGAATGAATAAAGCAGAGGTCGCCTTTTCGGACCTTACTTTTGACGTCGAGGGTGCGTCAGTCGCCCTCGCCGGCACTTACAACATCGACGGGGGCCAATTGGACTTCCGAGGCAAACTCCGGATGCGCGCTAAGCTTTCGCAGACTATCACCGGATGGAAGTCCGTGGTACTGAAGCCATTCGATCATTTCTTCCAAGGCCCGAATGGCGGAGCCGAAATACCCATCAAGATCACCGGCACGCGCGGAAGTCCTTCATTCGGCTCGGATTTCCACGACCCGCAGAACAAAAAGTAACGATTTCGCCTGCCCTGAATCTTCAGCGCCGGATCGGCTTGCGTGCGAAGCCACCCACTGGCTGTGACGCGGGCTGTTTACACGTCGCGGCGGCCTTCCATGGCTTTCATCATCGTCACTTCGTCCGCATATTCCAAATCTGATCCCACGGGAATGCCCATGGCGATGCGTGTCACCCGGACACCGAGCGGCCTTATCAGCTTTGAGAGATACACTGAAGTGGCCTCGCCTTCCGCGGTGGGATTCGTCGCCACGATGATTTCTTCCACCGTGCCGCCCTTCAGCCGCTCGATGAGGCTCTTGATCTTCAATTGGTCCGGACCAATACCTTGCAACGGCGAAAGCGCTCCGCCCAGCACGTGATAAAGCCCGTTGAACTGCCGCGTTTTTTCCACGGCCTGAATATTTGTGGCCTCTTCGACTACGCAAATCATGCTCTTATTGCGCGTGACGCTCGCGCAGAAGAGACACGGGTCGTTGTCCGTGATGTTGTTGCAGATCGAGCACTCGCGGATTCTTTCCTTGGCCTCGCGGATCGCATCGGAGAGCGCCAGCGCTTGCTCTGGGTCCACGCGCAATAAATAAAACGCCAGCCGCTGCGCCGTCTTTTGGCCGATGCCGGGCAGCCGCCGAAATTCATCGATGAGTCGTGTGATGGAAGGCGCGAAATCTGGCATGCGCGCTCATTATTGCAAAGTGACGCGATCTCCGCCAGTGCGCCGCCAAAGCTGCGGAAACGAAATCCTGCCGCGAAGCAATGCTCGCATCGCCACGCCGGAAGTCCACAGGAGCTCATCCTTGACGCGGCCCCTCCCATCGACAAACATGGAGGCATGGTCCAAGAGACCGCAGTTAAGGCGCAGTCGACGGCTCTCGCCAGGGCAGGGGATGGTGTGCGTCCACTCAATCACCCCGGGGCGGAGCGCAGGGACCACCGCCCAGCGGCGAGGTTCGGGCGCCTTGATGCCGAAGTCTCGGAGTTTGACCGGTCAACGAATCTTTCTTCACCTTCTAATCGACAGTGGAGCCGAGTAGAATGTGGCGCAACTCGCAGAAAACAATGGACGGTGACACAACCTACTCGACACTCCAGAGAAGAGGTCGATCAGCACCTGTTTCTAGCAGTCTCTTCACTGTTTCGTAAGTCTGTCTTCCAACGTCGCTCCAAGAGCCGCTGCGCAGTCTTCGTTGACAGAAATTGCTCCATAGCCTACACTCTGCGTTTGTCTCTAGAGGGAAGGGTGTGACTGGGTTGATGCGGACATATGTTCCAAAGGGTCGTGAGGCGGAAGCGCTTACGGTGGGGGCTAACTGGTTTGTGATTGACGCGAATGGGCAGGTGCTCGGGCGCCTCGCAACGCGCATCGCGAGACTGTTGATTGGCAAGGATAAGCCGAACTACACCCCGTTTCTTGACTCTGGCGATCACGTGGTTGTTATCAACGCCGAGCGAATTAGGCTGACGGGCAACAAGATTGACCAGAAGATTTATCGGCACCACAGCGGCTACCCGGGCGGGCTAAAAGAAATTCCGATTCGGTTAATGATGCAACGCCGTCCGGAAGAGGTGGTCCGCGAAGCGGTGCTTGGGATGCTGCCGAAAAACAAGCTTCGCGCGCGCCGTGCAAAGAAGTTGCGTGTTTACGCCGGGAATGAAGCGCTTGCCCGCCATGCCGGACAGAAGCCTCAGCTGCTCGCGCAGTAACCTCGCGAACTGAGTTTCGAAATTTCAAGCGCCCGGTGCACCGGTTCGTCGCGGGGGTTGCGTCGCTGCCGGCACGATGAGGTGGCTGGCAGGGAGCTGGACAGGCCGGCAAATAGGAGGAAATGTTGAGTTCAACGCCTAATTCGGTCGCCGATGCGGCCGGGAAGCAGTTCTACGGCACGGGACGCCGGCGGGAAGCGGTCGCGCGCGTCTATCTCAAAGTTGGGCCTGCCCGATTCACGGTGAATGGGCGGCCGGTGGACGAATATTTTCGCAATATCGCGTGGAACACCGCTGCGGTTGAGCCGCTGAAATTCACGCAGATGCACGACCAGGTTGAGGTGAAAGCGCAGGTGAAGGGCGGCGGAGTGGGCGGACAGGCCGGGGCGGTGCGCATGGGCATATCCCGGGCGCTCTCGAAGTTGAATCCGGAGCTGCGTCCCGCGCTGCGAAAGAACGGTTTCCTGACGCGCGATCCGCGCATGAAGGAACGCAAGAAGTACGGGCAGAAGGGCGCACGACGCCGCTTCCAGTTCAGCAAGCGGTAGCCAGTGCTCTCGATTAATTCACGGCCGGCAAGGAACCGGCGGAAAAGGATGCTGTCCCGCCACGCGGGATCGAAAGCATCCCTTCAATAGAGGAGGTACTTTGGGAGTCGAAATTACGATGAAGGAGCTTCTGGAAGCCGGAGTTCACTTCGGCCACCAGACGCGCCGCTGGAATCCGAAAATGAAGGAGTACATTTTCGGCGAACGCAATGGAATCCACATTATCGATCTGCAGAAGACCTTGAAAATGTTCCGCGACGCAGCGCGCTATGTTTCCGAGCACGCCGCGCAGGGCAAGAACGTTCTCTTCTTGGGCACGAAGCGCCAGGCGCAAGAAGCCATCGCCGAGGAAGCACAACGCTGCGGAATGTTTTACGTGAATCACCGCTGGCTTGGCGGCACGCTCACGAATTGGGCGACGCTCCAAAAATCGATCAAGCGCTTCAAGCTTCTGAAAGCCATGTCCGAAGACGGCCGCATGGCTGAGTTTTCCAAGAAAGAAGGCGCGCGGCTGGACCGCGAGCTAAAACATCTGCGGCAAAATTTTTGCGGCGTCGAAAACATGACCACGCTTCCGGACACGATTTTCGTGATCGATCCTAATGCGGAAGTAATCGCCGTGCACGAAGCGCGGCGCATGGGCATTCCCGTGGTGGCAATCGTGGACACGAACTGCGATCCGAGCCTCGTGGATTGGGTGATTCCCGGCAACGACGACGCGCTGCGAGCGATTCGTTTGTTCACCTCGAAGATTTCGGACGCGGTTCTCGCCGGCAGGCAGTCATTCGAGCAATCGCAGATCGCGGACGAGAAAGCGGCGGAGGGAGCGCCCGGCGAAGAAGGTCCGGAGTACGTGGACACCAGCGCCTACGAGCAGTACGAGAAACAGGAAGGCGACTTTGTGGAAGGCGAACCGTCTTCGACAGAAGAGGTTCCCGCTCCAGTAACGGGCGACGATGAAACTCCCACGACATAGCGCGGGAGAGGCTTAAGAAACCGTCGACTTGCCGGATCCCGGCAGGCCAAATCCAGCTAAGGACCGAGCAGATCCATGGCGACAGCACCAGAACCCGGCAAGGGCAACCCGATACCGGCGCAGCTCGTGAAGGAGTTGCGCGACAAGACCGGCGCGGGTTTCGCCGACTGCCGCACGGCGTTGATTGAAGCTGACGGGGACATTGAGCAAGCCATCAGCATCCTCCGCAAGAAAGGGCAGGTAGCTGCGGCGAAGAAGGCGCAGCGCGCGACTTCCGAGGGATTAGTGTCGTCGTATATTCACGCGGGAGGAAAGATCGGCGTGCTTGTGGAGACCAATTGCGAGAGCGACTTCGTGGCCCGGACCGAGGATTTCCAACGGCTCTGCCACGACGTGGCCATGCATGTTGCCGCGCTCGATCCACAGTTCCTGCGGCGCGAGGAAGTGACGCAGGAAATGCTCGACCAAAAGCGGCGAGTCTACAGCGAGGAAGCGAAGGCCAGCGGCAAGCCCGAACCCGTGATCGAAAAGATCGTCAACGGCAAGATGGAAAAGTTCTACGAAGAGAATTGCCTTCTCGAGCAGCATTTCATCAAGGACGAAGGCATCACGGTGAAAGAGTTAGTGGACCAGGCCATCGCGAAGCTGGGCGAGAATATCTCCATTCGCCGTTTTTCCCGATTCAAAGTAGGCGAAACGGATGGGGCGGGAACCGCAGCCGGGAGTCCGGAACCGGCCCAAGGACCAGCGGCGTAGCGGCTTTTGTTTGGCGCCTCGATATGAGTTCCTCGTTTGTGGTATGGGTGAAACCTCCCGGGCCGCGAGATTCCTCCGTGCAACGACCCATCATCGAACAGCCTTTTCTCTGCTAGAATGCCGCGAGCTATGGCATCCAAAACGATGGTGAAGAAGGCGCCAAAGGCCGCGGATGGCGCCGCGCCGGCAGGGAAACCGGTTTTCCAGCGAATCGTGCTGAAACTTTCCGGTGAATCGCTTTCAGGTCCGGATGCTTTCGGCATCCATGCGGAGACAATCCAAAATATCGCTAGGGAAGTAAAAGAAGTGCACGATCTGGGCATCGATGTGGCGCTCATCGTCGGCGGCGGGAATATTTTTCGCGGGGCCCGGCAGCACGGGCTCACGATCGATCGCGCCACCGGGGATTACATGGGGATGTTGGCGACGGTTCTGAACGGACTGGCGTTGCAAGATGCACTGGAAAAAGCGGGATGCCATACGCGCTTGATGAGCGCCATCGAAATGCATCAAGTGGCCGAGCCCTTCATCCGCCGGCGCGCCACGCGCCACCTGGAAAAGCACCGCGTGGTGATCTTCGCCGCCGGCACGGGCAACCCCTATTTTTCAACCGATACGGCGGCCGCGCTTCGCGCGATGGAGATTAAGGCACAGGTGATCCTCAAGGCGACGCGCGTGGACGGCATCTATGACGCCGATCCGGAGAAAGTGGCGAATGCAATGATGTTCGATCGAATCAGCTATCTGGACGTGTTGCAGAAGGGACTCGCGGTGATGGATTCCACGGCGATTTCGCTCTGCATGGATAACAAAATGCCCATCGTGGTTTTCAATATGAACGTCCGTGGAAATCTGAGGCGAGTGGTGTTGGGCGAGCGGGTCGGTTCAACTGTGACCGCGGTCTGAAACTGCAAAAGCGGAGGCGAACTTTTCGATGACGACGATTGCCACGAGCAAGGAGGCTCTTGCGCAGGCAAAAACTCGAATGGAGAAGGCAGTCGAGGATTTCCGCAAGGAGCTTTCAGGGGTGCGGACGGGCCGGGCGAACGTGTCTCTGCTCGACCACGTGCGCGTGGATTACCACGGCACGCCAATGCCCATCAATCAGCTTGCCACGCTCAACGTTCCCGATCCAGCGAGCATCGTGATCGCGCCCTGGGATGCCGGAGCGCTTCCCCTTATCGACAAGGCCATTCGCACATCCGACCTGGGACTGAATCCAGCGAATGACGGCAAAGTGGTGCGCGTCCCGATTCCGCCATTGACCGAAGAGCGCCGCAAAGACTTGGTGAAGCACATTCACAAGGTGCTCGAAAATCACCGAACGGCGGTGCGGAACATCCGGCGCGATGTGAAAGAAGCCGTGGAGAAGCTCGAGAAAGACAAAAAGATCAGCGAAGACGAAAAGAAGCGATCGCTCGATGAGCTTGAGAAGCTTACCCACTCCGAAACAAAGAAGATCGAAGACCTTTCCGCCACGAAAGAAAAAGAAGTAATGGAAATCAAATAGGGGTTTCTCTCCGGTAATTGCCAAGAGAGATTCCTCGACTGCGCGTCCCGGCGCTTCGCGCAAAACCAAAAACGCGGGACGCACCGTTCCCTTCTTTCGTCAGGGCACATTCACTGCGCTCAGTGCAAGCAGGCGGAATGACGATTTTGGCTGGTTGCCTATTGGCGATGACTCCCTCGTGATCGAAGCGCGGCCTAGCAGGACAGCAATGCGCGTTGCGATGCGGCGCGCCGCGCATCAGGTTTTCGATCGTCCGCGCGTATTGGAAGATCCCTTGGCGGTGGCGATCATCGGCCCCGAAGGAGCGGCCAAACTCGCGAGTGAGGACCACCGATACGGGAAGCGTATCGGGCGAAGCATCCGAGCGTTCATGGCGGCGCGCAGCCGCTATGCTGAGGATCAACTCGCCTTGGCAATCGCGCGCGGAGCACGGCAATACGTGATTCTCGGCGCGGGGCTGGACACCTTCGCTTACCGAAATCCTTACCCTAAAGAGACGCTTCGCGTTTTCGAAGTTGATTACCCTGCCACGCAAGAATGGAAGCGGCAACAACTAGCACGAGCCTCGATTCCAATTCCCTCGTCGGTCGTACATGCGCCCGTGGATTTTGAGCGGCAGACGTTAGCCGATGGATTGGCGAAAGCGGGATTCGACATTAGGACGGCGACATTTTTCTCGTGGCTCGGCGTGGTGATGTACCTTACCGAGGAAGCGACGATGTCCACTTTGGGCTTCATTGCTTCCACTCCGCCCGGAGGAGGCGTGGTGTTCGATTTTGCCGTTCCCCGTGAATCGCTGAACTGGATGGGACGCCTGGCTCTGGATGCGATCTCACGGCGGGTGGCTGCCGCAGGAGAGCCTTTCCGCACATTCTTTGATCCACGCGTTCTGAGCGAAAGGCTCGCAACGATTGGATTTCATTCCGTGGAAAGCCTGGGGGCGGAAGAGATCAACGCGCGTTACTTCACAGGCCGCGAAGACGAGTTACGAGTTTCGGGCAACGTAGGCCGACTGATGAAGGCTCAGGTGTAGCGGAAGCGCCGGGCGAACGAAGAGAGGACCGACAACCGCGGCGCATTCCTTTCCGACCACGCGTTCAACGAGTACGCGCTTATTTTGCCGACTTGTAAGCGGCAGCGAGATCTTCCGGACGAATCAGCGTTAAAGTGCAATCACCTGTTTTCGCAGCGCAGGCCAGCGTGGCGCGGCGAACGAGTGTTACCGGCGTGCGATTCGGAAACACCACTCCGTAATCCAGCGAGCGTAGGCGATCCGAGAACGGCTTGAGCCTGTCACTTCCCCCGATGAACCTCACACCATCGACTCGCGCGGATTTTTCGCCGGGCGACAACAAGATCAGGAAATCAGCCTGAGCATCTTCGGCGTCGAGTTTTCCGGCGGGAATCCGGCGAAGCGCCGCGAGGTCCGGCCCGGCTTGTTCGACGAGGGTATCGATTTCTGTATTGCCGCCGAGCAGCAAGATCAACTTGGCGCGAGTCTCCGGAAGAGAGCCAGGAGCGGCAAGGGCAAGCGCATAGTCGTGAATGGCGCGAGCTTTCTGTCCGAGTTGTTCATCGATTTGCGCGAGATGGTCGCCGATTTCGCCAGATTGGTCGAGCATCCAGGCCGCACGAACGTATCGCTCGGCCGATGCCAGATCGACCTTTCGAAAATAAACCCAACCGAGCGTGTCCCAATAAGCGCCGAGGTTAGCGACGTCGCTGAGGTGTTCGGGCGTTAAGTGCGATAGGTCGATTTTCTGGAGGTCCGCTTCGGTTGCGGAGATTGCGGATTCGGCGTAATGCTGCGCTTTGTCAAGCTCGGCCGCACGGTCGGCGAGGTTGTAGGCGATGTTGTTCCACACGGGGGGTGTTGGGGAGAGCTGCGCGGCGGCGTCGAAGGCGGCGAGCGCCTTTTTGTCATCGCCGGAATTGAGAGAGGCGCGGCCTAAAGCCAGGCGCAGCCCGACGTTTTCCGGAGACAGGATGGCAGCCTTATCGAGTTCAGGGACAGCGGCGGCGTATTCATGTTGTTCGAGAAGAATTTCGCCGAGGGCGGCGTGGGCCACGGAATCGAGCGGATTCGCTGCGACCTGTTTGTGGAAGATAGCAATTGCTTCCGGATAATTTCGCTGCTGCTGGTAGGCGAGACCGAGATAATCATTCGCATGCTCGTCCGAGGGATTCACTTCGAGTTGTTTTTGGAATGCGGCGATCGCCGTGTCGTAATTTCCGGTGCGAAGGCGGGCAAGCCCTAGGTCGTTCCACGCACTTTTGTGGCGGGGATCTATCTGGACCAGACGCTCGAAGAGCGGGATTGCCGAGGTGACGTTGCCCGCATTGAAAGCGGCGAGGCCGGCTTCGAGAAGTTCATCCGCCGTGGCGGATGCGGGAATAGTAGGGGCACCTTGGATCGTATTCTCAAGAGCCAGCGGCTGAGTTTCGTCCTTGGTTACCGCCCGAGTGAAGGCATCGTAATCGTCGGCGCGCGAGGCGGGCAGCTCTCGCATTTTGAAATCGAGGGAACGCTGCGCCGTAACGGTGTGTTCCGCGTAGCGATAGCTCGATGTGTATTCAGCGTAATCGCGGGTGAGCGACGTTCCCACAGGCGGCTGAGCCGCGAAAACCGCTGGGAGCGCAAGTTTCAGACTGACGTTGACGTTGAGCGGGCTGCCCAAATGAATTGGTTGGGAGGCTTCAGCAGGCGCGGCCGGAAGGCCGATTGCGAGCAGCGGCAATTCGGTTTTCGCTTTCTTGGCGGACCAATCAACGAAGTTCGATTGAGTGAAGGCGATATCCAGTGCGAAAGGATTCTTGGTATCCACGGGATCACTTGGTTTCACGGAGCTTACTTCTCCCTGAATGCCATCCAAAGAGAGAATGGTCTGGCCAAGCTGTGTCCACTGCGCTTCGGGCGTTTTGTGAAAAGCGAGGCGCAGCACGAACTCGGTGTCTCCTCGCAGGGTGTAGTTTGCGTGCGCCGTGAGTTTGCCTAGATCGCTTACTTGGCCTTCGATGTGAACGTCTTGGGTGGAGACGAAGGGCGGGTCGGCGGGAGTCTTAACAATCTGGCCGCTGCCCTCCGCCGACACCAGAAGCGCGGATTTATCGCGCAACGGCGAAGCCAGAAGCCTGAATGGCGCGACTTCGGGCGTTGAATCCATCCAAACAAGTCCGCCGCTAAGAGGAACGGCAGTGACCAGGTGATCGAACTGCACCGGGGAAGGAAGCGAGACATCGAGGTTGCGACGATAGCTGATGAATGCGGCTTCCGCGCGCATGCCCGCGGCATCGAGCATGGCGGCGAGAAGCACGTACTCGTCATTCGAATCGGCGTAACCATTCGCAAGGATTTCGGCGGCTCGATGCGGCTGGTATGGTCCTGAGCCGAAAGGAAGATCCACATAGCGTATGTTTTTCGATACGAAATCGTAGATCGCTTGTATTTTTTCGATTTCGCCCGCGCGCGATTCGGTAAGTTCCTGGGTTTTCGCGCGGATTTCCGGCGAGGATTCGGCGCGGCCGGAGGCGAGCTTCGCGTACCAGCGGGCAACATCCTGCCAGGACGCGAAACTGGAGAGTTGGACATCCGGAGGATTTTCGATCTGTTGTTCCGCTGCCTTGTTCGAAGAATCAGAGGGCAAATGGGCCAGATTCGATCCTTTCCAGCGATAAGTGATACGGCCATTTGCAGCCTCGGTTTGATACTGGGAACTCACCGACGATTTCAGTTCAATTTTTCTGGAGGCGGGGATGCTCACTTCGAGGCGCTCGTCGAGAACGATCGAGTCCTTGAGGAACCGGTGCTCGAACCAGAATTGACCCGGCGCCGGGGGTGTCGCGATCCGCCTGGAGATTTCGTACTCGAGTGTGTCTCCCGGGGCCACACCCGGCACCGAGATATGTTTTTCCTTGCAATCGGAATAGGCGGGGGCGTTGCGCGCGATGGGCGCGGTCACGTCCTTGATGGCGTCCTGGCCGACGGTAGTTGATTTTCCATCTGGGCTTTGGACGCGGATGTAGCGAACATCAATTTGCTCGCTCGCTGAATTATAGGCAAACACGATTTGGCTTAACTGCTGCGCGCCGGCATCGGTTTGAACGCGCGCTTTCACAGCGATATCGCGCTCGCCGGTGCCGTCGTTTTCGAAACGGACGGTAGTGAAATATTGCTCGATTACAAAGGGCTCGCGGGAATAATCGGGCGCCTTCTCGGTAGAAATCGGCGGTTTGGATTCCGAGCGGTGCACTGGCGTGGGACGGCCTTGAGCGGGAGCCCGGGTCGGCAGGATTGAGAGGCAAACGAGCGTGAGGCAGAGACGATTCATCCGTGCTCCCTGTTGAAATCTTTCGCCATGAGTTTAGGTGCGTTTGCGGGCATCGGTAAAGCAGCTATCGCGGGGCCAGTGAGAAATTGGCAATAGGAAAGGGGCTTCGAAGCGGCAGGCGAGCAGCCCGGATCGACCTGACGGACCGCTTCGTTGGGTCGCCGGAATTTTGTAACTAACTTATTATCTTAATGATGGCGATGGATTGCTCAGGGGGCCAGTTCCGGGGCCCGGCGGCGCTTGGGACCAGTAATCCCACCGGAAGAACAAATTCGGGAGTCCGGAAAGACTTTTGGCGACCGAGGGTATGCGTTGAACGTAGCTGCGGGAGCCGCAGGAACCAAAGAGCGGAAGTCTTTTCGTTGCATATTTCCACAGAACTATCGTGTTGACACAATTTGCTCTTTTACCTATACTCTTGCGGTTGTGTTCAGGCGATTTTGGCCTGGTGGTGAAAGGGAAGTCTTCGCGCCCCGGAACGCAGAAAAAAGGAATGGGGTGAAGAAGAGCGGCCGGAATGGGGCGCCAGCCCCGCAAAGCCGTGCGAGCCTCTCCGCACTGAAAGATGCAGTTCACTCCTTGGGGTGAAGCGTCAGCGGAGTACCTGGCAGTTCCTTCAGGTTTGGCGACCTTTTCTGTTCATGCACTCGCAGAATTTCGCGCGAGCGGCACTTGTGCTGCGCGAAATCGCAACAACAAACGGTTTGGGGAGCGGGGGAAAAGTGCCGACGTTTTCACAATTGGTGCGTAATGGCCGCGAACAGATCCGAGCGAAGACGAAGTCGCCAGCTCTCGATGGATGTCCGGAGAAGCGCGGGGTGTGCATTCGCGTTTATACGCAGACGCCGAAGAAGCCGAACTCGGCGCTGCGAAAAGTGGCGCGCGCGCGGCTGACCAACCACGCCGAAGTGACCACGTACATTCCCGGAATCGGGCACAACTTGCAAGAACACTCGATCGTGCTCATTCGCGGTGGACGCGTGAAGGATTTGCCGGGCGTGCGCTATCACGTAATTCGCGGAACGCTCGATGCAGCGGGCGTCGATAACCGCAAGCAATCGCGCTCCAAATATGGCGCGAAACGGCCAAAAGCGGCGCAGAAGTAGGAGAACGGAACGATGCCACGAAAAGGATGGGTTCTTCGGCGCAAGATTCCGGGCGATCCGGTGTACGGGAGCGATCTCGTGCAAAAGTTTATTTCGAGCATGATGTATGACGGCAAGCGCTCGACCGCGCAGACGATTTTCTACAGCGCGATGGATCAAGTGGCGAAGAAAACGAACGATGACGCGTTCAAGCTTTTCAAGAAGGCCATAGAAAATTGCAAGCCGATGCTGGAAGTAAAGTCGCGGCGCGTCGGTGGAGCGAACTACCAGGTGCCGGTGGAAGTGAATCCGTTCCGGAAGCAGTCGCTCGCGATTCACTGGCTGGTGCTCTATTCGCGCACGCGGTCAGGCAAGTCGATGACCGACAAGCTAGCTGAGGAAATCATGGACGCCGCCAACGGGCGCGGCGGAGCGGTAAAGAAGAAAGAGGACGTTCACCGCATGGCGGATGCGAATAAGGCGTTCGCCCACTATCGGTGGTAACGAATCGATTTTAATCATGGCGCGACAAGTACAACTCGGCCAGATTCGCAACATCGGGATCATGGCGCACATCGATGCAGGAAAGACCACCTGCACCGAGCGCATCCTGTTTTACACGGGTGTGACTTACAAGATCGGCGAAGTGCACGAAGGCACCACGGTAATGGACTGGATGGATCAGGAGCGCGAGCGCGGGATTACCATCACGTCCGCCGCGACTACGGCTTCCTGGAAGCGGTTCGACAAGACTTATCGCATTAACATCATTGATACGCCGGGCCACGTGGATTTCACCGTGGAAGTGGAGCGTTCGCTGCGCGTCTTGGATGGCGCGGTTGCGGTGTTTGACGCTGTAGCGGGAGTGCAGCCGCAATCGGAAACCGTGTGGCGGCAGGCGGACAAGTATCGCGTTCCGCGCATCGCATTCATCAACAAGATGGATCGAGTCGGCGCCGACTTCGATCATTCCATCCGCTCGATGCGGCAAAGGCTCTCTGCGCATCCCGTCCCCGTCACCTATCCCATTGGTCGCGAAGACAATTTCGTCGGCATTATCGATTTTATCGAGGAGCGCGCCATCGTCTGGAAAGACGAGACGCTGGGTGCGGAGTACGAAGTTTTGCCGCTGGAAAAATTGTGGGATGCAGCCTACTTGAAGACCCGTCCGGCGCTGGAAACTGCGGTAAAGGCGACGGCGCTAAGCCCCGAATTTTACAAAGAGCATCGCGAGAAAGTGGTGGAGTACATTGCCGAGCACGACGATGCGATCCTTACAAAATATCTCGAACAGCATAAGCTAGAGCCGGCCGAGTTGAGGGCTTCGCTGCGCCGTTCCACGATCGCGCTGAAGCTCGTGCCAGTAATCGCCGGGTCAGCGTTCAAGAACAAGGGCGTTCAGCCCCTTTTAGACGCGGTGGTGGATTATCTGCCGTCGCCGATGGATGTGCCCCCGGTGGAAGGCACTACGACGGATGGAACTGAGCCGGAGCTTCGCCGCGCCTCGGACGATCAGCCATTTGCGGCGCTGGCGTTCAAAATTATGACCGACCCGTTCGTCGGGCACCTCACTTACATCCGTGTTTACTCTGGTGTCCTGAAGACGGGGCAATCGGTTTACAACTCGACGAGGAAAACTCGCGAGCGCATGGGGCGCTTGCTGCGAATGCACGCGAATAAGCGCGAGGAAATCGAATCGGTTGAAGCGGGCGACATCGCCGCTTGCGTAGGGTTGAAGAATGCGACGACCGGCGACACGCTCTGTGATGAAGAAAAACCGATACTCCTCGAAAACATCGATTTTCCCACCCCCGTTATTTCCGTAGCAATCGAACCCAAGACCAAAGCCGACCAAGAGAAGATGGGCACCGCGTTGGGCAAGCTTGCTCAAGAGGATCCAACATTCCGAGTCCACACCGATCACGATACAGGTCAGACGCTGATTTCGGGCATGGGCGAACTGCATCTGGAAATTATCGTGGATCGCATGATGCGCGAATTCAATGTCCAGGCCAACGTCGGCCGGCCGCAGGTGGCATACCGCGAAACGATTCTGAAGGTCGCCACAGGCGAAGGGAAATACATTCGCCAAACCGGCGGCCGCGGTCAATACGGCCACGCCAAACTTTCCGTGCATCCTTTGCCAAGTGCTAGCCACGAGGACATGCACGAAATGTCCGTGGATGAAATCGACGAGTTGGCAAAAAGCGTCGCGGGTAAGGGCGGCAAGTGGCACTTCGACAAGGAACATCGCCTGTTGTTCGTCGACAAGATTATCGGAGGAGCAATTCCGAGGGAGTTCATTGCGCCGATCGAAAACGGTGTGCGGGAAGCCATGGAAACTGGGGTTTTAGCGGGCTACGAAATGGTGGACGTGGCTGTGGTGCTCGAGGATGGCAGCTACCATGATGTGGATAGTTCGGAAATGGCGTTCAAGATTGCGGGATCGATGGCATTCAAGGACGCGTGCAAGAAAGCAAATCCCAAATTACTTGAACCGATCATGCGGGTTGAGGTGGTCGTGCCCGAAGATTACATGGGGCCCGTAATCGCGGACTTGAATTCGCGGCGCGGGCAGTTGCAGGGCAGGGAATCAAGAGCGGCAAGCGAGATTATCAACGTCCAGGTTCCTCTCGCCGAGATGTTCGGCTATGCCACAGAGATTCGAAGCCGCACGCAGGGGCGCGGCAGCTTTACGATGCACTTTTCGCATTACGAGCAGGCGCCGGGCAATATCGCGGACGATATCATCGGTGGGTCAAACGGTAAGGGGCCAAAGACGTAGCAGGGACTCGCAATAGCAAGGATTAAAGGCAACTGAGCGACAGAGGAGCGATATGGCGAAGGAGAAATTTGAGAGGGTTAAGCCGCACGTAAACGTGGGAACGATTGGGCACATCGACCACGGTAAGACGACGTTGACGGCGGCGATCACCAAGGTGCTATCGAAGAACAACCCGAAGGTATCGTTCCGGGCGTTTGATTCGATTGACAACGCGCCGGAAGAGCGGGAGCGCGGGATCACCATCGCGGTGTCGCACGTGGAGTATGAGACGGCGAATCGGCATTACGCGCACATCGACTGCCCGGGGCACGCGGATTATGTGAAGAACATGATCACGGGCGCGGCGCAGATGGATGGAGCGATCCTGGTGGTGGCGGCGACGGACGGGCCGATGCCGCAGACGCGGGAACACATACTGCTGGCGCGGCAGGTAGGAGTGCCGGCGATTGTGGTGTTTCTGAACAAGTGCGACATGGTGGACGATCCGGAATTGCTGGAACTGGTCGAACTGGAAGTACGCGAGCTATTGAAGTCGTATCAGTTTCCTGGGGACACGATTCCAGTGATCAAGGGGTCGGCGTTGAAAGCTTTGGAAGGGGATGCGAAGTGGGAGAAGTCGATCTTGGAGTTGATGGAAGCGGTGGATAAGAGCATCCCGTTGCCGCCGCGGGACGTGGACAAGCCGTTTGCGATGCCGATCGAGGATATCTTTTCGATTTCGGGGCGCGGAACGGTAGTGACGGGGCGAATTGAGCGAGGGAAGGTAAAGGTGGGGGAGGAAGTAGAGATTGTAGGTTTCCGTCCGACGATGAAGAAGACGGTGACGGGCGTGGAGATGTTCCGGAAGCTTTTGGACGAAGGGATGGCGGGAGACAACGTAGGATTGCTCTTGCGTGGCACGGAAAAGGACGAGGTGGAGCGGGGGCAAGTGTTGTCCAAGCCGGGATCGATCACGCCGCACACGAAGTTCAAGGCGGAGGCGTACGTGCTGACGAAGGAAGAGGGCGGGAGGCACACGCCGTTCTTCACGGGGTACCGGCCGCAGTTTTATTTTCGGACGACGGACGTGACGGGAGACGTGAAGCTGCCGACGGGAGTGGAGATGGTGATGCCGGGAGACAACGTGAGTGCGGAGATCACTTTGATCACGCCGGTGGCCTTGGAGAAGGGGCTGCGGTTCGCAATTCGGGAAGGCGGCCACACGGTAGGCGCCGGGGCCGTTGCCGAGATCGTCGAGTAAATCATGCCCAACGGAGAAAAAATTCGGATTCGCCTGAAGGCTTACGATCACCGCATCCTCGATCAATCCACCAAGGAAATTGTGGACACCGCGAAGCGTACCGGCGCGGATGTTGCCGGCCCGATTCCACTGCCCACGGTGATCAACCGGTGGACGGTGCTGCGGTCGCCGCACGTGGACAAGAAATCGCGCGAGCAGTTCGAAATGCGGACGCACAAGCGGCTGATTGACATTTTGGAGCCAACACCGGACACGGTCGACGCCTTGATGAAGCTCGACCTGCCGCCGGGCGTGGACGTGGAAATCAAAGCCTTCGGGCGCGAGCACGCGTCGAAGTAGCGGCGCGACGCAAAGAAAAGGGAAGAGCGAGCGAAATGGCAGTCAACGGCATTCTTGGAATCAAACTCGGGATGACGCAAGTCTTCGCCGACGACGGAACGGCGGTGCCCTGCACCGTTTTGCAGGCGGGGCCGTGCGTGGTCGTGCAGCGGCGCACGAAGGACAAGGATGGCTATGACGCCGTGCAGCTTGGCTTGGTCGAATTCATCAAGCCGCAGCGCGTGACCAAAGCCTTGACGGGACATTTCAAGAAGGCTGGCGTGGCGCCCATGCGGTATCTCGGCGAAATGCAAATCGAGGATTCGAAGGACGAGACGAAGGCCGGCGACCGGGTACTGGTCGACGGATTCAAGATCGGCGAGTACGTGGACGTAAGCGGCGTAAGCAAGGGCAAAGGCTTTCAGGGCGGCGTGAAGCGCTGGCATTATCGCGGCGGCGACGCCACTCACGGTTCGATGTTCCATCGCGCGCCCGGTGGCATCGGCGCCAGTTCGTTCCCTTCACGCGTGTGGAAGGGCCAGCATTTCCCCGGGCACATGGGAAATGAACGCAAAACGTCCAAGAGCCTGCGCGTGGTAAAGATTGACGCTGACGAAAATTTACTGCTTGTGCGTGGCGCAGTGCCCGGCCCAGCCGGCAGCTATATTGAGATTCGCAAGGCCAAGACGGCCCGATAGAGATAGGACAGAGAGACGACCATGCCCGTTGTGGACGTGAAAAATCTCGAAGGCAAGAAGGTCGGCACGATCGATCTCGCCGACGACGTGTTCTCGGCGAAGGTCAACCAGAACCTGCTGCACGAGACCGTGAGGCACCATCTGGCCGGCCAGCGCGCGGGAACGCATAAGACGAAGGACAAGAGTGAAGTAAGCGGCGCGGGCCGGAAGCTCTGGAAGCAGAAGGGGACGGGCCGCGCGCGCATCGGCTCGATCCGTTCGCCGCTCTGGCGCCATGGCGGCACGGTCCATGGCCCGGTGCCGCGAAGCTACGAATATGCGCTGCCGAAAAAGATGATTGTGGGCGCGCTGCGCTCGGCGCTGTCAGCGAAGCTGGCCCAGGAAAAACTGACGATTGTGGAGGGATGGGAGCTCGAGTCGCACAAGACCAAAGCATTTCGGCAAACTCTCTCGAAGCTGGATGGCGAAACGAAAACGATCCTGCTGGTGGAAGTGGGCGCGAATGTGAATCTTGAGCGCGCGAGCCGCAATCTTGAGGGCGTTACGCTCATCGCGCCAACGTCCCTGGGCGCGTACGACCTGATGCGGCACGACCATCTGATGCTTTCGAAAGAAGCGGCGGGACGATTGAGCCAGGCGCTCTCTGCCGCGAAAGCGCAGGACGCGCCTTCGGGCGAACCGGGGGGCTCGCAAGCTTCCGCGCAGAAAGCCGCGAGTGAAAAAACGGAAAAGGCCGCGCCAGTAAAGGCGGCCGCGAAGAAGAGTTCGGCTCCCAAAGCTGCGAAAAAATCCACGGCGGGCGCAAAAGAAAAGCCCAAGCCCAAGGCCAAGCCCAAAGCGAAAAAGGATTAGTCGATGGCGACGAATTTTTATCAAGTGATCCGGCGGCCGATCATCACCGAAAAAGGGCTTGGTGTGAAGGAAACGCAGCACACGGTAGTGTTCGAAGTCGCGCCCGGCGCCACGAAGACCGAGATCAAGGAAGCGGTACAGCGCATTTTCAAGGTCAAGGTCGATCATGTGCGCACCGCGATCTATCACGGGAAATTCCGCCGCAGGGGACGCGCCGAGGGATTTCGGAGCGACTGGAAGAAAGCGTACGTAAGATTAGCTCCCGGCGAAAAGATGATCGAGTACGCAGAGAATCTGTAGTTTTTCGATAAGGGCAGCGCGGAAGCGCTCTGTTCGAGGCACGAGGCGACGATGGCACTAAAAACCTTTAAACCATACACACCGGCGCGGCGGTTCCTGACGATGCTGGATAAGAGCGAAATCACCAAGGAAACGCCGGAGAAATCGCTGACGGAAGCGAAGAAACGCACGGGCGGTCGCAATGCGCATGGCGAGGTAACGTCCTGGCACCGCGGTGGCGGGCACGCTCGCAGATTTCGTTCGATCGATTTCCGCCGGGAAAAGATCGGAATCCCGGCGAAGGTGGCGGCCATCGAGTACGATCCGAATCGCTCGGCGCGAATAGCGCTGCTGCATTACGCCGACGGCGAGAAGCGTTACATCCTGCAGCCGGTTGGACTCGAAGTTGGTATGACCGTCCAAAATGGCGAGGGCGCGGACATTCTCCCGGGAAATGCGCTGACGATCCGCCACATCCCGCCGGGCACGATGGTTCATAACCTCGAGCTTTTTCCCGGCAAAGGCGCGCAGGTGGTACGCGCGGCCGGCGGGGCGGCGCAGCTTCTGAGCAAGGAAGGCGATTTTGCGCTGGTCAAGCTGCCTTCGGGAGAAGTAAGAAAATTCAGCGTGGATTGCATGGCCACGGTTGGCCAGCTGGGGAATCTAGATCACGAGAATGTCACGTACGGGAAGGCGGGGCGCACTCGGTGGCATGGCAAGCGTCCCACGGTTCGCGGAGTCGCCATGAACCCGGTGGATCATCCCCACGGCGGAGGTGAGGGCCGCGTGAAAGGCAATCACCCGCAAACCCCGTGGGGTTTTCCGACCCTGGGCGCGAAGACGCGAAAAAAGCGTAAAAGCGATCGAATGATTGTCGAGCGGCGTAAGCCGTAGGGAAGAGAAAGACTTTTGGTGGAGCAGTAAAAATGAATCCGGCGCGGCGGGGAATTGAGAGCACCTATATGAGAGCCACACGAACGTCTCGGCGTGCACCACGGCGAGTGGCGCGAGCGCGAAAAGCAGTTTCGCGGCGCGCTATGAAGACGGTGGTCAAGCCCGTCGTCAAGCCTGTAGGCAAAGTGTCGAAGCTCGGGCCGGCGCCACAGGTTCTGTTTCGGCTCTGTCGGGCGGGATGGGCCGTGATCGTGGACAAGATACCGAACGCGCAAGGGACGCGGTTTGTGTGTCCCTTCTGCCCGATTTCGCACCGCGTTCCCGGTCCCGTGCGCGGATTTCGAAAGATGCGCCGAGCGCAGTGGGTAAAGCTTCGCCGGGTGGAGGAATAGGAAACCGATGCCGCGCTCGCTAAAGAAGGGTCCGTTCGTCGATAGCCACCTGCAAGAAAAGGTGGGGGCGCTGAACACCCGGAACGAAAAGAAAGTTGTGAAGACGTGGTCGCGCCGCTCGACGATCCTGCCGGAAATGGTGGGTCATACGATCGCGGTGCACAACGGGAAGAAGTTCATTCCTGTGTACATCACCGAGCAGATGGTGGGACACAAGCTGGGGGAATTTTCCCCCACGCGCACGTTCAAGGGACACGGCGTAAAGGTTGCGCTCGAAAGAGCCGCCGCTGCCGCGGCTGGTCCCGGCGGAACTGCGGCTCCGGCCGGGGGCGCGGCTCCGACGGGCAAGCCCTAGGTGAAGGGGTAAACGATGGCTACGCTGGCGCAAAGTCAGATTGAAGGCATGGCAAATGCGCGGTTCATTCGCGTCTCGCCGCAGAAGGCCCGGCTGGTGATCGACTTGATCCGGGGGTGCCGCGCGGAAGACGCCTTGCAAACGCTGCGCTTTACGAAGAAACGCGTGGCCAAGGAAATCGAGAAGACATTGCGCAGCGCCATCGCCAACGCAGAGCGTAAAGCCGACGATGCCGGCGAATCGCTCGACGTGGATGCTCTGTACGTCACCAGTTGCTGCGTCAATGAAGGCCCGCGTTGGAAGCGCATGCGCCCCGCGCCGATGGGGCGGGGCTTTCGGTACCAAAAGCGCACCAGCCATATCGTGGTCCAGGTAGCCGAACACCACCGCGCCGCGGCGAACCGCGCAGCAGCAGCTGTTGCCGAAGCCGAGGCGTCAAAGGGCGTGCGAGGAGCGGTTCGAAAGGCCCGGAAGGCTATCGAGAAACGCGCGAAGGAAGCGCAGAAAAAAAAGTAAGAGTGGAGGCAAGTTTTGGGGCAGAAAACACATCCGTACGGATTTCGGCTGGGCTACAACAAGGGTTGGAGGTCTCGCTGGTTCGCGAAAAAGGACTATGCCGATCTGTTGCATGAGGACGTCAAGCTGCGCACTCAGCTGAAGGACCGGCTGCGTTCGGCGGGCATCAACGGGATCGATATCGAGCGGGCGGCCAACAAGCTGGTGGTCCGCATTTACACGGCTCGCCCCGGGATCATCATCGGCCGCAAAGGCTCTGAGATTGACAAGCTAAAGGCCGAAGTCCAGAAGCGAACCAAGCGCGAAGTGCACATCGACATTCAGGAAGTGCACCGCCCAGAGCTCGATGCCACCCTGGTGGCGGAATCGATTGCGCTGCAACTCGAAAAGCGGGTGGCGTTCCGCCGCGCGATGCGCAAAGCGGTGGATTCGGCGCTGCGCTTCGGCTGCAAGGGGATCAAAGTGCGCGTGGCAGGACGCTTGAACGGCGCGGAAATCGCCCGGAAGGAATGGTATCTCCAAGGGCGGCTTCCCCTTCAAACTCTTCGTGCGGACATCGATTTTGGCACGGCCGAAGCGCACACCACATACGGTCTGATCGGCGTGAAGTGCTGGGTGTATCAGGGCGAAAAAGTGCCGCTACGCTCCAAGCCAGCCGCCGCCGGTGCGCAGATCTAAGAGAACAGGCGAACACTTATGTTGATGCCAAAAAAAGTTAAGTTCCGCAAGCAGCAACGCGGCCGCCGGACGGGAAAAGCGTGGCGCGGAGGATCGCTCGCTTTTGGCGAGTATGGTTTGAAGGCGCTTGAGCCTGCCTGGATCACCGATAGGCAAATCGAAGCGGCGCGCGTGGCAATTACCAGGTTCATCAAGCGCGGCGGAAAGTTGTGGATCCGAATCTTTCCGGACAAGCCTTTCACTAAGAAGCCGGCCGAAACGCGCATGGGAAAAGGGAAGGGGCCGCCGGAGCATTGGGTAGCCGTAGTCAAGCCGGGGCGGATCATGTTTGAGATGGCGGGCGTGGATCTGGCAGCCGCCACCGAAGCCATGGAACTTGCCGCTCACAAACTGCCGATCGCGACGAAGTTCGTGACTCGGTCGGAGGAACTCTAGTGGCGCGCAGTGTTGAGAAGTATCGGGAAATGAATTCCGATGAGCTCGCGATTCAGGAACGCGAACTGGCGGAGCAGATTTTCCGTCTGCGCTTTCAAATCGCGGCTGGCCAAGCTGAGGGCTTGAAGAAACTCCGGGAAGCGAAAAAAGATTTCGCGCGCGTGAAGACTTTGCTACGCGAAGTCGAATTGAGGAAGGCGTAATGGCAAACGAAGCAATGGCCCCCGACGCGCCAAAATCCGGGCAGGGCGTCCGCGAACGCGGAATTCGGCAGGAGCTGGTTGGCGTGGTCACCAGCGCAAAGATGCAGAAAACAATCGTCGTGAAGGTCACGCGCGCAACCCAGCACCCGCTTTATCACCGCGTCGTCCGATCGGCGAAGAAGTACTACGCGCATGACGAAACGGGTGAAGCGCGCGTCGGAGACATCGTTCGGATTGCCGCCACGCGTCCGCTTTCGAAGCTAAAGCGCTGGCGGCTCAAAGAAGTTTTGCAGCGTTCAACTCGCGCCGCCTAGGCGCCTGCGAAGAAGAAAGGCAAGGGAGCGCGACGATGGTTCAGATGCGGACATGGCTGACGGTGGCCGATAATTCCGGCGCCCGGCAGATAACCTGCATTCTCCCGATTGGAGGAGACGCGGGCTTGACGGCCGGCTTGGGCGACGTGATCACCGCCGCCGTCAAGGAAGCCACGCCGGACGGCCAGGTGAAGAAGGGCAAAGTTGTTCGTGCAGTGGTGGTGCGCACTAGAAAAGAGCAGCGGCGCAAGGATGGCACGTACATTCGGTTTGACGATAATGCAGCGGTGCTGATCAACGATGCGAACGAGCCGATTGGAACGCGCGTCTTTGGGCCGGTGGCCCGCGAACTGCGCGACAAGAAGTTCACCAAAATCGTCTCGCTCGCTCCGGAAGTGTGGTAGGCCATGAGAAAAATAAACGAAAAACCGGCTCCCTTGGGCATACGCCACGGCGACATGGTGAAAGTGATGGCTGGCCGCTCAAAGGGAATGACCGGGAAAGTGCTTTCCGTGAATCTCGAGAAGGCCCGCGTTACCGTAGAGCACGCCAACATTATCAAGAAGCATACGCGCCCCAATCCGTCGAAGAACATCCGGGGTGGCATTCTCGATAAAGAAGGCCCGATACACGTTTCGAACGTGATGCTGGTTTGCCCTGGATGCGGCAAGCACACCCGGGCGGGCCATACGGCGCTACCCGACGGCACGAAAGTGCGCGTTTGCCGCCGTTGTAACACCACCTTTGAGAATTAGTCGAGGAAGAGAAGAATGAGCAGCCGTTTACACGAAAAATATCGCAAGGACGCCGTTCCCGCGCTCACCAAGCGGTTCGGCTACAAGAACACCATGGCGGTCCCGCGCGTTTCCAAAGTCACGCTCAATATCGGACTGGGCGAGGCCAGTCAGAACGTGAAGCTGCTCGATACCGCCGCCGCTGAACTGGGCCAGATTGCCGGCCAAAAGCCCGTGATTACCCGCGCGAAGAAGTCCATCGCGAACTTTAAAATCCGCAAGGGCATGCCCATCGGATGCATGGTCACTTTGCGGGGAGAGCGGATGTACGAGTTTCTCGACCGGCTCTCCGCCATTGTTTTTCCCCGCGTACGCGATTTCAAGGGGCTGGCGCCGAATTCGTTTGATGGCCGCGGAAATTACACCTTGGGTTTGAAGGATCAGCTGGTCTTCCCGGAAATCGATTACACCCGCGTGGACAAAATTAAAGGCATGAACATCACCATCACCACAACGGCCCGAAGCGATGAAGAAGGACGCGAGCTGCTCAAACAGCTCGGCGTTCCGTTTCGCGCTCAGGGGCAGGCGTAACGAGTAAGGAGAGCGACTCAGAATGGCTCGAACCAGTCAGATCGCCAAAACGCAGCGCAAGCTGAAGTACAAAATTCGCCAGCGCAACCGATGCCGGATCTGCGGGCGCGCCCGCGGCACGCTCCGGAAGTTCCAGATGTGCCGCATCTGTTTTCGCGGCCTCGCCCTCAAAGGAGAGATTCCCGGCGTCGTGAAAGCCAGTTGGTAAGGACTGAGAAATGACAACCGATCCCATTGCTGATTTTTTGACGCGAATTCGAAATGGCGCGCGGGCCAGACACTCGCGCGTGGATATGCCATCGTCGAAGCTGAAAATTGAGATCGCCCGCATTCTCAAGGATGAAGGCTACGTCGTCAATTTCAAAGTAGTGGAGGAAAAGAGCAAGAAGACACTGCGTGTTTTCTTGCGCTATACGCCGGAGCGCCAGAGCGTGATCACCGATCTGAAGCGCGTTTCCCGTCCTGGCTCCAGGCGTTATGTTGGGAAATCTGAAATTCGCCAGGTAGTCGGTGGTATGGGCATCGCCATTGTTTCCACGCCCCGCGGGCTGATGACCGGGCAAGCCGCTCGCAAGGAAGGCGTCGGTGGCGAGTTGTTGTGCGAAGTTTGGTAACCGAGGTTCATAAGAGCCATGTCGCGAATCGGAAATAAGCTGATTGCCGTTCCGTCCGGCGTCAAAATCCAGATCAAAGCCGGCGCGGTCGAGGTTCAGGGTCCCAAGGGCAAAATGACGGTTGGTGTGCCTCGCGGGATTCAGTTCGAGCAAAAAGATGGGACGCTTGTCGCCAAGCGCGAGGCGGAAGAGTTCCGCGCTCTTCACGGTTTGGCGCGCGCTCTAGTCGCAAATGCGGTCGCCGGCGTCACGCAAGGCTTCAGGAAGGATCTGGATATCGTCGGTGTTGGCTATCGCGCCGAAGTAAAGGGAAAGAATGTTGTCCTGGCGCTGGGCTACTCGCATCCCGTTGAGTTCCCGATTCCGGAAGGGATTCAGATCGCGGTGGAAAAGCAAACCCACCTCACCGTAACGGGAGCGGACAAAAATCAAGTCGGTCAGGTCGCGGCAAATTTGCGTCGCTTGCGTCCTCCCGACCCGTACAAACAGAAGGGCGTTCGCATCACCGGAGAGCGCCTCAAGAAAAAGGCCGGCAAGGCCGGAGCGAAGACCGCCGCGTAGAGCGGTCGAAAAGGAGAGCGACATTGGCAGCACCTGTCCGAAAATTATCACGCGAGGCGCATCGCCGGCGAATTCACGTGCGGACCCGCAAACACCTCGAGGGCACCACGGAGCGGCCTCGCCTGTGCGTTCACCGTTCGAGCCGCCACATTCGCGCGCAGGTCGTGGACGATGGCGCCGGGCGCACCCTGGTTTCCGCCAGTTCGCTGGACAAGGAAGTGCGCGCCGCGATCAAGAGCGGCGGCAACATCGCCGCTTCCAAGGTCGTTGGCAAAATCGTCGCCGATCGCGCCCGCGCGAAGGGCATTGAGCAGGTGGTATTCGATCGCGGTGGTTATCAATATCACGGCCGCGTCCAAGCGCTCGCCGAAGCGGCCCGTGAGGCGGGCCTGAAATTCTGAAAACTATGCCGAAACAAGAGCTCAAAGACACGCTTTCCATCCGCCGCACCGTTCAAACCAATCAGGCCAACCTGAAGGACCAGGTGGTTTCGATCAACCGAGTTACGAAAGTCGTGAAGGGCGGTAAGAACCTCAGCTTTTCGGCGCTCGTTGTAGTCGGTGATCAGGGTGGACACGCCGGCTTCGGTATGGGCAAGGCGCGCGAAGTCCCCATGGCCATCCGCAAGGCCATCGAGCAAGCAAAAAAGAATATGGTGAAGCTGAACCTGAAGGGCTCCACCATTCCGCACCAAGTGCTTGGGTCCTACGGTTCGGGTCAGGTTCTTTTGAAACCCGCGCCGGAAGGAACGGGCGTGATTGCCGGCGGCCCCGTTCGAGCGGTCATGGAGGTTGCGGGAATTCAAAACGTGCTGACCAAGTCGCTTGGAACGTCGAATCCGCACAATGTTATCAAGGCTACTTTTGACGCGCTTCTTCATTTGAAAGACGCGGCGAGGGTTGCGGAGTCTCGCGGCAAGACCGCCGAGGAAGCGCCGGTCGCCTCTTAGTCGCCGGCCGGCAAAAGTAAAAAAGGTCCAAGACCATGGCCACGAAAAAGAAAGAATCGGGAACCCTGAAAATCAAATGGGTGCGCAGCTTCATTGGCTGCCCGCGCGGCATGCGCCAGACCATTCGCGGGCTCGGATTCCGCCGCATGCAGCAGGTTGTGGTCCGCCAGGACACCCCCGAAACTCGCGGGATGATAGCGAAGGTTCACCATCTGGTTGAAATTGAGGACTAGCGAACATGGCTAACGTGCCGACACTCTCGAATTTGAAGCCGCCCCGCGGGTCGCGCCATCGCAAGGTGCGCGTGGGGCGGGGAATGGGCTCGAAGCTCGGCAAGACGTCGGGCGCCGGCAATAAGGGACAGCAATCCCGTCGCGGTTATTCCCGCCGTCCGGGTTTCGAGGGCGGCCAGATGCCCCTTCATCGCCGCTTGCCCAAGCGCGGCTTCTCGAGTCCCTTTCCGAAGACTTTCGCCGTGGTCAACGTCGAAAATCTCAATGCTTTTGCAGCCGGTGACACTGTCACGCCAGAGGCCCTTACCGAGCGCGGAATCGTGCGCGCCCGGCGCACTGGCATCAAGGTACTGGGCAATGGCGAATTGAAAGTTGCGCTCACGGTTCGGGCGCACGCGTTCAGCAAATCCGCACAGGAAAAGATCGCGGGCGCCGGAGGGAAGACCGAAATCTTGTCATGAGGAAGCTGGTCGAGGCTTTTCGGAATATCTTCAGCACGCCTGACCTCCGTAAACGTGTGCTGTTTACGCTGTCGGTACTAGCCGTGTACCGCCTCGGCGCCTTCATTCCTACGCCGGGCATCAATACCGACCTCCTCCAGCAGCTTTTCGAGCAGAATAAAGGTTCGGTGCTGGGCATTATCGACCTGTTCAGCGGCGGCAATTTCCGCAGGCTCACCATTTTCGCGCTCGGCATTATGCCTTACATCACCGCCTCGATCATTTTGCAGTTGCTGGTGGTGGTATGGCCTTATCTGGAGCGGCTGCAAAAAGAAGGCGAACTCGGCCGCCGCAAGATCACGCAATATACGCGCTACCTCACTATCATTCTCAGCGCGTTTCAGTCCTTTGCGATTGCCCGCACCCTTACAGCCCAGGGGCTTGCTGGACAATCGCTCGTTTACCACCCGGGACCCAGGTTCATCCTGATGACCATGCTGACCCTTACCACGGGTTCGGCCTTCATCATGTGGCTTGGCGAGCAGATCAGCGACCGCGGAATCGGAAACGGCATGTCGCTCATCATATTTGCAGGCATCGTTGTCGGCCTGCCGCGCGCCGTACAGGACTTGTGGCAAAAGGTTCAGACCGAGCAGTGGGGTTCGTTCACGCCCATTACCATCATTGCCTTGCTTGTTTTCATGGCTGCGGTCGTCGCTTTCATTGTCTTTGTGGAGGGCGGCCAGAAGCGCGTTCCCGTGCAGTATGCCAAACGTGTGATGGGGCGGAAGGTCATGGGCGGTCAGATGACGTATCTGCCGCTTCGCGTCAATTCCGGCGGTGTGATGCCGCCGATCTTTGCCAGTTCCTTGCTGACGTTCCCGCAGACTTTGGCGCTGATTTTCCAGAGCCGGTCGCCGGCCATACAGGCGCTCGGCAAAATGATCGGCTGGGGTGAGCCGCTGTATACCCTTCTGTACGTGGTGCTGATCGTCTTTTTCGCCTTCTTCTATGTGGGCATCATTTTCAATCCCACAGAGCTGGCGGACAACATGCGGAAGTACGGCGGGTTCGTGCCGGGAATTCGCCCGGGACGAAATACGTCCGAATATATCAACCGAATACTTACGCGGCTGACGTTCGTCGGTGGCCTTTATCTCGCCGTGGTTTGCCTTCTGCCGGAGTGGATGATTTCGGGCATCCACTTGCAGCACTTGCCCGTTTGGCTGGGAGGTAATTGGTTTGACACGCATATGTGGCGCTTCGTTCTCGATGGGCTCGGTGTGCAATTTTATTTCGGAGGTACGTCGCTCCTGATTGTCGTCGGCGTAGCGATGGATACGGTGCAGCAGCTCGAAGCGCAGCTCGTAATGCGCAATTACGAAGGGTTTGTGCGCAAGGGCCGGGTGCGGAGCCGGCGCGGCTAAAACAAATATGGCCAGTGTTTCGGCGGTGAGGATGCCTCTGAATCGGGCGTTGATTTTCTTGGGCCCACCCGGAGCGGGGAAGGGCACACAGTCGAAGCGAATCGCGCAACGCTACGGCGTGCCGCATCTTTCCACGGGCGACATGCTTCGCGACGCCATTAGCCGCGGCACGCCGCTCGGCCAAATCGTTAGGCCGATCATGGAGCGCGGCGAGCTTGTGCCGGACGATCTGGTTATGAAGATGGTCGAAGAGCGGTTGTCGCAGCCCGATTCGGCCAAAGGGTTTGTGTTCGATGGTTTTCCGCGGACGCTGCCGCAAGCCGAACAGCTTGATCGCATCCTCGAGCGCAAGGGATTCGGCAAGCCCATCGTTGTGGATTTCCGCGTGGACGACGGCGAGCTTCTTCGCCGCCTTTCGGGGCGCTGGACGTGCAGCGTAGGCGGCGAGATTTACAACATATACGATGCGCCTCCCAAGGCGCCCGGTATTTGCGATGCCGATGGCGGAGTGCTGGTGCAGCGGCCCGACGATCGCCCCGAAGTGGTGAAAGAGCGGTTGGCGGCCTATGAGCGCCAGACCAAGCCTCTCGCGGATTACTACCGCCGCCAGGGCCTGCTCGATACCGTGAACGCCGCGGCAAGCGTGGAAGACGTAGGCCGTGCGCTCGGTGAGATTTTTAGGCGTGCGGAAGGGCGTGATGGTCATCTGTAAATCGTCGGCCGAGCTCGAAAAAATGCACCAGGCGGGCCTGCTTGTCTGGAGAGCGTTGGAAAAAATGCGCGAGATGGTTCGGCCGGGCCTTTCCACGAAGGAGTTGGACGAATTTGCGGAGACCTACACAGCTGACCATCATGCGCGCCCCGCGTTCAAGGGTTATCGTGGATATCCGGGTTCCGTGTGCACCTCCATCAATCAGGAGGTCGTCCACGGAATCCCGTCTTCCTCTCGCCGCCTGCGCGAGGGAGACATTCTTTCGATGGATTTTGGCATCGAGCTCAGCGGCTATTTCGCAGACGCCGCGCTTACGGTGCCGGTGGGCAAGATTCCGCCGCAGCGGGAAAAGCTCATGCGCGTCACGCGAGAATCACTCGATCGCGCAATTAGCAAAGTCCGCCTCGGCAGTCGCCTGGGAGATGTTTCGGCGGCGGTCCAGGAATGGGTTGAGGAGAATGGCTTTTCCGTGGTCCGCGAGTTCGTGGGTCACGGCATAGGAACTCATATGCACGAGGAGCCCCAAGTCCCGAATTACGGTGCGCCGGGCCATGGCCCGCGGCTTCAGGAAGGCATGGTCATCGCCATCGAGCCCATGGTGAATTCGGGCGGCCCTGGCGTCCGCGTCCTGGATGATGACTGGACCGCGGTCACCGCAGACGGCAGCGACTCGGCTCATTTCGAGCATACCGTGGCCGTAACGAATAACGGGCCGTGGATATTGACCCGTCCGCGAGAAGTAACCGGGCCGTGCTGGTAATCGCAACGAACTAGGATTCAAAGGGAGCGCATGGCAAGAAAGCCGCTGCAGGAAAAGAAGAAGCCGGGCGAAAGTGGGAAAGAGGACGCCATCGAGGTAATGGCGACCGTGATCGAGCCGCTTCCTAATGCCATGTTTCGAGTCGAGCTCGAGAACAAGCATCAGGTGCTTGCCCACATTTCAGGCAAGATGCGAAAGAATTTTATCCGCATTCTCGCCGGCGATCGCGTTGCAGTGGAGCTTTCGCCCTACGACTTGACGCGCGGCCGCATCGTCTACCGCTACAAGTAGGCAATGAAGTCGGCGATGGGATTTAACTGTAGCGCCGGGTTTTGATGAAAAAGAGTCGCCGGAAGAGACGTCAGGTGAAAGGGCGGGACTTCAGTCCCGCCGAAAACGTTGCATCTGAAGCGGGGCTTTAGCCCCGGAAGTAACGAGGAATCGGAGCCAGAGAAAATGAAAGTTCGTGCATCGGTCAAAAAGATTTGCATGAAGTGCAAGGTAGTTCATCGCCGCGGCGTGGTGCGCGTAATTTGCGTGAATCCCAAGCACCGCCAGCGCCAAGGTTAAGGGGAGGAAAGCCAAATGGCACGCATTGCAGGTGTTGATCTGCCGCCCAACAAGCGCCTGTGGGTAGGATTGACCGCGATTTACGGCATCGGGCAGCAGCGCGCGCGTTCGCTCGCGGAAAAAGCCAAAGTGGACGCCGTCAAGAAAATTAAGGACCTCACCGAGGACGAAGTTAGTCAGATTCGTGCGGCCATCGAATCGGAAGGCCGGGTTGAAGGCGATCTCCGCAAGGAGACGCAGATGAACATCCGGCGGCTCATCGAGATTCAGTGCTATCGCGGCCTTCGCCATCGTCGCAATCTTCCCGTGCGCGGCCAGCGGACGCACACCAACGCCCGCACCCGTAAAGGTCCGCGAAAGGGCGCCGTCGCCGCGAAGAAGAAAACCATGGCTCGCAAGTAAATCGGCCATCGAGCTTTTTAGACGCAAACGAAAAGAGGAACTGGCGTGGCAAAAGAACCGAAGGATGCAGCGGGCGCTCCCGCAGCGGCCGCGAAGCCGACGAAACGTAAGAAGGAATTTCGCAAGAAGAAAGAAAAGCGTGTGGTTCCTCATGGCTTGGTTTGTATCCAGGCCACGTTCAACAACACCATTGTCACGCTCACCGATCCCGATGGGCGCGCGGTCAGCTGGGCTTCCGCCGGTTCGGTCGGTTTCAAGGGCTCGCGCAAGGGCACGCCCTACGCCGCCCAACAAGCGGCCGTCACTGCCGCGGGAGTGGCGCGCGATCAGTACGGCATGAAATCGGTCGAGGTGCGCGTGAAAGGCCCCGGAGCTGGACGCGAATCCGCTGTTCGCGCGCTGGCTTCCTCTGGCTTGCACATCAACGCCATCAAGGACGTCACGCCGGTCCCGCATAACGGCTGCCGTCCGCCGAAGCGCCGTCGCGTCTAAGTCGGCAGTGGAATTTATGTAGCTCAGGTCCGTTTTGTGGACCTGAGGGTTGTGAGCAGTGGAAGCAAAAGGAGAAAAGCACTTGGCAAGACATCGTGAAGCGGTTTGCCGGTTGTGCCGCCGGGAAGGGCAAAAGCTCTTCCTGAAAGGCCTCCGGTGTTTTACGGAAAAATGCGCCATCGAGAAGCGCAACTTCGTTCCCGGCCAGCATGGTCAAGCTCGTCGCCCGAAGATGGTCGGTTACGGCGTGCAGTTGCGCGAAAAACAAAAGGTGAAGCGCACGTACGGGCTTCTGGAACGCCAGTTCCGCAGTTATTTCGAGAAGGCCGAGCGCACCAAGGGGCCAACTGGCTCGAATCTGATGGTCATGCTCGAGCGGCGCCTCGATAACGTTGTCTATCGCGCCGGACTCGCCGGCTCTCGCGCCCAGGCTCGCCAGCTTGTGCTCCACGGCCACATTCGGGTCCAGGGACACAAAGTAAATATTCCTAGCTACCTCGTGAAGGTTGGCGACGATGTGGTCTTGAAGGAAAAAATGCACCAGAACGCCATGGTTCTTGAGGCGCGCAATCTCGCGCAAAGCCAAGGCGTCGCTCCCTGGCTCGATATTGACCGCGAAGGTTGCAAAGCTCGCGTGGTGGCCTTGCCGCGCCGCGAAGACGTGCAGACGCCTCCCATGAACGAGCAGTTGATCGTCGAGTTGTACTCAAAGTAGCGGACAAGAATTCTCGGTTGGTTTGATTGGCCGGCATTTATGCCGTCCGAAAGGAAGGTCTAATATGTGGAAGGGTTTTCAGAAACCAAAGCGGTTGGCGGCCGAACCGGAAACGCTCACCGATAAGTTCGGAAGGTTTTCGGCGCAGCCATTTGAACGCGGATGGGGCACCACCGTCGGTAACGCCCTGCGGCGCGCTCTCTTAAGCTCGATCGAAGGCGCGGCCATTACCGCCGTGCGCATCGAAGGTGTGCTGCACGAATTCTCGCCCATCCCGGGAGTGGTCGAGGACGCCACCGACATCATCCTCAATCTCAAGCAGATTCCTCTGAAGCTGAATACCGATCAGCCCAAGACGGTCACGCTCAATGTCGATGTGCCGGGCCCGGTCACTTCCGCGAAAATTGAAGAAGATGCGGACATCGCCGTGCTCGATAAGAATGTCTATATCGCCACGGTCAGCGAAGGCGGCAAGCTCGAAATGGAATTGCGTGTCAAGAATGGCCGCGGCTATGTCGCCGCCGACCGCAATTTCGATGAGGATCTGCCCATCGGCTACATTCCCATCGATTCGGTCCACTCGCCGGTTCGCAAGGTGAACTACGCCGTCGAAGCCGCTCGCTTGGGCCAGATGACCGATTACGAAAAGCTCACGCTTGAGGTTTGGACCAACGCCGCCATCACCCCGCAGGACTCCATCGGCCTCGCGTCCAAGCTCATCAAGGACCACATGAGCATCTTCATCAATTTCGAGGAGCAGCCGGAGCTTCCCGAAGAGGCTGTCGAGAACTATGCCGATCCGCGGCTGGAATTTCTCGATCGTTCCGTCGAGGAACTTGAGCTTTCCGTGCGTTCCTACAATTGTTTAAAGAACGCGAACATCCAGAACCTGCGCGAGCTCGTTCAGAAGACCGAGTCCGAAATGCTGAAAACCAAGAATTTCGGGCGCAAGTCTCTCAACGAGATAAAGGACATTCTCAACAAGATGGGACTGAGCCTGGGCATGAAGTTCGATGAGCACGGCCGCGTCATTTGGCCGCCGCTACCCAGCCAGACGGCGCCTCCGCCCGCGGAGGAAACCACAGCCCTCTGAGCGTTTTTCAGAAGCTGGAATGAAACATGAGACATCTTAAATCAGGATCGAAACTCGGGAAGCAGCCTGCGCATCGTCGTGCGGTGCTTCGTAATCTGGTCACTAATCTGATCGAGAAGGAGCGCATCCATACCACGCTCCTTCGCGCCAAGACCGCCCGTCCGCTTGCCGAACGCATGATCACGCTCGGCAAGCGCGATTCGCTTCACACCAGGCGCCAGGCTGCCGCTTTCTTGATGACTCCCGACGCCACCAAAAAGCTTTTCGCGGATCTGGCGCCGCGCTTCGCCGATCGCCCGGGCGGCTACACCCGAATCGTCCGCACCGGTTGGCGAATCGGAGACGGCGCCGAGCTGGCTATCCTCGAGTTCATTGGCTCCGAGCTGAAGAAAAAAGAAAAGAAGGGCAAAAGAGCCGCCGCCAAAGAGGAGCCCGAAGAAAAGGAAGCAGCCGCCCAAAAGTAAATCGTCGCCTTTGCATTTTTAGAGGTGCAGTCCTGCGCGGGGGGCAGGTCGGCGCATGAATTCTCAGAAACCCACAGCGGTCGTGCTCCAGTTTATTGATCGAATCAATGCAGGGAATATCGCGGCGATGTGTGCCTTGATGGCCGAGAATCACGTTTTCGTCGATGGACTCGGGAATCGCCTCCAAGGGCGAGAAAACCTCCGCGCTGCTTTTAAATCGTACTTCGCTTTGTTCCCGGATTACCGCATCTCTCACGAGGAGGTTCTCGAAGATCGCAATGTGGTCGCGATCTTTGGTACGGCCGCCGCCACATACTCCGTCAATGGGAAGCTGCAGAAAGAAAATCACTGGGAGATTCCGGCGGCGTGGAAGGCGCTGGTGCGAAACGGCCAGATTGCCGAATGGCGCGTCTACTGCGACAATCAGCCTGCCCGCAAACTACTTGGCGACAAGCTTCCATAGCGGCGCTCGGCGCTCAAGCTGCTGCGCCTCCTGGATTGACGGCTTACTCGTTTAATTCGCGCAGACCTTCGTGGAGAATAGCTTCCATAAGGCGAGCCGGCTGCCCGTGGCTATTCTTTCGTTACTCGCTTCGCGACGACGCTTCCGTCGGGCTGTTCTGTTATTTCAAATCCGCTCATTTTCTTTCGCAGAGATTCGATTAGCTTTGCCTTGGACATGGGGGCATTGGGGTTGTCATTTGGTGCGTCGGCGATCAGAAGGCCATCTGGAATCTTCGAGCGAAGGCAAAAGCCTCGCCTGCTTTTCCAGCCGTTCGTGCTTTCGTAGTTCTTTTTGATGTACGGACGTCCCCCGTCATCTGGGAGAAAAGGAGTTTCCAAATACTTTCGCTCTGTGGGATGTAGCTCTCGAACGACGCCGTCGTCGTTGACAAATACATATGGATAAGGCGTCTGCGAAGCAGCCGTCGCGTTCACGACTGCGAGCATTCGTTGTGTGGCCAAATGAGGCTCCGTTAGCGCCTACGGTCGGCGTTCTTGCTAACTGAGGCCATTCTCGCCTCGATTTGGTTGTGCTGCAAGATTCGTTCTTCAAGTTAGCTCGCCGATAACGCCGGCGAAGTTCTCGGCTTCCGTACTCTTCTCCTCGAGCTTGCCGTGTCGTCGATCGTCCGCCGATTGGCTGAAAACCACCACCTCGCTTGAGAACCACCGGCCTGCCCGGTTGTGGCGAATCTGCCTCTCGTAATGTCGTCTCTAACACGATGTCCCTAAAGGCACTTACAACACCATCCGAATATCCAGTTTGGAACGCGGCCTGCATACCCACCACCGGAATCATACCTGTGGCGTACCACAGGGAGAGGGCCGCATGAAAAAACATCTCGCAGGTCTGGCAGTGATCCTGATGTTGTTCGCGGTTGTACCCGCGCTCGCGCAGGATCAAGCGCCGCCTCCACCGAACGACCAGCAGGGTCAAGCGCCGCCCCCGCCCAACGACCAAGAATACGGGCCGTACTCGGCGCAGGGATCGCCGCAATCACAATCCGGTCCAGGACAGCCTGACCAGTCGCAAGCCGACCAGAATCAGCCGGGAATGGCGCGCCTCAGCTATGTTAACGGCGACGTCTCATCCCAGCGCGGCGACAATGGCGACTGGGTTGCGGCCACTGTGAACACCCCAATCGCTGTAAACGATCGCGTCTCCACTGGCAATAACGCTCGCGCCGAAATCCAGCTCGATTATGCCGACGTCCTGCGCATGTCCGGCAGCGCCACCGCGAAACTGGCGAATCTCACTCGCACCGGCATCACCGTGGAAATCGGACAGGGGCTGGTCACCTATTCGGTGTTGAAAGGTGGTGAGGCGAATTCAGAAATCGATACGCCGAACGCAGCAGTTCATCCCAATGGCCCCGGCGACTATCGCATCCTGGTGAATTCCGACGCCGAAACGGACGTGATCGTCCGCAGCGGTTCGGCCGACGTCTCTACCCCGCAGGGAAGCACCCATGTCGATCAGGGGCAGATGATCACGGTTGCGGGGACCGACAATCCTCAATACAAGACGGCGGCTGCCCCCGGACGCGACGAGTGGGATTCCTGGAACAACGATCGCGACCGCAACATACAATCCGCCAAGAGCTGGAGCCACACGGATCGTTACTACACTGGCTCGCAGGATCTCGATCCCTACGGCGTCTGGTCCGAAGTCCCCGATTACGGCCCTGTCTGGGTTCCGCAGCAAGGACCTGATTGGGCCCCTTATCGCGACGGCCGCTGGGTCTACGAACCATACTACGGCTGGACGTGGGTTTCCTACGAGCCCTGGGGTTGGGCGCCGTATCACTACGGCCGCTGGTTCGTCTACGGTGGCAGCTGGGCCTGGTGGCCCGGACCGATCGCTGCCTACCCTGCGTATTACCCGGTCTGGTCGCCGGCGTACGTCTCCTTCTTTGGGTTTGGCGGTGGCTGGGGCGTTGGCGTTGGATTCGGCGGCGGATTCGGCCGGGTTGGCTGGTTGCCGTGTGGCCCCGGCGATTGGTATCACCCGTGGTATGGGCGAGGGGGCGGCCGCTTCAACACCGTGAACGTCACCAATATTCACAACACTACGATCATCAATAATCGCGAGGGTTTTCGTCCCCTCGCGGGCCGGGGATTCCGCGGACGCCAGTTCTCGAATCTGGACATGGCCGCGCAGAATGACCGCGTGCGCGGTGGCATCTCCTCAATGCAGGGTGATCGGTTCGGTCGCGCGGCCGTGTCTCCCCGCCAGGAGCGAATCAGCTCGGCATCCTTCCGGCAGGCCAGCCTGATGACCGGCAAGATGCCGGTTTCTCCGGCGCGCGAAAGTTTTAGCCCATCGGGCCGCTCGGCAAATCCAGCCTCGTTCCGCAGCGCTCCTTCGGCCTCTCAACATTTCTTCAACGGCGGCGCTCGGGCGAATGCCGGCATCAGCAGCAGACAATCGTCGTCCTTTGCAAACACCCGTGCAGAATCCTCCTTCGGTGCCGGACGGAATGCATCCGTTCAATCAAGCCGTCCGGGATGGCGGACATTTAGTCCACCGTCAGGCGGCTCGAACACCCGTGCCCCAGCGGTAAATTCGGCGCGCGGCAACTTCGGGCAGTCTGAGTCGCGTGGTTCTAATCAAAGCAGGCCTTCGCTGGGAGCGGAGAATCAGAATCGAGGTTCATGGCAGCACTTCACCCCGCCCCCGGGTCAGTCACAGGCGCAAGGGCAGGCATATGGCCGAGGCTATGCGCAGCCCAACGGCTCCTCCAGAGGAGCCTATTCCAACTCCGATTCTCGTCCACCCCTCAATATGAGGCAGCCCATCGTGACGCCTCGAGCCTCCGAATCTCGCGGCGGATATTCCGGTGGCCGCGTTTACAGTGCCCCGCGCCCGAGTTATAGCGCCCCGCGACCCAGCTACAGTGCCCCTCGCGGTGGCTATCCTGGCGGAGGCTATAGCGCCCCGCGCCCGAGCTACAGCGCGCCGCGTGGTGGTGGATATTCCGGCGGTAGTGGTGGCGGTTATCGCGGCGGAGGCGGTGGCGGTGGCAGTTCCCATGGAGGCGGAGGGCACTCCGGCGGACACGGGAGATAACGTCGATAACAAGGAGACTCATCTAGCGCAGGCTCTTGATATTTTGGGGTTGGCAGCGCATCTAAGAAAACGGCCCTGGGAAGACGCTCTTTGGCTATGATGTTGCACACTTGGACGAGAGGAGCACACCATGCGAAAGATAGGCACGCTGCTCACATTGACGCTCTTCATCGCTTTGGCATTCGCTGCCTTTCCTGGCTTGGCCGCCGCGCAAGACGATCCGCCCGACCGCGTGGCCCGATTGAATTTCATCCAGGGTTCTGTCTCCTACCAGGTTTCGGGAGATCAGAACTGGGTGCAAGCCGACCCTAACCGACCGCTCACCACCGGTGACAATCTATGGGCTGACAAAGATTCGCGCGGCGAAGTCCATATCGGCAGCACCGCGATTCGTCTTTCCAGCGAGACGGGCATATCCTTCCTAACACTGGACGACCGCACCGTGCAGCTCCAGCTCGCGCAAGGGACCATCGAAGTTCATCTTCGAAATCAGTCGCCCGATGACGCATTTGAAATCGATACTCCGAATGTGGCATTCACCCTTACGCAATCCGGCGAATATCGAATCCAGACCGACCCCAATGGAAGCTCCACAATCATCGTGGTGCGCGAAGGGGCCGGTCAAGTAACCGGTGGCGGAGGGGATTCGTGGGATCTACGCCCGGGGCAGCAATTCATATTTAACGGAACCGATCAGCTTTCTTACGATGCAATCGCTGCCCCGCCCTTCGACGATTTCGAGGATTGGTGCCAGTCCCGCGACCAGCGCGAAAATAGCGCGGTTTCGGCTCGCTACGTTTCGCGCGATATCGATGGCTACTACGATCTCGATGAATACGGCGACTGGAGTTCGAATTCCGATTATGGAGAAGTGTGGATTCCTAGAGGCGTGCCCGCGGGTTGGGCGCCCTACCAGGAGGGCCACTGGGTGTATGTCCAACCCTGGGGCTGGACGTGGGTTGATGAAGAGCCCTGGGGTTTTGCGCCCTTTCATTACGGCCGCTGGGCGCTCGTAGGCGGCGGCTGGGCCTGGGTCCCCGGTCCAATCGTTGTGCGTCCGGTGTACGCGCCTGCGCTCGTGGCTTTCGTGGGTGGAGGCGGCGCCAGTCTGAGCGTCTCATTCGGTGGCGGATTTTCGGGAGTGGCGTGGTTTCCGCTGGGGCCGCGTGACGTCTACGTTCCCGGCTACCGCTGCAGCCCGCGTTACGTGCAGAACGTCAACGTAACGAACACGCGCGTGGTGAATGTCACGCAGGTCACCAATGTGTACAACACCGTTTACGTTCGCCACGACACGCGGATCGTGAACAATTACACCTACGCGCACAACAATGTCGCGGTGACCGCCGTCTCGCGGGACACGTTCGTCAACGCCCGGCCCGTTGGTCGCGCGTCCGTTCGTGTCACGCAGGACCAAATTCAGCGCGCACGGGTCCTGGACTCGACTCCCGTGGCCCCTACCCAAGCGAGCTATCGGTATTCAAACGCGAAAATCTCAAACGCGCGCCCGGGCACAAGCTTTGCGCAGCGTCCCGTGGTCGCCCGGATGACGCCGGCGGTTTCGCGTCCCGCTCCGGTCTATACGAATCAGGGCCGCCCCGGCAATCAGGGACAATTCAATCGCGCGCCCAATAATCCCCCGGCTGCGAACGACAATCAGGGTCGTTTCAACGGCGCTCAGCCGGCTACGCGTCCAAACAATCCGCCCCAGCAATCGCGTGATGGCTTCCGGCCGTTTCAGCCGCCCGCTGGTAACTCCCAAACGCCCGCTGGCGGCACGAACGTTCAGCCTAACAACCAGCAGCAGCGGCAGCTCCAGCAACAGCCACAATCGGAAGCACGGCCGCAACAACAGCAGCTTCAGCAAGAGCAGCAACAACAGCAGCGCCAGTACCGCTACACTTCGCCGCAAAAGGCGCGTGACGGGATGTACGACGTGCATCCTCCTCTGAACCATGCGCAAGAACAAACCGCGCGTCCGCAGCCGCAGCAGCAGGCGCAGCCGAGACAACAGACACAAGCGCCGAAGCGGGGAGAGCGGCGCCAGGACAATAAGCAGGATAACAAGCAGGACAAACAGCACTAGAATTGGTTCTAGTTTGGCGCATCAAAAGCTTCTAGTTTGAAGCATCGAAACCTTCTAACTAGAAACATTAACGGGGCGGAAACCGTCGCTTCAGGCCACCGTCACGGCGTTTCGCAGAGCAAAAGAGGGACGCGCAGTCCCGCGGTTCAGGATACGGCGGAAGCCGAAGCCGTCGGCTGGAAACTGGACCACGGAGTGGCGGCTTTGAGGCGATGGTTCACGTTTTCGATGTTCTTTACGCCCTGGTCCGCCAGCCAATCTTCCAGAGCGTTCACTCCCTGTTTGGCGTAAATCGGAATCGCATCTTTCCAGGTAGCCCGGCCGCAGAGCACCCCCGAGAATTTCACGCCTGACTCGGCAGCCAACTCCAGCGTTTCCGTGAAGACATCGTTGCTGACACCCGCTGAGAGATAGATGAAGGGCTTTTTGGCGGCGGCCGCGGCGCGAAGGAAATGTTCCTTGGCTTGGTCGCGAGTGTAGGCTGCGTCCCCTTTGCAAGCCTTGGCGCCGGCCACGAAAGCCATATTCACGGGAACTTCGACTTTCAAAATGTCCACGCCATACTGTGGCTTTGAAAATTCCTGCATGCTGTGGGAAACGATTTCGGGTTTCTTTCGCGCGTAGCCGATGGCCTTTTCGTCAGCGCCTTCTTCGTAACCGACTAATTCCAAAAAGAATGGGACGTCCGCCGCCGTGCATTCGCCGCCAATGCGCTCCACCCAGGCATGCTTGACCTCATTGATGTCGGGCGGATCGAAAGGCGTGTAGTAGAGGAGAATCTTGATGCAATCCGCGCCCGCGGCCACGAGACGCCGCACGGACCAAATGTCGAGAAGGTCAGGAAGGCGTCCGGGACGCGTATTGTCGTATCCGCTATTTTCGTAGGCCAGCAGGAGTCCCGCGTTTTTTGAACGGGCCATGGCTGCGGGCAGGCCGTACTCAGGGTCGAGCAAGATCGCGCTGGCATGCGGCGTAAGGACGCGCACCACGGCGGTTTTGAACTCTTCAAGCATGCGAGGAGGAACGGCGTTTTTGTCCACGCTTTTTTCTTTTGCGATGGCGCTTTTCAGCGAGCCGCGCTGGTCCATGGCCGCGGCGGCGATCACGCCGCGCGAATCGGATACGGCCTCCAGCCCCTTTTGCTTGCCTGGCGTAATTTTCATGGCGATTCAATCTCCCGCGCAAAAGTCGTAAATTCAAGGCATTCTAGCATAGGCTGCGGTTGAGAATTCGAGGGGGAGCAGCGTTTGGGATAACCCTGCCCCCGTTTGCGGACGACTAAGAGAGATTCCTCGGCTGCGTCCCGCGGCCGCCGAAACCGCGGCAGGCCCAAGAGCGCGGGACTCCGCTCGGAATGACGTTGCGCGAAAAAAGCGACAAAAAAAACAGATGAAATTGCGGCGGGATCGTGGATAGCTCAACGCTCATGTGGGTGGTATTCGGCGTGACGGTTGCGGTTGCGCTGGCCGTGGACATCGGAATCTTCCATCGCAAGGCCACGCGGATAACGGCGAGGAAAGCGCTGATCGAGACGTTCGCATGGATCGGGCTCTCGCTGATTTTCGCCGTGTGGGTCTATTTTTCGCGAGGGCGGCAAGCTGGACTGGAATTTGTTACCGGCTATGTGATCGAGAAGTCGCTGAGCATCGACAATATTCTCGTGTTCCTGCTGATATTTCAGGCGCTGCGCGTGCCGGGTGAACTGCAGCACCGCGTCCTTTACAGCGGCGTGCTCGGCGCGTTGGTGATGCGCGGGCTGTTCGTTTTTGCCGGGGTCGCATTATTGCGCCATTTCCGGCCCGTGGTGTTTGTCTTCGGGGCGATTTTACTGGTGGCCGGGGCGAGGATGCTCCTGCCGCGAGCGCGACAAATGCAGCCTGAGCGGAATTGGATTGTGCGAGCGCTGTCGCGGGCGCTTGACGTGTCCGATGAATTTCACGGGAGGCGATTCTGGGTGAGGGAGCGGAACCGATGGCGAGCCACGCCGCTGCTTTTGGCGTTGATTGCCGTGGAGGTAATGGACGTAGTTTTCGCAATCGACTCGGTGCCCGCCGTGCTGGCGGTGACGCGCGATAGCTTTATCGCGTACTCCTCGAATGCATTCGCCATCCTCGGATTGCGCGCCATGTATTTCGCGCTGGCCGGCCTGTTGCCGAAACTCCGGTTCCTCGAGGCTGGGCTTGCCGCTCTGCTGATATTTGTGGGCGCGAAAATGGTTTTGCCGGAGCGAATGCAGATCCCCACGGGAATTTCGCTCGCGATTATCGCGGCGATCATGACGATCGCGGTGGGAGCATCGATGTCGCGGCCAAAGGCGAACCTTTAAGCGAGGGCAATGATCCGTCGAACCGCGAGATGCCACCCTGAAGGGGTGGCGCTACATGTGAACCGGTGTGTGTAAGTGGCGCCCCTACTTGCGAGGCTTGGCCGAGGGAGGCAGCATGCCGTTGAGGCGCAGGTAGCCCGCGAGCTGCGAGTAATGGTCTTCCAGGTCGCCCGTCAATTCAAAGAGCGCGCGTGCTCGCGGCGCTTCGCGGCCGCCAAAAAACTTCACGGTGTCGCCCAGTTGGGAATCTTGGAGATTTGCCAGTGCCTGCGAGCAAAAATCGAACGAGGCCTGCAGCGCCGAGGCTATCTTTTCCTTCGGGTCGGTTTCGGTGACTTTCTCATTCTGCGGCGCGGGCGTGCCGGAAATCATCGAGCACACGAGGAAATTGACCGTGGCCACGTGCGAAACGATTTTTCCGAACGACCATTGATCCGGCGTGGGATGGTAACTGTATTTGTCGGCCGGCATCTCATCGGCGGCGGCTGTGATGAACTTGGACTGGCGGTCAAATATCTCCCGGGCGCTTGCAACGACCGGATTCGTTGTAGTGCTCTCTGCGCGGGCCGCAATCGGTGCCGCCAAGCAAATCGCAACAACCAAGATCAGTTTCCTCGGGCTCATTTTCTCGTCTCTCCCACAGTGTCGGACTCTAACGCCATTCCGGCTCCGCGAATGATAACAAGGACAGGCGCAGCCGCCAAAGGCAAACAGCGCAGTAGTATCGCGCTTCGCGCGAGTCTGATCTCCCAGGCTCGACTAGCCGTCGACCTGGGGCCCTGTTTGTGTGTCAGGGCTGAAGCCCTGACCTTCCACTGGGCGCTTCGCGCCGTCGTTTGTGGCGGGGATGAATCCCCGCCCTTCCACCTGGGGGCATTCGTCGCAGGATGAGCGGCGAATGCGAAGAGAAAAATCGACACGCTCAGCTCAGGACAACGAGCGGCAGTGGTTGAGTCGAGGAGCATGCCCGGTCAAGCCCGGACAGCAAACGGCGGGAGCAAGCTCCCGCACTCCACACGGGGCGCCCGTTTGCGCGAGGCGGATGGGGCGGGTCGCGCCAAGCATATTTGCCGGACAAGAGCATGCTACCACCCAGCACGCGAAAGCGGCGCGCTGGGGGTCCCGGTGCTGTGCCCCTACCAATGCGAGGGCGCGAGCGCGTTGGGCATCCAAGAGAGGTCCTTCGGCTGCGTGGCCCGGCGCTTCGCGCAAAGGAAGAGGCGCGGGCCACTTCACTCACGATGACGGTGATACATGCCGCCGGAGAGGCGGGTGATCAGCTCTTAGAGAAATTCAGGGAGCGCTTGAAGCTGCCGCGCTCGGCGTCGATTTTCTTTTGAAGCTGGAAGACGGCGTAGAGGAGAGCTTCGGGGCGCGGCGGGCAGCCGGGGACGTAGACGTCAATCGGAATCACCTGGTTGACACCTTGCACGATGGCGTAATTATTGAAGACGCCGCCGGAGGTGGCACAGGCGCCCATCGAGATGGCCCACTTCGGTTCGGGCATCTGCGCGTAGAGCTGCTTGATGACGGGCGCCATTTTCTGAGAGACGCGTCCGGCGATAATCATCAGATCGGATTGGCGCGGCGAGCCTCGGAAAACTTCAGCGCCAAAGCGGGAAATATCGTAGCGGGACGCGGCCATGGACATCATCTCGATGGCGCAGCAGGCCAGACCAAAAGACATCGGCCAGATGGAACTGCGGCGCGCCCAGTTGACAACTTTATCGAGCGAGGCGAACAGAATGCCTTCGTCCTTGAGGAAATTTTCGTCCTCACCGGGCTTTTCGAGTGTTACACCTTTTGCAAGTTCGACGGCCATGATCTTATTTTGCGCCTTCGGGCGATGATTTGCAAAGGGCGCCCGCCTGAAAGGCGAGGCGGCCGCTACAAGGGCAAGAGCAAAGATGCCGGCCGGAAGGCGCGGCGCTACAGACGCGACGGCAAAGTCGAGGCGGCCGAAGCGTGACACTTTTGGCGTTGGAAACGCTGTAACAGAGCAGTAGCGCATTCCGCGGCGCGGCTCGGTGTGGGATTCAGGCTCGGGGTCGATAGCATAGAACACTCAGGGCCATTGAAGGCTCTAATCGGGATTGGGGGCCGGGGGCTGGGTTTGCGGCGCGGCAGGTCCGTTCGCGCCGGCGGGCTGCTCGGGCGCAGCTCCGTTGACCGGGGCGATCGGAAGACCAAACTGGCCGGGCTGTTGTGATCCTTGGGCTTGAGAAAGGCCGTTTTGCACGGCGCGGGCCTGGTCCTCAAGGGGATTCCAAATGAACTCCCAATCGAGATATTTCTTGCCCCCCTTGTAAACCCTGATGGAGGGCCGATCCACTTTGCTGGCGACGCCGGTTATAAATGCGCCGAGCACCGGCCCGTCGACCGGTCCAGTAGGCTTCAGTAGAAGGAGCGGATTGGTGGCCTGAGCCTGACCGGCCGCCCCATTCGGTCCAGCTCCAATCGACATAGCGCCTGCGGGGCCAGAAGGCGCGCCAGGAGCTGTGAAGGGAGAGCTAGAAGGGGACTGCGAAGGCTGCGGGGCGGCTACGTTCCCTTGTGGAGGAGCCTGCGTGTTCGAATTGGCTGCGGCGCTCGCGTCGTCTGAGCCGGAGCTGGAGGCGAGATCGGCTGCGGGCGTGCCGGGTTGAGGGCCCGGTAGCTTACCGCCGTTCAGGTCGATCAGGGCCATCTGCTGCAGGCTGGCGAAGCGCACGCTGCCGATGATCGCTCCGCTGCCATTCACGTAGATGAAACGCCACGAACCGTCGGTGTTGTTTACCGGGTCCTTGTAGGCGCAAAAGCGCAAGAAATGGAGCTCGGGCAATCCCTTTTGCAGGTCGTCGAGCGACTGCGGATAGTGTCCGGTCTTGTGATAGTAGAGACGGATGGCGCGTTGGTATTGCTGGCCGCGCCAAATGGTGTCCGTTTCGCGCTGGCGCCGGCGGAGGGTAACCAGATTTCGCAAGATGACCTGGGAGCTTGCGAGCATGGCGACGATCAAAAACAGGGCCATGACGAGGGCATAGCCGGACTCGGCGCGGCGGCATGTGGTTGGCGGTCCGAGCTTGAAGGAACGCAGCGAGCGGGGCTCAGGGCATCGGATTGAGAAGCGGGAAACCATCTACTGGTTCAAACCTTGGTCCAGGGGTTGAACGAGGGGAACGGTGGCGTGCCTGCCGCTCGAAATCTCCTCAACATCAGCGGAATCATTGCCAACATGGTCCAGGCGGAATCGATCGAGAAAGGTATCGCCTTCGTGAACGATCAGGACATCGTCTCCGCTGGTGAAAAATGCGACGCGTTTTTCGGAATGGGGCCGCCAGGCATAGCCGAAGAATTCGGCCGGAATTTGCACCGGGGGCGGCGGGGGAGCGGGCCGCGGCCCTACGAATGTGGAAGCTTCTGTTACAGGGTTCTCGACGGGAGGCGGAGTGGCGGAAAAAATGTTGCGGTGCGAACCGGAATACTCCGTTTTGCGAATCCTCTCCAAGAGACCCAGATGGAGCCGGGGTTCCTGGATGTCGAGAGGCTGGAATTTGGAATCCGCGGCGAAGACGCCGGGGAGTCCCGCAACTTGGGTGCGGCTCGAGAAGTAGTAATAACCGGAATAGGCAACCAGGAGCATCAGCCCCGCGAAAATGTAAAGTTCGGTGCGCCGTGACATATGGATCAGGTCCTAAAAAACGCGTGCAGTTCGAGTTCCAAGCTCAGGCCGCCGGTAGATACGGAATTGATCTGCATTTGATCCAGGAGATAAAAGTTCTTAGCGCGTTCAATGCCGTTGATGAATTTGACCACCGCCGGATAATCGGCTTCCACACTGGTGGTAACTGAAATTTGAGTAACGCCCGATTCCTTGGTCGGTTTCTCTTTGAAGGCGAAACCGGATGTTCGGACCCCGGCCTGGGCGGCAATGGCGCCCAGATCCGACTCGATGCGGGAATAGCCGGTGGAGGCGTCGAGAAACGAGTCCTGATAGAAGGAGTCGGCATCTTTGCCAGCCTGCGGGAGCGAGGACCGAATTCTTTCACCGCGATCGACGTCCGCTTGCAGCAGCTTGGCTTCGGTCGTCAGATGATTGACCTCGGCGCGAATTTCTCGAGGATTGCCGCGGCCGCCCCGCCAGAGATACACGGCCAAGCCGAGATCGAGAACCAGCGGCACCGCAAGCGCGATCGTCAACCACTTTTTCCAGTTCTGCGAGGCGTGCCCAGGAGTCATATGGTTGAATACCAGACGGTAAGATTCAGGACGATGGGATCTTGCACCGCGGTCACGTTCGAACGCTGTTCGTCCTTTACCACCATCCCCGAAAATACATTGGATTTCTCGATCGCCTGGAGGAACTGTATTTTGCTTTGGTCGGTGAGTGCGCCTATTTTGAGAGTCACTTCCGCGCGGCCGTTTATGAGGTGCGGTGAAATGCTCATCACTCGAACGCCCGGCGGAAGAGTGTTTTCCAAATCGGTGAAAATTTTTGTCCACGGAAAACTGCGCTCGTCGATTAAAGAATTCAGGAACGCGGCGCGGGTCAAAGTTTGCTGTGCGCCCAAGCTGCGGAAATAATCTTCCAAGGATTGTTGACGCTGGCGACTGGCCTGTATCGTGGCGTCTAAGCGGGCAACTTGGGCGCGAAGCTCACGCGTGTTGCGCCAGGACGCATAGGCGGCGTGAAAGAGAATCGCGAAGGCAATCAGGCCGATGGCGCCGGTGACCACCGCGCCGGCCATGAAAGGCCGGTTATTCGGCTGAGGAGTGGTGGCGAGGTTTAGATGAAGTTTCATGATTGCTATCGAAAATCGCTATCGTTTCCCCGGCGGATTTCGGGACGACCGGAACGCTTGATCGGGTACGTAACCAGCCGAGCCGGGCCCATCAGGCAGCCCCATTCATCGCCCAGCCGGCGAGAGCGTCCAAACCATGAGGCAGAAGATCCTTAGCCGCGCGGTCGAGCCTGGAAGCGCCTTGCGTAGCCGACATGGTGCCGACGGCAACACCGACTTCAGCAGCCAGCGCCTGGGCGAAAAGTTCTTCTCTGCCGCCGAATCCCGTGAGCCGGGCGCGATCGACCGAGGCGTTCCAAGTATCCTGATAATAAGCGACGGCCGGGAAAACCTCGTCGAGCATGGCCTGTGGCTCAAGCGAAGCAGCCTCGGCGCGCATTTCGCTGGAGCGATAAACGCAAAGACCGCTGCCGCGGACGATCACCGTGGTGAGCATTTTGCCACAGAGGCGGACAAGCAAGGTGGCGCCTTCGTCCTCGAGAAGAGGCAACGTGGCTAAAGTGGAACTCAGGACAACGCTGGCGTGCGCCCCCAGCGATTCCACAAGTTCTTCGTACTCGCGGATGATGCTCTGGCGGGCGACGGAAGCGACAACTTCGAAACCGCCTTGCCGCCCTTCCTGACGCATCCATGAAACCACGGTTTCCTCGACGTCGAAGGGCACGCTCTTTTTCAGTCTCCAGCGCAACAGGGGCAAGGCATCGGCGGCGCTGCGGGGCAAATTATCGAAGGGCAAGATAAAGACGCGCACGCAGGGATCGGGGACTAAGAGAGCCACGTGAGCCCCGGAGGCGGGAACGCTATTGAATACACGGCGCAAAGCCGAGCGCACGCCATCAGGCTGCGTAACATTCGTCTCCACGGGGGACGGCATGATGGCTCCGGCGGGGAGCAACTGAACAGCCACTTCGTCCAAGTGTCCGCGAATCTTTCCCCATCGCGCTGCCGCCACATGCTGGCCCGCAATTTCCACGGCGATTCCAGGGTGGGGCATCTTGTGCAGCCAAGCGTCAATATGGCGGACCAAACCTATTTGGTAGAATCGCGCTTCCAAACCTTCGACACCGGTGAAGTTAGTCAAGGAACGTCACCTTATTAATTTCGCGCAAGGTGGTCACGCCAGCGCGCACTTTGCGAAGACCCGACTCCCGCAGAAACATCATGCCAGCCTCCCGAGCGGCGCGCTTGATTTCCGAAGTTGGCCGGCGGTCGATGATCATTTCGCGAATTCGATCGGAAAGATCGAGGAGTTCGGTGATCGCCGTGCGCCCGCGATAGCCGCTCCCCGAACATTCCAGGCAGCCAGCCCCTTCGGCAAACGCCGCTTCCCCCCACTCCGAGGGATCGAGGCCGGATTCCCGAAGGACGTCCGGCGAATACGTGACGCGCCTCTTGCAATTTTCGCATACGAGACGCACCAGCCGCTGCGCCATGATGCAGTTAAGCGCTGAGACAAAATTATACGGTTCGACACCCATGTTAATGAATCGGCCGATGACGTCTGTTACGTTATTGGCATGGACCGTGGTGAACACGAGGTGTCCGGTAAGCGCCGAATTGATGGCAATTTGGGCGGTTTCCTGGTCGCGAATTTCGCCGACCATGATCTTGTCCGGATCGTGACGAAGGATGGATCGAAGGCCGCGGGCAAATGTGAGGCCCTTTTTCTCGTTCACCGGAACTTGGGTGATCCCGCGCACCTGATATTCGACGGGATCCTCGATGGTGATGATTTTGTCCTCGTCGTTTTTGATCTCGTTGATGGCCGCGTACAGCGTGGTCGTTTTTCCTGAGCCGGTGGGTCCGGTGACCAGCACCATGCCGTACGGCTCATGAATATAGCGGCGGAAGCGGGTGACCTCGTCATGATCGAACCCCACCACATCGAGCGTGAGATTGCGGAACTTCTCGCTAAGGGTTTCTTTGTCCAAGACGCGCAGCACAGCGTCTTCGCCATGGACGGAGGGCATGATGGAGACGCGGAAATCGACGAAGCGTCCTTTGTACTTGACGCGGAACCGGCCGTCTTGGGGCGTGCGGCGTTCGGCGATGTCCAGCTCGCTCATGACCTTGATGCGAGAAAGAATTGTGCCGTGCCAGTCTTTCGCAAGGGGTTGCATCGCGTATTGCAGCACGCCGTCTATGCGGTACTTCACGACTACCTCAGCGTTTCGCGTTTCAATGTGGACGTCGCTGGCCCTGCGTTCAAGAGCGGTGAAAATCACGGTATCGACCAGGCGAACGACGGGGCTCACGCCGGTGTCGCCGCGCGTGAGCTTCTCCATCGAGATATTTTCGTCGCTGTCCTCATCTTCACCGACTACCTGAAGAGTGAAACCTTCGGTGGCTTGGTCGAGCACTCGCTGAGACTGTTCCGTCCGCTTCAAAAGGTCGCCGATTTGCGATGCGGTGGCGACCTTGAGGTGCAGACGTTTTCCCAGAAGCAACGAAAGTTCGTCGGTGAGATGGAGTTGGCTGGGATCTGCTATGGCAACGACCAGAGTGGAATCGTGGGATTCCAGCGGCACGAAGTTATAGCGAAACATCAATTCCGCCGGGATGCTGCGGAAAAGCTCGGGGTCGATGCGCTGCTCGCGAAGGTCGATGAAGGAGCACCGATATCGCTCGGCGAGGCGCTTGGCCGCCTCGCGCTCAGCGCGATCGTCCAGGATGCCTACGGGTATCGGGTTATCGCCCGCTGTTGCCATAAATGACTAGCCCCCTGCGGCGCCTAGCTGGAGAGAAAACATCGGCAGGTAGAGAGCGACCAAAATGAAGCCTACCACAACCGCCATCACCAGTAGAATTGCGATCGGAATCCAGGTTAGCGTACGTTGCAACCGTATGCCGACCTCTTCCTCGTAGAATTCCGCAACGCTGGTCAGCATGGCGGTCAGCGCACCAGATGCCTCCCCAACCTCGATCATCTCCAGGGCAAGGGGCGGAATCAAGCGTGTTTCCGCCAAACTGGCGTGCAGCGCCTTGCCCTCTTTCACTTGCCCTGCGGCTGAATCCACCGATTTGGATATCAGCGCGCTGCCCATGGCCGAGGAGGAGGTGAGTAGGGCAGGCACCAGTGGAGTTCCGCCACCGAGGAGCGTGGACAACGTTCGCACAAACTGCGCGATCTGGGTCTTGAGCCAGATGTCTCCGAGATATGGTATTCGCGGCTTCATTCGGTCTATTGCGACGGCGCCGCTCTTGGATCTGGTCCACAAGAAAACCAGAACGGCAAGCACCGCGAGAGTCGCGATCAGGACCAGGAAATACGTTCGCAAAGGCATGGCCGCTGAAAGAAGAATGCGTGTGGGAGTTGGCAAGGGTACGTCGAGGTCGTGGTAGAGGTTGGCGAATTGCGGCATGGCGTACGTGACCACGTAGGTGATTACAAGCAGTACCATAGCCACCAGAACTGAGGGATAGATCAGCGCAGTCATCAACCTGCTTCGGAATCCGGTGCTCACGCGCAAGAATGCGATGTACTGCTCTAACACACCGATGAGATTTCCACTGCGCTCGCCCGCCGTGATCACCGTTACGTACACGGGAGGGAACGAGCCTTGCGCCGCGAGCGCCTCCGATAACAAAGCGCCATCCCTTACTCGCTGGCGCACCTCAATCAGGATCGGACGAATTTGGGGCGCGGCAGCGCGCTCCGCCAGAAGGTCCAGCGCGCGCAGAATGGGCAAGCCTGCCTTTATCAACGTGTGAAACTGCTGGTTGAAAATCAGAAAGTGGTCGGGGCGAATCTTGCGCTCGCGGCGGCCACTGCCGATCTGTGCCAGCAGGTCGAAATGACTGCGTACCGAGAAAACGTAAAAGCCGCGCTCGGCGAGCTTTTGCCTGGCTTCCCCTTCCGACTGCGCCGTCTCAACCTGTTGGAAGATCCGTCCGGAGGTGTCCCCGATTTTGCAAACAAATTCAGCCATTGTGGTCACTCGACATGCGGCGGCAATCCACTAGGGGTGAGTCTAACATACCCCTTGCAATCTCCCGTGGACGCTGCAAGAACTGTCCGTTATTAAGATGTGACATTTCTGGAAAGGCTGTATGGGTGGTGGAAGGAGCGTGATGCTGAAATGCGCGAGAAATAGCATGCGGTTTTGATTGTTGGGCGGAGGGCTGTTGGGCGAGCGCCAAGGAGTATACTGGCGGCTCGTCGGCTACGGAATGCGAGCCGGGACAAAGCGGAAGCTCGGATTCCGACCGGCGCGCGTCAGTCGGAGGAACATCATGCGATTCAAGATGATTGCCATGTTAATTTTGGGGGCTAGCCTGTCGGCGTTTGCGGGTGCCGCGGCTGCTCAAGGTCCGACACCAGATTCAGCGGCGCAGGCCTCAGCCGGGCAATCCGACCAGGGCCAGCAACAGTCCGGGAATCGGGCGCGTCCCGGCCAGCGACCCATGCGTGGGGGGATGATGGGCGGGGGCATGATGCAGATGGTAGGGCGCTCCGAGCACGCTGAAAGAGGCGGCCCAGGTTTCGGGGGACCCCTTGAGAGAGTATCGAGGCTGCTGGCGGCTCTGGACGATCCGCGCGTGCGGGCTGTGCTCGGTCTCACTGACCAGCAAGCCGATAGCCTCCGAAAGATCATCGTCGGCACGGAGACGTTTACGATCAAGACGGGAGCCGACATCGCCGTGGATTCGATTGATCTGCGGGAACTTCTTCGCGCCGACAAGCCGGACAGGGCCGCGGTGATGGGCAAAGGCGATGAAATTTCCAAATCCACCTCGCAGCTCGTAAACCATTACTTGGACGCGATGCTGGCTGCGAAGGCGGTGCTGACGCCAGAGCAACAAAAGATGCTTCGGGCATACATGGAGAGTGGCGCTCCTGCCCTTCTGACCCCTCCGGTGCACCCATAAGCAGAACGCGGACGAACGGTTGCGCCGACCTCAGTCGTCTTCAGCTGTTTCTTTTGTTGCGTCGTTCAAACGGTCGGCGTCGGCGGATAATGAACTCAAAAGGGAGTTTGCGAACCGATGGGAATCAATTTGACATCGGCCGCATTCGGGGATATTAAGACCGTTTGCAGTGAGGTATGTTGAAGCGGGAGGGTGGCATGGTAATCGACGTTCACGGCCATTTGACGGCACCGGATGCGCTGTACGTGTATAAGGCGAACCTCGTGTCGCACCGCGGATCGCATGGGCGCGGCAAAGTGGAAATCAGCGACGATGAGATGATCGCGTTCCTCAACCAGCCGACCTTTGGCACAGGCAAGTCGCATTTCGGTCTGCTGAAGGAAGTCGGCACGGACATCCAGTTGATTTCTCCCCGCCCATTTCAGATGATGCAAGCCGAAAAGCCGCCGAGGGTTTCCCAGTGGTTCATCGAGGAATGCAATAATCTGGTCGCGCAGCAATGCCGCCTTTTCCCGGATGTGTTCAAGGGAGTATGCGGGCTGCCGGAGACGCCAGGCGTCAGTCCGAAAAACTGCATCGCGGAGCTAGAGAGGTGCGTAAAGGGATTCGGATTTGTCGGATGTTTAATCAGTCCGGATCCGAGCGAGGCGACCGACTACGATACGCCGGGGCTGGGCGACGAATATTGGTATCCGCTCTACGAGAAACTCGTGGAGCTGGATGTGCCGGGATACATTCACGGCGCCGGGTGCCGTTCGATCCGGCACAGCTATTCCGTACATTTCATCAACGAGGAAACAATTTCGGTAATTTCGCTGGTCGGCTCTCGCGTGTTTCAGGATTTCCCGAAGCTTAAACTTGTGTGCTCGCATGGCGGCGGCGCGGTTCCATATCACGCGGGGCGCTTTCTGGCACCGACTTTGAGGCGCGGGCAGAGCATGTTCATGGAAAACCTGCGGAAGCTATACTATGACACGGTGCTCTACACTCCGCTGGCTTGCGAATTGCTGATCAAGACTGTCGGCGCGGACCGCTGCATTTTCGGAACTGAGCGTCCAGGCGTAGGTACCGCGAAAAACCCGCAAACCGGAAAGTGGATGGACGATGTGAAGATCTATATTGATGGATTCGATTGGCTCAGCGCGGCAGATAAGAAAACGATCTTCGAAGATAACGCCAGGAAACTCTTCCGCCTGAGTGCCGAAGCAAAAAGCGCCGCGTAGGATTGAGCCTGCGAGTGAAGGCGATGGAATACAAATAGAAAAGGCAAACTCAAGAATGTCAGCATACAGGGCAGATCAAGTGGGCAGTTTTTTGCGACCGCCGCAGCTCTTGGAGGCGCGGCGGGTCGATCCACCGAATCCAGAGCGGCTGCATGAACTCGAAGACAGCGCCATTGAACGCGTGTTGGCCAAGCAAAAGGATCTGGGGTTCGATGTCTTCACCGATGGGGAATTTCGCCGGAGCAATTTCATGGGCGATTTCACCGATGCGGTGAAAGGATTTGATTTCGGAGATGGAGTGGCGCGCAATTGGGATACTGCGCAACCGGGTGGGTCGATGCTTGGCCGCGGCAGGGTGGCGGGCGTGGTAGTCGAAAAGCTTCGCGCCGTGCGGCCGCTGACGGGGCACGAATTGCCTTTTTTGAAGCAGCATAGTCCCGGCGCAATCAAGATGACGTTGCCGAGCGCCACACAGTTTCCCGCGATTTCGTACAAGCGCGGTAGGTCCGACAAGGCCTATCCAAGCTACTCGGCGCTGCTGTGGGATATCGTCGAAATCATGAAGACGGAAATGGCGCGGCTGGCGTCGGAGGGCGTGAAGTACATACAGATCGACGCGCCGCGCTACAGCTATTTTATGGACCCAAAATGGCGCGAATGGATTCGCACCGAGATGCAGGTTGAGCCGGATGCGTGGCTCGACGAGTCAATTCAGGCGGATAATGCTTGTTTCGAGGCGGCGCGGAAGCCGGGAGTGACGCTGGCGATTCACTTGTGCCGGGGAAACAGCCGCAGCCATTGGTATGCCGAAGGCGGCTATGACGCGATCGCGGAAAAACTGTTTGGGACGCTAGCCGTGGACCGGTTCCTGCTGGAATATGATGACGCGCGCTCGGGCACTTTCGAACCGCTACGGTTCGTACCCCACACCAAGACGGCTGTGCTTGGACTGATCAGTTCCAAGCGGCCCGAGCTGGAGACCAGCGATCAAATCATCGCGCGGATCAAAGAAGCTTCGCGGCACCTGCCGCTTGAAAACCTGGCACTGAGTCCGCAGTGCGGCTTCGCCTCGACCATGGAGGGAAATTTGGTCAGCGAAGACGACCAATGGGCTAAACTGCGGCTCGTTGTGGAGACGGCACGCAAAGTCTGGAGCTAAGGTTCCTCGGCGCTGGCCGGAAACTCGGAGGAAGACATGGCAAAAGTGGTGCTCGGCATGGGCTCATCGCACGGGCCGATGCTTTCAACGCCTCCCGACATGTGGCATTTGCGCGGGGACGCAGACCGCAAGAATCCAAAACATTTTTATCGTGGCGAGGCCTACGACTTTGCAAAATTACTCGCGGCGCGCCAGCCGGGATTCGCCGACAAGATTACTCCCGAAGAACGCAAGAAGCGCTACGACGCGTGCCAGCGCGCTCTCGATAAGCTGGCGGCGAAATTTCGCGAGGTCAGCCCGGATGCGGTGGTGATTGTTGGCAACGATCAGCGCGAGCTTTTTCGCGACGACAATACGCCGGCGTTCCTCGTTTTCACTGGAAGCAAAGTTGAGAATGTTCCGGAAACGGAGGAGGCCAAAGCGAAAATGCCCCCGGGAATTGCCATCGCGGAGGCCGGCCATTGCCCTCCCGGAGGCGCGGAGTATGCCGGCTCTCCCGATCTTGGAGTGCATTTGGTGAAATCGCTGATCGATCAGGAATTCGACGTGTCCGAATCGGCGCAATTGCCGAAGACGGACGGCCACGAACACGGGATCCCTCACGCATTTGGGTTTCTCTACCGGCGAATCATGGTGGATAATCCGCCACCCAACGTGCCGGTATTTTTGAATGCGGGCATCCCGAATAACCGGCCGAAAGTCGGGCGCTGCCTGAAATTTGGCAAGGCGCTGATGAAGGCTATCGAAAGTTGGAAAGAAGACGCGAAGGTGGCCGTATTTTGCTCGGGCGGGTTGACCCATTTCGTGATCGACGAAGACCTCGATCAGCGCGTGTTGAAGGCCATGAAGGATGGTGACGAAGGCGCGTTGGCGGCGGTTTCGGAGACTTACCTGCTTGGGAACACCTGCGAGATTCGGAACTGGCTGCCTCTTTCTTCAGGCATGAACGCGTTGGGAAAGAAAATGACCATTGTGGATTACGTTCCATGCTACCGGACTGAGGCTGGGACGGGTAACGCGATGGGCTTCGTTTACTGGCAATAGGCTTTCGAAACAAATAGAAATGAGATCAGAGGCTGCGGCGGGGGATCTGGCGACACGGCTCAAGAGGCTTGATACTTGCGCGGTTTCCGACGCGCTCGACAAGCTGAAATTAACCGGGGTTGTGATTGGGCTGCCGCAACTGAGCTCGTCTCGGCGCATTGCGGGCCGCGTGTTGACTGTGAAACTGGGCGTGGGCACGTTGCCTTCCGGAGTTGTGCGGCACAATGGGACGACGGCGATTATGTCCGCGCAGCCCGGAGACATTATTGTGGTCGAGCAGAGAAGCGGAGTCCATGCGGCAGCTTGGGGTGGCATTCTTGCGCTCGGTGCGAAGCTGCGGGGGCTTGGCGGTGTGATTGCGGAAGGACCCGTACGCGATATCGACGAAGCTCGCCAGCACGACTTCCCCGTATTCGGGCGCAGCGTTACCACGGTGACTGCCCGGGGACGCATCGTGGAGTTGGCGAATAATGAGCCCGTCAAGATTGGCGATGTGGAAGTGAAAGCGGGAGATTATGCGATTGCGGATGGCAGCGGCGTGGTTTTCATCTCCGCGGAGAATATCGAACGAGTTTTGCAAGCGGCGGAAGAAATAGTGACTCGTGAAGCAGCCATGGCCAAGGCGCTTTACGAGGGCAAGCCCATTACCGAAGTGATGGGCGCGAATTACGAGCACATGCTGCGCAATTAGGAACATTCCTTGCCAAGCAATTCTTCTCCAAATCAGGATTCACCGGTTATCCGCGCGAGCAAGCTCGATACGGCAACGATCAGCGACGCGCTCGATCGACTGGGCATTGCCGGGCAGTGCCTGAACATCAAGCCGCGCGATTTGCGGTTTCGCCTGACGGGGCGCGCATTCACGATGCTCTATCGTCCTGTAGGGAAGCCGGCCGGCACGGTAGGCGAATTCATCGATGACGTGGCGCCGGGTTCCGTGGTGGTGATTGATAATGCCGGACGCGAGAACGCTACGGTGTGGGGAGACATCCTTACCGAAATCGCGCACCGGCGCGGAATCGCGGGAACAGTGATTGATGGCGCGTGCCGCGACACGGCGCTTTGTCTGGAACTTGGCTACCCCGTGTACAGCCGGAGCTACTCGATGCGCACCGGCAAAGACCGCGTGCAGTTGGATGCCACGGAAATTGCGGTCAGCATCGGCGACGCGCGCGTGTCTCCGGGCGACATCATGCGCGGCGATGCGGACGGCGTAATCGTGATTCCCCGGCAACACGAAGAGGAAGTGCTATCTGTCGCCGAAGGAATCGCGACGGCCGAAGATGCGATCCGCAACGCTGTGCGAGGCGGCAAGCGGCTCGACCAAGCCCGCAAAGAATTCGGCTACCATAAGCTGCAGTCCAAACGTGGCTAGCTTTTGTTCCTTCAGGAGGGCTCGCTTGCCTATGACGCGAGCTACTCCAGGCGCGCTCACTCCTTTCATTCGTAATCGCACGGCTCTTGTTCCAGCCTCACAATTAATGCAAGAAAATTGACTGCAATCGTTCAAGCTCAAGGGGGCATGAGGCTCTAGGAGGTGTCGTAGGGTGTACTGGTTTACGAGGAGGATGAATAGATGGGATTCCCAAGAGAACGCTGGTCGCGGCCATAGCTGTGATTCTGATGCTATGGGTTCCACGGGCCCCTGCCTGCACCTGGGCCAGTGGCTACTTCTATCAGGTCTCCAGTCTAACGGGAGCGGTCGTCGGAACCGACCTCCCTTTGTTACATTCCATTCGCTGGTGGAGGCAATCTTTCGTCCGTCAAAACGTAAAGCTAACGCTTTACGATTACCATTGGCCTATCAAAGCAACCGACATGGTTCCCCTCAAAAGCGTTGTTACGGATACGAACGGAAAATTCGACTTCGGTGCCCTCACTGCGGGGCATTACACGCTGATCGTAGATCAAGAAAAGTGGCGGCAATCCGATTGGTTTGACGTCGAGGTGAAAGCCCCCCGAAGCCAAACGAGTCGGTAACCATTGACATCTCTCCGTTTGCTCCAGACTGCAAAGGCCGACATGAGTTCATCGTCAGCGCAAGTTGATTCTGTTAGCCTGATTGTCGATCAGGTATGAGATGAAACTGCCGAGTTTCATGCGAAGTTTCCGACGCGGGGCTATTCGGGGAGGAGGTGGGGTTGGGGGACAGAGCAGATCATGGCGGAGACGAGGGAGAAGGCGGCGCCGAATAGCAATGCTACGTGGATGCCGTGCAGGGTGACTCCGCCGTGGGCGGCGAGTTGAAAGACGACGGCCACGACTGAGACGCCGATGGATTGTCCGAGCAGGCGGGACATGGTGCTGATGCCGCCGGCACCGCCGCTGCGCTCTTTTGGCGCGCTTGCGACCATGGCGCGATTGTTGGGCGCTCCAAAGAAACCGAATCCCGAGCCGCCGAATGCGGCGCGCCACACGATTTGGAATACAGTCGGATGCGGCGGAAGCGTGGCGAGCAGCACGAGGCCTATGCTCATTACGACCATTCCTGCCGTGCCGAGCCGTCGTATGGTATAGGTGTCCGCCAATCGTCCTGAAATGTGGGATGTGATGCCGCCTGCAAGCGGCCACGGCGTCAGCAAAATTCCGGCCCACACTTGCGAGAATCCCAAACCATCAATGAAATAAAACGGCAGGACCACGAAGGCCAGACCCTGCGCCATGAACGTGCATAGCGACGAGGCGACCGAAAGCGAAAAAATCGGACGCTTGAAGAGATCGATCGCCAGCATCGGAATCGGAAGAGAAAGCTGACGCCGCACCATCAGCACGCCGAAAATCAGCGAGCCGATCAACTGGGCTGCCACGACGGGTATCCTTTCCAGATTGCCGATGCCATCGATTCCGCGGATTAGTAGGGTTACCGTGGCGGCGTTCAGAATGGCGCTCCAAAAGTCAAACTGATGGCGCGTGCCCTTGGCGGGCGCGAGGAACCGCTCGGAGAGGCTGAGCGACAAAAGTCCAAAGGGAATATTGATGGCGAAAAGCCAATGCCAGGAGGCGATGGCCAGGATGCCTGAGGCTACACTGGGCCCCGCCGCCGCGGACGTGAACACGACCATTCCTCCGAGGCCGATGCCACGGCCCAGAAGCGCGCGCGGGTAGGTGTAGCGCATGATTGCGGCGGAGGTACTCCAGATGCAAGCCGCGCCCATGCCTTGAAAAATGCGAGCGAGCACCAATGTGTTGAGGGAATGCGGAAGAGAGCAACCCACCGAGGCCATGGTGAAAAGCGCCAAACCGACTTGGTAAACGCGCTTGTAGCCAATGATGTCCACGAGCGAGGATAGCGGAACCACGCAGATCGCGACGGCCAGAAGGAACGCGTTGACCACCCAAATCGAAATGGCTGGGCTGGCATGGAGCTGGGTGGCGATGTTCGGCAAGGCTGTGTTGGCGATATTCCCATCGAGGACAGACATCGACAAGCCGATGCAGTACGTGAACATCGCCAGGCCACGCTGGCCTGGAGGCAGGCCGTCGGAAGCGGCAATTCCAGTTGGAAATTCGATGCTCAGCTCTGACACAAGGGGAATCCTAATCTAATACAAACGCACAACAAGTATTTTCTCCATTCCCAAAATCGCTGAAAGAAAGGACCGAAGAAGCAACGCTCAAGTTCTTCGTTCGCGAATCATGCGGATCGCGTCTGGGAGCATCGAATCCCTGGGACCGTCGGAACCCTGCTGGGCACCCGCTTGGATTTCTTCCGGTTCGGCATCTCCTTCACCTGGGGCGAGAAAAAGGTTCGTTTCGATGCCGTGCTGCTTGGTGTAGAGGTCGTAGTAGCGTCCTCCAACGGCGTAAAGCTCCGAATGGGTGCCGCGCTCGATGATGCGTCCCGCTTCGACCACAAGAATCTGATCAGAGCGGCGGATTGTGGATAAGCGGTGGGCGATGACGAACGTGGTCCGTCCGTGCATCAGATAGCGCAGCCCCTCCTGAATCAAAGCCTCGGATTCCGAATCCAAACTCGACGTGGCCTCGTCGAGGATCAGGATGCGCGGGTCGGCCAGAATTGCGCGGGCGATTGATACGCGCTGCTTTTGGCCTCCCGAAAGCTTTACACCGCGTTCGCCGACTAGGGTGTCGTACTTGTCGTTGAAATTCTCGGCGAATTCGTCCACGCGGGCGATGCGGCATGCGGCAAGGATTTGCTCGTCGGTGGCATCCGGACGGGCAAAGCCGACATTTTCGCGGATCGTGCCGTCAAAGAGGAATGTCTCCTGAAGAACCACTCCGAGCTGCGTGCGATAGGAATCCAGCCGCACCTGGGAGAGATCGACACCGTCAACCAAGACGCGGCCCGCCGTGGGCACGTAGAAGGCGGCGATGAGGCCGATGATGGTGGACTTGCCGGCTCCGGAAGGACCGACGAAGGCAGTCATCGTGCCGGGCGCCGATTCGAAATCGGTATTGTGGAGCACCTGCTTGCCGGTTTCGTAAGCGAAATCCACATTTTCGAACACCACATGTCCTTCGATTCGATCCAGGCGAATGGTCCGGCGAGGATCTTGATCCTCGACTTGCTCGCTCAGAACCTCCCGAGTGCGCTCGAGTCCCGCTAGCGCCTCCGACATCTGCGGGCCGATAGCGGCAATCTGAGCGACGGGGGCGATCATCATGGCCAGAAGACCGATGTAGGAAACGAGATCGCCGGGCGTCATTCTGCCCGCGAGAATGTTTCGTGCGCCGAGGTACATAATGGACGCCGAGACAATTCCCATGAGCGCCGTGGCGGAAAAGCTCATCAGGGAAGTCGCAGTAAGGGTCTGCAATACGTTGTCGAGTAGTCTTTGGACGCCGACGCCGAAGACTCTCTCTTCGCGTTCCTCGGCGTGGTAGCCCTTGACGACGCGTACGCCACCGAGAGACTCGGTCAACCTCCCGGTCACTTCGGCATTCAGTTTTGGGCGCGCGCGATACATGGGTCTGATTTTCTTGAGCGCCTGGCCCAGGCCGAGTCCGAAGATCAAGACAGCGACGAAGGCGGCCAGGGTCATCGAGACGCTCACGCTAAGGAGGTACGCGAGGGCGATGATCGCGGTCATCATGCCGCCAACAAAATCCACTAGACCTGTGCCAACGAGATTTCTGATGCCTTCAACATCGCTCATGATTCGAGAGACGAGGACTCCGGTTTTGTTTGCATCGTAGAACGCTACAGGGAGGCGGCCGATATGCGCCTGCACCTTGACGCGCAACTCGGTGATCATTCGCTGGGAGGATTTTGATAGCAGTTGCGTGAGCGAGTAGGAAGTCAATCCCTGCACGATGGTGGCGGCTAGAACAGCCAGGATAATAAGCGGCAGAAGTCGCCCCTGATGATTGGCGATTACGTCATCGAACAAATATTTTGACGAAATAGGAGCGACGAGGCCCGAGACCCGATTCACGGCCATTAAAGCGAGCCCGACGGCAAGGATGGCGCGGCGCGGTTTGATGAGCGCCCATACGTCCGGAAGCATCGCCCAGACGGACTGTTTCTTGCCGGCGCCAGCCGAACCGGGAGCCGAGGACCGCGCGGATCGTTCGGCCATCCGCGCGTGGTTGCCCGATGGACTTCCTGGGAATGGTGGCATGCTAACTATTCACGCCCGGGAATGGGCTGCCGAGCATATTTGATTATAGCGGAAGGGGCCCCGGCAGCGCGATGGGGCATACTTTGCACGCTTCGAGGACGGTGGTGTTGGAGAAGAGACTAGGCGCACGATTCGATCTAAAGACGAGCAGTAGCCGGATCATGTAGGCGAAAATGCGCCACGCGAATACGTTTGAACTTGTCGTTTTCTAGATTATAGATACACCAATTAGTGGTGATGTAGACGTCGCTGGCTTTCATGGAGCGGCCGGAAAAATCGGGATAGTCCTTGAAGAAGTGAAACTCAGTGTACATTTCCGCGGCCATCAGGTCCCCCGCCAGCAGAAAATCGCCCACTTCCAAAGCTTCGCGGCAGTGTTGATGAAGTGTGACGTATTGCTGGAGAAAGCCGGCGCGTCCTTTGCGGGTGACAGGCGGCGCCTTCGGGTTGGCGAGCATGGTGGGATATTCGATCACCACTTCGGGATCGTAGTACTCCATGACTTGCTCGTAGCGCTTGTGATTGAAGTGATCGATGTAATCGAGAAATTTTTGTTTATCCATTTACCGCTTCCTTTCGCCGCGCCTAACTTTCCAATTCTCGTCCAAAGCGCTGGGCGCCTGTCGCTCATGGCAGGTATATACAACGCCGCGCACTCTTTCGAAAGCGAACAATCGTTACGACCTGCTGCAGTTCACTTGACACCTCACCCTTCCGCCCGCTATAGAGGATACATGGCCGAATCCATTTTGACTTTTGACTTTGGAACGAACGAAGAAGGCGCTCAGCAAGCTCGCCATAAGATCGAGGGATGGAAACAGGGCTTTCGGCTTGGCAGCAAAATGATATTGAAATTCGAGCGCGTCAACGGGAAAGAGCAGACCGCGCAGCCTGACGGCGCATCCGCCAAGGAAGAGTCCTTAAAGAAAAAGCCGGCGGCAAAGAAACGAGCTGCAAAGGAGGACAGCCAAGATGTGGCGGAGCCCTCCGGACGCGTGCGTTTGCTGCTGCGGCTGAATTTCTCGGACCACGAAAAATTGTCGCACCAGCGCTGGCTCGATAGAATTCCCGCGGAAGAACCATTCAAATCGGTGAAAACGGAAACCGTCCGCACCGGCGATCCGGAATTTCCCGCCATTGCCGAGCTTTTCGATTCACTCGATTGAATTTGCAGAGTTGGATAGGCCGACCTTACTACTTCCCTAAATAGTTCGCTGTATCGACGTTCGCCCTGACTGCTGCTCGAATGGTTGGGGCGGCCAAGGTTGCCGCTCGCGGAGGAACCATGAGCAAATCCGTGATTGGATTTTTTGATACCTACGGCGAAGCCGCGGACGTTTTCCGCGACCTCGAGGTGGCGGGGATTGTGGGCGAGCAAGTAGAGCTGGTGAGCGCAGTGGATGAAGAAGTACCGTTTGCCGGCGAGGAGGAGAAAACAAGCTCGGGTAGACGAAAGGGAAAAGGAACGGCGCATGATTACTTTGTGGAGGACCCGGAATTCTTTGCGGGCAGGTCGCGCGGAGGGCGCGCCGCGGTGATCGTCAGGCCGGTGAACTCCGAGGTGGCGGAAACGGCCGCTGCACTGTTCCGAAGCCACGGCGCCCAAAGCCCGAGAGGAGGTTCCGGCCCAGCCGTAGAAAACGACGAAGCGCGTCCAGAAACTATCGGGTCGCGAAGTGTAGCGCAGAAAACGCCGGGAATCGGCGCGAATGCCGCCACAACAGGTGGTGCGCGCCACGATCTCGAAGCACGGGGCCAGCAGCCACATAAGAAAACGTAGCGCCTTGCGAGCTTGGTGGGGCATCGAAATGCTTGCCGCCGGTTCGAAGCTTTGCGGCGCGGCTAATTTGGCTATAATGTCTCGAAGCTAAGAACCCGGCGAAACTCCCCGCGTCGGAGGCGTTAAGCATGCCCTCTGAACTCAAGACAGTGCGGTTTGACGCGTCAAAATATGGCGGCCTCGATCGGGATACGCTCGTGCGAATGTATCGCACGATGTTTCTTTCGAGGCGCTTGGATGATCGCGAAATCCAATTAAAACGGCAGAACAAGATTTTCTTCCAAATTAGCGGCGCGGGGCACGAAGCGGTGCTGGTTGCCGCGGGGCTGCTGCTAAAAGCCAGTTATGATTGGTTTTTCCCCTATTACCGCGATCGAGCCCTCGCGTTGATGCTCGGTGTGACGCCCTACGAAATTTTGCTCCAAGCGGTGGGCGCGAAGGATGATCCGTCGTCCGGCGGGCGCCAGATGCCGTCCCATTGGGGCAGCCGGCGACTCAATATCGTCCCCGGCGCTTCCGCGACGGGCATGCAATTTCTGCACGCCGTTGGAGCGGCGGAGGCCTCTCTTTACTACGACAAATTCCCAAGTGCACTCGAACAAGCGCGACAGGGACCCCAAGGGAACTCGCTAACCCACGAACGCGATGAGATCGCATACGTCTCCGGTGGCGACGGCTCAACCAGCGAAGGGGAATTTTTCGAGGCCATGAACGCGGCCTGCTTGCGGCAGGCGCCCGTCCTGTTCTTGATCGAAGACAACGGCTATGCCATCTCCGTGCCGGTGGAGGCGCAGACGGCGGGCGGGAACATCTCGAAGCTTGTCTCGAATTTTCCGCATCTTGCAGTGGAAGAGTGCGACGGAACGGATCCTCTTGCAAGCTATGCCTCAGTTGGCCGAGCGGTGAGCCATTGCCGTGCGCGACGCGGCCCCGCGCTGGTTCACGCGCACGTCACGCGTCCCTATTCGCACTCGCTTTCCGACGATGAAAAGCTCTACAAGACGCCGGACGAGCGAGAGGCGGAAGCTCACCGCGATCCGGTACCCAACTTCGGACTTTTCCTGGTGCGCGAGGGCGTGCTGGACGAGCGCGAAATCGAGGCGATAGAAGCCGAGGTGGAGCGCGAAGTTCTGGATGCTACCGACCGCGCGCTTTCCGCCCAGCCCGCCCTCGCGGATTCCATTTACGAGTGCGTGTATTCGCCCGATGTGGATGCGACCGGGAAGGATTTCGAGGCCGTGCCGAATTTCGCAGAACACGCTGCCGCGAAAGCTGCGCCGAAAACCATGGTAGAAATCATTTCGCTGACGCTGGCCGATGAAATGGCGCGCGACGACAGGATTGTCCTCTTCGGCGAGGACGTGGCGGATTGCACTCGCGAGGACTACCTCAGTAGTGTTAAAGGAAAGGGTGGCGTTTTCAAAGCGACCATGGGATTGCAGCGGCGATTCGGTTCGGCGCGCGTTTTCAATACGCCGATCGCGGAAGCTGGCATCGTGGGGCGGGCCATTGGGATGGCCCTCCGCGGATTGAAGCCGGTGACCGAGATTCAATTCTTCGACTACATTTGGCCCGCGATGATGCAGCTTCGCAATGAACTCGCGAACATACGTTGGCGCTCGGTCGGACGCTTCAAAGCGCCGGTAGTGGTGCGAGTGGCCATCGGCGGCTATCTCACCGGCGGAGGGATTTATCACAGTCAGAGCGGCGAAGTGACATTCACTCACATTCCGGGTTTGCGCGTGGTGATGCCTTCGACGGCGCTGGATCTTTGCGGGCTGCTGCGTACCGCGTTGCGCGCGGACGATCCAGTTATGGTGCTGGAGCACAAGCATCTCTACCGGCAGCCGTACAACAGGTCGCCCTATCCGGGCGCCGATTTCACGATTCCGTTCGGGAAGGCCCGCGTCGCCCGTGAAGGAACGGACGTAAGCATCATCACCTACGGTGCCGTGGTTCATCGCTCCGAGGTGGCGGCCGCGGAGCTGGCCCGCGAAGGCATATCGGCCGAAATTATCGATCTCCGGTCCCTTAGCCCTTATGACTGGGAAGCAATCGCGGCGAGTGTGTCGAAGACCAATCGGGCGATCATCGCCTACGAGGATTCGCGCTCATGGGGCTATGGGGCGGAAATCGCAGCCCGCATTGCGGATGAGCTATTCGACGAACTGGACGCTCCGGTTCGCCGCATTGCCGCTACGGACACTTTCTGCGCGTACCATCCGAGGCTCGAGGACGCGATACTGCCTCAAAGCGGCGACATTGCGCGGACAGTGCGCGATCTTGCGGCATATTGAGAGGGCGGTGAAACTTTCAAGGGATGGACGCCGTACTTGACTATGTGCGGGCGAATGCCGGGAGCAAGGAGGTCTGAGTCATGCATTGCGGAAACTGCCAGAGAGATATCGCGGAATACTCCAATTTCTGTTACTTCTGCGGCGCACGGCAGCATACGCGGTACGCCGAACCGCCGGGCATGTCCAAACGGCTGATGCGGTCTTCCGTCGACCGCAAGATTGGCGGGGTGTGCGGCGGGATCGCTGAATATTTCGAAATTGACTCGACGGTGGTCCGAATTATCTGGGTGCTGCTGGTATTGATGCCGGTGCCGATCGTCCCGGCATTTCTTGGATATTTCGTGGCCTGGTTGGTAATGCCTCTCGCTCCGTGGCCCGTCTATCAGCCCGAGTCTCCTGCGGCGGCGCCGCACACCACGCAGCCTGCTTAGGGCAGGTCCGGTGCCTTAACTATTCTTCTTCGCTTTCCCCGAAGAAGAACGGCCCTCGCGGAATAGTGCGTGATCGAACGAAATCAGTCCCGCGCCCAGCGACGCGATTGCGAAGGAGCTGACAGCGAGCACCAGCGGAAATTCGTAATGGCTGACCGCCCGAGAGTGCGAAAGGATGCCGTGGACTCTCCAAAGCGCGATAGCCATTTCACCCGCCAGCAATGAGCCCGCGATCCGCGCGAAAAGCCCCAGAACAAGCATGCATCCGCCGAAAAATTCAATAACACCGGCGATATAGGCAAAATATCGCGGAAACCCCATGTGAGCAAAAGCCTCCATGGTTTCATGAGTGTGTCCGAATAGTTTCGGATAGCCGTGGTAGACGAAAATAATTCCAACGGCGACCCGCAGAAGCAATAGCGCGAGCGGCTTCAGCTTTTCGAGACTCCGCATTAGCACTCCCTTCCAGATTGTTTGGGGAACGACTATGACTCGGCCGGATTGTAGCAGACTCGCGCCGGCTCATTTTCGACACATCGGAGTTTTTCCTAGAAGCAGTGGGAAGCTGCGCCCTTCCGCGGGTGTAGAATCACTCGTTACCTTGACAATTGTTATCGGGCGCCGCCGCTGATGCGAAAATTGCTGGTTGGTTTTGTTTTGGTGATTCTTATAACCGCTGCCGCGTATTTTCGTTTCCATCGCTCCAAAGGCGCCCGAGAAATGGCCTATGTTGGTAGCCGGCAAGTGATCCTGTGGAGCACAAGCGCCCAGGTACGGGAGCCAGTCGGGACTGTGAGCTATGGTGAACGCCTGGAAGTCCTCGACCGATTTCAAGATCAGCTACACGTCCGGACGACAAACGGTTTGACCGGCTGGATCACGCAGAGCGAGTTGTTGACTTCGGGAATGTGGCAAAAGGCCAAGGATCTGGAATCCGAAACCGGGACTCTTCCCATTGAGGCGCGGGGGCACACCAGGGCGCTCAGCAATCTGCACATTGCGGCGGCCCGAGAAAGTCCACGAATCCGCCAGCTCAATAAAATGGTTCCGGTGGACTTGTTCGAGAGGCGAGTGGCCGAAGTTCCGCTGGCGCCCACCGCCGTGAGCACGAAGGAAGCCCTGCCCCGTGTGTCGCCTGATGCTCAAGCGACCACAGCCAAGAAGGAAGACTGGTGGCTGGTTCGCGCGCACTTGGCCGACCAGACGACGGCGTCTGGCTGGCTGTTAGGAAGGTTCGTTGACTTGGATGTTCCTTCGCCGCTCCCTGACTACGCGAACTCGGCGGGCATGCACATCACGGCGTGGTTTGAATTGAACCGCGTGAAGGACACTTCTGGTGAGCTAAAGCCTCAGTATCTTCTGGTGGGCAGCCGGGACCCGGAGGGTCAGCCTTGCGATTTCACCTTGATGCGCGTGTATACCTGGGCAAAGCGGAGAGAGCGGTACGAAACCGCGTTCGTCGAAAGCAATCTGTGTGGAAAGCTGCCCGTGAAACTAACGGAACCAAAGGCGCCTGCCGCCGACGTGACGTTCGCCTTTAAGGATTGGAGTGCTGGGGCGGCGCAGCAGCGAACTTATATGATGCGTCAGACAATTGTGAAGCAACTTAGACAAGATGGCGCTCCGCCAAAGCGAAAACATGCCGGCAGATGAAATGATTGTCGATGCCCGCCGGCTTTGTCACGGCCCCAAATCGAGTATTGGCTGGCGCTCATTTTGCACCCAGCGCGAAAAAGGAATTCTCGTAGCGACGGTGGTTTTGTCACTCTATTGGCTTGTTGGATGTTCGCGAGCCGCGACACGAGCCGATTCGCAGAAATCCGTTACCCCGCCGATTTCCTACATGGGCAGTTGGGGCATGCGCGGCGACGGCCCGGGCCAACTCGATCAGCCGGTGTCCATTGCGACCGACCGCGTGGGCGACGTTTACATACCGGATGCAGGGAGCTATTTTGTTCACAAGTTCGACTGGCGCGGCACTCCGCTGCTTTCATTTGAGGATCCGGCTCTCAGGAATCCACAGTCGATTGCCATCGACAGCGGCGGGGCTGTTTACGTCACCGATTCGCACCGCGGCAGCGCGTTCATCTTTCTTCCCAGCGGCGATCGCTATCGCGAGTTGCGCCTGAGTGCACGCCCGAAGCCCGACGATGAGCTGGGTGTGGCCGTTGCCGACGACGGAGTAGTCCACGTTTTGGATCCGGATAGAGGCCGCGTCTTTAGCTATAACTCCCACTTTAGGTTGGCACGATCTTGGTCGCCGGTGGCAAGTTCCCCAAATGAAAAGGTCGGAGCGGGTTCGATTGCGGTCGGTCCTGACGGCTACGTGTACATAGTTGATACCGAGGAGAATCGCATCCTGCGCTTTACCGAAGATGGCCATTTCGCCGGCGAGTTCAACGGTGGCGCGAATCGCAGGCTCAGCGAGCGATTCGCAGTGACGCGCGGATTGGTTTTTGCGATGGATGCCGACGGACGCAGGCTGCACATTTGGTCCACGGACGGACAACCCAAACTGGATGTGGATCTTGCCCCCGAGCTTGGCCAGGCAAATCGATCGGCGCCTCCTATCGCGGTGAGCCCGCGCAAGGAGCTCTTGGTTCTGGATGCCCGGGAGGCGCGAGTCCTTCGCTATCAAATCAACTTCTGATAATTTTCCTTCACACATCTCACGTCGACAGCGTTCGAGGAGGCCCACGCAATGGCACTGCTTCTGACCGAAGAGGATGTGAAATCGATTCTAACGATGCCGCTGGGCCTCGAAGCGGTCGAGACTTCCTTCCGCCGACTCGCTGATGGCAGTGCCGTCTCCCATTCACGGCAGAGGCTGCGCATGGCGGGAAAAGGCTATTTGCACTACATGGCTGCCGCCGATAGCGCGGGCGGTTACATGGGCCTGAAAATCTATTCCGTGTCCGCAAGCGGTGCGCGCTTTCTAGTCCCCCTCATGAGCGCCCAATCCGGCGAAATGCTCGCGCTCATCGAGGCAAACTATCTGGGCCAAATTCGCACGGGCGCGGCGAGCGGCTTAGCGACTCGACTGATGGCGCGAGAAGACGCTCGCATGGCCGGGGTGGTAGGGACTGGCTTGCAGGCGCGAACACAGCTCGAAGCTGTCGCGCTTGCGCGGAAGCTGGAGCAGGTGCACGCGTTCAGCCGGGACGCCGCGCGGCGCGAGCAATTTGCGAACGAAATGACGGCGCGATTAGGCTTGCCGGTGACCCCAGTTGCGACAGCGGAAGAAGCGGTGCGCGGGGCCGACATTCTGATTACGTCAACTACCTCCACAAAGCCCGTGGTTGAAGGGCGGTGGCTCCAGCCAGGTGTCCACATCAATGCTATAGGCGTGAATTTTGCCGAGAAGCGGGAGCTAGATACCGAGGTCGTTGCCCGATGCGATGTAATTGCGGCAGATTCGGTGGAGCAGTCAAAGCTCGAAGCGGGCGATTTGATTCAAGCGTTTGGAAACGATGTCTCTCGGTGGGCCGCCGTTCGCGAGCTTGCGCAAATCGTTTCGGGCAAGCTTCCAGGACGCACGAACCGTAGCCAAATCACTCTCTTCAAATCAAATGGAATCGCGATTGAAGACATCGTGGTCGCCGGTCGAATCTACGAGCTGGCGCGCCAGCGGAGAATGGGGCGTGAGATACCTCTGTTCGAAAAATAGTTGAAGAGGAATAGCCCAAAGCAACGGGAGGTGAGAACGGCCGGCAGAGGCGGGAGAGGCGATCCGAGAACTTTCCGCGGTCAGGCGCGCAGGTGGCGAAGATGCTTGGCGAGCGCTTCGTGCAGTCGCTGGCGAGTCGTTACCGGGAGCGGCGCGGGTTCGGAGTTGCAGAAAATCTCGATCGTTTGCTTGGTCGTATCCACAACGATGCGGCAATCTTTGCAGTCCCCAAGGTGCTCTTCAATCGACGACCGCAGGATTGGATCCAGCGCTTCGTCGAGATAATCCGCTAGTTCATTAACGATTTTTTTGCACTTCACGGCTTTCCCCCTGCTTGAAATATTGATTCAATTTCTGGCGCAATTTCAGTCGGGCTCGTAGAAGCCGTGACTTGACTGCTGGAACGGAAAGTCCCAAGGCCTCAGCCGTTTCCTCGGTCGACATTTCTTCGATATCTCGTAGTTGAAAAACAACTCGGAACGGCGATTCGAGTTCTCCAATCACCTTCCCGAGAATCTCCGAAAGTTCGGTCTGTTCGTACCGCTGCTGAGGAGAGGGTCCCCAGTCCTCCACGTCACGCGGCATCATATCCTCGCCGGTATCTATTTCTTCGTCGAGGGATACCACGTTCGGTCGACGCTTGCGCAGTTTCATCAGCGCTTGATTTACGGCAATACGCACCAGCCACGTATAGAACCTCGAATTGCCCTGAAATTCACCTAGGTGCTGGAATGCCTTCAGGAATGCTTCCTGCATGGCGTCCTCGGCATCCTCGCGGTTTTGTGTGATGTTTTGCGTCAGGCGAAAAATCTTGCGCTCGTACCGGCCGACCAAGGTTTCGAAGGCGGAGATGTCGCCATTTTTTGCCGCGGAGACTAATATCGGTTCGTCGGCCTTCACCACCTGCGACGGCAGCGCGTGAGACGCAATCGGGTCCAATTTGGGCGAATTCATCAGGGGTTTCTTCCAGCGAAAAGGGTAGCACAGCTTTCGAACCCTGGCTGTTGGGAATGTATTATGATAACCGGCGGTCGCGGCTTGGCACGTGGGTCTCCGTAAGCTCAAAATAAGGTCCACCCCGGGCTCTGCCGATTGCAGTGATTGGATGCAACCGGCGCGAAATCGATGGAAGGAACTTAGGCATTCGATGAGAACGTTGCCCGATTACCTGCGCAAGGGGATGAAGATGATCCTGGTGGGTGCCAACCCTGGGGATCGTTCCGCGCGCGTGGGACACTACTATGCCGGCCGCAACAACCAGTTCTGGCCGATGATGTACCAATCCGGCGTAATCCCGGAGCCCATTGGATACGAGGACGACCGGCGCATGCTCGAGTTCGGTATCGGCATGACGGACCTCGTAAAGCGGCCCACTCGCGGCACCGATGAAATCGAGCGGCAGGAGTTCGCCGAGGGCAGGGTGCTGCTGGCGCAAAAACTGGAGGATATGCGCCCGCGCGTTGTCGCCTTTAATGGCAAAATGGTCTACGAAAAATTTGCAGGCCGCCCTTGTAAGCTCGGCCTGCAGAAGGACCTGCTTTATGGCGCTCGCGTCTTTGTTCTGCCTTCAACAAGCGGACAGAATGGCGGTACCAGCGCCGGCGTGAAGAAAAGATACTTCAAGCAATTGGCCGCCCTGTTGAAGGCGCTAAAAGATTAGCAGCCTTCAGCTTGCTTGAGATTGACCCTATGGGTGCAACGCAACAAGTCGCGAGTTCGCTGGTGCTCGAAGAGCGATCTGACGCTGTCGTCACCCTCCGCCTGAATCGGCCGGAAAAACTCAACGCCCTCAATCCTGAAATGTTCCACGTGCTGGTGCACGCTCTTCTTCGTGCCGCAGATGATCGATCCGTTAGGGTTGTAGTGCTCACGGGGGCCGGACGCGGCTTCTGTTCCGGCGGCGATATTCACTACATTCGCAATGCGCGGACCCGTCGCTCCGTCCGCGACTTTGAAGCCCTGCTGACCGTCGGGAAAGAGACCTGCCTCGCGATCGCCTCCATGCCCAAACTTGTGATCGCGGCTGTGAACGGACCGGCGGCCGGCGGTGGGATGAGTCTCGCCTTAGCCTGCGACCTGCGCATCGCCTCGGACCAAGGCATGTTCAAGCAGGCGTTCGCCCAACTCGGACTCTATCCAGATCTGGGCGCGACATTTTTCCTGCCGCGCCTTGTAGGAATGGCGCGCGCGTCGGAACTTTTTTATACCTCGGAGCGCCTCTCAGCCGAGGAGGCGCGGGAAATTGGAATTGTGTATCGGGTTTATCCTCACGACCAATTTGACGAGGAAACGCGCAAGTTTGCCCGGCAGCTTGCCGAAGGGCCGCCACTTGCTTACAGGGACGTAAAGCGCACCATGATCGGCGAAGCCCATCAAGCTCTAGCTCAGGCGATCGACGAAGAAAATCGTTTGCAACTTCACTGTTTCCTCTCGGACGATTGCGGCGAGGGGCTCAATGCTTTCCTGGAGAAACGCGCGCCACACTTCCACGGCTACTGATTGCATGCCCGGAACTCGTTAATCTTCCCCGCCTGCGATGAGCCCTGAGTGTGCCGGGCTGCCCTAAGGCAACTCTTCTCTTCGTTTTAGCCCACACCCATTTGATTCCTGGACGTGCCGCATGCTAAATTGCCAGATCAAATCAGGGTGGGGATATGGTGAACAAAACTTTAGCCGCCTGTAGGGAAGCAGTTGCAAGCGTTTTCGACGGCGCCACGATTTTGCTCGGCGGCTTCGGCGATCCCGGCTTGCCCGGCCAGATGCTCGAAGCCATTCGCGAACAAGGTGCCAAGGATCTCTGCATCGTCCACAACGGTTCCGGCGGAGGTACGCATGCCCTCGGCGGGCTAATTCACGATGGTCGCGTCCGCAAATTGATCGCCTCGTTTCCCAATAATCCCGGCGGTAGCTCATTCCAAGAGCTATACTTAAAGGGTCAGATTGAACTCGAACTGGTCCCCCAGGGCACCCTGGCCGAGCGGATTCGCGCTGCTGGTGCCGGCCTCGGCGGCTTTTTCACACCCACTGCTGCCGGCACGGAGTTGGCCAAGGGCAAGGAGACGCGCGTGATCGACGGGCGCGAGTACGTCTTCGAAAAGCCTCTGCGCGGCGATTTCGCCTTTGTAAGGGCGCACCGCGGCGATCGGCTGGGCAATCTGAATTATCGGATGGCCATGCGCAATTTCAACGTCCCTATGGCGACGGCCGCTAAGTTTGTGGCGGCGGAAGTCGACGAGCTGGTTCCCGTGGGCTCTCTCGACGCGGAGGATATTCACACGCCGGGCATTTTCGTTGATCGCGTCGTTGAAGTCGTGCGCCATCCGAAATATCTCGAAATCACCACTGAGGGGAGATAGACCATGTCACTCACTCGCGAAGGCATCGCTTATCTCGTGGCCTGTGACCTTCCTGAAGGCAGCTACGTGAATCTTGGCATCGGGATTCCCACTCTCGTTTCCGGATTCGTGCCCACGGACCGCGAGGTTTTTTTTCACAGCGAGAATGGAATACTGGGCATGGGTCCTTTGGCCGAGCCGGGACACGAAGACCAGGATCTCATTAACGCCGGCAAGCAGTACGTCACGCTGCTCCCCGGCGCGAGCGTGTTCGATCATCCCACGTCGTTTTCCATGATTCGCGGCGGCCATATCAATTATGCAGTGCTCGGCGCGCTGGAAGTTGCGGCCAATGGCGATATGGCCAACTGGCGCACTCCCGGCGAAAAAGTGCCTGGCGTAGGCGGAGCGATGGATCTCGCTTTCGGCGTGCAGAATGTGCTCATCACCATGACCCACGTGACAAATAAAGGGAAACCGAAAATCGTCAACAAGTGTTCGCTGCCGTTGACCGCTCCGCATTGCGTCAAGCGCATTTACACGGATATGGCTGTCGTCGATGTTACACCCGAGGGTCTCGTCCTCCGCGAATTTGCGCCCGGACTCGATCCTGCGGCGGTACAAAAGCACACGGAACCGCCTCTGCGCGTCGCGCAGGATTGCAAGGAAATGGATATCCCCGCGAAGTTCCATGCGGCGCAATTGACACCCTGATCATGTACCTTTGGTAGCCACGACGATCATCACCTCGTCGTGGAAACTTGCGCTGTTTTTTCCACGGAGACCATATTGCTCAAAGCCATTGACATGCACGCCCACATCCAGACGGGTGAACGCGCCAAGCAGGGCTGGGGACACGTCGCCAAGGCGGGTCTGCCGATGAACACGGGAAAATGGCGATCCGATCCGGACGGCATGGCGGAGATGTATCAGAGCCAGGACATGATGGCCGTGATTTTCGACGTCGATGGCGAGACGCGCAGCGGCGTGAAAATGGACAACGGCGAAACTGCCGCCTGGATGAAAAAATATCCGGACACGTTCATCGGCTTCGGCAGCGTCGATCCCTGGAAAGGCAAAATTGCCGTAAACGAGGTGAAGCGTTGCGCGGACATGGGATTGCGCGGAATGAAATTCCAGCAGGCCGCGCAGGGCTTCAATCCCAATGACGAGCGCTTCTTCCCCATGTACGAGGAGATCGTCAAACTCAACCTCCCCGTGATTTTTCACACTGGCACTACGGCCGTCGCCGCCGGCTCGCCCGGCGGGAAGGGCATCACCCTCGAATACTGCAAGCCGATTCCTTACATCGACAATCTCGCCGCCTGGTATCCCGAAATGCGCATCATCATGGCGCATCCGTCCTGGCCTTGGCATGACGATCAATTGGCCGTGCTGCGCCACAAGGGCAACACCTACATGGACCTCTCCGGCTGGGCGCCCAAATATTTCCCCGCGTCAACGGTTCACAACATAAATACTCTTGTGCAGGACAAGGCTTTCTTCGGCACCGACTTCCCCATGATGACTCCCGAACGTTGGCTAGGAGAATTTGCGGATCTTCCGCTCAAGGATTCCGTACGTCCCAAAATCTTGCTGCACAACGCCGCGAAGTTCCTGGGTATCAAAGTCCCCGCCGTGCAGTCCACCAGCTAATGCCGTCAGCCAAATCGTCATCTGGGTGACGAGATCCTCCTGGTCCCCGACAGTTTCGCCTATGCTGACGAAGGAAGGGAACCAAGCCCTTCATGCCCGCGCACAAACCGCGCGGAGAGAAAAGTGTGGGATTCCGCTCCCTTCCGTTGTCAGGGCAGGATGACGTCGAGCCAAATCTGGCGCCGGGGGCTTCACCCGGGGGTCACGCTCCGCTAGCCGGGTTTGCAGCCCGTGATGATGCTGTAATCTAGAATCACTTCGCGATAACCTAGGTCAACGAAGCCGGCCGCGGCGAGATACTCTTCAATCTCCGCAATCGAATAGAATCTTCCTTCAGTCCCCGCCATCAGGAATACCGAGTGCTCGGCGATACGCAGCGGCCCGGTCTTCTCGCGGTTGAGATGCTTGTCGTGGACCACCACGAGCCCGCCGGGCGGAAGCGCCGCGAATGATTTTTCGAGCAGCATCTTCACAGTCGCCTGATCCCAGTCGTGCAAAGCGTTGGACCACAGATGCACGTCGCAATCGCGGGGCAGAGCGTCGCGAAACATGTCCCCTGCCATAACGTCTACTCGTTCGGAGAAGCCTCGCCTGGCAATACATTGTCTCGTCACGCGATCGACCGGCGATTTCTCGAACACTGTTGCCTTCAAATGGGCATGTGCCGCCGCGATGCAGCAGGCGTAAATCCCCGATCCGCCGGCGATGTCGAGCAGATGCGGGCGATCTTTGAGGTCAAGGCTCGCGGCCAGCACCGGACCTACGTACATGCCGCGCGAATCCATCGTGTCAGTGAATTCCTGGGCAAACTTGTCGTCTTCCATTGCCTCGGCCCACGGCTTCCGCACTCTGTTGCCGGCCCAGCCGCCAGGCTTGTTGGTGCGAAGTGTCTCGAGTAGCCCCTGATAAATCGGCCGGTCGGCCAAATGGGTGAAGTAAGGGCCGACGAACCACGGCGAGCCGCGGACCAAAAACTCGCGTGCGATTGAGGTGAGATCAAATGTGTCACCGCGCTTCTCGATATACCCCATCGCGCAGAAGAGCGTGAGCATCGCGTCAACCGGGCGCTCGGCAAAACCGAAAATCTCGCAGATTGTCCGCGCATCGGCAGGGGACTTGGCCAGCCAGGAAAAGAGGTCCACGCCGACGAGCACCACGGCGAAAAGCTCCGGAGCATAGAGACTGTCTCGTTGACGGAAAATCTCAGTAGGGTCGGTTATGGGTTTGCAAATCAGCTCATCCATAGGGCAGCATAGTAGCAAGAGGCGCGCCGCGGACGGCCGAGTTTTATCGCCTCACAGTCCGCGATTTTGATATCTTTGAACTCCCACGAGGAACGCTTATCGATGCCAATTCGCTACGACTGGACCCGAGAAGAAATCCGGCGCATTTACGAGCTTCCGTTTCCGGAGCTGATGTTTCAAGCGCAGGCCACGCACCGCGAATTTCACCGGCCGGAGGAAGTTCAACTTTGCCGGCTGCTTTCCATCAAGACGGGCGGGTGTCCCGAGGATTGCGCCTATTGTTCGCAAAGCGCGCACCACAAAACAGACGTGGCCAGGCAGGAGCTGATGAATCCGGCGAACGTGCTCGACGCGGCGAAGCGCGCCAAAGCCGAAGGAGCTACGCGCTTCTGCATGGGCGCGGCGTGGCGGCAGGTCCCGGACGGAAAAGACTTCGAGCGCGTGCTGGAAATGGTGCGCGGTGTTGCAGCGCTGAAGATGGAAGTATGTTGCACGCTCGGCATGCTGACCGAATCGCAAGCGGTGCGTCTGAAGGAAGCAGGCCTGAGCGCCTACAACCATAATCTCGATACGTCGCCGGAATTCTACGGTGAAATTATCAGCACCCGAGTCTACGACGACCGGTTGCGAACCATCGCGCACGTGCGGAAGGCCGGGATCACCGTTTGCTGCGGAGGAATCCTCGGAATGGGAGAGACCGACGAGGATCGCGTCGGCCTGCTGCAGCAGCTCGCAACTCTTGAGCCGCATCCAGAGAGCGTGCCGATCAACATGCTCGTGCCCAGCGAAGGAACGCCGCTTGGAAACGCACCGGAACTCGATCCTTTGATTATGGTGCGAACGATTGCCACCGCGCGGATCTTGATGCCCGCGTCGAGGGTGCGCCTCGCAGCTGGACGCAGGCAAATGTCGCCCCAAAGTGTTGCACTATGTTTCCTCGCGGGTGCCAATTCGATTTTCACGGGAGAAAAATTGCTCACCGCTCCGAATCCGGCGGCAGATGACGACCAAAGGCTGCTTGAGAACTTGGGCATGAGGGCCATGCAGAGTGCCTGAGCGCGAACCACACGCGATGGACCAGCGCATGAGTCGGGAACTGGACTCGCTGCGCGAGCAATTGCAATTCCGCACCCTTGCAATTCCCGTCGGCATCGATCTTTCCTCGAATGATTATCTAGGCCTGGCCGGCGATTCGCGTCTGAAGAGCGCCATAGCCGAAGCTGTAGCCCACGCGATGAAAGTCGGCGCGACCGGCTCGCGTTTGCTCTCTGGAAATTCGCGCGAGTGGGAAGGTCTAGAGCGCGATTTCGCGGACTTTGCGGGCACGGAGGCCGCGCTGTATTTCGGTTCCGGGTACGCAGCGAATCTCGGTCTGCTCACATCGGTGCTGAAGCCCAGCGATATTGTTTTTTCGGATGCGCTGAATCATGCAAGCTTGATCGATGGCATCAGGCTCTCGGGCGCGCGAAGAGTAATTTATCCGCACACCGACGTGCAATTTCTGGAAAACGCCCTGCTCGAGCACGCGAACGGTCCGGGATCGAAATTAATCGTCACCGAGAGTATCTTCAGCATGGAGGGAGACGTAGCGCCGCTAGATGCGCTTCTCGCGCTGGCGCGGAAATACGAAGCGGACGTCGTGCTTGATGAAGCACATGCGACGGGAGTCTGCGGCCCACAGGGCCGCGGAATCGCAGCGAAGAGCGAGTGTGAGCGCGAAATTCTGGCCGTCGTTCACACGTGCGGAAAGGCTCTCGCAAGTTGCGGCGCTTTCGTCTGCGGCAGCGCCATGCTGAAAGAATATCTTGTCAACCGGGCAAGGACGTTTATTTTTAGCACGGCGATACCGCCTTACGTCGCAGGGCAAATTCGTGCGGCAGTCGCAATTGCGCGAAGCGCAGATGTCGAGCGCCATCATCTCGCGCGAATCGCGTCACTACTGCGCGAAGAACTCGCCGCCCATGGATTTGATTGCGGCGCGAGTACGACTCATATCGTTCCCGTCATGCTCGACACCAATGAGATGGCATTACACGCTGCCGGTGAACTGCAACGACATGGATTCGGCGTCAAAGCTATTCGTCCGCCGACCGTTCCCGAAGGCACGGCGCGTATTCGTCTTTCGCTGACCAGCGGGATCACCGCTGAAGAAATTCATCGCTTGGTTGAGGCGATGGACGCAGCGCGAAAATCGGTAGATCGAGCTTCGTCCATCGATGCGGTGCATGCCTGAAAGTTTTTTCATCACCGGAACCGATACCAGCGTCGGCAAAACGGTGGTCTCCGCGCTTCTCTGTTTGGGCCTGAATGGCGTCTACTGGAAACCAGTTCAGACCGGCACGCGCGAGGGCACTGATACGGAAACCGTGATGCGGTTGGCGCAATTGCCACGACATAGGACACTGCCGGAAACTTATCGCTTCAAGCCTCCGGTTTCGCCCCACCTGGCCGCGCAATGGGCCGGAACGCGCATCGAGCTGCGGAAGATCAAAATACCCGCTCCAGTGCAGGGCAGCCTGATCGCCGAGGGCGCGGGAGGAGTGCTCGTTCCGTTGAATCGCACGGAGGTTATGACCGATCTCATGCGCCATTTGGGCCTGCCCGTGCTGCTCGTTGCGCGCACGTCTCTTGGCACAATCAATCACACGTTGCTTTCCCTCGCCGCATTGCGCGCAGCGCGCCTCGATATCCGTGCGGTGATCATGGTGGGAAAACCACATCCAGACAACGAAGCTGCCATCGAACGCTACGGAAGAATTCCGGTGGCCGGCACGGTGCCGTTACTGAAAAGAATCGATCGCGCGGCGCTCAGTGCGATATTCCGCCGAAACTTCGATCGCAGAATGTTTCGCCCATGAGCGCCGACTTGCGAGTCTGGCACCCGTTCACGCAGGAAGCGCTCGACCCTCCTCCGCTCCGCATCGTCAAAGCCGAGGGCGTTTATCTGTATACCGAAGATGGCCGGCGGTTCATCGATGGAATATCGTCCTGGTGGGTGAATATCCACGGACACGGGCATCCTGCGATTGTTTCCGCGATCTCGGAGCAAGCGGCGAAAGTTGATCATGTCCTGCTGGCGGGCTTTACTCATGATGCCGTAGAAGAGCTGCGACGTGCTCTACGAAAGGTTCTACCGGAAGGGCTTGAATACATTTTTTTTTCCGATGATGGTTCCACGGCTGTCGAAGTGGCTCTCAAAATGGCGGTGCAGTATTGGCAGAACGTCGGCCGATCCGAGAAACGGTCTATTGTGGCGCTTGAGCACGCGTATCACGGCGACACGGTGGGAGCGATGTCCGTGGGCGCCGATTCGGGTTTTAATGAGCCGTTTCGCGGCCTCCTTTTTCCGGTTCACCGCGTGCATTCTGCTTACTGTTACGGCTGCCCGGTAGGCAAAACACGCGCCACTTGCAAAATCGATTGCGTGGAGCAGTTAGAAAGGCTGTTAGGAGAGAAGCACGGCGAGATTGCCGCAGTAATTGTAGAGCCGCTTTTGCAAGGCGCTGGCGGGATGATCGTGCATCCGGTCGATTTCCTGCGGCGTATAAGCAAATCGTGCCGTGAGCACAATGTGCTGCTGATTGCGGACGAGGTTCTCACCGGCTTTGGTCGCTGCGGGAAAATGTTTGCGTGCGAATTGGCTGGTGTTGTTCCCGATGTAATGTGCTTGTCCAAAGGGTTGACGGGGGGCGTCCTCTCGATGGGCGCGACGGTCTGCACTGCTCGAGTTCACGATGCATTTGTAAGTTCGGACAGAAGCCGCACGTTTTACCATGGACATTCCTACACAGGAAATCCCATCGCAGCAGCGGCGGGCGTGGCGAGCCTGGGAATTTTTGAGCGTGAGCCGGTCTTCGAGCGCATCAATTGCATTGCCGCGATTCATCGCGAGCGGCTGGCCGCCATAGAAAATCACCCTGCTGTGGGAGAGGTTCGCTCAATTGGCACCTTGGCGGCTATCGAACTGAAAGCGGATGATGCGGGGTACACTTCGAAGCTCAGAACGAAACTCTATCAATTCTTTCTGGAGTCTGGTCTGCTGCTTCGGCCTTTGGGCAATCTCGTGTATGTTCTGCCGCCATATGTGATTTCGCAGCAGGAATTGCACGACGTTCACGACAAAATCGCGGAATCGCTGGACAGGTGCTGGTCTTAAGTTATCGATCATCTTGCTAAAGACGCGATTGACCCTGGGAGCGTGGAGGAAACAGGGTGACAAACGAGAAAGCGAATCCGGCCGCTAAGCCCCTGGTCGTAGGCATTGGAGGAACCACCCGCACCGTTTCGTCCACCGACCGGGCGCTGCGCATCGCGTTGCAAGCAGCGGAAGAAGCCGGCGCCCGCACTTTTTTATTTGGCGGAGCTTTTTTGTCGCATCTTCCGCACTTTGCCCCTGAGAACCGCGAGCGGAATGAACAACAGCGGCAGTTCGTGGAAATGGTCAGGAAATCGGATGGCGTGATCGTTGCCAGCCCTGGATACCACGGGGGCGTGTCTGGCCTCGTGAAAAATGCTCTGGATCTGCTTGAGGACTTGCGGGAAGGCGATCCGTGCTACCTGGATGGCCGCGCGGTCGGATGCATCGTCACCGCGGCTGGCTGGCAGGCATGCGTAAGCACGCTCATAGCTCTGCGGTCCATCGTGCACGCGCTGCGCGGTTGGCCAACGCCGTTTGGAGCGACACTGAACACCACAGATGGGATTTTCGACGCATCGGGTGCATGCACAGACGCAAAGGTTTCGGATCAGCTGAATAGTGTCGGCAAGCAGGTCGTCCAATTTGCGCAAAAACATCATCGAGCGTGACTCTGACGTGCGATTTTTTTCGTTCGCCTGACCTTCAGGCCGGTTAATGCCCCGGACACAACGTTTCATTTAGGGATTGGCGTCGGCTTGCCACAGGAATAGATTGATAACCCCGGTCTGTGTTAAATAGGTTGTCCGGCGCAATCGGCCCAAGGAGGATAAATGTGGGGAGAGAAAAAGCAGGAAACTCCCGCTAGGACGCCGCTCACGCAGCAGCCTAGACAGTATGTTCCACCTGCACCATCTTTTTCTGGGGAGGCTAAGACTATGGCACCTTTGGATTCGGGTTACCCGGCGACGTCCGACCGCAGCAGCGGAGGCACGGCCCGGCTTGGAGCAAGTCTGCACGTAAAAGGCGAAATCACGGGTAATGAAGACTTGGCCATCGACGGCAGTGTCGAGGGACTGGTTCAGCTGGAAGATCGAAAGCTGACGATCGGCGCGAGCGCTCGCGTAACCGCCGACGTGATTGCCCGAGAAGTAGTCGTGTACGGCAACGTGAAGGGCAATCTTAGGGCACGCGACCGCATTGAAATCAAGAAAGACGGCTCGGTGGTTGGCGACCTTACCACCGCACGCATCATGATCGAGGACGGCGCCTACTTCAAAGGCTCGATTGAAATCGATAAGGCTGGCGATTCAAGCGATAGCAGCGATCTCGACAAGCCGTCGTTCACGAGGACGTCTCGAACTCCTGCAACGGCCTCTTCGTCAGATTAAGTCCAAAAGTTTAGCGGCTTGGTGAGCGGGCCGCGCAAAAGCGGTCCGCCCCCGATCCGCTCGCCGCCTCCTGGCGGATCATCGACCCAAGATCAAGCGAAGGTGCGGTTTGGCGCGCTCAACACAGCCGAATGAGGTAGTCGCCGTTCGCTTGCTCGAACTGAAGTTTCTCTTCGCGCGAAAGCCATCCAATCCCCATGAAGAATAGGCTCTGTGGCGCATTCACTTCTTCCATCAAAGCAGCGAAGCTAAGAGGACCCTCCCGCGAGAGTGTCTCCCAGATTGCGCCCGCCGTTTGCCCAATGCCATGCTGATTCACGTTAGAGCCTCCTTTAGCCGTTTCCTTTTTGAATCGTTCTAGCCAGCAGGATGTGGCCGCTTTCCGAAGTAGACGATCGAAGACTTCAGGCTTCCAGCACGTAGTAGTAATCAGCGAAGCGATGATTGAGGTCATCCCGAGACCGTCCTCGTTATTCTGCACAGGCCGCGTTACACCGCCATAAGCGGCGCGTAAACACTTCTTGAAACACACTCGCCTCGTTGCGCGTCCAACCCCCTGAGGTTACAATCGGACGCTTCACCGAAGGTGTGGGGGAACCGACTCTGGAACTTTCCAGCAGCGGAAAGGGAGGAAAGACGTAATGCGAACGAGAATCTTGCTATCGCTTCTAGCTTTGGCATGCCTGGTGCCACTTGCCATCACTCCTGCGACTGCACAACAAGGACCACCGCCGGGTGGTGCCGGCGGACGTCCGGGAGGCGGTGGGGGACGCCCGATGATGGGGCCGCCTCTGCAACTCACGAGCAGCGCATTTACTGACGGAACCATGATTCCCGACAAGTACACCTGCTCGCCGGATGGAAAATCCATGACGCAACCAGCCAACATGACTTCGCCGCCGCTCTCCTGGGTCAACGCGCCGAAAGGCACTGAGAGCTTCGTGCTGCTTTTGCATGATCCGGACGCGCATGCGCGCAAGTCGTTCGACGACATCACACACTGGATGATTTTCAATATTCCAGGGGACGCAACGTCGCTGCCGGAAGGCGTTAAAGCGGACTCAACCTTGGGCGTCCAAGCAGCCAACGTCACCGGCCAACCGATGTTCTTTGGCCCGTGCGCGCCCGCAGGACCTTCGCACCACTACACGTTCGAGCTTTTCGCGCTGGATGCGAAACTCGATCTGCAGAAGGGTGCCACCCGGGATGACGTGCAGAAAGCCATGGACGGCCACGTTCTCACTGGGACGGTGCTCATCGGATTGTTCCACCACGAGCCAGGTTTCCAGATGGGCCCTCCGCCACGGTAGGGAGTCGTCTGATCTGAAAAAAGGCGGGACCGTTCACCACGATAGGTGGACGGATTCCCGCCTCTCTTTTTTATGAGTTCTTCCGGGAAGTATTTTTTCGATTGAAAACGCGATCGGCAGGAAAAACAGGGAAAGTTACCGCGGGAATCCTAGAATAGGCCTGGGATCTTCAGACCCATCGTTCCGGACATGCCGCCGGTCAGGTCCTTCATCTGCTTGGATAGCTCTTCATCCACGTGCCGGGTGGCTTCGTTCACCGCCGCCAACATCAGCTCCTGCAGCATCTCCTGATCTTTGGCTTTGAAAATCTCCGGCTCGATCCGCACTTCGGTGAGCTGCTTTTGTCCGTTCATCTTCACGGAGACCATTCCGCCGCCCGACGAGGCTTCGACGGAGATTTCCCCAATACGCTTCTCCAGTGTTTCTTGCACCTGCCGGAACTGAGCCAGCATTTGCTGTAGTGCTTTCACTTCCATGCTTTATTCCTCGCCCGGGCGTTTGATTCTTGAAATTTGGCCGCGAAATTTCTCAAGCATCGCCCTAACGACCGGATCCTCTTCAAAACGAGCCCTCAACTCGGAGCCGCGAGCCGTGAGCGTCCGCGCGGAATCCAGTTTAACACAGACGCGCAGAGGCTGGCCTATCACTTGATGCACCGCTGTGCGCAAACGTTCCATCGCCTCGCGCGGCAGCATTTCTGCAAGCGCGCTATTTTCAGTTGTGAAAAAAAGCCGGAACTCGCTGGCTTCGATCTCGCATCGTGTCGCCTGTTCCAGGAACGACGACAATAATTTCGATTCGCGCAAGGCCGCCTTGATCGCCTCCAATCGCGCGCCTGCAAGGCCGTCATCCTCTTCGGCGGCACGCGCCATAATCCGAGGTGGAGGCACCGGTAGCAAAGTGGCGGATGCGGGCGAGGCTGGTCCAGCGTTCGCCAAACTGGCCGCAGAAGGAAAAGCACTGACCGGAGCCATGCGCGCGCCTGCTGCCGTCGAAGAAGCCGCAGCGGATTTTGCGGATGTGCTTGTCGGCGCAGCCGCGGCGGAAGGCGGTGGCGCATATTCAAGCGCCGGAGATTTTTCGCGCGGGTGAACACGCCGCTCACCCCGCAGTTCGGCCAGCACTTCCTCAAGTGGCGCCAACTTTTGAGCGTTGATGAGCCTGAGCAGGCCCATTTCAAGGTGCAACCGTGGATCGGGTTTCCGTCGCAGGTCGTCATCGGTGGCGAGCAGGATATTGAAAAAGCGAGTGAGGTCTTCTTCGCCAAACTTCTCCGCCTGCTGTCCCAGGCGCGGGCGTTCGTCGGACGGAGCTGCCACGAGCTCGGAGTCTGCGCCGCAAACACGCGCCACCAGGAGATTACGGAAATGGCGGATCGCCTCCCGGCAGAAATGCTGGAGATTTTGCCCTTCAGCAATCAGCCGATGAACCAAAGCAAGCGCCCGCTCGGCGGACTGCGTCTCAATTGCGCCAACCAACTCATCCAGCACGCTCTCGGCCACCACGCCCAGAAGCTCGCGCACTTGAGCATCGGTAATTGTGTCTCTCGAGTAAGCGATAGCCTGCTCGACCAAAGAAAGACCGTCACGGAGGCTGCCTTCCGCCGCACGCGCAATCACCGCCACGGCACCTGGCTCAATATTCAGATTTTCGGCTTTCACGATCCGTTCGATTGCGCCAGCTATCTCCTGGAATGTGAGCGAGCGAAATTGGAAAAGTTGGGCGCGCGACTTGATGGTCTCCGCCAAGTCCTCCGGCTGAGTGGTTGCCAGAACAAAAACGACGCGGTCGGGCGGCTCCTCGAGCGTCTTTAGCAGTGCGTTCGAAGCTTCGTCGGTGAGTTGATGCGCCTCATCTAGAATCACCACTTTGTAGCGGCTTGCGGCGGGAGCGTACCGCACCATTTCTCGAAGCTCGCGGATTTGGTCGATGCCGCGGTTTGAAGCGGCGTCGATTTCCAAAACATCGAGTGATGTTCCCGCGGAAATCTCGCGGCAGGAATCGCACGTATTGTCCGGCTCCGCCGTGATGCCTTTCGCGCAGTTCAATGCCTTCGCCAGGATGCGCGCGGCCGTTGTCTTGCCCACGCCTCGCACTCCTGAGAAAATATATGCCTGAGCCACGCGATTTGACTCGATCGCATTCGCAAGAGTCCTGGTTACATGCTGCTGCCCCACGATTTCACTGAAAAGCTGAGGGCGATATTTTCTTGCGATAACTTTATAAGCCATTTGGGTAATCTTTGAATCTCCGCCAGAGCATCCCGCCTGCGATGAGAGGAACTTCGGGTACTCCGCGGCACACGAAGCTGACCCGCTACCGTTGCTCCCTTCCGGGCCTGGCGGGGTTTGCGGGGAATCGTTGCACGGAGCCCGAAGTTCCACCGACCGACGGCCCGCGCCGAAACTTTCTTCGCACAGAGACCGCTTCGCGGAGTCTAGCACAGCGTTTTGCCCCTTGAAAGGTTGCGCTCAGCTTCTCGGGCCCTGCAATGTCGCGCGAATGCTCCGAAGAAAACAGTGTGAGCGTCCAATTCCAGATCAGCGTCGAACGTACGCCGATGTTCGAAAGCAGCTTCGGTCGTCAACGTCTTGGCATCGCTCCTACATCAAACTCGCGCGGCGGGGACGTGGACGCGAAAATGGCGGCCGCAGAATTCAGCGCCTATTTTGAAACTGCGGTTCCGGTTTGGAACGCCGTTTCGAGGTTCCACGCGCGGCCAAGGGTCGATACATTGTCAACAAGATTGCAGTGTTCTCTAATTCGCCGCGCGTCCGCCGATTAATCCTCAGCATTCAAATGGTTTAGCAGCCCGCCTGACCCAACAGCATTTTGAGAGCAGCGAAGTATAATCGGGCCTCTCGGCGAAGCCTTGTGGCACGCGTCGTGCCTTAGAGCTGCCGTATGGGAGCCGTTGCGGGACAGGCCACGGTCGCCGTCACGCGAAAAAATCTGTCAGTCTGTGTGCTGGACAACGATCCAGGTCAAGTGGAACTGGCGACGAATGCACTTGAACGCGCCGGCTTCCAGACCGTGGGTACCACAAGTCCTGCCGAAGCCTTGCAAACCGTCAGAATGGGCGGTTGCCGCGTCGTCCTGATCGACTGCAAGATGCCGGCGATGGATGGGTTCACCTTTCTCGAAAAAACCTTGCAGCACGATCCCGGAATGCCCGTGCTCTTCGTGACCGGGTTCTATTCGGTCGACTCGGCGATAGAGGCTATCAAGCGAGGAGCCTACGATTATCTGTGCAAGCCGGTTGATTTGCCGCGTCTTGTTAAGACTCTTGATGATCTCGCCGAGTTATTCTGGCAGCGGTCTGAAATTCGCCACTTGGAAGATCAGCTTCTGCAAAATCTGCACTTTCAAGGCATCGTGGCCAAAAGTCCAGCCATGATGAACGTATTCGACTTGGTGAAAAAAATCTCCCGGCATTACACCAATGTTCTCATTACAGGGCCCACTGGCGCCGGCAAGGAGTCGGTCGCCCGCGCGCTCCACCAGTTGAGTCCGGTAGTACTGGAGCGGTTTGCCGTCTGCAATTGCTCGGCACTGGTTGATACTTTGCTCGAAAGCCAACTCTTCGGACATATTCGAGGAGCTTACACTGGAGCAACCGATACCAAGACGGGCCTGTTCGAGCACGCCAACGGCGGCACCGTCTTTCTGGATGAGGTCGGTGAAACTTCGTTGCCGCTCCAAGCGAAATTACTTCGGGTGATCCAAAACCGCGAAATTCAGCGGGTGGGATCTCCTGAGCTGAGGAAGGTAGACGTACGAATCGTAGCGGCGACCAATCGCGACCTTCGCGCTGAAGTTCTAGCGGGCCGGTTCCGCGAAGATCTGTTTTACCGGCTCAGCAGCATCGAGATACGAGTCCCCGGGCTTACCGAGCGTCCCGAAGACATCCCGGTTCTCGTTCAGCATTTTCTGAAAAAGTATGGTCAGGCTTATGGAAAGAAGTTGCAAGGCCTTTCGCGCCGCGCGCAGCTCGTGTTGCGAGACCACAACTGGCCCGGAAATGTCCGCGAGCTGGAGAATGTAATTTCCAGCGCGGCGATCATTGCCACTGCGGATTTTATCGATGTCGGAGACCTTCCCGAACATCTGCGAAAGCCGCAGCGGGACGGATCGAAAGCCGCAGGCGATTGGCAGCCCCTGCCCCTTGACGAGATTCGCCGCCTGCATATCCAACGCGTGCTGGAAACGTGCCATGGCAATCGCGTGCGCGCGGCGCGCATGCTCGGCATCGGCCGCACCAGCCTCTATCGTTTCCTCAAACGCGCCGGCAACAAACAAGCCGCGTCGGTGTCGGTCTGCTAGCGATCTAGAAAGGCGCGAAGCCTCGCGTGGCCGGAGCGGCTGACGGGAAGCCGACTTCCTCCGGCCAGCACGGCGATGTGCGAATCCTTGCCGTAAGGCTCGATTTTAACGACCCGCTCGAGGTTGACGATGTACGACCGGTGGATGCGCAGAAACCGCGATGGGTCGAGCGCGCCTTCCAGGCTCGATATCGTTTGCTGCTTCAGGTGTTTCTTGCCTTCCGACACCAGAGCCACGTAGTCGTCCTGGGCTTCCGCGTAGTCGAGTTTTCCCACCGGGATGATGAACACGCTGGTCCCGTTGCGGACCGGAATTCGGTCGAGATATTGCGCCGGCGGGCGGGCGGCCGCGGCAAGGTCGTTCGCCGGAACCGGCGCCGGCGGCAACTTTCCAGAGAGCCGCTCTTTAGCGCGCTTCAGCGCCGCGTCGAAGCGGTCGGCGCTGATTGGTTTCAAGAGGTAGTCCACGGCGTGTACTTCGAATGCGCGGATAGCGAAAGTATCGTACGCGGTAACGAACACTACGACCCGGTTCGCGCCAATCAGCTCGAGCACTTCAAAACCGTCGAGTTTCGGCATTTGGATGTCGAGGAACAAAAGATCGGGTTCAAGCTCCGTCGCAAATTTGACAGCCTCGAAGCCGTTTGCGCATTCGGCCACGATTTCAATCTCCGAATGGGCGGAAATGAACTCGCGCAGCACCTGCCGTGCGAGGTCTTCGTCATCCACAATCAGCGCTCGAATTTTCTTGTTCCCTTCGGGCGTCACGGCGTCCGTTCCTTTCCGCCCGCCGGCAGACTGAGCGCCACTCGAAAACGCCCCTCCTCCGTCGTGGTGCCGAATGTGGCGTTATTTCCGTAACGTGCTTCCAGCCGCTGCCGAACGTTGGCGAGTCCCACTCCGTTCCTGCGGCGTTGTGGAGCTTGGGGATCGAACGGGTTCTCGATCGCGATCGACAAATATCCATTGCGCTGCTTGGCTTCGAGCTTGATACAGCCGCCTTCGACCAGATTGGCGATCCCGTGCGCCACCGCGTTTTCAACCAAAGGCTGCAACAGAAGGGGCGGCACCTGCGCGGTCGAGTGCCTCCTCGTCAACCGATTCTTCCATCTGCAGGCGCGCGCCATAGCGTATTTTTTCCACGGCTAGAAACGCATGGACCAGCGACATTTCTTCCTCGAGCGGGATTGACTGCTTTTCCCCGAGCCCCAGCGTCCGGCGCAGGAAGTCGCCGAGCAGTATGCACATTTCGCGTGCCTTAGCCGCATCCGAAGCCGTCAAGGCGCTGATCGAATTCAAGCTGTTGAAAAGAAAGTGCGGATTCACTTGCGCTTTCAGGGCTCTCAGCTCCGCATCGCGCGCAAGAACGCTCGCTTTCATTACGCGAGCCTCGGCTTCGCGCGAGGCTTCCACGGCGAGCAGTACGTAGTGAAATCCCACTGCCAGCAGATACAGCAAAACGCCCGTCCCAAACAAAAGCGGAAAATCCTTGATCAACCGCGCGTCGATCCCATGAAAGTCGTCGAGCCCGGCCAGCATCCTCCCAAGGATTCTCGCCGCGACCAGCCATACGGCACTGGCAACCAAAGCTCCCGCAATGTGTGTGAACAGAAAACGCGGCAAGCTCGAATGATCGAGCGGCGTTGCCAGGCACGGGTACCATGCCGCCAAGCATATGAAGGCGTACAAAAGGCACAGAATGAACGCGACCGTTGAAGCTTCAACCCAGGTCAGTCCGCCCGGAACGGCGAGCAGATACGTGAGCATTCCCGCGAGTGGAATCCAGCCAAACAGGTAAAAAAGGAGCCGCCGGAGTTGCGCGAGGATGGGATGCATGAGCCGGTTCAGTTCTTGATGTTGAGGCCGCCAAAAATTGCCACGCCTTTAATGATCAATCTCTTCGTCGCAGGATTTGCCGAGTCAGCCGGACCTGTCCTCTGTTGCTCCGGGTGAAGTGTTCTGTCGCCGCAACCGCCGAAAATGCCCACCGTTTCAAGTACCACTTCCCAATTGGGAGGTACACGAATATCACCGCCGCCGAAGATCGTAACAACATCGATTTGCGTTTGGGCGCCCTGAATTTCCGATTGCGTTAGGTCGATATCGAATCCGCCGAAGATGGTCACGATTTCGCCGCCCACGAATCTTTTCGTGACGAGACGTCGCTTCCCACCCCAAAAAATATTCACGACGTTCAGCCGGGGCTCCGACGAATCGTACCAGGGGCCATCGGCCCATTGTGCGCGCGTGGGATCGTGGCCTTTCCAGGCCTCCCGGGATCCGCCTGGGTTTGCGGCCTCACTTGCATCGACTTCCGGCGCGAAATTCGATCCCACCTGCCCACGGTTGCCCGTGGGCGGAACGCTGCCCGGCGGTTCAGGATTGCCCGGAGGCGCTCCAGGTGTGGGGGGATACCACCGGCCGTGTCTTTCGTATCGCTGGAGGATCAACAAAATTCCTACACAAATCAGAAAAACAGGCCAGATCGTCCCGAAGCGAATGTGGCTTAATCCGAGTTCCTCAAGTTGGAATGAGATTCCCAGCAGAACCAGAAAGGCTCCCCAGAAAGTTCCCGTCGGATTGCGGCGCGTCTGCATTCTGTTGACGCCGAAATAAATCAGAATTAGCGGCCAGAAAAGAAAGATTTTATCAGCTTCGAGAAAGCCAAGCTGATCCAGTAACAGAATAACGCCCAGCATAAGAATCACGACGCCGATGATCAGGTGCCTGCTTGGGTGCCGCGTGTCAAGCACGGGGGTTTCCTCCGTTGTGGAGCACGCGCCCTCCGCCTGCGCCAGGCTTGAGGGCCAGCAAAATGGCGAGGCCGAACGCGACCAGCAGCACGGGCCAGAACCTGAGAATCTCCGTCAGGCCCGGCGTGCCCAGATGCATCGCAACCAGGCTCCACACGTTCATCGCGATCATGTGAATCACCCAGAAACCATCGACGTTGAACTGCCCCTCACCTAGCTGGCCCCATTGAAACACAATTCCCAGGAAAATCAGCACGATGGCAGCCATTATGGCGGCGACTCGGGAAATAGAGATCTGGGGTACGAGCCGGGGTGTCGCGTCTGTCATTGCCATCTCCTCGTTACTTAGTTGAGCGAGCATGCGCGGAGATTACCGGCAACCCTTTGAGGTGTCTCGCAGTTTTCGGCGTACGGCGGATATCTACCGGCGAATGGCGGAAGCTAAGGCGCCGATCCTATTGCGGAATTTAGAGGGAGGGAATTGTCACGTGACGACACAGAAGTGCGATTCGATCGGCCCGTGTCTACAGAGCCATCCCCAGCACCATGGCCGTAATCAGCGCGCAGCCAAGCAACATCATCAGCCGCGGCCGTTTTTTGCGGATTCCATACACTATGATACCCATCATCGCGAGAGAACAACCCAGCTCAAGCCAAAGACGCGGCGAGACGAACCCGCCAGTCCAATCACCGGCCTCCTGCCGGATCCACACAGACGCAAAGGCGCTTGACGCCGCCAGCGAAACAGCGATCAACCCGCCGAGTGCAATCCCCTTGCCCCAGTCGGGCACCGACCAGCCTTTTTTCGTATCGCCCCAGTCAAACCAGGTTTGGGCGACCACGATGGCTACCAAAATCAGAACGAACAGCGCCACACCCTCTCCTCTCAAGCCCCTACCGGCGGGGATCACTCACCCTGGGCGACACAAGGACAATCGCTCATATCGGTCCACGCTCCCCAAGGCGGAATCGGCACCCCCTCAGACGATTTCGCTGCTCCGACCGACACCACTTTTTCGTCGGGAATCCCTTGAGGCGCCGCCAAATGCGGGGCGGCAGAAAAGTCAGCGCAATCCGCCTACCAAAGCCCTACAAAGGGACTATGCCGATCCCCGGCCCTTCCCCCACTATCTGCCACTTGCTGAGGAGTCTAGAGCACCTGCTGCCGCTCGAAATATTCGAGCGGCCACCAAACCCCATTTTCGCTTATTCAGATGCAACGAACGGGCCACCTGCATTCTCATCACGGAATCATTTTGCACATCGGAACCCTGGGAGCGCCTAGGAGTTCCAAAAGTTCTAGTACCGAGTCTCTCGTTCCTTCCATCCATTGCAATCCTCGCAAAACGGCGCGGCGACAGCAGCGAGATGCCTGCTCGAATCTGGTAGCATATGCGGCTTATGCGCTCGCCTTGGATCATCGCTCACCGCGGAGCCTCCGGCTACACGCCCGAAAATACCATGGCTGCATTTGAGCGAGCGGTGCAATTAGGAGCCGGATTCATCGAAACCGACCTGCATCTCACCCGCGACGCCAGGTTCGTCGCCATTCACGACGATTCCCTGGAACGCACCTCCAACGGTCGCGGGCCGGTCCGGGACCACACCTTGGCGGAACTCCGTGCTCTCGACGTGGGTTTATGGTACGACCGCCAGTTTGCGGGCCAGAAAATTCCGACCCTCGAGGAAATTCTCGCCTTTGCGCGCAAGCATGATGTGGTTTTCTACCTTGAGATAAAGCACGGAGCAGCCTGGGGCATGCATCACGCGCTGGTCGGGGCGCTCCAGAGCGCCGAAAATGCAGCCAGAACCGTGGTGATCTCCTTCGACGCATCCACCCTGGCGCCCCTGCCGAAACTGGACCCCGGGACCATGATGGGCCTGCTCGTCGACCGCGCCCAGCCCGACCTGGTGAAGGCGGCGACGGAACTGGGGGCCCGGCAGCTCTGTCCCCGCGCCGATCTAATCACTCCGGAACTTGTGGAGCGAGCCCACGCTGCTGACCTGCAGGTAGTTGCATGGACGGTCAACGACCCGAAGCAAATGCGCTCGCTGATCCAAACCGGCATCGACGGGATTATGACTGATCGCCCCGACCGATTACGCGCGATCGTCGAAGATCTATCTTCTGGTGCGTCTCTGCGCTGAAAATCGACGCCCCTCACCCTCGTCATCGCGCTTCATCGCAGGTTCGAAAAGAGAGACGCAACGTCTGAAAGTGAAAGCTGTTCGGCGCGTGCATCCGGGCGCTGGCCGGTGGCCGCGAGCGCGTCGCGAATAGACTGATCTGAAGCGATCGCCTGCAAGTTGTTCTTCAGAGTTTTCCGCTTGTGAGAAAAACATATTTGCACGAACTTGAGAAACTCGGCCTCGTCGCCTATGTTGAGCGACGCCCGCTCCCCCGGCACCGTCATGCTCACGAGCCCCGACGTCACGCGCGGCGGAGGACGGAAGGCCCCGGGAGGAATCCGAAAGACGATCTCCGGCCGCATGTAGAATTGGCAGGCTGCGGAAAGATAGGCGTAGGTGCGGTTGCCTGGACGCGCCACGATGCGTTCGGCCACCTCAAGTTGAATAACAACATGAGCGGATTTGAGTTTTTCAACGCACCTGAAAAGCAGGTGGAGAATTGGAGACGTGATGTAATACGGCAAACTTCCGTATACGCGAAAATTCCCGCCCGCTAATTCGGCCAAATCCATTTCAAGCACGTCTCCGGTGACAACCTCCACGCCGCGCCACTCATCAGGGCGGTGTTGCTGGGCTTCTTGCAAACTCTGCGCGAGCTTCAAATCCGCCTCGATCGCAATCAAACGCCGGCAACGCGCCGCAAGCAGCCGAGTCATCTCGCCGTGGCCGGCTCCGATTTCAATCCAGGTCTCATACTGATCGCGCGGCAAAGAAGCTAGAATTCGCTGCTGCCAGCTCTCGCCCGCCAGAAAATGCTGTCCCATCCGCTGTCGCGTCATCGCGCGCCAGTTTAGCAAGGTTCGCGAATCCTCAGCGGACTTGTGTTTTCGCGGAACGGATCTTCGGTGTTGTGCTTGACGCGTCACCGGCCGTCCGTTACCGTTTTAATTGCAGTTCAGCGCCCATGAAAATCCTCTTTGTAGCCTCCGAAGGCCTTCCATATTCAAAGACCGGCGGCCTCGCGGACGTCGTCGATGGTTTACCCAAGGCGCTACATGAGATGGGTCACGAAGTTGTGGTGCTGCTGCCGCGCTATCGCGGCAATAAGCCCAAGTCAGTGCTGATTTCCAGCGTCACCGTCGCTCTGGGCGATAAGCTGCGCTTTCCCGCGATCGTCGAGGGCCAGCCGGTCGATGGCGTGCGCTATCTTTTTGTCGACGACTCGCCTTTCTTCGATCGCCCGCAGCTCTACGGAGATAAAACCGGCGACTATCCGGATAACCCGGAGCGCTTCGCGGAATTTTCTCGCGTCGCCATCGAATGCATCAAGCGCGTGTGGCTTCCGGACGTGGTTCACTGCCACGATTGGCAGTCGGCCCTTGTGCCTCTGATACTTCGCACCCAGCACGGTCAAGATCCGGTCGTCCGCTCGCTTCCCGTCGTCTTGACGATTCACAACCTCGCCTATCAGGGAATTTTTCCTCAGCCGGCGATCCGGGCCATCGGCTTCCCCGACAATCTCTTCACCATGGATTCCCTGGAATTTTACGGAAAGGTCAATTTCCTGAAGGGCGGCTTGATCTACGCGGACTATCTGACCACCGTGAGCCGCCGCTACGCGAAGGAAATTCAAACCCCCGAATTCGGCGCCGGACTCGAAGGCGTAATCCGCAAGCGATCCGATCGCCTCGTCGGAATCCTGAATGGAGTGGATTACTCTCAGTGGAGCCCGGAAACCGACACCTTCATTGCGCAGAACTATTCCGTCGATAATTTGGACGGCAAGAGAACCTGTAAGAAAGATCTCCTTGCGGCCTTTAAACTGCCTGAGGAAAATATCGACCGGCCTCTCGCCGGAATCGTCTCGCGTTTCGTCGACCAGAAGGGTTTTGATCTGATCGCGCAAATTGCTCCCGCCCTCATGAAAGAAGATCTCGCCCTCGTCGCCCTCGGGACCGGTCAGCCAGAATACGAAAAGTTCTTCAGAGGCCTCGCGGAGAAATATTCAGCGCGTGTAGCGGTAAGAATCGGTTACGATAACGCGCTGGCCCACAAGATCGAAGCCGGTTCGGATATCTTCTTGATGCCGTCCCGGTACGAGCCTTCTGGATTGAACCAGCTATACAGTCTGCGCTATGGTACCGTTCCAGTCGTGCGCGCAACGGGGGGACTCGACGATACCATTCAGAGCTTTTCCCCTAAGACTCTGCAGGGGACTGGATTCAAGTTCGAGCCGTACGAACCGAAGGCCCTGCTTGACTGTATTCGGACGGCCTTAAAGCTTCACCGCGATCCGAAGATGTGGCAGCCTGTCCAGGCAAATGGCATGAAAAAGGATTTCTCCTGGAAGGTTTCGGCGGCCGCCTATGTCACGTTGTATGAGGCGGCCAAGCGGTCTCGAATCCCAAGAGGTGCAGCATCATCTAAATAAATGCGGTCTGTCCCGGCCCTCAACCGGTCGCCGCCATAGAGGAAAAAATGTCAGATACCATTCAATCGGTCAGTGATGCCAGCTTCCAGGCCGACGTCATTGAAGCCAGCAAGACCCAACCCGTAATGGTCGATTTCTGGGCGGATTGGTGCCGCCCGTGCCACATGCTCACGCCCACCGTGGAAGAAGTCGCCCGCGAACATGCGGGCAAAATCAAGGTTGTGAAACTCAACGTCGATGAAAATATGAACGTCCCCGCCAAGTTCAGCATTCGCGGCATTCCCACACTCCTGGTCTTCAAGGGTGGCCAGGTTGCCGATCAGCTCGTCGGAGCCGTACCCAAGGAACAGATCGTCAAGGTTCTCGAGCGCCACATTTCCTAGGCGTGTTCGTTCAAACCGAAGCTCGCTGGAACACTTAGGGAGCGGCACACCCTACCGGTGTCCTCTGCCCCAATCGAGTCTCACGCTCCGACTTTTGCGGACGCGTGGGGCGGAGACCTGTTTTTCCCTCGCCGGGCCGCAAACTCGCCCCCTCGGCTGAATCCTACATGACCACTGCCTCATCTAGTTTGCTACGCGCCACGGCGCAGTTCATTGGTGCCGGGGACTGCGGGAACGAGCTGTTTGCACGGAGAGGGGACAAAACGTGAGCAAACCATTGAACGGGAGAATTGCAGTGGTAACAGGCGCGAGCCGTGGAATCGGCCGCGCGATTGCCACTCGGCTTGGACGGGACGGCGCATTGGTAGCCGTGCACTATGGGCGCAATCAAAAGAGCGCGGAAAGCACGGTACGCGAAATCGAAGCTGCTGGAGGCGCCGCGTTCGCGATTGGCGTCGAGTTGGGCTCCGTCGAGAGCGTCGAGCAACTCTTCAAAACGCTCGATGCCGAACTAACCAAACGAACTGGAGCGAATCGCTTTGATATTCTGGTCAACAACGCGGGCGTTGCGCCTGACTCGCCGGTCGCGACGGCAACGGAACGGACCTACGACGAAGTCTTCGCGCTGAATGCGAAGGTGCCCTTCTTTGTCAGCCAGAAGGCATTGCCGCGCCTCCGCGATGGCGGCCGCATCATCAATATTTCCTCGGCGGTCACGCGCATCGCCTTTCCACAGAAGGCCGCTTACGCGATGACGAAGGGCGCGCTGAATATCCTCACGCTCGAACTCGCGAAAGAGCTCGGGGCGCGAAACATCACCGTCAACTCACTGGCGCCAGGCTTCACGGAGACCGACATGGCCGCGGACATTCTCAGCGATCCAAAAGGCCGCCAATTCGCTAGCTCTGCCTCCGCGTTTGGCCGAGTCGGGCAACCGGACGACATTGCCGATGCGGCCGCGTTTCTCGCATCGCACGACGGCAGGTGGGTCACCGGGCAGTATCTCGACGTCAGCGGCGGAGCCCTACTCTAAGGCTTCGTTCCATAACGGTCCATCCCTTCGCCCGACCTGCATGGCCTCAGGGCAAGGCTCGTCAACGCTTTGGCTTGATTCCGGCTACCCGCGTGAATATAGTCGGATCCGAGCGGGAGGGTGGGGGATGAAATATGGCGTCTCGGCCGTTTGCTCTGCGATTTCTTGTCTATTGCTGTCTGCGGCCCTGCCTGCGCGGGCGCATCACTCGTTTGGCGTTGAGTACGATGCCAACAAGCCCGTCACGTTGACGGGTGTCATCACCAGCATCGAGTGGACCAATCCTCACAGCTTCATCTACATCGACGTAAAAGACCCCAGCGGCAAAGTCACCAATTGGAAATTCGAAGGCTATCCCCCCGGTGTTCTTTACAGAACCGGATGGAAGCGCGACTCCACCATAAAAGCCGGCGACACGATCGTCATTTTCGGCTGGCAGGCGCGAAACGGCGGTTCTTGGGGGCACGCGCGGTCCGTCACGCTTCAAGATGGTAAGAAGCTCTACTTCGGTCCCGCGCCCGGCACAGGCGACGGCGGAGCCGCGCCGCAAGTTGCGGTGCCCCCGTCGAACTAGCGGAGGGAGCTCGTCATGAAAAATAATCTCACGATCATTTTCCTTGCCACGCTGCTCATTTTACCGGCGACCCTGGCCGCGCAGCAGAATTCCTCCGCACAAAACTCGGCTACGCAGGCGTCCGCGCAGGACACGTCCGCACCGTACGTCTATCCGCCACCTGTCAGCCCAAACGTGCCGCGCGCGGCGGATGGCCACCCGGACATGAACGGAGTATGGCAAGGCGGCAGCAACCGCATCGGAACCTGGGAGGACACTAACAACGGCGATGGACCGCTGGGCCAGAGCGGACCGATCACTCCTTACGCGATCAAAGGTCCGCCGCCGAGGCCTCCATATCAGCCTTGGGCGGCGGCGAAGGTCGTGGAAGCTTACAACCGCCGCGGAATTGATGAGCCGATGGTCCGTTGCCTGCCGCCCGGCGTGCCGCGAACCACTCTCATGGGCCTATTTCCGATGCAGATCGTGCAAACTCCGAAGACCGTCGTCATGCTGTTCGAGGTCTTTCACCTTTTCCGCATCATCCCGATCGATGCCAAGCACCCCGACGACCTCGAGCCAAGCTACATGGGCGATTCAGTAGGCCACTGGGAAGGCGACACTCTGGTAGTGGATGTCACCGGCTTCAATGACAAGACTTGGCTTTCCGGCACCGGAACCATTCACAGCGAGAAGTTGCACGTGGTCGAGAAATTCACCCGCGTGGATGAAAACACCATCGTCTACGAGGACACCGTCGAAGACCCCGCGGTCCTCACCGGTCCTTGGACCCGCCACGGCACCTTAATGCTTCGACCAGGCACCCGTATCCGCGAATACGAATGCGTCGAAAACAACCAGGATATGCAGCGTTACGAAGAACTCCTGAAAAACCCATCTCTCTTCATGCGAAAGCAGTAGCAGTCGGTGCTGGCCCCGCGTTCACGCAGCGGTCGCGTGCGAACAGCCGCATTCCTGCGGCGGAGCAACGCTTCAGTGTCGGGTCTTCGTAGGGGCACAGCATGCTGTGCCCGGCAAACATACTTGGCTTCGCCGCGCCACTGACCTTGCGTGCGAGGCTAGAATCTCTCTTCGATGTGCCCTAGAGTCCACGCGAGCGGGAAAAAACGCGTCGGCATCAGCGCCTTACGGTGGAAGCCCCAGCATTTATGCGGGGGAAAAACGCTTCATTAAATCGGGGCTTTAGCCCTGGCTGGCCGCCCTTTTGCCTACGCGGACCACAGTGTCAGCTGGCCTTCGCAAACGGTTTGCGCAGTCCCGCTTGCTCGAGCAGCGGCAGTACGTCCTTCGTGAAGCGTTTCACGCCATCGATGTAATCGGGCCAAGTCATAATTATGCCGTCGAGCCCCACCTCGGACATGCGCTGCAACTCCTCGGCGATACTCTGCGCGGTCCCGATCAAGGGGTGCCCGGCGCCCACGGCCATTCGCCTGCGCATGGCGGCGAGTTGCTGGGATCCAGCCGGAATATTGTTCTCGGTGCTGATCGTCTCCATGATGCTGTCCATCACCTCGTTATCGAGGTATTCCACCGCATAGCGATGCAGGTATTCTTCTGCTTCCTTCTTCGTGTCGCGCTGCACCACCGATACGTTCGTCCAAAGTTGGATTTCTCGGCCGAATTCTTCGCGCGCGATCTTCTTGTAATTTTCTACCGCTGGCCGCCACTCTTCCGGAGTATCCCCTCGCGGGCTGATTAGTCCGATCTGCGAGTTCTTCGCCGAAAAGCGCATTCCGACCGGCGAAAGCGCCGCATTCATGATCGGCACTCCGCTCTTCTGCAGAGGCTGAGGACGCGAGATAGCCTTCTTCATGTGAAAGAATTTTGAGTTCTCGTCGAATTCGCCCGGCTCGGTCCAAAGCCTCCTTACCACCCGCAACCACTCCTCCAGGTAAACGTACCGCTGGTCGTGCTCTACCAGCTCGATGCCGAACATATCGAATTCCCGGCGATTCCAGCCGCCAACCACATTCAGCGCAAAGCGCCCGCCGGAGATCGCGTCGATGGTCGCGCACTGTCGAGCGACGAGCAGCGGATGCATCGTTGGTGCATGCGAAGTCGCGAACACGCACGTGTTACGCGTCGCCTGCGCCATTGCCGCAGCCCAAGCGAAAACGTCCAGCACGTCATTCGTGGGATGGTTCGGCTTGCCGTCCAGATAGCCCTTCCATCGCGCGATGGGGACGATTGCTTCAAGGCCGGCCTTGTCCGCAATGAGGGCCGCCGTGAGCGTGTTTTGCCACGTCGGGTATAGCACCTCCGGAACAAATGTCATGTTCGCGATTGTGTTGGTGCAGAAGGTGCCGAGTTTCAGTTTGTTGTCATTGAAGATTGGATTCGCGGAGCGCTCTGTCATCGCCGCATATTTTGCCAGAGATTTCCAAATTTACCCAGTGCCCGAGCCGAATTTTCCGAGAGCGCCGTGTTCTTGTAGCGCCGGCGTCCCGCCGGCGCCTTTTCTTCGCTGTCGGCGCCATTCTGGTTGCTGCGACGCACGACGGGAGCAAAGCCCGCGCAAAATCGGCTGTTTCTGGGTTCGGATCGCAAGTTACCGTAGACGACTTTTCTTTACACCAACAGGTACTTGCGCGAATCCGCCCCTCGGTGTAAAGATTTTATTCGTATCCTCGTAGTGCGCCAATTCGGACCCGCGTCGCGCCGCAATGGCGACCGAGCTTACCCGCTGCCATCGCGCGCCGCTCACGTGTACGGGGCCGGCAGCCTTTTCTGCAGCCGCTGCTTTCGCATCTCATCCTGCTGGTGCGTCCGGATTCGCAGCGACGACCGCGGCTTCCCGGTGCACAGCAAGACGAATCCCGCCTCGCGATCCTCGGGGTAGTAGCGAATCGAATCTGACTGGTCCACCTCGCCGGCATTTTCGAGACGCCCTGCGCAGGTGAGGCATCGTCCCTGATGGCAAAGTGCGGGCAGCACAATGCCCGCTTTCGACGCGGCGTCCCAAATATGTTCCTCGCCGCCCACCTGAATGCACCGCTTCTCGTTATTGGGCAGCAAAAGGACGACATCGAATAGGGGAAGGGAAGGTGTCATTCAATTTCCCAGGGAAGTCCTGCCTAACGCAAGCGAGCTAAGCAGGACCCCAGGGGCAATCATCATGGATTGTAGAAACTGGCATTCTTGCTGTAGGGAGCATGCCCCGGCTCGCCGCGCCGGAAATGTCCCGACGGAATCGACTTGCCGTCGCGTTCAAACGCCAGCAGCTCGATGAACCACGCTTCGTGTTCGATTTCTTCATTCAGGATGCGCGAGGCCATGTCGTAAGTTCGCGGATCCTTGCCAAACGTCATATCGCAAATGGCGATCCAGCTGCGAATCGCGCAGCGCTCCGATTCCAGCAGCAGCGTCAAAATGTTCACCGTGGTTGGTGGATCGGGCAGCTTTGCCGCTTCGCAACCGGCCTGGTCGTGAAACACCTTCAGGTCGTTCGGCAGCTCGCCGCCGAGTTCGTAAATGCGCGGGACGATCAGCTCCCAGTGGGCGCGATCTTCCAGCCGTGCATCCTCGCAAATCTCTTTGTAATCCTCGTGACCCGCAAGATGCATGCGGAGAATCGTGTAGTAGTAATAAGTGCTGGCAAATTCCGCCGCTGCGTTGGCAACCAACATTTTGATCAGCTTTTCCACGTCGACGCCACGCGCGCGAATCACTTCCACGCCCACTCGTTGCGTCACGTCGCCTGCTTTTACAACTTTCATCTTCGGATTATCGGGCATTGAAATCCCCCTTTCGCCGGCCAGTATAGTGCACCCCTCTCCGATAGGTCTAAGATATAATGCCTATCATTCGCATAGTCCCAGCCTCTGGCACGCCGCGGCCTTTGCAGCGAATCGTCGCCGAGTTCGCGCACCGAACCGTCACGAAAATCGGCTGGCATACCCTCTTCAACCTACATTCCCTTGTCTTTTTCCCTGAGTGCGCCACTTGGGGCGCAACGCTTCCACGCATCGGCGCATCTGCTTTTATAGGTGAGGTGAAGGCCCAGTTTCGACTCCACGAGACGATCGATTAGTCGGCGCTATGATCCGAATTTGCGAATTGAATTGGATTCTTCACTATGCGACGCTTAAGCTTCACCCGACCCAAGAATTGCCATACCCGGAAATGACTAAAGGAAGTGGGACTTGACCGAATGAAGCGGTCTGCCGAACTCGATGCTGCGCGCGGCATGATGCTGGTCTGGATGGCCCTCGTCCATCTGCCCACCATTCTCAGCGCGCGGGTGAACCAGCCCTTCGGCTACGTTTCCGCGTCCGAAGGATTCATCTTCCTCTCGGCGCTCCTTACCGGCCGCATCTATTTCCGCGTCTTCGAACGCGATGGCGCCGCCGCTATGAGTCGCAAATTGTTTCTTCGCGCCGTGCGCTTGTACATCTTTCACGTCCTCTTGCTCCTTTTCGCGTTTGCGGCCGTCAGCCGCTATGCCCTTCGCGGACGCCCCGCCCTCCACAACATGCTCGATTTTTACTTCGCCGCAGGCGTCGAGCGCGCCGTCCGTGACGGCCTGCTCTTGATCTACCGCCCTCCGCTCCTCGATATCATTCCGCTTTATGTTGGTTTTTGCCTCCTGTCGCCGGTGCTGCTCTTGTTGGGCGCCCGGCTTTCGTGGCGTCTCGTGCTCGGCGGAAGCGCCGCGCTCTGGCTGGCCGCGCAGTTCGGCTTTCGCACCGCGCTCTATCACTGGATCGTCGCCGCCACTCCGCTCCGCGTGCCGCTGAACGAGATGGGCGCATTCAATCCGTGGGCGTGGCAGTTTCTTTGGGTCCTAGGCATGTACTTCGGAGTGCGCTGGGCAAAGGACGAATTACCCGCCGTGAAATGGGCGCAGCGCCTGTGGATTCCGGCCGCATGCGTAGCCACAGCTGTGTTCACGTTACGATACGTGGAAGTCTTCGGCCTAAACCTGGGAAGCTACTCCGTGCTTTTTGACAAGTGGAATCTCGCCGCCATCCGCCTCGTTGACTTCCCGGCGGTCATCCTGCTCGTGCTGCGCTTTCATTCGGTTTTGAAGCGGTTCGCGCTCCTGTGGTTTGTGAAGCCGGTTTCGCGGTCTCTGATCATGCTGGGCCAAGCGTCGCTTCAAGTTTTCTGCGCGCACTTTTTTTTCTGCTTTGTGGCTCTCGGCCTGGTGGGCAACGCCGCGCTCTTGCCGGGCTGGTTACAAGTTGCCGTTGCGACCGTCACCTTCGCCGCCCTTCTTCTGCTTGCAAAAGCCTCCCAGATGCGCCGGGACCCTTATTCCCGCGCCAACCCTGCTGGTTTCCCATGGCGCCTGGCCCACTCGCATCCCGTTAAGATTCCGCGCTAACGGTTGCCATTCCAAATTGAAGTTTTAGTCCGGCAGGAGGACTTTCTGCTCTAAATCGCGCGCGGCCCGCAGCACATGGTCCGGCCTGCCGACATCGCGCCAGTAATATTCGTCGGCGTGAAACGCCTGGATTTTCTCCCCGTTACCAGCAAGCCGCAGATATGGCGTAATGATCGAAAAGGCGCCTTGTTCGACCATCATCGCAAAAAGACGAGGCGAGATAACGTGGACGCCGCAAAAAGCTAGCGCCCACACCGCCGCTGCAGGTCGAACCGGCTCGCTCTTCCGGTCGCCGCCCAATACCCGCCCGCAAAGCTGCAGCTTCTCGTCGAAGAGCAAATATCGCGATGTCTCCCGCTCTTGCACTGCCAGTGTGGCGAGCGCTTGATTTTGATTGTGAAATCGCACCATTCGTCGCAGATCGATCGTGCTGATCACGTCCACATTGTGCAAAACGAAGGGCTCTTCAAAAGTGCCGAAATCACGGAGGAAAAAATGGGAGGCCTTTTTCAAGCCGCCGCCCGTATCCAGCAACAGTTCCTCGCGAGATACTTCAATGTGCATGCCGAAGTGATCGTTCGCTCTTAGATACTCGACCACCATATCGGCAAAATGGTGCACGTTGATAATCACGTCGTGAACGCCAAATGTCCGCAGCCGCGAAAGCGTAATCTCCAAAAGTGTCCGCCCGCCCACTTCCACCAGCGCCTTCGGCCGGCTGTCCGTCAGCGGCCGCAACCGCGTGCCCAATCCCGCGGCCAAAATCATCGCTTTCATTGATTCCAATTCTCCATTTCAACGTGGCGCAGCACGACCTCCACTCCCCGCCTGCCGCCCAACCGTTTCGCCACTTCCTCCGCCAGATAGACTGAGCGATGCTGCCCACCCGTGCAGCCGAATGAAATCATCAGGTTCTTGAACCCGCGTTGCTGATATTCCGCCACGCTCGCCTCCACCAGCGCCATCACGCTCGCCAGATACTTGTGCACGCTCTCCTGGTTGTTCAAGTATTCGATCACCGGCGCGTCTTGGCCTGTGAGAGCTTTGAACCGCTCCTCGCGTCCGGGATTGGGAAGGCTGCGTGCGTCGAAAACGAACCCGCCGCCGTTGCCGCTCTCGTCTTGTGGCGCGCTGCGATGAAATGAAAAGCTGAAAATCCGCACCGTCAGCGCAGTGCTTTCCGAAGCGAAACTCTGCAGTTTCCGCTCGCGCAACATGCTTTTGAACGCGCCCATCAGCGCCGGCAGCGCGATCGGCAGTTCCGCGTTCTCGAGTAGCCATTGCACGTTTTTCAGCGCGTAGGGCACGCTCTGTAAAAAATGTGTCTTGCGCTCGTAAAAACCGCGAAAGCCGTAGGCCCCCAACGCCTGCATCACTCGCACGTAAACATACGCATAGTAGTGCCGCATGAACGTTTCGCGCTTCAGCTCGATGAAGCCCGCAAGCTGGTCCAGATAATGCTCCAGCAATTCCTGGCGCAGCTCCGGCGGCAGATCGGCCTTGGCGTCGTACAGAAGGGAAGCGATGTCGTATTGCAGCGCGCCCTTGCGCCCGCCCTGGTAATCCAGAAAAAACGGTTGTCCGCCGCGCAGCATGATGTTACGTGATTGAAAATCCCGGTACAGAAAGTAATCCGTGTCCGCGCTCAGCAAAAATGTCGTCAACCGTCCGAAGTCGTCTTCCAGCAGTTGCTCGTTGAAAGGGATCCCGGCGAGCCTCAGAAAATAGTATTTGAAGTAATTCAAATCCCACGCGATCGATTGCCCGTCGAAAACGCCGCGCGGATAGCACACGCTGTAATCCAAATCCCGCCCGGCCTCCACCTGAAACCGTGGCAACACCGCCGCCACCTTGCGATATGCTTCGACCGCTTCCGGCGCGATCTTCGCCCCCTCCCGATTCTCCGAGAGAAACTCAAAAAGCGTGGTGTCGCCGAGATCTTCTTCGAGATAGGCGCCGTGGCTCAAATCTTCCGCGTAAATTTCCGGTACAGGAAGTCCATGCCGTCGAAAATGCCTGGAAAATTCCAGAAACGCGATGTTTTCTTCGCGCCCGCTATAAAACACGCCAATCGCGCTCGCTTCTTTGTTGCTGATCCGCACGAGTTTGCGTCCCGAGCCGCCGAGCTGCCCGTGAAGCGGCTGCACCCGGCCCGCCGGCGAGTGGAAATGCTGCTCGAAAAGTTTCTTGAGAACGTCCATCAGGATGCCGACCCGCCCGTGAAGATCGCGTGGCTGCGCGCCTCAGTTGTCATCCCGGCTGCCCTGACGAAGAAATGTCATCCCGAACCAAGCCGCGTTTTACGCGGATTGGGTGAGGGATCTGCTTTTGCCTTCGCAGGGCCGGCCGTCGAGCCGCCGGGAAAATCAAAAGTTTGTTCCCCCGAATCAGTCTATCTGCTCCAGCATCCCGTGGCGAGCCACCGGTCATGCGAAGGTCGAAAAAGGCACTTGTCCGGTCGGCTCGCCCGGCGAAGGACGATGGGGTCTCGACTTGGACGACCCGCAGGGTACTAGAGCGCTAGGCCCAGGAAGTTTGAGAGCTTCAGGCCATTCCGCCCGACGGCCCCTTTTCGCACACTTGAATCAGGTCACTCGAATGTCAACCGGGATGATACTTTCGATCATTATAACGGTCCTTCTACTATGGCTTGTAATCGGAGGCGCCGTCGCCGTTCTAGTCGGCCCGCTCATCGAACAGGCGGCGTCCCGCGTCCCTGCTTCGCGCGAGGACCGCAGCACTTTGAGCGAGTCACCCATCCGGTCAGTTAGTAAGACCTGAACCCACCCTGTTTGGCCGGCCCATGCGCATCAAAATGGGGCCAACGTCCAACAAACGAGTCATTTATCCTTAAGACCTGAACTGGGAGTTTTCCGAGTGCCGTGTTAGGCGATGTACTATTCTAACTGTGGGTTGGGGCACTTCCTTGCACACCGTTCAGTCCTCCAGGGGAGAGTTCGTGAGGATCGTCGATAGGTTACGAGCCTTGGAACACAGGCGCCTCTCGCCGGGAGACATGGAAAAGTGCACGGGTCTCCCCCTACATTTCGCGCGTCGAGAATGAGATGACGGGGAAGAATCAAAAAGGATTCTCAATAATTGAACTGCTGGTCGTCGTAGCGATCATTTTGATCATAGCGGCCATTGCGATTCCGAATCTGCTTCGTTCTCGAATGGCTGCGAACGAGGCATCTGCGGTCGATTCCATTCGCGCCATCAATACGGCTGCCGCTTCATTTAATTCGACCTACAGCGATGGTTTCCCCGGCACATTGGCCGAGATGGGCACCACGGGAACTGCAGCAGCGAGCTGTAAGAACGCAGAATTTGTTGATTCGCTGCTGACCACCGGGACCAAAAGCGGTTACATATTCACTTTCGGAAAGGGCGCACAGAAGGTGACGACTGTGCCCAAGGGTTGCACAGCCGGCTTCTCTGACGGGTATACAATTTCCGCATGGCCTACAACGAAAGGCCTCACCGGTCAATCCAGTTTTTGCTCGGATGCGACTGGCGTGATTCGGAAAGACCCGACGGGCACCCACCCAGCAGTTGCAGGTGGCCTGTGCCCAACGGCGATGGCTGGACTGCAGTAGGATGTTGTGCCAGTCGTTCAAATGTGCAAGTAACACTTCACTTGTCCGGTTTTCCGACTACCAGGAGCTAGCACGCCGCTGCAGGGTCATCTACGTTTTCTTGACGGACATCGGGCGGTTTGCCAGGAACGCGATGACCAGTGCGCTATTTATTTTCAAGCCTCCGTTGTAGCTGACCAAGCCCTTCTTCTTGAAATCGTTCATGAATTTACTGACTCTTGGGCGGGTGGTACCAACCATCTCCGCCAGGGTTGATTGGCTCACCTTCAGGGCCGAGTCCGACTTCGATTCCTTGGTTATTTCCCCAAACAGCAACAGAACCCGCGCCAGTCGCCTTTCGCTGAAATTGAAGAATTGATCTATCAGGTCTTCCTCGATTCGAACAACCCGTGAAAGTAAATATCCAACAAAGAGCGTTGCAAACCGCGGGTCTTTCTTGAGCGTGCGAATAGTGCTCTCTTTTTGCAGTCGAATGACATCGGATTGTCCCATCGATCTCGCCGTGCAAATACGCAGAGATTGCCCCGCTAGGCAGCCTTCTCCAAAAAAGCTACCTCGATGTAGGATGGCAATGATAGCTTTCTTGCGCGTGCTGACCACCGTGAGCTTCACCGTGCCGCTCTCGATGTAGAAGACAGAATCGGCGGAATCACCTTGCGAAAAGACGGCCTCCTTGTCTCGGTAGTTCCGGAAAGAAATCCCAGCGCGGAACTTTTTGCGGAGAACTGTGCGACTGATACCAAGACTACGTTTGCTCGCCATTCGGGTCTGCTCCTTCAATTGGCTCAGGAAACCTGGCCGACGGGCATCATCGTAGGCCCCCCAGGCCAACCCGTCTAGGTGAGCAAAATTGACCACACGCAAGGTGAGCGAAATTGAACATCCAGAAGTGAGTAACTGCGCTGTCGCAAGACCCACTAACGACGCCGCGAGCGAGAGCATGCCTTGCGTGCACGCAACTCGACTCAAACAGCTCTGTCCGTTACACTCCTCCCGGTTCCAACAAACCGGGGAATAGGGCTTGGCAGCAGTCAGGTGCACCCACTTGCCTGATTAACGCTGTGAGCTCAACCGGTCGATGCAACACCCGTCTAGTTGATTGCTTCTGCAGGCTTTTCAAAGAGGACCGATCTCTAGGTCTCGATTCTATTTAGACTTAAACAGGGCAGTTGCTTCTTTGAATTAACACTCGCGAACCAATTCAGCCTTTCAAACTGTTGCACATAGCCTTCGAGCTAGTGTTGCGTTGACCCATTGAATCCACCGCGCTAATCGAACAAGTCGAATACTACGCGGGCAAATATCCTATCCCTGATAGACGCGCCCATCGGAACCTGACCTGTGGCTACTTCCACCGGCCAATTGACGCCCTCTGCACCCGGCCCTTATAGTGGTTCTTTACCTCGCTAGAAAATTCAACAACGTTAGGAATCCATGCCCCGGGAAATTCCCAAGGCTTACGAACCGCAGGAAATCGAAGAGCGCTGGGCCAAGTCCTGGTTCGACGAAAAACTTTTCCGCGCCGAAAATTCCGGGAACGGCTCTCCGTTTTCGATAGCCCTTCCTCCTCCCAATATCACTGGCTCGATCCATATCGGCCACATGCTCGAACACACTCAAATTGACATGCTGGTCCGCTGGCATCGCATGCGCGGACACCGCACTCTCTGGCTCCCTGGGATGGACCACGCCGGAATCGCCACCCAGTATGTTGTCGAGCGCCAGCTTGCCAAGGAAAAACTCCGCCGCCAGGATTTAGGCCGCGAGGAGTTCGAGCGGCGCGTCTGGACGTGGAAAGAGGAAAGCGGCGGCGTAATAAAAGACCAGATGATCCGGCTCGGCGCCTCCTGCGATTGGACGCGCGAGCGTTTTACCCTCGAACCCGCCCTTTACCGCGCGGTGATCGAAGCCTTTCTGCGCCTCTACCGTGAAGGCCTGATCTATCGCGGCCGCTACATGGTCAATTGGTGCCCGCGATGTCAGACCGCAATAAGCGATCTCGAAGTCGTCCATCACGAGCGCGCCGGAGAAATTTGGAACATTCGCTATCCCATCGCCGGCTCGAAGGAATTTCTCGTGGTCGCCACCACGCGTCCGGAAACGATGCTCGGCGATACCGCCGTCGCCGTTCATCCCGACGACGAACGCTACCAGCGCTTCATCGGCAAGAGTGTGATGCTTCCCCTGATGAATCGCGAAATTCCGATCATCGCGGACACCTATGTTGACCGCGAGTTCGGCACCGGCGTCGTCAAGATCACTCCGGCGCACGACCCCAATGACTTCGAAGTAGGCAAGCGCCACAATCTTCCCCAAATCGATGTGATGACCAATGACGGCCACATGAACGAAGCCGCCGGAAAATACGCAGGTGCCGAGCGCTTCGCCGCGCGCGCCCGTATCGTCGCGGATTTGAAGGAACTAGGCCTGCTTGAAGGCGTGAAAGAGCACATGCACGCCGTCGGCGTCTGCGACCGCTGCAAATCCATCGTTGAGCCGCGAATTTCTACGCAGTGGTTTATGAAAATGAAGCCGCTCGCCGAACCCGCGAAAGCCGTCGTCCAGGATGGCCTGGTTGAGGTCGTCCCCGAGAATCAGCGCACCATCCTGCTGCACTGGCTCGAAAATATTCGCGATTGGTGCATCTCGCGCCAGCTTTGGTGGGGCCACCGTATTCCCATCTGGCATTGCGCCGATTGCACGGAAATGGTTCCCGCCACGGATTCGCGCGTCGAAATTGTGGAAGGCCACGCGCGCGCGGCAAGCGCTCCGGAAAAATGCCCGAAGTGCGGCGGCAAGAAACTCACCCAGGATACCGATGTCCTCGACACCTGGTTCAGCTCCGCCCTATGGCCGTTTTCCACGCTCGGCTGGCCCGACGACACCGAAGACTTGCGCACCTTCTATCCCACCAGCCTACTAATCAGCGGCTACGACATTCTGTTTTTCTGGGATGTGCGTATGATCATGATGGGACTGCACCTTACCGGCGGCAAAGAACCTCGCGATCGGGTTCCGTTTCGCCGTCTCTATCTGCACTCACTGGTCCGCACAGCCGAAGGCGCTAAGATGTCCAAGACAAAGGGCACAGGAGTCGATCCGCTGCAACTCACGCAGCAATACGGCACGGACGCTCTCCGCTACATGCTCGCCAGCATGGCCGCCCCCGGCACCGACATCGCGCTCACCGAAGACCGCATTCTCGGCGCGCGCGCCTTCGCAAATAAGATCTGGAATGCCGCACGTTTTCTTTTCGTCAATTTGGAAAAAGTTGAAGCAAATGGTTTCACGCTGGACGAACTCGCCGCTCCCGAAATCCGCGCCAAAGCGCCGTACCCCGTTCCCGGAGAAGGGGCGCTGGCGCACCGCTGGATTTTTTCGCGACTCGCGTCCGCCGCCGCGCAGGTCAACGACGCTCTTGAAAATTTCCGCTTTCACGAAGCCTGCCAAACGATTTACCAATTTTTCTGGGGCGATTTCTGCGACTGGTACATCGAATGGGTGAAACCGCAGCTCGCAAATCCCAATCGCGAAATCGCCGTTCCCGCATGGCGAAATATTTTCGCCGCGCTGGATGCCGCGCTGCGCCTGCTGCATCCCGTGATGCCGTTCCTCACCGAAGAGCTGTGGCACAAGCTACCGCAACCCGCAGGCGCGCGCTCGATCGCCCTGGATCGTTTCCCCGAGGCGCACGGACATTGGGCGGACAATGCGGCCAACAACGAGATGGCAACATTGCAGGTAATTATCGTCGCTATTCGCAATATTCGCGCCGAAATGAAATTGGATCCAAAGAAAAAAGTCGCCGCCGATTTTTCGTCGCGAGGCCGGACCCTGCGGTATCTCCTCGAAGAAAATATGGACCCGCTTCTGCGCCTGGCCTCGCTCTCGGAATTGCGCGTCTCGAAGGATCATCTGGATCCTAAGAGCGGAGCCATTCGTTCCACCGCCGCATTCGACTTGCGAATCGCCTATGGCGACGCCGTGGACAAGCCCGCCGAAATCGCGCGCCTGAAAAAAGAAATCGACCGTCTTGAAAAAGACATCGAGTCAAAGCAAAAGCGCCTTACCGACGAAAGTTTCACGAGCAAGGCCCCAGGCCAGGTCGTGGACAGCCTTCGCGCCACGGTAGTCGAGCGCCAGATCGAACACCGCAAACTTCAGGACCGCCTCGACCGACTTTTGTAGCGTCCGCCGGCGCCGTCAAATCCGGAAAATTCGCATTTTGCCCCGTGCGGCTGAAACCGCGTTTCGATCTGACAAAATTGTCGGTAGAAATCCCGGTAACTCACTGAAACCAAAGGCCGGGGGCCGCCCGCAACGCGCGGCAATTCCTTCTAACTAGAACAACAGTCTGATAACATCCAAATGCAGCTAATCCTCAGGAAAGGAGCACCACATGAAGCAATTTGTAGCGGTGGCGGCCCTTCTCGCGCTCATGGTTGCCGCGTTGCCCTCTGCGGCGCAGAGCCAGGAAGCGGCCATTGCCACCACCAAGCTCAAGGTGGGCGACACTGCCCCGGATTTCACGCTGCCGACCAACCAGCAGAGTGCCGTCACCCTTAGCAGTTTCCGCGGGAAGAAAAATGTGATCCTCGCGTTTTACATTCTCGCGTTCACACCCGGTTGAAAACAGGAACTCCAGGCTTATCAGTCTGATCTAGCCAAAATCGAAGCCAGCGACACCGTTGTTTTCGGAATCAGCACAGACAGCCCACCCGCCAACGCCGCATTTGCCAAGCAGATTGACGTTACCTTCCCGCTGCTAAGCGACATGAACCGCAAAGTGCTCACCGATTACGGCATTTTGCAAAAGTATCCGATGGCTGGCGACAAATATGAATTTGCGCGCCGAACTACGTTCGTGATCGACAAGAAGGGTGACATCAAAAATATCGAATTCGACAGCACTGCGATTGACCCAACAAACGCCGTCGCAATTTGTACGGATTTGCACCACAAGGGAAGTTAGCTCGTCCACAGAGCGAGGGCTGAGCGTGCGCTCAGCCTTTGCGCTGCTTTGGGCGGCGAGTTTGTGCGTGAGCCGGGGCGCGTCTGCTTTAGAATGGGCGCACCTTGGCTAAGCCCGCGGAATCCGATCGCCTGCGCGTGGTCCTCGTGGCTACCCGCAACCCTCTGAATATTGGCGCGGCGGCGCGAGCGATGAGCAACTTCGGTTTTCGCCGCTTGCGAGTGGTGAAACCGTACGAGCCTGCGTTTCGCGAGGCGCGTTCGGCGGTGGGCGCGTCGGATGTGCTTGCCGGGGCGGAGCAGTTCGACAGCGTCGCCGACGCAGTGGCGGACTGCACGCTGGTAATCGGCACGACGGCGGTGCGTCACCGGCAATTGCACCATGTCCTGCAGCGACCCGAGGATGGCGCGCGCTTAATTCGCAAGCGGCTGGCAGCGAGCCGCGTCGCGCTTCTTTTTGGCTCGGAAAAATTTGGGCTCTCGAATACTGATCTGAGCCATTGCCACTGGCTGATTCGCATTCCTACCAACGAGAAGAATATTTCGATGAACCTGGGCCAGGCGGTTGCGGTCTGCCTCTACGAATTGGTCCGCGAGGGGAAGGGAACTCGACGGCCGGAGAAAGTGGCGCTCGCGGCGTCGGCTGAAGTAGAACGCATCACGAAGATGCTCTTTGACGCGCTACGGGAGAGCGGATTTCTCGATATGCGTCGAGTGGCGGATTCCGAGGAGCGCATCCGGCGCGTGGTGCGGCGGCTGAAAATTCAGGAGCGCGACGCGGTGATCTGGCTCGGAATGCTGCGCCAAATTGTTTGGAAGCTCCGCGCGGGCCGCGAAGCCGAGAAATAGCTGATGACTGTTTGCAAGCCTCCTGTGCAGCACGTTTCCTCTAGTTTTCTAAAGTGAATAGTGGTTCAATGCGCGCGAAGAGCGGCCGGAAGAAGTCTTGGCGTCGCTTATCGCAATAATTTAGCGTGGGGGTAGGAATGAAGCAGCGCGAAATACTAACCGGACCTCGATTGACGGTCCTCAGAACCACGGCGGCGATGGCCGTATTTCTGATTGCTCTGGGGTATTTGCCGCCCATTTACCCGCAACGGTTCAACAGCCGGACGATCGCAACGTACACGGCGGAGCAGGCGGCAGAGGGCAAGACCGCGTATTCAAAAAGCTGCGCGAGTTGCCACGGGCAGACGCTCGGCGGCAGCGAATTCGCGAGCGCGCTCAACGGGATGACGTTCAGCAACAATTGGGGCGGAAAGTCGGCGGTGGAGCTTTTCACCTACATCAATACGAAGATGCCGCCGGCCACGCCGGGTCAGCTTGGGCCGGAGGGCGCGGCGCAGATCATCGCGTACTTGCTTCAGGAGAACCGCATTCAGGCGGGCCAAACGCAATTACCAGCCGATACAAAGGCGCTCGCATCAATGCAAATTCCGCGCGGTGGGACGCTGCGGTCGGCGCCGATGATGCCGCTTTCGCCGCTCGCTCCGCCCATGCCTCCGGTGGTTTTACCCAATCCGTTGGAGAAGATCAGCCCGGTGACGGACCAGATGCTCGACAATCCGCCCGACGGAGACTGGCTGATCTGGCGGCGCACCTACAATGACCACGGCTTCAGCCCGCTGAAGCAGATCAACAAGAAGAATGTGCACGATCTTCGCGTCTCGTGGGCGTGGTCGTTGCCGAACGGGCCGAACGAAGCGACGCCGCTGGAGCATGACGGCGCGCTATTCGTCGATAGCTACGGCGACAACGTGCAGGCGTTGAACGCGGTGACCGGCGATTTGCTCTGGCAATATTCGCGGGAATTGCCGAGCGACGTGCGGCTCGCGGTGAAGCGCAACCTCTCGATTTATGAAGACAAAGTGCTGGTGCCGACTTCGGACGATCATCTGGTGGCGCTGGACGCGAAGACGGGAACGGTGATTTGGGACTCCCCGCTCGTCGACTACAAGAAGGGCTACCAGGTCAGCGGAGGGCCCCTGGTGGCCAAAGGCAAAGTGATGCAAGGAATCGAGGGCCAGGCGCCTGGCGGGAATCTCATCGTGGCGCTGGATGTTGAAACCGGCAACCCAGCGTGGCGGTTTCACACCATCGCGCAGAAGGGCGAGCCCGGCGACAGTTGGAATGGCTTGCCCGACGAAAAGCGGAATGGCGCGTCCGTGTGGACGGCGGGAAGCTACGATCCGCAACTTGGGCTTGCGTACTTCGGAGTTGGGCAGACGTACGACACGGGGCCCGTGCTGCATCGCGTGCCGGGATTTTCAAATGATGGGCTGTTCACAGATTGCACGCTGGCATTCGATCCGGCGAGCGGAAAGCTAGTGTGGTATTTCCAGCACGTCCACAACGATCAGTGGGATCTCGACTGGGCATTCGAGCAGCAGCTAATTAATTTGCCGGTGGACGGCGCGGAAAAGAAGTTGGTGGTGACGTCGGGTAAGATGGGAATTTACGAGGGCATGGACGCGGCAACGGGGAAATATATCTTCTCAAAGGACCTGGGCATACAGAATGTGATTGCGTCGATCGATCCAAAAACCGGAGAGAAAACGATTAATCCCGAGGTCATCGTGGGCGACGGCAAGGTGCACATGATTTGTCCTCACCCGGGAGGTGGGCGGAGCTGGATTCCCACGTCGTATAACGCCGAGACCAAGATTCTGTACGTGCCGATGGTTGAATCGTGCATGGATTTGATTCCGGCGCCGAAAGGCGAGCGAGGGAATTTGACGTCCGGCGTGAACTGGTTCATCCGCCCGCGGCCCGACAGCGACGGCAAATTTGGGCGGGTGGAGGCGCTCAACCTGGAGACCAAGAAGGTGCTGTGGATCGACCGGCAGCGCGCGCCGCAATCCACGGGAGTGCTGGATACGGCGGGCGGCGTGGTTTTCGCAGGCTCGCTCGACCGCTACCTGAAGGCGTATGACGACAAAACGGGCGCGACCCTGTGGCAGGTGCGAATGAACGACGTGCCCAGCTCCGCGCCAATCACGTATAGCGTCGGCGGAAAGCAGTATCTCGCTGTGGTTGTCGGCAACGGCGGCGCACAGGCCTCAACTTTTCCGGTGCTCGTGCCGGAAATTCAGAACCCGCCCGGTCGCGGCGCCGAGATTTGGGTATTCGAGCTGCCGGAAAAGAACCCGACCATGCAGTGACGTGGGGCAGTCAATCAGTTCTTGCGATGAATAGCATTCGAGGGGTGAAAACCCCGCGCACCCTTCGCGAACGGCGCGAAGAGTTGTGGCACCCACAAGGTTCGATCGAGTCTGCAATCCAGTTCTTGTGTGGAGTGATCCGCCCGATCTTCGATGTAACAGGGAAAGCCCGGGCCGAAAGTGTGCGCCACCCTCCTGCAGGAGGATGTCCCACATGCTGTTTGGCGCACGCCCAGCTGATTAACTAATTGATATAGACCGCCGTCCGACCTTACCATCCTTCAAAAGGAGACATACCATGTTCTCTCCTCGGTGGAGTTTCGTATTTGCATTCGCCTTCATTCTTGGGGCAGGTGCGACAGGCGCACAAACAATCCAAGTCGATAAGCAGAACCGCACAATCGAGCTGACCACTCAGGCCTCGGTCGAAGTGAGCGCAGATCTCGTCTCGATCACCGTCGGCTACCACAACTGGGGGCCTACCCACGATGCCGCTTATAAGGAAAACATGCGCATCGCCGACCAAATACTGAAATCCTGGACTAACGCCGGCATTCCGCAGAAAGATATTTCTACTTCCGAGCTATCTTCGAACCGGGTTGCGGACAACGAACTTAGCGCGATGACACCACCCGAACGCAAGGAGAAACAGTATGAGGCCCTGCAAAGCTGGTCGATTACGTCGAACCCAACCGTGGCGCAGCAACTGATTGATCTCGCCGTCGCTTCAGGAGCCAATTACGTGACCGATCCGTCGTGGCAACTTTCCGACCCCGCCTCTGCTGACGATAAGGCGTACTCGGCGGCGCTCGAACAGGCTCGCTCGATTGCTGACCGGATGGCCAAGTCGTTCGGCGGAAAAGTTGGCGCTCTTTTGTATGCAACAAATCAAAACCGCGTGTTCACGCAATTAAGCTATCTGACATCCGGCCAAATCGTGAACACAGAGGCCATTGTGGGACCGCGACAGTGGCCGCCACTTCATCCCGTAAAGCTACTGCCTCAAAAAATCTCTAGGGGAGCCATGGTCCGCGCCATCTTCGCCCTCGAATAACAAATAAGACGAAAAATTAGGCGTTGGGGCGGCGATAGCCAGAAGATGCCGAAGTGAGCCCGCCCCTTCGGCTTCGGTCGGGACAGCCGGCGCGACATTGTCAACCGCGGCCGCGGCTGCGAGTGAAAAATCCCAGGGCTAAAGCCCTTTCATTTTGGAGCTGTTTCCCCCGCATAAATGCGGGGGCTTCCACCAAATACGACGCACCAAGTACGGGCATCGGCGATTTGGGTATTCGAGCTGCCGGAGAAGAATGCGACCGCGCACTGACGGAAAGGTGGGCGAGCCCTCGCGAGGATCAGATTCGAAATGCCTTTGGATAGGCCTTTCTCAGCCTTGTGGAATCGTGCGGATCAATGTGCCCGTAAAAGAGTTTGCGGTTCCCAGCGGGGAGATGCCGGCCTGAAGGCGCGGCGCTACACAGGCAACGGCAACGTCTTGGGGAAATAGGATTGAGTCGACACAGTGAAATCAGTAAGCTGCGAGATTCACTATCGACGCAGCTTTTCTGGCGGAAGTGAGAGAGGACAAAATGAGACAAAGGCAGTTCTCGGCGTACCTGCGAATTGTGTGTGTATTGGTTTTCGTTACTTCAGCTGGAACATGCACGCGCGGGCAGCAAGCGACCACAAAATCTCCTGATATTGTCGTTGCAAAGCCTGAATCTGTCGGTTTTTCCTCCGAGCGACTTGAGCGCCTGCACGCCGCCATTCAGCAGGAAATTGACAAAAAGAAAACGATGGCGGGCGCCGTGACGCTCCTCGCACGGCATGGCAAAGTGGTCGATCTGAAGGCGTATGGCAAAAAAGACCTCGCCAGCGGCGCGCCCATGACCACCGACACGATTTTCCGCGTCTTCTCGATGACCAAGGTCGTCACCGGCGTGTCCATGATGATTCTCTACGAAGAAGGTAAATGGAATCCGCAGGACCCCATCTCGAAATATATTCCCGAATTCGCGCACTTGAAGGTTTTCAAAGGCGTGGATGCCAACGGAAAAATGCTGGTCGAAGATCCAGTCCATCCCCCGACCATGCACGAGTTGATGACGCACACTGCCGGTTTCACGTACGGATTGTTCGGCGACGGGCCTGTAGACAAGGCATACGTGACGCAGGGAGTGCTGGCGTCGAAAAATCTCCAGGAGATGATTGATAAGCTCGCCAACATTCCGCTGCTCTACCAGCCGGGCACAAAATGGGTTTACAGCGTCTCGATGGATATCCAGGGCTACATCATTGAAAAGCTTTCGGGCCAGTCACTTCCTGATTTCATGCGCGATCACATTTTCGTGCCGCTGAAAATGAAGGATAGCGGCTTTTACGTTCCCAGCGATAAGTGGAATCGTTTCGCTACGCTCTACGGTGAGGATTCAAGCGGCGCGCTGGCGGCCGTCACACCATCCAATGTGGGCGTAGGCGATTACAAATCGCAGCCGACGATGCCTTCCGGCGGCGGGGGAATGGTATCTACCGCGCAGGATTACATGCGCTTCGCGCAGATGTTGCTCAATGGAGGCGAGCTGGATGGCGTTCGCATCCTCGCGCCTGCCACCGTGCAGCTGATGAGCTCGAATCATCTCGCTCCCAGCCTCATGACCGGCGAATTTTCGGTGGGCCCCGAAACGATTCGCCCCGGCATGGGTTGGGGTTACGATTGCGCCGTGTTCACCGATCCCGCCACCGCTGACGAAATCGTCGGGAAGGGCACGTTTTTCTGGATTGGCGCCGCCGACACGTGGTTCTGGATCGATCCTACGAATGACATCGTCTTCGTCGGCATGACCCAGCACATGATCGCCCCTCATCAGCCGAACGTCGAACAGATCAGCCGCCCGGCCGTCTATCAGGCGCTCGTCAAACCGAAGAATTAACTGAGACAGGCAAGCAGTAAGGCGAGGCTGGCAACAACGCGAAGGCTGCCGGGGCTGAAGCCCGCGGATACAAACCAAGCGCACGCCCAGACTGACAGGCTATCCCTTTCGATGAATCGCAGGGAAATATTCTAGCCGCATTTCGTAAACGAAGAATCAGGCGAGATCATGAGCCACTATTCAGGAATAGCCGGAAAGCGCATTCTGATTACTGGGGCTACCAGTGGGCTGGGATTGGCGATGGCTCAGGCGCTCCTAAAAGAAGGGGCAAAGGTCGCGGTCGGTGGACGAGACCAGAACAAAATTGCTCGAGTCGTCTCGTCTCTGAAGTCCAGTTCTGGAGAATGTGTTGGAGCTCTCATCAATGTTCGAGATGAGCAGTCGATTCAAAAAGGAGTCGCGGAGATAGTGCAGCTCTGGGGCGGCATCGACGTCCTGATTAATAATGCTGGAATCGGAATGGGAACCGTCAATCCCAAATTTGCGACCGATCCTCATCCTTTCTGGGAGGTTTCTGCATCTGGATTCCGCGATCTCATCGACACGAATCTTACAGGATACTTTTTGGTAGCTAAGGAAGTCGTTCCCTATTTGCTGAAAGCCGGTGGCGGAAGAATCATCAATATCAGCGCAAATTACGGAACTATGAAGCGGAAAGGCATGATTCCGTATGGCCCCTCTCGGGCGGGAGCTGAGTCGCTCTCCCACATCATGGCTGAGGATCTGGCTGGGCGTGGAGTCACCGTGAATATCCTTCTGCCAGGGGGCGCGACAGATACAGGGATGCTCCCGGACGAATTTCGAGCCGACCCGGAACAATGGCGGGTCAAGTTTGGCGTTCCGCTCTTGCGCCCGGACGTGATGGCGGAGCCTGTGCTTTTCTTGTGCTCTGACGAATCAAAGAGTGTTCACGATGAACGAATCGTCGCCAAGGATTTTCATCAGTGGAAAGCAAATTGGCTGGATCGAAATCAGCCTAAATAGGATTTTCTGATGCCAGGGTTATTCGAAGATGGCGAGCCAGGCCCGAGCGACCAGCGCAACTACAGCGAACCCCACGCACATATAGATGGCGATATAGGCGAGCAAAACGGCGCAAGCGGTGATGGAGTGCCTTGCCGACAGGTCTTTGCGCGCAGACTTCGAATCGCGGGCAAGCGTGGTGCTTGAGCCGGTGGTCCAGAGCGGGATGTCGCTGACGCGGACGGTTTGATTCATGTTCGAACTGTAGCCAGCAACGCTGCAACAGTCCAATTCAAAGGTGTTCTCGAAGGGATTACGTAAACGAATGGATTGGGGATGCGACCTCCCTCTATGGAACAACGCAAAGACGGCTGCTGGACGCGCCTAATGGATCAATGGGGAGCCGAATCAGGCGCTTGCGGTTGCGAAGGAGATGAGGCGGGCGGGAACTTCTGCGAGGCGGCGGGGCCACTTTGAATTTTGTCGCGCAGGAGTCGAGCCTGTTCAGCGAAAGAGCCGGTGGGCGCGAGCTTGAGGTAGTGGTTCAGGTCGTCGAGCAAAGCGGGTTGATTTCGGAGCTGGACATGGGCATTGGCGAGGATCAAGTAGAGATTCGCATTGTCGGGCTTGAGCGCAACGGCAGCAACAGCGCATTTTTCGGCTTCGGCGTAGCGGTGGAGTCCGAGAAGAGCACGAGCCAGCTGTGAATTGGCCTGCCAGGAACTGGAATCCACCTCGGCAGCCTTGCGCGAAAGCGGTTCGGCATCGGCGAAGCGCCCTCCGTACAAGAAAAGCTCGGCAAGCCCGACATAGGCTCCCGAGTAGCTCTCGTGGCTCACTTCAATCGCCTTGCGAAACGCTTTCTCGGCATTGCCGGCGTCAGCGAGTTTCACGTATGCGACACCGAGCTGCGTGTAAGCTTCGTAGTAATCGGGATACTCCACAGTGGCTTTTTGAAATAGCTTGAGACTGCCCTGGTAGTCGGATTTTTTGTACAGCAGGGTCATTCCCTTGTCCATGTCCTCCTGCGCCTTGCTGGGGATGGAAAGCTCCCGCCGGGAGACGAGGTCCGATCCGTTCTTGACCGGCGTGCCCGCGTCAGAGGAACTCACGAGTTCGACCTCAATTCCGTACACGGGAGCGCCGTGGACTTCCACCTGCAGATTAGCAATTTGGTATCCAACTCTATCCACCACAAGGTTGTAATTGCCGTCTCCGATGTTGCTCACCTGAAAGCCGCCGCTGCCGTCGGTGAAAGCCATTCCTGCGACTCCGCCGGTGAAGGGGTGAAGCTCGATTTTTACCCTGTCGAGTTGGGCGTGGGTGACGGCATCCCTCACCGCACCATTTACCGAAAAACTGGTGGCTCGATTATTAGTTATATCGGGCAGCGGGGACTTGCCTTGTTGCGCGATGGAAGGTACAGGGCACACTAATTGAAACAAGAGGAGGAAACACCCGATGCAAGGAACAAAACGTGAGGCTCGGCGCACCGTCCACCATCCAAGTGGTCCCAGCCTACTCCCGGCGCAAACTCTCCGCAAGGTGAACCTCGAAAATTGCTCATGGATGGACGCCCATTCGGGATACCAGGCGAAGAACCGGCGAGGCGCGTGAGCTGGGAGCGGGGAGTTTGCGGGCGGGAGCGGGTGGATGCTGCGCGACGTAGGTGCGGGCGTGGGCAAGCTGAGGGAGTGAGGAGTCAGCGTCCTTCCAGACGGCGAGGAAATCGGAATATTCTTTTGCGGCGGCGTCGAGATTGCCGGCTTTTTCACTGCACAGGGCGATGCCGTAGAGCGGGAAGCCCGAGCGCGGGCGCTCGACGAGAGCCTGCTGATACGCTGCTTTTGCCGCGGCGAAGTCTCCGGCGGCCAGCAGGGCTGCGGCTTCGGTTTCGCCGACGGGCCGAATGTAAAAAGGAGGCTCATGGTAGCCAAGAGCCTCTTCGTCGCGAGCGGCTTGTGCAAAAACGGCCTTGGCCTCGCCGGTTTGTTTCCGGGCGGTGAGGAGCGAGCCGCGCAACTCGAGCGACATCACGGACAACGTGCTGACAATCGGCTCGAGGTGAGCATCCGACATGACCGGGATTTTCGGCAGCCCTGATGGAGTGTTTTTTGCGGGCATGGACTGCTTCATGCCTTGCGCATCTTTCATTTGCTGGGTGACGCGCCAGAGCTCGGCGTCGAACTGCGCGGATGAGTTTTGCGCTTTTTCGAGATTGTGAGTTTCGACGGCTTGCATGCCCTCGCCGAACGAAACGAGCTCGCGCGCGAGGAAGCGAAGGTTAGGCTGCGAGGCGGGCGCTTCGTTGGATTTGGAAAGCGCGATCACCTGCGGCCAATCGGCAGTTCGCAGCGCGACTGGCAACTCAGGATTGAGGCGCGAAATCGAGTCGCGCGGCGAAAACGGATAAAGGGTGGAATCGAGTTCGCCGCGAGCATTTGTGAGCTTGGCGGAGTACGCAGTGGCGTTCTGGAGTTTGCCTTCTTCCATGAGGTTAGCGATGGCGTACATGAGGTTGTGAACGTAATTCCAATCGTCGTCCACCGCGACGTGTTGCTCGCGCATGTAGGTTTCGTCCACGTGCATGGAGGCGTCAAAGGCTTCCTCGGCACGGGTGTAGTCGCCCAGCCGGAAGAAAATGTGTCCGGGCATGTGGACCATGTGTCCTGAAGCGGGTGCAAGGCTTGCGAGGATCTCGGCGCTATGCAGGGCTTGCTCGGGATGCGGGCTGGCCTCGACCCCGTGGATCAAATAGTGATTCGCCGCCGAATTTTGCGGATCGTCCTTTAGGACGCCTTCGAGAAGGGACAAACCCTCTTTGCTGCTGAAGTCGACTGCCAGCGCGAGAAAGATGCGCGCTTGAGAATCGCTGGGGTACTTCTTCACGAGCTTTTGCCAGAGCGCCAGTGATTTCGAATCATCGGGCGCACCCTTGGCATTTTTCCCGGCGGCTTCGCCGGCGGCGTCAGCTTCGATGTAGAGGCGCTCGCGCTTGCTCGCGTGCTTTTCGAGGGTGGCCGCTTTTGCAAGAGCGATGGAGGCATAACTTGGTTCCGTGCTGTGGTAGTAGCTTTCCGCACGGTAGAGGCCCCAGTAGCACATGGCGCATTGGGGATCGGTGCGAATACTCTGTTCGAATGCGCGGGCGGATTCGTAGTCCCAAAAATCGTGAAGCAAATTCAGTCCTTGATTGAACCACGCTTGGGCTTCTGGCGTTGCGGAAATTTGCATGTGCACGTTTCCGATGCCGGTGAGCTTCTCGGGGGCGGGGAGCTGATCGGGCGGGATTTCGTCCTTGGTCTCCATCACGGGGCTGGACATGTTCATCTGGTTCATCTGGGCCGAGGCTGGGCGTGGGAATCCGACGGGCAGACAAAGCGCGAACAAAATGAACGCTGCGAGGCTAGGCGAGAATGATGACGGGCGCATGGAAAGCGGAGTTTCCGTTTTGACCTCCAGAATCCGCCACACTTATATACACCCCAGGACGCTTCTGAGTGAAACCTGGCTGGCTTTGTTTCTCAACCGACCGGGTCCTCGCCGGCGGTGGACCGCACAAATTCGATGGTGTAGCTCCTTATAGCCGAGGGAGTTAGGAGTCTAGCTATATGAATTCTTTAGGAATTGTTTATAATCCCTTTATGAGAGGGCGAAAATTGGCCTCCTCAAGTCTGCGTGCTCACTAAGTAAGAGGGCATGTCTTCGAACCCCCAGGGCCCCTCGTTTTCACAATCAGCGCGTCCCGTGGCCAAAGTGCTGGTGGCTACGACGGCGATGCTCGCCTTTATTTCTTACTGGCGGGCTGCGGCCATTGTGCTGAACGACATCGCTTCGTCGGCTTATTACGCGGGCGGTGAGGCGGAGCAGTTCATCGGCAAATCGGCTCCGTGGTTTATCTTCGCGACGATGCTGCTTTCCTACGCGGTTTTCCAATTGTACGTGGAAAGCTGCAGCATGTTCGTGCGCGGCGGCGTTTACCGCGTGGTGAAGGAGGCGATGGGCGGAGCGCTGGCGAAATTCTCGGTGTCCGCGCTGATGTTCGATTACATCCTGACGGGTCCCATCAGCGGCGTCTCCGCGGGGCAGTACCTGGCCGGCCTGCTGAATGAGTTGTTCGCATATTCCCATTTGAGGGTTGTGTTGCACGCGGATGCGGCCGCGGCGGCGTTCGCGATTGCCGCGACGATTTACTTTTGGTGGGAAAACATCAAAGGCATTCCCGAATCGAGCGAAAAAGCGCTTTGGATCATGCAGCTCACAACGGTGATGGTGGTGGCGCTGATCGGGTGGTGCGGTTACACGCTGCTGGTGCGGGGCGGGCATCTGCCGCCGGCGCCGATTCCCCGCAACATCGTGATGGGCAAACACACGCTGGGATGGCTGGCGGGAACACATATCGCACAGAACTTCACGGTGCTTGCCGTGCTGATCGGGCTGGGGCATTCCGTTCTGGCGATGAGCGGAGCGGAATCGCTCGCGCAAGTCTACCGGGAGATCGAGCACCCCAAGCTGCCGAACCTGAAAAAATCGGTGTTCGTGATTTTCATCTACAGCATGGTGTTCACGTCACTGGTTTCGTTTTTTGCGGTGATGATCATTCCGGACCACATCCGCCCACGGTATTTTGAGAACTTGATCGGCGGCTTGGCGATGAGCCTGACGGGACCTTTCGTTGCGCGATTGGCGTTCCACATTTTTGTTGTGGTGGTGGGCACGCTGATCCTTTCCGGAGCGGTGAACACGGCGATTGTAGGCTCGAACGGCGTGCTGAACCGCGTATCCGAAGACGGCGTCCTTTCTGCGTGGTTCCGGCAGCCACATCCAAAGCATGGGACTACGTACCGGATCATCAACATCGTCGTCGGGCTGCAAATCGTGATGATTATTGCGAGTCGCGGCGACGTGACGCTTCTGGCGAACCTTTACGCGTTCGGCGTGATATGGAGTTTTGTGCTGAACGGGGTTGCCGTGCTGGTCTTGCGAAATACACAACCCGAGGGGCGGGAATACAAGGTTCCGCTAAATTTTCGGATTGGCGGCAAAGAAATTCCGCTGGGAGTGGGAATCATCACGCTAACACTCCTCTCGATTGCGCTGATAAATCTATTTACCAAGCCGGAGGCGACGATCGGCGGGGTGATTTTCTCTGGCTTGCTGTTCCTCGGGTTCGAGGTTTCGGAGAGAAGCATTCAGCGGAGACGAGGGCAGGCCCATGTGGAACTCGATCAGTTCAACCTTGCGCAGGAAGCGGAGCTGACGCTGGCAAACGTCGACGTGAAGCCCGGCAACGTCCTTGTTCCCGTGAGCACCTACTACGCGCTTTATCCCCTGGAAGCAGCGCTGCGGCGGGCGCACAGAAGAGAGGCGGAAATTGTGGTTCTGCACGTCCGGATACTGCGGCGCGGCGCTCTGGGCGAGTACGACCTGGCGCCGGAGCAGCTTTTCAGCACCATCGAGCAACTGCTGTTCACAAAAGTGCTGGCGATGGCGGAAAAGGAAGGGAAGCCAGTCAGGCTCGCGGTGGCAGCCGCGAACGACCTGTGGGAAGGCATTTTGAGGACGGCGATGAATTTGTCGTCGAGCACGATCGTGGCGGGGAGTTCGTCCAAGACAAACGTGACGGACCAAGCGCGAGAGATCGGAATGGCGTGGGAGAGAATGCCGGAGCCGCGGCCGCGGTTGACGTTGGAGATTTTCACGCCGTCCGGACAAGAACAGGTGTTTTATCTGGGTCCGCATGCCCCGCGGTTGACGCCGAAGGAAATCGATCTGCTGCACAAAATATGGCTGGAAGTCGGCGAAAGGTTACCGGATAAGGAAATACACCATCATGACATCGTCCATTTTGCGCTCTCGGAAATCGAGCGGGGAATCCGCGCTGGCCAGAACGATGACGGTGTGCTCGAGCGCTTGCGGGGCCACTTGAACGAGATCCAAGACCGGCGGCAAAATTCCTGATGATTGTTCCGCTGAGGTGCGCTTTAGGTTCTGAGCCAAAGGCTGGAATCGCCTTTTGCGCCGGAAACATCCTGTAGAGGGTCCGTTGCACCTGAGATATTAGCAGGTGGTACGTAATACAGGTTCTCGGCCGAGGTCTCTAGGGGGTTTACGGTATGACGGCTGGTACCCGACCGGCATGATAATATTGGGCTGATTCGGGGTTTACGGGCGACCCAGCCTTGAGAGCACGGACGACGACCACAAGACACCCTCCGCAAAGCAGGTCGAATGCGCAAGCGCGCATCTTCGATTTTCACACCTACCGAAATTTCTGGGACCCTTCAAACGCGACAATCAGTTGGGTGGAAACGGAAACGCGATTTTGTATCCGGAGACTAGCATGAAGAAATCAGACGCGCCCAGTGCCAGCGTGGGAACGGATGAAGCAAAAGCGAGCGTGAGGAGCAATGGGAATTCCTCCGGGCGCTCAGAAATTGCGCCCGCCGAGCTGAGGGGAATCCTTGCGAGCCTCCAAACGATGCGCGACGGCGATTTTTCCGTCCGGCTGCCCGGCGCATGGACCGGGCTGGCGGGAAAAATTGCGGACACGTTTAACGATATCGTTGCGGCAAACGAACAAATGGCGCAGGAGTTGAAGCGAGTCGGCCAAGTGGTCGGCAAGGAGGGCAGCACCAGGGAACGCACGCGCTTGCGCGCGCCGCGCGGCGCCTGGGGAGAGATGGAAGTGTCGATTAATACGCTTGTCGAGGATTTGCTGCGTCCGACGGCGGAAGTGACTCGTGCAATCGCGGCCGTCGCGCAAGGCAATTTGACGCAAACGGTGCGGATCGATGTGGACGGGCGCCCGCTGGAGGGTGAATTTTTGCGGTCGGCGAATATCGTCAACACGATGATCCAGCAGTTGGGCGTTTTCACCGCCGAAGTAACGCGCGTGGCGCGCGAGGTCGGCACGGATGGAAAACTTGGCGGCCAGGCGCAGGTGCCGGGGGTGGCGGGAACGTGGAAGGACCTGACGGACTCGGTGAACTCAATGGCCAGCAATCTTACGGGCCAGGTCCGAAACATCGCCGAAGTGGCGACAGCGGTGGCGAGCGGAGATTTGTCGCGGAAGATTACGGTGGACGTACGTGGCGAGATTCTGCAACTGAAGGAAGCCATCAACACGATGGTGGACCAACTGCGGTCGTTTGCCTCGGAAGTGACGCGCGTGGCGCGCGAAGTCGGCACCGAGGGACGGTTGGGTGGACAGGCTGTGGTCCCGGGCGTGGCGGGAACGTGGAAGGATCTGACGGACTCCGTGAATGCGATGGCCGGAAACTTGACGGCGCAAGTCCGAAACATTGCAGAAGTGACGACGGCTGTAGCGCGCGGCGACTTGTCGCGCAAAATTACGGTGGACGTGAAAGGCGAAATTCTCGAGCTGAAGGACACAATTAACACGATGGTGGACCAGCTCAACGCGTTCGCGGGCGAAGTGACGCGCGTGGCGCGCGAAGTCGGTACCGAAGGGAAGTTGGGAGGCCAGGCACAAGTGCCCGGCGCAGCGGGTACGTGGAAAGACTTGACCGACAACGTGAACTTCATGGCCAGCAATTTGACCGGCCAGGTGCGCAACATTGCCGAAGTGGCAACTGCGATTGCGAGCGGCGACCTTTCCCGGAAGATCACCGTGGACGTGCGAGGCGAGATTCTGCAACTGAAGGAAACGCTCAACACCATGGTGGACCAGCTCAACCGGTTCGCGGGCGAAGTGACGCGCGTGGCGCGCGAAGTGGGAACCGAAGGGCGGTTGGGCGGCCAAGCCAATGTGCCGGGCGTCGCGGGAACATGGAAAGACCTGACGGACTCGGTGAACTCGATGGCCGGCAACCTGACCGCTCAGGTTCGGAACATTGCCGAGGTCACGACGGCGGTAGCGCGCGGCGATTTGTCGCGCAAAATCACGGTGGACGTGAAGGGCGAAATTCTGGAGCTGAAGAACACAATCAACACGATGGTGGACCAACTGAATGCGTTCGCGGGCGAAGTGACGCGCGTGGCGCGCGAAGTTGGAACGGAGGGGAAGTTGGGTGGTCAGGCGCAAGTCCCTGGCGCGGGAACATGGAAGGATTTAACCGACAACGTGAACTTCATGGCCAGCAACCTGACGGGCCAAGTGCGAAATATTGCCGAAGTTGCGACGGCCGTGGCGCGCGGCGACTTGTCCCGCAAGATCACGGTGGACGTGAAAGGCGAAATTCTCGAACTGAAAGATACCATCAACACGATGGTCGATCAGCTGCGCGAGTTCGCATCTGAAGTGACGCGCGTGGCTCGCGAGGTCGGAACGGACGGAAAACTCGGCGGACAGGCGCAGGTGCCGGGCGTGGCGGGCACATGGAAGGACCTGACGGACTCCGTGAACTCGATGGCGAGCAACCTCACGAACCAGGTACGAAATATCGCAGAGGTGTCGACCGCGATTGCCAGCGGCAACCTATCGAAGAAGATCACCGTGAACGTCAGCGGCGAAATTCTGCTGCTGAAAGAAACTATTAACACGATGGTGGACCAACTCAACGCGTTCGCGGGCGAAGTAACGCGTGTGGCACGCGAAGTGGGATCGGAAGGACGGTTGGGCGGGCAAGCTAACGTGCCCGGCGTTGCGGGAACGTGGAAAGACTTACCGACTCGGTGAACTCGATGGCCGGTAATCTGACGGGTCAGGTAAGAAACATCGCGGAGGTAACCACGGCCGTGGCGCGTGGCGACTTGTCGCGCAAGATCACGGTGGACGTGAAGGGCGAAATTCTCGAACTGAAAAACACCATTAACACGATGGTGGACCAGCTCAACGCGTTTGCAGGCGAAGTGACGCGCGTGGCGCGTGAGGTTGGCACCGACGGCAAACTCGGCGGCCAGGCGGCGGTGCCGGGTGTGGCGGGAACGTGGAAGGACTTGACGGACAATGTGAACTTCATGGCCAGCAACCTGACGGGCCAGGTTCGGAACATTGCCGAAGTGGCAACGGCCATCGCCACGGGCGACTTATCAAAGAAGATCACTGTGGACGTTCGCGGCGAGATTCTGCAACTCAAAGAAACTCTTAACACGATGGTGGAGCAGCTTCGATCGTTTGCCGCCGAGGTAACGCGCGTGGCGCGCGAGGTGGGTAGCGAAGGCCGGCTGGGCGGCCAAGCCAATGTGACTGGTGTGGCGGGCACGTGGAAGGACCTTACGGACTCGGTGAACGCCATGGCCGGGAACCTGACTGCTCAGGTTCGAAACATTGCCGAAGTCACAACAGCTGTGGCGCGCGGCGACTTGTCGCGCAAGATCACCGTGGACGTGAAGGGTGAAATTCTGGAGCTGAAGAACACCATCAACACCATGGTGGACCAGCTCAACGCGTTCGCAGCGGAAGTAACGCGCGTGGCGCGCGAGGTAGGCACGGGTGGAAAACTGGGCGGCCAGGCGCAAGTGCCGGGAGTGGCCGGTACATGGCGCGACCTCACGGACAACGTCAACGTAATGGCTGCCAACTTGACCGAGCAAGTGCGAGGTATCGTCAAGGTAGTAACCGCGGTGGCAAACGGAGAATTGACGCAGAAACTCACGGTAAATGCCAAGGGAGAGGTAGCGGCTTTGGCAGAGACCATCAACAACATGACCAATACGCTGGCCACCTTTGCCGATCAGGTGACCACGGTGGCGCGCGAGGTGGGAGTGGAAGGGCGATTGGGCGGTCAGGCTAACGTCCCCGGCGCCGCGGGCACTTGGAAGGACCTTACCGGCAACGTCAACTTGCTAGCCGACAATTTAACCAACCAGGTGCGCGCGATTGCGGAAGTCGCCACGGCTGTTACCAAGGGCGATTTGACGCGCTCGATTCAGGTGGAGGCTAGCGGTGAGGTTGCCGAGCTAAAAGACAACATCAATACGATGATCGATAACCTGCGCCTCACCACCGATCGAAACAAGGAGCAGGACTGGCTGAAAACGAACCTGGCTCGTTTTACCGGGATGTTGCAAGGCCAGCGCGATCTGAGCACGGTGGGCCGCCTGCTGCTGTCGGAGTTAGCGCCGCTGGTGGGGGCTCACCAGGGCGTGATCTATAGAATGGAAAGTGAAGAAGCGGCGGGGATGGAGCTGCTTTCCGCGTTTGCGGACGATGAACTGGATGGGCACCGGCAGCACCTGGCGATCGGGGAAGGCCTCGTAGGTCAGTGCGCGGTGGAAAAGAGAAGCATGCTCATCAGCGAGATGCCGACGCATAGCGTTCCTATTCGAACGGGCCTCTTTCAAGCCTTGCCGCAAAATGTGATCGTGCTTCCGGTGCTGTTCGAAGATCGGGTAAAAGCGGTGATCGAACTAGCGTCGCTGAGCAGATTCACGGCGTCGCATCTCGCTTTTCTCGAGCAGTTGACCGCCAGCATAGGAATCGTCCTCAATAGCATTGAAGCAACGATGCAGACCGAGGGTCTTCTGAAGCAGTCCCAGCAATTGGCCACCGAACTTCAGACTCAACAGAAAGAGCTGCAGCAGACCAACGAGCAGTTAGCGCAAAAGGCCCAGCAATTGGCAGAACAGAACGTGGAAGTGGAACGCAAGAATCAGGAAATCGAGCAGGCCCGGCGGGCGTTGGAAGAGAAAGCCAAGGAATTGGCTCTCACCTCGAAGTACAAATCCGAATTTTTGGCGAACATGTCGCACGAACTGCGCACGCCCCTGAACAGTATTTTGGTTTTGGGCCAGCAGCTCACGGACAATCCCGACCGCAACCTGTCACCGAAGCAGGTTGAGTTCGCGCGCACCATTCATGCCGCCGGCACCGACCTCTTGAACCTGATCAGCGATATTTTGGATCTGTCGAAGATTGAGTCTGGGACGGTTTCGGTGGAGGCCGAGGAAGTATTTTTCGCCAGTTTGCTCGATATGGTGGCTCGGCCCTTCCGGCACGAAGCGGAGAACCGCCGGTTTAGCTTCGAGGTTCAGACCGAGCCGTCTCTCTCGCGCGGCCTTGTAACGGACTCGAAGCGGTTACAACAAGTGCTCAAGAATTTGCTTTCAAATGCGTTCAAGTTCACCGAACAGGGCAGCGTGCGGCTCTCTGTATCGTCGGCGACAAGCGGTTGGAGCCAGGATCACCCGGTCTTATGGGCAGCTCCAGTCGTGATTGCGTTCGAGGTTTCCGATACCGGGATTGGCATTCCCGCGGAAAAGCAGCGGATCATTTTCGAGGCGTTCCAACAAGCGGACGCCGGAACCAGCCGCAAATACGGCGGCACGGGTCTGGGTCTCGCAATCAGCCGCGAACTGGCGAACCTGCTGGGCGGCGAGATACAGCTGCACAGCACGCCGGGGAAGGGCAGCACGTTCACGCTCTACTTGCCTCAGATCTATGTGGGGCCTTCCACCGGCATCGTTTCGGTGGACCGCAAAGTCGCAGCGGCGTCGGCCCTCCCCGCTCAATTGGCAGCCACAATGTCCGAACGCTCGGTGCCCCTGGTTCGCGACGATCGCGAAAACCTCGAGCCGGACGACCCCATTTTGCTGATCGTTGAGGATGATCCTCATTACGCGAGCATTTTGCGCGATTTGTCTCGCGAGAAAGGATTCAAAGTTCTCATTGCGCCTCGGGGAGCGGACGCGCTTGCCCTGGCCAGCGAGTTTCAACCCGCGGCTATTTCGCTGGACGTTTTTCTCCCAGACATGCTGGGTTGGACTGTTCTCAATCATCTGAAGCAGGATCCCGCTACGCGGCACATTCCGGTGCAGATGCTGACGCTCGACGAGGACCGGAACCACGGTTTATCGCGCGGGGCATTCGCTTTCGTGACCAAACCGACCACGCCTGAGGCCTTGGATTCGGCTTTGACTCGCATCAAGGAATATGCGGCCCCGCGGCGAAAACGGCTGCTGGTGGTCGAAGACGACCCGGCCGAGCAGTTCAGCATTCGGGAATTGCTTGGGTGCGACGATATAGACGTTTCGATCGCTTCCAGTGGCGAAGAGGCTCTCGCCTCGATCGGCACGGAGTCATACGATTGCATGGTGCTTGATCTGCGACTGCCGGATATGTCCGGATTCGATGTGTTGGAACGGCTCAAAGATATGCCCACGTCCGGCGATCTGCCAGTCGTGGTATTCACAGGCAAAGAGCTGACGTCGGAGGAAGACTTACAGCTGCATGCGCTGGCCCGCAGCGTGGTGGTGAAGGGCGTGGAGTCACCCGAAAGGCTGCTGGACGAGACAGCCCTCTTTTTGCATCGAGTGGTTGCCGATCTGCCCGCGAACAAACAGGAAATGCTCCACCGGCTGCATAGCTCCGATGAGGCATTGGCCGGCAAGAAAGTGTTGCTTGTAGATGACGACGTGCGAAACATCTTTGCGTTGAGCAGCGTGCTCGAAAGGCGGGGCATGAAGGTGCTCACGGCGGGAACCGGCCGCGAAGCGATTTCCATTTTGGAGGCTACTCAGGATATCGCGATTGTCCTGATGGACATCATGATGCCGGAAATGGATGGATACGAGACCATGCAGGTAATCCGGCAAAGCCCATCATCGCGGCGGCTGCCGATCATCGCGTTGACCGCCAAGGCCATGAAGGGTGACCGCGAAAAGTGCCTGGAAGCCGGGGCTTCCGAATATCTTGCAAAGCCGGTGAATACGGACCAGCTGCTTTCAGTGCTTCGGATGTGGCTGCATCGATAGGCGAGTGTTCGTTGGTGTAACGGTCTTAGCGGCCGGATAGCATTCTGGACAATTCCCGAAGGAGGGGCATGAGCGTGGACGAAAGGGTCAACATCCTCATGGTCGATGACCAGCCGGCGAAGCTGCTCAGTTACGAAGCGATTCTTCAGGAACTCGGTGAGAACCTGATCAAGGCCAGTTCAGGAAGAGAAGCGCTGGAGCACTTGTTGAAGATCGATATTGGAATCGTGCTCATGGACGTGAGCATGCCGGAGCTGGATGGTTTCGAGCTGGCGCAGATGATCCGCGAGCATCCGCGGTTCCAAAAGACGGCGATTATTTTCATTTCCGGCGTTCATCTCACCGATGTTGACAGGATCAAGGGTTATCAGCGCGGCGCGGTGGATTATATTTCAGTTCCCGTGATTCCAGACTTGCTGCGAGCCAAAGTAAGCGTTTTCGCGGAACTGCATCGCAAAACCCGGCAACTTGAAACGCTTAATTCCGAGTTGCGGCGGCTTTCTTCCCGCCTCATTACCATGCAAGACGAAGACAGGCGTCGAATCGCCCGGGAACTGCACGACGGTTTGGGCCAGGATCTGGCAGCCGCCAAAATGATTTTGGATGGCATCGCACCAGACCACCGATCGCCTCAAGTCAACAGAGAGATTTCCAGCGAAGTGAGCATGCTCATCGACCATGCCATCAAGCAGATTCGCAGCATGTCCTATCTGTTGCATCCGCCTTTATTGGATGAGGTAGGCTTGCAGTCCGCTCTTCAATGGTACCTGGAGGGATTCACGAAGCGCAGCGGCATTGAAACGGTTCTCAGCGTGGACCCATTGGATCTTCCGCGTCTGCCGCTGGAATTGGAAACCGCGATTTTCCGCGCGATTCAGGAGGCCCTTACGAATGCTTTTCGGCATTCGGGCGCCAAGAAGATCTGGGTGAATGTATTGAGAACGGATCCGCAAATCGTGGGGACGGTGCGGGACGACGGAAAAGGTGTTTCCGACAGCGTATCCAACCTTCAGCCCGATAGCATCGGCATCGGCATTGCGGGCATGATTCAACGGCTGAAGGAATTTGGCGGGGAGCTGCGCCTCAAAAATGCATCGCCCGGGACAATCGTCGAACTCACTATCCCTATCGAGCAGGCGGCGGAAAATTACTCACGATCGAAAGCCAGGCCTTCCGAAACGGCCGACGAGGCAGGACGGGTCCTCGCTGAGTCGGCGGAAGTTCCGCAGAAGCTTTTCTGAAACCTTCCAGGGCGTCGCGAACACACTACGAGGATAACGAAAATATCTTCACACGGGTCCATCACGGCCGGCAAGTGCTTGCTGGTGTAAAGAAAAATCGTCTAAGGTGATGACCCGCTAAGACCTCAGAGGCGGCGGCGAGTCGTCGTTCGCGTTTGTTCAGGGCAGGCCGCACTCCACATCGACGATTGGGCATCAGGTCCAACAAAGCAGTGCAGTGCCAGCCGCAGCACGCTGTTGAAAAGCCACTGGAACTGAGAGTCCGGCACACACTAGGATAGATGTAGGAGGAATGCGATATGCCGGATGGTCCGGTCGACGAACAGCGCCGCGTGGTGATTGAGCACGTTCGCCCGGAAATCGATAACGGCCAATTCCCGGTGAAGCGCGTGGTTGGAGATACGGTTGTTGTCGAGGCCGCGGTTTTTGCAGATGGCCACGACCACGTTGCCTCCCGAGTTTTGCACTGGGGCCAAAATCCGTCCGATGCGCATTCGTCGCCTATGAAGCCGCTGGGAAATGATTTGTGGCGCGGCGAATTTTCCGTGCCGGCATTGGGGCGTTATTACTATACGGTCGAAGGGTGGATCGATCGGTTTCAGACGTGGCGCGGCGATTTGATCAAGAGAATTGCCGCCGGGCAGGATGTTCGTACGGACTTGCTTATCGGAGCCGCGCTGATTGAAGAGTCCGCTTCTCGCGCGAGTGCCGCTAGCATTCACGCCAAGGCGCTGCGCGGTTGGTCGGAAAAATTGCGGCGAGGGCAAAGCGACGAACGCGCAAAGGCGGTCGTAGCGGACGAGGAATTGCTCGAACTGATGAAGCAGTATCCCGATTGGCAATCCGTGACGCGTTACCACAAACAGCTGGTTGTGGTCGTGGATCGGGAAAAGGCCCGCTACTCCACCTGGTACGAAGTGTTCCCGAGGTCTTGTTCGCCTGAACCCGGGCGCCATGGCACACTGCGCGATTGCGAGGCGCGGTTGCCGTACATTGCCTCGATGGGCTTCGACGTTGTTTACCTTCCGCCGATTCACCCGATCGGCAAAACTTTCCGCAAGGGGAAGAATAATTCGTCTCCGTCTGGTCCTGATGATGTTGGAAGCCCGTGGGCTATCGGATGTTCGAAGGGCGGGCACACTGCGGTCCATCCTAAGCTGGGTACCCTCGAAGATTTCGAACGCTTTTGCATGAAGGCCAAGGATCACGGCCTGGAGGTCGCGCTGGATATCGCGTTCCAGTGCTCGCCGGATCATCCTTACGTTCAAGAGCATCGAGAGTGGTTTCGCTCGCGGCCCGATGGCAGCATTCAATATGCCGAGAATCCGCCGAAGAAGTACGAAGACATTTATCCCCTGGATTTCGAGACCAAAGACTGGCGCGCTCTGTGGGCGGAACTGAAATCGGGTTTTCTTTTCTGGATTGGTCGAGGGGTGCGCATCTTTCGCGTGGATAATCCGCATACAAAGCCATTCGCTTTCTGGGAGTGGGTGATTGACGAAATCAAGGCCGAACATCCGGACGTATTGTTTTTGGCCGAGGCCTTCACCAGGCCGCATGTGATGCACCGGCTGGCAAAATCCGGCTTTTCTCAATCCTATACGTATTTTACTTGGCGCAATACCAAACAAGAGCTTGCGGATTATTTTACGGAGCTGACTCGCACCGAAGTTCGAGAATATCTTCGGCCCAACTTGTGGCCCAATACCCCGGACATTTTGTCCGAGTTTCTTCAGACCGGCGGACGCGCCGCTTTCATGATTCGGCTGATTCTGGCTGCCACGCTCGGCTCGAATTACGGAATTTATGGTCCTGCGTTCGAATTGTGCGAAAACACGCCGCTGCGGCAGGGCAGTGAGGAATATTTGGATTCGGAGAAATTCCAGATCAAGCAGCGCGATCTCGGCGCAACCTGGAGCCTGAAAGATTTAATTGCCAGGGTCAACGCGATTCGCAAGCAAAATCCGGCGTTGCAGCGCAATGACACCTTGCGTTTCCATGATACCGACAATCCCTTGCTGCTCTGCTATAGCAAGACGACGGAGGATCTTTCCAACGTTGTGTTGACCATCGTGAATCTCGATCCATTTCACCGCCAAACGGGTTGGGTGAATCTCGACCTCGCCTCGATGGGTCTCGATGCATCTCACGATTTCCAAGCGAACGATTTGCTGGGCGAGGGCCGCTACCTGTGGCGCGGGTCCAGGAGTTATGTGGAGCTCGTGCCAGAGAGCCTTCCCGCCCACATTTTCGATATTCGGCGCTGGGTTCGCACGGAGCGAGATTTCGACTATTACTTGTAGGCCATCGAACAGTCCCAGCCAGCCGGACCGTTCAGACCTTTATCGGGAGCGCCCTTGCAAACGGTTCTGACTGAATTTGATCTGTATCTCCTCGGCGAGGGGAAGCACAACCGCTCCTACGAAAAGTTGGGAGCTCATCTTGCGGAGAAGGATAGCGAGAAGGGCGTCCACTTCGCGGTTTGGGCTCCCAACGCTACTGCGGTTTCGATCGTCGGCGAATTCAATGGTTGGCGGCCCGGAGCCAATCCGATGCGGCCGACAAGCGCTGGCATTTGGGAAGGCTTCGTGCCTCGCGTCGGGCAGGGCGCGCTCTACAAATATCACATCATGTCCCGCGACGGCCGCTATCAGGTTGACAAAGCTGATCCGTACGGTTTCGCGTCGCAAACTCGTCCCGAGACCGCGTCGCGCGTCTGGAATATCGACGATTATGCCTGGGGTGATGATTCTTGGATGTCTGGCCGGGCCGCAAAAAATTCGCTGGCCTCGCCGATATCCATCTATGAAGCACATCTCGGCTCGTGGCGGCGAGTTCCCGAGCAAGGGAATCGATGGCTCACTTATCGTGAGATGGCTCCGCTTTTGGCCGATTACCTTCACGACGCCGGTTTCACCCATATCGAGCTGATGCCGATCATGGAGCATCCATTCGATGGCTCCTGGGGCTATCAGGTCACCGGCTACTTTGCGCCCACCAGCAGGTTTGGCACTCCATCGGACTTTATGTACTTTGTGGATTTTCTTCACCAGAGAGGAATTGGCGTGATTCTCGATTGGGTGCCCGCGCATTTTCCGAAGGACGAGATCGGGCTCGGCTATTTCGACGGATCTCATCTCTACGAACACGCCGATCCGCGCCAAGGCGAGCATCCCGACTGGAACACGTTCGTTTTCAACTATGGCCGCAACGAGGTGCAAAACTTTCTGGTCAGCAACGCGCTATTTTGGCTGGACAAATATCACGTTGATGGCCTGCGTGTGGACGCTGTCGCCTCCATGCTGTATCTCGATTACGGCCGGAGCGAAGGCCAGTGGATACCCAACCGTTTTGGCGGAAAGGAAAATATCGAAGCGATTCAGTTCTTGCGCTCCTTGAACGAGCACGTTTATGCTGCTTTTCCCGATTCCATGATGATTGCCGAAGAGTCCACGGCTTGGCCGCAAGTGTCGCGACCCACCTACATCGGCGGCGTGGGCTTTGGGTTCAAGTGGAATATGGGCTGGATGCACGACGTGCTCGAATACATGTCGCAGGACCCCGTTTTTCGCAGCTATCACCACCATAAAATTACGTTCAGCCTGCTGTACGCCTTCAGCGAGAACTTTGTTTTGCCGTTTTCGCATGACGAAGTCGTTTACGGCAAAGGATCGATGCTCGCGAAGATGCCCGGCGATCGCTGGCAGAAGTTCGCCAACCTTCGCCTGCTCTACGGTTTTATGTTCGGCCATCCTGGAAAGAAGCTTTTGTTTATGGGCGACGAATTCGGACAGCCCTCGGAATGGAATCACGATTCGAGCCTGGAGTGGCATCTCCTGCACGATCTGGCGCACGCGGGGCTGCTGCGCTGGGTGCGGGACCTTAACACCCTCTATCGCGGCCAGCCCGCACTCCACGAGCGTGAATCCGAATCCGCGGGATTCGAGTGGGTGGATTGCACCGATTTCCACCGGAGCGTGATCAGCTTTCTGCGACGCGGGGCCGATCCGAACGATGTGCTGCTTGTGGCGTGCAACTTCACGCCGGTGCCCAGAAAAAACTATCGCGTCGGAGTTCCTTTCGGCGGCGGGTGGCAAGAAATATTGAATAGCGATGCTCCTCTTTACGGAGGCAGCGGCGTGGGAAACTTTGGCGGCCTGAGCGCGTCACCGCTGCCGGCCCACGGTCGTCCCTTTTCCTTGAATATGACGCTACCGCCGCTCGGCATGGTGGCTTTCCGGCCGGAGCCGGCTCCGATCCATGGCGACTGAAGCACGGAGAATGCCCAAACATCCGGGCAGCGCGGAGGACCCTCTTTGGTACAAGGATGCCGTCATCTACGAGCTTCACGTCCGCGCATTCAAAGATAGCAATGCCGATGGAATCGGCGATTTTCCAGGGCTCCTTCAGAAACTAGATTACCTTCAGGATCTGGGCGTCACTTGTTTGTGGTTGCTGCCGTTTTTCCCGTCCCCTCTGAAAGATGATGGCTACGACATTTCCGATTACACCGGCGTTCATTCGATGTACGGCACGATCGCGGACTTCGAGGCCTTTTTGTCGGCCGCTCACGATCGCGAGTTGCAGGTAATCATCGAGCTGGTCGTAAACCACACCTCCGATCAGCATCCCTGGTTTCAAGCGGCTCGACAGGCTCCTGCGGGGTCGCCGGAGCGCGACTTCTATGTTTGGAGCGATACCGCGCAAAAATATAAGGACGCTCGCATTATCTTCACTGATACCGAAAGATCCAATTGGACCTGGGACCCGGTCGCCAATCAGTATTACTGGCACCGTTTCTTTTCCCACCAGCCGGATCTGAATTACGACAATCCCAGGGTCGTCGAGGAAGTTCTCAAGGTGATGCGTTTCTGGCTGGACCTAGGTGTGGATGCGCTGCGCGTGGATGCGATTCCCTATTTGGTCGAACGCGACGGAACCGCTTGCGAAAATCTTCCGGAGACGCACGCCGTGGTAAAAACGCTTCGCCGCGAAATCGACGCCGAATATTCTTGCCGCGCCCTTTTAGCCGAAGCCAATCAGTGGCCAACGGACGTGCGCCCTTATTTCGGCGATGGCGACGAATGCCACATGGCGTTTCATTTCCCACTGATGCCGCGCATTTATATGGCTCTGCGTCAGGAAGACCGGCTCCCTATCACCGACATCATCGCCCAGACTCCCGCTATTCCCGATACGTGCCAGTGGGCCCTTTTCCTCAGAAATCACGACGAGCTCACCCTCGAGATGGTCACCAGCGACGAGCGTGACTACATGTATCTCGCCTACAGCGCCGACCCGAGGATGCGCATCAACCTCGGCATCCGCCGCCGCCTCGCTCCTCTCGTCGATAACAATCGCCGGCGCATCGAATTGCTGAACAGTTTGCTCTTCTCCTTTCCCGGCACCCCCATCATTTATTACGGCGATGAGATCGGCATGGGCGACAACATCTATCTCGGCGACCGCAACTCCGTGCGCACGCCCATGCAATGGAATGGTGACCGCAACGCCGGCTTTTCCACCGCTACTCCCGCGCGGCTATACAGCCCTGTAATCATGGATCCCGTCTGGGGCTACGAAGCAATCAATGTGGAAAGCCAGCAGGGCGATCCGTCTTCGCTTCTGAACTGGATGCGCAACATGGTTGCCCTGAGAAAACTTTTTCGGGTGTTCGGGCGCGGCACCATCGAATTCCTGGATCCTCCCAACCGCAAAGTGCTCGCCTATCTCCGGCAATATGAGGGAGAACAGATTTTGTGCGTGGCGAATCTCTCTCGTTTCGCGCAGCCCGTTGATCTTGATCTCTCTAAACTCGAAGGCGTGGTTCCTGTCGAAATGCTTGGTTACGTGGAGTTTCCAACCGTTGGACGCCAGCCTTATCGTCTGACTCTGGCTCCCTACAGTTTTCTTTGGCTCGAACTTCAGCGCAGGCCCGAGACGGAGGAGTCTAGCGCCGCTCCGGCGTATGAAATTCCTCTTGAGATCACCATCGGGTGGAGGAGTGTTTTCGAAGGCCCGGGACTTCTCCGCCTTGAGACGGAAAGCCTTCTCGAATACTTGCCGAAGCAGCGCTGGTTTGCCGGAAAATCAAGGCAACTCAAATCCACCCGAGTTCTGGATTCTGTGGTTCTTGAAAAATCCAGCTCAGCCCTGGCGCTTGTGGAGGTGCAGTTTGAAAGCGGCGCCCCGGACGTTTATCTGTTGATGTTTGCGATGGCATTCGGCGACGCCGCGGAAGAGTTGCGGCGTTCAGCTCCCTACGCCGTCGTAACCGGAATTGTTTCCGGAGAGGAATCTGGAATCCTCCACGATGGCGTCTTCAACGACCAAGCGTGCGCCGAGTTGTTTTCCCTGATGGAGAATGCCTCGGAGCTGACGCTACCGCATGGGCAGATCAGGAGCGTGCGTGGCAGGGCGTTTCTGGATTTGATGGGGGATGCCGAGTCCCTCGCCGTGCGGCGGGGGTCGGCGGAGCAAAGCAATACTTCCATTTTGTTCGGCGACCACTTCATCCTGAAGCTTTTTCGCCGGCAGGATGTTGGCGTCAATCCAGATTGTGAAGTCGGTAGATATCTTACGGAGAAGGCCAACTTCGATAGGGTTCCGCCCTTCGCCGGCTCCATTGAGTACGAATCGAAGGATGGCCAGAGTTTGACGCTCGCGATGCTGCAAGGTCTCGTCTCAAATGAAGGCGACGGCTGGAAGTGGACCATTGAAGAACTCGATCGCTATTACGAAAATTGCGCGACGGCCGCTCTTCCCGAAAATTTAGGCGATGATCTCGCCACCCCGCTCGAACTTTCAGCGCAACCGCCATCTCAAGCCGCAAGGGAGCATGTGGGCCTTTACCTCGAATCGGCCGCTACGCTCGGCAAGCGTACCGCAGAGATGCATCTGGCCTTAGCTTCGCCCACCGCCGATCCTTCTTTTTCGCCGGAGCCTTTTACTCCGGAGGGGCTGCAGTCTCTGGTCAAGGACCTCCAGGATCATGCCGCGTCCGTTTTCGACGTTTTGAAGGAAAGAGTCTCCAGCCTGCCAGACGAGCTGCTAGAGATCGCGGCTTCCGTGCTCAGCCGCCGCCGCCGGATTCTCCAGCATTTCGCAATGTTCGGTTCGCGCGATTCCGGCTCTCCGCTTCCGCAGCGCATTCGGATCCACGGAGACTATCACCTCGGTCAGGTGCTCCGAGTGAAAACGGATTTTGTAATCTTGGACTTTGAAGGTGAGCCTGCTCGCGCGTTGGCTTATCGCAGATCAAAACAGTGCGCGCTCAAGGACGTTGCTGGAATGCTGCGGTCATTTAGCTATGCGGCATACGCAACCCTAATTAATTATACCGCTCGCCATCCCGAAGATTTGGCGACTCTGGAGCCTTGGGCTCGTTTCTGGGAGCGTTCGGTGGCCGCCGAATTTTTGCGCGCATACCGGCAGGCGGCCCAGGGCGCGGACTTTTTGCCCGCCGTTGAATCGGACTTTCAGAACTTGCTGGATGCCTTCTTGTTGGACAAGGCCCTCTATGAGGTACTCTACGAGCTGAATAGCCGCCCCGCGTGGGTTAGGATTCCGCTGATGGGGATCATGTCGTTGTCGCTGTGACATTTCTGTCAGAGACGCATTTGCTTCATCGGATCGCGGAGTGTCCGTAGATATGAGCGGTTCAGAAATGCAAACCGAGCCCGTCGCGCCGCAAGTTCCGGAGAAGACAGAACAGGCGGACAGCGCCGATTTCGTCGTCGGCATTCTTTCGGACTTGCCTCCGCAAAGCATTGTCAAAGTATGTAGCGCCCTGCGAACAATTCCCGGCGCGGCGAAAATCGTGGTTCTAGCTCAAGCTGCCGGAGACTTCGCTCGCGACGAAGCCGCCGAAAATTCTTCTTCCGTGTCGATCGCTTCGTGGCCTCCGCTCAGTGCGGACGTCGTATCGGGGCCTCTTCAGACCGTCTCGGTTGCGTACCATTCCGCCTTTTCGGTCAGCGAGCGGCTAGGCGCCCGCGGCTGCTGCGTGATTGCCTCGCAGCTCGAAATCGACGCGCCGCGATGGGTAAGTGAATTTGCGCAGCCGCTCCTCGAATCCCAGTGCGACCTCGTGGTGCCGTCTTTCGCGCATCAGAAATTCCAAGGTTTCCTGAATAGCGGCATCACGTGCCCGCTGACCCGCTCGTTGTACGGGAAGCGAATTCAGAATCCGCTCGGTCCCGACTTGGGAGTTTCCCAAAAACTCTTTCAGAAAATTATCGCGTCCAATCGAGCATCCAGGAACGACGCAACTATCAGCCATCCTTTAATTTCTCTTACGCCCGCTGCCGCTTGCGACAACCTTCGCATCAGCCAGGTGTACATTGGGTCGCGCACTTATCCTCCCGCGGATTGGACGAATATTAGTTCGATCTTGGTCCAGGTTCTCGGTCCTGTGTTTCTGGAAATGGAAAAAAGAGCGGCATGCTGGCAGCGGGTACGCGGATCCGTCTCTGTTCCCGCGTTCGGCCCGCGCGCCAGCCTTCCCGCTGACGAGGTAGCGCCGGATGTCGTGCGCATGATCGAGTCGTTCCAATTGGGAGTTCGAGACCTGCAGGAAATTTGGGGCCTGGTGCTTCCTCCCGCCACTCTGCTCGAACTCCGAAAACTTACCCGGCTCGAGCCGCAGCAATTTCGGATGGCCGACGAACTGTGGGCGCGAATCGTTTATGACTTCGCCCTCGCGCACCGCCTTCGAACCATCAATCGCGATCATCTGCTTCGTTCGATGGCGCCTTTATACCTGGCTTGGGTCGCTTCGTATTCCAACGAGCTTAAGTCGGCCGGAAGTGCCGCCATCGATCAGCGGCTCGAACGTCTCTGCCTCGCGTACGAAGCGGCTAAATCCTATCTAGTCTCCCGGTGGCGGTGGCCGGATCGCTTCAATCCGTAAGCGGAGATAAACGGAGGAACGTATGTGGTATCAAGTTAAGCAGGCGCTCGATCAATCGACCAGGCTATTCCTTACCAGGCTCGCAAGCCTGCTGCCCGGAATCGTCGCTCTCATCGTGGCTCTGCTGGTTGCGTTGATCTTAGCCGCCGTCATCGCCGTCGTGGTTCGAAGGCTGCTGGTAAGAATGAACTTCGATGAGCGACTGGTGCAATGGGGTTTCGCGTCCGTGAGTTTGTGGTCGCCCATGAAGAGTCCCGCGCTCTTGGTCTCGCGAGTGCTCGCAGCGCTGGTTATCTTCTGCGGCTTCCTGATCGGTCTGGCTGCCTTCGATCCGGACTTGACGTCCCTGCTGGCGCGCACCGTGTTTGCTTACATTCCAAATATTGTTGGCGCGCTCATCGTATTGGCGGCCGGCAGCATTATCGCCAGATTTCTCGCGAGAAGCGTGCTGATCGGCGCCGTCAACATGAACTTTCAGTACGGCCGTTTGCTCAGCGTGGGCGTTAAGTGGCTGGTGATTGTGCTTACGGTTGCGATGGCGCTGGAACATCTTCGCATCAGCGCCGGTATTGTGGAGCTGGCCTTCGGCATCCTGTTCGGCGGAGTGGTCCTCGTATTTGCGTTGATCATCGGCCTGAATTCCAAGGAGCTGCTGGCCAAATCGCTCGAGCGCGATGCTAAAAAGTCGTCCCCTGAGACGGTCGAGGACCCGCTACGCCACCTCTAGCCGTGGGATTCGGGGTTCCAGCGGAAGTGTCGAGTAGAATGTGTCACCGCCCTTTGTTTTCTATGTGTTGCGTGACGTTCTACTCGGCACAAGTGTCGATTAGAGCCGAGTTCTTGCCAAGCTAAGGAGGGCTCGGCGCATGGCAACAAACGCCGACTCCGACTAATCGAGGGCGCCTAATTGGTCGTGAGGCGGTAGCCAGGACGCGCCCCCTACTCTTCGGAATTTCGTCTGATAATTCCGTCGCCCTGCTGATTCAATTGTCAAAGAGCAATACTTCCGGCCCCCGTCAAGAGGGCGGATTCCTTCAACATCGCGATTAGGCTGACAGGTTCTTGGGAGGGCTGCAAGTAGCTGTTGCTGTGGACTTCGTGGCGAGGTTGCAGTCGGTGCCTCGTTCGAAACCACTCGCACAGTGTTGAAGAAGCAACAACTCTATCGGCTTATCACACCAAGAGCTTCATGTGACGTGCCGGCCTGGTTTCCGCCCTGTCCTGGTGTCAGCGAACTCTAGTGGCTGGCGGCGAGGGCCGTTGCCACGTTGCTCTGCCCGAATACGAGAGCCGTTCCTATGCGATCCGCCTCCTGCTTCCCGAATAATCGCTGCACTATGAAGAGAGACTCCTCATAGCTCGCCAGGCCGCCCGCCGATGTGACGAGGTTTCCATCCGTAACCACGCGCTCGTCCTCCACTTTCACATTCGGGAACCGCTTTTGCAGATCGGTCCGGTCAGTAGGGAACGTGGTGGCGTTCTTGCCGTCCAATACTCCCGCACGTGCCAGCAGAAAAGCCCCTTCGCAATTTGAGGTGACGTATTTCGCGTTCTTCGCTGTCCTTTTCACCCAATCCACCACACGCTGGTTTTTCAGATCCTTGTCCAGGCTGCCGGCACCGCTCGGCACCACTAGCACGTCTAGCTTCGGAGCGTTGTCGATGGTATAGTTCGCCTGAAAGGGCATCCCTTCGTAGGTTTTCATTGGCTTGTCGGTGTCCGAAATCAGGACCACGCGAAGCTTGTCTGCCGAGACGTGGTGATAGACGTCCAACGCTCCCGCAGTCTCCGTGATGTAAATTCCATCCAGGGTGAGAATTCCCACCGTAATTGGCTTTTGTTGCTGTGCATGAGCGGCGGAAGTCCCAAAAAGGCCCAGAGCCAGTAAAGCGATTGCTGAAAAGTGACGCTTCATCTTCGTTTCCTCCTAGAGTTGTCTCGACTTCCTCAGAAAGCGATGTAAAAAACAGTGTTAAAGCTACGATCAAAAAAGTTGGTCACTCCCGGCGCCGGATGCTGCGGCCAGTAGGTGTACTCGGTGTAGATTGCATATCCTTTCGCGAGGTTGAACACGAGTGCTGGCTGGATAATCTGCTCCTGGCCTCGAGCAGGCAAGCCGATGCCGGGGCTGTAGTTACCCTGTCCGAAATTGATGTGCGTGCTCAGCCAGGATGTGATGTTTGAGTTGAGGCCTACAGTGGCGTAGGTCACTTTCGGCAGATAGGCGAAGCTCGGTCCGTTGAAATTCTGTCGAATCACCTCGCCAAACAATTTCACCGGTCCCACGTCCAGGGTCGCCTCTCCGCCAAACCGCCAGTAGTCGTTTGTGGCGGCCGCGTTATGAGTAACCTGGCCGACTTCGAACGAGGGACCAATTCCCAATGCGATCTTGTCCGTCAGTTTCACGCTCGGCACAACGCGGGCAATAAGTTCGTTCTGCCGGCGCGCGTCGGGGTCTGAAACAACATCCCGTCCGGGCTCCGAGCCGTTGATTCGCGAATCTGTGCGGAAGTATTGAATGTCGTGAGAGAGGGAGACCCGGTCGGTCAGTTTGTTGTCTCCTTCGTAGGATGCGCCCCACTCCGGGTCGTACTTCAGGCCGTCAAAATAGGGTAGTCCGCCATAGAACGAATAGTCGGTAAAGATTCCATACTGTTTGTAAACCTCGCCCAATTTGAGCGTCCCCCCGGGAACTTTCGCATCCATGTAGGCCTGCTGGGCCCAGGTTGGTCCGGTGAAGAAGCTCCGAAGCTTCGTGGTACGCATGCGGTATTCCACGTGAAAGCCGATCGGTCCGTCGGTATGGCGGTCGAGCATCAGGTGCAAGCCGTACAGGTCGAAGGTTGGGTGGCTATCGGGAAGGCCGAGCGGCTCGTAGCTATAGAGCCAGACCACGCCTGAGATCTTTAGGCCAGGCATCACTGATTCGACCATATTGCTCAGTGGCGCGGACAGCGGCCCAGACGTTTGGGGGGAGTGCGGATCAGGACTACCTGTCGGGGCTGGCGTTGCAGCAGTCGCCGCCATGACCGTCTCCGTGGGTGGGCTGACAGCCTTCGGTGGCGTCGCAAGCGCGGCGCTCGCGGGCGTGTTCGGCGGCGCTTCTGCAACTCGATTCGCGGAGTTGATGGTGGACTTCAAATCCTTTATCTCTGCCTGCAACTCCGCCATTTGGGTGCGGTAGTCCTTAAGTGTTTCTTCCATTGTGTTCATACGTTCTTGCATTTCCAACATCGACGCGGCGGTGTTCGCTCCGGCCTCGGTGGCGGATGTCAGCTTAGCGGGCGCTTCTTGTGCGAACAAAACTTGCGTGGCGCATAAAATGATGGTGCCTACCAAAAGTATCCGGTTCATTAGTCATCTCCCAGTAGTGGAATCGTATGATCTCCTGTTGGTGAACCGCCCGCCGTAAAAAGCGCGTCGAACGGGCGCAGCCGCAAGGGCCGTAGATATTCGGTGTTGGTTAAATCTTCGACGGAGAAGCAGCCACCTGGTTGCTTATGACCGGAGCGTTCAAGTGAAGCCCTGGGGGCGGTACAGGCGAGACGGTCGCAGTGAGGGGTATCCGAAGTGAGAATTCATCGATAAGCTAGTCATTGGGGAATCTCGTCTACTTCAATGCCTTTTCTCGAGCCAAGCGGAGCCGGAGGGTAACACATTTCCGTCATTCGTTGTAAGCAGAAAAGTTACGCCCCCTGAGGCGGGTGGCGCGTCCCTTATAATCAACTTTTCCGCGCGCAATTTCATCGGTGAATGAACGGTCCACACCGGAATTCACTCGTGCCCTACCCGAAAGCGTAGCGACGTTCCAGTCGGTGTCCCAGTCCGAACAAGTCCGCAACCTTCGCAAAAAGCGCGAAGACTGCGGCACCCTCAAGGTTGTGGATCGAATTTCTAGCTTAAATCCGGTGTGATATCATCCGCCGGCACTGTAATGTCAATGGTGGAAAATACGGAGAGAAAGGGCGCGCCACCGGCCCGGGCGAAATTTGTTGGAGCGAGGAGGGCGTTATAGATGAAAGCCATTCATCTCACGGCCTACGGCAATCCAGCTCAGAACCTGCAGATGGTCGAAGTTCCAGAACCAAACACGCCCTCCGCAGGCGAAGCCCTTGTGCGCATAGAGTATGCGCCTGTTGACTACAGCGATCTCCTTCTAGCGAACGGAGTGTACTTTCTAAAACCGCAGCTTCCGTCTGTCATTGGAGGTGAAGGGGCAGGGATCGTCGAGGCGATCGGGCCGGGAGTCAGCGTCAAGGTGGGCGACCGGGTTACGATCCCGTTTCGAACATTCACCTGGGCGGAAAAAGTCCTTGCTCCGGCCGCCAGTCTTTTCGTCGTTCCTCCTTTAGTCGATGCCAAGACAGCCTCGATGTTAAACATCAATCCGACGACCGCAGTCCTTCTCTTAGACGGATTTCTGAAGCTAAAGCCTAAAGACTGGATTGTATTAAATGCGGCAAATTCCCAAGTCGGGCGATGCCTGATCGCGATTGCAAAATCGCGCGATCTTGACGTCGTCGGTATTGTCAGGCGGTCGGAGCTTATCCCAGAACTTGAAGTGCTGGGTGTTGATTTCGTCGGCGTCGAATCGCCCGAACTCTCAAAACAAATTCAGAGTGCAACCGGCGGAATGCCCATATCTCTCGGTCTTGATGCCGTCGGTGGTCCAGCGGCGGCGACGATCGCAGGCGTCCTCTCGCCGGGCGCTCATTTCGTTAGCTATGCATGGCTGAGTGGTTTGCCGATCCACCTACCGCAAGGCGACCTCATCGGCAAGAGGTTGAACATTCACGGTTTCTGGATGTACCACGAAGAGTATCTCCCCCGAATACCGGCGGCAGTCGCTGAGGCAACACAAGTAGTCGCCTCCGGCAAGTTAAGTCTCCCAGTCACCGCAACGTACAAACCATCTCAAATCAAAATAGCGATCGAGCATTACCAGCGTGGTGGCAAGGTTCTATTGGATTTCAATCACACAGAATAGAACCTGTCAGACGACGCGGGAACCATGGTGCCGCGCGCAGGTGTCTCTTGACAACGCCTTCTCTCTTATCGAGGGACACCCGCAAAGGCGTGCCCTCAAGCGAAGTGTCGGCGATGATATCAGGCGCTGCGGATGTTCAGCAGTGAGCTGGGACCGGAAAAAAATGCGAAAGCATCGACCACTCGCCCAAAAACCCCACGTGCCGATTGGAACGTGGGGTTTTGGTGTGGGCGGCTGAAGAGGCGCGCTTACGCTTCTAGTGACGATCCGGATTGTCGTCGTGATGATCCGGGCGATCACCCTCGTGATGATCAGATTGATCGCCGCGGCGGCCCTGCTCGTAGCCGGAGTCGTACGCTCTTTGGTCGTCGTCCCTTTTGAAGTGGCGCTTCTTGGAGTGATCCCGGTTATGCGCGCGGTCACTCTGGCCATCGCGCATACCCAGTTGGTAGTTCTTGTTTTTCGAATAATCCTGATCGTGAGCTTGGTCGTGGGACTCATTCTGCGCTAGCCGAGATGATGCAGCCCACGCCGCACCTCCGGTGATGCCAATCCCCAGCGCCAAGGCTACTGCGAGAACCCAAACACGGTTTCTCAAGTTCATTCCTGCTGTCATCGAATGCCCCTTCCTCTGTCTCGAGTTTAGATCTCATTCCTCAGAGGAGGCCGCTGGGCTCGCCTTGCTCCGCTTCTTCCACCTTAGCACGGACGACGCGACGATGGGGCACCCTCAAAACCAATATACGAAACCTGAAGCATCGCGAATGGTACCATCTTCGGAAGATGTTACTGCTGCGGACAGGATGCCGGACTCCAGTTCTCGGGCCACCCGCCCCACTCGTCCCTTCCTCCTCAACCTCCACGACAATTCTAGTTTTAACCTTCGGGGCTTGCGTTCTGATATGCGGCTGTAAGGCTTCGCCGACTTGGTCCGCCGAGGCTCGGTCCGCGGATGGGAAAATGATTGCGACTGCCAGCACATTTGAACAGAGTGGTTTCGGAACTGGATGGGTTCAGACTACGGTGTACCTAAACTGGACCTCAGGCTCGCAGCCCAAGACACTGATCTTGGCCTTCTCCGATGGGCCCATCGGACCCGGGGGCATGAATGTGGGAATGAACTGGCTGACTCCCACGCATCTGGAGTTGACATATAAGGGAAAACGAGCTCTCGACTTCGAGGCCATCAAGTGCAACGGTGTCGACATCTCGGTGAGAGATTTGTCGAGCGAGGGATCCCACATTTCAGGCAAATAGGCGGGTGGCCTAGCTCTGCGGGCGTGTTGTTTTTTTCCTCGTATCTCCCACCTGTCGACAGACCGCTTCTCTTCCACGTGCTACCTCATCCGCGCGAGGCTTCACCTCTGCCCGCAGAAGTGGACTCGTTGTGACTAGCGAGGCCAGTTATGGGGTTTTGCTGAGACGGCGGAAATACTCGGCGACGGCGTCCTCATAGCCGGCAGGCACCGAGATTGGGTCGGCGCTGCGAATCTGACCGGACTGGTCACCGAGCTTTCGCTGCACTTGCAGTTCGAGGTTATTCACCTCGGTGAGGACCTGATTGTGAATTTGTTCGAGAAGCGCGGGATTGCCGGGGAAACGCTTGGGATCGAGACGTTGCATTTGCTGGATCAGGCCCTGCAACTCACGCTTTTCCTCGGGATCGTTCTGGAAGGTGCTGAGAAGCTGGTTTAAGTTGCTGACGCTCTGCCGATACGTCAGCTCCGGATCAGGCGGGAGCTGAGAACGGTCGGGAGGAACGGCTCCGGGGAGATTTGAGTTGTTGCCCGTATCGATCCACCAGTTTCCGCGACCGTCGCCGCCGTATCGCTGTCCGCCGGTGTAATAGCCGTCATCGCGATAGCCGCGCGCATTGGCGCCGCCCGAGCGGTCCAGGCCCGGGCCGAACGCGCCGCCGGGTCCGGCTTGGCCTTGTTGAGCTTGCTGCCCGCCGCCTTGTTGTTCGCCGCGCTGGCCGTCTCGACCTAATTGAGCTTGCTGGCGATTTTGCGAGTCGCGTGCGCCTAGGCCGCGCGTGAGGGCTTCCATTTGATCTTTCAGGCGTTGGACGCGGTCCATCGCGGTTTGCGAGTCTTGTTGCGATTGGCCGGAACCGAGAGCGCGCTGAGCATCGCGCACGTCGCCACCAAGGCGACCGAGATCTCTGGCGATTTCAGATTCCGTAGATTCCGAGTTTGGAGCGTAGCCGCGGCGGAGCCAGTCCGCGCTTCTCTGGATGCGCGTTTGGAGATCGCTCGAATCCATGTTGCCGAGGGCGTCGCGAAGCTTGGACGCGGCATCCTGCTGCGTGGAAGCCAGATCGCGCGCGGCATCGCGCATCTGCTTTTCGAGTTGAGAAAGATCGTCCGCGAGACGCTGGCGATCTCCCGCCAGAGCTTGCGCTTTGCTCCACGCATCCTGAAGCTGGGCGTTGTCCGACGGATTCTGTTGCGAGAGCCGGCGGAGCTGATCGGACTGATCGCGTTGCGTGGCCCCCAGCCGATCGGCTTCGCGAGCGATGGAATCCAGGCGTCCCGAATTTTGCTGCCGCTGCACGCCATTCAGAAGATTTTCGGCTTCGCGGAGGCGATCGGCGGCGCCGCGAGATTCGGCGCTCCCTTGTTGGGATGAAGAAGCTCTGCGCATGGCTTCATCCGCTTGGCGGAGGGCGTTGAGGGCTTGCTGAACCCCCGGATCAGAGGAATTTTGGGATTGGCCGGAGGCAGGCTGACCGTTGGAGTTGGAAGATTGGCTCGAGGCAGATTGACTGGATGAATTTCCGCTCTGCTGATTCTGGGCCATCTGTTCCATCTGCCGCTGCAACTGTTCCGCTTCGCGGCGCAACATTTCCTGTTGCCAGCGCTGGTCGAAAGTCTGGCCGTTGTTGGTTCGCTGTTGCGCCAATTCCTGCTGGCGGCGCGCGAGTTCGTCGAGCTTCTTCAGCGCTTCGTCGATTTGCTGCTCGCGGGAATTGCCCGCGGAAGAAGCGGTTTGAGCGGTCTCATACTGGTTTTTTTGCGTATCGAGTTCGAGGTCAAAGAGGCTGGCAAGATCGCGTCCCGCGCCGCCCCCGCCACCACCGCCGCCCTGGTTGCCGAACGCCACTTGAATCTGACGAAACGTGGCTTCGGCCTGGAGCAGATGTTGGAGCGCCTTCTGTTCGTTGGGGAGCGCATCATGCCACTTTTGCTGATGAAGTTTGTCGGCGGCCGGATTCATTGCCTGGGCTGCGGCGCTCATATCTTTTTGAAACGCGCTGAATCCATCGTTCGCTTGGGTCATGTCGCGCAACTGGAGGCGTCCGGCGAGAGCGATGGCCTGGTCGCGAAGCTTCGATTGAACCTCAGAGAGGAATTTTCCCTGTTCGGCGGCCTGTTGAGACGAAGCTGATTTGTCTCCTTGTTGCTTCCACGTGGAGGCGATGATTTCCTTTTCGCGATCGGAAATATCGTTGGGGTTGCCTTGCCCGCCGCCTCCACCGCCGCCACCGGACTGTTGAGACTGGGAAAACTCACGCTCGAACGGATCCGCCTGGATGAAAAACATATCCGTGTGCGATTCGGCGCGCGCGTCCTTTGCGGAGGCGTAGAAGCTGACAAGATCGCCCGGAACGAGCTTGAAGTTTTCCAGATAAAGCGTCGTGGAGCCGTCGGCTTCCTTCGCGCCCTTTTGTTTCAGCAGGCTGGCGGTTTGTTCAGGGCCGCCATTCACGGAGTAATGAAGCGACAAATCATTCAGCGCGAATTCGTCGGTCGCCTTTACGGAGACGGTGACTTCCTCGATGGGGCTGGCGCGGTAGTCGCGTCCCGGCCTGACGATTTGAATCTCGGGCGGATTGGCTTTATTCGCGGCGATGAAAAAATCCTCGGAGAGGCGAACGGGCTGTCCCTGATCGATTGCGGCGACATGGTAGGCGCCGTCTTTTTCCATGGTGATGGCGCCCGAATAATGATTGTCTGCGCCACCGGCAAGCTGAATCTGCTGGCCGTTGTCGAGCACCAAGACGCCGTCATGCATCGGGTGGTCGGTGACGACTTCGAGGGCGGCTTGCGTTCCTTCGACTGCGCGAAGGTCGCCGCCATGCTCGTCAACCACGTTCTTCAGTCCGGTCCAAGAAGGGAAGTGGTAGGTGACGCGAATCTGTTTGACAGCGGGAAGATCCACTACGCGAATATTAAAGTGGCGGGAGTGAACGGCGCCAGCTTCGACGTAATACTCGACACCCTCGGGCAGCCCGGCAAACATAAATTGAAAAGCGGAGCCTCCCGGCTGAGGCTGCATGACGAGCTGTTCCCACTTCGAAGCGCTGTGGTAGCGCGCATAGAGGCGCACTTTGTCGGTTTGAATGCCTACCGGTTGCGCGGTGACGAGTTCGTCGGCATTGCGGCGAACCGACGCATCGCCGGGCGTGACGCGAATATCGTAAAAGGGGCTGGCCTTGACGTGCCACCCTTCCCAAAGCAGCGCGGAGCCATAGCCGAGATAACCGGGGCCGGCGGCGATCATCCATATAAGCACCGCGAGTGAGGCAAGGCCGCCGCTGAGCAGAGCTAGGAGCTTTGTATTGGGTGCGAGCAGTTGAGGTTCGCTGCGACGGGCAATTTCAAGTGTGTCCGCGGCGAGCAACTCTATGAAGGGTTCGCGCTCGTCAGGCGCACGGTCAGCGAAAGTGACGAGGCGCTGCTGAAATTGCGGAAACACCTTTTCCGCATCGTCCGCCGCGCGCTTGCGACTCAGGCGCCAGAGAGGAAACGCGATCCCAAACACGGCGGCAGCCGCCAACGCGATCAAGAGAGCAAAGCGGGCGCTGCCCACGCTCCAGCCGGAAAACGCAAACGCATTGGCAATAAGGACGAGAAGAAGAGTTGCGACCAGCGCGGCAGACGTAAGGATCGCGGCGCCTCGCAGCAGGGTAGCGAGACGCAGGCGTCTTTCCAATTGGCTCACATAGGAGTTGAGCTCGTTTCTTGCGCTCATAAATCCTCCCCCCGGGCGGCAAGGTGCTGGTTCGCTACCCAGGATTCGGCCAACGCCACGGCCAATGCAAACAGCATAACGTACCACCACAAGGGAAAGCGCGTACTTTTATCATCGCTCGGGTCCGCCACGACTGCTTGCTCGGGCTGCGTGCCGGCATTTCCACTCCATAGCGATTGGGCGTCCGGCGACATGACGGCGAGATCGGATTCGCGGCGGTCCGGATTCACGCCGACAACATCCTGCCTGCCGTTAGCCAAACGGAACTGGTAGAAGCCGGCGCGCGTCAACTGGAAGGACTGCGCGGAGGCGGCGTCTTTCAGTGAGAGTGGGCGGCGGCCATCGGGATCGATTACTTCGACGCCGACAGCCTGTTCCTTCGCGTTTCGCAATTCGACGAAGGAATCCACTGTGCGCGAGCCGCTGCGGCGCTGGGTGCCGGAAAGGTAGAAAGCAGTCTGTTCGACGAAGGGAACGAATTGTGGATGGAGTGGAAAATCGTTGGTCACGTTATCCAAGCCGGAGGTGAGCAGAAGGACTCTGCCTTCGCCGATCCTTTTCTCGAGCAGCAGCGGTGTGTGGTCCGCAAGTCTGGCGACCACGCGAGAGCCGGATTCGTCCACCTGCGTGGCGTAGTAGAACTTCACGCCCGACCAGCGGTCCGCCTTTGCTATCGAGGGATAGGACGGATCGGCGTCGCCGACGGTGAGATAGCGACCGCCGTCACTGGAATAGTAGCGAGCTTGCAAAATGTTTGCGCCGAAGATGGGGACGCGCGAACGCCGCCCGAAAGCAGTTCCCGCAGCGATCAAGACGCTGCCGCCGCCTCGGACGTATCCCGACAGATCATTTTCAAGCGAAGCGGGCAGGGAACCGGCGTCTGAAAGAACCACGAACGCATACTTCGAAAGTTGAATGTTGCCGGCCTGGAGGACGGGGACGCTTTCCATTGTGAAAGCGGATTGGGCTGCCGCGGCGAGCGCAGAACCGAAATAGAGGGGCGAGCGAGTATCACCCGCGTCGTGGAGAAATAGAACTTGCTCGGGATCGGAGCGTTCGACGGCAAACAGCGTTGCGTCGTCGCCCGGAAGCACATCGGCGGAATCGATGCGCACTTCGCAGCGGCTGAAACCGTAAGGCACGTCCAACGAATCGAATTCGGTCGTCACGCGGCCGTTGGCGGGCACATCGATTTTCTTAGTGGCGATTGTTTTGGTGTTGACGACGAGCGAGACAGTGCGCGTGGCTTCGGGAGTGTTGTAGCCGGCGATGACAGCCTGTACGCGCGCTTTTTTCGGCTGCCAAACCTGACCCGGCGCGTTGACACTTTCGACTACCCAATTGGCGAGCGGATTTCCATTGGCCAGGGGATGCAACACGAGCTTGACGTTGCCGGGAAGCGCCATGTCGCTAAAGGTTGGCGGCATGTTGGACTTTTGCATATCGCTGAAAAGGTGCAGTTCGATTGGAGTGGGAACATTCGTGGCTAGCGAGCGCAGGGAGCGCGCAAGCTCTCCGAAACTGCCGCGCGAATCACCGGGCGCGATGCTCTGAACGGCGGCGCGCAGGGCGCCCGAGTCCTGAATGGGCTGAGTAAGCGCCTGCAGCTTGGAGCCGAGCGTCATCACCTGGGCGCGTTCCACGGGATTCCGGGAGGCCAGCAGGGAGACCGCTTCTCGCTTCGCGTCGGCGAGACGCGAGCCGGCGCGCATGCTAAAAGAATTATCGACTACTACCATCAGTAGCTTCTCGCCTTTCACACCAGCGGCCGACCGATTGATGAAGGGATCGGCAAACGCCAGCACCAAAAAAAGGAGCAATGCGAGCCGAAGCGCCAGCAGCACGAGGTAACGCAGACGGCGTTGCCGGATGGAAGTTTGCGTCCGTGGCTCGAAGAACATCAGGGAGCTGAATGGGTGCGGGGCCGAGGTGTGCTGGCGCAGCAGGTGCAAGTAAATCGGCACCCCAATCGCCACAGCGCCCGCTAGAAACCATGGAGCCAAAACGCCCATTCAGTTTCTCCCTTGGCGAATCGTGAGGTATTCCGCGAGAGCGCTATCGAGAGGGCGATCGGTGACGAGCAAGAAGTAGTCCATCCCAGCGCCCTGCGTGCGTTCGCGCAATTCTGAGATGTGCGCGTCCATTTTTGTGCGGTATTCGTTCTTCGCGTATTCCGGAGTTACTTCGATGCGCTGCTGGGTTTCGAGGTCAACGAGGATCGCGGGCTCGCCGAGCTCCGGGCGAATCTCCTTCGGATCGAGGACGTGGAAGAGCACAACTTCATTGCCATGGAATCGCAGCGGCTCGATGGTCCGCACAATTTTCTGGGGCTCTTCGAAGAAATCGGAAATAATCAAAACCACTCCGCGGCGCCTGAGAAACTGCTGAAAATGCGCGAGGGGCTTCGCGAAATCAGTGCGGGCGCGGGCCTCGGCGAGCTCGAGTCCGCTCAGGAGCCGGTGCAACTGGCCCCGGCGAGTGGAGGGACGGATGTAATTACGAACCTCGTCATCGAAGACGATGAGGCCGGCCGCGTCGCGCTGGTTGTGTATAGCGAGATAGAAGAGCGAGGCGGCCATGAAACGGGCGTAATCCATCTTGGTAACGCCGTGCGACGTGTAGGTCATGGAGTTGCTGGCGTCGAGGAGGACGGTGAGCAGGCTGTTGGTCTCGCCGCGATAGCGTTTCAGGTAGGCGCGTTCGGTGCGCGCGAAGACATTCCAATCGACGTGGCGCAGGTCGTCTCCGGGGGAGTAGGCGCGGTACTCGGCGAACTCCTGGCTGAAGCCGAAATCGGGCGAGCGGTGGAGGCCGGCGACAAAACCATCGACCACCGTCTTGGCGACCAGGTCGAGGCCCGAAATGCGAGACAGCACAGCCGGATCGAGAAAGCGTTGCATGTCAGGCACCCTGCGGAGGCGGCATCTGCTGTAGCAAGCGCCGTAGAATTTCGTCCGAATCGATGCGATCCGACTCGGCGTGAAAATTTAGCAACACGCGGTGACGAAGAACGGGAATTGCTATCGCAGCGACGTCTTCATAGGAGACGTGGTAACGGCGCCTTGCCAGCGCACGCGCCTTCGCTGCGAGCACAATATATTGCGCGGCGCGAACGCTGGCTCCGTAGTTCACGTATTTCTTCACGAAGTCCGGGGCGATGCCGCTATTGTGGCGCGTGGCTCGCACCAACTTGACGATGTACGCCGCGAGCGATTCGGCTATCGGCACCATGCGAACGAGTTGCTGAAAATCGAGAATCTCTCCAGCGTTGGTGACGGCCTGCACCTGGGCAGTGTGAGTGGTGGTGGTCAGATCGACCACCTTCAGTTCTTCCTCCGCGCTTAGATAATCGAGCACGATATTGAAGAAGAAGCGGTCCAGTTGCGCCTCCGGAAGCGGATACGTGCCCTCCAGCTCGATGGGGTTCTGCGTGGCCAGGACGAAAAATGGCGAGGGCAGCGTGTACTGATTGCCGCGGACAGTGCACGATAATTCCTGCATGGCTTCGAGCAACGCTGATTGCGTTTTGGGAGGTGTGCGGTTGACCTCGTCAGCCAGAAGAATATTACCGAAGATTGGGCCGTGGACGAACGTCCAGCGGCGATGGCCCGTCGTGGGATCTTCTTCGATGATGTCCGTGCCCGTGATGTCTGAGGGCATCAGATCCGGCGTGAATTGGATGCGCTTGAAAACCAGGCCGAGTGTCTGCGCGATGGTCCTGACCATCAGCGTCTTGGCGGTTCCGGGCAGCCCGGTAATCAGGCAGTGTCCGCCGACGAACAGCGCGGTGAGGATCTGATCGAGGACCTCATCCTGTCCGACGATCACCTGCCGGACCTGCGCGAGAATGCCTTCGCGCGCGGCCTGAAAGCGTTCGATGCGCTTCTTTAGTTCCACGGAGTCAAGATTGATTTCGGCGGCGGCAGCCATCGGTTATTTGCCTTTCTCGGAGCTATGGATTTGCAATAGAAGTTTCTGTGCGGGACGAAAATCGGGAGCCGCTTCGAGCGCCTGCAACACGTTATCCTCGGCTTTGTCTCTCTGGCCTGCGTCAAAGTAGGCCTGCGCCAGATCAAATTCCGCGGAGGCCTTGTCCAGCGGATGCAGCGCCAGCACGGCGGAATATTCGCGGATTGCACCTGGATAATTCTGCTGGGCGAGCCACAGTTTGCCGAGACGTTCGTGAAGCTGCTGGTCCTCCGGATAAATATAGTTGATGCGTTCCAAAGTGGCGGCGGCTTGCTTCGGTGAGCCCAGTGCGTCCTCGAGACTTGCCAATTGTTCCAAAGTTTCCGGGTCGCGACCGCCCATTTTTTCGTAGTCAGTTAGGATTGTGGCCGCGGCCGGTTTGTTGTCTTTTGCCAGGTCGGCTTCGGCGATAAATTGATAAGCGTTCGCGGCATAAATGTATTGCGGGTACATCTGGACAACTTCTGGGCCTTCCTTGAGCACGACATCATAATTATGGTCCTTAGCTTGTTCGACGACATCCTTCAATTTTGTGCGCCACTCGTCGAAATGCGCGGCGACCTGGCCATCGCCTTTGTACAGCCACTCCTGAAATTCTTTGTCGAATTCTTCCGGGGTCATCTTTAGATCTTGTTGGATGATTGCGGAGGTCGTTTCCTTTGCTGCAAAGGAGTGCACCATCTCGAGCAGCTCATCGGCGCCCCAGCGGTCTTGTATGTAGTCGCAGATGCGGCCCGCTTGATAGTAGGAGACGATCACCTGCGACGGATACTCGGGCCGCACGAAACCGCGATCGAGATCGGCAACAGGAAGCAGTTTCTTGTCGTGCAGCGCAACGACTACGTCCGGCGTGATGGGATCGCCCCACTCGGGCGAGGCTTGCGTTTCTTCGTGGACGGCGAGTCCTTCGGTGAACCAGCGGGGCACGCGGTGATTGGTGGCGGTGAGAATATAAACGTGGCTCATCTCGTGCCAGAGCGTACTGGCCCAATTGAAGTCGCCCGGCTTCCGCGCTGATGGACTGTCCATCGCGACGACTTCTCCGAAGGTGACACCGAGGGCGCCCAGTCCCGGCATTCCCATGGTGCGCACCGCAAAATCCTCGTGGTCGGGATAGACTTCCACCTGCACCGGGCCGGGTAGAGTCATTTTGTACTTCTTGTCATAGGTCGCCATGGCGCGCTTCATCAAGTCTTCCACATACGGGCGCAGAAGTTCGGCTTCGTTCCTGTGGAGTTTGATGACAGTGTTCTGGTCGCGAAAGGAGACGAAATTCTTGTAGCTATCGAGTAGGCGGAGGCTGTTGACCGTCTCTTCGTTGCGGTAGCCATTCTGGTAGCACATTTCGAGCTGCTTTCGCGGTTCGTCCTCCTGGCCCAGGCGCATCAAATTGATTCCGAGTTGCGACCGAGCGGACCAGAGCTGCGGATCAGCCGCGATGGCTTTGCGGTAATAATCGACGGCGTCTTCGTAGCGGTAATTCAGCACCAGGTGGTGGGCCACGATTGCGTAGGCTTCGCCGTAAGTAGGATTGACTTGCTGAATTTTCGCGAGCCACGAATCGGGCGAGCGGTCCGCCAGAACTTCGACGGCCGCGTGAATAGCCATCGCGTCGAGAGCGTCGGCAGAAAGGCGGATTGCATCATCGGCCTGGCGGGTGGCTTGATCGGCCTGGGAGTCTTCGAGAGCAAGGTTCGCCATTAGCTCGTGGGCTTCCACGAGCTTCGGATCGATGGCGAGGGCGTCCGAGGTCCACTCAATGGCTTTGCTGTCGAATCCGTCGGCGCTGACGAGCGCGAGTCCCAGATAGGCTCGCGCGTTTTTCGGATCGCGCTGCAAGGCTTCCTTGAAAAGGCCTTCCGCGTCGGTGTTATTGAATCGTTCGTGCAACAACATTCCCCAGCCGACGCGATAGGTGGCGTTTGCGTCGTTTTGTGCCACCGCGAGGCGGAATTCGTTGTTGGCCTGATCGTAATTTTCAAGACCCCAATATCCTTCGGCGCGGAGATAGGGATCGCCAGAGAGTGTGAGCGACTTGTAGCAGGCTTGAGCTTCGCTGCGCTGGCCGTGTTTGTGCAGCAAGTGGCAGTCGTCTGGCGTGGCACACCACACCGCACTTGCAGCGACGAACAACGTCGCGCATGCTGCCGTCAATTGGAGCGCACATTTCACTTGTCTAATTGGCCCTGCACCTTCGCCAACTCCAGAAGCGCGGCGGTAAGCTGGTTCTTATAGTCGTCTTGCGACATGGCCAGCTTTTGATATTTCAGGGTGTCTATCTTCCGCTCGAGTTCTTCCTTTTGCGCGAGCAATGCGCGCTTGGCGGGGTCGTTGTAGACTTTTTGAGTGGCGCCTAGACGGATCAGCGTGAAATTGGAAAGTAACCGGCCCTCGCCGGTCTCGGACGCAGGCTCTCGCACCGCGTCGTGATGCCCGGTATCGTCGAAGACGGCGTGTTCGGTGGCAAGGCGCTTTTGCGAGTCATAGAACGAAGCTGTTTTCTTTGTGGCGTATTGAAAAGCCTCGAGCGCGCTGATCGCTTCGTTCTTGTCCATATCCGCCTCGGGATCGTGCAGCGCTTCAACCCAGTACCGCGCAAAGACAGTGGCATTCTTCTCGGTCCCGCTTTTGGTTGCCGCGATCACACAACGATCGCGCTTCTCAAGCGCGGGAACCGAGCCGCCGCTGGCGCTGGTTGTATTCACGATGAGTTGCCGCTTTGCGGCGATGCGATCACATAAAGCTGCCAAATCCGCGGCGGAAATATCAGGTCCTACAAGATTGAATTTGTATTCGACGCCGTCGTAGCTGCCATGGCCGATCAGAATCAGCACGAAATCATCATCAGGCTTGGCTTGGCTAGCTACCTTGCCCAGCACGTCCGTCAAGCGCGCTCGAGTGGCATCGTTTCCGTCCAGAGTGTAGACGTGAGCGTCACTTCCGGAAGCTTTGAGCAGCCGGTCGAGGTCGGTTGCCAACGAAGTGAATTCCTGTTCGTAATCAGGCTCGCCTCCCAAGCCTGCTACCGTGACGTAGTAAACGCCGGCCTGCGCGGGGATCGCGCACAGCAAAAGGCCGCAGCACAAAATAAGGGCCGCCAATTTCAACCTCATATCACGCCCCATTTTCGACGTAGAAGCCACTCAGAGAACAGCAGAAGCAGGATCACGATGAACACGATAGGCATGTCCCACAGCGACTTTGTCTCGCGAACGCTGATCCCCGCCTCGGAGTAGGAAATTTCACTCGGGAGTTTCGAGAGGTCTTGCGGACGCCAGTAGCGGCCGTCGGTTTGCGACGAAAGCTTTTCGAGCAAATCGCGGTTCTGTTCGGTGTGAAAATTTTCGGCCACGCCATCCATGCGTTGAAACGTAAATACGTCGTGCCCAAGTTCCTGCCCGCCGCGCTGAGCGGTCACCTCCGTCAGATACGATCCCGGCTTATCTGCAGTCCATTCGCCCTGGAAGGCGCCCGGCTTATCTGGAATAGATGTCATGTTGACGGTTGCGGAGGCGCCGCCGGGCCCCGTGATTTGTGCCTGGACACTGGCGTCAGCGGCTGGAAGATAGTCTTTGCCGCGCACGTCCGCCGAGAAGTTGATGTGCCCATCGTCAAATAATTCCTGGTGCGGCACGGAAGCGACCACGCGATCCGGGGTATCGGCAACAAGCCAGCGCAGCAGTTGCCGCCAGAACATGTCGTGGCTCGTGTCGCCCAGCGGAAGGCTCATCTGCCACCGCCACGTACCCGAAGTGGCGAGCACGGCCGTCCGTCCGCGTCCGTAATTCTGGGTGATCAGCAACGGCATCGTGCGCCCGCCAGCTTTCATCTCAGCCAGCACGGTGGCGCCCAGTTTGGGCGTGCCCGGGTCTTGATGGTCCATCAGGTAGGGAAGCGTTTTCCAGCGCTCGGCGTTACGCGCCGGATCGTCTACCAAGCGGCAAATCAAGCTGTCCGTGCCCGCTGGCGTCAATTCGGTGGTGGCAGGGACGCGCTGAAAGGTGTTCTTTCGACTTGGTAGCTCAACGGGAAGAAGGTCTGCAAGTTCTGATCCGCCCCAGCCGCCGTCAGCGAGCGCGAATCGCCCGCCCAGCAGTAGCAGCCCGCCTCCGCGCCGGTCGACGAACTGCCGGATTAGGTCTTTTTGAGTAGGGGTGAAGTAGCCTGCTTCGACCGAGCCGATGACGATCGCCTGGTATCCAAACAGGTCGTCGGTATTCGAAGGGAAACCATTCGCGAGCTCCTTCGGATCGTTGATCCCCTGGCGATAAATCTTGTTCTCCGTGGTCCGCAACATGGACGCGACTTGCACGAGTTTGTCGTCGTCTTCCGCGCGCCGCATGAACTTGTACTCCCACCGCGGCTCGCCCTCGACGTAAAGAATGCGCCTCTTGTCGGACGCCACATTCACCAGCCGGGTGACGGCATTGTTCAGGCGATTCTCCTCTCCCGCCATAGGATCGATGGAAAACTGCAGCGCTTTGGCACCGGCATCGCCGGCGTTGAATAGAATTGTCTCCGATTGACTTTTTCCGTTGCCGCCGAAGGTGATTTCGCGCGAGCTGAGCAGCTTCTGCTGATCGCGAACCGCAAGCATCGATTTTTGTCCCGCATAGCCTTGCTGGTGAAAAGTGACGGTCGCGGTCAACCGCGAATCGGCCATCGCGCGCGGCGCCACCGTGGCATCGTCAATCTCAACATCGTGCGGCATTTCGTCCGTCCCCAATCCCACTGTATGAACTGGGATGCGCCGATTGCGAAGCGCGGCGATGGTGTCCAAGTCGATGCCGCCCGAATTGTCGTCTCCATCGGTCAGCAGGACGATCGCGCCAATAGGCAGATCTGAAGTCTCCGCCACGAATTGGCTGAGACTCTCGCCGATGTGAGTTGCAGGCGCCGAAGGCTGCAGGTCCTTCAGGCTGGAGATGCGCGTGAGGTGACTATCGAGGCTGTACAATCGCGTCTGAAACTTCTTTTGCAACTCCGCCAGCACGCCGCCCTGCAAAAGATTAACGCCCTGCGCGAGCCGCGTGGTACCGCCATTGGCGATGGACATGCTGCGCGAGTCGTCCACCAGCAGCGCGATGATGTTCTGTTGAGGCTTGAGCTGCGCAACCGTAATCGCCGGCTGCCAGAGCAAAATCAGCACAAGCGTCGCCAGTGCCGCTTGCAAAAGCCAAATAATTCCCGCCCGCCAGGTTTGCAATCGAGGGGCTGCACGCGGCAGCCGCGAACGAATCAGCCATCCGAGCCCCCCAGCCGCTGCCAACACGGCCAGAAACAGCGCCCACTTCGGCCACGCCCCAAGTAAGACGAATTGGCCCTTCGAAAATGTCGGCGCCGGATACTTGAAGAGGAATTGGAACATTCGTCGCACATTTCTTTACAATCGCTCGATCGAATCGCACCCCAGCCTCAGATACTCAGTGCGTCATCCCGTAAATCACGTAATTGATGCCCACGCGGAAAGCCATGGACGCAAAGCGCTCCGGATACTCGGGACTGTCCGCCCATTCCCACGCGTCTCCCAGATGCATGTTGTGGCAAATCGCGACCATCACGCGCCCTTTGTCATCCCGAATAGCCCGCCATTTCGCCACATAGCCATCCTTCTCGTACGTGCGGCCCGTGTTGATGTATTGCTCTCCCGGCACCTGAAAACGGTCGCTCAGGTCATATAAGACGTGAAAAACCTCATCCGAGTTGCTGAGATCCTCCACCGGCCGGTCGGGGATAACCAGCCGCATTCCATTCATGAAATTTTCCCAGTCGGCGGTGCCGTGGAAATTGTCGACCATCAGGAAGCCGCCCTTTAGCAGATAATCGTGCAGCCGTTTGGCTTCGGCGGGAGTGAAGGTCCAATCTTCCACATCGACGGCGTACACCCACGGGTAGTTGAAAAGTTTATCGTCGTCGAGATTCACCACTTGCTCGGTCGATCGCGCGTTCACCCGCGTCAGGCGGCGCAGCGCAAGCAAGAATTGCCGGTCGGCCTTGGGGTAGTCTTGGCCCCAGCTCCATTGCCCGCCATATCCATATCCTCTGTAGCCAAAACCGCCGCCACCGAAGCCACCAAAGCTCCGTTGCGCTGCGGTATATTGCAGGCGCGACCAGGAGAACTCGGCCTTCTCGTTAGCCTGCTCAGGGGTCACCGGCGCGTAGGGACTCGACCCGTAAAATTGATATCCGTTCGATTGGAGGGCTAACAGACTTCCGCTGAAGGCTACCAGGATGGTTGCAACCGAAATTCGCCGCGCGAGCTTCATACATCACACTTCATGAGATACTTTGATGCGCAAGGAGAGCCTAACAGATTGGCGTATCCATCTCCAACCACGACGGAAGGTGCGAGGGAGCCGTGCGGCGAAGGGCATTCATAAAACTTGGTGGCGCGGCCGCGCTTGGTCTCGGTGGCGCAAAAGCCTTTGCCGGTCAACAGATGCAGGGGATGCCTCCAAAACCTTCCCCCGCCGAAGCGTCGCCACAATCCGCGCAATCCGGCGCCAAAGCGGACATCACCCTGCGCATCGCCCCGGTTCCTGTCGAGCTCGCCCCCGCCCGCATCATCAGCACCATTGGATACAACGGCACTTCTCCCGGCCCTGTGCTTCGCATGCGCGAAGGCAAGCCCGTCACCGTGGACGTTATCAATGACACGGATACGCCTGAATACGTCCACTGGCACGGTTTTCTGATTCCCGCCGAAGTCGACGGCGTGGAAGAGGAGGAAACGCCGCCGGTCCCGCCGCGCGGCCAGCGCCGCTTTCAGTTTACGCCGGGACCTGCCGGCACGCGTTGGTATCACTCCCATGCAATGGCCATGGACGATCTGCACAAAGGCACCTACACGGGCCAGTTCGGCTTCGTCATGGTCGATTCGGGTCAGGATCCCGGGCACTACGATCAGGAACTATTTCTCGCACTGCGCGATTGGGAACCCTTCTTCACATCGCAACTCATGGATGATGACGACGAAGCTCAGAGCGGCCCGCAGCCCGAAAGGCCCGCCGTGCTGGACGCGCGCCCGAACGGCCTCGAAGTAAGTTCGGCGATGTACTCGATCAATGACAAGGCTCTCGGCTTCGGCGAGCCGCTTCGCGTGAAGCAAGGTCAGCGCCTGCTCATGCATATCCTCAACGCCAGCGCGATTGAAAATAAAAGCATCGCGTTTCCCGGCCACCAATTCCGTGTTTTTGCTCTCGACGGCAACGCCGTACCCTCGCCGCAACCCGTCGATGTGCTTCTGCTCGGCCCCGGCGAGCGCGCGGACGCTTTTGTTGACATGAACCAGCCGGGAATCTGGATTCTTGGCGCCCCGCAGGACAACATCCGCAACTTCGGGCTCGGCGTCATCGTCGAGTATGCGAACCAGCACCAGCAGCCCCAATGGGTCCCCCCCTCTAAGGCCATCTGGGATTACACCATTTTCGGCCTCACCGCCCCGGCCGCATCACCGACACCCGCGCCCGATCAGACGATCGACATGGTGTTCACGAAAATTCCCAGCGGCAATGGAAGGTTCAATGCGTGGTTGGTGAACGGGAAGCAATATCCACACGAAAATGAGCTTGTCCTAAAAAAGGGCGCGCGCTACCGTCTCGTCTTCCGCAATCGTACCGACGACGCTCACCCGCTTCACTTGCATCGCCACCGTTTCGAGCTGGTCGATATCAACGGTAAAAAAACCTCAGGGATCATCAAGGACACGGTCATCGTCCCCTATTACGGCCGCGCCACCGTCGACTTCACCGCCGATCAACCCGGCCTCACCCTCTTCCACTGCCACATCCAGCAGCACATGGATTACGGCTTCAAAGCCCTCTTCCGCTACTCCTGACCCAGCGAATTTCAGAGTTGCTGTGGTTTTTTTGTCTTTACGGGTGCCCCATGCTCGTTTTTTGAGCGTGGGGTCTTTGACTTGCTCGTATGTCCAGTAGTGCAGGCTTTGGCATTCCTATTCCCGCCTCCCGAAGGGCAACGCGGAGTGGTACCATCCGGGACCGTGAGGTCTTTGATTTCCTCATATGCCGAAAAATCTTCAGCGCGTCTACGGATTCGGTCATCTGCACTTTATTACTTTCAGTTGCTACCGTCGCTTAGCCCTTCTCGGCTCGGCACAATCTCGAAATCTGTTCGTCGAGGTTCTTAGGCAAGTCCGAGCAGAATATTGCTTCAAACTGATCGGCTACGTGGTCATGCCCGAGCACGTCCACCAGCTTATCTCCGAACCTGTTCGGGGCACTCCTTCAACCGTGGTCAAGATGCTCAAACAGCGTGTCTCGCACCGACTGAGTCCTGACCCAGGTCCAAATCGGCTCCCGCAGTTTTGGCAGCGGCGATTCTATGACTTCAACGTCTGGAGTCGTGAAAAGAAAATCGAGAAGCTTGCCTATATGCACGCGAACCCACTGAAGCGGAAACTGGTAGGAGATCCGAAGGATTGGCCGTGGAGCAGCTACGCCTTCTATCAAGAACGCGGAGAAATCCTGCTCGAGATTGACCCTGTGGATTGAAAAACAGTTTAACGGTGCGTGGTTTTTTTGCCCTTGCGGGTGCCCCATGCTCGTTTTGTGAGCGTGGGGTCTTTGCGATAGCTTCCGCCTATCGCAGGCGATCCGAATTTGGCCGCTCGACGGCAGAAATTCGCTCGCGATTTGTCAACTAAGGTTCAGCCGACTCGCCTCTTCCGGCTTCGCCTCGCCATAATGGTGGCACAGCGTGTTCCACAACCTTAACTTCGGGATATACGTGTGTCCTGAATTGGCGTTTAACTAGATCCACGGCCGCTTGGCCGATGCGTTCCACCAGAAGCAGTCTCCACGGAACCGCGCGACCCACACGCATGACCACCTTCGCGTCGAATCGACCTTCCTCGACTGGCGCACCCGCCTGGAGGAGGACCAATACGTTGCTCTTCATTTCCTCAAGATGCCTCTTCCTCCACGGAAGATCTCGTTCTAATTCGCTGATTTCCTTCAATTCCGACTGTGTGATGCTAACCGGTAGTGTCATCTGAGTGTCCGATGTGCCTCCTTTTCATTTCGATTTAAAAGGTGGTGCATTGAACCTGCTGCTAGATATCGGCTCCAAGCATATTCAAGTAGCAACTTACTGATGTTTGAGAGAGACCGATGCTCAACCTGAGCAGCCTTCGAGATTTCCGCTTTTAATTCCGCATCGACCCGAATCGTCAGGTACTCGTTCTTTGAACCCACGCCTGTCCCCCTTAGAAATGTAACACCAGCACATACATACCATACATTTAACATATTTGCAACGATTTCGCAACCTGACGATCTCTCTTGACAATTTCTTGAACCAATCCCAAAGTGGGGGTGGGCGGAGGGAGTCGGACCCTCAACACGCCGTTTACTGGACGGCGGCTCTACCAGGATTGAGCTACGCCCACCATCGCGAGGGCATTCGATATTCGCTTTCACTGGATGCCCTACAGCAATTCCGCCAAAGTCTCCTCTGACTTAACTCGGTAAAACGTCGGGAGTTGGTCTTCTCTCTTTTGCCCCTCGAACAGGTCTCCGTAGCCGAGCGTTCGAAGACCGTGCAAAAAGCGCACGTGCACTTGCACTCTTCGCGACAGCATCGACCTGTACCGAATACGCATTTCGGAACCGCCCGGAGTGTCGCGTAGCAAGCTGACCATAGGACTATTTTGGCTGCTAACAGACTCAACCAAACCGATTCCGAATCTTGGGTGGTGCATCCATAAGCCGGAGGGAATGTCGCAGGCGTCATCAGCAGGTATGTTTACTTGCTTCAGGACATCGCTCTCAAGAATTTTCTTGCGTTTGTAGGCGACCCTGTTCTGACATGTCTTGGAACAGAATGTTTTGTCACGCCGCTCGCGTTCGAAAAATTTCCCGCACTCCGCGCAGACTCCGATACCGAGGTGCAAGTAGTGGTTCTTCAAATAATCGCAAATCCACCTTGCAATGAATGAAGATAAATCGGGAAATTTGGGATCGGGGCTTTGACCGAACCTAAGTTCTGCATCTTTTTTTCCCTCCCAAAATACCAGGAGTTGTTCCGGTGTTCTCCGGAGGAAATCGTTCACAACCTGCACTGGTCCGCGAACGCGCAAATGCAGAGCGGATCCACGCACATCACCGTCGGACAACGCAGACAGAAGATCTCTGAAGGCCCGTGATATTGAGAGGAGGTCCTGGGCCCAGGCCAAGTCATCTAAGCTGCACTTCGTCGCGGACATCAACATGCCGCGAGCCGCAGTGGGCTCTCCATCCCAGCCGTATTCATGTGCTGCGTACCTAGGCGAACCGTAACCAGGAATCGATGCGCTAACCTGCTCGAGAAAGGCGCATGCGTCAGAAGCGATCGCAAACAACTCCCCTTCGGAGACATCAGAGTTCTCGTCTTGCTTCTTCTGCAATCTTTTCTTCATCGCCCCTTGCATATGCGCTCGGTCTCTCTGCGACACTACGCTAAGCAAGTCCAAGCACGGCTTCGTCCGAGAAAGCCATTGCTCCCCGCTTGTCCCAGCGACAGCTTCTTCGACCTCGTCCCAATGATTCTCAAGCGCATAGCTGACAACGTCCTCTACCGGGACGCAGTCCTCGTGCAAATCGCCATAGTCGGACTCGGACTCGTCGTAACTCATAGCGGCGATGCTATCACCTTTTAGCTTGTAGTCAAGGAATTAAAATACCAGACAAATGATAATCAACTGACTGGGTTTTCCTCTTTAAGAAGCTCAAAACAATGGTAATAATCCATATTCATCAGCGCGCTCCACTGCGGGCGAAGGCGAAATTCCTCAATTTGCTTGACTTGAGGCTCACGCCGTTCGGGGCCCGTCGTCGTGAGGCAGTGCCTTGCGCGATCTCTAAATAACAGATACCCTCACGATTTCGTTTTACGGATCAACGCCAGGGGAAAGGTCAGCCATGAAGCGAGTAGCAATGATTTGCATCTTCTTTGTGGTGGGCGGAGCCGACTCGGCCCAAGCGCCCGCTCAGACCGGTCCACGGCCTCCCAGATTTGGCCCAGCTGTTCATTCGCCAGAAGTCGATTCGGAAGGCCGGGTGACCTTCCGCTACCGCGCGCCAAACGCCAAGGAAGTGGTCGTGCTTCGGGACGGTGGCTCACCTCTGCCCATGAAGATAGACGACCAAGGCGTATGGACGGCGACGACCGAGCCGCTCGCGCCGGATTTTTATCCGTACAGTTTCGTCGTGGATGGCGCGATGACGCCCGATCCCGCCAACCCATCGCTGAAGCCAATGTACAAGATCGCTTTGGGACAGAGCATCGTCCACGTGCCAGGTCCCGCGTCGCTAAGTTGGGAATGGAACGATGTTCCGCACGGGACGATCACCAATCACTTCTATAAATCCGGCATCATTGGCGACGAGCGGAACTTCTACGTGTACACTCCTCCCAATTACGATCCTCATCGCAAGCAGCCGTACCCGGTCCTCTACCTGCTTCACGGATTCAGCGACGATGCCAGCGCCTGGACGACGATAGGCCGCGCGAATGTGATCCTGGACAACTTGATCGCCGAGGGCAAAGCCAAACCCATGCTGATCGTGAATACGCTGGGCTACGGCGTGCCGGATATCATAAAGGGCGGATTCAACATCAATCCCGCCGTGGCAAAAACCAACAATGACAAATTTATCGACGCCCTTCTTGAAGAAGTCATTCCACAAGTTGAAAAGGAATACCACGTATCAAAGGACGCCAGCGGTCGCGCGGTCGCTGGCCTTTCGATGGGCGGCGGTGAATCGCTCTCAGCAGGACTCAATCATCCCGACAAATTTGCGTGGGTCGGCGGCTTCAGCAGCGCCGTCATGCTGGCGGGTGCCGACGTTTCAACAGCGTTTCCTGCCGTGGACGCCAAAATCAACTCCCAACTGCGGCTCCTCTGGATCGCGTGCGGCACCGACGATCAGCTCATCAAATCGAACCGGCAATTTGAGGATTGGTTGACGTCGAAAGGTGTGCGGTTCACGCGAATCGAGACGCCCGGCGCCCATACCTGGATGGTGTGGCGCCGCAATTTGACTGAATTTGCTCCTCTGTTGTTCCAACCCCAGGCGAAGTAAATGATGAAGCGCGGCGTCCAAATCCTTTGCGTAACCGCGGTGATCCTGCTGGCTGCTGCACGTGTGCAGGTTCAATCCTCCGCGAAATCCGATGCCGACGCCCGCGCGGACGCCATCCTCGCCAAAATGAGCCTGGAACAGAAGATTGATTTGCTAGGCGGCACAGATGGGTTTTTTATACGCGCCATGCCCGAGTTCGGAGTTCCGGCCTTGCGCATGGCCGATGGTCCCATAGGCGTACGCAATTTTGGTCCCGCCACAGCGATGGCCGCCGGAATCAATCTTGCCGCTACTTGGGATCCGGCTCTCGCCGAACGCGTGGGGACGCAGATAGGACGCGACGCTCGTGCGAAAGGCGTGAATTTTCTCCTTGGGCCGGGTCTCAACATCTACCGCGCTCCGCTGAATGGCCGCAACTTCGAGTACTTTGGCGAGGACCCTTACCTCGCGTCGCGCATCGCCGTCGGCTACATCGACGGCGTCCAGAGCCAGGGCGTTAGCGCCACGGCCAAACACTTCGTGGCCAACAATTCGGAATTCGACCGGCACAACACGGACTCGATCATCGACGAACGCACGCTGCGCGAGATTTATCTCCCCGTCTTCGAGTCTGCCGTGAAGGACGCGCACGTCGGGGCAGTAATGGACTCCTACAATCTCGTAAACGGTATCCACACGACTCAAAACGAAATCCTCGACACCGAAATACTCAAAAAGGAATGGGGTTTTCAAGGCGTGCTGATGTCCGACTGGCTTGCAACCTACGACGGCGTTGCGGCGGCCAATAGCGGACTTGATCTGGAAATGCCGAGCGGCGCGTTTATGAATCGCGCCACTCTGCTCCCCGCCGTGCGCGATGGCAAAGTATCGCTTGCAACGATCGACGATAAGGTGCGCCGCATTCTCAGGCTGGCCGTGAAATCGCACTGGCTGGATAGGGATCAGACCGATCTGGCCATTCCGCGCTACAACCTCGAAGGCCGTCGGGCCGCCCTCGCTGCCGCGGAGGAGGGCATGGTCCTGCTAAAGAACGATGGCAACGTGTTGCCTTTGAATAGGCACGCGATTAAATCAGTCGCCGTGATCGGGCCAGATGCCGACCCTGCCGTGCCCGTGGGCGGCGGCAGCGCAGGCGTGCGGCCGTTTGCCGCCGTCAGTTTCCTCGAAGGCATCGCCAATGAGCTCGGGCCCTCCGTGCGCACGTACTACCGCCGCGGAATCCCGGAGCTAAGCGAGCTGGCGCAGAACACGAATTTTTCGACGACCGAGTCCGGCAGCAGCAGGGGATTGGCCGGAGAATATTTTTTGAGCGAGAGTTTGGAAGGTGAGCCGATGCTCCGTCGCACCGACGCGCACGTAAACTTTGGCGCGGACTCCGGCTTTGGCGCAGCTGCGTATCCAGCCGGCGCAGTAGCCGCGCGATGGACCGGCTACTATACCGCCTCCAACGCAGGCGACTACGATTTCTTCGTGCAATCCACTGGTGAAGCTGGTGGCTACTACCGGCTATATGTTGATGGCAAATTGAATCTCGACAACTGGACCATCGCGAAAGCGCTCGTCGGCTATTCCACGCTCGCACTGAGTCAAGGGCCGCACAAGATCGTTCTGGAGCGCCACGGCAGGCCGGGTTTCCTAGGAACCAGATTTCGCTTTGGAATTGTTCGCCGCGATAGTTACGTCGATCCTGCCGCTGAAAAAATTGCTGCGTCAGCCGATGCCGTTGTGGTTGCCGTAGGCTTTGACCCCGAAAGCGAGAGCGAAGGCTCCGATCGCACTTTCGGCCTGCCGCCCGGACAAGACCAGCTGATTGAAAAAATGGCAGCGGCCAACAAGCGCGTGATCGTAATCATCACTTCGGGTGGTGCAGTGGACATGAATGCCTGGGTCGATCGGATCCCGGCCCTGCTGGAGGCCTGGTACCCAGGCCAGGAGGGCGGCACTGCCCTCGCTCAGATCATTTTCGGAGACGTCAATCCCTCCGGCCGCCTGCCCGTCAGCTTTGAGCGCCGCTGGGAGGACAATCCCGTTCACGATAGCTACTATCCGGAAGCCGGAAGCACTCGCGTCGTTTATAACGAAGGAATATTCGTCGGATATAGGGGTTACGAGCACGAGAACGTCAAAACCCGCTTCGAATTTGGTTCGGGATTGTCATATTCAACGTTCCAATATCGAAGCTTAAGCGTGCGCCCAATCCCGGGTATTTCAGATCCAACAGATCGGAATCCGGCGCGCGGCTCGACTCCGCTCTACCAAGTATCATTCGACGTAACGAACACCGGCACACGCGCCGGCGCCACCGTGGCCGAGGTCTACGTAGGCGAGTCGCATCCTCGCATCCCAAGACCACTCAAGGAGTTGAAGGGCTTCGCGCGGATCAGCTTGTGCCCCGGAGAAACCCGCCACGTGACGATTCCGCTGAACGGCCGCGCCTTCTCTTTTTACGACGTGAGCGCCCACGGCTGGCGGGTAAATCCGGGTGAATTCACCGTTTATGTCGGCCAATCCGTCGAGCAGTTAGAACTAAAAAATGCACTAATAATCACACCACCGATGGCGGCATCCGCCGGCTCAGCCCCGTAGTCGCCCCCCCAAAATTTAGTTATGGCGAGTTGGCGTTTTTTGCCGACATCCGCACTTTCTGCGCAGCTCTATCTCTGATTCAAATTAGAGACTATTTCTGGCTGCTCCTCTGCTGCGATAGCGTGGCTACCGACCGGTCCACCCAGTTTGGTGGCTGAGGCACCGACGCCTGCGCCGATGTCGCCGTAGAAGTATTCGAACGAAAGGAACAAGTCTTTCCAGTGCGGATCGCTCCGGAACTTTCCCATGCGCTCGTAGACCGGGCATTTGCCAGCGCAGCTGCTAGGAAAGGAGGTATTCATTCCGATATAGAATCCATTACAATCATGTAGTTGCGCGGGGCGTGTAGCTCAGCTGGGAGAGCACCTGCTTTGCAAGCGCGTTCGGGCACTCCAAAGGCCCCATCCTTTGCTTTCGGTTTTCAATGTTTACAACACTTTCGGGGAATCTGCTTCTCGCTCGAAGTAAGCCCTGAAACAACAAATACATAGGGTTTTGGTACAGTTTTGGTACAGGTTCCAGAACGGCAGGCGTGAACCCCTTAGTGAGACAGAAAAGTTGAGACACTGTCTCAACGTTTCGCATGTAGAAAATGTGGGGGATTTAACGCGAACTGATGATAGCGGCATCGACGAAGCGACAATTTTTCACCATGAGAACAAGACTGTGCGTACGCCTGCCGCTTCAAACTGCATTCGTCCGCCTACAGTTTGCTGGAAAGAAAACAGCGAGGAGCAATTCGACGATGCTTGCCCCCACAGCTCTCTTCTCTTCCGCGAACCGTTTAGCGTTCATCGAGGCAGCGTGCGATACGAGGTCGGCTATTTTTCTTTCCAAGCAACCCACAATGTGCAACCGATATTCTGCGTCGTAGGTCTTGGATTGAAGCTCAAGGTACATTTCACTTCCGACCGTTTCGAGTTCCTTGATTTGGGCATTGCTTCTGGCCAGGGTCTCGGTGGTATCGGCGTGAGCAAGCTTTTCTGCTGCCAAGTCTTTCCGGGCGGAGAGTAATTTGGTTATCAGCCAAAAAATCGCTACCCCTGACATCGCCAGAAGTGCACACAACAACGGAACAGCCGCGTGGGCGCTCATGTGTTTTTCCCTCGAAAATGTTTCCCGAATCGCGTTCGAACATCCTCTTTGGCGCGTTGGCCTGCCGCTTCAGCCTCCTCAATTTCCGTCTTACTAAGGTGCGCTCCCGGAATACTGTTAGTCTTGTGAGGACAGAGGAATTTGACCAAGACAATAGCCAATCCGAGAATTGCCAGGATGAGACCAAGATTCGGGGAGACGAACTCCCATAGGTTCGAGGACTCCACGTTGCCCTCCTTCAACCACTGGTGATTAGATGCCGTAAATAGCGCCAAGTTTTCTCGCGGACAAGGAATGCCAGGGGTCTGGACTGATCGCGTTTCAGACTTTGGGAAGGTCCAGTACACTCGAAATGACCGTCGCCTTCTTTTTCTTGTCTCGGTTCAGCAAATCAGCTAATTGGTTCTCGGTGACCACTACATCGCAATAAGCGGCAGCCGTCCCCACGTATCCGAAGTCGTTGAGATCGGAGAGTCGAGTCTTGAGTTGTTGGTTCCGAACCCACTGCTGGCGAAGATGCATATCAAGGCGAATGCTCGGCATGGCGTCTACGAAGCGGGTAAGTCCTTCGGCTCCTAGCGCAAAGAACTCCGCTTCAGGAATGCTGTGGAACGCCAGCGCTCGTTGAAGGTCTTCCAGCATATCGACCAAGACTTGTGCATACCCGGCTCGCTTCTGCAGGCCGGGATCGGCACTCAGCAGCCTTGCTCTGGCCTGTAGAAGAGCGTCGGAAAATTTTTTCGCCGGACCGCTCAGGTCTGGCTTCGCTGGTTCACCCCAAGGACTAATGCCCGTGAGCACGCTTTCAGTCAACAGACGGTCAGCCTGTTTCTCAAGCGAGCCACGAAGATCGTCGGGCAACACCCGATTCGGGTCCAGTCGAATCGCGGATTCGAGATGGTCGCTCGCATGGGCTATTCCTTGGCCGAGCAAAGAAAACGCCCGCTCGTTGAGCCGGCGATTTAGCGTTATGGATAAGGCGCGATCCAACTCCCATCGTTGAATTGCTGCCGGGTTAGCGAGCGTCCAATTGTCGGACAGCTCCCACATCAAAGATCCAAGGCGGCTCCGGCTTTGGAGGTCTCGTCGCTTATTCGTTTCAATAAAGTGGCCGAGCGATAGTGGAAAAACATTCAGTCCGAGGCGTTTGGATTTGCGGAGAATGTCGAGAACTTGAATGAGCTCAGCAGCGGCCTTCCCGCTAGCTGCTCTTGCCAGCTCGATCCATTTGTTTTGGTCGAGATAGATGATCCGGGCAGGCATGTTCCATCTTAACCGGCCGGCGGCACTGACTCCGGACCCTGAAAGACCGGTAAAATGGATCGGAACTATGACGCCACTACAAACGATCAGCGTGAACTGTGAATGCGGATCTCATGGTCGATCCGTCGGGAAACTCAGCTTCTTCCCTGCGACCTCGACATCTGCGTAGCCTTTCCAATGAGAGAAGAATGCATCCTCCACCGTCCCAAATGAGATGCAGGCGCCAATCATCTGTCGCATGCGATCCCGCAAGCCTGCCGGACGAGTGACTTTCTGTTCCGCGCCCAACGCCGCGACGTGGCGTAACGCGGAACTCGCACCAGTAGCCACATTCAAATGATAAGTTCTAACTGGATCTTTGGAGCCATCAGGAACAGTGCCATGCCCCGACATCAACAACTCTGCAACATCCAGAAGGCTCAGGTTTGCATCCCCCTTCCAAATGCCTTGACACGCAAGTATCGCAAAGAAGGACTTGTCGATCTCCCTCTCCATCTCCGCCAAAGAAGTGGCATCCGATGTCATAAGCCAGGAAATTATGTCTCCCTCATTCTATTTCTTCCAGCGCTCCGACGTCAGCGGTGTACGAAGACTCCCCAATTGACTGGGGTCATTGGCGTATTACCGCACCAGAGAGCCACTTCCGCCACCCGTCAGACACTTGCGGCCCCATTCGGTGGCCTTCCTTATTGGCATAATGGGCTACACACGTTGCAAGGGGCATCAGCCCGCATCGATCGGAATTCACACCGCGATGAGCTCCGCGCGCGCCCCTTGGAATTCGTCAGTCACGTCGTCAAAGTACACGAACGCGTATCCAGTCGATTGAACGTGTTTAGACGGCTTCGTACTAATTACTATGCTCCAGACCAAAGGTTGAACTTCCGGTCCCGCGAAGAACTGCAACCGCGATTCGATTCCCTGCTCATCGCTCTGTGCACTGAGCAGATGACACCATTTGTTTAGACGTGCCCCTTGCTGCTGCAAATCCCTGAGAAACGGCTCGTCCATCCGCCGCACCACTTGACGATTTGCTTTACCGTGATAGATAAACTGCTTGATGTCCTCAAATTCGGGCTCGAGTCCGGAGAAGTTCGGAAAATATTTCAGGAAAAAGTGAAACCCAACCTTTGCGATCGCGCGAATATACTTCTCGGAAATCTCCGCCTTCATTTCGCCGGCGATCTCGGCACCATTCACAAGCGGCGCGACATCTTGCTCCTTGCCCGCCGGAGCGAGCACGTCGGTCAGCACCTTCATTTCCGCGTGTTCCTCGTCATTGTTCCCGACCGCAATGATCTGCTCTCCGGTCACGCCGCTCTGTTTGAGAATTTCCCGAATTCGTTCCACGGTCCACTTGCCTCGTTGAAATGGAAGTCTGAGCGTCTTGCCATCCTTCGAAATGAAAACGAGCTGGCTCATCGGAGCGCACCCGTGTTTACCGGGCTTCCCCGGATCGGGAACAAACTCCCAAAGTATCTCGAAATCGTGACCTGGATGCTTTCCCAACATCGCCAATGGCGGGATGCCGAATGTCGACTCGTAAAAGATGTTTTTCCCTTTGTGATTTTTCCTTCCCACGCGGCCGACCATCTCCCGGAAGAAGGCTTCGGGACTGTTGTGCGCAAACACGTCCTCGAGTTGTGAGCACACTCGCTGACAGTCATCGCAGATGCGATCGACGAGTCGCTCATCATTTTGGAAGTTTCCGAGCGCGCGAGGCAAGTAGTGTTCGTTTGCTGAGAGAGCGGCCTCACCCTTGCACAGTCCCGCGGGAGTCGTATAGACGCAAGGCATTTCAGCTTTCCTCGTTTTCAGCATCTCAAGCCGTATCTGAATTGCCCCTACGCTACGTCTTTTCCGGAAACTCAATTGTCAGCTGTAACTCGGACACGCCGCTCGAAGAGTTCGGCGATTCAGGACTAAGTCGTACGACACCTCTTAACGTAGAGCGATTCCGGCGCAGCTCCACTACCAAGTCAAAATTCCCTAACACATCGTCGTTCACCGGCATGGAGAATTTTACCGTTTCATTCGCTTCGCCAAGCTTGCTTACCTCAGTCTCAAAAGTCAGTATTTTTTCCGGCCGTTGGTCCACCTGGCGACGGTCCGGACGCCGGTAAGCCGGCGTCGTCGGAATATCACCCGGTTCAGAGATCACTGCCCTTGCCGGCCCTTCACCCTTTTCGCTGAAGTCAATCTCTGAAGACGCCGACCGTTTGGGCAGGGAATGAGGCGTCGCCGTCTTTTTCAGCATGAAACCCGAATTGAGACCACCGCGCCGTTTCTCCTTATCCTTGCGCTCCGCTTCGATCCGGCCCTTTCGGAGTTGAAGAGCGTGACTGAATGCACGAATCACTTCGGCTACGTCTGCGAGCTCCCCGATCAGATCATCCCCTGACTTTGCGTCTAGCGCCTCCAAAGACTCCTCCACCAACTTCTGACGAAGGGCCACAATAAGCGCATCACCGGCGAGTTGCACGGCATCCACCCGCTCGCCTCTCCCTTCGATAATCTCAGGTATCTTGTCCCGTACGAGCTTGTTGTATTCGACGATGTCCTCGTCGGCGCCAAACAAGTCGATACATTCGGTTTGGCAGCCGTGACGCTTCAATATGTAGTACGCGTGAGACAGAATCCCCCCAGCCAACTCGACGACGATGTTGTGCGATGCGGCAAAATCTGCAAGATTCTCCGCAAATTTTGGCTCTCGGATGATGGCAGGGTCTCGCGGTTCCATCACGACTCGTTCAACCCGTTTCCCAGCTTCAACGTCCTGTTGGAGTCTGGTCCAGTCGAGCAATGTCTCTATCTTGAAATCCCGAGCATCCCTTACTTTCCGACGCGGCGCCGCCTTCGGAGAATCACCTAACTCCGATTTGCTATGAAACCAAGGCAGAACCCTATGCTGCGTGGCCTTTCGATGATTACCGACAAACCACATCAGAGATATCGGGAATTTTTCCCGCTCCGCGACTCGGCGCGTAGTATGGGCTATTTCGAAAAGCCACTTCTCCACTCCGATGCTGGGTCTCCAGTCGTAAGGTGCGGCCGTTTGCTGGGGAATCCAGGCCCCGGTCGGGTCCGATGCAATAAACGAGCCCTTGTAGCGAAGACGTTTCCAGAACGGATACTCCAGGTCTGCAAAGGACGTAACGTCAGCTAGCGTTGTGTCTTGCGTATCAATTTCAAAGGTGTCGTGCGAATACCAATAGAGCCCTTCAGGAATCCCCCACAACACCTCGATTCGCACAACCCGCCCGCCCGGTTCGGCTCTCGCCCAGGCTGATGATACCGACGGGATAAAGTGGTGAGCGATCAAACACAGTTCCGCGCCTTTCAACCCGCGCTCCTCGATGCGCGCGCGAAAAACCTGCCCAATCCAATTCTTTGCTTCGCCTACCGTTCGTAGCTCGCCATCGCTGCGAGGTAACATTTCGTTCTTCTCTTCGGGAATCTTCTTTCCATCAGTTCGGATAATGAGAGGCCGTTTCGTAAGCTCAGCAAGATCACCTTCTAGGTGGGCTGGCATTTCGCCGCTCAAGATGCGCCCCATGGTCTCCGGGTCATCCAGGACATAGAACGCGGGCATTTGATAGCCCAGCTCCCGGTACAATTTTGCGTTCCGTAGCTTCCCGTAGCGCTCATAGTCGTTCGATGTAGCTACTTTAAAGACATCGAGCGATTCTGGAGGAATGTCAGGGACCTCCTCAGGCAAGAGCGAATGGGGGTTCACGCCGGTAATCGCTTCGGCGGCGTCTACCTGGACAATCCGAACCGCATCGCCGTTCCACACCCATTCGAAATGCACGCGTGCGTTCAGATGTGTCGCCCACATTGCAACCTGCTTTAGACGTAGGCTAATCGCCGGTTCGGATTTGCAGCTAAGGTCGTAATTCGATATCCGACTGCCGTCCCGCCAGTGCCGCACCGCAATGGACGTTATATAACCCGGTTCATCCTTTTGCTGTTCAACCTCCAAAACCCAGTCTCTCGGCTCTCGACTCAAGTGCCGCTCATTCGAGAGATGCCCCAATCTCCTTGGTTCCACATACTCCTCGACGATCCAATGCACTTCCCCCTCGGTGTGCTCGGAGCGCCGTTCCGTTAGGCGTCGAATCGTCGCGAGGATCTCGGTAGGTGCGCATTTCTCTGAAACTAGCCGACCTCGATGACGCAGCGTTTCCTTCGTTCCGTTCGATCGCACCATCACCAACGATCCCTGCAATCCAATCTCCGCCATCCCTTGAGCAAGGTGCTGCCGGAACGTCTCCTCCGAGTGTGTCTCCTCAACCCACTGTGCATCCACCACGAGAAACCGCGGCACCCACTCCGAAGGCAAAGAACAGAGACCGTAAGCCTTCCAACCCACGCGCTCCGGCGACACCTCACCTCTCTCAATGGTGCGGAGGCCTTTTTTGTCTATCCAAACGATGCTTCGCAGCGGCTGAAGCGCCCGGACGGGAATCGCATTCCTAGACCGTCGAGACTTATCCGAATCTGCATTTTGTGAAATCTTCTTGCTGAATTTATTGCCTGGCATTTCGATCTCTTCGCGAGAAAGTTCTCACTACGCTCGATGGAATCTTAGCGCATTGCATCTTAAACCAATGCCCGAGGAAACTGTGTGCACTGACTGAGACCACAGAGCGTGCCTGCAAATGCGAGTCGAGCGACCCGGCTTTTGGATGCTGGATAGGAATGACGAGACGCTTTGCGCACAATGCGAGGTGATCGCGTCAGGATAACTTCGGGGACGTCTTGTTCTCTTCGGAGTTAGTCGGTAATACGGGCTCTTTGTGTTTTTCCTTGCCCCGACTTGTCCCAAACAAGGTCTCGGCCACTTCAGTCAGCTTCGCAATCGCGCTATCGGAGAAATATCCAACCAAGAACGAAATACCGACGACAGACGAAAGGGAATTCACGGCACGGCTATCGAAAATCCGTACAAGTCCCGAACTAATGAGGACCACCATGGCAAACGCCAACCCACCTGAGATATGGGGAGTGAACAAGCGCCAAAGCCGACGGTCCAAATGCCACAGCTGTCTGGCGACGGAATGGTAAAGCCACTTTAAATCGAAGAGTGTTCCACCCAGCACTCCGCCGAGCCAAGCCATGCCGAAGTGGACGATCGGTTTGTAGCTTTCGTCCGAAAGCCTCAACCAGTGCTTAGGGTACTCCAACCACAGAAGCACCATTGCAACCGGAACCAACACCAGCAAGGTCGCCAGATAAATTGCCTCGAAACGAATCCCCTGACGTGCCGCTGGGTCTGAATATTTCGATTTCCAGTCCAGGAAATCACGATCATCCGTCGGGTCCGCCTGCCCGAATCCAGGAACCCGCCGCGATTCCATTAAGCCACGCTTTCGATTTCCACGCGGCCAAGGGACCTTTCTGCTGGGAGGCTATGTAGAGTTCTAACAGTACTCAAAATGTTGTCCACCTTCGGATACTCACGCCAATTATATTCAGCATCGATTCCCAGATGGTTGGCGATTACCCGGCGAAACAGTTGACTCCCAAAGCGCTCATGGATTGCTATCCGCCCTCCCCCAAGAGGTTGCTCAAGATAAAGATAGTCCGACCCGCGTTCGAACGCGCGCTTGCAATCATCAAGATTGGCTTCCGACCACCTCACCCCTCGCGGCAACAACGGCAGCACAGCAGCTCCTAAATCAAATTTGAGCGGTACAAGGTGCAAATGGGCATGGTCAACTCCGCATCCTACTTCGCGGCCCGGTCCGCTCGGTCCATGTTCGAACGCACACAATTCTCCATATGCCTGTCCCAACCGGGAGACCAACGCCCTCTTGATTTCTCCCAGTTCGGCACTCTCAGAACTCGGGACAGCGCCCATAGCGACACGGTGCTTTTTCGGCAGCAGCAACACCCATCCGGGAACAAGTGCACCGAGGGAAGGGACTGCAACGAAATTCGGGGACTCGATTACAGGCTTATCCCACACGTCCGTTGCGCTGTCAGCCCCTAAGCTATGGCAAAGGCGACAGTTACTCATAACAGGTAGCCTCCAAGACAAACGGCAACACTACCAAGTTCCCGTCAACACAGCTTACTAGCATAGCATTGCTCCGTCCAGGCATTCATTGTCCGGGGATCACGAGGTTCGCAGTCTTTCTCACTTTCACTTCACGATCGATTCGGCCCGCCGTCAAGTAAGCATAAAGATATGATCCATCTCGAAGAAGCACCCTTTAGCCCCGGGTCGAAAGTTGTTTGTCTGTCGATTGCGAATTCGGGATATTTTCGGGGCGCAGATCATGTAGGCGCGTGGAAATGTCGACAGTAGCGTCTCATACAGATTTTCTGTTAGGTCTTTTCTGGGAACATCTTTCCCTGCGAGCCGGCAAACAAATACCGCACCCTTTCTCAGCAATGGGCCGATCCCTTCCCACGCCTCAGTTAGAAAATCCCAGTAATTCGCTTCACTGGAGTGTCTGTCGTCGCGGGAAACCTTCCGATACGTCGGTTTCGATTCAAAACCCAAGAACCACAATCGGAGCCATTGATCTTCCTCGTACCTCGTTACGTTCAGATAGGGCGGAGACGTCACTATCAACCGTACACGCCCTTCGAGATCCTCAAACATTTCACCGGAGTCTCTCGCATCGCACAAGGACACGGCTCCGCGTCTTGCCGGAAGCTCACCGCCGAGCCGGTACGTTGCCTTGGCACGAAGAAGCTCAAACACCTCGCGTTGAGGCGGATTCAGCCGATGTCTCCGCCAATAGCGAACTGAATAACGAGGCTTGGTGCTGATAGTGCGTGGCATCTGATTGCTAAAGTACGACGCAGACTTGTCCATTTCCCCGTGCAAGGAGCCGAGCGTCAGAGCCGCAACAAATCGGTCTACATCCCCGTTTCGCCAATCAAGCGTATTCCGAAGGAAGACGAGGGAGCGCAACGTGTCGGCCTGGAAGGCGTAGCAAAAGAATTCCGGAAGACCAGATACTTCTTCGTCGATTTCAGGTCGCCTCCGCGCGCACGACAGCTCTAACTCTTCTAACCTTTCTATGACGGACGTTTTCGTTGGGATTCTTGCTTTCGCGTTGGAAATGCAATAAGCGACCGGATTGACATCTGTACCGGCAGAGTTCCTGCCCATTAACAGCGACTGGAGTATCGTCGTTCCTCGGCCGCAGAACGGATCAAAAACGTAGTCGCCCTTTTTAGTATATGCCTCTACATGCTTGGCGACGAACTCCTCCGGAAACATTGCGAAGTAGGGGCAAAGCGCATGAAGGTGGTTTCTCATTCATTGAAATAATAGCCTGCGCCCGGCCTTTCCGAAACAACTCTCCGCGGAAATGTCAACCCTTTACTTCACCCAGCGTTGATCGCGACCAAGCCACATACGTGTCCCTATTCCGGAAATTCCGATTCTTATGGCTCCAGTAAGCGATCCGACAACGGTCGAAAACGATTCCGGCACGGCGAGTCACCGAGGCCCACTTTTCATGATGGATTCGATGTGGCAGGAAAAACCCAATTCCCATCTGTTTCAGCGAGGGCGGCCGATCAGCGAACCATTCGTCGAAAAATACGTCTTTGTCGAGCTCGCGTAGTTTTCCTTCCCAGTCCTTCCCAGAAGAACACTGCCCCGCCAAGAACAATTTCCCCACGGCCTTGTCGGGGAAGTCCTTCCAAGCGATCAAGTCCATCTTGTCGTCCTGCGCATGGACGGATCCACGCAACGTCTTCACCTGTCCTTCACCGATGGACAGACACAAATGCAACAACGCTTTCTTAAACGGCTTGGGCATCTCCGTCCGAGGAGCCCCAAATCGAACGGCCTTCCCTCCGATAAAAGCTTCCGCGGCGTGCTTCGACAGGTCCTCAAACATTCTGCGTGGAAATACCCTTCTTCCGCGGCGTGGCTTCCAGCCGAACCAAGAAAGGCATAGGCAAAACACATAACAAGTAAACTCTTCGGGAGAACCCGACAAGTACAAGTCCGTTCCGCGTAGTTTGAACGGATACGCAACGGCGGCGGCGATCCGCCGCCGGCTAATCTCGCCAAGTATCTCGCTACAGGCGGTTTCGACGCGGGCAATTTGATCGATCGCTCTGCGCTCATCATACGCCGCGAGCCTGGTGAGATTGCGTTCGACCAACGCTATGCTACAACTACGACTTGGAGATATGAGCGCCTTCAACTCCATCCAATCGGCGCAATCGAGAGCATTCCTTGGGTTTTGAGGAAATCTCAGGGCAAGCATCTTTACGCACGCGCTCTGGATTTTTTCTCGCTGTTGACCCTACGCACTTCGCTCGTCACTCTTTCTGCGAGCTTCAGCACTTCCTCCGAGATAGCCAGCAAGTCAGGCTCGCCTTCATAACCGTTAACCACCGTGCCGTTTGCCTGTACCAAGCTCTCGCGAGCTTTCACCATGGCTTCGCGAAATCTCTGCGTGTCTCCGATGGCAATCTCGAGAGCACGATCCAACCCGTAGCCCGCACGCAGAGCCGCAATTCCAGCCGGAGCCCGGATTACCTCCCGGAGGGTGTTAATGTCCGGATATTGGGTTTGAACAATCGGTTCCTTGCCCTGTGCCCGGCTGCCGTATATCCAGACCATTAACTCGCCCAATTCTTTGAGCTTTCGTTTCGGAACGGGATCTTTTGTCAGCGAATCCTCGGAGCCGATCCCGAGAAACTTCTGAAACTCTGTTTGGTCCGCCGCGGTATACAGGTGCGAAAAAAAGAATCTATTCGCGACCGCGTCGCCTCGATCAAAGCTCGCTTGCTTCTCGGCCTGTCTTAGCAATGTGAACCCGCGGTAGAGGCGCTTGACCGTGGCGTTTCGGTCTCCGATTTGTTGAGCGATTTGATCCAGAGAGAGGCCTTGGTCCTCATAGATGCGTGCGACGAACTGTGCCTTTCCCAAAGCATCCCAAGGCTTCGGTCCGTTGATATGCCTGAATCCGAGGTAGGCCCATACATCTTCGCGCTTCGGATAGATCCCAACCGGCAAAGTCTGAATGTCTTTGCGCAGCTCTGGCTTTATTTCAGGAATGTCGTCGGCTTCTATCTTACGAGATAGCGCCTTATCCAAAAGCAAACGCACCGCCGCTAGGCGGCGATTGCCTTCCACAACAACAAAGATGTCTTCCTCAGGATTGGATTTCCGAGTGTCCTTTGGGAAAACGATTAAAGGCTCTTCTCTAAAAAAACCATTCGCCGAAACGGAGTCCACAATCTCATCGACTGCCATCTCACGCCATAAGAAGCGGACCATCTCTTCGTCATTCTTAATCGCGGTACCCCTCGTAACTCGCGGATTCTCAAAATCGAAGGCAAGACGATCGACGGGTATAGTCGCAAAAACCGGTTTTCGGATGGGAAGATCTCTACTCGCTCTCTTGGCCATATCCGCCCCTTCATGCCACGAAGTCCTCGTCAGCATACACCAGAACCTGAGCACCTCCGGTGTGTTGCGCTCGATCCTCTCCCACGATCTGACTTTTCCCGACCTCTAGCGAAACCCCCGAACCTCCCAACGGAACTGTCCTTCCTCCTCCATGCCCTTCCTGCGGAAAGACTGCGCCTAGACCGCCCGCTTCTCCTGTCAAGGGCGTCCGCTGCGCTCCCGTGAACGCGAACCCCACGCGCCCTTGACAGCGCGGGCGGCTAGGCGCCGGGGACCGCTAGGAAGGGCATTTGTTTTCTATGCACCGCTCCGCGTTGCCTCGAAAGCAAAAATGAAAACCCTTCAAAAGGAGTTCTCATGCAGCAAACCAGACAACAACCTTTGTTTTCACTCGGCCAACTCGTCGCCACACCCGGCGCGTTGGCCGCTCTCGAAAAAGCAGGGCAAGGACCGCTGGACTTCCTCTCGCGTCACGTTCACGGCGATTGGGGCGATCTGTGCGAGGAAGACCGCAGAGAAAACCAATTCAGCTTGGAACGGGGATTCCGGCTCTTGAGCAGCTATCGAACCCTTGCCGACGTGAAACTCTACGTCATCACCGAAGCCGACCGCTCCGTCACCACGATTCTTTTGCCGGAAGAGTATTAAACATTTCGAGAAATCAGAAAAAGGAGAAAAAGAGATGAACACGAAAGAGGCAGTGCAATCGTTGCCGGAGTACGTGAATGTTCCCCTTGCGGAGCTGGTTGAATCCTCGTACCAACCCGCGCAAGACGTTCGATGACGAGAGGCTGGAGGAATTAGCCGAGAGCATCCGCAGCAAGGGCGTCCTCTCTCCGCTTCTCGCACGGAAAGTGAATGGGCATTTCGAAATCGTCTCGGGAGCGCGGCGCTATCGCGCCGCGCAGCGAGCAGGGTTGCTGGAGGTTCCTGTTCGCATCGTTGCCCCGAACGACGAGGAAGCGCTCGAAACACAACTCATCGAAAACATCCAAAGGGCCGACGTGCATCCGCTTGAGGAAGCGCAAGGGTTTCGGGCCTTGCTTGAACACGAAGGGGCCGGGTACACGGTCGAGAAGATCGCGGCGAAAACCGGGAAGGCAGCCGCGCATATCGCCAAGCGCCTTCGGCTCTTGGACCTCATTCCCCCCGGTGGCCGACGCGTTCACGGCGGGACGCATCGGCATCGAGCACGCCTTGCTCATTGCCAAACTCGGAGCGGACGTGCAGGAAGAGGCCTTACGGCATTGCTTTGACGGCTACTACGCGGGGAACGACGCCGAGCGGAGTCTCGTTCCCGTCAGCCGCTTGCAGGCGTGGATTGAGCAGAACGTTTATCTCAGTCTTAAATCCGTTCCGTTCTCGAAAGACGACGAAACGCTCGTGCCGGAAGCGGGGAGTTGCGCCAACTGCCCGAAGCGTACGGGATTCAACACGCTGCTCTTCTCCGAAGTCAGGGAAGATTCGTGCGCCGATGCCGCGTGTTTCAATCGCAAGCTCGACGCGCACATCGCGCAACGCGTCACGAAGATGCCGAATCTCGTGCAGATTTCGGAGAACTACAGAACGACTGGCGAGACGGCGATCCTCGACAGGCGCAACTACGTCGAAGTCGTAACTCGCAAAGGCAAGAAACGCGGAGAAGCCGGCCCGAAGAAAAACTCTGCGCTCACCTGACCCCGGCCATCCACGCAGACGGCATGGACAAGGGCCGTCTGCGTGAAAGTTTGTGCGGACCCGACCTGCAAGGTTCACTTCGGAGAACGGCAACAGGAAGAAAAACAGCGGCTCCAGTGGAAGGCCGAAAAGACCGCCGCAAACCAAAAGGCGAAACAGACGCTCGCGTTCCGGCACCGCCTTCTGGCCGATGTGCTCAAGCGGGTCAAACCGCAGTTCGGAACCGAAGAGTTGCGCATGGTGGCGCAGTTTGTCTTGCGCTCGTTGTCGCACGAACTGGTATGCCGCCTTGCCAAACGCCACGGCTTCCAAAATCCCAAAGACGCTCACGATTGGCAAATGGCCGAGAAAGCACGGACGCTCTACAAGAAGGCGGACGCGGCTGCTCTCGCTGTGTTGATTTTCGAAGCCATGCTCCTCGGCCCTGCCGGAAACGCGACCGCAACATAAGGATGACGATCCGCTGTCGGACGCGGCGAGCCTTTACAAGATCGACACGAAGGCGTTGCGGACCGCCGTTGCCAAAGCCGAGCGGGAGAAAGTGCAGAAGAAGGCGAAAGCGACGGAGAAGAAAGACAAGCCCGCGCCCAAAACGAGAACCGCTCGCAAGTAGCACGACCACAAAACCGAACGGGGCCGTCCTTCACCGGACGGCCCCGTTCTCCTCACTCATCCTCACTTCCAACAATCGCCCGGCGAACGGAAGGCCTCTCGACTGTCAGCACAACTCAGCGTCGGACGCTCCGGGCTCCTCTCGCCGATCGCGCGTCCTATCGGTGCCGATGAAATGTCCGGCTTACCGTGCGAAATCGACTCGCCTTTACCCCGCCGTGAACCTAGTCTTTCCCTTTGTCAAACTCCTCGTCCGTCGACATACGGCTCGCCCTTCCGTTTGTCGGCCACCGCGAGGCCATCCCAACGATGCGATGCGGCGCTGCGCGTTACTCGTCCGCGGTCTGCCAGTAAGCGATGCAAGAGCGAGCGGCGTCCCCTGCGGATGGTGCCTCCCGGTTCCCAAAAACCAATTCGACTCATTTCATTCCTCGCCTCCTTTCCACCCTTTCCATTGGGCACGGCTTCGGGGGAATTCCTGCGCCCGGCAGCTTCGTGTCTTCTGCTTTTCCGTTTCCTCCCAAAAAATCTCCGGGAACGGCGCGGGAGATTTCTTGTGCCCCTCCCGAAATGCAGACCCTCGCCTTGGGAGCAGACCCCTCTCGCTTTCGAGTGCCCCAATTACGAGGGCAAAAAAGGAGACTCACAAATGTACGAAAATCGCGTCGAACTCATAGGCTTTTTGGGGAAGAACCCGGAAAGCAAATCCACAAAGAAGACGGGACGGACGCTCGCCATCCTCTCGCTCGCCACCAAGACCTGGTGGACGGGCACGGACGAGCAACGCCACGAAAAAACCGAGTGGCATCGCATCATCGTTATATGGAATTAGCCACTCGCGCAACGGATTGTCATCCCCCGTGTGAGTCTCAAAGCTTCACTCACGCGCGGGTGCTGTAAAGTCCTTTGATCATCGCTCGCTGCCCAAGGCCCTTCAATCCTTCGTCAAGAGCCATCCTTCAATCAATGTCGGAATGAAGCGCTACCCTCATCGGTTCGTAGTACAATGGCACCCGAGCGCTCCCCCCGCGGGTGATATGTCGTACACGGTTTGATGTATTGACCGCCCGCGAACTGTGGAAGTACAAGCTCATTCCTCGTTTTGAATCGCGAAAAGCGGAGAGCCTTCTAGGCTCCCAGCTTCGTCCGGATGAACAGGCCCCGAAATCACAACCGCAGGAGAGACCAATGAATCATGAACAATTGGCCAACGATGCTACGTCGCTTGCCACGACGCCGCAATCTCCCACTCACGAGCAAAGAGCTCATACGGTGCAATTCTACTCCGAAGATGAAGTGCTCTTGGACGAGGTAAGTCGCTTCATCGGGACTGCTCTCGGTGCGGGAGATGCCGCGATTGTCATTGCAACACCAGCGCATCGAGCGGGGCTTGCCCAACGGCTGAGCCAGCGCGGTCTTGATATTTCAAGGCTGGCCAGCGCGGGCAGGTTTGTTGCGTTAGACGCGGCCGAGACTCTCTCAAAGATCACGACAGATGGCTTCCCTGACCGGTCTCGTTTTACTGAACTGATTGGTGGTCAAATCGTGAGCGCCCAGAAACGAACGGAGCGTGAGCAGCCCGTCGCCATATTTGGAGAAATGGTGGCATTGTTGTGGGCCGAAGGCAGGAGCACGGCTGTATTACAGCTCGAAGGACTCTGGAACGAACTCGCCAAGACCCATTCCTTCTGCCTCCGCTGTGCGTACCCAATTGGAAGTTTCTATCGTGAGGAGCACGGCGAGTCGTTCCTGAAGATTTGCGGACAACACTCGGTAGTGATCCCGGGCGAGAATTACACGCTCCTCACCAGTGACGAACAACGCCTCCGCAGTATCGCCTACCTGCAGCAACGATCTGAAGCGCTTGAGGCCGAGATTTCTTTGCGTGAGAGCGAAGGGCGCTTTCGACTCCTCGTGGAAGCCGTCCAAGATTACGCGATCTTCATGCTGGATACGGAAGGTCGCGTGACCACCTGGAACGCCGGAGCAGAACGCATCAAAGGCTACAAACCTTCCGAGATTCTAGGCAAACACTTCTCCGTGTTCTACCCCGAAGCAGATGTCCTGTCCGGTAAGCCCCAAAGGGAGCTCGAGATCGCCGAGAAAGAAGGGAGATTCGAGGACGAAGATTGGCGCCTGCGCAAGGACGGATCCAAGTTCTGGGCGAATGTGATTATTACGGCCTTACGTGACGACAAAGGTCAACTATACGGCTATGGGAAGGTCACTCGCGATTTCACAGAACGCAAGCGGGCAGAAGAGCTGTTGCGCGAGAGTGAGGAACGCTTTCGGCTCCTCGTTGAAGCCGTCCGAGATTACGCCATCTTCATGTTGGATACGGCAGGTCGGGTGGTCACCTGGAACGTTGGAGCAGAGCGCATCAAAGGCTATAGAGCATCGGAGATCATTGGGAGGCACTTCTCCTGCTTTTATCCCGAAGAAGACATCAGGTCCAACAAGCCACAACTCGGACTGGAAGCGGCGGCAAGAGAAGGGCGGTTCGAGACCGAAGGTTGGCGTTTGCGCAAAGACGGGTCGAAGTTTTGGGCAGACGTCATCATTACTGCGATCAGAGGCACCGCCGGTAACCTAATTGGATTTGGCAAGGTTACTCGAGACTTCACCGACAGAATGCTCGCAAATAAGGTTTTGCACGACTCGCGATCACGATTGCAGGAATCCGAAAAGTCGCTCAGAGAGCTCTCGCTGCACCTCCTGCGCACGCAAGATGAGGAAAGGCGACGCATCGGGCGCGAACTTCACGATAGCCTGGGCCAAAACCTCTCGTTTATGAAAATGAAATTGGACTCCCTGAAATCGCTTACTGGGGGTGGGAAGATCGACGACATTCAGCAGCACCTCGCTGAATTCGGCCGCATTGTCGAAGACTCCGTGACTGAGGTTCGAACTATTTCGTACCTTCTGTATCCTCCGATGCTTGAAGAGCTCGGACTAAAGTCGGCGATGTCCTGGTATGTGGATGGCTTCACCAAACGGAGCGGTATCGAAACCACGCTAGAGATCCCTTGCGATCTCGGACGGCTCCCTCGGGATGCTGAGATGGCCATGTTCCGCATTCTCCAAGAGAGCTTAACGAATGTGCACCGGCACTCTGGAAGCCGGACCGCGACCGTTTGCCTCCTGCTCAGAGATGCTCGACTGATTTTGGAGGTCACCGATCAGGGCAAAGGTATCCCCTCAGCGAATCTGGAAGAATCTGGCGAGGACTGGACGGGCGCTCTTGGCGTTGGCTTGCGCGGTATGCATGAGCGTATGCGTCAGCTGGGCGGCAAGCTGGAGTTTAAATCGACTTCCACTGGAACGACAATCCTTGCCGAGGTTCCTATCGAAACGCCCACTTCAGCAGATGCGGCGTCGGCCTGATCGCGGTTGGGTCCACCACAGCCGGCGCTCCCGACGGCATGGTATCCCGAACGTATCGCCCCAGGCGACACTGAATTGGCGGTACATCCACCTTTTCTGCCGCTCATTTTCTTGGGCACCGCTTCGGGCTAATTCCTGCGCCCGGCAGCTTCACGGCTTCTGCTTTCACGTTTCCTCCCGAACGACACGGTTCCCTCCCATAAAGCAGCCGCTCGCTTTGGGAGCAGAAGCCTCTCGCTTTTTGGTGCCCCAAGAAAATGGGGCAAAAAAGGAGATTCAAAAATGTCGTACCTCAATTCAGTAACCCTCATCGGATTCGTCGGCGCCGATCCGGAGCAACGCACAGCGCGGAGCAACGGCTCGAAATTCACCGTTCTTTCCGTCGCCACACAGCGCTCGTGGAAAAACGCGGCGGATGAGTGGACCTCGAAAGTCGAATGGCATCGCATCTCGATCTTCAGGCCACGCCTGGCAGAATTCGTGCTCACGTCCATCAAGAAGGGCACGCACATCCTCGTCGAAGGCAACCTCGTCAGCTCGACTTACGAGCAGCCGAACGGCAAAGGCAAGAAGGCGAAGACGGCCAAGATCACTTCGTGGTCCATTCGTGCCGACGTCGTCCGCAAACTTGACCGCGGCGAGCCACAGCCGGAGGTGAATCCCTCCGCTTCCGTTCCTAGCGAGGAAGCAGCCAACGCTGCTGAACCGGCTTCGCTCTGACTGAAAACAGGATTTGGCCCCGGCGCAGAGCCGGGGCCTTTTCTGTGTTTGGCTCAGTCATCACTCGCCTTTTAGTTGAATCTGTACAAGAGAATCGCTACGGAGCTGAAGCGGAGTTGGACCCGCTGGAGTTGGAACATGCGCAAGACGACCTAGCAGCGACTCGAGCGCAGAAACACCATCATCAAGCGCTGCTATCTCCGATTCACCCAAAGGAATCTCCTGCCGCATCCGCAACAGGTTGTTCTTGCCTTCGAGAAGGAATGCGGCCGTCGCGTCTTTCGGTTGGTAGAAAGAGCATTTCGCACAGGCCATGCGGTGCGGACACTGATCGAAGAAATCATACGTGCAATAGCCGTGGCCTAGATCGTAGTACTTCCAAGGAGTCTTCTCAGCAAGCCCGCTGCGAACGGCCTGCTGATCGACCAGCACCTCAATCGTGCGGAGGTTTCGCTCAAAGTATCCAGCAGCGTTGTAGGAACGCGCGAGCTTTGTGGGCGAAATCTTCGCGTAGCTTTGTGTCGATTTCGGAGAGCGATGACCCATCCACTCCTGAAGTTCGAAGAGTGAAAGCGGCTCTCGGGCGTTGTACAGCTGCGATGCGATGGTTGCCCTCGCCCTGTGAGAGGTGATTGCTCCGCGCGCATCCTCGCGGGGAATTCCAGCCTTTTTGCACAGCGCGGGAATCAGCGTCTGGTTCAGATAGCGCCTTGAAATCTGCCGCGTTCTAAAGACGAAGAGGAAGTGAACAAGTTCGCCTGTCTTGGCGTCCAATAAAATCGGCTGCTCCGGCCGAAGCCTCTCCCATGCCTCAATCTCTCGGCCAACAATGGAATCAACGGGCTTCACAAAGGCCGTACCCGTCTTGCTGACCGGCACGTGCAACAGGCAGGTCTTCGCGTTCCCGTTCGAAGGCTCCCCATCCTTCCATCGGATTGCTCCGACTCGAAGTCGCAGCATCTCGTCCGAACGCAAGCCGGTGAACAGCCACGCAATCGTCAGCGCCCGTACCATCTGAAACGGATAGAGGAAAGACCCATAACGAGTGCAAGGCAGGTCTGATTCCTCCAGATTCATTCCCGCCCAAACCAGCTTCGCCCACCAGTCGTCCGCCACCAGGCGCGGATCGGGTCCGATCAGGCGTTTCACGCTCGACGGTGTCCGGAAACAACGATTCGGATCAAAACGTTGGGGAATCCATTGCCATTCCTGGCAATCACGGAAGAACGCCTTGATCGCGTGAAGATGGCCGTTGATTGCCCTGGGGGAGAGCCGCTTCGATGTGTCCGTTTGACGGTGCACCTGGTTCGTCCATTGCCCAACCGACATCCTGCATATTTCGGCGACGCATCGAGCCGCCGTTTCTCTGGTCCACGCCGCGGGTAAGGCCTCCTCGGGATATATTGCACTCACCCAACGGCCGATCTTCAACACGATGTAGAACACTTCGGCTCTTGTTCTTGGTGAAAGTGTCGAAGTGTTACGCCAGCGCGCCGCGATATCTGTCCATTGGCATGAGATTCCCACGGCGAGGTCGCCATGCCTTCCACCACGAGCTTGCGTGAAACCATGCCGCAGCGGTTCCCGAATCAACCCGAGAGCGTGCAACGCCTTGGAGATTCGTTGCAGCGACCATTTTCGCTCGGGGGTCGTACGACCATTGAAAGCAACCTCCAACACCTCTGTGGTCAGATCTTCCAGAAGAGGACTACCATTCAAAAGTAGTGCGTCACAAAGCGCCGTGCACTGTCGTGTATCGTTGAGCGCGGAGCTGAAACCCCAAGTCTTTAGCGTTCCTGCAATACGACCGGCGGACGCTTCGACTGGAGCGTCTCCAAACACTTTTTTCGCCAGTCCAATCCGGTCGAATTCCCCAAATCTTCGCGGGTCACGAACGCCTCGCACTAGGATCGCTATCGCCATGAGCTGAGGCCTTGTGTCCCCACGGGCTCCATGCACGCGGGCGAAAGCCACCATCGACGCCCGGAGCACTCCATCCCACTCGGCGTCCTTCCATTTCCAGAAGGCACTGTCGTAGCGCACCATCTCACGCAACAAAATCCTCACAACTGTGCCATGCGTCGGTTCTTCTGCCCGCGTAATCCTCAAAGCATCGAGAATAGGTTCGAGTAGACGGTTCAACATGGACAGGCGCGGTTGTCGGTCGAACTGCTTGCTACGTAGACCTCTCAGTAAGGCCAGCATCGCGTGGCGTTCCCGTTTTGATAGAGAGACGCGCCGGTCGTATTTCGCTACGTTCAACGGCCATGCCCATTGGCGTTTGACCCTTTCTGCCGTGACAGACTTCATCGCATCGCCCCCGTCAAAGCCTTGAGTCTTGCGATGTCAACCTGAGCGAGTGTCTTCGCCAATTTTTCCGACAGCTCGCGACCGCTGAGATGGATGTAGGCCAATGTCGTCTGAACACTTCTGTGGCCGGCGAATGTCGCGATCTCGTGAATATCCCAGTTCGCGCGGGCAAGATCCGTTAGCCGCAGATGTCGGAGCGTATGCGTCGTCAATCGGTCTATGCCTGATTCCGTTGCCAGCTCCTTTACCGTCTTCGACCACGTCCAACGCGACAGCGGCCTGCCCTGGTTTCGCCGCGATGAGGATAAGAACAGCTGACCGCGTCCACCTCCGAGCAAACGCCGTTCTTGCAGATACAGCTGGTAAAGGCCATCTGTGTGAACTGAGTAGGGCACGACCCGCTCCAATCGATTCTTGGTCGCTTCAGCGCCGATTCTCAGCAGCCGATGGGCGGGGTCGATATTACCGATATGGAGCGAGCACAGTTCCTCACGTCGAAGGGCTGCGTCGTAGCTCAAAGCAAACATCAAGCGGACCCGCAGAGACCTGTTCTGGACGACTCCCAAAATAGCTTTCCAATCGCCCTCGCTGGGAATCCACGGCAAGGTGCGATAGCGCTGGATGAGACCCCTGTCATTCGCCGACCCAAACGTTTTGCCGGGAGTGTAGCGTCCTCTGCCGACTGGGTTTTGCATGCATGCCCCCTCTTCGACCAAGAAATCGTAAAAGAGCCGGACCACCGTCAGCCGCAGTTGGAGCGTGGCATTTGAGAGTGTGGATTTCTTCCCCAAGGAAATTCCTCTTCCACGAGGAACAACCGATCTTGAACACAACGAGCGGACATAGCCCGCGATGCTTTCGCGACCAACTTCGGGTGCAGGCAATCCCTTCCCGCGAATGAATCCTAGATATTCTTCGAGTCCACGACCGTAAGCCTCGACTGTGTTGTGGGCCAAACCCAGATCACGCTGAATCTGGAGCCACCGCCGCGATAAATCGCCTGCAGACGCAAGCGGATACCGACGCCAATCAATCTCGCTCATCCTTTCCTCCGTGGAACGCACCCTGCCCTACGCGTGATTTTTCATTCCCCCTCGGGGGAACGAAAAGGGGGACAGCCATCGTCTCTCATCTGCGCTCGGTGTCATATTCCACGTAACTTATGTTTGGAACGGCCTCGCGGAATACGCCGCGTCAAACTGCACAAGGGCGATCACATCTACGTCGTCGGCACGCTCGTGAGCAGCACCTACGAGAAGGAGTTCGGCAAAGGCAAGAGCACGGTCACGGTGTCGCTGAGATCGTGGCAGGTGAAGGCGGATTCGATCCGTAAGCTCAACCGCGCACGCAAGGATCAAGTGACCGACGTCGTGCCTGCCGACGCGCACCCCTGAGGAGGTTCCCTTCTGAACTGAGTCTTTGCAAAGAGGGCCTCAGCTCCGGCTAAGGTCCTCTATTTTTGTGCCCATTTCTCCAATTAGGAGTATCTTGTCGCTGGAGCAAGTCCATGAAGATCCGTGTCCTGTACGTCATGGCTCTTGGAACTCTCCTTCTGGCCGGTTGTGGAAGCAAGAGCGACGCAAACGTCAACGATTTGTCCGACGCCACGAACGCCTATCTTGCGAAGAAAGGCCCGCTATGCCTTGGCATCTCCACGAAGTGGCCGGTAGACCTCCAAGACAGCGATCAGCGTCCGGGTAACGTAAAAGCATCTGAAATGACGGCTCTGGAGAAGGTTGGTTTAGTGCATTCCCAGAACACCGAGGCCGAGTACACGACATTGAGCGGTCGCACTGCGAAGGCCAAGGTGCTTCGTTACGAATTAACTGACGAGGGGAAGAAATTCTACCGTGAGAAAGATGTTGTTGGCTTAGGTCCCAACAAGGAAGCGCTAGGCGACATTTGCTTTGGACAACAGGTCCTGGATAAAGTCAGCAAGACAGAAGGGCCGGACAAGATTGGCGACACGACAGGAGCAACGATCTACTACACATACAGGATCGACAATCTCGCAGATTGGGCAAGCAACCCGGATATTCAGAAGGTTTTCCCCGGAATCGTAGGGACGCTCAATGGAGCGGGAAAAACCACCATCAATCAAGCCCTAGTGCTGACGGCCCAAGGATGGATAGCGAAGTGACTCGATACCTCGCCCGCGCAACGCTGGTCGCTAGAGTGCCTCAATAGTACTAAAGTACTATAAAATCAATAACTTGCCTGAAACTCCATACCCTCCAAGTGCATCTATACACTAATAAGGGTTCTCGGCGGCACAAGGGGTACGTCCATTGGACCCCAGGCGAGAAGCGACTCCCAGTCCCCGGTTCTTGCTTAACTCGGTTGACCTCTCGGGCCGAGAAATCGATCCCACTGTTTTGTCTGCTGCTCACAAGATTGCGCCGAAGGCCATCCCTTACGCAGAAAGACTTATTGGAGACCCAGCTGTTGCTATGAATCTTTTTGAGCAAGCAGCAGCCTCTGCTTCGGCGCTCATCAGAAGTGACCCAGTAGCAATCGGCTAGAGTGACCCATACTCAGAACAGGATCGAGGGTGTGAAGGCGTCATCATCCGCGCCGTAGGCGCGCAGGTGGTTGAAGGTGGGGGGGAGAAACAATATCATCCACGCCGCAGGCGTGGGTGCTTTCAGTCAGAACGAAACTACGGGGCTGGTGTGAACGTTGCGATGCGATTGCGCAGATGGCGGAAGTACTCTGGACTAACCTGAAGGCTGAGAACCTCTTCAATCACAGGCAGGAAGTAGGCCAGCGAGCGGATGATCCCGAGAGGTGGAGCATCGGCGGGTCGCGCCAGACGCCGCGCGACGGCCAAAGTCAGGGCGTTCTCAACCGCTTCGAGCGGCACGCCGCGTTGGTGCAGTTGGGCCGCGAGCAGACGGTCGGGCCGACGGACGGCGCCGCAGGTGCCCGGTGTCGTACGGTAGGCCTCCAGAAGTCTGCGGACATAATCGCGTTGCTCCATGAGTTCAGCTTTGAGGTTCGCGCAGCGACGGGCCGCTGATGGTGACGGTGTGGCAGTAATGCCGCACGCGGCTCAGCAGCGCCTCCACCATGGATTTGTTGCCTAGAAAATTCTGCCATTCGTCATAGATCAAATTGGTTGTGATGATCGTCGCGTGGCGATGATAGCGCTCCTCCATCAGCTTGAAAAAAGTGTTCGATTGTTCGGGCTTGAGATTTAAATATCCGAATTCGTCGATCAACAAGACGTCCAAGCGAGCCAGGCGATTCAGTAACTGGCGCGTGGAGCGGTCGGCCAGAGATGCGTACATTTCGTCGAACAGATCCTGAGCGCGGATGAACTGGCAGCGGTGGCCATTCTGCAAAGCCTTCAACAGCAGACCGCAAGCAAGTCCCGTTTTGCCTACGCCCGTCGGGCCAACCAACACCAGGTTTTCGTGTTTGGCAACGAAGTCGAGTTCGGCGAAGGCGCGTATCTGCTTACGGTTTACGCCGGGCTGGCGGGACCAGGGAAACGATTCCAGCGACCAGCGCTCCGGCAGATTGGCTCTACGGATGCGCCACTCCAGCGCGCTTTCCTGCCGGTCGTGCCATTGTGCGCGCAAGAGTCCGGCGACGAACTCCGAGTAAGACACTTGCGCTTTCTCGGCAGCGCGCAACTGTTCGTCATAAACGCTCAGCATGCGCCGCAGCTTGAGATTCTTCAGAAGTTGTTCCAGTTCTTCAGTCATGGGGGTCGGAGTTGGTACCCAGCAACAGAAAGTAGTCTTGTGCCACGCGGCGCAGAATCATCCGTTCCAGCCGGTCCAGATCGTAGAGTCCATACTGGGTGGCTTCCCGGACCGCCGCCAGGAAGGGCTCGCGCGGATATTCCTTTAGCAAGCGCAACAGTTGCCGCAGGGCAAGCGCCACCACTTTGCGGCCCTTTTGCTTCAGCCCCGTCACATAGGGTGCGAGCTCCGGCGCGGCCTGTAAGATCGCTTGTTCTTCGGGGTGCGGATCGCCGCGCTTGATGCCTTCCCCGCGAGGGGGCCGATGTTCGGCGAGGGTAATCCGCAGGGACGGTGGAGTCACGGAGCGGACATGGGTGACGATGTGGCGCGCGTCGAGTTCGATCTCGATCTTGTCCCGGGTCTCGCGCACTTCCACGCGCCGCCCGATCCAGGAGACCGGAACCGAGTAGCGAATCGAGTTCACCGCGACGTATCCTTCCACGTCCACCATGCGCTGATGGAGCCGATACACTTCGGGAATCCACGCGGGCAGCGGTTTCAAATGCAGGCGCTCGACCGCGAATAGTTCGCGCGGCACGGCGCGGATGTGTTTCTTGTAGGTCGAGTTGACGCGGTCGCACCACTGGCGGGCTTGTTGATTCAGATCCTGCCAACTGACGAACTTGCGGCCCGCCAGAAAGTTGTTTTCAATGAAGGAGAAGGGACGTTCCACGCGCGCCGAGCGGTTGGCGTCGCCGCGCTCATGTGCCACAAAGCGGAATCCGAAGCGTTCCGCAAAGGCCTCCATTTCGGGCACAGGATCATTTCCCGCCCCGTTCCGCGCAACACCACCACATGCGTGTTGTCGATCATGATGCGTTCGACAGCACCGCCCATGTAGCGCAGCGCGTCGGTAAGGAACACTTTGCAGTCGAACCTCTGGAACGTAGGGTGGATCTGGAAGAACAACATGCGCGAGTAGCACAACACCGCTGAGGCGGTCTGCGCCTGGTACCTGCTGCCGCCCACCTCGACGGCGTGCGGCGATGTGTCGTGCTGCATCTCCACACCCGGTTCGAAATGATACTGACCCGCGGGCACGATCTGAGTTACTCCGATGCCTTGCCTGCGGCAGAATGCGGTCAGCGCCGGATACGACAACATCACGCCGCCCGCGGTCAGCTCCTCATGGACTCGCACGAGATTCCCCTGGCAGCCGATCCAAAGATCGAGGATCTGTTGCCGGTAGGGTTCGGCTTTCTCCGCCCGTTGGATTTTCGGGACCTGGATAGAGTTCGAGCGCAGAACTTTGCGCACGGTCAGGCGCGACAGTTGCAACACGAGTGAGATCTCGCGTTTGCTCACTCCCTTCGCACTCAGTTCCAGAATCGCGGTTCGTTGTGCCTGGCTCAACATGAGGGGCTTCCGGTTCCTTTCCGATTCGTGCCGCCATCCGGCCCAGTTCCCGGCGCGCGCTTTCGATCTGGCGTTGCGCTTGTTCCTGTCGCAGGCCATCCATCTCCGGCAGAGCTTCTACGAGCCGCCGGCCGGCGCGACGCAGGATGGCAACCGCCATCTCCAGGTCGCGCTCCAGTCCGGCCGCGACCGGCCTGGTGGCCGGCGGCGGCCGCTGTGTTTTCAAAAACAGTTCCGGCTCGGCCAGGATGCGCTCGCGGACCACGCGCGAGCCGTCCCGCCAGGCGGCATAGAGTTGTCCGGCTTGCCGCGTGTCGCAATGGTGCTGGACGAAAGCGGCCGCCATCCGCGCGCAGTCTTCCACCTTGACTCGCGCCACCGGCACCAAAGTTCATCGCCAGTTGCGCGCCGAGTGTTGCTTCACGCACTTGCTGCTGGATGCTCTCCGGCAACAACTCGACCAACGCCAATCGCCGCGACACCCAACTCACGCTGCGGTCGAAGCGGCGCGCCAACTCCTGCAGCGAGTAACCAAAACGTTGCTCCATCTCCGACAACAACCAGCCTTGTTCCAGCGCGCTTTCCTGTGGACCGCTGCGCAACGTCCGGTACAGCAGCGAGCTTCGGCTTCGCTCATTGCCCAGACCGTGGCTTCGATCGTGTCCCGGCCCAGTTGCTGCAGCACCGCGACACGCTTGTGGCCGTCGATCACCAGGTAACGATCCTGCTGGTCTGAGGCCAGGACCACCACGATGGGCGTTTGCTGACCTGACTCAGCCAACGACGCCATCAACCGCCTCTCACGCTGCGGTTGGCGGGCTCGCAGATGTTCCAATCGCCGGTCGAGTTGGTGAAATTCCAGTTGCATCGTTGCCTGCGGGTTCAGTATCGCCGAAGCCGGGACTGGTCTTTTGTGGTGACGGGGGAAGTGTGCCGGAAAGCCTTGTGGGATCAATCAGATACGCCCGGAACTCGTCTTTCGCGGTTCGGACCAGGAGTGCCCCCATACTCCCAATGAAATCAGCGCGTTGTGCGCCGAACTGGTCTTTCGCGAACTCCCAGGGTAGTTGGTTCAACGGGGCGGGTAACCGCATCACTTCAGGCGGCGGTTGGGTTTGTGCCGCCGCTGATCGATGCGGTAGGCGATGGCGTAGCCAGGGTTCCGGCGGCGCCAACTGGCTTGGGTCTTCTGCCGGCGCGACGCCTGGCATTCCGGCTTACCGCAGCTATGTTGCCGGTTTCCTACTCGCGCGTTCGGCCGGAACCACCGGCGACAGATCGCACACGGTCTCTTTCGGGTCTCTGGCATGGGGATGTTTCATGATCACCTCCCATGCGCGGGTCCGCTAAACTTCCGTTCAATCTGTCTGGGTTAGTTTTGGAAAGCAGGGCTGGGTCAATTCTCGCGAGCGCC
>CAVPCI010000010.1:0-386071 GCA_963702375.1 uncultured Acidobacteriota bacterium
ATTGGCGTGTATCCATCGATACACGCAAACGACATTCCGGGTTCCGTTTGAGAGGAGTAAAATGGATAGATCCTCCCAGCCGGCGCCCCGGTCAACTATTCGGCGGCAGAACTGCCGGCGCGGAGGCAGAGATGGCTGAGACACGAACGGCTTTGAACACCCCCATGCAAACGGAAAAGATCGCACGGCGAGCAAGCGGACTGGAATTCCACCGGCGCTTTACGGACGGCAAAGTGTCTCCATTCGACAAGGTCGAATGGGAGCGCCGCACCGCCCTGATCGGAAATGATAAAGGTCAGGTAATTTTCCGGCAGGAAAACGTCGAAGTTCCCAAGTCCTGGTCGCAGACGGCGACGAATATTGTTACGTCTAAATATTTTCACGGGAAGCCGAACTCGCCCGAGCGCGAGACCTCGGTGCGCCAGCTCATCGGCCGCGTGGCGGATACGATCGTGCGATGGGGACAGGAAGGCGGCTATTTCGCCACGGCGGAATCGAAGGACGCGTTCCGCGATGAACTGACTCATCTGCTGGTCGAACAGAAGATGGCGTTCAATTCGCCGGTGTGGTTCAACGTGGGCGTGCAAGCCAAGCCGCAGTGCTCGGCGTGCTTCATCAATTCCGTCCAGGACAACATGGAATCGATCATGAACCTGGCGAAGACCGAAGGGATGCTCTTCAAGTGGGGCTCGGGTACGGGAACGAATTTCTCGTCGCTGCGGGGCAGCAAAGAGTCGCTTTCGGGCGGCGGAATCGCTTCGGGGCCGGTGAGCTTCATGAAAGGCTTCGATGCGTTCGCGGGCGTGATCAAGAGCGGCGGCAAGACGCGCCGCGCGGCGAAGATGGTGATCCTGAATGTCGATCACCCCGATATCGTGGAGTTCATCGAATCGAAAACCAAAGAAGAACGCAAGGCGCACGTCCTGATCGAGCAAGGGTATGATTCCGCGATCGACGGCGACGCGTATGCCTCCGTCTTCTTTCAGAATGCGAACCATTCCGTGCGCGTTACCGACGACTTCATGCGTGCCATGGAGGAAGACCGCGACTGGTGGACCCGCAATGTGAACGACGGCGAGCCGGTGGATCAGTACCGCGCGCGCGATTTGATGAAGATGATGGCCGAATCCGCCTGGCGGTGCGGCGATCCGGGCATGCAGTACGATACGACGATCAATCGCTGGCACACATCCAAAGCCACCGATCGCATTTACGCGTCGAATCCGTGCTCGGAGTATATGTTCCTGGACGACACGGCATGCAATCTGGCCTCCTTGAATCTTTTGAAATTCCTCGGACCGAATGGTCAATTCGATACCGAAGGATTTCGCCACGCGGTGGGTGTAACCATCACGGCGCAGGAAATTTTGGTCGACAACGCGAGTTATCCGACCGAAAAAATCAGGATCAATTCGCACGATTACCGTCCGCTTGGCATCGGCTATGCGAATTTGGGGGCGCTGTTGATGTCCATGGCCCTGCCTTACGACTCCGATGGCGGCCGCGATGTCTGCGGCGTAATTACGGCGTTGATGACGGGCGAGTCCTACGCGCAGTCGGCGCGCATCGCGGAGCGCATGGGCCCGTTTGGCGGCTATCCGCGGAACCGCGAGTCCATGCTGGACGTGATTCGGATGCATCGCGATTCGCTGCGGCCGATCAAAGAGGAAAATGTGCAGCCCTCGCTGCTTCACGCGGCGCAGGAATCGTGGGATGCGGCGCTCGAATTGGGCGAAAAGTTCGGCTACAAGAATTCGCAAGTTTCCGTTCTCGCGCCTACGGGCACGATCGGCTTCATGATGGATTGCGATACCACCGGTATCGAGCCCGATCTGGCCCTGGTGAAGCAGAAGCGGCTGGTGGGCGGCGGAGTGATCAAGATCGTCAACAACACAGTGCCACAGGCGCTGATGAAGCTCGGGTATCCGCCGGAGCAGGTGGCGCAGATCGTGGATTATATTGACGCGCAGGGCAAGATCGAAGGCGCGCCGGGACTCAGGCCCGAGCATTTGCCGGTATTCGATTGCTCGCTGACGCCGATGGGCGGCGGGCGTTCGATTTCCTGGCGCGGCCATTTGCGCATGATGGCCGCGGCGCAGCCGTTCCTTTCTGGCGCGATCAGCAAGACGATCAACATGCCGGAGGAATCCACGGTAGAAGACATCGTCGAGGCCTATACGGAATCGTGGAAATTTGGGCTGAAGGCCGTGGCGATTTACCGCGATAACTCGAAGCGTTCGCAACCGCTCTCCGCAGCCGGAAAAAAGGAAGAAGAAAAAGCAGCCGTGCCCGCCAAAGTTGCGGTTATGCCCGCATCGTCCGCGCTGCAAGGATCTTTCCAGGCGCCGCCACAACCGGTGGTTCCCGGTCCGGCGATGGCAGTGGCGGCGATTCCCCCTCCGCCCGAAGCCGATCCGCGTCAGCGGGATCTCTTCCCTGGAACAGGACGGCGCAAGCTGCCAGCCGAACGCAATTCGATAACGCATAAGTTTTCAGTCGGCGGACATGAAGGCTACATCACGGTTGGGATGTATGAGGATAGCCGGCCCGGCGAAATCTTCATTAAGATGGCGAAGGAAGGCTCCACGCTCTCGGGGATTATGGACGCCTTTGCTCTTTCCGTATCCATATCGCTGCAGTACGGCGTTCCCCTACGTGCGCTCGTGGACAAGTTCTGCAATTCGCGTTTCGAGCCGTCCGGCTACACCGGCAATCCGAAGATTCGCTACGCGAAGTCGGTGGTGGATTACATCGGACGCTGGCTCGGCGGGAAATTCATCTCCCCGGACTATCTGGATCACGACGATGTTGCTGTGCCGGAGCGCGGCGCCGATGCGGAATCGGCGGCAGCGGCCGTTGTCGCGATTGCACCTGGTCCTTTTGCGGTACCCGGGGCGATCGAGGAAACCACAACGCGTCCTCGCGCGGCGATGGAGGATGCGCCTTACTGCTCCGAATGCGGCATGCTGATGACCCCGAACGGAAGCTGCTACAAGTGCTCGAATTGCGGCTCGACTTCAGGCTGCAGCTAAGAACGAAACAATTGGGGGGAATGGAAAAAGGGCGCTCTCTGTGAGCGCCCTTTTTCATTTGCGCCCACTCACTTTTGCGCTCCTTCAGGCGAATCCCTACTGTAGTGTGTAAATCACTTGAATGGTTGTATCCACTTCAACGGGGTTTCCGTTTAGCGTTGTGGGGCTGTACTTCCACTTCCTAACGGCGTCCATCGCAGACTGCGTCAGCAGACATTGCCCTTCATTCAGATACAGGTCTTGGATCGAGCCATCCTTCCCGATGATCGCGTGGAGAATCACCGCACCCTGCATGCCCAGCGACTTAGCTTCTTGTGGATATACTGGCACCACCTGATGAATCAGTTTTGCAGCTGCCACGGTGCCCCCGACGCGAATTCGCACGTCGGGGTCTGGTGGGCGTTGCGCCTCGCGCACTCCAAGTTCTGTCTTTTTGAAATTCCCAACGTAACGAAAGCCGCCATCGACGTAGGCAAAATATGTCCAGAGGGACACATTCGAAGTACCTAGAAACCGCACATCGTAGAGGTGTTCCGGCTTTTGTCGAAGCAACAAAAAGGGGTACTCGGTTGCGGTCGCGCGCAGATTACACGAATCATCAAAGCGCACAGCCTCCACATCCGTCTGTTTCTCCGCCAGCTGTGCGGCGAGCATGTCGGCGGTATGGATCTTGGCCGCAGCTCGCAGGGCCGCTGAGGCGACGGTCATCCGGGCGCCCAAGTCTTCTCCGAATACTGACTTGAACCAATCATCCGGATCGGGCAACGCAAGAGACTTTTCGTAGAGCACGAGCTGTTGTTGATCGCCTTCCTTTTCCAGTTTGAGCATATCCTTCACAAGATTCTGCAGCCCTTTGGTGTTGTCGGGGTATGAAGGGATGCTCACGGAGGCCATTTTCGCGGAACTCGGGGGAGATGACGGTGCAGGGCTGAGCGCGGCCGCAGAGGAGCTCTCGGTCGGCTGCTGGCCAGCGACCGTCGCGACTCCAAGGACGAACGCTGATGTCAACACCACGAGCCTTGCGCTCTGGGTCAAACGCCGAAAGCTAAGTTGGAGGTTCACGCTGAAGCGAAAAGTACACAAAAGTGTTACGTATCGGCAAGGAGAATCGGGCCGCGAAATGCGAATACGACACGATGTCCAGAGCTTGAGGAAACCACGGGACTTTCGAACGATTTTCGCACCTATCCGGCGTGAATCCGCAAGTCCACAGGTATCGCTTGACATTTCCCAATCTCCTTCGTGTTAGCGTGAGTCGTGGGCGCCTTTTGCCACAGAAAGGACGAAGCATGGACACGGCAAGCGCGATGACAGACCACGCAGCACGCCACGGGATCAGGATCGCAACGCGGAGGCTGCGCCGCCCTCTCCACCCTTGCCAAGTACCAACCACTGCTCACGGATGGCATTTCTATTCGACAGTGCTGCTGAGTAGAACCCGGCGTAACTCACTGGAAACGCAGGACGGCGCATCCCTCTACCCGTCACAAAAACCCGCGGGAGCAATTCTGACCGGACGGCTTGACAATGCTGAGAGCGTCCATATACGGTACTTGTTCGCGTTGTGGCTTCAGGAGCGGACTGCACGGGTGAGCTTCACCGACCACGCGTCTGGATTCCGTAGTCAGTTTTCACCAAATAGAGAGAGGAAAGCGAATGCCTCACAAGTTGCAGAATATACTTGCACGCGTTCCGAGCGACATCGACATTGCGCAGGCCGCCACACCGATCCCGATCGACAAAATTGCCGCCGAAACAGGCATCCTGCCGGATGAGTTGGAGCTTTACGGAAAGAATAAAGCCAAGGTGCGGCTATCGGTCCGCGACCGCTTGAAAGACACCCCCAACGGAAAATACATCGTGGTGACAGCCATCACGCCGACGCCGCTCGGCGAAGGAAAAACCACCACGACGGTGGGGCTGAGTCAGGCCTTGGGTGCCCATCTCGGCAAGAAAGTTTTCACGTGCGTGCGGCAACCGAGCCAGGGCCCGACCTTCGGCATCAAGGGCGGCGCAGCCGGCGGCGGTTACAGCCAAATCATTCCCATGGAGGAGTTCAACCTCCATCTTACGGGAGACATTCACGCGATCACGGCCGCGAACAATCTGTTGGCTGCGGCCATCGACACGCGCTGGTTTCACGAAAAGTCCCAGAGCGACGAGGCGCTCTACGAGCGTCTTTGCCCGCCTGCAAAGGACGGCAGCCGACGATTTTCTCCCGTTATGCTGCGGCGGCTGCGAAAGCTCGGCATTTCAAAAACGAATCCCAACGATCTTACGCCCGAGGAGCGCAGCCGGTTTGCCCGGCTGGACATCGATCCGGACAGCATTACGTGGCGCCGCGTGACTGATACGAACGACCGCATGTTGCGCCAGATTACGATCGGCCAAGGGCCAGAGGAAAAGGGCGTGACGCGCGTCACTGGATACGACATTTCCGTAGCCAGCGAGATCATGGCGATTTTAGCGCTCACCACCAGCCTGGCGGATATGCGAGAGCGATTGGGAGCCATGGTGTTCGGCACTAGCAAGGCCGGCGAAGCAATTACGGCGGACGATATCGGAGTCGGCGGCGCGCTAACCGTGCTGATGAAGGACGCGATCTTCCCCAATTTGATGCAAACGCTGGAAGGAACGCCGGCGTTCGTCCACGCGGGGCCGTTTGCAAACATTGCGCATGGTAATTCATCGATTGTGGCCGATCAGGTGGCGCTGAAACTTGTGGGGCCCGACGGCTACGTGATTACTGAGTCGGGCTTCGGCGCCGATATGGGGATGGAGAAGTTTTTCAACATCAAGTGCCGTTATAGCGGGTTGGTGCCGAATTGCGTGGTGATGGTCGCGACGATTCGCGCGCTGAAGATGCATGGAGGTGGCCCGAAAGTAGTTGCGGGGCAGCCGCTAGCCCACGCCTACACCGAAGAGAATCTGGAACTGCTCGAAAAGGGCTGCTCGAACCTGACGAAGATGGTTGAGAACGCGCGGAAGTTCGGGATTCCGGTTGTGGTTGGAGTGAACCGCTTCCAGCATGACACGCCGGCGGAAGTCGAGCTGGTTCGCAAGAAGGCGATGGAAGCCGGAGCAACCGACGCCGTAATGTCCAACCACTGGGCCGAGGGCGGCGCGGGAGCGGTGGCGCTGGGCAAGGCGGTGATCGCTGCGTGCGAGAAGCCGAGCAAGTTTCAATTTCTTTATCCTCTGGAAATGGGGATCAAGCAAAAGATCGAGACGATTGTGCGGGGAATATATGGCGGAGCAGGCGTCGAATACTCGCCGGAAGCCGAGAAGAAGATTGCGCTTTACGATCGCCTGGGATTCAACAAACTGCCCATCTGCATGGCCAAGACGCATTTAAGCCTGAGCCACGACGCGAACCTGAAGGGCGCACCTACAGGGTTCACCGTGCCGGTGCGGGATGTTCGCGCGAGCGTAGGAGCCGGGTTCCTGTATCCGCTACTAGGAACGATGAGCACCATGCCGGGCCTATCGACGCGGCCGGGATACTACGAGATTGACATCGACCTCAAGACAGGCCGGGTAATCGGACTCTCGTAAAAGAATCAGCCTCCCCGTCATGCCGAACGGCGCTCGTCTGAGGCCGCTTCACGGCTTCTTTGTATTGGAGACAGCCTCGATTGCCGCCGAAACCTGCCTTAGGACGGAATCGGCCTGTCGGAATGCGTGGGTTTCCCACTCAGTCCGGTCTGGGAGAACGTCGCGATACACAGACGGATCCGGCGCGAGTTGCCGGATGTTCGAATCGGCGCAAAGAAGAAACACGCGCAGAGCGCCGGCGAGCAGTGAAGCGGCTGCGCCGAGGTCGGCGGCTACAATCGCATGGACCGTGTCGACGGCGTCGGCACAGAGACTGATGCCGGATGCCGCCGCCCGAGCTGCCGCCAAGGGAGTTTCAATCGCCTTGCGAACCGAGGCGTCGACAGGGCGTTTCCGCTCCTCGCGCTCACGATCTGTGGCTTGCGGCAGGCGAGCGCTGATCATGTAATCGTTAAACGCCGCCATGTCATCCTCGGCGAGTTGCATCATGTGCTTCGACTCGGTGCGGGCAGACTCGGCTAGTTTCTCGACCTTCGCAAGGTCCCCGCTGAACCCCTTTTTCCTGCCGGTGACTTTCAGAACTTTGGCAAGCAGTCCAAGAGCGAAGCTCGCGGACGTGGCGGCGACGGCCACTCCGGCGGGTATCGGCTCGCTGCTTGCCGCCGCACTTCGAAATTGCTCGAGCGTCGATTCCCAAACGGGAGACGACATCATGGAAGTGCTCCTTCCGTGCCCATTGAAAAATACACAACCATACGAGGTGCAGAGTTTGAAATATCTTTTGCCAGCCTTAGGGTAGCACCCGACCGATGGAAGTGCAGTAAGAGTGAAAGCGATGGGCAGCTTTATCGCAGCATCTTGCATGGTAGAGTAATCGATTCATTGCGGGAGGCGAGAGGCGATGGGAACCAGAAACCGCGAAGCCCAGAAGGTGCTGATCCGCCGGTCCGCGATCGAGAAGCGCGTGAAGGCCGTCGCGCGCAAGATCACTCGAGACTACAAGGGCCAACGGGTGCACCTGATCGGCGTCCTCAAGGGCGCGTGTTTCTTTCTTGCCGACCTGGCCCGCGAAATCGATCTGGAGACATCCATCGATTTCATCTCTGTGGCGAGCTACGGGAAGGGGAGGGATTCCTCGGGACAAGTGCGGCTGCTGAAGGATCTGGACACCAGCATTGCGGGACTGAATGTGATTCTAGTCGAGGACATTCTCGACACAGGGCGGACGCTGCTCTACCTGCTGCGTATTTTGCGCCAGCGCAAACCGAAGTCGTTGCGCGTGGCGGCGCTGCTCGACAAACCCTCGCGCCGGGTGACGCCGGTGAAGGGCGATTACATTGGCTTCACCATTCCAAATGAGTTTGTGGTCGGCTATGGATTGGATTACGCCGAACGCTATCGCAACCTCAAAGATGTGTGCGTCTTTACGCCTTCTTCACATTCTCCCCAATAGAGCGTTTGCCTACAGCTGGGGATAGGTTCGCTTGCCCGATTTTGATCTTTCAGGGATCTGCTGTAGGCGTCCGCCACCTACTGGGCGTAGAGAAAAACGTCGCGTCAACTCGAAGAACCGAAAAATGTAAGCCCCCTATCCAGCCCATGTCAGGTCGAGAGTTGGGTGCCGCAATCCCTTGGGAACATGTCTTGCCTTTTGTTCAACGTCCTTTCTCCCCTCTAATGCCAATAAGCATGCTTTTGCCTCAAGGCCGCCGCCAAATCCTGTCAATTTGCCCGTTGAACCAATCACGCGGTGGCATGGGGCAATAATGGGGACGGGATTTTTCCCATTGGCTGCCCCCACGGCGCGAACCGCTTTTGGCATATTGATTTGTTTCGCAATTTGCCCGTAACTCCGGGTTTCCCCGAACGGAATCGTCAACAGTGCCGCCCAAACCTTTTTCTGAAACTCCGTTCCTTTGAAATCGAGTTTCACCGAAAATGATTTTCGCTTTCCGGAAAAATAATCGTTCAACTGGTGTTCGGCCTCGAGTAGCAAGGGATGATTTTTGTCCTCTGAAACTGGCGCCAACCGGACGCGACGCGGATTATCCTTTTCCCAAAGAATTGCCGCCAAGCCGTTATCGCTTGCCACGAGCTTCAGTTCGCCCACAGGCGATTTCATGGTCTTATACACGTAGGTCATTTTCTTTCTCCTTTTAGATGATTTAGTGATTCGGCGCGGTGTCTCCATAGGTGAAGAACCGCATAGGAACGCCATGGTCGCCACGCTTGTGACATTTGCTCAGCCTGTCTCGCGGTCACGCCCCCGAGATCGCTGAGCACAGCGATGTCCTCTTTCGGAAAGGCATCCGGCCAGCGTAAGGCCCGCATGGCTATGTAATGCGCAGTCCACGGTCCGATGCCGGGCAGTTCGGCCAAGCGCTCTATGGTGGCGTTCGGGTCGTGATGGACGCCGCTATCAAGCGACAAGTCTCCGGAAACATGCGCCTGCGCCAGCGCAATAATGCTTTTGCACCGCGCGCGCACAATTCCATGTTTGGCAAGATCGTCCACGCTGGTCTTCGCGATTTTCGCCGCCGCCGGCGCCAAATAACCCAATTCCGGGAATGGAGTAACGATCGGTTCGCAAAATGCCTCGACCAGTCGACAAGCAATCGTCGTTGCGGCTTTCACCGTCACTTGCTGCCCAAGAATTGCTCTCAGGCCCGTCTCAAACCCGTTGAACGCGCCCGGTACCCGCGTGCCCGGATTGGCTTTGATCAGCGGACGTAAAATCTCGTCCTTTCGAAGATGCCTGTTAATCATATCGGGCCGGGCGTTCACATCGAACAAGTCTCTTACCCGGCTCAAGAGGGCCGGCAAAACCGGGCTCAGACTATGAGTAAATTCCAGCATCAGCGCATTTTTCTTCTTCGCCTGCGTGACTTTAATCCAGCCCTTGCGGTCATCCAAACGCACGGTGCGGGCATAAAAGGTGTCCGTCACCAATTCGACGCCTTTCAATTCGCGGGCCTTCAGGAAAGCCAAAATTCCCGGCCAGTCGTACGGTGCGCGATATGAAACTTGCAGGGTTGAGGTATCGGTCCCGGTAACGGCTTCCGCATCATCGGCCGCTTTTTTCCGCAGACGCGAGGGCGGCATGCCGTACCGGCTGCCAAACGAGTCGTTGAAGCGGCGCAGGCTCGAAAACCCACTGGCGAACGCAATTTCCGTAACCGGCAAACCGGTTTCAGTAAGCAATTGTTTGGCGAGCAACAAGCGGCGCGTGAGAATCAATTGAATTGGCGCTACGCCCAATTCCTTTTTGATGATGCGGCGGATCTGGCGCGAACTTAATTCAAACTGGTCCGCGATGGCCTCCAGCCCCTCATCGTCGTCCATCGAGCCTTCCTCGATTCGCTGCACCATCAAATGGGCGATTCGCTCGGAATCGTCTACTGGCGCGCTGCCGGGAGCCAATTCAGGGCGGCATCGCAGGCACGGACGAAAACCTTCCTGTTCGGCCGCCTGCGGGCTATTGAAAAACCGGCAATTGACCCTCTTGGGCGTTTTCGCCGGGCAAATCGGGCGGCAGTAAATGTAGGTAGAGGTCACGCCCACGAAAAAGATCCCGTCAAAACGCGGGTCGCGAGCCGTCAGTGCTTTGTATAGCGTGTGGTTTTCTCGTATCACGGGCCGAATATAGGAGGTTTGATGTCTCTATGCTAGCCATTTTCGGACACCGCCACAACATCGTTTTCGTGTCCGAAAATGGCTAGCATAGTGTCCGTTCGCGGCTATTTGGGTAGGAACAAAACAAGGCGAGATTTGCCGTTACCCGCCCGAAGTGTTACCTCGATTTATTTCTTGGACCGCGATTTTGGCCCTTCCGCGCCCGTGAGCGCCGCGCGGCGTTGCGCGACACGAACTTGTGCGCCATGCCCAGCAAATCCCGCAACACATCGGGGCTAACGCGAGAAAGGCGCACCAGCACCATGTTGTAAGGGGCGTAGTGGTCTGTCACGTAGTAAACGTCGGGTTGCTCGGCGAGCAAGGCGGCCCGATCGTCGAAATCCACGCGCACCGCAAGCGAATCCGGTTCCGCCGAGCGATTGACGGGGATGCACGCCAGAAGTTTTCCATGCACCTTGAGCGCCGGCACCCCATACGTTACGCTCTGCTCTACGCCGGGCAACGCCAGTCCAATCTTCCGCACAGTATCAAAGTCAATTCTGGTTCTGGCCATTGCTCGGTGCGATCCTGTCACCTCGGCGTAGTGGCGCACCTCAATCTAATGAACGCGTTACCGGCCCTGAAATCTTTCGATGATCGAGGCTTGGACGTCCCCCTTATCCAAATATTCCTTGGCCTTTGCGCCATCCCCTTGCTGTAACGCGTCCTGCGCCCTCGCGAGGTCGGTCTTCATCAGCTGTTCGGCGGTGGCGATATCTCCGCGCAACCCATATCCTTGAGCGGCTTGCGCGCGCCGCAACGTATCCAAGCCATCGGAAATCGCAGCCGCGCGACTCGTTAGCTGATCGAATTGGTGCTCCGCCTCCTTCAGTTCAGCGTCCTTGCGCGCGGCCTCTTCGTTAGCCTTCTGCTCGGCTTCTTGGTTAGCCTGCTGTTCGGCCTGTCGGCTCGCCTTGGCCGTAGCGGAATCTGCTTGCGCGTGTACAGCAGATGGAGCCGCAGGGGTAGCCGGAGTAGCTAGAGCAGTCGGAGCAGGCAGATCTCCCGGAGGCCCTGGAACAGCCGGGGCCTCCGCAGCACCCGCAGGTGCCTCACCCGCGTCCGGGGCAGGTGCGGCGGCGCTCGCAGGGCCCGCCGGCGCCGCAGGTTGAGTTGCCGGTTGCGCCTCGGACTGAGGGGCAGCCGAGCGCGATCCGGCGTGAGTCTTGATCACGCGCGGTACATAGAAACCCCCGGCGACAAGCATGCCAACGACAAGCAGCCCGCCAAGCGCCACGTAAGCGCCCCGGTGGCCGCTCCGAGTCGCGGCACTCGATTGCGCCGTGGCGACGGCCATCGGAACCGCCGCCTGCGCGGGAACTCCCTGCGCGGAAACGGCCGGGCGTCCTTGCGGGACACGCACCGTCTCGGAAATCGGACTCACGGCTACGGCTCCGCCAGTTGGGAACACGCTTCGCAGCGCGGTTCCGAACGCCTCCGCGCTCTGGAAGCGTTCTCGCGGATCCTTGGCCATCGCCATCAGAATGATGTCACTCAGTGCCTTCGGCAAATCCGGGCGCACCGTAATGGGCGGTTTCGGCGTCTCCTGCAGGTGCGCGGACATAACCGAGTAGTTGCTGTGCCCCCGGAACGGCAATTTCCCGGTCACCATTTCGTAGAGCGATACGCCCATCGAATACAAATCGGAGTGCTGGTCAACCGGCTCGCAGCGCACCTGCTCGGGCGACATGTAGTTCATCGATCCCAGCGTCGCGCCCGTCGACGTCATGCCTGCCTCGTCGTTCGGGCGGGCGATGCCGAAGTCCATCAGTTTCACCACACCCTGCGAAGTCAGCATCATGTTGGCAGGCTTCACGTCCCGATGGATCACGTTCAGCTTGTGGGCGTAGCTCAATGCGCCAAGCACCTGATCGGAGTACTTCGCTGCATCCGCCGGCGGAATCGGCCCCCCTAGCAGGCGCGACGCCAAGGTCACTCCGTCCACGTACTCCATCATCATCACCAGTTGATTATCCAAAGTCAGGGCAGTGTTCAGCTTGGCAATGTTCGGATGATCCAGGCTGGCGAGCAGCTTGATTTCGCGAAGGAACCGGTCCGCCAACTCCTTTTGCACCGCAAGGTTCGCCAAAAGAACCTTCATAGCCTCCACGCGGTCAGAAATCACATTCCGCACCTTGTAGACCTTGCCCATTCCTCCGGCGCCGAGTACTCCAAGAATTTCGTAGTCTCCTATGCGCTGCCCAGGGACAAAATCGTCGCTCATTGAGGAACTCCTTTTGGGGGGGACGTATCGGCGGATTCTACCTGCTGCGCACGCTGCGGGCAACACATTCCATCTGCCGAGCCTTATCAAAACGGTAGCCCGTCCGCGCCTATGAGCACGGTGGAGCAATGCATCGTATTGCGATATAATTATTCTCGTGATGGCGCTCTCTTCCAACAAGCATTTGGCGGACGGAGATTCTTTTCAGGAAACGGTTCGCCATCTTGCCTGGTTTCGTTACGCACTGCGCAAATTCCTGCGCTTCAGTGAACAGGCCGCTAGAAGTTGCGGCGTCACGCCGCAGCAGCATCAGTTGTTGCTTGGCATCGCCGGCTATACCAGCCGCCATAAAGCCACTATCTCCGAGCTGGCTGAGTTCCTGCAGGAGCGTCACAACTCCGTCGTGGAACTCGTGGGACGCGCCGCGAGACGCGGCCTGGTCCGCAAGGTGCACGATACGCGTGATCGGCGCTACGTGTTTGTCTCGTTGACGTCACGCGGTGAGGCAGTCCTTTTGAGACTCTCCAGGCTCCACAAGCAGGAAATCGTGCGCCTCCAAGCCGGCCTTTTGAAGCCCGCCACTCATGGCCGCTCTCGGTACGCGAGCGGATAGCCTTGGCGGCAGATATTGCATTGGACCCGGCTGATGAAACGCTCTGACTGCGCTGCCGACAAATGATTCCGTAGGAGCTTCTAATGGCTGATTCTCCACTCCCGGAAACTTCACCAAGGCCAGCGCTCCCAAGAAAAGGCAACTTCGGCGTGGCCCTGGAGCCCGAGGTCATTAAAATCTCAGGCTATGCGCTGCTGGTTGGCGTTATTGGCGGCCTCGTTGCCGAAGGCCTGCTCGAACTGATTTATTTCTTCACGAACGTATGCTTCTACGAGAAGTTCTCCTTCGCGATCACCAGCCCCGCGCACAATCATCTCGGGCTTTGGGTGATACTCATCCCCACGATCGGCGGCCTCCTCGTGGGAGCGATGGTTTATTACTTGGAACCCAGCCTCAAGGGCCACGGCATCCCGGAAGCGATGGAAGCGGTGTTATTCAGTCGCAGCAAAATGCGACTTCGCGTGGCATTCCTGAAGCCGCTGGCCACTGCTCTTGCCATCGGAACCGGCGGCCCGTTCGGCGCGGAGGGTCCGATCATTCAGACCGGGGCTGCGTTCGGGTCTCTTTTCGGCCAAGCCGTCGGTCTCACTCCGTACTATCGGCGCGTTTTGCTCGCCGCGGGGGCAGCAGCCGGAATGGCGGCGACGTTTACGGCGCCTCTAGCAGGAATTCTGGTGGCCATCGAACTGCTGCTTTTTGAATTTCGTGCCCGCTCCTTCATTCCGGTGGCTCTCGCTGCGGCCATCGCTACCGGAGTTCGTATCCACTTTGCGGGATGGGCGCCTCTATTCCCAACGGCGGCCTATAAACTGACCGGCATGAATGAACTGTGGCTGTTTGGCGTCATGGGCATTCTGATGGGTATCGTCGGCATCGCAATGATCCGGGCGCTATTCTGGATCGAGGATTTCTTCGATCATCTCCCGATTAAGCGTGCGCTCATATGGTCGCCAGCCATTGGCGCTGCCATTTTAGGCGTGATTGGATACTTTTACCCGCAGGTTTTCGGCACCGGTTACGACACCATCCGCGACATGCTGAATAATCGGCTCACGCCGGCGAACCTCCTGGGTGTGTCTGTAGCCAAGTTCTGGGCCCTGGTGATCTCTCTTGGCTCGGGGACCACCGGCGGTGTCTTTGCCCCGTCGCTGATTGTCGGAGGCGGCATCGGCGGAGCCTACGCCATCGCCTGCCGGCATTTCTTTCCGCATCTCGTCAGCGATCCGGCGTTCTACGCGCTCGTGGCAATGGCGGCGGTGTTCGGAGGTATTGCGCGCGCCCCATTCACCAGCATCGTGTTTCTGTTCGAGCTCAGCCACAATCCAAATTCGCTGCTTCCGCTGATCGTCTGCGTCATGGTTTCCGACGGATTCGTGCGTCTCTTCAGCCGCGATTCCATCATGACCGGAAAGCTCGTAAAGCGAGGCCTGATCGTGCTTCAGGATTACTCCGTGCCTGTGCTCATGCGTGCAAGCATCGACCAGGTCATGCGCAAGCAATTCTCCGTGATGCAGGCCGACGCGGAGCTGCGCACCATCCTGCAGAAATCTGCGCCGGAAAACGTGGAACTGTTGCCGGTCGTAGAAAAAGACGGAACGCTTCTAGGCATCATCGAGCCTCACGACATGCTAAAAGTCGACACGCAAGACCACCATTTCACCATGCGAGAGCTGGCTCGGCAGGACTACGTCCGCGCTTACCCGGGTGAGTCGGTTGACCGGGTGAACCGGGAAATGCTGCTCAAAAATGTCGAAAATGTCGTCGTCGTCGAATCCTACACGAGCCCGAAGCCTATCGGCATCGCTCGCGCCAACGACATCCTGCAACTGCGGCGCTGGTTGATGGAAGAAGAAACCCGCGAAAAGCCATCCGATGCAAAGGCGCCTGTATGACCAACTCCTTCTACAACACGCTCAGTTTGTGCGTCGGCTAAGGTCTTCTGCGATTGCTGACACCTGCGCGGGATTCCCGTAGAAGACTCTTTCCCCTTTGGAAAGAATTGCATCGGCGTCTTGCGGGCGGCTCAGGTTCCGATACACGTCCGCAAGCGACGTGTACACGCCGGGATCGGCCGTCGGATAATAGCGCACAACCACCTCCAATTGGACGCGTGCTTCGTCCCAGCGCTTTTCTTTCCACAGAATCTCGCCCAGAAATCGATGGGCGTCAAGATTGTACGGGTCGCCTCTCAGAATATCGATGCAGAGGTTCGCGGCTCCGCGTACATCGCCGGTTCGAAGGCGCAACTCGGCGAGCATTGCCCGGGCCTCCGCTGAAGGCGCCGGCTCGGCTGCAATTCGCCGAGTCTGCCAATCAAGCGCTTCTTTCCATTTTCCCTGGCTCTTTTCGAGAAGTGCATAGCTCGCCAGTGCCTGGGTGGATTTCGGGTCCTTGGAAAGCACTTCGCCAAACAGCCGCTCCGCTGTGGCGTAGTCGCCGCTCAAACGCGCCACCTCGCCCAGGCCCAGCGCGGCATCTTGCGAGGAAGGATCCATCCGTCGCGAGTTTGCGAAAGCCATCTGGGCGCCATCCAGTTTTCCGGCGGCGGCTAACCAATCGCCGCGCACTAATTCGATATCGGCGGAAGGAGGATACTGGTCGAGCGCCGATAGAAATGCTTCCTCGGAACCTCGCTCTTCCAAAATAGCCAGAGTTCCGGCGACGGCAAGATAAGCCGCTCTTTCGTCCTGGATGGAAATTGACGCGGGCAGCAGCTGCGAGCGGGCCCGCGCAAGCATCTGAATATTTTCCGAACCTGCGTTACTGGCGAATATCGCCCGGGGTGCGTGATACTCCAGTTGCGTCAAATCATCCGTGTTGATGGGAGCATTAGCGGTCAGCTTGCGTAAGTCCGCGTCGTCGAGCAGATGAAAAGCGATCAGGCTTTCGGGTCCAACCATGCCCATGCTCTGGTATTGGCCTCTCAAAGACGGCACGGACCAAAGTGCATTCAATCGAGCCAGAGAAAACGGCGGCGCCGGATTCGGCTGGGCCAGCAATAGAATGTCGCCCGACAGCCCCTGCCAGACGCTCACTCGCTTGAATTGACGTGCGAGAGTGGCCATAACCATCCGCAGGTCCGCCGGAAACAACCCATAGGACTGCACCCATTGGACGAGCATCCCCTTGGGAGCGAGATGCGCGCGTGCCTGCCCGTAGAACTCATCGGTAAAAAGGGTCGCCACGCCCGCGATCCACGGATTCGAGGGTTCTGAGATGATCAAATCGTATTGGTTCGGCGTCGTGAAAAGGAAACTGCGTGCGTCGTCTTCGATAATGTGCAACCGAGGGTCTCGTAACACCCCATGGTTCAAGGGTTCGAGGTATGAAGCCGCGCGAATTACGGCGGGTTCGATTTCTACACAGTCGATCTGTCGGACTTCGGGATATTGCGCGACCGCGGAGGCCGTCATCCCACTGCCAAAGCCGATGATGAGCACTTTCCGAGGCCCAGGGTGTAGCATCATCCCCAGATGCCCCAACATCTGTTGTGTAATTTGGTCTCCGGTGGACGCGTCGGTCTTTCCATTTATCCGAAGCGCCAAAGCATTATCGCTTCGCACCACGGCGACCGAGGTATTCAAACCATCTTCCGAGAAAAGCAGGTCGTTCATCCGCACGACCTCGTCGAGATGCAGCGTCTTCGAATACAACATGCGGTTCGTGATCATTCCGAAATTAGCGATCGCCGGATCGTAGAACGTTCCCGCCCAGCCGGCGGCTGCAATGAGTATCGCCAAGGCCCCCGTTCCCACTAGTTCCAGGCCTCGTCGCGGAACTCGGCGGGTGGCGAGATACGCCGCAAGCGCCAGGTTGATTGCCGCCGTCATCGCCGCCACGCGGAAACTCCCGATTCGAGGAATCAGCCAGAAACCAACAGCGATTGCGCCCACAATTGCTCCGACTGTATTCGCCGCGTACGCCCGGCCAACGGCATTTGAACTCTGCTCTTCGCCGCCAATGCTTTTCGCGATCAACATCGTGACGACCGGAAAATTGAACCCAAAAACCGTCGCCGCGGGAAGCATCGCTAGACCGCAAATCGCAAACTGCGCGAACACCAGCCCCCCGAACGTCTTGTGTGTGGCATTAACCATTCCCCACAACATGGTCGGCATTTGCTGGAACAGAATCAGAAATAGCATCGCTGCGAGTCCGGTCAACGTTTGAGTAACGCCGAAGGTGCCCACCGACACTTCGCGAGCCTTTGCCGTCCATCGTTCGAAAATCAGGCTGCCCAGCGCAATCCCCGCAAGGAACGTAGCCAGCATCAGCGTGAACGCGTATGTCGAACTGCTCAAAGTCACCACCAGTAAACGAGACCACGCAATCTCATAGGAGATGGCCGTCGCCCCCACCAAAGCGAAAGTAATCAGCAGGTACGATGGAACGCCAGCCGCACGGGGCGATGCTCGCCGTACATCGCGCTCCGAAATTTCTGCGACTCTCGGTGATCCAGCCATCGTCAATGCCATTATTCCTGCGAGCAGATTCAACCCCGCCGCGACCACAACTGTCAGCCGCAAGCCCATGAACGGCAGTAGCACGAAACCCGCCATCGTCGCGCCCGTTACCGCCCCGGCTGTATTAATCCAATACAATCGGCTGAGGCGTTTGTTCATTTCGGACGAATCGAACGTGATTCCGCGGACCAGGATCGGCAGTGTTCCACCCATCAGGAAAGTAGGAAGAAAGAGCACCAGAAAAGCGGCAGCCAGCCGCAGCCCGATCAGCAACGCAGTGGAACTCTCAAAATTATGATAGAAAAAAAGATATAGTGCGCGTACCAGTATCAGCCCCGGCAGGGACAATATTCCAGTAATACCGGCCAGAATCTCGATCCACCCGTAGACCGCGATTGGACGAGCCCGCCGTTCCCCCCATCTTCCCAATACCGCGCTTCCCGCCGCCAGTCCGCCCATGAACGCCGCGAGCACCGTCGCAACCGCGTATACGGTGTGACCGAAAATCAGACCCAGCGCCTTCGTCCAGGCTACTTGGTAAATTAGTCCCGCTAACCCAGAGACGAAAAAGCATAAAAACACTACGTACAGCTTCGTTTTCGGAAAATCGCCTCTGCTCGAGGGCATCTCCGAATGCTAATGCAGGAAGATTGCCCTCACCCAAAATGTTGGCGCGCGATTGTCCTATTCGGCATGCCTTTTTCATCGGCAGCTCGAAAAGTATTCCCGGCGGAAGAGATTAATCTTCCTGTCGAGCTATTAGCGAGCCGAGCTCAGCCGCGTTTTATCGGCTTCGTCGGTTATCCGTGTCTGGTTCGTGATCCAGTTCACTTCCCACGTTTTGCCCCCATCATCTGAGAACGACTGTTCGAAGTGGGGCGAATTCGTGTTCAGGTTCGTCCAGACATATCGAATAAATATGGTTTTGCCGTTGATCGTATCCTGCGCGAAAAACTCGCCACGTCCATTTTTGAATTCGCCCACCTGGGGTGGGTCCATCTTGCCATTCTTGCTGTTGGCCCAATAGAGCCTCCACTGGTGCGCTTGAGGATCGTACGTGCGCAGGGTCAGGCCCTCGATGTGGCCCGATGGACCATCGAGCTCGATCGTATCCAGTTGAGAGCGGCCGTCCCAAATCTTGTAGCAGACTCCCGTACCCTCCGATTCGACCCACGTGTTCGAACCTGTCAGAGGATGCAGGAGGCGCTTCAGGTGAAATTTCCATTGACCAATAAGGGGATCAAAATCGTGCTGGCCATCGCGTTCGCCGGAAACTTGTTGCGTGCTCGCTTTCGATGCCTCTGAATTCTGCTGCGCCGCTCCCGCGGCAGTCTGCACGAAGACGAGCAAGCTGCCCGCCAGAAGATACGTCCAAATGCTTTTCGCTGCGTTCATTGAGTCCCTCCTTGCCCTTGGGCACGCAAGGAAGGTTAGCCTGCATCGTGGCCTATCAAAATAGCCACTCTCGCATGATACGATATAGCCACTTTGGACCTAGGTGTTTCGATGAAACGAGTCTCCGCAAGCTTCCTGCCGCCGATTGCACTGGATTTCAGCAGTCGCATTCCCATGTACCGCCAATTGTACGAGTGGTTTCGCCGTGCCATCTTCATTGGTCAATTGCGGCCCGGACAACGCGTGCCGTCGACGCGGAGCCTCGCCGCGGAACTGAAGGTCTCGCGCATACCGGTTTCCAGCGCCTACGAGCAATTGCACGGCGAAGGTTATTTCGAGACGTTCGTTGGCTCTGGCACACGCGTGGCCGGCTCGATCCCGGCCGAGACACTAAAGCTGGCCGCCGGAAAACTGTCGGACGCGTCGCGGCAAATCTCTAGCATCACCGCGCCACGCACCATTTCGCGCCGCGTCGCATTGATGCGCGTGTCCCCGCAAACTTGGCCCAACAATCTGGGCGCATTTCGCGTAAGCCTTCCGGCCCTCGAGCATTTTCCCGCGGGAATCTGGTCGAGACTTGTGAATCGCCATTTGCGAAAACAGACCAGGCAGCTGATGGCCTATGGCGATGCGAAGGGATACATGCCCTTCCGCGAAGCGATCGCCGAATATTTGGGCGCGGTTCGCGCGGTGCGATGCGAGCCTTCGCAGATCCTGATAACCACCGGTTCGCAGCAGGGCATACAACTCTCGGCGCAAGTTTTGCTGAATCCAAATGAGCGGGTTTGGTTCGAAGAGCCGGGATATCCCGGAGCGCGCCAAGCTTTTATGGCGGCTGGAGCCGAGCTGATTCCCGTGCCTGTCGATCGGGGCGGACTGAACGTAGCTGAAGGAATTCGCCGCGCTCGCGATGCTCACGCTGCGTACATCACGCCGTCGCATCAATATCCGTTGGGTGTAACGGTGGATGCCACTCGGCGCATGCTCCTGCTCAATTGGGCCGGGCGGAGCGGCGCTTGGATTATCGAAGATGATTACGATAGCGAATATAGGTTTGGAGGCCGCCCCATTCCCTCGCTGCAGGGTTTGGATACCAGTGGCCGCGTAATTTACGTGGGCACGTTCAGCAAAGTCATGTTTCCCGCGCTGCGCCTCGGTTACGTGGCTGTTCCCAAGGATTTGGTGGACCCATTCGCCACCGCGAGAGACGCGAATGACCAATTCTCATCCACTCTCTATCAGGCCGTGATGGCGGATTTTATCCGCGAAGGACACTTTGCGCGCCACATCCGCAGAATGCGCGTGCTGTATCTGCAGCGGCGGACTGCTCTGGTCGAAGCGATCCACAAATACATGCGCGACAAACTTGAGGTCATCGGCGCGGAAGCGGGCATGCATCTGGCGGCACTGCTGCCGCCGGGCGTTAGTGATGTAGCCATTTCGAAAAAGGCCGCCGCGATGGGAATATCGGTGATGCCTTTGTCCTCCTGCTACGCGAAACCACCCGTGCGGCGCGGCTTGATTCTAGGTTATGGCGGCACCGATGCCCGCCAAATTCACGACGCCGTGCGCAAACTCAGCACCAGTTTCAGCGAAGTCATTCAACGCCGCACCGTAGAATCAGTTCCGAATAGTCGGCAATCCGCCTAGGACCTTAAATTTTCTTTATCTTTCCAACGTCCGCGCTCGTTGGCATTGGGTGCTACACTACCGCCGAGCGACGGCGAGGTGCAACGCTTCTGCGTAATCCCGCTTTAATCCGGCGTTAATCTGCGGCCAGGCATACTCCGCTGGCGTCTGACCGCTATTTTCGAAGGAGGTCTCTGTGAAGCTTCCTGCTAAAAATACTCTTGCCATAGCCTTAGCTTTGCTCGCGGCTGGCACTTTCTCTTTCGCGCGCCCCGATAGCGGCTACCATCTTTTGAAGACGTACAAGTTTGACGCTGCGCCGGGCAGCACCATGGAATATTTCGATTACGTCACGGTCGATCCCATCGCCCGACGCGTCTACTTGTCTCGTGGCACCGCCGTCGAAGTAATGAACGCCGATACCGGCGCGCTCGTCGGCTACATCCCCGGATTCAAGCGGCAGCATGGAGTTGCTCTCGCCCCCGAATTCAATCGCGGCTTCATCAGCGACGGAGAACTCGCCCAGGTGACCATCTTCGACCTGAAAACCCTGAAGACCTTGGGCGAAGTTAAAGCCGACCCCGATACCGACTGCGTCGTTTACGATCCCGCATCGAAGCGCGTCTTTACCATGAATGGCGACAGCAACAGCTCCACCGTAATCGACGCGAAAACCGGCGATGTGATCAAAACTGTTGCTCTGGGCGGCTCTCCCGAATTCGCGGTCGCGGACGGAAAAGGAATGATCTACGCGAATCTTTCCGATAAGAATCAGGTGGCCGCGATTGACGCCCGCACCCTTGAAGTGAAATCGCACTGGCCCACCGCCCCCTCCGGAGGTTCCACCGCTCTGGCGATGGACCGCGAGCACCGGCGCTTGTTCAGCTCTGGCCGCAATCCGCAAATGCTCGTGGTAATGGATGCGGACAACGGGAAAATTATTCAGTCGTTTCCCATCTCCGCCGGGACCGATGCTGCCGCCTATGATCCCGATACCAAGATGATCTTCGTCTCCACTTTCACGGGAGACATAAACGTATTTCACGAAGACTCGCCCGATCAATACAGCGCTGTCGGCACCATCAAGAGTCAGCTCGGCGCCAAAACCATGGGCCTCGACACGACGACACACAATCTTTTCGTAGACACAGCGGATTTTGCTCCGGCCGGTGCCCCCACTGCCGACCGCCCGCGTCCGCGGCCCCGCGCCGTCCCTGGCACGTTCCGTGTCCTGGTCTATGGCCCCTAGCCGATTTCGAATTGCGCAAGGAAGGCCGGAGAAGTGTCCGTTACTGCGCCAATTGTGTTGCTACGTACTTGCATTGGCCGATTCACGGATTTTCTGTTACTACTCACCAGGCCAAGCTGCCATGCGTCGCATACAGTTCGTCGAACTCCATGAACAACCCTGGTTCCCCTCATCTCTTCGAGATGAAGTTACAGATGCGCTTCAGTTCGGTTTAAACGCCTTGAAGGCCTACGCACCGATAGCAACGCTGCTCCAAAGTGCGCTTGATGCCACGCGGAGCCGATCGATTGTTGATCTGTGTTCAGGCGGCGGAGGACCTTGGCTGGACCTTTCTCGAAAGCTGCAAGGCGGCGCGGAGGCCCTTTGCATTTTCCTCACCGATAAATATCCAAACCTCGGGGCATCTCAGAATGCCGGAACGGTTTTCGGAAATCGTGTGGTTTTCTATCCGGAACCCGTTGACGCGATGGACGTTCCTCGTGAATTGAGCGGGTTTCGAACGATGTTCTCGTCTTTTCATCATTTTCCGCGCGAGCACGCTCGCGTCATACTCCAAAACGCTGTCGACGCCGGCCAAAGCATCGGCATATTTGAAATAACCAGGCGCGCTACGTCGACGATAGGCTTGATGTTCCCTTGGGCATTGATGGCGTTCCTTTTCACTCCATTGATCCGTCCCTTCCGTTTGTCGCGGCTGTTCTGGACATATGTGATTCCGCTAATTCCCTTCGTCCTGCTGTTCGATGGAGTGGTGTCGTGCCTTCGTACCTACACCCCAAAGGAATTGCATGAGATCGTCGAAAAACTGGCGGCAATCGAATATCAGTGGCGGGTAGGCGAGCACTCGGGCGCGGCCGTTCAAGTACCGATTACCTATCTGATCGGTTATCCCCGGGCGCATCCGTGATCTGAGTAATCGGAAACTATAGCAAACGAGAATTCCTCTTTCCCGCCGCTCGCTCGCGGACATAAAGTAATGTGCGCGGCTGTCATTCTATTTCACAGGATCGCATCGGTAGCCGCGACGAGCGCATTCCTCGTGGTAGGCCTCGCCTTTGCAGTTGTAGGGGCACAGCATGCTGTGCCCGAAAAACATGCTTGGCTACGCGTAAGCCATTAATAAAGGCTCTGGGCCACCTGCCTTTGCGGTGTCTCAATCGAGGCCGCATCTCTCTAGCGTCAGTTATTAATGAAAATCGACTTGTCCGGGGCCTGTGCCCCGGGGTCTCCGCACCAGCGGGCTATTCGGCCCTAGAAGTTCAGTACTAGCCTACCGTTAAATTCCCCCGATTCCCAGCCGGCCAGTGGATTGACGCCATCCGACGCGCTATGATACCCATACTCAGCATGTTGAGGCCCTCGTGACTCCAATCGCTCCAGAACCCCGGCGTCTGGACGTGACGCTTGATACTCGCTTGGAAAGCGTGGACGTAGCCGAACACCTCGTGATGCGCGCGGCCGAAGAAGCTGGCTTCAGCGAGGACGATGTCCACAAAATCGGGATGGCCGTCCGGGAAGGCGTGGTCAACGCCTACAATTACGGAAATTGCCAGGACTGCCAGAAGAAAATTCAGCTCACCGTCGAATTAGGTGGCGGCAAAATGGTCGTCCATGTCCTCGACGAGGGATGCGGTTTCGATTTGGAGGACGTCGCCGATCCGCTCGCTGAGGAAAACCTGCTCCGCACCTCCGGGCGCGGACTCTTTCTGATGCGTGCATTCATGGACGATCTGGCCGTCCTGCGCCGCCCGCGCGGCGGAGCCGATCTCGTAATGTCCAAGAATCTCCCCAATCATCGTGCCTCGCGGTAACTGCGAAACTGTCGCTCGTACGAAACAGCCGCACCACGCGCCCAGCGACTTTCTCCCGCGTGTCCGGGTTGACATCCTGCTTGTGTTATCATGGGACACTCTGAATTAATCCTGATTCCTGAGAGCTTTACTTGGCCCACATTTCGCGCAAAGAGTTGAAGAAGGACGCGGTGCGCGACACTTTCGCGCACGGTGCCGACGCTCTTCTCACCCACCAGTCGCAAAGTCTATATCTCGTCATCGCGGCGATTGTGGTGGCCTTGGGCGTATTTGGCTGGAGAACCTATAGTCAGCGGCAAACCGTGAAGGCCTTCGCCGGCTTCGATGATGCGATGACGATTTTTCAGGCCCCAGCGGGAGTTCCGCCGGCGCCGGGCGTGACGACGTATCCCGATCCGACCAAAAAGTTTACCGAGGCCGAATCCAAGTTTGCGGCAGTGGCTTCCAAATACCCCCGCACGCGCGCCGGAGAACTCGCGCGCTACTACCAGGCGCTGTGCCTCGAGCAGACCGGCAAAGACAACGACGCAAAAAAATCGTTGCAATCCCTCGCGGATACCCGGGATAGCGACGTAGCCTCGCTCGCCCGATTCGAGCTGGCCGGCATCGACGACCGCACCGGCCACGCCGATGATGCCGTGACGCTTTACCAGCATCTCCTTGCCAATCCTACGGTATTGGTGCCCAAGCCGCTCGTGATGCTGACCCTGGCCCAGCATTACGGCGCGAAAAATCCCACCGAAGCAGCCAAGCTCTACAGCCAGATAAAAAAGGAATATCCGGACACGCCCATTGCGGAACAAGCCGACGAGGCCCTCGCCCTCCTTCCAAGCAAGTCCTAATCGCCCCGAAAATCCTTCGAGTTTGCTGCATCTGATGTATCGAGTTTGAAGCACGAAATGCGTCTATCTAGAAACGATTCAGGGTCCCAAACGGTCGCAATCTGCCCGCGAAACGCCGGGAAAGCCCGCCGGGGGGGCCGCACCGTAGCGGCAACTCCGCCCATCGAATAGAATGGCCGGAATGTCCCTCGCACCCTATGCCATGGACGCGCGAAACTCGCGCGGGCGGCGCTATCCGGAGCCGCAGCACCCCTACCGTAACGATTACGCGCGCGACCGCGACCGCGTCATCCATGCCCGGGCCTTCCGGCGCCTGGAAGCGAAAACGCAAGTCTTCACCACCCGTTTCTCGGATCATTTCCGCAATCGCCTGACGCATACCATCGAGGTCTCACAGGTTGCGCGGACGGTGGCCAGAGCCCTTCGCCTCAACGAGGACCTTACGGAAGCGCTCGCGCTCGTTCATGACGTTGGCCACCCGCCTTTCGGGCATGGCGGCGAGAAGCAACTGGACCTCCGCATGCGCGAGCATGGAGATCGCTTCGATCACAATCTTCACGCGCTGCGCATCGTCGAGCAATTCGAACAGCGCTATTTGGATTTTCCCGGCCTGAATCTGACGTTCGAAGTTCGCGAAGGCATCATCAAGCACTCGCGGGATTACTCGCGCGAGGAATTTCCGGAGCTTCAGGAATATTTGCTGGACAAGCGTCCTCCTCTCGAAGCTCAATTGATTGATCTGGTGGACGAAATCGCCTACAACACCGCGGACCTGGACGACAGTTTCGAGGCGCGGCTCCTGGATTTCGAAAAACTTCGCAGCGAGGTTCCGTTCTTTGACGCCGCTTACCGGGAAGTCGAGCGGCGCCATCCGAATGGCGCGCGCAAATTGAAATTCAATGAAGCGCTGAAGCGCGTTCTGAATTGCCTCGTCACCGACCTGATCGAGGAAACCCAGCGGCAAGCGGACGCGAGCGGCGTGCAAACAGCGGAAGACGTCCGCGGCTACAACCAAAGACTCGCTGGTTTTTCCGCGGAGATTGCGCAGAGCAACGCCAGCCTCAAGAGTTTTCTTAACTCAAACGTCTATTCGCTTCCGGTTATCGCCGAAGAGCGAGAGCGCTCTGTCGCGGCCCTTGACGCGCTCTTTCGCTTTTTCGTCGACCAGCCTGGCAGAATGCCGCGCCATTACGCCGAATTGACGCAAACAACCCCGATTCATAGGGTTGTCTGCGACTACATCGCCGGAATGACCGATCATTTTCTTCTTCGCCGGTGCTCCGACCTGTCGGTATGCGTCAATTCGACACAGTGAAGAGCGAAGGGAAACCCCTTAGGAGTCCTAAAGGAATAACCCGATAGCCTGGCGGGCGTTTGTTTGGCAGCCTACGGTGAGGTCCAAGGGGAACTCACGCCTTTGGACTCGCAGGAACACCAAAGTGGGGAGGCCACTGATGAAATGGAGTCTTGTTAACGTTGTTCGTAACACGCTCCTAGCATTATCGATTGGTGCACTCTTGCCCAGCATCGCTTCCGCGTGCAGTGTGGCGCCGAGCGCAACACCCATGAACGACAATACGTCCGGCGTGTGGCTTTTCATTCCGGACGCTCCGGATTCGCTGATGAACTCGGCCACGCTGTTGGGGTCGATTCCATTCGGCGACGATTCGCTCGACATCTTCAAGATCAGCGACGGCCAATTTGCCCTCGGCTGGGTGGATACAGATGACGACGACTCGGGCGGTTCGGTGGGTTCGGTGACGTCAACCACTCCCGCCGCTGATCCTGGGCCTACCGGCGGATCAACACCTACCTCAACCCCCGAGCCATCCTCGTTGGCTTTGCTTGGTCTCGGGACCATGGCTTTGGGACTGGCTTTTGCCAGCCGTCGCCTCAAACCCACGACGGTTGCATAGCCTCGGTCTACAAAGCCTCAAAGACTCAGCGGCCTCAGCCCGCTGGGTCTGCAGTACTCGTCCCCTTAATCCCCCTCCCTCTTAGCTGCAGCGAGACGTCTCATTCGAACCCGGGCATCCTTTGCAAACGGCGCGAAGAGTAGCGGCGCCCGCGATGTTTGACCGGGTCAGTAGCTTCATTCCTGTGTGGTATCATCCGCCCGTTCTCTCAATTCAGCAGGGGAAAATTCAGAACGAAGATGAAAGCGTGGAAGGCGTTTCTTCTGGCGCTTCTCGCGGTGGCGGTCGTTGCGGCGCTAGCGGCTAGGGCGCCGCGGGAACCCGCGCAGCGGTTTACAGAACCAGTTCTGGTCAAAGGCTCTCCCACTAATCTCCGCTTCTTCGACGTGAGCTGGAACGACAACTCCAAACAGAGATACTACCTGGCTGACCGCACCAACAACGCCATCGATCTGGTTGATTCCGCCACGGACACGTTCCTCGGGTTCATCGGCAAGGGCCATTACACGGGCAGCAGGCCTTGTCCCAACAACCCGACAGACATGCGCCTGTGCGCGGGGCCCAGTGGCGTGGTGACGGACGACCTCGGCCACGTATGGGGAGGAGACGGCGACGCAAACATCATCGAAGCGGACGACAAGCCGGGCACAACCATCATCCGGTCGATTCCGACCGGCGGCAAGGGCCGAATTGACGAATTGGCTTACGACCCCATCGATCGGATTCTCTTGGCCGAGAACGATGGCGATTCGCCGCCGTATGTGATTTTCGTATCCGTTTCGGATGGTTCCGTGTTGGGACGCTACGTCTATCCAAAGAGCCAGGATGGCATGGAGCAACCGGCCTGGGTTCGCGAGACCGACATGTTTTACCAGAATGTTCCCGGGACGAAGAATCGTCTCGATGTCTTCGATCCGCACCGCCTCCCCAAACCTGTGAAGAGCTTTCCCGTGGATTGCACGGGCGGACTGCTCGGTCTTACGCTGAGCGGCCTGACGGTTGGGCCGAACGGACGGTTGATGACCGTGTGCGGCAGTGTGGGGGGTGTGAGTATTGACGCCAGAACCGGGAGGGTCGGAAAGCCCATTCGGGAAGGTGCTGACGCGGATGAGGTGTGGTATGACCGGGGATCTGACAACTACTATTTCTCGCGCAATTCCAACGTCGCCGTGGTGAATGCCGCCACCGAAAAGTTTGTTACCTACGTTGCGTTGGGGAGCCATTCCGTGGCTGCAAATGCAAGGAACAAACACGTTTTCGTCCCGGTTGCAGGCAAGGGAATTTTTGTTGTCGCGCCAAGAGAGTGAAGTGGACTGGCAAATGGCACATGGGGCGATCGTACATTCCTGAGCGGTCTGGGTACTTCGTGTAAAGGGAAGGAACATGAAAGCGTGGAAGGCGTTTCTTCTGGCGCTTCTCGCGGTGGCGGCCATTGGAGCCGTCCTTGCAATCTCTGCGATCTTGCGAGGCTTCCGCGCTACTTCCGAGCCTTCCCGGCTCGAGGCGGTTGTGGCCCGAACCGCGCGAGACTGGGCCATTCCCGAGCGCGCACGAAACGAGAAGAATCCGCTGAAGCTTACGTCGGAGAATTTGCGTGAGGGCCGGGAGGAATTTTTGGCGCGCTGCGCAAGTTGCCATGGACATGATGGAAGCGGATTAACGGATATGGGCAGGAACCTCTATCCGAGGACGCCCGATCTTCGCTCGAGTCAAACGCAAAATCTCACCGACGGCGAGATTCATTACATCATTGCCAACGGAGTGCAGCTTACGGGAATGCCGGCGTGGAGCAATCCGCACCAGGAGCGAAACGTCAACGCATGGAACCTGGTTCTCTTCATTCGCAGCCTGCGCCCGCTCACAAACGAGGAGAAAACGCAGCAGGCAAGCACGGCAAAGTCGGCTCACTACGTAGGCTCGCAAGCGTGCGGGAAGTGCCACGCGCAAATATACGACCACTGGAAGAAGACGCCGATGGCTAATATCGTGCGCGATCCGCGCGAGCATCCCGATGCGATTATTCCCAACCTCGCGACCAATAATGTGGCCAAGTTTACGAAGGACCAGGTTGCTTTCGTCTACGGCAGCATCTGGAAGCAGCGCTATTTCACAAAAATCGGCGACGATTATTTTCCGCTGCCCGTGCAGTGGGAAGTTAAAAACCACAAGTGGAGCAAGTATTTCGCGGGCGATAAAGCCGATTGGTGGGCGAAGTTCTATCCTCCCGACAACATGAAGCGGCCGACCGGCCCCACGTGCGACGGCTGCCATTCCGTTGGCTACGATATCCACACCAAGCAGGTAGCGGAGTGGAACGTGGGCTGCGAACGCTGCCACGGTCCGGGCAGCGAGCACGCGGCGCATCCTCTGCGGGACAACATCGTCAATCCAGCGCACATGGATTACGTTGCGGCGAGCGATACCTGCATTCAGTGCCATTCGCAAGGGCGTCCACTGACGAGTCCGATCGAAGGGAAATATTACGATTGGCCCGTGGGCTACGAAGTGGGGCTCAGGCTGCAGGATTTCTGGAAGCTCGAGGACCACACACTAGCGGAGACCAACTTCTATTATTTCGCGGACGGCACCGCGCACAAGAACCGGATGCAGGGGAACGATTTCATGCAGAGCGTGATGTACCGCCGCGGGATCACCTGCTTCGATTGCCACGATGCACATGGCACAAACAACTACGCGCAACTGAGAGAGTCTACCGACAAGCTCTGCCTGGAATGCCACGGACCGCTTTCGCCCAACGGACCGCGAACGGCGACGCTCGAAGAGCATACGCACCATAAGGACGGCAGCGCAGGAAGCCAGTGCGTGGCCTGCCACATGCCGGCGATAGAAACGGAAGGCCCCGCCAACACCATGGTTCACGCGCATACTTTCCGGTTCATCACCCCAGCGATGACGGAGAAGTACAAAATCCCCAATCCATGCACGTCGTGCCACGCGGACAAGTCCACTGCATGGGCAACGAATGAATTGAGCAAATGGCCGGAGCGCTCGCCGTGGCGGCTGGAGTAAGAGCGCTCGATTTCAATTATGCGAAGCGCGATTCCGCGGTTCCGGTCCTTTCGGCCAGCCGGACGCGCCAGATCGGCTCCCCAGTCGACTTTGATCCCGGTTTGATGGCATGGCACCCATTACGCTGATGGAACCACAATTGCTTGTCTATCCTGAGCTAGGCAGGTTCCGCTGAGGGGCAAATGCCAGCTAAGGTCTGTGTTTGCTGCTGGTTCTCGTTCCGGCTGCTGGCCGGCCAATGGGCAAAGGGTGGCACCTCTGCGGAATAGCACTGTTCCCGACGAGCGCCGGCATCAGGCCCGGCACCGGCTAACCTCGACCGTATACGTTGAGCTTGGTCCAGGGAACGGCGGCATCATCGTAAGCCTTGGTACGGGTGGATTGTCCCTCCAGGCAGCGGTCAAACTGAATGCTGAAACGGAGTTGACCCTTCGTTTTCGACTGGAACCTACCGAGGAGCCGATTGAGGTTGCGGGGCGGGTTGCGTGGTTGGGTCCGACGCAGAAGGAAGCTGGTATTTCCTTCATGAATCTTCCCGAGAGCGCGGAACGACGGATCGCGAACTGGATTACGGCGCAAGAGCAGCCGGCCTCAGTGACGCAGAGCGATATAGGTCCTCGGCCGAAATCGCCGCCGATGAAGGGCGCAGCGCCCGCGTTTTCCATCCAAGCGCGCGGGGCGAATCTCGCTACCGAAAGACCTGAGAATACACAGCCAAGCCTTAGCATGGGGATTCCGCGCCGGGTACTTTCGGAATCTTCCCTGGATGATTTTTCAAATACACCGTCTGGGTTGCAACGGACGACGTCTCCGCCTCCCGCGCTCGCCTTTCCAACGCCCGAAGAGCGATTCGAAAGGCCATCGGACAACCTCCTGCGATCGCCTGCGAAGCGTTACGAAGCGCTTCTCGAGCCTGAGGAGCCAGCGCCGGCCGCAAGAGAGATTCCTCCAAAAGATTCCGGATTGCCCAGCCTGATGCCTTCTCTCGCCAAAGTTACTGAAGTGAATCGCCCGGCACCTCGCGCTAGCGATTCACTCGCTTCGAGACTTCGCCGGCGCCAGAAGTTCGCGATGGCGGGAGCGGCCTGTGCCGCTGGAATTCTGGCGCTGATCGTGACGGTGATGAGCGCCAGCAAGCCTTCTAACCGCGGTGGTTCCAGTGGAGAGTCGGTCCAGCGGATTTTGTCGCCCGCGGCGGTGGAACCCGAGAGCGCGCCCCAAACACCATCGGAGGCACTGAACGATCAGAGCGCTCAGGCCGATACATCCGCGGATGATTCGATGACCACGGAGGCCGACTACGACCTGCTCCCGATTCTCCCAACGAATCAACCGGCCACCGTGTCGCAGGACGGCGACTGGGCCTCGCATGTGGAATCGATGCTCGGCATGGACGCACCCGCGAAAGTTAATCCGGCGGTACTCGGCTTACCGGTGTGGACCGTTCAGCACAGCGGATTTTATTATTGCGCCGATAATCTGAATTCAGAAACGCCGCAGCCAGGGGCCTTGATGACACAAGGCGAAGCACTTCAGAGCGGATACCAACCGAAACTCGGCAGCTATTGCCATTAGGGTGTGCCGCTGTGCAGCGAGAGTTGGCGCTGGCGCGGTATTCTAAAGGAAAGAGTTTTGTTGGCGCAGCGGCTCGACGCATGTGCTTTGCGGCAACGGACGGTGAGCGTTTCTTGACATCGCGAGTAACAGATTTATAATGAATTTCGCAGTGGACATTATAGGAAAATCGCAATGTTTCTGGACGTACACGAACTGGCCATCCGCAAGACCCGTATCCGGAAGAGCTATGCCCCCGGAACGGTAGATTTCCATTCCAGCGAATTCCACCAGGTAGAACCTCTGGAAGTGCGTGCAACGGCTGAACTTGTGGACGGGCAGATTCGCATCTGCGGGAACCTGCACACCCGGGTGGAGCTGGTCTGCGCGCGCTGCCTGGATACGGTGGTCGAAGAAATCAGCCGGGATTTCGATCTCTTTTACCGCCCGATGACCTCCCTCGCGCGCGACGAGGAGTTGCACCTGAACCTCGATGATACAGAAATCGCCTTCTTTGAGGGTGACGGGCTTTTCCTCGCGGACATCCTGGCGGAGCAGGTGAACCTGGCGCTTCCCATGAAAGTGATCTGCTCGGGCGACTGCCGCGGGCTGTGTCCCCACTGCGGCGCGAACCTGAACAATGAGGAATGCCGGTGCGAAAAGAACGGCTCCGATGCCCGGCTCGCCCCGCTGGCCCGTCTGAAGCAGGACTGGTTCAAAAAGCAATAAAACGCTACACTGTTCAGTTCCATTCAGACCGCATTGAGTCGCGGGCTGCCACGAGGAGCATTCATGCCTAATCCGAAGCGACGGCATTCGAAGCGGCGGACATCCACCCGCCGCGCGCACGACCATCTGCATCCGCTTTCCCTGGCCGAATGTCCGAATTGCCACGAAAAGAAGCTGCCCCACCGAGCGTGTCTGAAGTGCGGTTATTACAAGGGCCGCGAAGTGATTGACACCGCAGCCAAGACGGCCTAAGTTTCCCTCGCCTACCAGTTCAAGCCGGTGCTTACATGACTACTATTGCCCTGGATGCCATGGGCGGCGACCATGCGCCTCGCGTCGAAGTGGAAGGAGCGATCCTGGCGGCGCGCGAGCTGGGCGTGCACGTGCTGCTGGTGGGGGGAGAGCAAGCGGTGCGGCACGAACTGGCGCGGCACAAGCACCCCGATCTGTCGATTGATGTAGTGAATGCGACGGACGTGATCACGATGACGGATTCGCCGTCGCAGGCGTTCCGGCGCAAGAAGGAAAGCTCGGTGCATGTGGCGGCGCGGCTGGTCCGCGACGGAAAGGCCGACGCGCTGGTGAGCGCGGGGAACACGGGCGCGGTGATGACCGTGGCGCGGTTTGTGATCGGCACGCTGCCTTCGGTGGACCGGCCGGCGCTGGCCGCGGCGTTTCCGAATATGAAGGAAAAAATATCGGTGATCCTGGATGTGGGCGCGAACGTGGATTCGAAGCCCGCGCACATCGAGCAATTCGCGGTGATGGGCGAGATTTACTATCGCGCCATCTGGGGAGTGAAACGGCCTCGCGTGGCGCTGCTTTCCATCGGGGAGGAAGAAGCCAAAGGCAACGAGCTGACGCGCGAGGCGGCGAGTCTTTTGAAGCAACTACCGCTGAATTTTACGGGGAACGTGGAGGGGCGCGACGTTTTCCGCGGCAATGTGGACGTGGTGGTCTGCGACGGATTCATCGGAAACGTCGCGCTGAAACTCAGCGAAGGTTTGGTGGAACATATCGGGGCCATGCTGAAAAAAGCGATCAAGAGCAGCCTTACGTCGCAGATCGGCTACGCGCTTTCGAAGCGGGCGTTTGACGATTTCCGCAAGCGGACCGATTATTCGGAAACCGGCGGGGCTCCGTTGCTCGGAGTTCGGGGAATCACGGTGATCGGCCACGGGCGATCGAATCCGAACGCCATCAAAAACGCCATACGGGTGGCCGCCGAACTTTGTCGCGCCCGCGTGAACGAGAAAATCGAACAGGAGCTTTCCGCAGCCGCCGCAATCCCCGCCCGCGGCTGATCGAGAGCGGTCACAATCGCATGAGCAAGCTCGCATTCCTCTTTCCAGGACAGGCGTCGCAATATCCGGGCATGGGCCGGGACTTGGCCGAGAATTTTCCGGAGTCGCGCGCCGTGTTCGAGGAAGCGGACCGAGCGTTGGGCTTCGCGATTTCCAAGGTGTGCTTTGAGGGTACCGAAGAGGACTTGAAGCAGACCGAAAATACGCAGCCCGCGATCTTAACCGTTTCCGTGGCGGCGTATCGCGCGCTCGAGAGCCGGGGAATTCAACCGGATTTTGCCGCAGGACATAGCTTGGGGGAATATTCCGCGCTGGTGGCCGCAGGCGCCCTGGAGTTTGCCGATGCGGTGAAGCTGGTGCGGCGGCGCGGCCGATACATGCAGGAAGCGGTGCCGGCGGGAGATGGCGCGATGGCCGCGATTTTGGGACTTTCTCCGGCGGATGTGACTGAAGTTTGCAAGAAGGCCGCCGAGCGAGAAGTGGTTTCGCCCGCGAATTTGAATTCGCCGGAACAAACGGTGATTGCGGGAAGCGCGACGGCAGTGAAGCGCGCGGTCGAAATCGCTTCGCAATCAGGCGCGAAGAGGACGCTTATCCTGCCCGTTTCGGCTCCTTTTCACTGCGCGATGTTGATGTCCGCCCAGCGGCGCCTGGAACCCGATCTGCGCGCCGCGAAGTTCGGCGAGCTGCGTTTTCCGGTGATTACCAATGTGGATGCGGAGGCGGTGACCACCGGCGACGAAGCGCGAGACGCGCTGATTCGCCAAGTGACGCTTCCGGTCCGGTGGCTCGATTCAGTCCGCGAAATGATCGAGCAAGGCGTAAAGGTTTTCGTCGAAGTGGGGCCGGGGAAAGTGCTCGCGGGTCTTTTGCGGCAGATCGATCGTTCGGTGCGGTGTTTCAATGTGGAAGATGCCGGCGGATTGAAATCGACGCTGGATAAAATCGCGCAGGCGCGGGCGGAAAGCGCGGAGAGCTAGGCCTGTGGGTGAGTTATTGTTCTGGCCTAGATCAAAGAGAGGTCCTTCGACGACCGATCTCCCGGGCTCGACTAGCCGTCGACCCGGGAGCCCTTTCTTCCGCGCCCGCGCCGAACGCGGGAAGGACAAGCCGCGCGGGGCTCCGCTCAGGATGACAATGAAGTGGCTGTGGCCAGAAATGTGGCAACGAATGACCCGGTGAGGCGGCGGTGCGGGGGCTAGAGTGTTTTCGCTAAAAGATAAAGTTGCGCTGGTTACGGGTGCGTCGCAGGGGATTGGGCGGGCGACTTCGCTTGCGCTGGCGGAAGCGGGAGCGAACGTGGCGGTGGCGGCTCGGAGCGCGGACAAGCTGGCGTCGCTGGTGAGCGAGATCGAATCGGCCGGGGGCGCGGCGGTTGCGGTGACCATGGACGTGGCGGACGGCGCGCAGGTGAAGGCCGGTTTCCAACAGGCGCTCGCGAAATTCGGCAGGCTGGACATCCTAGTGAACAACGCCGCGATCACGCGCGATACGCTGGCGCTGCGGATGAAATTGGAGGATTGGGAAGCGGTGCTGCGCACGAACTTGACGGGCGCGCATCTTTGCATCCAGCAGGCGCTTGGCGCGATGCTGAAGCAGCGGTGCGGGCGCATCATCAACGTGACTTCGGTAGTTGCCGAGACGGGGAACGCGGGTCAGGCGAATTACGTGGCGTCGAAGGCGGGGCTTATCGGATTGACGCGCGCGATTGCCGTGGAAGTGGCGTCGCGAAGCATTACGGTGAATGCGATTGCGCCGGGCTTTGTCGAAACGCCCATGACTGATCCACTCTCGCCGGAACTGAAAGAGAAGATGAAAGCGCTGATACCGCTCGGGCGCTTCGGTAAAGACCGCGAAATCGGCGCGGTGATTGTTTTTCTGGCGAGCGACGAAGCCGCCTACATCACAGGGCAGGTGCTCGAAGTGAATGGCGGCATGCACATGGGCTGAGCCGCGAACGACCGCAAAGATTGCGATGCAGATTCAGCGATTGACCAAGGAGGATGCTGAAGCTTTCTGGGATTTGCGGCTTCTTGCCTTGGAATCGGCGCCGAATGCGTTCGGCGAATCCGCCGAGGAGCACCGCGAGGAGACGATTGAATCCTTTGCGCGGCGGCTGGGTTCCACTGGAGACGACAGCTTCGTATTTGGCGCTTTTGACGGGCCGCAACTGGTTGGCACAACCGGTTTCTATCGCGAGCCTCGGCAAAAACGCCACCACAAGGGTTGGATTTGGGGCGTGTTCCTGGTAGCCGCCTACCGAAGGAGAGGAATCGCGCGGGCATTGATCGCGGCCGTGTTGAAAGAGGCGCGTCGGCTGCCGGGACTCAGGAAAATTCACCTAACGGTTTCCATGGATCAGCCGGCGGCGCGCAAACTTTATTCCGGACTCGGTTTTCGATCCTATGGCGTGGAGCCTGAAGCCCTAGACGCCGATGGCCGGTATGTTGACGAAGAGCTCATGTTTCTGGACTTATAGCGTCGCGGAGCATATAAATAGCCGGTTCGAATCCGATCGGAAGGTTGACCGGGCGGGGGGTGCCGCATAGAATGGGCAGGTCAAAACGGGCGCAACTTCCCTGGCGTGCAGCCCAGGTCCCAGATCATCGATAGCGGAGGAATAATCAGAATGGCCAGCGTCGAAGAACGCGTGAAGCAGATTATTGTCGAACAACTCGGCGTGGACGAAGGCGAAGTTACCCCCAATGCTTCGTTTGTGGACGACCTCGGCGCCGACTCGCTCGACACGGTCGAGCTGGTGATGGCCTTCGAGGAAGCCTTCGGTATCGAAATTCCGGATGAGGATGCCGAGAAGATTGCCACGGTGAAAGACGCGAACGAGTACATCGAAAAGCACTCCAAGGGGAAGTAGACGGTCCCGCTGAGCCATCCCATCCCGAACAGGAGAAGTTTCCCTTGAACCGCCGAGTTGTCGTGACGGGTGTTGGACTGATCTGCGGTTGCGGCATTGGAACCGAAGAGGTGTGGCGCAATCTGCTGGCCGGGAAGAGCGGCATCGGACGCGTCACCCAATTCGACGCGAGCGCCTTCGATTGCCAAATCGCCGGCGAGGTGAAGGGCTTCGATCCGCTGAATTGGGTGGAGAAAAAAGAGCTGAAGAAGATGGCGCGGTTCATTCAGCTCGCCATGGCCGCATCGGATTTCGCCATGCGGATGGCCGGCCTGGAAATCACGCCGGAAATCGCGGACGCAACGGGCGTCTATATCGGGTCGGGCATCGGCGGATTCGACGTGATCGAGCGCGAACATTCGAAATACCTGCAAGGCGGCCCGGGCAAGATCTCCCCATTTTTCATTCCTTCCGCAATCGTGAACCTGGCGGCCGGAAATGTGTCCATCCGCTACGGAGCCAAAGGGCCGAACTCGGCCACGGCCACGGCTTGCTCCGCGGGCGCGCACGCAGTGGGCGACGCCTACAAGATTATCCAGCGCTGCGATGCCGAAGTGATGATCGCGGGAGGTTCGGAAGCGGCCGTGACACCGATGAGCATCGGCGGATTCGGGGCCATGCGCGCGCTTTCCACACGCAACGACGAACCGGAGCGCGCCAGCCGTCCTTTTGACGCGCTGCGCGACGGGTTTGTGGTGGGCGAAGGCTCGGGCGTGCTGATTCTGGAGTCGCTAGAGTTCGCCCAACGGCGCGGGGCAAACGTGATTGCGGAAATCACCGGCTACGGAATGTCCGGCGACGCGCACCACATCACGCAGCCTGCGGAGGGCGGCGACGGCGGGTACCGTTCTTCGATGGCGGCGATCAAAGACGCGACGCTCACGCCGGACGACGTCAGCTACGTGAACGCGCACGGCACTTCGACGCCCATTGGCGACGCGATCGAAACGGTGGCGTTGAAGAGGGTGTTCGGAAATCGCGCGCAAAAAGTTCCCATAAGCTCGACGAAATCGATGACCGGGCATCTTCTAGGCGGCGCGGGCGGATTGGAAGCGGGCATCGGCGTGCTGGCGCTGCGCGATCAGATTCTGCCTCCGACCATCAACCAGGAAAATGCCGATCCGGCATGCGATCTGGATTACGTTCCAAACCATTCACGCAAGGCGGAAGTGAACTGCGCGCTCTCGAATTCGTTCGGCTTTGGCGGGACGAATGCGTCGCTGCTATTCAAGCGATGGGAAGGGCGCTAGCGTGAAGATCGGCGTGTGCGTCAAGCAAGTGCCGGCGAAGGATGCGCCGCTCGCAATTGCGGAGGGCGCCTCGTGGATTCGCGAGTCCGATATCGGATTCGAGATGAACGAGCCGGATAGTTTCGCGCTTGAAGAAGCGCTGCGCCTGAAGGAAAAGCACGGTGGCGAAGTGGTGGTCATCTCGATGGGCCCGGAGCGCGTGAAGCAAACCATCAAGGAGGCGCTGGCCAAGGGCGCCGAACGCGGAATCCACATCTCCGATCCTGAATTTTTCAAGCTCGATCCGCTGGGCTCAGCGCGTTCGATCGCGGCGGCGATTCGGGGCGAAAATTTCGATTTGGTTCTCACCGGGCTGCAAAGCGACGACCAAGGTTTCGGGCAAACGGGCGTGCTGTTGGCGGAATTGTTGGGGCGTCCGCATGCGACGATTATCATGGCCATTGAAGTAACCGACGGACGGATGAAATTGAAACGCGAGCTGGAGGCAGGCTGGTTCCAGCGGGTGGAGCTGCCGCTGCCCGCGGTAATCACCATTCAGTCCGGCATCAACAAGCCGCGCTACGCCACGCTGAAGGGCATCATGGCCGCAAAAAAGAAGGAAATTGTCACTGTGGAGCGGGGTTCGCTGGGCGTTCCCGATGCCCGGACGCAGCAGATCGAGCGAATTTACGTGCCGCAGAAGGCGAAGAAGACGGAGTTCATCACCGGTTCACCAAAAGAGGCAGCCGCGAAATTGCTGGAGAAGCTGCGGCACGAAGCGCGCGTCATTTAGCTACAGCGAACTTGCGCATGAAAATTCTTCTGATCACCGAGCAGCGCGGCGGCAAATGGAATAACGTCAGCTTTGAGACGCTGGCGGCTGCGCAACAGATCGCGCAGCAGACCGAAGGTTTGATTTCCGGCGTTGTAATCGGCAAAGGTGTTGCGGCGCTGGCGGACGAGCTGGCCGGTTATCAACTCGATGACGTGATCCTGATCGAGCACCAACTGTTGGCGGAATACACGCCGGACGGCTATTGCAACGCGCTGCGCCAGGCGATTGAAAACGCGAAGCCGGATCTGGTTCTGCTGCCGCACACCTATCAAGTGCGCGATTTCGCGCCGAAGCTGGCCGCATCGCTTGGCAAGGGCTTGCCTGGTGAGGGCGGCAAGTCGATGATCGGCGACTGCATTGCGTACCGCTACGAAGACGGGAAGCTGGTTTTCGTGCGCCAGATGTTTCAGGGCCGGACGGCGGCGGATGTGGTGTTCACGGGTGAGCCGCCGTGGATCGCGTCGTTTCAGGCCGGTGCTTTTCGCGCCGATCTGGCAGCGAAAAATGCCAGCGGCAATGCGCCAGTGAAGGCCGTTAGCGTGGAATTGAAACCGGAGCAGATTCGCACCAAACCGCTGGAGCTTTTCCGCGAAGCCAAACAAGCCGTGGACCTGACGCAGGCGCCCATTTTGGTTTCCGTTGGGCGCGGCATCAAGGCGCCGGAGAATATTCCCATGGCCGAAAAGTTGGCGAAGCTTTTAGGCGGAGAAATTTCCGCGTCGCGTCCCATCTGCGACGAAGGCTGGCTGCCGATGGACCGGCAAATCGGCAGCTCGGGGCAGACCGTGGTGCCGAAGCTCTATCTCGCACTGGGGATCAGCGGCGCCATCCAGCATGTGGTGGGAATGAAAGGCTCGCGAACGATCGCCGCGATCAATAAGGACGCCAACGCGCCGATTTTCGAGATCGCCGATTATGGGATCGTGGGCGACCTCTTTGAAATCGTTCCCGCGCTGATTGAGGAATTGGAAAAGACGCCGACGAGTTGACGCCAGCAGCGCGGAGACCAGCGCCTGTTCGCGCTAATCTCTATTTTTTAGTTTCAGGCGGCTTTTATTTTCCTCGAGAAAGGCGCGGAGATTATTGGCCGCGTCAAGTAAGCGAATCCATTGCTCGTAATAGAGAGTGACGGGGAAGCGCCCGAGGCCGTAGACGCTCACGCCCCCTTTTTCGCCGACGCGGAATTCGAGACTGCCTTTCGGTCTGGAACCGGTCTGCTTTTCCAGTTCTGCGATACGAGCCAGTAATTCCTCTTTTGTTGGTTCCGACATTTTTCAAGCTCCTCTGAAATCGGAATCATAGCAGGTCGAGGACGAGGCTGCGAGTAGCCATGGTGTTCGCGAGGCAGGCGGCATTGCTTCATCCAACGAATATTAGAGGGACTTTACGGGCGCTGCGTCCGGCGCGAGAGCGGACTGGATCGGATCGTCGTACGCGGCAGGCTCCGTGCAATTGCGTCCACGCTCCTTTGCGCGATACAGGGCTTCGTCGGCCAGACGGAGCAAAGTGTGGGAATCGAGCCGATGGCCCTCAGTGCTGGCCGCCACGCCGCAGCTTGCAGTTACGCGCACATCGCCGGCCTGGGTCGTTACTGGTGTGGCCTGGATCGCTTCGCGGATTCTTTCCGCCAGGGCTAAAGCGCCCTCCCCGTCCGACGAGGGCACGACCACGAGAAACTCCTCGCCGCCGTAGCGCCCCACGGTATCATAGGGACGAACGGCTAGCTTCATCCGTCGAGCCGCCTCTTTTAACACCGCATCCCCGGCGAGATGGCCCAAGGTGTCGTTGACGTTTTTGAAGTGGTCCAGGTCGAGCAGAACCACTCCGAACGATCCCCCTTCGCGTACTTGCCGCGATGACTCCCGGTTCATGGCATCGATTACCACTGAGCGGTTGTCGATGCCCGTTAGCAAGTCGTGAGTGGCATGGAAGCGCATCTTTTCCCGCGCGGCGATCAGGCTATCCTGCAGATCGAGGATGCGCTGCCCAACGTGCAGGCGCGCGCGAAGCTCTTGGGCGTCAAAGGGTTTCGTAAGATAGTCGTCCGCCCCCGATTGGAGTGCGTTCAGCAGGTCCTGTTTCTCGTTGCGAGCCGTGAGCAAGAGGATGTAGACGTAAGGCCGGTCCAGGAGCGCCCGCGCGCGCTCGCAAACCTGGGGACCTTCCAATCCTGGCATCATCCAATCCAAAATGGCGAGTGGCGGCGAATCTTCCGCAGTAAGGATCTTCAAGGCACCGACGCCATCCACGGCGGTCACCACACGATATCCCGACTTGGTAAGGAAAGCCTCCAGCATGCGGCGAGACAGAGGATCGTCGTCCGCGATCAGGACTCTGTTTCTGATCTTCCTGTTCTCGGTCATGCTGTGGTCCATCCCGGCGGTCCGAGCGGGTCGCGCTCAGGGCGCCACCTTTTTGCAAAACAACTCGATTTCCGGCAACAGGCTGTTAACTTCGCCGAGCAACGTCTCCAGTAACTGTTCCGCATCGCCCACTTCACCGGTACGCGCTTGCTTCTCCAGCGCGAACGCTGCATCGGCAACACGCCCCGCAGCGAGGCTTGCGGACGCTCCCTTCAGTGTATGTGCCAGGCGCTCGAGAAGGTCCATATCGCGGGCCTCAAGCGATTTGCGAATTTCAGCGATGTCATGGGAACATTCAGCGGCGAACATCCCCATAAGCTCTTCCAGAAGTTCGCGGTCACCCTCGACACGGTCTAATGCCGCCGCGAAGTCCAGCACAGGAGGGCCGGCAGGATGCAATGCCGGAACCGGCGAAGGCGTGTTAGCAGGGCTGACTTTGGTGTTCGTCGCGCGGTCGATTGCCGCGAGAAGGTCGGGGGTCCGGATGGGCTTGGTCACGTATTCATCGGCTCCTGCGGCCAGGCACCGCTCGCGATCTCCCTTCATAGCGTGTGCCGTCAGAGCTATGATCGGCAGATGTGAGCCGGAACTTTGCTCTTTAGCACGAATAGCGCGAATGGCGGCAAAGCCATCGAGCACCGGCATCTGGACATCCATGAGGACCAAGTCGAAATTCTCCCGTTCCAGGATATCCAAGGCCTCTTGGCCATTTTCGGTGGCAGCAATGTGGTGGCCGCGCTTCTGGAGCAACGCGATGACCAGCCGTCGGTTAACGGCATTGTCCTCAGCAAGCAATATCTTCAGTCCCTGGGCTGCTTGAGACGCACTCTCTCCCGCGGCTGCTGGAGGGAGACCTCGAATCGCTTCCGGGTCCTCGGACCCGGTCATTCGCGGAACGGCGCCGGTGAATTCAAAACGGCTCGTGAAATGGAAAACGCTGCCTCGGCCGGGCTCACTTTCCACCCAAATCTTTCCACCCATCAGCTGGACGAGCCGCGATGTAATGGCAAGCCCCAGTCCCGTGCCTCCATAGTTGCGGGTGGTCGAGCTATCGACCTGCGTGAAGGCCTCGAAGATCATCCGCTGCTTTTCTTTTGGAACTCCGATCCCGGAATCGCGGACCCCGAAGTGAAGCATAACCCCGGCGTCGTTTTCCGATTCGACTTCGACGCTGACTTCAATCTCTCCGCGCTTCGTAAATTTCACGGCGTTTCCCACAAGGTTAACGATGATCTGCCGGAGCCGGCCCACATCACCCTTCAGATACTTGGGAATTCCAGGCCCCACGCGCCAAGATAACTCCACATCTTTTTGACGGGCGCGAAGGACGAGCGATTTTAGCGTCTCGTCCAGACTCTGCTGGAAAGGGAATTCGATACTTTCGAGATCGATCTTCCCGGCTTCAATTTTCGAGAAGTCCAGAATGTCATTGATGAGTTTGAGAAGGGAGTCGGCGGAAGCCTGCACGAGACCGAGATATTCGCGTTGCTCCGGGGTCAGCTTGGTATCGAGGGTCAGCTCGGTCATGCCGATGATGCCGTTCATCGGGGTGCGAATTTCGTGGCTCATGTTAGCCAGGAATTCGCTTTTAGCGCGGCTGGCAGCTTCGGCGGCATCCTTGGCCCGAAGGAGGGCCTCCTCGCCGCGCTTGCGTTCGGTAATGTCCTGATACTGCATGACGGCGCCGGTGCGATTCTCCGCGGGACCCAACGGCACGGAGAAGGCTTCCACATCGACCAAGCCCCCGTCGCTACGGACGCGTTTGGTTACCGTGTGAATGACCTTCCCCTTCCAGAGGGCCTCTCGATTGGTCGATACTTCCGAGAGAGTCTCTGAGTTAGTGATTAAACCGAGCAAGGACTTGCCGATAACGTCGGCCTGACGATAGCGGAAGATGTTTTCAAACGCGGGGTTGCAGAATTGCACGATGTCGTCCAACCCGACGGCGACGATGGCAATCGGGGTATTCTCGATCAGAGAGTTGAAAAAAGCGGTACGCTCCTCCAGCTCTTGCTCTGTGTTCTTTCGTTCGGCAATCTCTTTCTGCAATTCCGATGTGCGTTGGCTTACCCTGACCTCGAGATCGTCGCGGGCGTACTGCAAAGCTTTCTCGCGCTCGTGAATTCGGTCTAGCATTTCGTTGAATCCGTCGACGAGAGATCCAATCTCATCTTCGCTGCTCTTGGTAGCCCGGATGGAGTAGTCTTTTCCAGCGAAACCGCGGAAACGGTCTGGGCCAGTTCGCGCACCGGTTCCGAAATGGCGCGCTGCAGGCGGGCAGCAAGCAGGTATGCCGTGACAAACGAGGCCAGAACCACGAGGATGGCTATTTCGGCGAAGCGCCACTCCCGCGCGGAGAGCTCCTCGGTATCGGAGTCCAGATAGATTGTGCCGATCCGTTCTCCGTTGAGCCAGATCGGCTGGAACAGAGCGACGTGCCCGGGGGTACTCGCGATTCCGTCCGGTTCCGGAACCGGCGGCCAAGGATTGAGGTGGGAACCAGAACGCGCGTACCATGCGAAAATCGTGCCATCGCGGGTGTAAATACACGCTCGGACGATGTGATTCAGCGCCCTCAGCGAGCTTAGGGTTTCGCGAGCGGAATCGGTGTCACCGAAGGAAAGTGCAGCTGTGGTATTGGCGCCGGTAGTGTCCCCGGTTTGGATCAGGATTCTTGTAAGATCTCTTCGGACGGTAACGAAGTCATATGCGGCCAGCGCGGTACAGGCCATCAAGATGGTGGCTCCGCAGCTGATCAGGATGATGCGGGTGAGTTTCTGTCCAATGGACTGGCCGTGGAGTATTCGCATGTCAGCTCTTGCCATTGCCCGCCGAACCGTGGACGACGGTGGCGACTGATAGAAGCTTCGAGCTTAGTCGCAGACCCGCGCGCTCGGCGGCGTCAGTGTTAATGAGGAAGCGCACTCGGTTGTCCTCGATGGTGAATTGGAGAGTGCCGCCGGCGTCGGCGAAGCCGGGGAACTCTCCAACCAGGAGCACGCTGGCTCCGCGCAATCGATCCTCAATTTCGGATAGCCGCCTGCGTTCGGACGAACTGACGAAAACGATCTGACAGCGTCTGGCCTGCACAGCATCCTGAAGGCGCGCGAGTGTGACAGGATGACGCCCGACCTTCCTGCCTTGGAGGGCGCCATCGAGGGTGTGCCCAAAAGGGTCCCCGCCCAGCACGCAGATCGCGAAGGGAGCGTTGGGATCGGCGAAACTGCTGTCGGGCCAGTCTATGAATTTGGCGAAATTGTAGAGGAACGCCGCCTTGACCTCGTATTCGCCCGCGGTTTGGGACTGCGCTCCTACCGGTTGTTGCACGGCCGAAAAATTGAGCAGGAGAGCGATCGTGCCGAATGTTGCGGAACGCAGAAACGCGAAGACTCGCGAGTGCCTAGCGTTTCGCGTCCTCGATTCCCTCTGCCTCCTAATACGCGCAGGGTCCAACGGATCGGCTCCAGTCCTCAGAATTGCCAGGCCAACTTGGCGTACACGCTGCGTTTGACCAGGGTTGAAATCACGCTGCCGGTCGAATCACTGAACTCTTGGTGGTGATCGCGAGCGAGATTTTGTCCCACCAAGCTGAGTACCCCGCGTTCGCCGAGGGGGACCGACAGTTGAGTATCGACTCTCGTATAAGAGGGCGTGGCCAAACCCACGAGGCGATCTACGAAGTAGATGGAGGCATCCCAATTCACGTTGCGCCACAAGACAATGCTCGATCGCAGCTGCGCCGAGTGAGCGGGGCTGCTTCCCTGAGCCTCGGCGACCGAAGTCGTATCTTGGCTGGCGGGTGCCAGGTGCATGTGTATCTGCTCGAAGGCGTAGCCTGGGCTTAGTGTCCAGCGCGCAGCGGGCTTCCAGTTCGCGGAAATTTCGAGGCCGTGGATTTCGCCATGCATGAGGTTCGCGTATACCAGGGGCACTACGAGATGTGGCGGCGGGCTCTCAAGGAAGGGCGCCGCCGGCTCCGTGGTTTGCTGGTCGTCGTAATTTCCATAGTAGGCGCTGAGGTCCAGGGTCAGGCGCTTGGCGGCAGCCGTGCGAAAGCCCGCTTCGTAGACGGTCGACACCTCATCCTGGAAATGTGGATTGCCGATAAGCTGCAAAAACACAGGAAGCCCTCCGAATGGGGGAAGCTCCCCAAGATTCGCGCGCAGCCCGTTGTCGGTTTCGGAGGGCGTTCTGTCCACTCTGGACATTGCGGCCCAGATCGTGCGGTTGGCGCTGGGGGCAAATGCAACCCTTATCGAAGGCATGGCTTCGAAGCCGGTGTAATGGTTGTCTTCGAGCTTGGTCCCTACCGTTAGGTACAGCCGGTCAGGCAAAATGGCTATTTCGTCCTGAAGGAACGAGCTCAACAGCTGTGTGGTCACCCTTGACGGGACGAACGAAACAAAAAAGGAACCCGGAGCATTAGACGCCGAGCGGCGATATTCGAAACCCCATGTGAGGTCGTGCCGTTCTGACCAACGAAGATGATCCTGAAAACTTAGACCGAATGTTTTCCGCTTCTCCCCGACGACATCATTGCGCGCATATTGGTCGTAGGAGACTTGCAGAGTCATATCCGACCGTGGGGAATAGGTGCGGTTCCATATGCCTTGCAGGAATCCTCCCGATAAATTCACCTGGGTACCGATCTGTTGAAGGGCTGTTGTAAGGCCTTCACGACCGCTATAGAGATCGCCGTCAAACGTCAACGTATCTCTTGATGACACAGTTGTGTCACTTCGGAATCCGCCACGGAGTACGTGCCAGCCATCGGCGCCATCCGGGCCCGTTAGGCCAGGCGACGGACCATCGTTCAGGTACTTCTCAAATGCTCGGAAGTCCGTGCCCTTCACGCTGCCGCCATATTGCAACGTTTCCGAGCCTTGGCCGGCGCTTCCGCCACCAGCCTCCAGCATCGCGCCCGGCGTATCCCCCGATTTCTTTGTAATAATGTTGATGACGCCGTTGACTGCATTCGCTCCCCAAAGGGAACCGCCGGGCCCGCGGATCACTTCGATCCGATCAATGTCCTCGAGCGGAACGTCAAGAACATCCCAAAAGACTCCGCCGAATGTGGGTGTGTAAACGGTCCGGCCGTCAACAAGAACGAGCAGTTTGTTGCTGAAGCGCCCATTCAATCCGCGCGCGCTGATGGCCCAAGTGTTGGCGTCAATCTGCGCAACGTCCATTCCCGGGACCATACGCAGCAGATCAGGGATGTTGTTAGCGCCCGAACGGCGGATGTCGTCCTGCGTGATAACGAATGCGGCGGCCGCGGTGCGAGACAGCTTCTGTTCGTTTTTGGAAACCGAGGTGACCTCAATGTTCATAAGGTCCTCGAGGCTATCGCTCGCTAGATCTGCTACTTTCTCTTGGGCAGCCGTCCGAGTAGCTAAACAAAGCAACAAAGCCGTCAGCGAGCAGATAGACGCAAGTCTTCTTCCGGGAGGGATTACACGCACCCCCGCCCTCGATTTTTTCCACAAGCTATCCTCCCCTGAATCGCCACACCGAATTCCCGATTCGGAATCGTCCCGAGCGACAGAACTACCCTCCTGTAGGTACTATCGGCAGAGGGACGGGCTGCTTTGACCATATCGCCGGAGAGTGTTGCGGGGCAGACTTGGTGACCAACTGGGAGCGACGAAATTGGAGGTACGTCTCGCTAAATCAGCAAGCTACGCCATCGCGCAAAAGGTGAGGGGTGCTATCCTAAAGTATCGATCTCTACACCCAGCGTACCGGCCCATTACGGAACATGCGCGTCTCGCCCACTCACCGAGAGATGTTAATGGAGCGTTAAAAGAGCGCCCTCGCGCCACGGCCTGCTTGCGTTGCGAGCGCCATTTCCCGTATGTTGTGGGTGACTTCCGCACACAACATCGATGAAGAAAATCCTGCTGATTGAAGACGACAAGGATATCGTCGAGTTAGTGAAATACAATTTGGAGAAAGACGGCTTCAACGTTGCGGCGAGCGGAGACGGAGCCACAGGGCTTGCCCAACTCCGCAAGTCCCCTCCCGATCTTCTCGTGCTTGACTTGATGCTTCCGAAGGTATCCGGCCTCGAAATCTGCAAGGAAGTACGCAAGGATGTCAGTTTGAATCGTCTGCCCGTGCTCATCTTGACGGCCAAAGGAGAAGAGGCGGATCGCGTGGTAGGCTTGGAACTGGGCGCGGACGACTACGTTACGAAGCCATTCAGCCCGAGAGAACTTGTCGCGCGCGTGAAAGCGCTTTTGCGCCGCGCCGAGCCGGCCGCGGCCCCCGAAAAGCCCATCCAAATTGGAATGCTGAAAATTGATCCGGCCGCGTATCGCGTCACACTCGCGGGCAAACCCGTGCCCATGAGCACGCTGGAGTTTCGGCTCCTGTACTTCCTGGCCGCGCGGCCCAACCGGGTCTTCACGCGCGATCAATTGCTGGACGGCGTTTGGGGGACCGAGCGTTTTGTCACTCCCCGCAGCGTGGACGTGTACGTGCGGCGGTTGCGCGAGAAGATTGAAACCGAGCCTCAGCATCCGGCTTATATGAAAACGATCCGGGGCGCTGGCTACATTTTCGAAACCCGTGCCAGCTAAGCTTTTCTGGAAGTTGGGACTGATCTACTTTGGCCTGCTTCTCGCCATTTTGCTCGCGGTGAACTTCTATTCCTCGCGCCTCCTCCTCCGGCGCGATTACGTCCGCTCTGCCGACGATAAGCTTGCCTCTCTGATGGGCCTCGCCAAGGCGCGGCCTCCGGCGTCAAAGGAGCCCCGGGATCTTCAGGCCTGGACTGACTGGGTCGCTGCTAGTGGCTTGCGCGCCGCCGTCTTCGATCAGACTGGGCGTATGCTGGCCGATTCCCCTCATCAATCGACACCCGCCGGAAGCGGTTCGGATCAGCCCGAAGTTCAACAGGCCTTTTCCTCCGGAGAGGGACATTCCGCTCGCCGCAGCGCGGCGTTGGGCCGCGATCTTGTTTATTACGCCGTCCGTTCCCAAACCGCGCAGGGTGATACGCTGGTGCTTCGCCTCGCAGTGCCTCTAGCCGAAGCCCACACCTCAGTGGCCGAACTCCGGCGGAGGCTCTTCGCCGCCTCTTTGGTGATCCTCGTTTTAGGCGGTCTGATTTCGCTGGTTTATTTCCGGATGTTTGCTGCGCGCGTCGAGCGCCTCAAGAATTTCTCGCGCCGCGTTGCCGAGGGGGACTTTCGTCCCTTGCCAGCGGAACGCCAGCGGGACGAGCTGGCCGATTTGGCCGGCGCGCTCAATGAAACTGCGGCATCGATGGACCGCACGATCCGCTCGCTCAGCGGCGAGCGCAATCGTTCCAGCGCGATTTTGCGAAGCATGGTCGAGGGCGTGGCCGTCGTGGACGCGCGCGAAAGGCTCGTATTTTCCAATCGCGCTTTCTCCGAAATCTTGAGTCTGGACGATGCCGCAATCGAAGGGCGCCCTCTGATCGAGGCCATTCGCAACTCTGAGCTGCTGAGCCTTATTCGCAGGGCTTTGAACGGCGAGGAAGGGCTTCGAAGCGACATCGCCATGGGAATCGTCCAGCAAAGAAGCTTTTCGGTGACCGCCACGCCCATCCAGGCTCTGGATTCCGCCTCCGCGAATCGCCCGGCAACGAACCTAGCGAACGCTCCGCAACCGGAAGGACAGCCGTCCGGCGCCGTGGTCGTGCTCCACGACGTTACCGAATTGCGGCGCCTCGAGCGTGTGCGCCAGGATTTTGTCGCCAACGTTTCTCACGAATTCAAAACTCCGCTGACGGCGATCCAAGGCTTTGCCGAGACGCTGCTCTCCGGCGCACTCGAGGATCCCCGCAATAACCGGCGCTTCCTTGAAATCATCCGCGACCACGCCACGCGGCTCGCCAGTTTGACGGACGATCTCTTGAAGCTGGCGCGAATCGAAGCCGGCAAGTTGGAAGTGGAATTCGTGCCGGTCAACATACTGGAACTGGTCGAACAGTGCGCCGAAACCGCGCTGCTCAAAGCCAGCCGGAAGCAGATTGCGTTTGAGACCGACGTACCATCCGCTCTACCCGCCATCCGTGGTGACGCCGGTCTGCTGCGGGAAGTGCTACAAAATCTTCTCGATAATGCCATTCAGTACACGGCTCAGGCCGGCCGCATTCGCGTGAGCGTGGCCGTCAACGGCCGGGAAGCCGTGATCGCAGTATCGGACACCGGCGTCGGGATTCCTCTGGCGGACCAGGAACGAATTTTCGAACGCTTCTACCGCGTGGACGCGGCGCGCTCGCGAGAGGCGGGCGGCACCGGCCTCGGCTTGTCCATTGCCAAGCACATCGTGGAAGCTCACGGCGGACGCCTGTGGGTGGAAAGCGAAATCGGCCGCGGCTCTAAGTTTTCCTTCTCGGTTTCTCTTCGAATCAGCCGCTTACATCGTAGTGAAATATTCATTCTTTCTTCATCTGCGTGCAATGCCCAAAAACCATCCTGCAATGGGGCGATCCGGAATCAGGCCGGGTCGCGGGGGAGAACATCACGATGACAATGTCAAAAACGAGCACCGAGGGGATTTTCCAAACCGTCTTGATGAACTATTTGATTTCACAGGCGCGCACCGTGGAAGGTTCCGTCAACCGGGCGCTGGAGGCTGTGCTCAGCAGAAATGAGCGGCTGGCGAGCGAAGTTTTTCTCACCGAGCCGCGCATCAACGAAATGGAAATGGTCATCGACGAACACGCCATTCGCATGCTTCGCCAGCAAGAACTGCTCGAGGCGGATATTCGCCTGATCGTCGCCACGATCAAAATCAACAACGACCTGGAACGCATGGGCGATCTCGCCGTGAACCTGGCCGAGCGTGCAATCTCTCTCTCCGCAATGGAGGAAGCGCAGTCTCCCGCCGAACTTTGCCCGATGACAGCGACAGTCCGCGCCATGGTTTCGAAATGTTTAGGCGCGCTGATTTACGAAAATGTTGATTTGGCCACGCAAGTACTCGAGAGCGACGATACTGTCGATCAATATCGCGACCGTCTTTTTGAAGCGCTCCTGTCAGGTATCTCCGAGGATTCAGCGCAGGCGGCTCCCAATCTTCAATTCGTCTTGGCCTCCCGCCATCTCGAGCGCATTGCCGACCACGCCACCAATATCGCGGAGGACATTCTCTTCTGGGTGCGTGGAATCGAAGTGCGGCATGGCCGGGCCAGAAAGATGGACCTCGAGGCTTCCGACGTCATCGAGCGCGCCAGGCCTTAGTCATCAAGATTTCATAGGAGGGTTATCGGCAATTCACCCGTCGCTTGGATACTCGGGCCGCAGTTTCGGACTCGGCGACCCGTCAGTTCATCTGCCCACGGACAGCCTGCAATCGGCAACGGACAAGTTTGGCTGGAGCAATCTGAGAGGCGGTTCCGCGTGCTCAGTGTCCACAAGTTCTTGCGCGCTCACCCAGCGCAAGAAGTAGTGCTCCACGTGTCGCCCCCCAGGGAGGCGCGGAGAGGTCCCCCCGATCCGCGCTTCCCACTGCTTCTAGAGTCCGTAGCCGATTTCATCTCGTATTCTCGGCGATGTAACGCGGTTGTAACAGCTTAGAAAAGATAATGACGCGAGGAGAGCTCCCACCCATGAAAAAAACGGTACTTTCGATATTGGTTCTGCTCGGTTTAGCGATCACGGCGAGCGCACAGCCACCAGATGACACCGTGCTCCTCAATGCCGCAGGCGCGACCTTTCCGTATCCGATTTATTCCAAATGGTTCAGCGATTACCACCAAGCGCACCCCAACGTTCAGATCAATTATCAATCCATCGGTTCTGGCGGAGGGATTCAGCAGCTCAAGGCAGGCACCGTCGATTTCGGCGCCTCGGATATGCCCTTGAACGATCAACTCCTCGGCCAGTTCAGTTTCAAAATTATTCAGTTCCCCACCGTCCTCGGCGCGGTGGTGCCCACCTACAATATCCCAGGCGTCAGTGGTGAATTGAAGTTCACTGCCAAGGCGCTCTCGGACATTTATCTGGGCAAAGTCACGAAATGGAACGACAGTGAAATCGCCGGCACCAACCCGGGCGTGAACCTGCCGGCCAATGACATCGTCGTGGTCCATCGTTCCGATGGCAGCGGCACCACCTTCGTTTGGACCGACTACCTCTCGAAGGTCAACGCGGACTGGAAGAGCAAGGTGGGCAGCAACACCTCCGTTAACTGGCCCGTTGGCCTCGGCGGGAAGGGCAACGAAGGCGTTTCCGGCTTGGTGAAGGAAACGCCCAACTCGATCGGATACGTGGAACTGATTTATGCGATTCAGAACCACATGGGCTACGGACTCGTGCAAAACGCCGATGGCAAATTCGTCAAGGCGAGCCTCGCATCGGTTACCGATGCGGCGTCCGGTGCCGCGGCGAAAATGCAGAACGACATCCGCATCTCCATCACCGACGCCACCGGAGCAACGACCTACCCCATTTGCAGCTTCACCTATCTCTTGATTCCTGAAACCATCTCCGATTCAGCCAAGCGGGACGCTATAAAGGCTTTTCTCGATTGGATGTTGACAACGGGCCAGGGCTCGGTCGAATCTCTGAACTATGCTCGTCTTCCCAAGGCCGTTGTGGGCATCGAAATGAAGCATCTCGCTGAGATCAAATAAGGGATGACTTCCGATGCAAGTGCGATTGAGCGCGCGCCGTCTCCTTGGACGGGGCGCGCTCTTTTGCGCCGGCTCGCTCTAGGCGACGAGGTCGCTCACCTGGTCACCCTGATTTTTGCCTTCTCCATCATCCTCATCACCTCACTTCTCGTCTATCAACTTTGGCTCGAATCCGCTGCCTCCCGCCATGCTTTCGGCTGGCACTTTTGGGTCTCGCGCACTTGGGATCCGGTATTCGAACACTTTGGAGCGGCGCCGTTCATTTATGGCACTCTGGTCACCTCGGCTGTATCTCTCCTGATTGCCTTGCCTCTGGGCTTGGCGGCGGCGGTTTTTCTTTCCGAACTTGCTCCGCGCAGCATCTCGGACACCATCTCGTTTCTCATTGATCTGCTCGCGGCCGTTCCCAGCGTAATCTTCGGGATGCTAGGAATTTTCGTCGTGGTGCCCTTGATGCGGACGACAATCGGGCCCGCAGTGAAACACACGCTCGGATTCCTGCCACTGTTTCAAGGACAGAACTATGGTGTGGGATTTTTGACCGCCGGGATTGTCCTGGCCATCATGGTGGTGCCTTTTATCATTTCCGTATCACGGGAAGTCCTGCTCACCGTTCCGCGTGACCAGCGGGAAGCGGCCTTGGCGCTCGGCGCCACTCGCTGGGAATCGACTTGGAAAGTGGTTGTTCCGTGGGCTCGCACCGGCATCACCGGCTCGGTGTTCCTGGCGCTGGCTCGCGCGGTCGGCGAAACCATGGCGGTCACCATGGTGATCGGAAATGATCCCAAGATCGCTGCGTCGCTCTTCGCCCCCGGCTACACCATCGCCGCCGTGATTGCCAACGAATTCACGGAGGCCACTGGCAAGCTCTATTTGAGCGCGCTGATCGAGCTCGGCCTCGTGCTCTTCCTGATCACCCTGATCTTGAATGGCTTCGCTCGGCTCCTCATTCTGGCCACGGAGCGCGGTGGGGGTCACCCGTGAGCCGCGCGCGCCTGCTCTGGCGAAAATCGTTGAATGCCTTGATGCTTACGCTCACGGGCGTTGCTGCCTTCTCTGTCGTTTCCGTTTTGTTTCTCATCCTTGGCTACCTTGTCTATAACGGCGGGAAATCGCTGAACTGGGCCTTCTTCACCCAACTCCCGAAGCCGGTCGGTGAGACGGGCGGAGGCATGGCCAACGCGATTGTGGGCAGCTTGAAGCTTCTGCTCCTTGCCGCCGTGATGGGCTTGCCGGTAGGTCTGTTGGCCGGCGTATATTTGGCGGAATTCGGCGGCAGGACGTTTTCGTTCCTGGTCCGCTATACCACCGACCTTCTGAACGGCGTGCCCTCGATCGTCATGGGCATCTTCGCGTATTCGCTGGTAGTGGTCCCGATGCGGCATTTCTCGACGCTTGCCGGCGGCGTCGCCCTGGGTTTCATGGTCATTCCCATCACCGTGCGCAGCACCGAAGAGTTCTTGCGCTCGGTTCCGGGAACTTTGCGCGAGGGAGCGATGGCGCTCGGTGCGAGCAAATGGAAAACGATCGCGACGGTCATCCTCCCGGCGGCGCGTGCCGGTATCGTCACGGGCATGTTGCTGGCTCTCGCCCGCGTGGCGGGCGAAACTGCGCCCCTCATTTTCACCGCCTTTGGCAATCAGTACTGGAGTCCCGGCTTGAACCAGCCTATTGCCTCTCTGCCCATGATGATTTATACCTACGCGATTGCTCCGTACGAGGATTGGCACCGCCAGGCATGGGCCGCGGGACTGGTACTCTTGGGTATCGTGCTGCTTGCAAACGTCGGTACCCGCCTGGCTGTTAGCCACGGCGGAGCTTCTCGGAGAGCCTGATATGGCTTCTGCCGCACAGGGACATAATTCTGCACGCGTCACGCCTCAGGTGCGCATGACGGATCACTCTTCCACCGCATCGACCAAGGAGGAGCGGGTGCGCTTTCAAATTTCCAATCTCGATTTCTTTTATGGCGCGAAGCAGGCGCTTTTCGGCGTCAATCTGAAAATTCCCGCCAACAAAGTCACCGCGCTCATCGGACCGTCCGGCTGTGGCAAATCCACTTTTCTGCGGACCCTGAATCGCATGAACGATACGATCCGCCACAGCCGCTACTCCGGCGAAATTCTCCTCGACGGCCAGGATATCCAGCAGATGGACGTGGTGGGGCTGCGCCGCCGCGTGGGAATGGTTTTCCAGCGCCCCAATCCCTTTCCGAAATCGATTTTTGACAATGTCGCGTACGGATTGCGGATTAACGGCTACCAGGGAAACCTCCGCGATCTCGTCGAGCACAGCCTGCAGCGAGCGGCCTTGTGGGATGAGGTCAAAGATTATCTCCATAAATCCGCGTTCGCGCTTTCCGGCGGCCAGCAGCAGCGGCTGTGCATCGCGCGAGCCTTGGCGGTCGATCCGGAAGTTTTGCTTCTCGACGAGCCTTGCTCCGCGCTCGATCCTGTAACCACCGCCAAGATCGAAGAGCTGATGTTTCAACTAAAAGACAGTTGTACGATGGCCATCGTTACGCACAACATGCAGCAAGCTGCGCGGGCCAGCGATTTCACGGCGTTCATGCTCGATGGAAAGCTTATCGAGCATACGGAGACGCCGAAACTGTTTACCACTCCCCAGGACCCGCGTACCGAGGCGTACATCACGGGCCGCTTCGGGTAAAATCCTGACAAATCTCTGGAATGTCTTGCGCAGTGTGAAAGGTGCTGAGTAGCTATGGAACGCCATTGGGAACACGATCTCGAGGAACTGAAGCAGCGGCTGCTGTGGATGGGCAGTCTTTCCGAGCGCGCCGTCCATCAATCCGTCCACGCCGTGCTGGATGCGGACGAGCAACTTGCCGAGGCGGTCCTCTCTGAGGAAGATGCGATCAATGAAATGCAGATCGAAATCGACGAGCGCGTTCAGCGCCTGCTCGCCTTGCAGGCGCCGATGGCAGCCGATCTACGCTTTCTGCTGGCCGTTTCGCGGATCAACGGCGATCTGGAGCGCATCGGCGACCAGGCCGTAAACATCGCGCAATCGGCGATGCGGGTGATGCGTCATCCGCAGGTGAAGCCCTATGTGGATTTGCCGCGGATGAGCGAGCTTGCCGAAGGAATGGTCCGCGATAGCCTCAACGCCGTGGTCCGCGGCGACCAGGACTTGGCGCGCAGCGTTCTGCAGCGCGACGATCAAGTTGACCGGCTGCGCGATCAGATCTTCCGCGAACTGCTGACCTACATGATGGAGGATTCCTCGGTGGTCTTTTCCGCGTTCGAGCTAATCCTCGTGGCGAAGAACCTGGAACGTATCGGCGATCACTCCACCAATATCGCCGAAGACGTCATTTACTTCGTGGCCGGGCGGGATGTTCGCCACCCCGCCCTGGACCGCCGCTAATAGCCGAAGCGCCTGCCCAGCGTAGCTAGCTGGCGCTCGCTTTCTTTTCTGTTGGCGGAGCGACTGCACCCTCATAGAGGTATCCGCGTCTCCACTCCCGCACCGAAACGCCGCCGTTGACTCGACTCTGCATGAAAGGCTCGTAGAAGTTGTAGGGGTGAACCGGCTCGGGTGCGCCGACTTCATCGAGCCGTTTGCGCAACTCCGCGGGAATCTTGAAGTCGAGTGAGCCGAGATTGTCCGCGAGCTGCGCGGTTTTCGTCGCGCCGAGAATGATCGAAGTGACTCCCGGCTGGGTGGCGAGCCAGTTCAGCGCGACCTGCGCGGGGCTTTTGCCGACCTGTTTTGCTACTTCGAGCAGTGCATCGAGAACACGCCAGTTGTGCTCGGTAAATTTGTTGAAGATGGGATTGGGCATCGTGAGGCGTCCTTCGCCTTTGCCGCCGCTCCCTTCCCTCTTGTACTTGCCTGTCAGAAGGCCCCCGGCCAGCGGGCTCCAGGGGCAGAGGCCGATTCCGAGTTCCTGCGCGGCGGGAATGTGTTCGCGCTCGATATTGCGCTCGGCCAGCGAATACTCAAGCTGCAAGGTGACGACGCGCTCGAGCCCACCTTTTTCGGCCAGGGTTTGCGCGCGGGTGAAATACCACGCGGGCGTGTCTGAGAGGCCGATGTAGCGGATTTTTCCTTCACGGACCAGATCGGTGAGCGTCGAAATAACTTCCTCGACCGGAGTGATCAAATCCCAGGAGTGCAAGTAATAGAGGTCAATGAAGTCGGTTTTGAGGCGGCGGAGGGAGCTTTCGAGAGCGCGGTAGATATTCTTGCGGCTGTTGCCGCCCGCGTTGGGATTACCCGGCTCCACGCCGAAAGTGAACTTCGTGGCGATGACTGCGCGGTCGCGAAGTTTTCGCTCGGCGATATACTTCCCGACGATCTCCTCGCTCTGGCCCATCTGGTAGCCGTCGGCGGTGTCGATGAAATTGCCGCCACCTTCGAGATAGAGACTGATCATTTCGAATGAGAGTTTTTCATCGGCGCCCCATCCCCAACCTGTCCCGAAACCCATGGCTCCAAGGCAGAGGGGGCTAATGCGCAACCCAGTACGTCCCAGCGTCGTGTACTCGTTCAATTTCATGTAGTTCCTCCAGTGAAGGTATGCGATGCGGCCGGATGCCGGTAGGGCTCGCGAATCGAGAAAGAAGTGGCCCGTTCTGAAGTGTGTCGAGTAGCCCGACGCCCGCCCCTTTGTTTTCTGCAAGTTACGCCAGGTTCTACTCGGCTCTTCTGTCGATTAGAAGCCCAATGGTCTGGGACATCGCGCCTGGCGCTGCGGACATCTCCGACGCAGGGAGGACCGCAGGCGACAAGGCGCAGCTTCCATGAGCCACCACGAAAGCCGCCTGCGACACCGATGTCGGATGCGTTCTTCACGCGTCCATCTTAGTACAAGGAAACGCTAGCGCAAGGGCGAGGTGCGGTGGACTTTTGAAGGGCCTCGCGCCAATCGGCAGGCGGCGAAGATGGCGCGAATTCGAAGAGGCGGTACGTTAGTACGGGTCAAATTAAACCGAGCGGCCCATCGACCGCGGCTGGGTTCACCGGCAAAATGGTCAAGAATTCGGAGCCACCCCCGGCACCGAGTTCCTGCACCTTCAACACCATGCCCCGAGCGGCCGGTCCCCCCACCGGCCGCCCCCCCTCTTTCGAGGAATCCAGCCTTTCCAAATCGCTTCGTATATCCAAGGCCAACTCTAGGGTGGCGAGGGCGTTTGACGACTGCCGGAACTGTGCTAATTTCGCTGCCTCATGAAAAAGCGCATTGGCGTTCTGCTCTCGGGACGCGGATCGAATTTCGAGGCGCTGACGGCAAGCGCCAGGGCGGGACGCATTCCCAACGCCGAAATCGTAATCGCGTTGAGCAATCGCGAAGATGCTCCGGGAATTGAGAAGGCGCACACGCTGGGAATCGAAGCACGGGTGATCGCGTCAAAAGGGCTGGAGCGGGAGGCATACGACAAACTGGTTGCGGCAGCCCTCCGGGAGAAAGATGTGGAGCTCGTTTGCCTCGCCGGGTACATGCGGCTGCTCTCTCCTTTTTTCGTGGCGGAATTTCGCAATCGGATCCTGAATATTCATCCTTCTTTGCTTCCGGCGTTCCCGGGACTTGAGCCTCAGAGACAGGCGCTCGAACACGGCGTGAAATTCTCGGGCTGCACAGTCCACTTCGTGGACGAAACTCTGGACGCCGGACCGATCATCACGCAAGCGGTGGTGCCCGTCGAAGACGGCGATACGCCCGAGACGCTCGCCGAGCGCATTCTGCGGGAGGAGCACCGTATCTACACCGAAGCCGTCCGCATGCTGCTCGAAGGGCGATGCCACATCGTAGGCCGGCGCGTTCTGGCTGGCGGCCGGAAAGGGCTCAAGGAAAAATAGGTGGCGTCCGCCAAATTCAAGCCGGTTGAAGAACAGCTCGCGTATCTGAAAAAGGGTGCGGCGGAGATTATTCGCGAAGAGGAGCTGAAGGCGAAGCTCGACCAGTCTGGCAAGTCGGGTAAACCGCTGCGCGTATACCTGGGAGTGGACCCCACGGCGCCCGACATTCATCTGGGCCATACGGTTGTCCTGCGGAAGCTGAAGCATTTTCAGGACATGGGCCACACGGCGATTTTCCTGATCGGCGACTTTTCCGCGATGATCGGCGACCCGACGGGGCAATCGGAAACGCGTCCGCCGCTGACGCGAGAGCAGGTGGACGCAAACGCGAAAACATATCTCGATCAGGTTTACAAAATCCTCGATAGCGAAAAGACCGAGGTCCGCTTTAACAGCGAATGGCTCGCCAAAATGACGAGCTACGATACGGTGCGGCTGTGCGGCCACTACCGGCTGGCGCGAATGCTGGAGCGCGAGGATTTTCGTTCGCGCCTAGAGAAGAACCAGCCGATCTCCGTCCACGAACTGCTGTATCCGCTGCTGACTGCCTACGACGCGGTGGCGCTGAAATCAGATGTGGAACTGGGCGCCACCGAGCAGAAATTCAACCTGTTAGTGCACCGCGAAATACAGCGCGAATACGGGCAAGCGTCGCAGGCCGTGATGACCATGCCGATATTGGTGGGGCTGGATGGCGAGCGCAAGATGTCAAAGAGTTTGGGGAACTATGTGGGAATTACCGAAGCGCCGGGAGAGATGTTCGGGAAGTTGATGTCCATTTCGGACGAGTTGATGTGGTCGTATTACGAGCTGCTGACGGATTTTCCTCCACCTGTGATCGTGCGCCTGCGGGAGGAAGTCCGCACCGGCGTGCTGCACCCGATGGAGGCGAAGATGCAGCTTGCTCACGCGGTGATCGCCGGCTTTCAAGGCGAGGAAGCGGCCAAAAAAGCGTCCGATGAATTCCGCCGGGTGTTCCGCGAGCGCCAGGCGCCTGACGAAGTGCCACGGCACACGCTACCGCGGGGCGCGCCAAAGCGCCTCTCGGCGCTACTCGTGGAGTTGGCGCTTGCACCCTCTCGCAGCGAGGCCGAACGGCTCATCAAACAAGGCGGTGTCGAGGTTGACGGCGTGCGTGTGGACGATGTGAAACGCGAGATCGACCTCGGGAAGCCCGGCGAGTATCTTCTGCGTGCCGGCAAAAAAAGATTCCTGCGCCTGCGGATCGAGTAGTGAGGCAGGTTTTGACTGAAACGAATATGCCAAGGCATTTTTCCCGAAATGGAAACCAAATTGTCCCCTTAGAGCTGCGTCCGTTTCACTTAAGCCAGGCCCCGGGAAAGCGGTGCGGCCGACGAATAAACTTCCAAATAACGAAGCAGTTGTCCCCAAAAATGGAATACTATCCTCCCTTGCGTTCCGGAAACACGCCGCCGGAGGTCGGAAGCAAGAACAAATAAGCCATCTCGACCCCACGCAGTCCATCCAGCCCTTCGGCACCGGAATTGCACTGATCTGAAGTAACTGCGACTTTCCATCGGCGTGATAGAGATAGAAAGACAGTCTGTAGCGAGAATTGGAGATATTGTTTGATTCGACGGGGAGGTCTTGTCGGCTGGGTCTATTTGGTTACACTCATATGTCTATTTTCGGTGACGTTTTGGGGTACGGTTGTCACCGAACGAAGTAGCGCGAAGGAAGAACGAGCGCGAGCGGCAAACGCGGCGAATCTTCCCCTCACCTCTCCTGAACCAGACAGACCCGATTCCCGTTTTGATGCGGCGACAGGTTCCCGAACTCTCTTTCCGTATTCGGTGATTCCGGGAGGCGTGGAAAGTGCTGAAGAGTTGCGCAACGCACTGGGGCACGATCCAATCGCCGCCGCGCACTACGCCGGCTTCGACGTGAGCCAGACTCACGTTGTACAGTTGGCGAGCGACGAGGAGATGTACGCCTCTTACCGCCTGAACAACCATATCTATTGGACCAACAAGAAACTAAAGCTCTTGAAGGGCGAAACCGTCATTACAGACGGCAGGAATATGGCGAGGACCCGCTGCGGAAATCGCCTTTCGGCGACGGCCGAGGCTCCCACTGCTGCAAAGCAACCGCTCGACATGACGCTTGGTCCTCTGGCGCTGCCCGACCTGGCGGCGGCGAGGCCGATTGCGTTGCCGATGGCGCTGCCATTTCCCGGTGCTTCGTCGCTGCTGGCGCCAGGTTCAGGTTCTGGCGGCGGTACATTTACGACTCCCTACTTCCCGGTCGTAGGAGGAGGCTCTTCAGCCCGCAACGCGATCATTCCCCCGACCACGCCGCCAACGATTCCTCCGACTACACCGCCAACGAGCCCGCCGGTGGCGACGCCGGAGCCCGACAGCTTGGTGCTGACTGCCGCAGGGATATTGATTGTGCTGGCGAGCGGCTGGGTTGGATACTTCCGTCGTAGAATTCACCTAAATTTTAGGTAGTGACTCAGTTTGCTGGTGGCACAGCCACTCTTGGCTGGCTTATCGATTGCCTGGACTTACGCGCGCAGGCAAGGGTGCCTGCGCCCCAAGAGGCGCGGTCACTTCCAAGAGATATACTTCTGCGTGGATAACAGCCCCTCCTGAGCGGCTTCCATATTTCGAATCGTGGGCGCGAGATCGTGCCGCTCAAAACACTGAGCGATGGCTTTTCCGATCTCGTCATGCCGGCCCGTGGCCAGCGCCACAACGCTGGGACCCGCTCCGCTTAAGGCAACACCCAATAAACCCGGCATGCGGGGAAGGGCCAAGGCCTCCGCGAGACCCGGAATCAAGGACTGGCGCGGGGCTTGATGCAGTCGATCCTGCATGGCATCCCAGAGAAGGTCATAGCGACGGTCTTCGAGCGCGGCTACAAAAAGGGCGGACCGCTGCAGATTGTGCACCGCATCGGCTCGAGAGACGGTGGTGGGCAGCACGGCGCGCGATTTTTTCGTTTCCAGTTTCATACTCGGGGTGACGACGATCAGCCGGACCACCTTGGGCCAGTGCCTGCGAATGGCAGCAACGGTGCCATCGCTGCGAGTGAAGGTAACGACCAAGCCGCCGAGAAGAGCCGCCGCGACGTTATCCGGATGCCCCTCCATCTCGGTGGCATAACGCAGCGCCACATCTTTCGGCACTTGCCGCCCCGCGACCGCAAAGCCAAGCGCCACACCCGCCACGGTTGCGGCCGCGCTGCTGCCGAGGCCCCCGGCAACCGGGATTTCATTTTGAACGGCCAGCCGAACGCGAGGCAGGGCGAAGCTTTCCCGTTCAGCGGTATGTCGCATGGCGCGAAAGATCAGGTTTTGATCAGGGTCGCTGGGAAGGTCTGAAGTGCCGCGCACACCACGGCTCCGAGCCAGCGTACGCGATCCGGGCTTCGAGAGGACGGTGGCGCGAACGCTGAGGTACATTTCCAGCGCAAGACCGAGGCAATCAAGGCCGGCTCCCATGTTGGCGGTCGAGGCAGGGACGCGCACCTCGAACGAAGGTTGTCTGGCAGAGGTCATAGGATCATGGCGAAAACGGGCTCAAGCGCGCGAGGCATCCCTCACGGCAAACTGCCTTCCTTGCCGGTTTGGGCCAGCGCCGCGAGAATCGCGGCTTTTGTGGCAGCTACGGGTTTGGGGGCGTTTTGGAATGAACCCACAATGCGCTGCGGAGGGCCACCCGGCGAGTCCAGAACGAGCGTTCCGCTGTGATAATGGCTCACGTAGCTGGGGTCCTTGAGCATGTTTCCGGTCAGCACCGCGACCACGGAATCGTCGCTGCGGATATGCTTCGCGGCTACGAGTTTCTTGATCCCCGCGACTGTGGTGGCCGATCCGGGTTCGCAACCGATTCCATCGCGGCCGACCATCGCTTTGGCGTCGGCGATTTCCTGTTCGCTAACCGCGATGACTTTTCCGCCCGAGCGCAAGACGGCGCGAAGGGCCTTCTTCCACGAAACGGGGGCGCCGATTTTGATCGCGGTCGCCAGGGTGCGCGGATTCTCGACTGTGTCCATGGCGTCAGGCAGAGGCGCTCCGCCGGTTAATTGGCCGGCGTTCAGTTTGGCAAACAAGTGTGCGACGGGCGCCGCGCCTTCCGCCTGAATCGCGCTGAGCTTTGGGAGCCGACGAATCAAACCGAGGTCGAGCAATTCCTGAAAACCCTTGCCGATCGCGGTGCTGTTGCCCATGTTGCCGCCGGGAACGACCACGTGGTCCGGGACCTGCCAGGCGCACTGCTCCATCATCTCGAAGGCAACGGTCTTTTGTCCCTCGATGCGAAATGGGTTTATCGAGTTGGCGACGTAGATGGAAGGATCGCGGCCCAATTCCTGAATCAGGCACATGCAATCGTCAAAATTCCCCTCGACTTCGAACACCAGAGCGCCGTAATCGAGACTCTGTGCGAGCTTTCCGGAAGAAATTTGCCCGCGCGGGAGCAGGACGGCGGATCGCAATCCAGCGCGGCCTGCATACGCGGCGAGACTGGCGGAAGTATTTCCCGTGCTGGCACAGACGACGGTTTGTGCGCCGAGAACGAGAGCCTGCGTGACGGCGGTGGTCATCCCGGTGTCCTTGAAGGAGCCGGTTGGATTGCAACCCTGATGTTTGAGGCGCAGGTCGTCCAATTCACAGTAACGGGCGGAACGAGGGCCGTGGTACAGCGGCGTATTGCCCTCGAAGAGGGTGACGAAAGGCGCGGCGTCGTCAAAGGGAAGAAGCTCGCGATAACGCCACACGCCACTGGCATCGCGGGGATCGCGCGAGGCCGCACGAGCCGACCATCGCTTGCGCAAAGCGGCGGCGTCGCCAATCTCGGCCATGCTGCAACGAATCTCGAGGGTTCCGCCGCAGCGAGAGCAGAGGTAAACGCGCTCGTTCAGGTCGTATGATGCACCGCAAGCCGGGTCGATGCAGCGCTGCACGGCCTTTTCCGTGATGATTTCCTGAGCGCGAGCGGTCTTCTCAGTCATATCAGGAAACCTTTACTTCCGATTCGAGAGGAACCGAAGCGCTGAGATTGAACTCACGATGGGTCGCCTGAAGCGCGACTTTCATGTCTTTCTCGGAGACGACGAAAGATATGTTGCTCTCGGACGATCCCTGGGCGATGGCGATGATGTTGACGTTCTCGCGGCCCACTGCATTGAAGGTGCGCCCCGCGACGCCGGGAGTGCCCCGCATGTTTTCGCCCACTACAGCCACGATCGCGATGCTTGGATCCATGGTGATGTGTTCCACTTTTTCGTGCGCCACATCCTGCGCAAATTCCTTGCGGAGAGCCTCGACGGTTCGCTTCGCATCGGAGGCGGCCACGATCAAGCAGATATCGTTTTGCGACGACGACTGCGAAATCAGCAGGATGCTCGCGTGCACTTCGGCGGTGGTGGAGAATGTGCGGCCCACCACGTCCGGCACACCGACGATTCCCGGACCGCCGACGGTGATCAGCGCCACGTCGCGAATGGCCGTGAGCGCTTTCACGCCGCCGCCATTGCTGCGACCCCTGGGAGTGATCTTCGTGCCGGCCTGCTCGGGCGCGAATGTGTTTCGAATCCAAACGGGAATTCCCGCCTGGGCCACGGCGCGCAGCGTCTTCGGATGAAGCACCTTCGCGCCAAAGTAGGCGAGCTCGGACGCTTCCAGATAGGAAATTTCGGGGATGGTGCGCGCCTCAGGCACGAGGCGCGGATCGGCCGTCAGCACGCCGTTCACATCGGTCCAGATGATTACCTCGTCGACGCTGAGCGCTGCGCCAAGAATCGTGGCGGAGTAATCCGATCCGCCGCGGCCGAGCGTGGTGAGAACGCCGCTATCGGTGGCTCCGATAAAACCTGTCACCACCGGAACAATTCCGCTATCGAGCAGCGGCCGCAGGCGTGCTTTCGACCGCGCTTGCGTCCGATCCATCAGCGGGTCGGCGCCGCCATGATAGGAATCGGTGACGATTAGCTCCGTGGATTCGACCGCTTCGCTTGTCACGCCGTGCTCGGAGAGGGCCGCCGCGACCATCGGAGCCGAAAGGCGTTCACCCAAACTCGACACGGAATCCAGCGTGCGCGGAGTGAGTTCGCGAAGCAAGGCCGTGCCTTTGCAAAGCTCCTCGCCCTCGCTGAAAAGTTTTTCGAGGCAACTTGCTAGTCGATGGCGCTTTTCTTTATCGTGAACGAGCGATTCCAGAGCCGTGGCGTGCTGCTTGCGAAGCTCCGCAAAAATCGAGTGGGAATGCCCGCGATCTCCAGCTTCGGAACGGTTCGCCGCCTGGATCAGCCGGTTGGTGACGCCGCTCATGGCCGAAACCACGACCACAACCGGGCATTCGCCCGCCGCGTGCTTCACGATTTGGGCGACACGGTTGATACACGACGCGTCGCCCACGGAAGTGCCGCCAAATTTCATCACTCGCAATTGTGTTTTCATGTTCTAGGAAGCGCGACGCACAGCGACTGGGAGTTATCCCGAGGCGAAAAACGACCGCCGTCCACGATGCCGCACCACAAAAAACTATACACCAGCGGACGAAGTTGTGCGACGGTCGCTGCGGTGGTTTGTGCCTGCTGCCGCACGACGCGTTGGCAAAGCCATCTAAGGAAAGGTGGCGAACGCATTAGCGCTGCCGAAGGCCCGTTTTGTCTCCCGCGAGCTTGCCCGTATAGATTGCCATTCCGACGGCGGCGTGCATGCCGGCTTTTTCCAGAGCGTGCACCTCGCGCATGCTGCGAATTCCTCCCGCCGCGGTAATAGGCAGCGATGTGGCACCGCGAAGTTTGCGGAACCAGCGTAGGTCCGTGCCTTTCATAGTTCCTTCGTTATCGACAAATGTGGAAAGGAACCCGGAGCAAAAAGGTTCGAGCTCGGGAATCACGTCGCTTGGTTTCAGCCTCAGGCGCTCGCGCCAGCCGCGCACGACGATTCGCCTTTTTTCAGTGTCGAGAGCGACAATTATGTGCTTGCGGCCGACGCGCGAGGCCATTGCCTTCAAGAAGTCGCGGTCAACCCTGCCATTTCGGAAAGCAGCGCTGCCAATGATGATTTTCTCCGCGCCCCACGAGAGTATCTTCGCCGCACGCGCCGCAGTGCGGATGCCACCGCCAACGCGTACCTTCACTTTTGCGCGGCGGCAAAGCAGCTTGATCCATCGCGCGTTGGAACCTTTTCGCATGGCGGCGTCGAGGTCGATGACATGCAAGATGGGATAGTCGCGAAATTTTTCGAGCAGGCCGAGAACGTCGTCAATGGCCAGGGCTCGCCGCCGTCCTCTGATTAGCTGCACGGCCTTGCCGCCTTGAAGATCGATGCAGGGAATGATCATCGGATAAGTTATTTCATCGGCCGAGACGAACCGGCACCCCGCGCGCGCTGAGATATTGCTTTAGCGCACCGATGGAATGGGTCTCGCTGTGAAAAATCGAAGCGGCGAGGGCCGCATCCGCACAGCCTTGGTTGAACACAGCAAGAAAATCGTCGAATGTATTCGCTCCGCCGGAAGCGATTACGGGCACGGAAACGGTGTCCGCGATTTTGGCAGTAAGTTCACAATCGAACCCGCTGCAGGTGCCATCGCGGTCGATCGAGGTGAGCAGAATTTCCCCCGCGCCGCGCGAGACGGCCTCGGCGGCCCAAGTCGTGGCGTCGAGCCCCGTTGCATCGCGCCCGCCGCGCGTGTAGGGTTCCCACGAATCGCCCTTGCGTTTGACGTCCATCGAAAGGACCACCGCCTGCGCGCCAAACTGTTGCGCCAGCTCCGAAAGCAATTCCGGCCGCTCGACTGCGGCCGTGTTCACCGTCACTTTATCCGCACCGGCGCGCAACACCGCTCGGCCATCCTCCATTTTGCGGATGCCGCCCCCGGCAGTGAGCGGGATGTTGAGCTGCTCGGCGACGTGGCGAATTGTTTCGAGAAACGTAGCGCGCCCCTGGACCGACGCACTGATGTCCAGCACCACAAGCTCGTCCGCCCCTTCGCGGTTATAGCGAGCGCCAAGCTCCGCTGGATCGCCCATGTCGCGCAAGCCCTCGAACTCAATCCCCTTTACCACGCGGCCCGCATCCACATCGAGACAGGGAATGATTCTGCGAGCAAGCGTCATTGCGCGGACTCCAGAAAATTGCGCAGCACGCGAGCGCCGGTCTCACCGGATTTCTCGGGATGAAACTGGACGGCAGCCAGCCTTCGCCGCTCGATGATCGCCGCGAATGGAAAACCGTGATCGCACGCCGCAACCGTGGATTCGGCCGAAGCTGGCGCCGCGTAGGAATGCGCGAAATAAAAGTAGGCGTCTTCGGGAATCCCACGCAGCAACGCGCTCGCTTGCGTTCGGCGCAACTGATTCCAACCGATGTGCGGAGACTTGACGTTCGTCGGCAGAGCGCGAACTTCCTCCGGGAAAAAGCCGAGACCCGGCGCGCCCGGTGCTTCCTCGCTCGACGCGAACATCGCCTGCAATCCGAGACAGATTCCCAGTATCGGCGCGCCCGAATCGTACGCTTCACGCAATGAAGATGTGAGCTTGCGTTCGCGGAGGCCGTTTACGAAAGCCGAAAAATGCCCTACTCCAGGCAGCACAATCGCTTTTGCGGCAGTGATCTGTCCGGGTTCGGTGGCGCGCTCCGTATCGGCGCCGAGACTCCGCAGTGCGCGTTCGACCGATGGGAGATTTCCCGCCCCGTAATCGACGATCGCAACTTTCATAACATACCTTTCGTCGACGGTAGCACGCGCCTCAGCTGCTTATCGCGCGTAACGGCAAAACGCAGCGCCTTTGCAAACGCCTTAAAAATAGCCTCCACCTGATGATGTGACGACCGGCCGTAAACCAGCTTCAGATGCACGTTCGCGGAAGCGGCCTGAGCGAAGGCGCGGAAGAAATCCTCCATCAGCTCCGTTTGAAAATCGCCCACGCGTGCGGCGGAGATTTTGAAACTGCACGTGCAATACGCGCGGCCGGAAAAGTCAAGCGCCGCGGCCGCGAGGCAATCGTCCATCGGCATCAGAAAATATCCCGCACGCAGAATTCCTCGCTTCGAACCGAGAGCTTTTTTAACGCCTTCGCCGAGCGCGATTCCCACGTCCTCGACTGTGTGGTGCTGATCCACATCGAGGTCTCCGCGCGCGACGAGATCCATGTCCAGCGCGCCGTGTCGCGCAATCTGCTCGAGCATGTGATCGAAAAAGCGGACGCCGGTGCTGATGCGCGACTTGCCACGACCATCGAGATTCAAGCGCAGGCGAATGTCCGTTTCCTTTGTCTTTCTGCGCAGATTCGCCTTTCTCATAGGATGGACTCCAGTTCGCGCAGAAGACGCCGCGTCTGCTCGAGCGTCCCGACCGTAATGCGGACGTAGCCCTCGCCGCCAAAATCGCTCGAACGGTCGCGCACCAGCGTTCCTTTGCGCGTCAAAGCTTCAACGATTTCCTTGGCACGCGGGCCGAAATATACGAGCACGAAATTACCGGCGCTCGGGAAGCAGCGCACCCGCAGCCGGGCGAGGCCGCGTTCGAGCTCTTGCCGACCGCGGCAAACCTCGCGAACCGTCCGCGCGATGAACGCCCGGTCGCGCATCGCCGCCTCCCCGGCCGCGAGAGCGGCCGCATTCACGGGATACGGTGATTGAGCCTTGCGCATAATCGCGGCTAATTCGCGATGGACAAAAATGCAGCCCAGGCGCAATCCTGCAAGGCCCGCAGCCTTCGAGAAGGTGCGCGTCACGATCAAGTTTTTGTGGCGCCTGATCCACGGAATCACGGTTACGCGCGAAAATTGAAAGTAAGCTTCGTCGATCACGACCATCGTGCGCGTGGCGGCTTTCAATATTCGCTGCAACTCTTTCAGGGATAACAGATTGCCAGTAGGACTATTCGGATTGGGCAGAAAGAAAACTCGCGGCCCGGCGCGCAGGGCCCGTAGGACATTGTTCCACGGGAAACACATCGCCTCGTCGTATCGCGGCGCGACGATTCTTGCTCCCGCCAATTCGGAGTAGAACCGGTACATCGCATAGGTTGGTTCGACGAGCAAAACATCGTCTTTCGGCTCGACAAACGTGTTTACCACCAGGCTTAGCGCCTCGTCCGTCCCGTTTGTGAGCAGAAGATCCTCAGCTCGAACGCCGAAATGTTTCGCCGCCTTTCGGCGAAACGTCTCTTGTTCGGGATATGCCGAAATTGAAGCCGCGCCAAGCCTCGCCAGCGCGCGCCGCACGGCCGGCGAGCAGCCGATCGGATTTTCGTTGAAATCCAGGCGGAGCTTGTCGATGCGCCCTTCGAGCGGAGGATGATAAGGCCGCATCCGCTCCACAGCGCGCCGCACCGGTATCGGCCGCGTCACTTGCGCACATCCATGGAGCGGGCGTGTGCTTCCAGGCCTTCAGCTCGCGCGAATTCCGCAACCACCGGCGCGAGGCGCGCCACACCGCTGCGCGACACTTCCTGCACACTGATGCACTTCACGAAATCCGAAACCGAAAGGCCGCCACGGCTGCGCGCCGCACCTCCGGTCGGCAGGACGTGGTTCGTTCCGCTGGCATAATCGCCGAAAGGTTGCGCGCTCCAACCGCCAAGGAAAATGCTCCCCGCCGATTCGATTCTCGCAAGCAGGCCATTCGTCCTATCCGGCAAGCTCAAGTGTTCCGGGGCAAAACGGTTCACAAATTCCGCCGCAGCCGCGAGATTCGGCGCGATCAGTACCGCGCCATTTTTTGCAAGAGACCGCGAGGCGAGATTTGTCTTGGGCAAATTCGCAAGCTGCCGGTCGATCTCGCCGGCCACGGAATGAGCCAGCGCGGAAGATGTGGTAACGAACAGTGAAATTGCATCGGGATCGTGCTCGGCCTGCGCGATAAGATCCGAGGCGATGAATCTTGCGTTCCCGCGCGAGGCGAATACAATAGCCTCTGTCGGTCCCGCCAGCATGTCGATTGCGCAATCGCCGCTGACGATTTGCTTCGCGGCAGTTACGAAACGATTTCCGGGGCCGAAGATTTTGTCCACGCGTGGAATCGAGTGCGTGCCATAGGCGAGCGCGGCAATTGCCTGCGCGCCTCCGATTTTCGCGATGCGACGCACGCCGAGCCGCTCCGCCGCTGCCAGTAGTGACGCGCCGGGCTGCGGGCTGGCCACTACGATTTCGCGCACGCCCGCCTCTTGCGCGGGAATCACCGTCATCAGCAGGGTGGAAACCAGCGAAAATCGCCCACCCGGAAGATAACAGCCGACGGTGTCAATTGCGCGCACGCGCTGCCCGGCGCGTACACCGGGTTCCACTTGTATCATCCATTCCTGGGGTTTCTGGCGGCGCGCTACGGCGCGAATATTTCGTGCCGCGTGATCCATGGCGGCGACAAATTCGCGCGAAACTCTCTTGCGGGCGCTGGACAATTCCGCACCCGACACCCAGACGCTTCTCGAATCGAGCGAAAGGTTGTCGAACCGCTTCGTCCATGCAAATAGCGCTGCATCCCCCCGACGCCGCACATCATTGACAATCCGTGCGGCAATGCGCGCGGCATCCCTGCTGCTTGCACTTCGTGAAGCCAGGATTTTCTTCGCCGTGGCATCTGTAAGCCGCAGAATGCGCATCAGTACACGACCTTATTCAACGGATACTCGACAATCCCCTCGGCCCCGGCAGCTTTCAGTTTGGGAATTAATTGGCGGACCATTTTTTCTTCCACGATGGTGTTGATTGCAAGCCATCCGGGATCACTCAATTGCGCAATGGTCGGATTGCGCAGCGCCGGCAGCGCCGCGAGTACTTTGTCCAGGTCCTCGCGCCGCAGATTCAGCATCAGGCCCACACGGTTGTAGGCTTTGATGGCGCCTTCGAGCAGCATCGCCATGTTCACTATCTTTTCGTGTTTCCAGGGATCTTTCCACGCCGCGCGGTTGGCGATGAACCAAGTGGCGGATTCGAGTAGTGTATCGAGCACTCGCAGGTGGTTCGCTCGGAGCGACGAACCGGTCTCCGTGACTTCCACGATCGCGTCGGCAAGCTGGGGTACCTTCACTTCCGTAGCGCCCCAGGAAAATTCCACGCGCGCTTTCACGCCGTGTTTCGCCAGATATTTCTCTGTCATCCGCACGGCTTCCGTCGCGATCACTTTGCCTTCCAGATCGCGCACGCTTTGCATCGGCGAATCCTCGGCGACGGCCAGCACCCAGCGCACTCGTCCAAGGCTGGTTTTGGAGTAGACCAGTTCGGCGACTTCCTCGACCTCCGCGCCCGTCTCGAGAATCCAGTCTTTGCCCGTCAACCCTGCGTCCAGCGCGCCGCTTTCTACGTAACGCGCCATCTCCTGCGCGCGGACCATCATGCACTCGATCTCCGGGTCATCAATGCCGGGATAGTAGCTGCGCGAGCTAACCGAAATTCGCCATCCAGCTTTGCCGAAGAGTTCCACGGTAGAATCCTGCAAACTCCCCTTGGGGATGCCGAGTTTCAGGCGGCTCATCGCTGCTTCCCCCTGCCGTAGAGTTCTTCCGGAGAGATCACGCGCTCTTCCACGATGTTCGCGGCGCCATCACGCGCGATACGCCGGAAAAAGCAGCTGCGGTAGCCCTCATGGCACACGGCGCCGCCTTCTAATTCCGCGCGCACCAACAGCGCATCCTGGTCGCAATCAGTGCGCAGCTCGCGCAGCAGGAGCTTTTGCCCGCTGGTCTCGCCCTTAGTCCAAAGCTTTTTGCGCGACCGGCTGTAGAACGTGACGAATCCCGTTTCCTGCGTCTTTGCCAGCGCTTCGCGGTTCATGAATCCGAGCATCAAGACGTCGCCATTCGCGTGATCCTGCACGATCGCCGGTATCAACCCATTTTCCTTCTCGAAATCGAGTTCCATTTGTTCTCTTTTAGTCTCTCTGACCGCTCTTGTGCCGCGGTCTTGTGATGGCGGCAACTTCATCCCCAAAAACAAAAAGCCCGCGGGCGCATTCCGCGCCAGCGGGCCGATGAGTGCAGCTATTTTCGTTCCAGCTAGCCACACCGCCGCGGGCACGGTCTCACGTGATGATCGTGGCTATGATGCGCCCGCAGCGGTTTCATAACGACTTAAAATTATGATACACCGCAGCCTTTGTCAAGCTCGGAGTCCCGCAAGGGTAGAAAAGCAAAGCATCCGCCGGCAGCTATTGGATTGCCGTAACCGAGAACCCTATTCGTACGCGAGAGCTTCAACGGGATCCTTGCGGCTGGCGAGCCATGCGGGATAGGAAGCGCCAAGCAAACCCCCGCCAACTGCGATCATGCCCGCGAGTAAAATCCATTTCAGCGTAATCAGAATGGTAAGCGAAGGGAAAGCTTGCAGGATCACATACCGCACCAAGAAGCTGAGGGCGATCCCGCCGACAACGCCTGCCAGGCACATGAGGGTCGTCTCGCTAAGGATCGCTTCGGCAATGTAACTCTTCGAGGCTCCCAGTGATTTTAGGACTCCGATCTCGCGAGTCCTCTCCACGATGGTTGTGTACATCGAGAGAAAAGTAACCAAGAATCCGATCGAGACGGCTATGGCGATCATTACGTTGATAAAAGCGGCCAAGCCCGGAAGGTTGGACGACGTCATCTGCGAGAAAAAATCCTTGAGGGGCCGAATCTCGTATCGGGGCAGCAGACCACGGATTTCATCCGTAACGGCGGGTGTGTGATCCGAGCGGTCGCATTTAATGAAGAATGCTGATGCTTTGTCATGCGCGCCCGACATCTCCTGCAGGGTGGACATCTCGACGAAAAGCCGAGCACCCTTGCCGTGCTCCACGATGCCCGCTAAATGAAAATCGTGTTCCAGTATTCGGATTGGGTCTCCAACCTTCAGTTTTTTCGCTCGCGCGTAAATATCGTCCACGAGTATGTCGTTCGGGTTTTGCAAGGGCGTGCCTGAGTAGAGGGTGAAGCCTCCGGAAACCGCTCGAAAAGTATCGGGCTGGATGCCGTAAACCAGATCGAAGCCATTCACGGAATTAAATTGCACCAGCACGGGGGCCACGGCTTGCACGTATTCGAGCTGCTGCAATTTGTCGGCGATCGCGATGGGCATCGGAGCGCCGCTGAAAGCCATAAAGATGGATGCGGATGGAGGCTGGATCATGATATCCGCGCCGATGCCTTCGGTGCGGTTGGCGGACTCGGTCAGCAGGCCGCTAGTAAGTCCCACGACGATAATTACCAGCGTCACTTCCACCGCCACGGCGATCACTGTAATGATCGTGCGAACCGGCCGGTGCAGGGCGTTACGCAAGATCATATGCCCGATCACGGCTTCTTCCTCTCCGGAGACGCGGCCGGTGCCTTTGTCGGCTGGGGATCTTCGCCGACGTTCACGAGTTCCGCTCCCGGAGGCTTCCTGAGCACGAAGCGATCGTCCGACAGGGGTTCGTTGAATGTCACCTTGGTGATGCCGATCTGAAGTGTGTAGTCATTGGTCGGTCTGCTAAGCGCGATTTGGCGAGGATATTTTACCGAGTCAAACGTGTCCCAGCCAGTATAGCGAATGTCGGAAGCGATCTTCCCACTAGAGTCGTAAGCCTGAAGGCGGGATATTTTCAGGTCGATGCGGTCGAACCAGATCTTGCGCGCTATTTCCCAATTGCTTCTGCGGGAAGATTCGGATGGCGCACCATCGGATCGACCGGCAATCCGAACGACCGTCAGCACATAATATCGGCCACCGGCTTCGCTTGCGTTTTCCATCAGTACCGGCGCGCTATCCGGAATGGGCTGCCAGAACATCGCACTGGTGAGATGTTGCGGGCGGAGATTCTCAATGGGTTTTGCCGAAGGCCGCTCCAGGCTCGCCGATCCCGTAAGGAACTTATTCTGTGACGGAATGAAAATGTTGAACGTCTCCCCGTCGCTTTCCATGTCGAAAATATTTGTGCCGACCACGGGTGCTTGCCCGATCACGCGGATCTTCGCGGGCTTTTCCGCAAGGATGAATCCGCTCACCTGGTGGTATTGCTTAATCACGCCGCTGTAGGCTGATCCGGCAGTGAGAGTCATCGTCACCGAAGCATTGATCGATGTCACCGTGTCGGCCTGATGGTTGTATTGCGCGATCAGGTCTTCCCGAGTGGCTGTCTGGAGCGGCACCGGAGGGCCCGTCGGTTTTTTCGCCACCGGCTGGTTCATCGCGCAACCAGCGAAAAGAAGCGAAGAAGCGATCCAGATAAGCCGGGGGACGCGGCGCGCCCGATAAGTTCGCGTGGTGAGCACTACAAGCAAACCTATCAGCCGGCTTGGGGAGTGTCAACGCAACGCAGCGAACCTTGCCCCATGGCACCTGTGAAATCGGCCGAGGAAACGAGAAGCTTCAACTGAAGTCTGAAGCTCCTCGCACGGGTGGCTCTCCGCATCGCTATTTTTACTTCTTCGCGGCGGCGTAGTTCTGCGCGACCTGCTCCCAGTTAATGACGTTCCACCAGGCCTCGATGTATTCCGGCCGGCGGTTCTGATATTTCAGATAATAGGCGTGCTCCCAAACGTCCAGGCCAAAGAAAGCCTTGCCGCCGTCCAGAATTGGGTTGTCCTGATTGGGCGTGGACTCGATAGCCAGTTTGCCGTCTCGGAACAACAGCCAGGCCCATCCAGAACCAAAGCGCGTCGTCCCCGCTTGATTGAATTTTGTCTTGAATTCAGCAAACGTGCCGAACGCTTTCTTGATGGCATCGGCAAGTTCGCCCGAGGGCTCCCCGCCGCCGCCCTTCTTCATAATCTTCCAGAACATCGAGTGATTCATATGGCCGCCGCCATTATTGCGTACCGCGGTGCGGATATTCTCGGGAACCTTGCCGATCTGTGCGAGCAGTTCCTCCACGGTAAGCTTTTGGAGGTCGGCATTGCCGTCGAGAGCTTTATTTAGGTTTGTGACGTACGCGCCGTGGTGTTTATCGTGATGAATTTCCATTGTCTTCGCGTCAATGTGCGGCTCGAGCGCGTCGAAGGAATACGGCAGGGGTGGCAAAGTGTGGCTCATTTGGGGAGCGGCTCCTTGTGCGGAAGTCGAACTCATTATCTACCTCCTGAATTTCAGGTTCCTACGCCATAATTATACGCGCCTTACAGGAAGCGGTGGAACAGGCGCCTTAGAATAATCGAATACCTCACAGGAGGCTCCATGCCGTCCGTCGAGCACGTAGAAAAACACTTTACCGCCACGGCAGCCGTGCGGGACATCGTGATCGGAATGTCCGACGGCCTCACCGTCCCCTTCGCTCTCGCCGCGGGGCTCACTGGCGCGGCTGCGGCTCTCTCCCATGGCAACACCATTATCGTTACCGCCGGCTTCGCCGAAATAGCCGCCGGCTCAATTGCGATGGGACTCGGCGGATATTTGGCGGCGAAAACGGACTCAGAACACTACGCCTCGGAGCTCGATCGCGAATATCTAGAGACGGTCGAACTTCCAGAAATTGAAACCGAGGAGGTGGCGAAGGTCTTTCGCGACTATGGGTTGTCCGAGGCGCAGATGGCCCCCATCGTTGCTACCATTACTTCAAATCAGAAAAGATGGGTTGATTTCATGATGCGCTTCGAACTGGGCCTTGAGCCGCCGGACCCTGCGCGCGCAGGCAGGAGCGCCGGAACCATCGCGGCATCCTACATCGTCGGCGGCTTGATTCCCCTGGCGCCTTACATCCTGATGGCGAATATCCGGCCCGCGCTTTGGACCTCGGTGACCGTGACTTTGCTGGCGCTTCTCACCTTCGGCGCAATCAAAGCTCATTACACCGGCGTCAAACCGTTGCGCGGCGCAATGCAGACTGCGCTCGTCGGCGGCCTCGCTGCCGCCGCTGCCTTCTTCATCGCCAGGCTCGTTTAGACCTACGACCGCCGCGCCGAATCCTCGCCGCTTAGACCACCTGCCCTTGCATTGGGCAAACCCTCTGCTCGGAACTGGTTCATCAACAGAAAGAGCCGCGCTACCCTATTCGCAAAGCCTGCATCTATTATAATAGTGACCGGGCTGGTTCCCGGATCATGACGTAACCAAGGCCAGGTCTGAGCAGCGAGTTCGCGTAATCGGCGCATCCATATAACGCATGGTAAAGACTGTCACGCTTTGATTCGCAGCGACGTCCGCGACTCTGAAAGGAAGAAATCTCATGAAGAGTTCTCATTTGCACATTCCCCGCTGGGTGGCCACGCTCGTAGTGCTAACGGCCGTTATCGGCGGCGGAATACTCGCGATAGGATTAAAAAACTGGACGGGTAGGGACGTATTCGGCGCGTCCAAGCTTGCCGTCAGCCTCGCGCGCGATCCGGCTCCTGTTGCCCTCGGAACTTTTACCAACGGCTTCGCGTCCGTGCTGAAGCCGGCGCTGCCGGCGGTGGTGAATATCCACAGCTCAAAAGTGGTGAAGGCCCGGCCGCAACAAATGATGCCCTTTTTTAACGACCCCATGTTCCAGCAATTTTTCGGCCGGCAGTTTGGCCCCGAACAGCCTCAGTCCGAGCGCGAACAGAGCCTGGGATCCGGCGTCATCATCACCTCGGATGGAACGATTGTGACCAATAATCACGTCATCGAGGGTGCCACGGACATCAAGGTTGACCTGCCCGATCGGCGCGAATTTAAAGCCAAGCTCATCGGTACGGATACGAAAACCGACATCGCGGTTTTGAAAATCGACGCTACGGACCTGCCTACTCTGCGTCTGGGGGATTCCTCAAAGCTCCATGTAGGAGATGTCGTCTTCGCGATCGGCGACCCCTTCGCGGTGGGTGAGACAGCCACCATGGGTATCGTGAGCGCGACCGGCGTTGGGTTGAACGGCCAGATCGAGAATTATGAGGACTTTATTCAGACCGATGCCGCCATCAATCCAGGAAACTCCGGCGGCGCCATGATCGACCTGCATGGCGATCTGATCGGCATCAACACCGCCATCCTCGCGGGTGGTGGTGGCGGGAATCAAGGGATCGGCTTTGCCATTCCTATCAATATGGCCCGCTCTGTGATGGATCAGATCGTCACCCACGGCAAAGTTGTGAGGGGCTATCTTGGCCTGCTGCCTCAGGACGTTTCACCAACGCTGGCTAAGCAATTCAACGTCAGTCACCCTGGCGGCGCGCTTGTTGGTCAGGTGGAACCGGATACGCCGGCCGCCAAGGCTGGCCTGAAGCGAGGAGACGTCATCCTCAGTCTGAATGGTCAGCCTGTCAATTCGGCCAATGACCTGCGCTTGCGCATCTCACAAACTGCTCCCGGGACTACTGTGAAGTTGGGAGTTTCGCGCGACGGCAAAATGCAGGACTTTAGCGTGACCTTGGGCGAATTACCCGAGAAGGTCGCGCAAGAGGGCGGCGGAACCGAGAGTAGCCCGGGAGGTCTCCAGGGCGTCGAAGTGCAAGGCCTGACTCCGGATATCGCTCAGCAGCTGCAGTTGGCCCCCGGCATCAAAGGTGTTGTGGTTACCTCAGTCGACCCGTCCAGCCCGGCGGCCTCCGAACTGAATCGGGGAGACGTCATCCAGGAAGTCAACCACAAGGCAGTTGCCAACGTCGAAGAATATAGGCAGGCGATAGCCTCGGCGGGGAACCAACCGGTTCTGTTGCTTGTGAATCGAGGTGGCGGAACACAGTACGTGGTGATTGAGCCGCGCTGAGTTCTAGCCGTGAGGAGGGTTGCGGCGAGGGCACCCATAGGTGCTCTCGTTGGACTCATCGTACTCTCGTTGGATCCGTGCATAAGGGTCTTTGGCAAGCCCGTTGCACGGATCGATGCATTTTCTCGCGGCTCGGGCTGCCTTAGCGTTTAGGCCAATTCTAGACTGGAATGACGGCCAGTCTCCGTGAGATTGAGAATTTTGAATGAAGAAGGTGCGACGACCGCCCGTCGCGCTCAACAGTTTTTAACAGGAATTTCGCTCGCGTTTGTTCCGAGATGACTTCCGATGAACCTGGTACCACGTCGAATTGCCGCGCGCAACTCGGTTATCGCTTTCAACACTCTTGGGATTAGAATGGTACGTGAGTTCTATTCGCCCCAGCCCTCCGCTCTAGTACTCGTATACCGGGGGTTATTCGTGTGTCCAAAGCTCCCCCGACGTCGAAGCATTTCGGGGTGAACGTCATGATACCGGCGAAGAATCAAACAGTCTTTCGCGCAGCGCTCCTTCCCGATGGCAAACGGCGATGGGGTTCTTTCGGCGCAGGCTTCGGCCTGGAGTGCATCGCACTCGCGGTGGTGGTGATATTTCCCTTGCTCCTGCCCCAGAAATTCGAGGCGATGCAGCACTACTGGGTCATGCCGCTGGAAGCGCCTGTGATCCAGCCGTGGAAACCTCAACCGCCGCCGAAACCTGTAGTGGTGAAGCGCCAGGTTGTGAGACAGCTTCCGAAGCCCGAACCCGTCGAGCTTCCCAAGCCGAAGATATATAATCCGATCGTCACCGCGCCCGTTGTGAGGCAGGCCCGCAAGATTCAGACGCCAGATATCACCCAGGTTGCAAAAGCATTTCCCGATCCGAACCCTTCACTCGGGAGTTCGGCTCCTCCCTCCTTGAGGAAGCCCCGCGCAGCTGTCCAGACCGGCGGCTTTGGCGATCCTAACGGGGTGGCAACCAACAAGAATACCAATCGCAATCCCAACATCGCCCAAGTCGGCGCTTGGGATATGCCCAGCGGTCCCGGCAATGGCAACGGCACCGGCGGCGCAAAGGGCGCGCGCGGCGTTGTGGCTAGCGCAGGATTCGGCAACGGCGTTGCCACCGGCAGTACTGGCGGTGGAAGTCACGGTGTTGTCCAGCAAGGCGGATTTGACGTGAAGGCGCCGGCCGCTCCTGAAGTAAAGCGCACGGCCGCGCCTGCAAACACCAAGCCCGTCGAAATCCTGTCTGTGCCGAAGCCCGTTTATACTCAGGAGGGCATTGCCAAAAAGGTTGAGGGCGACGTGCTTGTCCAGGTACTCTTTACTGCCTCCGGTGAGGTAAGAGTCGAGCGCGTGGTTCGAGGTCTCGGCTATGGTTTGGATGAATCGGCCGAGGCGGCGGCGCGCCAGATTCGTTTTAAGCCCGCCGAGCAGGATGGCCGCCCGGTGGATTTCGCCGCGGTCGCGCACATCACATTCGCGTTGGCGTACTGAAGGGGGAACGTGATGCGTATCTGGAAAATCTTCTCGCTGGCGGTGGGCCTAATTGGCGCCCTGGCCGGCGCGACTGGAGCACAGACTCAGTCGCAGCAGGCTACGGATCAGACCCAGGCAGCGGCAGCGGCTGCTCAGGCATCACCCCTTACCGTCAACGAAGCCATCGACAAAATCATCGCTCGCGAGCACAGCGAAAACGCAACAATTCGCCGCTATAACCCAATCATTGAAACTTATATCCAAGACATGATGCCGGATAAGAACATGGGCGCCGTTCCGGTGGGCGACCACTACTACCTCGGCCAAGCCAATCTTGCCAAGGGCGTAGTGGATGATTCCATGCTTTCGAAAAAGAAAGGTAAGCTGGATCAGTTTAATCCACTCTCGCACCTTGCCGGATTTTTCGAGGCATCCTACGTGCCCGAAGGCTTCCTCCAGATGATTTATTTGGATACGAGCTCATTCGATCGCCAGCACTATCACTTTGACTACGTCGGCCGCCAGTTCCTCGGTGAAGTGCGTTGCCTCGTTTTCGATCTCACGCCCCTGCCCAAGGCCGGCAGAGGACGCTTCAAAGGCCGCATATGGGCTGAGGATCAGGGTTTCACAATCGTTCGTTTCAACGGCGTCTATACACCAGTCTCGGGACTCAATGGGTTTAACTTGCACTTCGATAGCTGGCGCACCAACCTTCAGCCTGGACTTTGGCTCCCCTCTTTTATTTTCAGCCAGGAATCCAACCTGAAGGATTTCATCGGCAATCATGTGCGCTTCAAATCTCAGACGCGCTTATGGGGCTATGATCTCAAGAATGTCGGCCGCGAGGAGGAATTCAGCCAGCTGACCATTGAATCTCCGAATGCTATTCAGGATCAGGCACCCACGGATCAAGACCGCTCTCCTGTCGAGGCCGAAAGGGAGTGGCAGCATCAAGCGGAACTGAACGTCCTCGATCGCCTGCAGCGCGTGGGTTTGCTGTCGCCTCCTACCGATGTCGATAAGCTGCTCGAAACCGTCGTGAATAACCTCGAAGTGACCAACAATCTCGATATCCAACCGGAGGTCCATTGCCGCGTCCTCCTTACCAGCACTCTGGAATCGTTTACGATCGGCCATACCATCGTGCTCAGCCGCGGCCTCATTGACGTTCTTCCGGATGAAACTAGCATAGCCACCATGCTTGCCCAGGAACTCGCCGACCTTATCGTCACCAAGCCCTCCACCGATCAGTGGGGCTTCAACGACATGACCAATGTCTCCACCGTAGACGCCCTGAGCCATTTCACATTTAAAGATACCCCTGAAGATACGCAGCGCGCCGCAGCAAAGGCCGTCGAGCTCCTCAAGAATTCCAATTACAAAGACAAGCTCGGAAGCGCCGGCCTATTTCTGAAGCAACTGGCCGCCGAGTCGAAGGCTCTGCCCGCCCTGATCAGCCCGCACATAGGCAACCGCGTGTTTATCTCTGACCAGTTGCTTAGCGCAGGGCCGGCGCTCGCGCCTGATAAGCTGGACCAAATTGCGGCCCTTCCCATTGGAGCGCGACTCAAGCTCGACCCTTGGACCGATCGTGTCGACCTGCTTAAGGCCAAGCCGGTTGCGCTGCTTTCGGCCCGTGAGAAGATGCCGTTCGAGGTTACGCCATTCGAGCCTTTCCTTACGCGCTATGAAAAATCTGAATCCGGCGCCTCCGCCGCTCAGAGCAAGCCCGACATGGCGAAACAGCAACAGCAGCAATCCGAGCCGCCGCAACAGCAATAGAATCAGCAGCACACTCTCAGCATCCCATCGTCGGCGGCTGGCCGCATCTTCCGCCGAGCGTTTTTGCCGCCCATACACCCATCCGTGCCCCTGACTTTTATCCTCCGAAAATATCAGCCCCAGGATTTTGAGGCGCTCTATGCAATCGACCAGGCGTGCTACCCGCCCGCGATCGCATATTCTCGCCGCGACCTGCGCAACTATCTTCGCTTTCCAGGCGCCGACTGCCTAGTAGCCGAAGCGGACAACCATACCGCTGGCTTCATCCTCACAGCCCACGACGACCACTGGGGCTACATCGTAACCATAGATGTCCTCGAGCCCTACCGTCGTCGTGGTGTGGGGGCCATGATGCTGCGTGAAGCGGAGCGGGAACTTGCCGCGCGCGGCGTCTCCGAAGTAACGCTCGAAACCGCAACCAACAATGCATCCGCCATTGCCTTCTGGAAAAAGCACGGATATCGTACGCGTGGTGTGATTAGGGGCTACTATCCTGGGCCTGTGGACGCGCTGTCGATGAATAAAACCCTTTAGGCGTGAGGACGATTCTCAAAAACCCATGTGATGCAGAACGGCCACCGCGACTGCCGCAACGAGGCAATAAACGCCAAATAGGTACCACCGCCCACCCTCAAGCCACCGACTGAGCCATTTCAGCGCTAGCAAGCCCGCCACGAATGCACAGAACGCTCCAAAAATGTCAGGGGCTAATGCTGAGGACAATCCCAGACCCGCAGTCAAGTGCTCGGCTTTCACCAATCGAAGTACCTCACGGCCGACTACTGGCGGGGTCAACACCACCGCTAGCGCGAAACTAAACTCCTCGGCTCGCACCTTGACGACGCCAAGCAGCATCGCTGTGGATATTGTCGCCCCGGAACGCGAAAATCCGCGAAAGGGAAGGCACAAGCCTTGCACCAAACCAATTAGGCCGGCCTGCTTGGCGTTCAGACCAACATCCCCCGTTGTGCTTGGCAACGATTCGCGTTTCTCGAATATGCCGGCGATCACGATGAGAACACCCGCCGCAGCTAATGCTGGAGCAATCAGTTCCAGATGGCTGAATAATTCTTCAACTTCCCCGTGGGTCGCGCCGCCAAACCAAAATTTTTCGATAAGCTTGGCCAGAGCCTCTCCGACCACACCCGTAATCGCCGTGGCGACGATCAACAGCACGGCAAACCGCTTGAACGCCAACGCGCTCTGAAAAAACGCCCTGCGCCACTGGTTCCAGAAGTACACGATGACTGCCACCATGGTGCCCGTGTGGAGCATCACCAGGAGCAATGTCATCTCCGGCGAAGAGGGGTCCATCCCCATGAGCTTTTCGGCCACCACTACATGCGCGGAGCTCGATACTGGAAGCAGCTCCGTCAGGCCTTGCACCACAGCTAAAATCACGACGCGCCAAATGGACATCGCAGCATCTTAAACAGTCCGCCTGAGTGCGGCAATCCCGATTCCGTATCTCCGGTTCTTCGCCCGCAAGCTCATCGCTGTCGACGGATTGCGCCCTCAGCGATCTATCGAGCGGTTGCGAAGGTCCCTGCGATCCGACCTTCCTTGCCTGTTTCCGACCCGGCTGCTAAACTGTCGCGGCAAGGGCTAAGCTGTTGCTCCTGCCACAGCTCCTCTAAAAGGTCGCCTTATGTCCGGACACTCGAAATGGGCCACAATCAAACACAAGAAGGCCGCCACTGACGCGCGCCGCGGCAAAATCTTCACCAAACTCATTCGCGAATTGACCATCGCTGCACGCACCGGCGGTTCCGATCCGGATACCAACCCCCGCCTCCGCACCGCCATTCTCGCGGCCAAGGGCGAAAACATGCCCAATGACAATATCGAGCGCGCCATCCAGCGCGGCTCTGGCGCAATCGAGGGCGAAACCCTCGACGAGGTAACCTTCGAAGGCTATGGTCCCGGCGGAGTCGGCGTCCTCGTGCAAGTCGTTACCAGCAATCGCAACCGCATCGTCAGCGAAATACGCCACATGTTTTCCAAAAATGGCGGCAACATGGCTGAAACCGGCGCCGTGGGATGGATGTTCGAGCGCAAGGGCGACATCGTCGTCCCCAAGGAACAAGCGGACGAGGAAAAAATGATGTCCGTCGTTCTCGATGCGGGCGCAGAAGATCTCCGCGACGATGGCTCCTCCTGGGAAGTCACAACTCCTCCCGAAGTGATGGAAAAGGTACGCGAGGCGCTCGCCGCCGCGCAAATCACCCCCTCTTCCGCCGAAGTCGCATGGGTGCCGAAAAATAATGTGAAGCTCAGCGGCGCTCAAGCCCAGCAAATGCTTCGCATGGTCGAAACTCTCGAGGACCACGACGACGTACAGCACGTCTACGCCAACTTCGACATCGACGAAAAAGAAATCGCCGCGATGGCCGGCTAGTTTCGTGAGGCGGTAACGCCCCGCAGTCCGTCCCGTCGTGGTGCCGAAAGTCGCAGCCCGGGCAACAGTTGCGCCTCTGGAGCGCAATTCTAGGTTAGAATCTCTCCCCGGATGCCCTCCCAAATGAGCAGCCCTGTCACAGCGATCTATCCTGGCTCGTTCGATCCGGTGACCAATGGCCATCTGGACCTGATCTCTCGCGGCGCCATGATCTTCGATAAGCTGATCGTCGCCGTGGCACGCAACCTGGAAAAGGATCCTCTCTTCCCAGTCCAGGAACGCGTCGAAATGCTCGAAGCCGTCACCTTCGATTGGAAGAACGTGCAGGTCGAGATTTTCGAGGGCTTGCTGATGGATTACGCGAGAGCGCGCAACGCGACGGTCGTCTTAAGGGGTATTCGCGCCGTTTCCGATTACGAATACGAACTGCAAATGGCCATGATGAATCGCAAAATCGAGCCGCAGATCGAGACCGTCTTCATGCTGCCCGGCGAGGCTTACAGCTATCTCAGTTCGCGGCTGGTGAAGGAGCTTGCGAGACTCGGCGGACCTGTAAAGGGTCTGGTGCCCCCGCTGGTCGAGGAACGCCTGCGGTCAAAAGTCAGCTAACTTAAATATGGGACCGGCGATGCCGCCCTTAATCCAGCCAATTTGGCCGCACGCATTGAACCACTTTGATTTTCTGGGTTCCGAACCGGTGAGCTACAATGGACTGGTTCGTTGGTCCACAAGCCACGCAAAAGGATAGGAAATGGAACCGGGCACAGCCGTGAAAACAGAAGAGACGTTTCGCCTCGCTGACCGCGTAAATCGTATCAGCCCGTCGCCCACAATGGTGGTGTTGCAGGCCGCCGACCAGCTGAAATCCCAAGGCGTCGACGTCGCCGACTTCGGCGCGGGCGAACCCGACTTTTCAACGCCGGAACACATCAAGCGCGCCGCGATCCAGGCGCTCGACGAAAATCGCACGAAATACACGCCGGTGCCGGGCATTCCCGCCCTGCGGCAGGCCATCTGCGAATGGCACACGCGGGAGCTCGGCTCCTCGTATCAGCCCAGCGAGTGTGTAGTCAACGTTGGCGGCAAACATTCCATCTTCAACGCCGTTTGCTGCCTGATCAACCCCGGCGACGAGGTCGTAATCCCCGCGCCTTACTGGGTAAGCTATCCCGATATCGTGAAATACGCAGGCGGCAAGCCCGTCATTCTGGCCACGCATGCCGAGGATAACTTCGTCCTGCGCGCAGCCGATCTGGAAAAGTTGATTACGCCGCGAACGCGCATGGTGATCGCGGATTCGCCGAGCAATCCCTCGGGCGCCGTGATTCCGCCGGACGAATTCGCGAAAGTTCTCGCCGTCTGCCAGCGGCACGGCGTTTGGCTGCTGGCCGACGAGTGCTATTCGCACTTCACCTACGGCGATGCCAAGCCATTTTCGATCGCCAGCATTCCCGGCTCGAAGAGCGGAGTCATCATCGTCGGGTCGTTTTCCAAAACCTTTGCGATGACGGGCTGGCGCCTCGGCTACGTGCTTGCTCCGCAGCCGCTGATCGCCGCCATCACCAAGCTGCAAGGCCAGTCCACCTCGAATCCGACTTCGATCACGCAATACGCCGCGCTGGCCGCAATGCGTGGGCCGATGGACTCGGTGGCCAAAATGCTCGAAGAGTACGCGCGCCGCCGCGATCGTATCGTCACCGGGCTGCGCGCCATCCCCGGCGTCACCTGCACGGCTCCGCAGGGCGCGTTCTACGTGTTCCCGAATATTTCGGCGCATTACAATGCCGAGATGCCTAACGACATGGTGGTCTCGAAGCTGCTGCTGGAGCGCGAACACGTCGCGCTGGTCCCCGGCGAAGCCTTCGGCGCCCCTGGGTTCCTGCGGCTTTCCTACGCGACGTCGCTCGACCGCATCGACGAAGGTCTGCGCCGGCTCGGCCGCTTCTTCGGGCAAACGAGGTAACGATCAGCAAAGCATCCCCATGTCCCGCGCGCTTGGAGCCTGTCTTCAGCCCGCGTCCCTGGGGATCGCTTTCGCTGGCGCCGTTCTTCCCCGCAATGGCGAATCTCGCCGAGCCGATTGGCGAAGCCTGGATGACGGGCAACGAGTGCCGCTTCGCCAGCGGTCCCTTCTCTGGTGAAAAACTCGGCGAAGTCTGGCCCGCCATGCCCGCCGAATGGAAGGGCGCCAGCCTGAGCGGTGGCGGGCCGTTCCCGCTGCTGATTAAATTCATCTTCGCGGAAGACAAGCTTTCAGTGCAGGTCCATCCGGACGACGAATACGCCTCGCGGCACGAGCAGGCCGCCGGTGGCCGCGGCAAGACCGAGATGTGGTATGCGGTCCGCGCGCGATCGCATGCCGAGGTGCTTGTCGGCCTGAAGCCAAGCGTCACTCGCCAAAGTTTCGAGCGCGCCATCGCCGATGGCACTGCCGAGAATTGCCTTGAGCGCGTTCCTCTAACCGCGGGCGACGCCGTTTTCGTTCCAGCTCGCACTGCGCACACGATCGGCCCCGGACTGGTGCTCTGCGAAATTCAGCAGAACTCCGATATCACCTACCGTGTCTACGATTACAACCGCCGCGACGCGCAAGGCCGCTCCCGCGAATTGCACATCGAAAAGGCTCTCGAGGTGATTCGGTTTGGCGAACAGCGCGGAGGGAAAATCCAGGCGCCGCGAATCCATCGCGGCCCGGTCGCCGAGACTCGCCTCGCCGCTTGCGAATACTTCGCGACGGAAGGATGGGAGTTTGGCGAACGCATCGAGTGCGTCACCTCACGCGAGCACTTCGACGTGCTGGTTTTCCTCGAAGGAAGCGGAAGCATTCGTTGGGGCGGGAAGAGCGAGACATACGGACCAGCGCAGGTCTGGCTGCTGCCCGCGTCTCTCGGTAAGTATGAATTGTTGCCTGACGCGCGGAAGCCAGGCGCCACCTCGCGCACCTCCCTCCTGCGCACCTACGTCCCGTCGCCGTCGTAGAGCCGTTCCCGCTCTAAGTGCGGTTGTTGCAGTCGCTGCCTCTGATACCGCCACGGTTTTGCCGTTGCCGTGAACTTTCTTTCACCGTTGCCGTCATAGGGGCACGATATCCGCCGCGGCTGATGCCCGGCAAACATGCTTGGTGTTGCGGATTACCCTCGGTCGGGGGGGTGCCGAAGCTCATGCTGTTGCGATTTTGAGACGCTCAGGAAAACAAGGAACCGATCAGAATGAAGAAGTTCCTGCGTGACCCGAGGCGCTGGCGACCGCTTCGAGCGTGGGACGCGGCGCGCGGCGCATGGTTTCGATGAAGACGCGAACAATCGCCGGGTCAAATTGGTTCGCGGCGCAGCGCTCGAGCTCAGCGAAGGCATCTTCGGCCGTGCGCGCCTTCTTGTAGGTGCGGGCTGAGGTGATGGTGTCGTAGGCGTCGGCAATAGCAATCACACGCGCGCCGTGGGGGATGTTCTCACCTTCGAGGCGGCAAGGATAACCGGTGCCGTCATAAAACTCGTGATGGTGGCGGACCATCTCCCGGATGCGGGCCATCGGCTTGAGAGTTTCGAGAATTCGTGCGCCGAGATCGGTGTGCGTTTTCATCGTTTCCCATTCGCAAGCGTCGAGAGGGCCCGATTTATTCAGGATGGCTTCCGGGATGCCGACCTTGCCGATATCGTGGAGCAGCCCGGCCAGTCTGATTTCCTCGATTTCCGTTTCGGCAAGACCCAGCTCCCTGGCGATCATCACGGCATATGCGGAGACCTTTCGGGAGTGTCCCTGCGTGTAGTGGTCCTTGGCGTCAATGGCGTATGCGAGCGACGTGACGGTCTCGACCACCGACGGCGGCAGAACATCGCCGTCCGAGTCTCCTCCTTGTTCCCTAAGCGAACGCGTAAACTGTTCGAGCCGGCGATAGATTTCCTCGAAGGCTTCCGGCCCGGTCGAAAACAAGCGCTTGAGTGTAACTCCCAAATAGGCTTCGAGCACATCCTTCTTCCATCTTTTCCGGTCATTGGGATCGCCCTGCTCGGCGCTAGAGACCAGATTGCCGCCCTGATGCTTGGAAAGGTACATCGAGGAGTCTGCGACTTGAATCAATTCCTGCGGGGTGCCGCCGTGAAGGGGGAATGCCGCGATGCCGAAGCTGGCGGTTATATTCTTATCGCGCAGTATGGGATCGGACGCGATCCAGACGCGAAGCTTATTGGCGAGCTGGCGAGCCTGCTCGATCGTCGTTTCGGGCATGAGTATCACGAATTCGTCCCCGCCGTAGCGCGCTACCACATCCGAGCGCCGGCAATTCTGCTCCAGGATGTGCCCGACGCGCTGCAGTACGACGTCGCCTTCCAGGTGGCCATAGAAATCATTGACGAATTTGAAGCGGTCAAGGTCCATGAGGACTAGGGCGAGCGGGCGGCTGGCACGCGTCGAGCGTTTCCATTCGGAGGATAGCGCCTCCATCAGGAAGCGATGCGTTTTGACGCCCGTAAGGCCGTCGGTAATGGCCTGTTCCTGAGCTTTCTGAAAAGTAAGTGTGTTGTGTAGCGCGCCCGCGAAGAGGTCGGCGAGGGTGCGGAGGAGCGCGACGTCCTGCGGGCTGAAGTCGCATGGCTCCAATGTTTCGACGTAGAGAACGCCCAAGAACTGCTCCCCATAAGTTACGGGCAGCGCAACGGACGCCGCCGAACCCGGGAGGAGCATTCGGGGGGTGGACGCACCGGCTTCACGGACGATTCCCATTTGTCCCGTGCGGGCAACCTGGCCGATGAGACCTTCTCCGAGGGGGATACGGCGGCCAAGCGCTTCCCGCCGCGGCCCTGCATCGGCCTGGACAACGAGTTCCTTGGCGGAGTAGTCGAGAATTGCGATTCCAATATGGTCGTAGGAGAGATGCTTTTCCATCTCTGCGGCGATTTTGCCCAGCATCTCATCGGGATCGAGGGTGGTGATGGCATGGCTCGAGATATTGTTTATGAGCGTAAGCTGGCGCGATTTTTTTTGCTCTTCGGCAAACAGCCGCGCGTTTTCTATCGCGATGCCCGCTTCGCTACCCAAGACCCGCAGGAACTCGACGTGGCCTTCGTCGAATACGCGTTCCTTCTGGCTGTGGACGGCCATCACGCCCACGGGACGGTCGTAAAGGATTAGAGGGACCGCGCATATCGAACCGACCGGCTGCTGGGATTCGAATCCAAGCCGCTCCGCTTCCTCGGAGTAGCGCTCGCGAATCAGAAGGGGCTGTTCGGTGCGGACTACGTATTCCGCCAGCCGGTTGGCGACCGGGCGCGAGCGCTTCGGCAGCCGTTTTCCATCCACCACCTCGATTTCGAAGCGGACTTCCCCGGTGTCTTGGTCGTGATAGGCAATAAAGAAACTGCCCGCGTCGACCACGCGGCGCATTTCCGCATAAATCCGTTCGAGCAATTTGTTCAGATCGAGAGTCGAGCTGAGAGCGCGGCCGATTTCGTTGAGGATGTGCAACTCCTCGCTGCGGCGCGATGTTTGGCGGATCAGGTAGCTATTCTCAACGGCCATCCCGATCTGCTGGCCGAGCGCGAGCAGCAAGCGCCGTTCGGCAGGACCGAAGCTGCGATTGTCCGGAGTTCCCAGCAGAAGAACTCCAAAGACTCGCTCCTTGGCCTGCAAGCTAATTCCCACGATCGTGCGCAGTCCCTGGTCCAGCAGCAATTGCCGGATGCGCCGGAAGGCATCGTCTTTTTCCAGTGCTCTCCAGCTCACATCGCGGGCCAGGTCCCGAAAAACCACGAGTCCGCCGAGCCGCGCAACCAAGTTGATTAAATATTCATTCAGTTCCGATTCTTGAATGGCGGCCGAAAAGGAATCATTGAGGCCGGCGAGGATCACGGAAGCGGCGCCGCTGGTTTCACCCTGTTGCAAGCAGAGAGCCCCGGTGGGAACGCGCACAACATTCAGCACTCGGTCGAGCGCCTGGGCCAGCATTTTCTGAATCTCGCCTCCCACGAAGCTCCCCGTGACGAGATTGAGATTGGAGAGAGCCAGCATGTTTCGCTCGGCCCGTCGCCGTTCCTCTTCGTAGACGGACATTACCATAAGTACGCAGGCGAAAAGCTCGGGCAAAATAATTACGGGCAGAAGATGCAACTTTTGCAGGAACGCCCATCGAGAATGGAGCAAGGTTGAAATGCAGAGCAGGCCCCAACCCGCAAATGTGAAGCCCAGCAGCACATCCGCTCGGGCTTCTTGTTTGCGACCTTCGTGCCAGAATGTGTGGGCAACCAGCAGGAAAATCAGGCCCACGCCCAGCACCACCGCTGGCACGCCGAGTGAATAACGGGCGTGCGCAACCGACCAAATGACTGCCGCCAGGCCCGCGACGCCCACCCATTTTGGCACCTTGAGGCTCGCGTACAGGCGGGAGGCGCAGTAGAAGGCGAGGGCCGCAAAGGCAAAGGCGGACTCGTTTAAGGCACCCAGCCAACCCAGCCATCTTTCATCCTTATCGAGCCATACGCCCAGAGCGCTCAACAGGAAATGCAAGCCCACTAGGAACCACGCGGCAGACCAGGCGAGAAGGTACCCCTGACGTTTCCGGCGGTAAAGAGACACGAAGAAGGCTGCCAGCAGAAAGCAGCTTGCCTGAAGCACTATCCCCGTGGAAGTGACGTAGCTTTGCAATTCTATGCTCCGTATTTAGCCGGGGCCGTTCCGAGGAGAATAGCAGAAAGCCCGAGAATCACCCGAGCACGTCTCCGGCCAGTTTCTTGGAGGTTAACGCGGGCCAATTCACCGATCCCGCCTCAAACAGACGCCCTGCCGCTGTGCTTACAATTGCGAGCACGAACCCACTATGTAGCGGAGGGCGCCATGTCGTCAACAGTACCCGGGTACTGAAATCTCGAAGAGCGCCGAATTCCGGGCGCTGAGTCCCTCGATTTTGCTCTGACGTTCCGCTAAGATGAGTCGCTTCGGATCTACTACAGAAGACAAGGCATGGTTCCATCCCAAAAACCTCGCGTGCGCTTTGCGCCCTCCCCGACCGGATATCTTCACGTGGGAGGCGCGCGGACCGCGCTTTTTAACTGGTTGTACGCCCGGCGCGAGGGAGGCACGCTCCTTCTGCGAATTGAAGATACGGACGTTGAGCGCAATCGTCCTGAATTGGTGGAGGGAATTCTCGAAGGATTGAGGTGGTTGGGAATTGAATGGGATGGAGAACCAATTTACCAGTCGCAGCGTCTTCCGCTTTATCGGGCTGCAGCGGAACGCTTGCTCGCCAGCGGAGCGGCTTTTGCGTGCTATTGCAAGGCCGCAGCCTACGCTGGCGGCGATGCTGCGACCAGCGAAGAAGATCGCGAAGGCGAAGGTGACGACGAAGGTGCAAAAACCTACAAGGCTATCCCATGTCCGTGCCGCGATCTCTCGCACGCTGAACGCACCGAGAAAGAGCATGCCGGCGTACCGTGCGCGATCCGCTTCCGTGTCGCGCGCGAGGGTGTTACGAAATTCGAAGACGCCGTTTTCGGTCCGCGCGAAGTGCAGAATTCGGAAATAGAAGACTTCGTGCTGTTGCGCTCCAGCGGGATTCCCACGTATCAGCTGAGCGTGGTGGTGGACGACATCGAAATGCAAATCAGCCATATTATTCGCGGTGCCGATCACCTTTCCAACACTCCGAAACAGGCGCTGATTTATCGTGCGCTCGGCGCAACGCCACCGGTGTTTGCACACGTGCCGCTGATTCTGGGACCGGATCGGACGCGGCTTTCCAAGCGCCATGGCGCCACGAGCGTGGGCTCGTACGCTGAAGAGGGATTTTTGCCGGAGGCTTTTCGGAATTTCCTGGCGCTGCTGGGGTGGTCATCGGGAGACGATTCCGAGTTCATCCGTACAAACGATTTGATCGAACGTTTCGCACTTTCGGGCGTGAGCCGCACAAATGCGGTATTCGATCGCGCCAAACTCGAATGGTTCAACACCCAATACCTGCAGAAGCCGCCGGTAGAAGAGCTGCTGCCGTACGTCGAAGCGGAGCTCAAGCGCGCGGGGCTGTGGGAAGGCTCGCAGGCAAGCCGCGACCACCTGTGGTTTGCGCGTACGGTGGATTTGATTCGTCCGCGAACGCGCTTGCTCGGTGATTTCACGACGTGGGCGCGCGCATTTTTCACCGACGATTTCGATTACGAGGCGGAAGCGCGGCAGAAATTCTGGAAGGATGAGCGGTTGCCGGCAATGCTGGCGAAGCTGGCGGAAGCTCTTGAAGGCCTCGCGGATTGGAACCACGACGCTTGCGACGCGGCATTGCGCGCCTTGGCGACGGCCGAAGGCGTCAAAGCGGGGTTGCTCATCAATGCCACGCGCGTGGCGATTGTGGGGCGGGCCGTCGCCCCGCCACTTTTTGAGACCATGGTGGTGCTGGGAAAGGAGCGCGTGATGGCACGGCTCAGACGGGCCTTGCCAGCGGTCTCAGCGCGCTGAAATTGCCATTTCGGGCCCGCTAATTGCTTCTAGTTAGAAGCTTTCGACGCTTCTAATTAGAAGGTTTTGGCGCGGCAAAAACGTCGGAATGGATGGGTTTGGCCGCTGACCCAGCGGCGGCGACGCGCAACTGGGCAGTCACGGGAATTTTTACCGGAGGCAAACAGGCTGAGTTGTTACACGCTTGATAGCGCAAGGTCATCGGTATCGTGCCGGCTCCGATTGCGGCACTATTTTCCGCCATAAGCTTTAGACGCAGGGTAACGCTGCCGCTATAAACATCCAAGGGCTTATCGGGAGAAAAGGCAAACTTCTTGAGTTGGCCCTGCGGATAAACTGTGTCGACCAAGTGAATACCGTCCGGGAGTTTCGGGGTGAGGGTGGTCGGGATGAGGTAGGCGTCCGAGGGCTTATGGGAATTCATGTGGTAGCCGTCGGCAATTTGGACGACCACAGCAGCCTCGAACTCCTTGCCGCGCGGAACAGGTTCCAGAGAAACGTACGGGTGGGCCTTCACAACCTCGGCGGCGCTCTTCGGAGTTGAAGAATCCTGGGCCAAGGCAATCGCGCCGATTGAAAGCAAAGCGGACAGTATTGCGAGATAGCGGGAGCTTTTGACTAAGTTCATAGGTGACTCTCCACTTGCTTATTGATTTCGTCGCCGTTCGCGAACGCGCCGATATACCTCTTGATGATTTTGCCATCGCGCGAAATCAGAAAGCTGGTGGGCATGCCAAGCAACCCGCCGAATTTCGTGGAAATATCATCGCTGCCCATGACGATCGGATAGTTCATGGTCATCTCATGACCATCGACGTTGAACTGCGTGTGGTGTATGAACGGGTCGACGGCTTTCTCATCGTCATTGGTGGCCACGCCGAGGACCGTGAAGCCTTTGCCGGCATATTGTTGCTGCATTTTGATGAGTATAGGGATTTCGCCCCGGCAAGGCTCGCACCAGGTGCCCCAGAAATTCACGAGAACAACTTTCCCTTTGAAGGTGGAGAGCGCCACGTTATTACCCTGCAGATCCTTGAAGCTAACGTCCGGCTCGTCGGCCAGAGGGGCCGCCGTCGTTCCAGAAGAACTGCCAGCCGATTTGCCGCTACCGGTGCACCCGGAAAAACTCACCGCAGCCACTAAGATTACGATTGCTGATAGAAATGCGCTGTAGACCCGATTCATCCCCGGCTCCGTCTTATTTCACAAATCGATTTAGGAACGTCAAATGTTGCGAAAGCAACGTCAACTCGTTGAAGAAAATCAACCCGCCGATGGCAAGTAGCAGCACTCCACTGAAAACTTCCACGGTGTGGAGGTGTTTCCGAAAGCGTTGATAAAATTTCAAAAAGCGCCCGATGCCGACTGCCGTCAGCAAGAATGGAATCGCCAGTCCCGCTGAATAGAAAGCCAGCAACAGGACGCCCTCGCCGATAGTGCCCTTTGTAGCCGCAAGTGCGAGCACGCTCGTGAGGATTGGACCGATGCACGGCGTCCATCCGAACGCAAAAGCGAAGCCCAGAAGAAATCCGCTCACGATTCCGGGTTGGCTGCCGCCACCGACATTGCGCAGGTGGACGTCGCGGTTCAGCCAGCGCGTCATCGACGGTCCGAGAAGGAAAATGAGCGACGCGGCGTAAAACTGCACCGGCTTGATCTCAAGCGTATTTCCATAGCGCACGTTGAGCGCTACCCCGATCACGACAAGTACGACACCTACGATGATCCCGACCTTGACCGGAATCTTGATCAGCCATCCGACCAGGTGCAGTCCGAAAAGGATGATCAACGCCCCTGCGATCGGCGCGATCAGGGTGCGATTGCGCAGCATGAACGAGCCCACCGCGCTGGCCGAAGCGCCAAGTGTGATAAAAACCACCGAAAAACCGATCACGAATGCAAAGGCCAAAGTGAGGAGCCTGCCAGTGCCTCCCTCGCCTTCCTTCAACTGCTCCACGCCCACGCCCGAAAGCATCGAAACGTATCCAGGCACGAGCGGCAAGACACACGGGGAGAGGAACGAAATCACCCCCGCGAGAAATACGCCAAAGATGGAAACGTCCATCCGGTTACCTTCCTCTTTTCGACGCTTCCCGAGGTATCAGGCCGTAGCGCCGGGCTGCGCACAATCGCGCATTTTCCCACATCCGTTAGACGCTTGCTATTGGTTTTTGGTTCATCGCTTTAGAGGACGCGAGAGCCGCCAATTTCTAAGCTTCACCAATCCATTTTTCCGTTGATCTTCGGGTAGTTCGGAGGGATGTAGCTGCGGACAACCACTTCCCGGGTATGGTGGTGAGGAGCAGGAACCTGCTTAGTGACGCGAAACGCTTGAATCCATGCTCCTCCACTAACACGCCTCAGATTAAGCGTCTCGCCCCAAACTCCGCTCGTTGTGAAAAAGTTGAAATGAAAATCTCGCTTGTCGCCGGGACCGAACGGTTGCTCATTGAGGTTATGCGCGCTTGTTGAGACGAGGAACGGAATCGAGGCGTAGCTCGTCGTGATTGATCGAATCGCATCGTACGTGAAATTGGGCGTGCCGATGATCGCGCGTTCTCGATCCAAATCCAGTTGGTCGATCATCACATCACGAAGAGGGTTGGGCCCGACCGCGATTGCAGCCAACTGGAAGCTATCGCCGACCGGCGCGGCTTCGACAACACAGTACGTGTCGACACCCATAATGTTGCCCAGTAGCTCATTCTGCCTGTCGATCGTTTCTTTGAAATTCCTGTCGCTTTCAAAGATTGATTGTTGGATGCCATATGCAATGTCATTGAAGTTCGACTGTAGCTTGGCCGAGAGTAGAGCTTGTTCGGCATCATGGTTCGAGCGATCGATGTTAATGGCCCGGATCTCAACATAAGCAAGGGCGAACAGAGTAACTGTCCAAAGCCACTTTTCGCGTCCCTGCATTTCTGGACGTAGAGCCATCAAGCCGGCCGCGACGCCCATTGCGATGAGTGAGTATCCGGGGCTGGGTATACGAAACTCCCAGAAGATGGCAAGTCCGAGTGCTATCGCGAGAAAGCAGTATCCAAGCCATCGGCTTCGCCAGGCTCCCTCGACGGCGGTCCAAATGGGAGCCCATCGAAGTATCGATCTCTTCGGCACGGGGTCGTGCGGCGTGTTCAGCATGATTGAAATCCGTTCTGCTTGATAACGACCCGAAAGCTTTTGAAAGCCAATCGTGCTTTGATGATCTTGATGTGATCCGTACAGCCGTTCAGGGCTGCCTTCACGTGCTCTTCCGTGGTATCGCACAACGGGCCGACGATGACTTCTCGAAGCCGCATGAACTCCTGGCTGTCGTTGAAGTAATAGAAGTAGTGGCCTTCCTCGCGCTCATCGAGTTGTAACCAGCTTCGCCATTCCTCCTCGTACTTCCAATCCCAATATTTGGTCCAGAGCAGTTCATCGGTGGTCCCCGTTGTCAGCGGTAAGCGCAGGGCCGGACGCTCCTTGACATACTTGATCTTGCGCAGCACCCTCTCATCTATCTCGAAGCCCAGGCAAATGCCACGATGCTTGTCGGCGTAATGACTCCATAACAAGGGATTCACCCAATCCGCGCTAAAGCAAATCAGGCCGAACTTCTCGCCCATTTCCTTTTTGTAGGCTCGGAGGGCATCTCGGAGTTTGCGGTTTGGCTGGCTGACGCACCACAGCTCGAACGGATCGTTGGTCTGATCGATCTCGGAAATCTTAATCCTCTGCTTCGCGATGTCATCCAGCGCCCACGTCGCAAGCAGGAAGTGATAGACGCGCATCTAAGGTTTCTCGTCAGCCATGAGAATGCCTCATATTCACGCACGAGGCGGATGGCGCGCAAGTAGCCAAGCATGCTCGCCGGACACGATGTATCGTGCCCCTACGGGACAAACCTCGGCGCGTTCGCCGCTCGCGCGAAGCCATATTGACAATCGAAGAGAGGTCCTTCGACTGCGTCCCGCGCGCGCAAGAAACGCGCGGAGGAAAAGGCGCGGGACTTCGCTCAGGATGACGGGGCTGCTGGGGAGGCAGGTGGTAGAGCGAGAATGTCGCTAACGCAGTGTTGCGCCGTAGCGAGCGTGGTAGTGCGATGCCCCATCAAGACAACGGCGCGCCCGTTTGCCCGAGTCGGATTGCGCACACCAAACCAAGTAAGTTTGCCGGGCACAGCATGCTGTGCCCCTACCAATGCAGTGACACCACCAGTCTCGCCGAGTTTCAGGCGAGTGTGGGGTGGCGGAGGTGCCAGTCGGTGGATTGTTCGTAGGCAAAAGCGATAGAGAGGAGCTGCGCTTCGCCCCAGCACGGGCCGATTAGCTGCAAACCTACGGGCAAGCCCTGTGGCGAGAATCCGCACGGGATGGAGATTGCTGGATGCCCGGTGAGATTGGCGGGGCGAGTCAAGCGTAACAATTCGGCTCGAACGGCCGTTTCGCGCTGGCCAGCGACATGGACTTCGCTTTCGCCGATCAGAGGGGCAGTAATGGGGGAAGTGGGAGCGATGATGGCGTCCACCTTTTCGAAAGCAGAGGCAAAATCCTGTTCCACCTCTCGTTTTGCTTCCATGGCGCGAAGATAATCTACCGCGAGCAGTTTGTGACCCCACTCGAGGTGGCCGCGGACATCCTCGCCATACTCTTCGGCGCGCGCGGGAAAATATCCTTGCGATTCGTGATAGCGGCTCGCCTCGGCGACGACGGCGCTGGTCGCTTGATCGACGAAGTTCACCAGACGAGGCAGCAAAACCTCCTGGATTTCAGCGCCCGCCTGCTGGAAGACTTTCGCAGTGGCTCCGACCAAGCGCCGCACCTCATCGTCGAGCCTGTCAAAGAAAAAGTGCTTAGGCCAGCCGAGGCGGAATCGCGCGGGCAGGTTCTCGCGGAGCGTTCGATGATCGGGACGCGCCGTACCCTTCGGATATTTCCCCGCAACGGATTCCAGGATGATGCACGCGTCGGTTACGCACCGCGCGATCGGCCCTGCGTGATCGAAGCTCACGGCGAGCGGTACGACACCCGAAACGCTTACCAGCGCAAATGTGGGCTTCAACCCCACGATTCCGCATAAAGCCGATGGGATGCGTACGGAGCCTCCGGTATCCGTACCCATCGACGCGAATCCCATCCCCGTGGCCACGGCGACCGCCGAACCGCCGCTTGAACCCCCGGAAATCCGCTGGGGAGCCCAGGGGTTGCGCGAACTTCCGTAATGCGGATTTTCGCCGGTGATTCCGTAGGCAAATTCATGCATGTTGGTTTTGCCCAGCAGGATTGTGCCCGCCCGCGCCAGGCGGCTGGCAACGTGGCTATCGGTTTCGGGCACAAAATCAGAGAGAATCGTCGATCCCGCCGTGGTGCGAATGCCGCGCGTGTAAAAGTTGTCCTTCAGCGAAATGGGTATGCCGTGGAGAGGGCCTCGATCCGAGCCGCGGAGAATCTCTTTTTCGGCCAGCTTCGCGCGGCGGCGCGCCGGTTCGGCGAGGATGGTGAGGAAGGCGTGCAGCTCGGGATTCCATCGCTCTATTCGCGCGAGCGACGCGTTCACGAGATCGACGGGGGAAAGTTCCCTGCGTCTCAGCAACGAGGCCGCTTCGTCAATCGAGAGAAACGCGAGCTCGGATTCCGCTGCTAGGGTCATGTAATCTCGTCAGAATATTTTTTCTTGCTTTCGCAGAGTGCCGGCCGAACCGAGATTGGCGATCCGAAACACGACACTGTATTGATTTTCATTGCGGATCGCGCCGAACGAAAACTTGCGGTACTCAAAACCGATACCGCAGCACGAGCCGTTATAAGAGACCTCGACGATTTGGTTCTGAAACGCCTGCTGGGTGAAATCGTAGCTGGCTCCCAGCATCAGATTCCAGCCCGCGCGGTTTTGGTCCCCGTAGCCAAAGAGAGTGCGCAACTGATTCGAGCGTTGTTCGAAATTTGGTGGAGGCGGCGACGGATTCAGCGGCAGGTTCAACGTGGAAAAGTGCGCGAGGGTAAGAAACGATTCCTTGTACGGCTTGAGTTTCAGGAGGGTGCCGATGGCGGTCATCCGGTTACGCTGCGGATCGTAATTGACGATGAATTCCGTATCGAAGTGCTTTCCGGGATCAACCCGCAGGTCGCTCACGATAGGCGAAAAGTGCCTAGGAACGTCCGCGAAAGCGAAGGGTGTGAGCGCGTCTAGGGTCTGGAAGACATTGGGCTGTCCCCGGACGAGCGCGCCTCCGAACGTGGGATCGAAGAAATATTTCTGCGCCAGGCTCCAGGTAATCAATTCATCGGCATTGCCCGATCCGGTCCGGCGAAAAAGGCGCTGGGTAACGCCGTATTCGATTTCGTTGGTATCGGTGAGAGTCTCATCTTCGTCGAAACGGACGAAACGGCCGAAATCGTTCACGCCGTTCACATAGTTGTAGGTGATTTCGGGTTCGATGACGTGTTTCCATTTGGTGTCACCGCCATCCCAGACGCGCTCGAAAACCGGCAGACGAATATCAACCGAAAGCTCCTCGGTGTCGCGAAATAATCCCTGGGCCAGCAAAGCGCCATTGCGCAGTTGGTCGCCGTAATAGGTGGAGCGAAAGGTGAAGCTGGGCGTAACGCTGAGCCAATCGGCCCAGTGCAAGGGGATTGTGACGCTGGGAGCGAATTCGCTGCGCTCGACAAAGCCGGGGGTCTCGAACGGCGTCACATTTTCTCCGCGGTGTTCGGCTCCCGTAAACGCGTCAAAGGAGAAGTAAATCGGAAGCTTGCTGAAAAAAGCCTGGTCCACGGAGCTAATCCGGGCTTCGGGGGCAGTCCGCAGAGTGATCGAGGTTTGGGGCGTTGCGCTCAAATAGTTTCGATAACTGAGCGCCGCAAAGTTCACGCTGAATCCACGGAAATTGTTGGTCAGAAACGCGGTGTTGCGCACCTCGGAGTTAACCGCCTCGCGAAACGTGTCTGACCATGCCAGGCGGAAGGTGAGCGAGGTAAGCTGATCCAAATCCGCGACGGCGCGCCATCCACCGGGCAGGAGGGATGTGAACAGAAGCTTTGTTTCGTGACCTCCTTGCCTGAGCGGCGGAGCGTTCTGTTGTTCGAGCCCGCGATCGATTACGCCAAAATAACTGGCCTCAAGGCTCGCGCTTTCCCAGGGCCGCATCCGAAACTCTCCCTTTTGGCTCCATCCGCGCGAACTGAAATAGGAGGCGCCGACGGTGGTATCCATCCAGTCCACCGGCGCCCAATAAAACGAGTCGCCGAGGACGATACCCTTTTGCGAAGTGTCACCGACGTCGGGAACCATGAAGCCCGAATCGCGGCGTTTTTCGGCGGGAAGCGTGGCGTAGGGCAAGTACAGGACGGGAACAGAAAAAACACGAAAATCTCCGTTTTCGATGTGAACGGATTTCTGCAGCTTGATGGTGGCTGAGCTTGCGTAAAACTTCCATGCTGGCCGCCCCGGCTTGCAGACCGTGAGCCACACTTTGCGGACGCGATAGGTGTTTTCGTCCACTCGGTCTGCTTCCTCGGCGTCAAAATAAAGCGGATTGGGGCTAACGAGCAAAGTGGGCGAGGGGCGCCGCTGCAAGGCGAATGTTCCGCGAGCGTGATGAAAAGTGCCGCGGCCCGTGCGCAATTCATAGCGGGCGTCATCGGCCCCCACGTGCTGCGTCCGATAATCGAGCTGCACGTGGCCGCGCGCGGTGACGATTTGGGAAGCGCTGTCATATTCGACATGGTCCGCCCGAAGCCGCGCGTTCTGGTAGCGGACCTCGACGTGCCCGTCAGCATAGAAGATCTTTCCGGATTCGCGTTGCTGGTCCGCTTCCAAAGTGGCTTCGCCGCCGCTCGTGAAGAGTCTCGGCGTAGGTGTTTTAGAGACTTGAGCGGCAGCGACGCGTGGCACTGCGATGAACGTAGCTAGCAGCGCGGCATAAAACAAAATTTTGCTGATAGGTTGCGCGAGAGCCTCGTTGGGCATTGCGAGAGAAAACGGAAAAGAGAAAGCCCGAGCCTAACACGCGCTCCGTTTGCCCGCAATCCGCTCGGGCGCCGGAAAACGAGACGTTCGATCACATGGATGCAAGGGCGCGGGCTGCAAGTTGTAACCTGCGGTGCAGTGCCAAGCCTAGGCTGGAGGTGTGAGTGGCGGCCGGATAAAAAGGGCACGTCGTCTTTGAAAAAGGTACAGCGCGACAGGCGACACGCGTCAAACTCAGTGCAGCGCGCTGACGCCCAATGTTTCCCGGACCTTGCGGGTAAGGGTGTCGCTCATGAATGGTTTCTGAAGGAATGCCGATCCGCTGATGGCCAGTTCCTGAACTACTGAGGAGTTCATATAACCAGACATGTAGAGCACTTTCATATTGGGATTTCGAGCCATCAAGGATTTGGCCAAACTTGGACCGCTGATTCTCGGCATCACCACATCGGTAAGAAGCAGGTGAATGTGCCCTTGGTGAAGCTGAGCAATCTCATGAGCCTCAAACCCGTTGCTTGCCTCTAGAACGTTATAATGATTCTCCAAAAGCATTTCGCAAGTAAGTTTCCTGAGCGATTCATCGTCTTCGACCACCAAGCTGGTTTCCGTCCCTTCAAATGAGCGCTTTGGTTCGGGATTGTCTTTCTCGGCGGCTGCTTGAGTTTGAGGAAGGTAGATTTTGAAAGTGGTTCCTCGGCCCACTTCACTGGAGACCGAGATGGAGCCACCACTTTGTTTAACAACCCCGTAGACGGTGGAAAGGCCAAGCCCGGTGCCCTTTCCCTGTTCTTTGGTGGTGAAGAATGGCTCGAAGATGTGCTTCTGAACCTCCGCGTCTATGCCGGTGCCAGTGTCCGTGACTGCAAGCATAACGAATGAGCCGGCAGTGAGCTCCGGATGGCTCAGCACATAAAGATCGTCCAATTCAACGTTCGAGGTCTCAATGGTCAGAGTTCCGCCGTCCGGCATCGCGTCCCTGGAATTGACGATCAGATTCATGATTACCTGTTCCATCTGCCCTTGATCCGCTTTCACGGAGGCTAAATTAGGACAAAGGACCATGACCATTTCTACATCTGCTCCGATGAGCCGCTGGAGCATTTTCTGGACGTCAGTCACCACTGAATTCAGGTCTAAAATTCTCGAATCGAGTATCTGCTGGCGGCTGAAGGCAAGGAGCTGGCGAGTTAGCCTCGCAGCGCCTTGCCCTGCTTTCTTGATTTGTGCAACCTTGGCGCGCACGGGATCATCGTCTTTCAAGTGTCCCTCGACAATATCGCTGTAACCTATGATTACCCCCAAGAGGTTATTGAAGTCATGAGCCACGCCACCTGCCAATCGGCCGACCGCTTCCATCTTTTGCGCCTGAAGGAACATCTCTTGCAAATGTTTAGTCTCGGCAATGTCGCGGGCGATTGCTGAAGCACCGACAATTTTTCCGTGGGCATCCTTGATCGAGGACACAGAAAGGGAAACGGGAACCTGTTTTCCGTCCTTTCTCACGCAGATCGTTTGGAGCTGCTCCACCTTTTCGCCCCAGCTTATTTTCTTGAGGATGCCTTGGAACTCGCTCTGCCGGTCTGGGGGGACGATAATGCCGAGCGATTTTCCAAGTACCTCCGCGCGCGAGTACCCGTAGATCTGCTCTGCACCGAGGTTCCAAGTGAGGATGATTCCATCGAGCGTCTCACTGATGATTGCGTCCTGCGAGGATTCCACGACTGCAGCCACCCGGCGAAGGTCGTCCTCAATTTGCTTCCGCTCGGTGATGTCCAGGAACGTCACGACAGAACCAATGGACTTCCCGTCCCGCAGCATTGGGTGCGACCAGCACTCGACCGGAAAGCTGGAGGCGTCCTTTTTCCATAGAACCTGCTCATCCACGTGTATCCCTCGACCTCCACGGACGGCCAGGCAAATTCGGCATTCTTCTATCGCGTACGGCGTACCTTCGGCTCGCGTATGGCTGAGCGAGTGCATCTGTTTTCCGAGCACGTCGCTTGGATCATCGTATCCGAGCAGCCGTGCGCAAGCTGGATTGCAAAAAGTGCAGTTGCCCTGGAGATTGACGCCGTAGATAGCCTCGGCGGTGGAATCGAGCAATAGCCGAACTTTTTCCTCGCTATCGTGGAGGGCCAGCTTTGCTCGCCAGGCTTCGTCGCGGATTAATTTTTCCTCCAGAGCCTGTCGCACAGCCGATGGCAAGCGGGCCAAACGATCTTTCAGGATGTAATCGGCTACTCCCTCCTTGATCAGGTCGACCGCAGCCTCTTCGCCGAGTGTGCCGGTCACTAAAACAAAGGGAATGCCTATTCCATTTCGTTTCACGAAGCGGAAGGCTTCTAGGCCGCTCCATTCGGGAATGGAGTAGTCGGCCAGGATGAGATCGTAAACCCGGGATTGGAGGCTCGCCACGAAGGCTTCTTCGGTATCCACCGTGTCCGCCTCGACTTCGAAGTGTGCTTCTTTCAGTTTCTGAATGAAGAGCTCAGCGTCCCGCTGATTATCTTCGAGAATAAGAACGCGCAGGCAAGTTGGGACATAGTGATGGTCCTGAAGATGTCCGACAGTTTCGTTTGTTGGCATGATCATACAGTGGCCTCTTTCACCGTTCGGAGAATGCCGTGGCGGGCGGCGATTGGTTGACAATTAACCAGTAAAGCCCAAGCTGCTTTACGATTTCTCTGAACTGGTCAAAATCAACCGGCTTCCGGATATAGCTGTTGACGCCCAGCTTATAGCCGTCCACGAGGTCCCGATCTTCGTTTGAGGACGTCAGTATGGCGACGGGGATCGCGCGCGTACGGGTATCATTCTTGATTGCCCGTAATACTTCGAGCCCATCGACCTTGGGAAGTTTCAAATCGAGGACGATCAGTTTGGGCGGACTCTGAAAGGAGCGGTCGCTGTGGGTTCCCCGGCAGAACAGGAAGTCCAGAGCCTCTTCGCCATCACGCACCACTTCAATGCAATTGTTGAAGTTCTCTTTGCGGAACGCGTGTAGAGTCAACTCGAGGTCCTTGGGATTGTCTTCGACCAGGAGAATTTCCTTTGCGGCTGGCTTCATGTGGTGCCTCCATTGCCCGCCACTGGGGATATTTGGCACGGCCACTTGACGTCATAAATCAATCAGAAAGCTTCGGGGCGACAGCATGAGGAACAGAAGGGGGCGATGATTTCGGCGAGTGAAAGCTCTATCGCAAAATCACGCGTGTTCGTCGTGCTTCCTACGCGATATTCCTGAAGGAAACTGTAGACCTATTTGCGCCGCTACTGCACACAAAATAGAACGCTGGAGCCGATTCGTAACTAATCCGGCTCGTCCGGCGATTGACGAAATATGTCCAGGCAAGTTGATTAGCAAGTTACAATGTTTGAACAACTTAATTTTGGAGGGGTGGCCGAGCGGTTGAAGGCGGCGGTCTTGAAAACCGTTAGACCCGAGAGGGTCTCGTGGGTTCGAATCCCACCTCCTCCGCCATTACCAGAAAAGATATAATCCGCATTTTCATGGCACCTGTAATCCGACTCGAGGATGGCCCCGAAAGGGCGGTGGGTTTGCGTCTCACGACTGATCCGAATCAAACGAATGCGGAGAGGCGGTGACGTTTCTTTCTGGCTCGGCATTGGCGTTATTGCTGATTTTCTGCCCGGCGCCCACGCAGCAACGCTCGCTTGCATTGGCAAACGGACTATCGACGCTGGAATTTCTCTCTGCTTATAACAGCGCTACTTCTCGGAGCATTGCGGCTTCGGCACAGTCCACTCATTCGTCTACCGCCTCCACGCGCGAAAAGAGCCAAGAACAAGTAACCGCTTTTACGCTGCCTCCAGACCTTTACCGCAAGGCGCGCCATCTGGCGCAGATTGCATTTTGGGGTCAAATCGTGCTGTTCCTCTATTCCATTGTTGTACTGCTAGTGATTTTGAAATGGCGGCTCGCCCCCAAATACCGCGCTTGGGCGGAAAAAGCATCCTCGAACCGATTTTTGCAGGCAGCAATATTCTCCCCTCTGATTTTGCTAACGATCGCCATTTTGGAAAGCCCTGGAGACATCGGCCAGCATTGGGTATCGCGAAAATTCGGGCTGAGCGTTCAGGGCTGGGGATCGTGGAGCTGGGACTGGACGAAGAGCCAGTTTGTTTCAGTGATCGTCGGAATCATCGTGATTTGGATACTCTTCGCGGCGATTCGCAGAAGCCCGCGACGCTGGTGGCTTTGGTTTTGGATTGCTTCGCTGCCGCTCATCGTGTTGGGAACGTTCATAGAACCGCTGGTGATCGATCCTCTGTTCCACAAGTTCGCGCCGCTCGCGGAAAAGGATCCGGCGCTGACGGCTTCACTCGAGCAGATGGTGCAGCGCGCCGGCGAAAACATTCCGCCGCAGCGGATGTTTTGGATGGCCGCTTCGGAGAAATCGACGGGGCTGAATGCCTACGTGACAGGAATCGGCTCGTCCAAGCGGATCGTTGTGTGGGATACAACGATTGCGAGGATGAGCACGCCACAGATCGTATTTGTGGCAGGGCATGAGACCGGGCACTACGTGCTTTACCATATTCCCAAGGGGCTAGCGCTCGGCGGCGCGGTTTTTCTGGGGTTGTTCTATCTGGGGTATCTCTCGATTGCGCGGGTGCTGGCGCGGTGGGGTACGAACTGGGGAATCAATGGTGTTGGCGACTGGGCTGCGTTTCCCGCGCTGCTGTTGCTGCTCACGATCTTTTCGTTTGCGAACAATCCGCTTGCCAATGCGATCACTCGTCACTACGAACACCAGGCCGATCAATATGGCCTCGAAGTTACGCATGGGCTAACACCAGACTCGGGCGAGGTTGCCGCGCAGGCGTTTCAGATTCTTGGCGAGGTGGATTTGGAGGACCCTGCGCCCAATCCCGCGGATGTTTTCTTGTTTTACGACCATCCGCCAATTTCAGCGCGAGTCCGCTACTCGCTGGCATACGATCCATGGGCGAACGGCGGGACAGGCGAATTCGTGCACTAGAACGTGCCCCTACGATTTTTGTGGCGACGCGGCCTGTGGGCGTAGTCCGAGGATACGAGGAAAATCTTTACACGAGGGGTCGGATTCGCGCAAGTACCTGTTGGTGTAAAGAAAAATCGTCTACGGCGAACGGGCGGTTTTGGGCGTTTGTAGGGCACAGTCCGCCTCGGCGGATGCCGGTACGGAGCAGCCGCACGCCAAACCACGTGCGCGATTTATGGGGCGCGGTTGCAGCACGTCCGGGCAAGCCCGAACGGCAGACAGCGGGAGCAAGCTCCCGCACTCCACAGGAGGCGCCCGTTTGTGCCAGGCGGACGGCGCAGGTCACGCCAAGTAAGTTTGCCGGGCACGGTCCGCCGCGGCGGATGCCGTCGCTCACGAGCGCGCGTGCAGCGTCATCTGAATGCCCTGACGCGGCCGCAGCGTCACCAGAGGTTCCGCTACCACTGGGTAGCCGGGAACCAGCCGAAAACTGAAACGCTGCGCGAGTGTTGCCGTCACGATTGCCGCCTCCAGAAGTGCAAATCCCTCTCCGACGCATCGGCGTGGGCCTGCTCCAAACGGAAAATAGGCCCCAGCCGGCAACCGATCTGCGAGCCCGTCGAGCCAGCGCTCGGGGCGAAAGGCCTCGGGGTCATCGAAATAGCGCGCGTCGCGGTGCGTGATCCATTGCGACAAAACTACTGTCGATCCCCGCGCCAACTCATAGCCGCCGATTTGGCAGGGTTCGATCGTCTCGCGCGCCAGGATATAGGCCGGCGGGTAGAGGCGCAGAACTTCATTCATCACGGCTCGCAAGTATGGCAGGCGGGAAAAGTCTGCGGATTCCGGCGAACGCCCGCCCAACACACTGCTCAGTTCTTCGTGCAATCGCGCTTCTGCGGGCGCATTCCCGCTCAACGCGAACCATGTCCAAGACAGCATCTGCGCTGTGGTCTCATGGCCGGCGATAAAAAGTGTCATCGTTTCATCGTGGAGCTGCTGCGGCGTCATTTGGCTGCCATCTTCGTCCATGGCTCCCATCAGCAGCGCGAGCAAGTCAGTGTGGTGATTTGAATTTCCTTCCGCCATGCGCTCGGAAATGATGCGGTAGACAATCGAACCAATGAACTCAAGCTCGCGATTGGCGCGGCGATTATTGGGGGTGGGCCATCTTTCCGGAATCCGGAACGGCAATCTCTGGCGGCGGAGCGAGTAGCGCATCAAAAAAGTCATGGCCTTTCCGACTTGGCGGGCTTCTCCGGGAAGCGTGGTGCCGAAAAGGGTGCGCACCGCGATGTCCAGAGTCAGAGCCATCATTTCCTGCCCTACATTGCGCTCCTCGGCGTCGCGCCATCCACGAATGTGAGCCTGCGTGAGCTCGCGCATGGTGGCGCCGTATTCGGCCATCCGGCTGCGATGAAAGGCCGGTTGAACCAGGCGGCGCTGCCGTCGCCAGAAATCGCCTTCACTGATCAGCAATCCCTGCCCAAGCATTCTTCCCGTAATCCTTCTGGTCAGCTCGCTCTTGTGAAATTTGCCCTGTTGGATAACGAGAACCTGGTTGATCAAATCCGGGTGATTCAGCAGAATGCGGTCCTGCCCCATCACCTGAAAATGGACGATATCCCCATATTCGCGCGTCATGCGACGCATTCCCTCGAGCGGATCGCGGCGGAGGTCCAGCGCCATGCCGACGAACGGCAGGCCCTTCGGCCCTGGCGGAACTCGATTTCCATTGGTATTCATGTTTGCGGCTGTGGCCATTCTAGCGCTCGTCGCGCTGTTTTGACTTTTGCTTTGTCCGCGTAGAGATCGCGTACTCACATTGAATCGTGTAAACTGCTTCGGTTTCTGATTCCTTATGGACCCGGTAACTCACGGAATTGCGGGCGCGCTCCTCGGCAAGGGATACTTTTCCGAACGTTACGGCCGAGTCGCCGTATTCGCAGCAACACTCGGCGCGGTTTTTCCGGACGTCGACGTAACCGCTGACATCTTTTCGCGCGACCCCCTTGCGATTATCAAATACCATCGCGCTATTACGCATTCCTTCGTGGCGCTGCCCGTTTTCGCGATTCTTCTCGCGCTTCTTACGCGCCTCACGGTCCCATGGCTAAAAAAACACAGCGAGCGATTCCGCAATATCGAATCGCCGCCGCTGGTGATTCTCACACTGATCTACGGCATTGGAATAGCGAGCCACATCATCCTGGACGGCATGACGTCCTTCGGCACTCGCATGTGGTACCCGCTCTCGAACCGGCGCGTGGCATGGGACATGTTGTTCATTATCGATCTTACGTTCATGGCCATTTTGTTGCTGCCCCAGATGCTTGCCTGGATCTATTCCGACACTCGACCTGATGCCGCCCACGATCCAAGCAAAAGCCGCCGGAGGGCTTGGGGAATATGGATTTGGTTTACCGTGGGCGCTTTGGCCGCCTGGCTGCTAACAAAAGCCGCTAGCTATCCCTTCCGCCTTTGGGTAGCTGCCTTGACAAGCGTCATTCTGGCTGGTGTTATTTTCCTTCCGGCAACAAAGGGCTGGGGATTCCGCGTAACCCGCGCTCGGTGGTGCCAGGCTGGGACCGTAGCCGCCCTCGTGTATCTTTTCGGTTGCGCACTGGCGCACCATACGGCTCTCCTCCGTGCCAAAGCCTTCGCCGATCGCAGCCATATTGAGATTCTTCGCATGGGCGCATTGCCGATTCCGCCGTCGCTTTTGGATTGGGGTGACGCCGTTCGATCCCCGGACGGATTGTACGAGGCGCAGTTCGATCTGAGGGCTTCTGGTCCTCCCGATTTTCGATTCGTCCCCGATTCTCCGCCCGATGCTTTTATCGCCCGTGCCTTCTCGTTGCCGGACGTCAGGCTCTATTGGCGGTTCGCGCGTTTCCCGTCGATCCACAGCTTCGTGGAGGGCAAGGATCACGTAATCGAGTTGGGCGAAAACCGCTTTGCGGACGGCCGACGTCGCAGCCCGCAGCCGTTCACCTATCGAGTGGTCTTCGACGCCGCCGGCAATTTGATCGAACAAGGGTGGCTCACCAACGGCATGCCCGAGCGCCGCGCAAGGCAAATGGTACCGCAGCCGCCCGTGCCTGCGTCGACGAAAAGATCTCCATGAAAATCTTGATCTTCAGCGATATTCACGGGGATCTTCGCGCGCTCGAACGCGTCGCCGCGCACCCGGCCGACCTGTATATTGCCGCCGGCGATCTCGCCACCTTCGGCAAAGGGCTGGAACGCTGCGGCGAGATTCTCAAGCCGCTGGGGGCGAAGCTCTGGGTGCTCCCGGGCAACCATGAAACGCACGACGACACGCGAGCTCTGTGCCAGCGCTTCGGCTTTGTCGATTTTCACCGGCAGATCCGCCGGCTCCCCTCCGCTGACGGCGAATTAAGTTGGGCGGGACTCGGCTACAGCAACATCACGCCCTTCAACACGCCCGGCGAATACTCCGAAGAAGAGATTTCACGCGCTCTGTCCGCATTTGACGGGTTCCATCCGCTTTATCTCGTCGTTCATTTCCCGCCGGCCGGCACCAAGCTCGACGAATATGCGCCTGGAAAACATGCGGGCAGTCCGGCGCTGCGCGAATGGGTTCAAAGGGCTCGTCCGCCGTATCTTTTCTGTGGACACATCCACGAAACTGCCGGTCTCACCGACAGTCTCGGAACCACCCAATGCATTAACGTGGGCAAGCAGGGGTACGCGCTGGAAATTTAGAGGCCGTCACTTCTTCGTTGCAGGATAAATCACGAGTTGCCGCCGGTCGCCGGAGCCGTCACTCATCGTGCGGACGCCCGCCGCGCCACTGAGTTCCAAATGGACGATCCGTCGCTCTCGCGACGACATCGGATTGAACCGAAAAGGCTCGCCCGTCTCGCGTACGCGCTGTGCCGCCACGCGCGCGGAGAGTTTCAATTCCGCAAGCCGCGTAGCGCGATAATCGCCGCAATCGAATCGCACGCGATCGTGCAGCCGGGGATCCAATCGCAGCCAGCGATGCCCGATGTGCTCGAGCGCCAGCAAGAGATCTCCATTGCGCTCCAACAGCAAATCCTGATCGGGGCCTCGAAAAGTGACCACCACGTCAGAATCACGAGCGCCCGGTTCCGAACTCTGCGCCACGGAGATGTCGCTCTCGATCTCGAGCCCCATTTCCCGGGTAACCAGGTCCATAAACTTCTTTAGCTCGCCCGCGGCGTTCTCCGCGTCCAGCGGCGGCGCAGGTTGCGGGCGCTCCCGGCGCGAAAATTCCTTGGAAGGCGCCCTTCTCACGTTCGCGATTCGCTCTTGGTCGTTCATACTTCTTTCTTCTTTTTGAATTTACTTCGCGAGGGCAGCGGCCGCGTCCGGTTCAGATACCATTGCTGGCCGACGCCCACCAAATTGCTCGTGAACATATAAAGATTCAATCCGCTCGCGTACGTGAAGAAAAAGGCCGCGAACATCAGCGGCATCAGCGTCATCATCTTCTGCTGCGCGGGATCGACGGCCGCGGTCTGCGGCGTCATTTTCGTCATTAGATACATCGTGATTGCCATGGCGACCGGCAGAATATAGTACGGATCTCGAACGGAAAGGTCCTGAATCCAGAAGATCCACGGTGCGTGCCGAAGCTCGATCGCGCCTATCAGCACCCGCCACAGCGCCCACCAGATGGGCATCTGCACCAGCATGGGCACACAACCGCCGAGCGACGCCAATGGATTGATGCCGTGGCGCTGATAGAGCTCCGCAATCTCCTCCTGCATCTTCTTGCGGCGAGGATCGGTCATGGAATATTTCTTGTACCGGTCCTGGATCGATCTCATTTCCGGCGCCACCTTCTGCATTTCTTGCATGGAGCGCCAGCTCTTCATTTTCAGCGGGAAAACAGCAAAATTGATGACTAGCGTCAAGATCACAATCGCCCAGCCCCAATTCGATATGTACCGGTGCAGCCATTGAAGCGCGAAGAGCAAACCCTTAGAGATCGTGCTGAACCATCCGAAGTTAACCAGCCCTTCAAGCGACGGTCGCACCTTCGCCAGCAGCGCCAGATCCTTCGGCCCGATATACGCGCGCAGTTTCACCGGCTCGGGAACATCCGATCCGGCCGCCATCTCCGCCACAGGTTCACTCGATTGCTGGTTCTCACCGAAGTGATGCCAGTCCGTCCAGTCCCACAACGAAAGATTCCCGACATCGGGAATGAGCGCGGCGGAAAAGAACTGATCCTCGATGCCTGCAAACTCCATTCCACCGGGTTGCTCGACGGGTTGGCTCTGGTTGCCGGGAACGCCGAGCTTCTTGTATTGGAGTAGATTTACTTTTCCGCCTTGTTGGAAGAAGACGGAAACTTGTTGCGACGCTTTGTAAACCCCTTTGTCGCCAAATCCTCCGCGCCAGGCGATCGCGCAAGGCAGGGGTCGGCCGTCAAGCGAAACGGAAGCCTCCACGGAAAGCTGATAATCCTGCTCGAAGCTAAGCTTCTTCGTCACGTCCACGTGGCCGTCGCTCCAATGGAACGTCAGGCTGACGGGTGCTTCGAGCGTGCCGGCCGGCGGCGCTGCACTCTTTCCCAATACATCGGCGTGTGAGTTGCTGATCGTAACCTCGTACAGCGCGGAGTTCGCCTGCTTCTCAACCTGCTTGTCAGAAAGCATCAGCGAAAAAGGCCAACCAAGTTGCTCCGAAACGTCTGGATTGATGAGATCGAGTGGCTGCGGCGGTTTGTCGTCGTTGAAGTATTTTTTCAGTTTCCAACTTCGTACTACGGCGCCATTATTTGAAAGCTCTACGCGATAGAGCGCACTTTCCACGTCGACGAATTTTTCAGCCGAGGCTTGTATTGCCGGGATCTTCGCGGGCTTCCCCTTTTCCTTCGCCGGGGCCGATCTGGCAACAGGCTGCTGTGGCGCGCTCGGTGCGCCAGGCTGTGCCGGGGCGGTAGCTACATTTTGAACGGGCTTCTGAGGTGGGACCGGCGGCTGGTAGAAATGAAACCAAACAAATGTGATCGCTACGACTAATATTACAAAAAGGACTCCACGCGTTTGGTCAGACATCTCGCTCACGGCGCTTCGCTCCGAATCTCTCCCGGAAGCGTCACGCCCACGATATTTTCGGGCACGGGATCAAATCCCCCCTTGGTGAAGGGGCGGCAACGGAGCAAGCGCTTGCCGGCCAGAGCGAGGCCGCGCTTCGCGCCATAAAGCCGAATAGCCTCATACGCGTAATTCGAGCACGATGGATGGAACTTGCACGCCCCGCCAAGAAATGGGGATAGGAAAGCCATATAAAAACGCACCAGCAGCAAGAGTATCCAGACCGCGGCCTTCCGGGCTGCTGAATTTACTCCGTTTGTCTGCCGCTCGCGCCTGGAACCGTGGCGGCTCGAGGGAGCAGTTTCATCAGCTCTTGGGCCATCGGCGCAAATTCCGCCAAGGCTGCCGAGCTGCGTGGATGAATTACAATGTCCCATCCCGGGGCAATCTCCTGTCGATGCAATCTTACAATTTCCCGCAACCTGCGCCGAATGCGGTTGCGCCGTACTGCGTTTCCCAAACCCTTTTTGATGCTCCAGCCGAATCTGCTCAGATCGAGATTATTCGGACGAAGGAATGCGGTGAACTCACGGCTGGCGCGCCGTTGCCCTTCGCGATATACCGCGTCGTATTCGGCGCGGCGCACCAACCGGCACGTGCGCGGAAGGCTGAGCCGCGATCCATCAGACTCGCGTGAGACTGTGGCGTCCCTTTTTTCGGCGTTGCGCAAGTACTTTGCGTCCACCCTGGCTCTTCATGCGCTTGCGAAATCCATGCTTCTTATGACGGCGGCGTACGTGGGGCTGAAACGTGCGTTTCGGCAACGATCCTTCTCCTCTGGCGGCGTCCTCGCACTGCCAATTTGTTCATATGTATTGTAGTTTGCCTTCGGGACGGCGCTACACGCGGCAAAGGCGGCACACACGGCGCGGCGACCGTAAAGCGAAACGCTAGTGTATTCGACGCTCGCAACCCGGTCAAGGAACGCGCCGCCGCAATCTTAGCCGTGCCATCGCGTGTCAAATAAAACTACGTCTTGCGAAGGCGCAATATTTCAGGCAATGCTCGGGTTGCGATTGCTGATGAGCGAGTCGATAGCAATAAGTAGCTGGCGCGAAGCGTCTGATTTGGAGACATAGGCCTGAGCACCGGCCTCGAGCGCCCGGGCTCGCATTTCGGCTCCTTCATACTGGCTGAGTATGATTACTTTCGCCTGCGGAACATCGCGGCGAATGATTCGCGCGGCATCGAGCCCGTTCATAAGGGGCATGGTTATATCGAGAAGCACGACGTCCGGCTTCAGCTCTCGCGCCTTTTCGATGGCATCGCTTCCGTCAGCCGCTTCGCCGCAAATCTCCCACTCCGGTCGCGTTACGAGAATCGAGCGCACGCCCCGCCTCACGAGTTCGTGGTCGTCCACGATGAGTATCCGCACGAGCCCCACGCCCTCACCTCTTCCAAAGCGCGGTGGCGCGGGAAGCATTGGCGGCTGCTGCCGGTGGGCCTTCAGTTGTACTGAAGCGAGGTCGAAATGCCGTTCCGTTCGTGTGTTGGAAGGCGGTCACCGAGGCTCAACAACAATCCACGCAGTTGGCAGAAATAGCTATACCATTTTGTCCGTAGAACCCGGCGGGATTCCACTGGCTACTCCTCCAAAATCGACCGTCTCGACGGTTCTGTTACCGGCAGTACTGTCAAGCTAGAAACCATAAGCGCCAGCCGGACGCCGCCTCGGTATCCACCGCGGCGCATACTCGAAGAGTTTTCGTAGCGATCTACCAGCCAGGGTGCCTTATTTTTCCGCTAAGCCATTCCCAACTGGATCAGGATTGCGGGACACTAGGAGCGCCATGCCTCGCACCTCGCTCCTCGAATACTTCCAGCAGGATTCGCGTCCTCTAGGCGAAATCGCGGTCGTTTGGCGGAGCGGATATCGAATAATCAGCTGGCCGTATCGAGAGTTGTTTCACGCAGCGACCAGATTCGCTTGGGATCTCAGGGCGCGCGGCATTCAGGAAGGCGACCGCGTGCTCCTCTGGGCCGAAAACTCCGGCGCGTGGGTGGCTGCATTTCTCGGATGCATACTCAGTGGCGCCGTGTGTGTCCCAATGGATCTGGCGGCTGATAAAGGTTTCGCGGCGCGCGTCGCCGGTCTCGCCGGCATACGACTCGCTGTTCTCGGAAAGGGCCTTGCGTTGTCGGGAATTGCGTCACAAGCTCTCCAGCTCGAGGATTTCTTCGCGTCCGAAAAAAATGGCCGGCAAGAAATATTCCCTTCACCCTCGATTACCGGCAGCGATCCCGTCCAAATCGTTTTTACCTCAGGCACCACGGCTGAGCCAAGAGGCGTGGTACTCACGCATTCGAATATTCTCGCGAATATCCAGCCGATCGAGCACGAATTCGGGCGCTATCGCCGTTATGAGCGCATTTTTCACCCGCTGAAAATTCTCAATCTCCTGCCGCTGAGCCACGTTTTCGGCCAGATGCTCGGCATATTCATTCCTCAGATTCTCGGTGCCACCGCCGTTTTTCTGGACACTCTCAATCCTTCTGAAGTGATTCGTGTAGTGAAGAGCCAGCGCGTTTCCGTGCTCGTTGCCGTGCCGCGGCTCCTCGAATCGCTCCGCGATCAAACCGAGCGCGACTTCGCGGCCCGGGGCCTCTTCGGAAAATTTCAGCGAGACTTCCGCGCTGCCCAGGACGAGCATTTTCTCAAGCGATGGTGGCGCTTTCGCACTGTCCGCCGCCGGTTCGGTTGGAGGTTCTTGGCAATCGTGTGCGGGGGCGCCACGCTTCCATCCGCAGTCGAGGAATTTTGGCAGCGTCTCGGCTACGCCGTAATCCAAGGCTATGGACTCACGGAAACCACCGCCTTGGTCAGCTTGAATCATCCCTTCCACTTGGGGAGCGGCTCGATCGGCAAGGCCATGCCAGGCCTTGAAATGAAATTGTCGGCGGAAGACGGCGAAATCCTGGTGCGCGGCCCGAATATCGCGCAGAGCTACTGGCAAAGCGGAGATGTTGTTTCCGTTTCGGACCCTGACGGATGGTTTCACACCGGCGATATCGGCGAGCGCGATGAAGCCGGCAATCTCTATTTCAAGGGCCGCAGAAAAAATGTAATCGTCACGCCCGAGGGCCTCAACGTCTATCCTCAGGATCTGGAGGCGGAGCTGCGCAAGGAGCCTTCCGTGCGCGATTGCGTGGTCATCGGCCTCGAGCGTGACGGCAACGCCCAGCCATGCGCCGTGCTGCTGCTGAGAGATTCGGCGAACAAATCGGACGCCGCTGCCATCGTTCAGCGTGCCAACAAGCGCCTCGCCCTTTTTCAGCGGATGCAGCATTGGCTCGTGTGGCCCGACGCAGACTTTCCTCGTACCCCGACCCAAAAGCCGGTCCTCGGTCGCATTCGCGAAGCCGCCGAAGAGGCACTCGGCGCACCGCGCTCCCCTCACACGACGCCGTCCGGAGCCCTCGGCGAACTCCTCAAAGCAATTTCGCGCGGTCGGCTGCCATCAGGTGAATCCGCGCCTCTTCAGCTAAGCTCCGTTGACCGCGTGGAACTGCTCAGCGCTCTGGAAGATCGCTATCAAGTGGACTTGAGCGAAACGGAGTTCGCCTCAGCGAATACCGTCGAAGCTCTGGGAAAGTTGATCGCGCAACCGTCGCAAGGCGCCGCATCCTTTCATTATCCGCGTTGGCCGCAAAGCTGGCCGGTGCGCCTTCTTCGAGCCGCGGCTTTCATAGGGTTGATTCGTCCAGCGCTCCTGGTACTTGGGTGGCCCAGGGTAAACGGCCGCGAAAACCTTCGCAATTTGAAAGCGCCGGTGCTCGTGGTCTCGAATCACGTCACCTTTTTTGATCCCGTTCTCGTCCTTCATGCTCTGCCCGCGCGCCTGCGCCGTCACCTCGCCGTAGCGATGGACGGAGAGCGCCTGGAATCGATGCGCAATCCCTCGCCCAACGTCGGCCTCTTCGCCAGACACCTCAGCCGGCTGAAATACGTCGCAGTGGTCACGTTGTTCAACGTCTTCCCGCTGCCGCGACAAGCCGGGTTCCGCCGCAGCTTTTCCTTCGCGGGCGATTTGATCGATCGCGGATGGAGCCTGCTCATATTTCCTGAGGGCGAGCTCACGCGAGACGGCCGCATAGCTCCGTTTCGTGCCGGAATAGGACTCCTCGCCACGGGGCTCCGCGTGCCCGTGGTTCCGGCTCGGCTGGATGGGTTGTTCGCGCTGAAGCAAGCAGGGAAGAGGCGCGCGTCTCCGAGTCAAATAAAAATCTTGCTCGGACCACCCATCTTAATCAATGCCGCACGGCCCGCCGACGAAATAGCCCGCGACCTCCGGCAGCAAGTGGCGACGCTCACCGAAAATGCCGAGAAATAATCGGAACGCAGCAGGCGCAACGTTCCATCGGTCAGCCACTTTTGCGATACAATTGATTTGCGGACACCCATGATCCATCACACCGTATTTCACAATGACCGCCTGCTGCCACTCAGCGACGTGAGGCTCTCTCCCGGCCAGTCTGGCCTGCTGAGCGGATGGGGCCTTTTCACTACCATCCAGGTGATCGAGGGGATTCCGTTCGCGTTCGAGCGCCATTGGCAGAGGCTATCGCGCAACGCGCAGCGGATTCGCTGCCCTTTTCCATTTGAAGCCGGCGAGGTCCGTGATCGTCTCCTTCAGGTATTGCTCGCAAACCAAGTGAAGGAAGGCTCCGCTCGAATTTACATCATCAACAACCAAGCGGGTCCGTGGCGCAGCGACGAGGGTCTTGCCACCGCGGACTTGCTGATCTATTCCGGCGATTTGCCCGTCTATCGCGAGACGGTGCGGCTCTCGATTCGTGAACACGGCCGCCATGCAGCCTCGCCGATAGCCGGAGTGAAGGTCACTTCCTGGCTCAATAATGTCTGGAATCTGCAGGAAGCCCAGCAGGCCGGCTACGACGAAGTGGTCCTCCTCAACGAGCGCGGCGAAGTGTCCGAATGCACCACCGCAAACATTTTTTGCGCATTTGGCGGCCGTATTTTCACTCCGCCGCTCTCGTCCGGCTGCCTTGAAGGCGTCACGCGCAGCATCGTGCTTGAGATTGGCCCGCAAGCGGGCATTCCCGTGGAAGAGCGCACGCTCTGGCCCGAAGATCTTTACGCCGCGGACGAAGTGTCCATCTCCTCGACGAATCGCAGCGTGATCGCCGTAGGCGAAATCGCGGGCCGCAAGATGCCCGCCGCTCCCGGACCGGTGATGCGAAATCTCGAAAAGGTTTTCGCGTCCTACGTCCGCCAGTACGTCGAAAAATACGCGGCCGCCTCCACGCCGCGATGACTCGGTGGTTCTCTCGCCTCGTTTTCAGTGGACCAGGAAACCGGCGGCTCCGATCACCGCTCCCGAGACTCCGAGCGCTAAGCCTAATTTCCAGAAAAGCCGTTTCCGCGTGAGGAGTGCGATCGAGCAGATAACCAGCGCAGCCTCCAGTATCACCTCGCCCAGATCAAACCGGTCCGCCCGCCGCCGTTGCACCGTCACCTCGCTCTCAGCTCTCTTCGCTTCGGCCTCGATCTCAGTTTGCTGCGCTCGATAGCGCTCCACTTCTTTCGAATACTTATCCTTCAGCTTTTGCACTTGATCCGAATTCTGCGGCGCGGCGAGGGAAAGTTGGTCCAGAAAAGTTTCGTAACTGTGCTGCCGGATATCTTTCGCCTGATAGTAAGCCCACTGGTCGGTAGCCTTTGTTTGAAGTAGCAGCTCCTCCGTGTGGGCACGGTGGCCGAGCAACGAAACCGCCGCCACCAACACCGCAAAGATCGCCATCGTCACCGTTACGGGCGCGAGACTCGGATTATGTGCGCCTTCCTGAGCCTGCTCATGAAGTTCCTGAATTTCGTCCGCCATCGTCAATCCTCTCCGGGAGACTTGCGCCCCATCCGCGCGGGAACGAGAGAATAGCAGACTTGATCGCCCGCCGCAGAGCAGGTTCCTGCCTCCATCTCTCCGTCTCCCGCGTGCTTCAGGCGTGGCAGAATAGTGGCAGGGGGTACGTACGATGACAGAGCTAGCCGCAAAAACCTGTGAACCGTGCCGCGGGGGAACGCCGCCGCTCGCCGGCGAGCCGCTTCAAGCCCTGGCCAAACAGGTGCCGCAGTGGAAAGTTGTGGACGCGCATCACCTCACCCGCGCATTTGCATTCCCGGATTTCCGACAGGCGCTCACCTTCGTCAACAAAGTGGGCGAGGTAGCCGAATCGCAGGGACATCACCCGGATATTCTTCTTTCCTGGGGAAAAGCGGAAGTCACCACATGGACGCACAAAATCAACGGTCTTACGGAAAGCGATTTCATCCTTGCCGCTAAGATCGACAAGCTGTAGGGGAAAGCGAATCTCTCGCGGCGATTTCCAACAGAACTTACGGTCGGGTCTTAAAGCAGCATGCTGCGAAACGCATCCTCGCTAAGCCGTGCGGCCGAATCCCCCGAACGCACGCCGGGCGGCGGGTAGTAGGGGATGGCCGTCCCCGTCATGTCGAGATAAGGCTGATCCAGGTGAAACGATACAACTGGGCTGCCGCGTCCTCCGGCCTGCTCAGCTTGTGCCAAGAGCGCGCCGGCTGGCACGACCAGTGCGGCCCCTCCCAATGCAATCGCGCCCAGGAATGTGCGCCGTGTCAACGTGGCTGCGACTGTAAACGAGTTTTCGTCCATGGTTGGCCTCACGCAAACGGCAATTCGCCTTCATTCATCCACCGGCCATGCACCTGCGTCGTTGCGCGGAATGGCAGAAGCACCCGCGCAACATCACCCTCTTCGAGGCGTTGCGCATCAGCGATGATCAGCTCCGAGCGCATCTCCGCGTAATTCGACGCCACGCCCATAATGTAGCCTTCGCCTTCCGCTCCATTCTTTCGCGGCACAAAGCAGACTTCCTGCAGGCTGTGCGTGGGTCCCGCGAAATACGAATTCATTTTGCCGGTCGCCAGATCGAAGCGTCCATAGCAATTGCTCACGCGCCCGCCCAGATTGCCGGCCTTCCATTCATCGAAAGGCCTCTGTTTGTCCGAATAAGCCGTGAACGCATAGCGATAACGCTGTGTGAGATAGCGGTCGTCCACACGGCCAAGATCGCTCACGTTCATCTCGAAAAGCTTTTCCTCTGTGAAACCATCGTCCTTCGAGTTCAGGTTGAACGTTTGGCGGCGAATGTAAGCGCGCGCCTTGGTCGGATCCCATTTCGAGCCATCGATCGGCGGGAAAAACGGGAACGGATTGGAATCGTAAATCGGCGCTTCGAAGATCACTTTGTCGCCTTCGTCGCGGGCGTTCAGGGTGTGTACGGTCGCGCGCGAGGGCCCTTTGAACCAGCGGATGTCTTTCGCTTCGCCGTCGCGCGGCACGATGGCTACCATGGCGGGCTTGGTGTCGTCCCAGCCCCAATGTACTTTGCCTGCTTTCAGCATTTCCATGCTCGAGACAAAGCCGAAGATCGGGATGATCACGTGCTTCTCGGTGATGCTGATGTCGTGGACCATCGAGACGTAAGGAACTTTGAAGCGCAGTTCCCGCGTCACCTCGCCTTTTTTGCTGATGGTGTAAAGGAAGACGTCGTTCGTTTCCAAGCCCTCAGCCTCGTAGCCGTAGCAGATCATTTCCCCGGTCGCGGGATCGACTTTCGGATGCGCGGTAAACGTGAGGCTCTTGTACTTTCCGTGAAAATTGTAAGGCCCGATCGTTTCGAGCGTGTTGCAGTCGATTTCGTAGGGCAGGCTGTCTTCTTTCAGCGTGAAAAGTTTTCCGGCGAAGGCCAGCGGCGTAGTGTTCTGAACGGAGCGATCGAGCCCCTTCACGCTTGCATCGTCGGTGAACGGATTTCGGTACTTGCCAAAGAGCTGCTTGTGCGCCGCACGGTCCGCTTTGAATCGCGGCGTCTTCACCCAGCGGCCTTTGTAATCCACGATTCCGTTCTTGAACCGGAACATATTGATGTACCCATCCATGCTGAACGGAGAATCGTCCTCGAATTTAGGCGGATAGAACCAGTCGCCGCCCAGACGCACAAACGCGCCGTTAAGTTCAGTCGGAACTTTCCCGATCACTTCGCAGTCGTACACGTCCGCCTCGAAACGCGTGGGCGCAAAAAACCCCTTCATCGTGGGCTGATTGGAAAAGTCAACCATTGGAACATCTCCCTTCTGCAAAATCCGCCCTCAGGACCATTCTTCTATTGCATCCAGGGCGACGGCATGTAATACGGAACGGTAATAAACACGGCTTCGGCGTGCCGTATCTTTCCGTCCACAATCTTGAACGTCTCCATCAAACAAAACGAATGCGGCGATTTCATGGGCGATTGGTGGGTCACGCCGTCCGTCGTCGTATACGTTTCGAGCCTCCCTGAATGATCGATAAATCCGGTCGCCACCACCAATCCCTTTTCCTCGTCAACCAGCGGGTAGCGACGCGCGCGCAGGCGGTCGTCCCAGCGATAATTGCCCAGCTTGAATCCAGCCTCGCACGATATTTTGCCATACGCCGAGAGATTCGAACTCGCGTTTGCCGATGGATTCGGATCGTTCGCCGTCCACACGCCATTTTCGCGGCGGCTGCAATCATCGGTAAATTGGGTGAATACTTGCCCGTCATTCAATTGCAGCGTATTGAAGTAGCCGTCCGCCAGCGCAATCATTCGCGCGCGCGGACGTCGCCGATCGACTGGCACGTCCTCCAGCAGCACCGGCACTTCCTTCAGCGTGCTCGGATCGCCGAATGGCCCGGGACCGTAGCCCTTGCGATCCACAATCGTCTCCACCTCCGCGATTTTGCGGTCCTCCACTTTGAGTCGCAGCGCGAAGAACGCCTTGTTTCCACGCTCGTCTACCACGCCGCAATACGCCACTTGTCCGTTCGTAGGGTCGGCCGCCCTCAGATCGTCCGCGCCTCTGCCGCTGATCGTCCCCCAAAGCCCGTCGCCGATTTGCAGCACCACATTATTCTCGGTAAATTTCACCGTCTTCGCCCACGGCACGCGCCCCGGATCCTTGGCCACCAGCGCCGCCATATATTGGTCGACGAACCCGTAGAGGCACGCGCGATCGCAATCACTCGCCATGAACGGGTTGTCAGAACGGTAGGAATCGCGAGCCTGAATAGAATGAACGAAGAGGCTCGCGCACAAAACGATGCCCAGCGTCAGCGCGGCACAGAGCTTCATTCGCATTGCGCCAGATCCCCCTTGCCGGTGTGGCGGCCGCGCGATTCCGGCAGCTCACGGCCATGGAGATTACTCCATTGCCGCTGAGGTTTCCAGTCTGGCTGTCCTGTCTCTAGAATGTGAATTGTGTACCGCGCCAGGTTCGCATTTTGGGTACATGCCCTAGCTGTCCCGCCCGAAATGGTCGGCGTTCGGGTTTATCCTTGCATACAGTAAGCGCGATGTACACATACTGACGAAAACGCATGAGAAATCGCGCTATCATCCTCGGATTGGTCCTTCTTGCATTGGCCGGTATCATCGGCTGGCAGGTCGGCGCTTGCAATGTGGCCAACTCCGAGTTGCAAAGTGACATGCAGGACCTCGCGGTGCAGAGCCCCTTCCGAATCGGATTAGCTCCGACGCCCACTGAAGAGGGCTTGCGCGATTCGGTCGTGGCGAAGGCCAAAGATCATGGGATTCGGCTTGCGCCTCAACAGTTAACAGTGCAATGCACGCTCACTCCTGACGTGCTGAGCATCTCCCTTGCGGCAGACTATGAAGCGCGCGTGAATCTGCTCCTTTATTCGTTCACTATCCATTTCACCCCGTCAGGCTTCCACAGCGCCAAAGTCATCGTCAAATAGAAGATTAAGCTCGAAGGAGCGCTAGAAAACTGTAAGCGCGCTGCTTCTGGTCCTCTTGCTCGCAGTTTGCCCGGGGTGTAGGCTAATCGCCAATTGGGGAGTGAACAATGCGCAGGGTATCGAGCTACGTTCCATTCATTCGATGGTTGTTGCTCGCCTCGTGCGTGGTTTGTTCGGCACCCTTTGCAGCGGGCCAAGGCCCGACGACATCTACTTGCGATCCCTGTTACTTGAGCGGGACGGTATCGGACGGCGACACCCACACTCGGCTTGACGGCGTAAGACTGGAGCTGAATTCCACCCGCGGCCCCTCCCTCGGAACGTTTTTCAGCGGCGATGGCGGAAGGTTTACCTTCTCCAATATCCCGGCGGGCACTTACGTCCTGGTCGTAGACCTAACTGGATACGAGACTGTAAATCAGCAAGTGGAACTCTTCAATGACGAGCGTGCCCTTCAGGTGGAACTTCGTAGAACCGCTGATGCCAACATCAAGGGACCGAATACTGTCTCGGTGCGCGACCTTTCCATACCACGCAAAGCGCACGATGACATGGAAAAAGGATTGGCCCTGCTATATGGAAAGTCGGACTATCAGGGCAGCCTCAAACCGTTCGAAAAAGCGATCCAGGAGTATCCCGATTACTACGAAGCCTACGCTCAGATCGGTGTCGCGTACATGAAACTCGCGGACACCACCAGTTCCGAGAAAGCGTTTCAAAAGTCGATCGAAGTGAGTCATGAGAAATACCAGGATGGGTATCTCGGGCTTGCTGAGCTTTACCTGAACGGACACCGCTTCGCCGACGCCGAAACCTTCGCACGCAAGGCCGTCGAGATTGATTCCAATTCCTGGCGGGCTAACTCGCAATTAGCCCGCGCCCTTGTCGAACTGCACCGCGCCTCCGAAGCCGAACCGAACGCCGTTGCCGCCGTCAAACTCAAACCCGACAACTCGACACTCTACCTGGTGCTTGCTAACATCCACATGCAACTCCGAAATGATCGCGCCCTGCTCGACGACCTGAACCAGTATCTCAAGCTCGCTCCCACCGGCTTCTTCGCCGCGCAGGCTCGCCAACAACGGGACCAACTCCAGCAGTTCCTCGCCGCCTCGCCAAGTTCTCCAGCCACCTCGTCCGCCGCGCCCAAACCGTAAGTGAGTGAGTGGCCTTGCCCACCAGATAATTCGCGTCTCAGGCGGCGATGCTAACCAAACAATGTGATAATTTCCGATGCGTGGTGTGGGAGGAGAACTCTCCATGAGCGAGACGAAATCATTTCCCTACGAAACTTGTTTGGATATCGCCTTCCAGGCCCTCGAGGTGATTGATGAAAAGGGTCTGGCGGATGCCTGCGAGTTCAAGTGGTATAACCAGACGCTGTGCCAGGTGAACCAATCAGTGGTCCGCCTCGGCGTTGTCCAGGGTGAATATCACTGGCACAAGCATGACGCTGACGATGAATTCTTCTATGTCGTGGAGGGCAAGCTTTTCATTGACCTGGAAGGTCGAACAGTCGAGCTTCCTCCGCGACACGGCTTTGTGATTCCAAAGGGAATTCTGCACCGCACCAGGGCTCTGCAGCGCACAGTAATCCTTATGGTCGAAAATGCGGGGATTGTCCCTACAGGCAGCTGACAAAACGAGGCGGATCACACCGTCACAGCTTCCAAGCACGTCCCTTAGGACCGGTATCGTGCTCCGGATGGGCTAATTGCAGCCGCAAGCGCCGCCACAGCAACCGCCGCCGCTGGAACTCGGACTCGCCGAGGACTTACTGCCGTTACTTGGCGCGGCGAAAACCGACAATTGCCGCGTATGCTTGCCGCTCGCGCATTTCGGACATGAAACCGAGGTCTTCCCGTTCATCACCAGGTGCTCGTACCGCTCGCCGCAATCGTCGCAAACGTATTCGTAGATCGGCATGAACCCGCCTCGAAATCTCGAAGTTGCTGTGTCAATAGTGTACCAAAAGCAGTAGTGCTTCGTATCCCCGCGTGCTAGCCGAACACATCTACCGGGACGCCTGGATAGCTCGCCGCCGTCTAGTTGCCACTTATGTAGCGCGAGGCGAATTGGAGGAGGGCGAATAGTCCGACGACAATAGCGGCCGCAAACCCCGCTAGCCACAGAACCGATTTGCATGACGATGGATGATTTCTACTTCGCCTCGCCGGCGTGCGTCAGAGCGACGCTCGCGTATTGTTTGCACCTATCCTGCATCATGCCCGCGATCTGCGCGCAGCGGTTGAACGCGTCCGCCGCTTCCTTGAAGTGGCTCAAATTTTCGAGGTCGGCGCCCAGGATGAAGAGATCGGTCTGATCCGGATTTGCTTCACCCGGGATGGCAATCTGAAGTTCCTTGGCAGATTCGTCATATTTCTCGCGGCGAAAATAAACGAGTCCGAGCCCGCTATGGGCCACGGCCGATTCGCCTGCCTTGAACTGGACGAATTGCTCATCGGTAAAAACGTCAGGCTTCGCCATCGTACCCATCACATCCAGCGCATGCTTCTCGTACGTTTCGGCCTTGTCGAGCTTCTTGTCGCCATCTGGCTCGTCCGGCGTAAAGGCCCGGGGAATCACCCAGCCGGTCAAGGCTAGCAGATGCACATCGTCGGGGAAAAGCGAGAGTCCTTTGTCCGAATAGGTGTAGAAGTTCGCCAGATCCTTCCTGTTGTAATAGGCCTGAGCAAGCTCTTCGTACACCGCTTCGCTATAGCGGTCCCCAGGATATTTCGCGAGAAACGCGTTGCCAAGCTTCATCTTCTTCGCGTCCTCGCTGGCCTTGTAAAACGCCTGATACGCCGCTTGTTCTTTCGGATCGCCTAACGTCTGGCGCATGTAAGCGTCGTTTATTTCCTCGGTCGCGCGAACTGAGTCCGTTTGCGAGAGCGGGTTGGTCGCCGGGCCGGATGAATTGCCTGGACTTGTTTGACCGTTCGAAACCGCTGGCAGAAACACACCGGCGGCCATCAGCCCGGCCGTCAACCACATACACCTATTCATGCGACTTGATCTCATGGTTTACCTGATCTTGCTTTTCTTAATTGACCTTAGAGCTACGTAACGCCAAGCCCGCGTCCGAGATGATATACCGAGGGGGGAATTTTGTCCCTTCGGAACTCGTCTGGCCTCTTCGAAGATCACGAGCGGCGACGACCCGCCCGGAGGGCCACAAACCATTTGCTCGCAGACAACTCCGCTGATTTGTGATAGTTGTGAAACATTTCGCGCCCAGCCTGCGTACTAGATCAATGGACGAGCGTAAAACGACCGGGACGATGAGCGAAGCGGATTTGGCGCGGTTGCTGTCCCAGGTCCGGGCGGGCGACTCCGACGCCTGGGGTGAGTTGTATCGCCAGTACGCCGCGGCAATCTTCCGGTTCTGCCGCCGGGTGCTCCCGGCCCGCGAGGACGCGGAAGACGCCACCACGGAAATATTCATGAAAGTGCGCCAGAAACTCGGCACCTACGACTCTTCGCGGCCCTTTACCGCGTGGCTCTATAAAGTGGCCAGCAATCATTGCTGGGATACCCTGCGCCGCCGCCGCATTCGCCAGGATCTCGAAACCGGCGATCTGGATACGCTTCCGCTCGAACATCCCGATCCAAGCCAAATCGAGCGCCTGCAGGCCGAGCACACCGGCAAAGAGGTCCGCACGGGGCTGGCCAAGCTTCCTGATCGCGCGCGAATGGCATTGGCCCTTCGTTATTACGCGGACATGAGTTACGACGAAATTGCGGACACGCTCGGCGTGCGCCGCGCCTTCGTGGGTGTCCTGCTGCTGCGCGCCCGCCATCAGTTGCGCGACGCCCTTACCCAGAGCGGTTCGTTCGCCGCTCTAAAAGCTTCTGCTGGGGGAAAATCATGAACCGAATCGACGACCACTTCGATGAAGTCACCGCGTTGCTCTATCTCGAGCATCAGCTCGATCCCGGCCGCGCCGCTGAGGTCTCGGCGCATCTCGCGGCGTGCCCCGCCTGCGGCGGTTTGCTGCACGCTCTCGGGAGCGAAAGCGTCTGGCTGCGAAAGGCGCTGGCCGCCGAAGAGGAACCGGTTCCTTCATATCTGACCAGCGCGCCCCAGCGCAGCGCCACACACTGGGGATGGATCGCCGCTTTCACTCTTGCAACGGGCGGCCTTTATACGCTGTGGAGCGGCTTCATCCAACCGTGGTATGCCGAGGCTTCTCAGGCCGGCTTTACGCAGGGAAATTTGCTGACGATGCTTTTCTTTAGCGGCACCTTTTGGAAAGGATGGGATTCAATGCGAACCCTCTTGGAATTTTTGCCCCTGGCTACGTTGGGGGGCATCGGAATCTGGGCGCTGAGGAAGCAATGGCGGCACTTTACTCCCATTGCATTTGTGATGGGCGCGCTAGTCTTGGCGCTGGCTCTGCCTCCTTCAGCCCAGGCCGCTGAAATACACCACGGCGACCCGAGCTACACGCTGCCGGCCGGCCAGGAGGTGAAAACGGATCTGATCGTCGCCGCGGAGCGCACCCGCATCGATGGCGATGTCGATGGTGATTTGATCGTTTTTTCCTCCAGCGTCACCGTCAATGGCCACGTCAAGGGAGACATCCTCGGATTCGGACAAGAGATCCAGATAAACGGGCCCGTGGATGGTAACGTCCGCGTTTGGTGCCAGTCGCTCTCACTGAACTCGACGGTAGCGAAGAATGCCATGACTTGGACGGAACGAACTGAGTTGGCTGAAAAGGCCACGGTGGGAGGCACGCTGACTATGTTTTCCGGCGCCTCTGAACTGGATGGGCGGGTTGCAGGCGATCTTCTGGCATACGCCGGCGATCTCGATATAAACGGTACGCTCGGTGGCGATGCCCAGATCCAGGGAGATCGCTTCAGCATCGGATCGACCGCTCAGATAATGGGCCACACGAAATATCGAGGCCGCCGGCAGCCGCAAGTCGCCGGGGGCGCCAAGCTGGCGAGTCCTATCGACGTGACCCTCCGCAAGCCAGGTCCTGATTACAGCCAGCTTGCTTACTATTGGCATCAGGTGCTTTTCTGGGGCGCAAGCTTCCTGTTCGGCCTCCTGCTGTTGTTTCTGTCTCCGGGATTTTTCGCGAGAGCCGTCAATACCGCCAACAGATCGGGGGTTTGTATCGGGTTCGGCATTCTGTTGCTGTTTGCAACTCCCATCGTTGCGTTCATCGCGTGCATCACCATCGTCGGACTGGGTGTTGGAATTGCTACGCTTCTCGCCTACGCGATTGCGGTGTATGCAGCGCAGATTTTCGTGGCCTCGTGGCTCGGAGAGAAAATGTTGGGAATCGGATCGGGAGTCGGTCCGGCCATCGGCAGGCTGGCAATCGGCCTGGCGGTTCTGCGGGTGCTGCGCATGGTGCCCTACGCCGGTCCTATTATCGGACTGCTCATTACGGTTTGGGGTTTGGGCGCGCTGGCGTTGGCGATTCACCGGAGCATACGGACCCAAGTCGCGCCCGCCTGAAAAAGTCTTGGGCGCCGCCCCGCCCGTGTAGCGCCGGCGTCTCGCCTATAGCCCTTGCATTTGTAGCGCCGCGTCTTCAGGCCCGGAACTAAACCATTTGCTATGAGCGCGGCCTCGCGCCTTTGCCCACGTTACCGTGGCTAAATTGCCACACTGCCTTGACTTCAATCGCATCGTGCCCCTATCTTAGAACCTCCATGACTTCCTCAGCGATCGCCACCGGCGAGTCGTCAGAGAGACTCAACCACGCGCCAAGGAAAGCCGCCGCGCCCGCAACCTTCACGGCGAAATCGCGCCCCCGCGCGAAAAATTGGGAGCTGATAGGTCAATCCTCGCGCGCCGCGCGGTCCTGCTCGCAACAGGGCGCGCGCGCTTCGCGCGATGCGCAACCGCCGCTGGATGAGTATTACAACTCCATGTTCGCGGCGCTGGGGCCGCAGCACTGGTGGCCGGGAAAAACCGCCTTCGAGGTTATTCTCGGTGCCATACTGACGCAAAACACCTCTTGGAATAACGTGGAAGGTGCACTGACGAAGCTGCGCGCGGCCCGCTTGCTCTCTCCCACCGCGATTGAAAAGGTTTCTTTGCGGCGGCTGGAGCGCCTGATTCGCTCGTCCGGCTACTACCGCCAGAAAGCGCGTAAGCTAAAAGCATTTTGCGAGTTTCTCCGGCGGGAGCACGGGGGATCGCTGAAGCGCATGTTTGAGACTCCCACGATTATCCTGCGCGAGAAGCTGCTCGAAATATTCGGCATTGGCCCGGAAACGGCGGATTCCATTTTGCTGTACGCGGGCGAACACTCCGTGTTCCCGGTGGACGCGTATACGCGTCGCCTGCTGCTCCGGCACGGTTGGATCAACGAGAAAACGAAATACGAGGACATTCGCTGGATGTTCGAGCGCCAATTCCCGGGCGATACGCGCCGGTTCAACGAGCTTCATGCCTTGATCGTCGCCATGGGGAAAAAGTTTTGCCGCGTCCAGCAACCGCTTTGCAGTGAATGCTCGCTCGGGCGATACCTCGAGGAGGGCCGTTAGCGTGAAAGACGCGCGGAGCAAACGCAAAGTTTGGCTCACGGTCGGAGCGATCGTCGTGGTCCTGCTCGCCGCCGCCGTAATCACCTTGGGATCTTTCAAGGTGCCGGTGCCGGCGGATCAGGGGAGCGCGGTTTACATCCTTTTCGCGCTTTCAGTCTTGATCTTCGCGATGTTCCTGGTCTTCGCGCTGATCTTGCTTCGAAGCTTGGTGCGCCTTTGGGCGGAGCGGCGCGCCGGCCAAATGGGTTCGCGATTCAAGGTCAAAATGGTTTTGGGAGCGATGGGCGTCTCGCTGCTGCCCGTGGTTTTCCTCTTTTTTTTCAGCTACGCGCTCGTCAATCGGACGCTGAATCTCTGGTTCCCGCGGCCCCTGGAAATCGCCAGCGAACAGAGCCAGTTTCTTCTTGCGCGCTTCGAAGATTCCGAATCGAGCCGTCTGAACCGCCTGGCCGCTGACTCCGTTTCTCGCGAGGCCGTGGAGGAAACTCCCGTCGATCGAAATCCGGCTTTCGACGCATTTTGGATTACCGATTCAAAGGGGCAAGTCACTGGCGCATCCGATTTCGCCAAGGGTGCGGATGCGAAGGCCAAAGTCGGTGGGGCCGCTCCAACTCCACCAAAGATTTCCCTGGAACTGTCCCAGACCACCGAAAGCGGAACGCAAATCTGGAAAATGAATGGCCGGCTTTACCTTACCGGCAGCGCGCCGCGAAGAAATGGCGGCACTCTTTATCTTGCGCGATTGCTGCCGAACGATTTTTCCGAGCGATCTGCGGACATCGATACGCAGACGCAAACGTATGCGCAGCAGAAGCAGCACCTGCGAGCTTATAAACGCGAGATTTTGCTGGCGCTGATGCTCATTACGCTGTTGTTGCTCTTCACCACCACCTGGGTCGCGTTATTTCTTTCGAAGCAAGTGACCGTGCCCATCCAGTCTCTCGCGGAAGCCACGCGGGAGATTTCCCGGGGAAATTTCGATCACCGCATCGAAGTTCAAGCGCAAGACGAGCTGGGAACGCTGGTCCGCTCCTTCAATCGCATGACCGAACAGCTTGGCGAGGGACGGCGGCAAATCAACGAATTCACGCGGAGTCTCGAACAGGCGGTGGAAGAACGCGAACGCCGCCGAAAGCTGATGGAAGCCATCCTCGAAAACATTCCCACGGGCGTGGTTTCGCTCGATAGTTCCGGCGAGATCGCGCGTGTGAATTCCGCGGTGGTGACGATTCTGGGGGAATCGGCTCGCGAGGCTCGCACCTTGCCGGACCTTTTGGGCGAGGAGGCAGCACGCGCCGCGTTGCACCTGATGCGGCGTTCCCTGCGAATGGGCGCGGCTTCCCGCGAAATCGAAATCGCCGCGGGCGGGCGGCTGGTGCGCGCGGCGGTCACGGTGAGCTCGCTTGGCCCGCGACGCTCAAATCCCGGCTTTGTGGTGGTGATTGACGATTTGACGGGGCTTCTGCAGGCGCAGAAAGCAGCGGCATGGCAGGAAGTGGCCCAGAGAATCGCTCACGAGATCAAGAATCCGCTCACTCCCATACAGCTTTCGGCGCAAAGGCTGCTCAGGCAATTGAATCGAAGCGGCGCTCCGCATGGCGAATTCGAAAAGCTGACGGCCGAGTGCGCCGGACTGATTGAGCGAGAGGTTCAGACTCTCGAGTCCCTGGTAGATGAGTTCTCGCAGTTCGCGCGTTTCCCGTCGGCTCGCCTTGGCCCCGCCAGCGTGAATTGGATCGTCGAAGGCGCGCTGGAACTTTTTAGGGACCGCTTGGACGGCATCGTTCTTCGAGCCGAATTGGCGGATGGACTCCCGCCCGTGAAAGCGGACTCCGAGCTTCTGCGCCAGGTGGTGGCGAACTTGATCGACAATGCCGCCGAGGCCATGGAAGGCTCACCGGTCCGCCGCCTGCGCGTCATCACTCGAGCGGAGAGCGACGGCGATGCGGTGGAAATCGAAATTTCCGACAGCGGCCATGGCATCTCGCCCGCGGACAAGGGAAAACTTTTTTTGCCGCATTTTTCAACCAAGGACCGCGGCACCGGGCTGGGGCTCGCGATTGCCAGCCGCATCGTGGCCGAGCACAACGGCACAATTCGCGTGGAAGACAATGTGCCCGTGGGAGCGCGCTTCGTGATTCGCTTTCCGGCGGCCGAAGCTCCCGTGCCCACGCAGGCCATTCCCCTATAGGAACTCCACAAAATGCCCGCGAAAATACTCATTGTTGACGACGAAAGCGGCATCCGCGAATCGCTGGGCGCACTCCTCCGCGATGAAGGCTACGAGATTGAGACGCTGCCTTCTGGAGAGGAATGTCTCGCGCGCCTGAAGCGCGATGAGTTGGATCTCGTCCTGCTGGATGTGTGGCTCCCCAAAATGGACGGGCTTGAAACTCTCGAGCGTTTGCAAGCGCAAGACGACGCGCCGATCGTGGTTATGATTTCCGGTCACGGGAACGTGGAAGCCGCGGTGCGAGCCACCAAACTGGGCGCTTTCGATTTCATCGAAAAGCCGCTTTCGTTGGAAAAAGTGGTTCTGGTGGTTCGCAATGCTCTCGATTACGTCCGCCTCGAAGACGAAAATCGCCGCCTGCGCGCGGAACTTGAAGAGCGCCACCAGATTTTAGGCGGCAGCGTGCCGATGAAGGCCCTTCGGCAACAGATCGCGCTCACCGCGCCAACCACCGGGCGCGTCCTGATTTACGGCGAAAGCGGCACGGGCAAAGAACTGGTCGCACGAGCGCTGCACGAACACAGCACGCGCAGCGGTATGCCATTTGTGGAAGTGAACTGCGCGGCGATTCCCGAGGAGCTGATCGAATCCGAAATGTTTGGCCACCGCAAAGGCAGCTTCACCGGCGCGAGCGAAGACAAAGTGGGCAAATTTCAGAAAGCCGATGGCGGAACGCTTTTTCTGGATGAGATTGGCGACATGAGCCTGAAAACACAATCGAAAGTACTGCGCGTCCTCGAAGAACAGCGCGTCGAGCCGCTGGGATCGAACCAGCCGGTGACGGTGGATGTGCGCGTGCTCGCCGCCACCAACAAAAAACTTGAGGAGGAAATCGGCCGCAACGCGTTTCGCGAAGATTTGTTCTACCGGCTGAACGTGATTCCGTTTTATGTCCCCGCGCTGCGTGAACGCACCGAAGACATTCCGGTGCTGGCGGCGCATTTTCTGAAAGAATTCTGCGAGGCGTACGGGAAAAAGCCGAAGGAGTTCACGCCCACTGCCTCGGAAGTTTTGCTCGCGTATCCGTGGCCGGGAAACGTTCGCGAACTCCGGAATCTAGTGGAGCGTCTGGTGATCATGTGCCCGTCGCCGCGCATCGAGCCGCACCATTTGCCGCCCGAGCTGTTTCGCGGCGCGTCGAAAAGCCCGCAAAAACCATACGAAAGTTTGCAGGAAGCGCGATCCGCATACGAGCGCGAGTTTGTGCTGCGCAAACTCGAGGAAAATCGCTGGAATATGACCCGTGCCGCCGCCGCGCTGGGACTCGAGCGCAGCCATCTCTACCGAAAAATGCGCTCGCTCGGCATCGCGCCGTCCAAGGCCTCATAGCGCGAAAAAACCCTTCGAGTTTGGCCGCATTAATTCCTTTCAGTTTGAAGCATCGGATCCATCTAACTAGAAACAATAAGCGGTCAGAAAGCGTCCGCTAGAGGCGCGTATCCCCAGGCCAACGTGTCGTTTCTGGCGCCAATTTTAGGAGCCAGCAGAAGGGGGCGTCTCGGGCGGAGAAATCACGGATCAGGGGGGCGATGCGGAGCGCACTGTAGCCTTTTAACCACAGAACCACTGCCCGCAACTAGGAATTTTGCTCACGGGCGAGCTGCTCGAGCTGGCGGCGCCAATCGAGCTGGCGGACCAGGGCGGAGTTCTGACGCCAGTTCGGCTGTACGTTCACCGACAACTCGAGGAAAACGTGCACGCCCAGCAGGGATTCGATTTCTTTGCGCGCGTTGGTACCGATTTTTTTTATCATTTCGCCGCCCCTGCCGATCAAGATTCCTTTTTGCCCTTCCCGTTCGACGTAGAGCGTGGCGCGAATTTTGATGAGCTCGCGTTTCTCCTCGAAGGTGTCAACCAGCACGGCCAGAGCGTGGGGCACCTCTTCGCGCGTGGCCAAGATTGCTTGCTCGCGGACGAGTTCGGCGGCGAGAAAGCGCTCCGGCTGATCGGTGAACTGGTCCGGAGGAAAAAGCGGCGGGGCTTCGGGGAGGCGCGCGATCCAGGCGTTCGTTAAATCGCCGCAGCCATCGCCGGTAAGCGCGGAGATGGGGAAAATCTCGGCGAACTCATAGGCCTGCCGATAGCGGTCGATCAACGGCAGCAACAGCGGCTTGTTCACCGTGTCCACCTTGTTCAGTAGCAGAAAGACCGGCCCGTGAAAGCGCCGCACCCACTCGATCGAGAAACGGTCGCCCGGGCCAAAATCCGTGGACGAGGCATCCACGATCAGCGAAAGGACTTCGATGCCCTCTAAGGCGTGCTGGAGTTCGTCCATCATCTGACGGCTGAGAACATTTTCAGGCTTGTGAATTCCGGGCGTATCGACCAGGACGATTTGCGCGTCATCGCGGTTCACGATTCCTTGTATGCGGTTGCGCGTGGTTTGCGGCTTGGGAGAAACGATGGCGACTTTGCTGCCAACGAGTTTGTTTACGAGCGTGGATTTGCCGGCGTTGGGGCGGCCGACGATCGCGACGTAGCCTGATTTGAAGGACATGCTAAGTGAAATTGTACGCTACGTGGCGGGGTCGGGGACGATTTTGACGCGGAGCTCGCGAGTGCGAGGGCCGTCGAATTCGGCGAAGAATATGGTTTGCCAGCGGCCGAGGACTAGTTGCCCGTTTTCGATCCACACAGTTTCGGACGATCCAACGATTGCCGTCTTAATGTGTGAGTCGGAGTTGCCTTCGGCATGCTTATAATCGCCGTTGTGCGAGATCAGGCGGTCGAGCGTGGCTTCGATATCGCGGGCCACGGCGGGATCGTCGCCTTCGTTGATGAGCACGCCCGCCGTGGTGTGCGGCACGTATAAATGGCAAAGGCCGTGAGCGCATCCGGACTGGCGGACGAGCGATTCGATCTCGGCCGTTACGCGTTTTAGTTCTGTGCGCTTCGAGGTTTTGATTGTTAGCGTGCGAGTGAAGGAATTGCTTGCGCGTGCGGGCGTTGGCGTCATCTCTTGTAAACATGCCATCGGGCCACGCGAAGATCAACAGCGAGACGAGGTCATGGCTGGAATTAGAGAAGAAGTTAGAAATGCAGAAAAGCCCCACGCTCACAAAACGAGCATGGGGCACCCGTAAAGTCAAATGTGCCCGAACGACCCGGCAAGGACGGCGACAAGTAGCCAAGCATGTTTGCCGGGCACAGCATGCTGTGCCCCTACAACTGCAGGCGATTCCTGGGAAAAGTTCAGTGGGAGGAGGCGCCGCCTAGTTCGCGGACGATGTCGCCGACGAAGGCCTTGGCGTCGCCGAAGAGCATTAGGGTGTGATCGAGATAATAGAGAGGGTTATCGATTCCGGCGAAGCCGGGGTTCATGCTGCGCTTGATGACCATTACGGTGCGAGCCTTATCGACGTCGATGATGGGCATACCGTAAATGGGACTGCCCGTGTCTGTCCGCGCGGCGGGATTGGTGACGTCATTCGCGCCGATGATGAGCGCGACATCGGTTTGCGGCAAATCTGAATTGATATCGTCCATCTCCATGAGGCGGTCGTAGGGAATATCCGCTTCGGCGAGGAGGACGTTCATGTGGCCAGGCATTCGGCCGGCGACCGGATGAATGCCGAAACGCACATCGATGCCTTTTTTGGTGAGGGCGTCATAAAGTTCGCGTACTTTGTGCTGGGCCTGAGCGACTGCCATGCCGTAGCCGGGAACGATCACGACTTTATCGGCTGCGCCGAGAATTCCGGCGGCTTCTTCGGCCGAGGCGCTGCGCACCGTCCTCTGTTCGGCAGCGGCCGAGGAGGAAGCCTGCACCTGTCCGAACGCGCCGAACATCACGTTGGCGAAGGAACGGTTCATGGCCTTGCACATGATGACGGAGAGGATGAAGCCGGAAGAACCGTCGAGCGCGCCCGCGACCACAAGCAGCTTGTTATTCAGCACGAAGCCTAGAAGTGCCGCCGAAAACCCGGCGTAGGAGTTCAAGAGCGAGATGACCGTGGGCATATCGGCTCCGCCGATGGGAGTGACCAGGAGAATGCCGAATATGAGGGACACGACGACCATGGCGGGAAAAAGAAAGTGCTGTTCCGGATTCACCACCAGCGCAATCGCCAGCAGAATAGCGGCACCCAACACGGACAAGCTCACAAAGTTCTGGCCCTTATAGACGATGGGGCGCTGCGGCAAAATTTCTTGCAGCTTGCCGGCGGCTATCAGGCTGCCCGTAAATGTGAGCGAGCCGATGATGACCTCGAGGCCAATTTCGCCCATGCCGAATCGCGTGACGTGCGGAATCCCCACGTAATATTCGGCGATACCGATCATCGAGGCGGAGAGAGCGCCGAAGGCGTGGCTGAGGGCGGTCCGCTGGGGCACGGCGGTCATTTTGACCATGCCGAGGGGGATGCCGATGCCCGCGCCGATCGCTAGGGTGATGATGATCCACTTGAACTGGACGACTTGAGGGTCGAAGAGGGTGGCGCCTACGGCGAGGGCCGCGGCAATTTCGCCAACCAGGACGCCGCGCCGCGCCAAAGCGGGCGAACTGAGCCACTTGATGGCCAGAATGAACAGAACGACAGCGACGATGTAGCTGCCGTCAATGAGTTGTAGGATTTGGGCCTGGCTCATGATTTTTTGGGCTTGCCGGTTTTGAACATGCGCAGCATGCGATCGGTGATGAAGAAGCCGCCGACCATGTTGCTGAAGGATGCGGAGACGGCGATCAATCCGAGGATGACGGATAGGCGCGTCTCATGGCGTCCGGCGATGATAATGGCGGCAACCACCACGATGGCGTCCAGCGCGTTGGTGAGAGACATGAGCGGCGTGTGCAACAGCGGCGACACGCGCTTGATCAGCTCAAAGCCAACGAAACCCGCCAGAATGAAGACGTACAGATTGGAGATGAAATCCGACGGCACGCTTTTCCTCCTTAGCCTTTGGCAGCCAGCGCGGGCATCGAAAAGAATTCGCGCACGCGCGCGTTCACCACATCCCCGCCCCGAGTGAGAAGAGTTTCGCGCGTGATTTCGTCCTCGAGATTCAGGTTGAGCTTTCCGTCTTTCACCAGGTGCAGTAAAAAGGCAGTGACGTTGCGCGCGTAGAGCGAACTGGCGTGGTAGGGCACAGTGCTCGCGAGATTGATCCGCCCTATGATGGTGACGCCGCTATCGACGATAGTTTCCTCAGAGCGAGTGAGCTCGCAATTGCCTCCGCGCTCGGCGGCGAGATCCACGATCACGGAGCCGGGCGCCATGCCGCGGACCATCTGCGCCGTCACCAGCACCGGGGCTTTCTTTCCCGGCACGACGGCGGTGGTGATTACCACATCGTTTTCGGCGACTACTTTTCCCATGAGTTCGCGCTGGCGCGCGTAGAAGGACTCGTCTTGCGCGGTGGCATATCCGCGCGCATCTTGCGCATCCTTGGCCTCGATGGGCAGCTCGACGAAGCGTCCGCCGAGGCTTTGCACCTGTTCTTTGACGGCGGGCCGCACATCGTAGGCGGAAACGACCGCGCCCAAACGGCGCGCGGTGGCAATGGCTTGCAAGCCCGCCACGCCGACGCCGATAATCAGCACGCGGGACGGCGTGATCGTGCCGGCGGCGGTGGTCAGCATGGGAAGAAAGCGTGGGAGCACATCGGCGGCGATCAGCACGGCCTTGTATCCGCAGACCGTGGCCATGGAGGAGAGGGCGTCCATGCTCTGCGCGCGGGTGGTGCGCGGCATCATTTCAATCGAGAAAGAGGTGACGCCCGCGCCGGCAATTTCCTGGACAATCTCGCGGGATCCCAGCGGCCGCAAAAAACCGAGTATGACTTGGTTGCGCCGCATCAGGGCAAGATCGGCTTTTCCGGTTCTCTCGTTCGATCCGTAGCAGAGCACCTGCGCGACAATATCCGCGCTGGCGAATACCGTCGCGCGGTCTGGCGCGATCTTCGCGCCTTTCTCGACGTAGGAGGCGTCCGGGTACCCCGCTTCGATGCCCGCATTCTTCTCGATCAGAATCTCCAAACCGACTTTTGCGAGGCTTGGAATTACGGACGGAACCAGCGCCACCCTCCGCTCGCCCGGAAAACTCTCTTTGGGAACGCCGACGATCACAACGCTTTCCTCCCGTCTATCTTCCAGACCTTGCTGCCAAGGCCACGGACCTTACCACGCGCAATTCCAAAGCGACCTATTCTATACAGGACGGCGGATATTTCCACTGGAAGATGAAAAATTTCCGAGAGTCAGCTGGGTCGAGTGATTTGGACGAAGCACATGCAACCGCTATCATGGAGATCGAGTCAAATCTGATGATTTCGCCCACTGACGGGCTTGCGGCATGACACTTCGTCCCCTCATCTTGCTAGCGGCCCTCATGCTCGTGGCCGCCGCACAGGTCCCTCAGCAGGGTGAGATCGACATGGACGGCCAGAGTTTCCCTCCGTCCAATCCACGCGAGAAAGCCGAATGGACTTTTGCTCGTTTCCATTACGACCTCGGCTATCAATACGGACGCTATGGTTTCGAGCGATGGGCCGCCGACTGGCCGAAGGCCGATCGCCAGTTCATTCTCGGCGTTCGGCGCCTGACGCGAGTGCAAAGCCGCTCCACGGAGCAAGTGGTCGATGCCAATGGCGACGACCTCTACAATTGGCCGTGGATCTATATCGAAGACCCGGGCGGCTGGAGGCTGAGCGAGAAACAGGCGGCTCGCCTGCGCGAATATCTGCTACGCGGCGGCTTTCTAATGGCGGACGACTCGCACGGCGACCTTGAGTGGGAGGTTCTGGTCCAAGGCATGCATATGATCTTTCCGGATCGCCAAATCGAAGATCTGCCGAATTCCGACGAAATATTTCATGTCGTCTACGATCTGGACGATCGCGTGCAAATCCCCGGCACCCGCTACATCTGGGGGCCGCGGTGGTTCTACGGTCCCGATAGCGCGGTGCCTAAGTGGCGCGGGATTCGCGACGACAAAGGCCGGCTGATGGTTGCGATCTGTCACAACTCGGATGTGGGCGATGCGTGGGAATGGGCCGACAGCCCTCGTTATCCCGAGCACGAAGCATCCGTGGCCTACCGCATCGGAGTGAATTACATTATTTACGGGATGACGCGTTGATAGGCGGCGCTGCATTTGAAAGCGGGGCAGGCGTTACATCGAAGAGAAGCACCTCGGTAAGTTGATGCGAGGGGCACGCCCGGGCAAGCCCGGGCGGCAGACAGCGGGAGCAAGCTCCCGCACTCCACATAGCTGCGATGCGCGCGAGATGGATGTTGTGCACCTTACGGGCCTACCGCGTCGGTTCGAGGATTAATTTTTGGACGCGCCAATTCAAGAGCTCCGCAACGTATAACTCATTTTCGGATGGGCAGGCAATTTCGTGGATCCATCCGAATTGCTTGAGCTGCTTACCCGATTCGCCGAGCATTCCAAGAACTTTGCCGTCGAGGCTGAGCTTGTAAATTCGGCCCGGATAGGCGTCCGAGCTGTATAGCATCTGGTTGGGACCGGGTGTGATGCAAATCGCCCAGGGAGCGCCCGGCGCCATCGTGCCCGTGGTTGCGGTGGGCCTGCTGCCGATTGCCGGGGGCGCGTTCGGAGGAGCAGGAACGTCAATCGTGATCTGGCGCAAAAAATTTCCTTCGCGGTCGAACACTTGGATGCGGCGGTTGCCGCGATCCGCGACGTAGACGTTTCCCTTCGCGTCCACTGCGATGCTGTGCGGCGTATTGAACTGGCCCGGCCCGTCGCCGGGCGTTCCCCAAGATTTCAGCCAGTTGCCGTCCTTATCCACTTTGGCGACGCGCGAATTGATGTAGCCGTCGCTGATGTAGGTATTTCCCTGCGGATCCCAGGCCACGTCCGTCACCTGCCGGAACAGGCCGTCGACCGGCGGCAGCGGTGGGTGGGCATGCTTAACGGGCCCTGTCCCTTCATCCGAGGCTTCCTGCTTACGCCCAAAGACCATCACCACGCGGCCGGCGGGATTAAATTTGATGACCATGTCCGAACCTTTATCGGTGGCCCAGATGTTGTCCTGCGGATCGATCTTCACGGTGTGGGCGAACGACCAGGCATAAAGATTGTGTCCGATTTCGCGTATGAAATGGCCGTCGGCGCCAAACTCCAAAAGCTGCGCCGCGCTCGCGCCGTAAGCAGGACCCGTTGTATTGCCGCGAGAAAAGACGAACACGTGTCCCTTGGAATTCACGGCGACGCCCGAGGCTTCTCCGAGGTACAAATCCTGCGGGAGCTTCAGAAAATCCGGAACCGAGCGGAAGGGAATCTCGGGAACTTTAGCGGACTCAGACGTTTGCTGCGCGAAAGCCGCGCCAACAGAAGCGAAAAGAAGAACCAGCAGTGCACAATATTTCATGAGCGTCTCCAATCGCCGCGAGTATACGCCCGATGCGGCGCGGATTGACTTCGCGCGGTGAGTCTCCTAACCTAACCGATCCATCGCACGGAAAAGAGACACGAGAAAATGTCGGATTTGAAGCTGACTACGCGGGCCGAAGATTTTTCGGAGTGGTACAACCAGCTTGTGCTGCGCGCGGAACTGGCGGATTACGCGCCGGTGCGCGGCTGCATGATCGTCCGGCCGTACGGCTGGGCGCTGTGGGAAAACATCACGGCGCAGCTGGACAGGAGATTCAAGGCGACGGGGCACGTGAACGCAGCGTTTCCCCTGCTGATTCCCCGCAGCTTCATCGAGAAGGAAAAATCGCACGTGGCGGGGTTTTCTCCCGAGCTGGCGGTGGTGACGCACGGCGGCGGCGAGGAATTGGAAGAGCCGCTGGTGATTCGTCCCACATCGGAGACGATCATTGGCCATGCCTATGCGAAGTGGATACAGAGCTATCGCGATCTGCCAGTGCTGATCAATCAATGGAACAGCGTGGTGCGTTGGGAACTGCGGACGCGGCTGTTTTTGCGAACGCTGGAATTTTACTGGCAGGAGGGGCACACGGCGCACGCGACGGCGGAGGAAGCCGAGGCCGAGACGCGGCAGATGCTGGACGTGTACACGGATTTCGCGGTGAACGAGGCGGCCGTGCCCGTGATTCCCGGGCGTAAATCAGCGACGGAGCGGTTCGCGGGCGCTGAGCAGACCTACTCGATCGAGGCCATGATGGGAGACGGGAAGGCTTTGCAGTCGGGCACGTCGCACAATTTGGGGCAGAATTTCGCGAAGGCCTTCGAGATACGGTATCTGGATAAGGGCGGCGTGCTGCAACACTGCTGGACGACTTCATGGGGGCTTTCGACACGGTTTGTGGGCGCGATCATCATGGTTCACGGCGACGACCAAGGCTTGATTCTGCCGCCGCGGCTGGCGCCGCACCAGATTGTGATCGTGCCGATCTACAAGACGGACGTGGAGCGCGGCAGCGTGATGGAAAACGCGCAGCGGTTGAAGCGGGAACTTGTGGATGCGGGCATTCGGGTGAAAATGGACGAGCGCGAAGGCATGAGCCCCGGCTTCAAGTTCAACGACTGGGAAATGCGCGGCGTGCCGCTGAGGCTGGAACTTGGTCCCAAGGATGTGGCGAAAGGCTCGGTGGTGCTGGCGCGGCGCGACCGTCCTGGGCGGGAGGGCAAGACGTTTGTGCCTCAGCAGGGACTGACGGCGGCTGTGGCGGGAATGCTGGACGAGATTCAGAAGTCGCTCTACGAGCGCGCGTTTGAATTTCGCAAGTCGAATACGGCCGAGCCCGCCGACTATGGCGAATTCAAGAAGGCGGTGGAAAAGGGCTTCGCGTTTTCCTGGTGGTGCGGCAGCGGCGAATGCGAAGAGAAAATCAAGGAAGAGACCAAGGCGACGATGAGGTGCATTCCTCTCGACCAGCCCGCTGGTGACGCGGGCAAGTGCGTTTATTGCGGCAAGCCTGCTGGCGAGAAGGCCATTTTCGCTCGGGCGTACTGAACGACTGCCGGACCCACCTTACCTGGCTGGAGCACCAGTCGCCGCTCCAATCGGACCCCCCCGGCGTTTACCGATCGCAAACACGGACATTCGCCGGCACTGCCGAACGCGTACCCTCCGTGCTAGCCTTGGAGAAATCCTGGCAAGAACTAGGCGGCGGAGGACCGGAGTCATATGTTGCGATCAAAGGAGACCACGAAGGAGCGCGGGGGTTCGAAGCGGAACCTCATTTTAACGCTGCTCATCATAGGCTCGATGGTCTTTGCGGCGGTCAAAGTGGTTCCCGTTTATTTCGCCAATTACCAGTTTCAGGACGCGATCGAGAGCGAGTCGAGGTTCGCGTTGACAGGCTACCCGAAGAAGACTCTTGACGACATCCGCGATGATGTTTGGCAGAAGGCACAGGAACTTTCGATTCCGGCACAGAAGGAGGATATCCAGGTGAACGTGGCCAACGGAAGCGTTTCGATAAGCTTGGACTACTCGGTGCCGATCGATTTGGCGGTTTATCAATTCACGTTGCAATTTCACCCACACGCGGACAACCATTCGATCTAAAATAAGACTTTGATCTTTTTTGTTGACAAGAAACACGCTGGGCAGCCCAGCTATCGGCGACGGCTCGGATGATCGCGCCTTGTCGCTGGGGTACGCGACCGGCCGGAGAAACTTATTGCGGATTCGAATTGCCCGGGGGTTTTGGACATCGCGTCTTGGGATCGGGGTACTGGGAGCCGCTCTGGTTGCGCTCCTTGTTGCAACGATTGTCTTCGCCGGGTACTACATACAATTCGGACATTTGATCGACCAGCGCCTCACTGGCCAGATTTACCAGAATACGTCGAGCGTGTATTCGGCTCCCGGCTGGATTTTCACGGGGGAGTCGCTGCGCAAAGATGACTTAGCCAGTTATCTGCGTAACGCGGGCTATCAGGAAGGGAAGGTGGCCGGCGCGCCGGGCGAGTTTCACGTTGCCGACTCGACGATCGAGATCCGGCCTTCCTCCACGTCGTATTTCCAGGGACACAACGCGCTGCGCGTAACCTTTGACGGTCGAGAGGTGTCGCACATCGCGCAGCTTTCCGATAGCACGACCATGGAGTCGGCGGAGATTGAGCCGGCGCTGCTGACGAATCTATTTGACACTTCGCGCGAGAAGCGGAGGGTCGTGCGGTTCGAGGATTTGCCGCCCGTGCTGGTCCACGCCGTGCTGGCCGCGGAAGACAAGCGCTTCTTCGAGCATGGAGCGCTGGACGTGGTGCGGGTGTTCGGGGCGGCATTTTACGACCTGAGCCGGGACCGGAAGGCGCAGGGGGCCAGCACGATCGACATGCAGGTGGCGCGGACGTTCTTCTTTACGACGAAACGCGAATGGAGCCGGAAGCTGAAGGAAGTGCTGATGGCCGCCGAATTGGACGAGCGTTTTTCGAAGCAGCAGATCTTCGAGTTGTACGCGAACGATATTTATCTCGGAAACCGCGGCAGTTTTTCGATCCGCGGATTCGGCGAGGCCTCGCAGGCGTACTTTGGAAAGGACGTGCGGGATTTGACGGCCGGCGACGCGGCGTTTCTCGCCGGGATTATCCGCGCACCGAACCGCTATTCGTCCGCCGAGCGGCACGTGGACCGCGCCGATGACGTGCGCGATCGCGTGCTCGGCGAGATGGTCGCCGATGGCTACATAACCGCGGATCAGCAGACCGCCGCCAAGCGGACCAAGCTGAAGTTCGTGAACGGCGGCGTGGAAAGCAGCCCCGCGCCGTATTTCGTGGACATGGTGAAGGACCATTTGCTCGAGAAATTTTCGGAGAACGACCTCGAAACTCAGAGCTACCGCATTTACACGACGCTCGATCCCGACCTACAGCGCGCAGCCAGCGAGGCGGTGCAGATCGGCGTAAAAAATCTAGACAAACTTCTGGCGCGGCGCTACGCGATTTGGAAGAAGAAGGGCCAAGCCGTGCCGCCGGCGCAGGTGGCGGTGGTGGTGATGGATCCGCATACGGGGGAGATCCGGGCCTTGATTGGAGGACGGAATTACGGCGAGAGCCAGCTCAACCACGCGCTGGCGCGGCGGCAGCCCGGATCGGTCTTCAAACCGTTTGTTTACGCGGCGGCTTTGGACAATGCGGTTCAGGGCCTCCAGCCGGTGGTCACGCCGGTGACGACGGTGGACGACAGTCCGACGACATTCGAATTCGACGGGAAGGACTACACGCCCAACAATTACGGCGAGGAGTTCTACGGAGCGGTGACGGTGCGCGATGCGCTTATCCATTCGCTGAACGTGGCCACGGTGAAGGTGGCGGAGTTAATCGGCTACCAACGGGTGGTCGATCTGGCGCGGCAGATGGGGCTCGGCGGGAATATACAGCCCACCCCGGCCGTGGCGCTGGGCGCTTACGATATGACACCGATCGATGTGACAGCGGGTTATACCGCGTTCGCGGCGAACGGCGTGCGGGCCGAACCTCTTTTTATCCGCAGCGTGATTGCGGGAAACGGAAGCACTGCGGAATCGAATTCTCCGTCGACGCGTTCCGTGCTCGATCCGCGCGTGGCCTTTTTGACGACCAGCCTGATGGAGGACGTGATCAATCACGGCACTGGCTATCCGGTGCGGCAGATCGGATTTGCTGCGCCAGCCGCGGGGAAGACAGGCACTTCGCACGATGGCTGGTTCGCAGGATACACGTCAAACCTACTGTGCGTCGTATGGGTCGGGTTCGACGATAACCGAGATTTGGGACTGGCGGGCGGCCAAGCTGCGGCTCCTATCTGGGCAGAGTTCATGAAGCGCGCTGTGGAGCTGCCAAAATATCGCGACACTCAGAATTTTGACCCTCCGCCAGGCATTGTTGAGCAGTCAATCGATCCCCAGACGGGTCAGCTTGCCACGCCGTCTTGTCCACAGATCATGACCGAATATTTTATATCCGGCACTGAACCCAACCAATATTGCCAGCTCCATGGGGGATCGCTGGCGCAATCGGGGCCTGCGTCCTGGCTGGCGCACTTGTTCGGCAAGGGGTCGGAGGCTTCAGGACCTCGACCGCCCGAGACGCATGAAGCACCCAACGCCACCAAAAACGGACACGTTACAATTGCTCCGCCGGCCAAATCGGCTCAGCAGCCTGCTTCTCAGGGGCAAGCCAAGCAACCTGAGAAGAAAAAAGGCTTCTTCGACAAGATATTTGGTATCTTTGGGGGAGAGAAACAGCCGGACACGTCGAAACCGCATTAGAAGACAGCGGTCGCCTCTGCCACGGTACAGCCAGGAGATGGGCAATGAAACCCTTGGCCCTCTTCGCCATTGTGGTCACCTTTTTCGCAGTCGGATTCAGCCGCAGTTCGCGCGCTCAGCAGGATACCAGCGATAACCTTCAGCCCGCGGCCGATCGTTCGCAAGTACAAAACCAGAGCTCGTCGATGAGTCCACGTCAAGTGGCTGAGATGCGCGCGGCCATCCTGATGGCTCGCAAAGAGTACAGCGAGGCTGCAGTCGCTTATCAGCATCTTCTCGAAACTGACCCGCGTAATGCCGACTTCCTCAATCGCACGGGCATGGCTTACCAGGAACTGGGGCAGGACGAACTCGCAGAGCATTTCTACAAGAAAGCCATGCGTGCGGATAAAGGATTTTCGGAGGCCATCAACAATCTTGGCACTGTAGAATACTCGAGGAAGCGTTATGGCAAAGCGATCAAATATTACAAGAAGGCCATCTCTGTTGCGCCGGAAATGGCCGCGGTGTACAGCAATCTAGGTTACGCTTACTGCGCCATCAAGAAATATCCTCCGGCGATGGATGCGTTTGGCACAGCTGTGAGGCTCGATCCCATGGTTTTCGAGCACAAGGGATCGAGTGGTTCGGTTTTGCAGCAGCGGACGGCCGCGGATTCGGGGGACCTTTACTTTACGATCGCGAGATCCTACGCCAAGCTAGGAGATGCCGAGCGTGTGGCGCGCTACCTGAAACTTGCCCGAGACGACGGCTACAAGGATTTGCTCGAGGTGGAGAAAGACCCCGTGTTTGCGAAGGTAATTAAGGACCCGCGAGTACAAGGAGTGCTGCGCGTGGGTTCCGCTTACGCGACCGAACCGGCAAACTCGAATTCCAACTGATCGCCTAAGTTCCCAGAGCTAACGTTTTTGGTCTACGATTCGCGGCATCTAGCCTCGCAATTTTTTGTGCAAGACACTTTGGTGGTTCCGGCTGCGCACAGTTAGAAGTTTCACTGGTTCACAGAATCCGGGGAATCTGGCATCATTAGGATATCAAAGAACCAATAACGTTGGCACAGCGCAAGAAGGGATGAGCGAGGCTTATTGATGGCTGTTCCGGGACCTATATCGCAGATGTGGGCGGTGTCGTCGTACGTTGTCCGCCAAAAGCTAAAGGGGCGCAAGCAGTATCCGCTCGTCCTGATGCTGGAGCCGCTGCTGCGTTGCAACCTCGCCTGCGCCGGTTGCGGCAAGATTCAGTATCCCGCGCACATTCTCAAGAAGAACTTGAGTCCGGAGGAATGTTTCCGCGCAGTCGATGAATGCGGCGCGCCCGTGGTGAGTATTCCGGGCGGCGAGCCCTTGATGCACCCGCAAATCGCCGAGATTGTGAACGGACTCGTCGCGCGCAAAAAGTACATCTACCTTTGCACCAATGCGCTGCTACTGGCCGAACGCCTGGGCGAGTTCACACCCAGCAAATATCTTTCTTTTTCCGTTCACATGGACGGCCAGCGCGAGCACCACGACTTTTCGGTCTGCCGCGAGGGCACCTACGACAAGGCCGTCGAAGGCATACGCATGGCCCTTGGGCGCGGCTTCCGCGTCACCACGAATACCACGCTGTTCGACGGCGCCGATCCAACGAGTGTGCGCCAGTTCTTTGACGATATGACGGAACTGGGCGTCGAGGGCATGATGCTTTCGCCCGGCTACACCTACGACAAGGCGCCCGATCAGGAGCATTTCCTCACCCGGGGAAAAACGCGCAATCTTTTCCGCCAAATCCTCAGCAACCGTTCCGAAAAGTGGAGCTTCAATGCCAACCCGCTTTTCCTCGAGTTCTTGATGGGTAAGCGAAATTACAAGTGCACGCCCTGGGGCATGCCGACGTACAACATCTTTGGGTGGCAGAAGCCTTGCTATCTTCTGCAAGATGGATACGCGGACACTTTCGATGAGCTGATCCGCGAGACCAATTGGGACCAATACGGCACTGAGAGCGGGAATCCGAAATGCGCGAATTGCATGGTCCACAGCGGTTATGAAGCCAGCGCCGTGAATCACACCTTCAGTTCGTTGGGCGGCTTTCTGAGCACAGTCCGCGCTACCCTCTTTAATAAATACAGGGATCCTGATCTGATGGGCGGTGCGTCCGGCAATTCTGGCAAGAGCAGCGGCCAACTCGTCCAGATCATGACGTCGCCGAAAGCGTAAGCCGCCGGATTACAGCATCCTTAAGTTCTCGTGCATGTATCTATTTCAGCGGCGCGGGAACCGATACTTGACCTTCCACCGATGTGAGCTGGTCGGCATTCCGCAACTCCGGGAACATCCAGGCCCATAGTGCCGTAACGACAATCGCTCCCACCCCGCCCAGGACCACTGCGGCTACCGTGCCGAACCACGCAGCCGTCACACCCGATTCGAACTGCCCGAATTCGTTCGAGGCGCCGATAAATATCATGTCCACGGCATTCACGCGCCCGCGCATTTGGTCTGGTGTGGCAAGCTGGATCAAAATTCCGCGCACCACCACGCTGACCATGTCCGTCGCGCCGACCAGAACCAGCGCAATCATCGACAGCGCGAGGCTGTGCGAAATTCCGAACAAAATTGTGAACACGCCGAACCCTGCTACGCACCACAGCATCTTGGGCCCCACGCGCCCCCGCAACGGTTTGAAAGCGAGCATAAGCGCCATGGCGCCGGCGCCAATTCCCGGAGCGCAGCGCAATAATCCCAGTCCCCACGGACCTGTTTTGAGGATTTCGCGCGCGTATACCGGCAGCAGAGCGACGGCGCCGCCGAGCAGCACAGCGAATAAATCTAGTGAGATTGAGCCAAGCACCAGCTTTTCACGCCAGATGTAGTGCATGCCCGCAAGAACGGTCTTCCAGCTGAAAGCTTCTCGCGGCCGCGGCCGATTTCGCGGCTTCACGCCAGACATCGAAAGAGCTGCACCCGCCGCAGCCACCATGGCCGCGCCATAGACGGTCGCCGGCCCTCGAAAGAGTGCATAAACAAGCCCGCCGAACGCCGGCCCCAAAATCGTCGCGGTCTGGAAAATCGTGGCGCCCCAGGCGAACGCGCTGTGAAAATGTTCGTCCGGCACCAGGAGAGGCAGGATCGCGCGGCTTGCCGGGGCATTAAAGGAACGCACCACGCCGACCAGAGCGACCACAGCATAGATGGGATAAACCGTGCGCGGTCGCAGAAGTGTGATCCAGAGCAGCAGTCCTGAGCAAACCGCGAAGCCGGCATAGCCCAGTGTAAGAACGCGGCGGCGGTCGTAGCGGTCCGCGGCGTGGCCCGAAACGAGAAACAGCAGAATGCCAGGAAGAAATTGCGCCAGACCCACCAATCCAAGGTCGAGCGGCCGCTTGGTGATCTCATAGACCTGCCAGCCCACAGCGACAGACTGCATCTCCGTAGCGAGCACGATGCAGAATCGCGCCACCTGGTAAAGCGTGAATGCCGGGTACGTAAACGCAACGGGGCGGGCGAGCCTGGGATTCCCAGAAGCGGCCATTGCGTTCTACTTTGCCATAGAATTCGAATTCGCACGAGGACCGGCCGCGCGTCCGCTTTTCTTGTCGGATGAGCTGCAGAGGTATTCGACAGCGTGGGCCGATACATCGGCGGCAGGGGAAATCAAGGCGTCGTTCGCGTTCCTAGGATGGTGTCGAAGAAAGCGCCGAGGAGATAGCGTATATCCTTGTCGGTGACGATTGTGTTGTCGACCAGGTGCTCGAGCAAGAGTGCATTTGAGAGCGCGCCGAGTCCGGTGGCGGCGCCGGTGCTCGATATCGGCAAATCGCGACCGATTTCATGCGCGATGCGGCGCACAAGGTCGCCTCCACATGCGCGAAGAGGCCGCTGGCGCGTGCGCAATCGCGCGTGCGCTTCGGGATGGCGGATAGCGAACAACTTGAATTCCAGCGAAAGCAGGACCAACCGGCGGTCTTTCGCAATTTGCGCGTAATGCTCGCGCAGGGCGCGCAAGCGCTTTGCGGGAGTATCCTCTTGCGCGAGCAGCGCCGTAGCTTCGGCGATCCGTCGGCCTACCCACTGCTCGAGCAAGGCGAGGAAAATGTCTTCCTTGCTCTTGAAGTTGGCGTAAAAGGCGCCGCGCGTGTAACCCGCCAGCGAGGCAATGTCTTCCAAACGCGCCGCCTCAAACCCATCGCGTGCGAATGTCTTTTCAGCCGCGGCGAGAAGCTTTTTGCGGGTGGCATCGGTGCGCGCTCTTTGCCGCGAAACTGCAGGTGAGGGTCTTCTGCGAATTCCTTCCTGAGTGGCGAGCAAACGTGTGCTGTTCATCGCAACGGCCTGCCCCTTCCCACTTTACAGGATACATACATGCACGTATATTATTGATAATGTCCTCGAAATACAAGGGGCGCGTGTGGCTGCGGGTACGATAGCGATTGACCATAGCGCGTGGCGGCCGCGTTACAACCCGTGGCTCATCGCCTTCGTGGTCACCCTCGCTACGTTCATGGAGGTGCTCGATACTTCCGTTGCCAACATCGCTCTGCCGCACATTGCGGGAAGCTTTGGCGCGAGCATCAACGAAGCGACGTGGGTGCTTACCAGCTATCTGGTGTCGAATGGCATCGTCCTTCCGATTAGCGCGTGGCTGGCGACGCGATTCGGACGCAAGCGGTACTATATGTTTTGCGTGGCCTTGTTCGCAGGAAGCAGCTTTCTCTGTGGATTGGCGCCCACGTTGGGAATGCTGGTGTTTTTTCGAGTGATGCAAGGCATCGGCGGTGGGGGGCTGCAACCGAGCGAGCAGTCGATCCTGGCCGATACGTTTGCCCCGGAGCAGCGTGGCATGGCGTTTTCGATTTACGCCATGGCGGTGGTGCTGGCGCCGGCGATCGGTCCCACGATCGGAGGGTGGATCACTGACAATTATAGTTGGCGCTGGATTTTCTACATCAACGTTCCCATCAGCATTGTGTCCCTGTATCTCACCTACCAGTTTGTGGAGGATCCACCGTATCTCAGCGAGGAACGGGAAAAAGCGAAGAAGGGCGGCATCGATTACATCGGGCTGGGCCTCGTAGCCTTGGGCATCGGTTGTTTGCAAATGGTGATGGACAAGGGACAGGAACTGGACTGGTTCGGCTCACGCTTGATCACCGTGGGGTCGATTGTTGCAGGTTCGATCTTGATTTGCTGGGTCATATGGGAGTGGCGGCACCCGCATCCCATCGTGGAACTGCAGCTCTTGAAGAAACGCAATTTTGCGGCGGCCATGTTTTCAATGCTCATGCTTGGATCGGTTCTCTATGGAACCACCGTGCTGCTGCCGGAATTTCTTCAGACGTTGATGGGCTATACGGCGGCACAAGCGGGTGAGTGCATGGCGCTCGGTGGTTTCCTGATGATGATCACCATGCCGCTGTCCGGCGTGCTGACCGGCAAAATGGATCCGCGCATCCTGCTGGCCTTTGGGTACGCCGCCACGTCCGCGGGCCTTTATCACATGGCCACGCATTTAAGTCTGGGGATGGATTTCGGGACGGCGGCGATGCTGCGGACCTACCAGGTTGCGGGCCTGGCGTTCATTTTTATTCCGTCGAATGTGCTGTGCTATGCGGGCATTCCTCGCGAAAAGAACAATCAGATTTCTAGCATGATGAATTTCGTCCGTAATATTGGCGGGAGCATCGGCATCGCGGTGGTCAGCACCATGGTGACGCGAAGCACCCAGCAGCGGCAGGTCTATCTCTCGGCGAATATGCAGAATGGGAATCCCCACTTCCGCGCTATGGTGGACGGTATTTCCGCAACGCTGCGAAGCGAGGGGGTCAACGCGGTGCTGGCCACTCGCCAGGCGTACATTCGCATTGCAATGATGATGGAGCAGCAGGCATCGGCTCTGGCATTTCGTGATGTGGTCTCCATTCTGGCTCTCGTGGTCATATGCCTGGTCCCCGTAGCTTTCATCATGCAGCGCCCGCCAAAAGCGACCTCCGGGGATGTTCCTCCGCCACATTGATCGGCATCTTTCGCCGATTAGCCCCTAGGTGGGCAGCAACGACCGCTGATCGCTGGGATAGGTGACCTTCGTGCCGCTCACGTGTGCGAAGGGAGTTCGTTTGTGCTCTTTTGGTGCGGCGTTGCTGACGATTTCGAGGACGCGGATGCCGCGGGCGAGCAGCGCGTCGGCTACGAGTGAGCGATGGCATCGCCATGGCACCGCCTCCGCGCACATCAGCGCCGTGGGCCGCGCGGTCGCGAGCTGGGCGGCATGTTCGAGAGCGGCTTCGAACTCCGGCGTCTGCATATAGTCCGCGAACCCACGAAAACTTGCGTTGCGCCAGCCCAAATTGATCGAATCGGGCTTGGCGTGGCGGAGGCCACCCAGTTCTTTCATGCGCAGGTACCGAATGCGCGCAGCGCGTAGTGATTTTGCCAGCGCGTCGCTATTGAATTGAGGGTTGTGCCGCGATTTGGGAATCGTGCGTATGTCGATCAGTTGCTGGACGCCATTCGCGCGCAACAGCTCGATGAATTCGTCAATGGGCCGCGTCGAATGCCCGATGGTAAAGATTGTTGGAATCGCGTCGTTCGTTGCGTCTGGGCACACTTCGAGGATACTTCAATATTTTTAGCTGAGAGGGGGTCGGAAATGCAAGTCCTTGCTGTGTAAAGAAAAGTCGTCCATGGTTTGGCGGAAAGAAAAGTCGTACGAGACAGAACATGCGGCGACCTTGATAAGCAGTGATTCATCCTGAGGGCGAAACGGCCTCGCGGACTTGGCGTCAAAGTTGTAAACTTCAGTTTCTGCCTAGCCGCACGAATTAAGGAGCCGTACTCATGAGCGCGACCACGCAAGCAGCACCCTCTGCTTCCGCCGTAGAGAAGGTCAAGGAGAAGGCGCGGAGACTCAGCCTCCTTTCCATGATGGAGACAACCGCGGCGGGGTCGGGTCATCCCACGTCCTGCATGTCCGCTGCCGAGCTGATGGCCGGGATTTTTTTCTATGCCATGAAGCTTGACCCCAAGAACCCGAACTCGCCGGACGGAGACCGTTTCGTGCTCTCGAAAGGCCACGCCGCGCCGATCCTTTACGCTGCGCTAGCCGAGGCGGGCGTTTTCCCCGAGTCGCGCGTGATGACGCTCCGGCAATTTGCTAGCGAGCTTGAGGGCCATCCCACGCCGCGAATTCCGGGCGTCGACGCCGCCACCGGTTCGCTGGGGCAAGGCCTCTCTGTTGGCGCGGGCCTAGCCATTGGCGCGCGGTTGGATAAGAGCCCTACAAGGGTTTACGTGCTCCTCGGCGATGGCGAAATGGCTGAAGGCCAAATCTGGGAAGCGGCGGAGTTTGCGGGACACTACAGGTTGGATAATTTGACGGTGATCGCGGACGTGAACGCCCTCGGGCAAAGCGAGCCGACGATGTACCAGCATGACATGGAAACCTACCGCCGAAAATTCGAGGCCGAAGGCTTCGCGGCTGAGGTAATTGACGGCCATGACGTGCCTGCGGTCCTTGCGGCTCTTGATCGCGCCAAGGCTACTAACGGCCGGCCGCAAGCAATCCTGGCGCGGACGATCAAAGGGCACGGTTTCAGCGAGGTGGCCGGCAAGGAGGGTTGGCACGGCAAGCCATTTTCAAAGGACGAGCTCGCCCGAGCCGAGAAAGAGCTAGGAGGGGCGATCGAAGTTCCGCCCGATCCCGGCAAATCCTATGCGCGTGCTTCCCTGCCCAAACCGCCCGATTTTCCGGCGCCCGCAGCGCCCGATTACGAGGCCGGCAAGCCGGTCGCAACTCGGGAGGCGTACGGCCTTGCGCTGAAGCGGCTAGGGGCGGTGAATCCGCATATCGTGGCGGCTTCTGGCGACGTGAAAAATTCCACCTTTTCGGAGACTTTTCAGAAGGCTTTTCCCGATCACTTTTTCCAAGGTTACATCGCGGAGCAGAACCTGGTGAGTCTCGGCGTTGGACTGGCCGCGCGCGGCAAAGTCCCATTTCTCGATACATTTGCATGCTTCCTTTCGCGCGCATATGACAACATCCGGATGGCAGCCATCAGCCGGGCGAATATCAACCTTTGCGGCTCCCACTGCGGCGTCTCGATCGGCGAGGACGGGCCCTCGCAAATGGCCCTGGAAGACATCGCCATGTTCCGCGCCGTTCACGGCTCGGCGGTCTTTTATCCGAGCGATGCGATATCCGCCGAGCGCCTGACCGAAACCATGGCGCGGCGCAGCGGCATCAATTACCTGCGTACCTCGCGACCGAAAACCGCCATCCTGTATTCAAAAGAGGAGAAGTTTCCGGTTCCCGGTTTCAAGGTTCCGCGAAAAAGCGCGCAAGACCGGGTCACGGTCGTTGGAGCGGGCATCACGGTTCACGAGGCGCTCAAAGCAGCAGACGAGTTGAAATCGCAGGGCACGCCGATTCGGGTCATCGATCTGTACTGTGTGAAACCCCTTGATGGGAAAGCGCTTGCGGCGGAAATCAGCGCCACGGGCGGACGCTTGGTCACTGTGGAGGATCATTGGGCAGAGGGTGGAATCGGCGAAGCGGTGCTTTCCGCGCTGGCCCAAGCGGGCGCGACGCCTTCGAAGTTCCGTTTGCTCGCGGTGAGGGAAATGCCTCATTCCGGAAAGCCGGATGAATTGGTGGATGCGTTCGGGATTTCCGCGCGGCATATCGCCGAAGCAGTCCGCGAAATCGCCTCGTAGGCTTCTAGCACCGGTCTGGGCGAAAGGACGCGTTGAGTGGCTGCCGAAAAAATGGTGATCGTGGGTGTGCTTCCCGAAGCGGTAGTGATCGATCCCGGGGAGCAAGTGGTATGGTTTTCAAACGCCGGCAACGTAAAGATTGAATTTGACTCGCAGCGATCCCCGTTTGCCTCGAACGTTTTTCAGGCGCCGCCTGGTGTCCGCTTATCCAGCGGAGCCGCGCGCCCCGGCCTGAATCCCGGCTCGTATCGGTACCGGCTCTCCCTCAACGACGTAGTGGTAGCACACTGCGAGGTTTTTCTTCGCGGCAAGTAGGAATGGTTTTGGGGCTGATCGAGCGGTTCCGGCTTCGCCCGCCCAAACTTCAGTCCCCCGCGAGCTCGGCGCGGTAAATCGGGCGTCTCTCGGCTATCGAGTCCGCCAGAATTCTCCGGACGGGCGCCAGCGCGGCAGCCGAAATCATGCGCTCCCGAGACACTCTGAATTCCGCAATTTTGCGGGGAAACTCCCTCCGGCGGTCGAGCCAGAGGCCGAATTCTTGGAGAAGGTCCCCGGCCATATTCGGATCGTCGGTTCGCTCCACGCCCCAGAAACGAAGGCGCTCTTCATTCTTCTGAAGCAGTTGCAGCGATTGCGCCAGCTTCTTCATGGCGACGTTGAAAGACGAGGCGAGAAAATAGGCCGAAAGCGTCCATCCCATCGCCCCAGGCCTAAATGAGTCCGAGTGATCGCCATCTCGGGGGCTTGCGCCAAACATTGCTCGTAGGCGCACATTGTACTTGCGATTCTGAGTGCGCTCGATGGCGCAGTGATACTCGTTGGCGTGAGGGCCCTTCCGCTGGCTAATGAATGCGAGTTTCTTGCTCGGAGAAGGTGCCCCGCCACCGACCCGGTGCCCAAGACGCATGGACCGCTCCGCACGCGCAACAATTTCGAGTCTTCCCGGCGTGAAACTCTTTATCGGCATGTGAATACTCCTCAGAAGAAGTGGCTGCTCGGTTGCCAAGCGTCTAGACCGGGGAGGGCTTCCGGTTCAGGTCGAACCCCGCTGGCTTCGGGGCAGGCTCTACGGAGGAAGCCATTCTATCGCAGCGCAGTCCAACCTACAAGTCTGGCCAGTGAATATATAAGTGCCTTATTTGCTTTAGTATAAGTGGTTATCGGGGCGTAGACAGGTCGCAACGAAAAGGCTGAAAATCGCAAGGATGAGGCGGTGTCAGCTGGAGCGTGTAACGCGGTCGACGGCGTCGGTATTGATGGTCAGCTTGCCTTCTTGAGTCAGACGCTTAACAAGGCTGGAGTGGAATGCTTCGAAGGCGGCGTTCTGCTTGGTTTGGAGAAGTTCCTGCCGGAGGTCACTTGCTTGTTTTGAAAGATCGGCAGGATCAGGAACTTCATGCGACAACGTTCGAAAGACAACCCAGTTTTCGCCGCTCTGAATCGGACTGCCGGTCTGCCCGACGCCAAGGGTGAAGGCGGCAGCGAGCTGGCGGCTGGTGCCAACGTCGGGAATCGAGCCGTTTCGAGCGAAGGGGTCGGACTTTTTAACCATAAGGCCCAAGGAACTAGCTACCTTGTCAAAGTCTTCGCCGGCCCGCACTCGCTTGGAGAGCTCTTCGGAGCGGGAGCGAGCCACATCAAGGGACTTTTCATGCTGATAGTCGGCTAGAGTTGGATCGTGGACCTCGGCCAGGCTGGCTTGGTGCGCGGGGGAAATGTTCTTCAGAGTGATAATTACGAAGCCGCTATCAATCTGAATCGGCTGGCTCAGCTCGCCGGTATGGAGTGCAAAAAGCGTCTGGTGCAATTCCGGAGAATTGCCGAGCGGCATGATGGTATCCGTCATCGAGGCCGCTGGCGTATCACCTACTTCGAGGCGGAACTTTTTCGCCAGATCGTCAAGGGACTGGCGGTCGGACTGGCGGACGGCCTCGGCCATCTGGTTTGAAATGTCGCTTGCTTCCGTATTCACTTTCTGATCGAGCACGGTTTGAAGAATGGAATCCCGCACTTCCTCAAAGCTCTTGGTATGCGCCGTTTCGCGGTCGAGGACTTTTATGATGTGAAAGCCGTATTGAGTTTTCACGAGGTCCGAGATTGAGCCTTTGGGAAGAGTGAACGCGGCCTGCTGGAACTCGGGAACGGTTTGGCCATCGACGATCCAGCCCAGATCGCCACCCTTAGGTTTCGTGCCATCATCCTCGGAATATTTCTTTGCCAGATCCTCAAAATTGGCGCCGCGTTTGGCTTGCTTCAAGACGTCCGTGGCCATCTGGCGGATTTCGGCGATTTCGGCGTCCGTTTTTCCAACGGTTTTGAAGAGGATGTGCTCGACGTGGGCGCGATTTTCGACTTTGTATTCGTCGATATGCGAGTTGTAGTAGGCCCGCAGCGTATCGTCGCTGACCGTGGTACTGGCGCGAAGCTTCGAGAGATCGAGCAGCGCGTACCGAGCGGAACGCTTTTCCGGTATCTGGTAGCGCGACATATTCTTGGCGAACCAGGCGGAAAGCTCTGAGTCGGTAGGGTGGATCGACGATGCCAGATCGGCAGGCTTGATCAGCGCATAGGCAATGGTCACTTTTTCATTGCGCCACCGGAATTCCTGTTCGATTTCCGGTTGGCTGACGGTGATGCCGTCGGTAACGAGCTGCCGGAATTTATCCACAAGCATCTCGTCCCGAAGAAGGCTCTCAAATTCCGATACATCCATTCCCGTCCGAGTCTGCACTTCCGTGGTGTAGCGATCTTTGAGCCAGGTATTTCCCGACCACGCGTCCGGCAAAATTTCCTTGATGCGCTGGGCTTCCTCCTCGGGAGTGACGCGAAGGCCCATCTGGTCGGCCTCGTATTCGAGGGCTCGCTGAAAGATCATCTGATCGAGGATTTGCTTGGCATAGGCGGACCTGAGCATCGTAGGGATGGACTGATTGCGTGTAGCTCGGTCGAATTGCTGCTGAAAATCAGCGGCGGTGATGCTCTCGCCTGCGACGCTGGCGATTGCGTCCGGGCTGCTGGCGCCCGTTCCGTTCATCAGGCCGGGAATGAGCGTCACAACCATGCTGACGCAGATCAATACGAGGATCACGCCCATGGTGATCTTGATCCAGCGATTGCGATCCAAATCACGCTGCTGAATACTTCTTAGCATAGACTTCCAGCCTAACCCTTCCATGGAAAAAGGCTCTAATTTTCGATTATAGAGGAGATTCACCCGGTTGTATCAGAGTAAATTCAACAGAGACGGCAACGCGGACGTTAGTATGTCTGCCGGGCACTGCGTTCTATGTGGAAGTTGGCTACGTGGATATCGCTCGCAATGGAGCCCAATCAAAGAGCGGAGACGCCTGTTGGCCAATTCAACGGCGATCCGAAATTCGTATGTGACGTCAGAGCGATGACTTAGTGGCTCTTACCTGCGGCTGTCAGTTGATTGTAACCTGGCCCTCCAGCCTAACGTCGCGCGAAGAATCACCGACCATGATCTGATAGGTTCCCGGCGTCACGCGCCAGCTCTCGGTGTTCACATCCCAGTAGGAAAATGAGCGTTCGTCCAAAGTCAGCTGCAGAGGAGTTGTCTGGCCAGGCGGTAGCGTCACCTTTTGAAAAGCCTGCAGCGATTTGGGCGGCTCGGGCACGGATGTTGAGGGTATGCCAACGTAGAGCTGCGCCACTTCTGCGCCAGCCACAGCACCCGTGTTGGTCACGCTAAAACTGACTGTTACGGTCTGGCCGGGGTTGCTGGTGAAGCTGAAGCTGGAAGGAGTGATTGCCAAGTTCTGGAAAGAAAAGTTCGTGTAGGAGAGGCCGAAGCCGAAGGGAAACAGCGGCGTGATGTTATTTTCGTCGTAATGCCGGTAGCCCACAAAAACGCCTTCCGAATAAGTCGCGGTTGGAACGTTATTCACGGACACTCCCGGATATTGCGACGCGGTATTGGCAGGAAGATCCGAGAGCTGCACCGGGAAGGTGAGGGGAAGCTTCCCCGAGGGATTGACGTCTCCAAAGAGCACAGCCGCGACTGCGTTGCCGTCTTCCTCGCCCGGATACCAAGCTTCGAGAATCGCAGGCACGCTGCTTGCCCAGGGCATGAGGATGGCCGTGCCGCTCTTCAGGACCACGATGGTTTTCGGGTTGGCAGCCACGATCGATTCCACCAATAAGTCCTGGCCGCCCAGCGAAATCGAATCATCCACGCCCTCGGTCTCGCTATCGCCCACCATCACAATCGCCACATCGGAAGCTTCGGCAAGCGACACAGCCGAGGAAATGGTGCTGCCGCTGTCGTAAGAGACGGTAACGCTCGGACCCACGCGATTTTGGATACCCGCTACTGGAGTCACCGTATAGAGGGGAGCCACCATCGAGCTTCCTCCGCCGCCGGTCATGGCAGCGCCAGCATACGGTCCGATCACTGCGATTTTGTGCAGGTTAAGGGTCTTGAGAGGCAGGATTCCCCCATTGTTTTGCAGGAGTACCATTCCTGCTTCGGCAATCTGGCGTGAAATGACGCCATCCTGCTGGCTGGGTATGATGGTGATTCCCGGCGGATTGTTAAAAACACCCAAAGCCATCATGGTCGAAAAGCGACGGATCAGCTTATCGTTAATGACGGCCTGGGATACCTGGCCCGATGTGACGGCGGATTGCAGCGCGCTGTCGAAGTACACTCCCGTAGGCATCTCCAGGTCGAGTCCTGCATTTGCGGACGCCACAGTTGAATGTGTTGCGCCGAAATCCGAAGTGACGAAGCCATTGAAGCCCCATCCCTGCTTTAGGATTTGGTTCACGAAAGCGTTGTTTTCGCACATGTACGTGCTATTTACCTGATTGTAAGCACACATGACCGCGCCGACATCGCCTTGTATTACGGTGGCCTCGAACGGGCGCAGATAGATTTCCCGCAATGTGCGTTCATCAATGATTTCGTTGATGGTCATGCGATTTGTCTCCTGATTGTTGGCGACGAAATGCTTGGACTCCGCGATCACTCCCTGTGACTGGATGCCCTCGATATCGGCTACCGCCAGCTGGCCAACGAGATATGGATCTTCCCCGTAACCCTCGAAAGTGCGTCCGTTCTGCGGAACTCGCGCGATGTCGATGTCTGGACCCTCCACCAGACCATTGGCCCAATCTTTCGCCTCTGCTCCCACAACTCTTCCATATTGATTTGCCAGGTTGACGTCCCAGGTCGCCGCGAGCGAAATAGGTGCCGGCATCGCCGTGGCGGGACCCTCATGACCCGGGCCGCCGTTGGTGGCGCCTGCGGGCCCATTCGTGATGTTGAGCAGGGGAATACCTAGGCCGGCTATGCCGGGTACAACGCGATAATCGTTAGCGTCCTGGATCCCATGCAACTCCGTAACATCTTCGCTCAGCGTCATCTCGTTGACGACCTGAGCGGCGTCCAGGGGAGACAATACTTCGATGGCGCTCACCAGAGAGTTGTCTACCACTGTCGTGAATTGAATCACATACTGGCCGCTGGAATTCGCCGCCTCCGTGAATTGCTGGATGTTGGCGATGTTTTGACCGCCAGAGGTCGCGTAGATGTCGAAGTCCGTCAACACCTGCGTCCCGTTGATGCTCACGTTGAACTCGCGCGCCGCGGCGGCTGTCCAGTAGGTTTCAGCAAAATGCAGCCGCACCGTATTGGTCGATCCGGCGGTAAACCCGCCAATCGTGTAAGTGAAGTTGCCAACGCGAGCGGTCTGGTACACAGCAACTGGAGCCGGATTGGTCACCTTGCTGGTGTCGATGGTGTTAGCGTGGTTAATCGTGCTTCCACCTGCGAAGTCTTCATCGCCAGCGAACGGACTCACCGCTGGGCCACCCGAATTGATGGCGATAAGCTGCGAGCCAGCGTTGCTGGGTTGCGTCGTCGCGCTGGCTTGACTCGATGCCGCTGACGGGCCACCCAAGCCAAAGGCTTCCACCAAATAATAATAGGTAGTCGAAGATGCAAGACCGGTATCCGAGTATGCCGTAACGGTCACGGAACTCGCGATCTGGTTGCTGCTTGAGGGCGTGAAACCGGAGATCGTGCCGCGGAAGACGCTGTAGGTGATGCCCGAGCAGGAAGACGAACTCGCCGACCAGCTCAGATTGATTTGGCTGCTCGAAGCTGCCGTCGCCGTCAGAGCGGTCGGAGTAGAGGGCGTGGTGCAAGACGTAGAAGGCAACACTTCGATGGCGCTCACCAGAGAGTTGTCTACCACTGTCGTGAATTGAATCACATACTGGCCGCTGGAATTCGCCGCCTCCGTGAATTGCTGGATGTTGGCGATGTTTTGACCGCCAGAGGTCGCGTAGATGTCGAAGTCCGTCAACACCTGCGTCCCGTTGATGCTCACGTTGAACTCGCGCGCCGCGGCGGCTGTCCAGTAGGTTTCAGCAAAATGCAGCCGCACCGTATTGGTCGATCCGGCGGTAAACCCGCCAATCGTGTAAGTGAAGTTGCCAACGCGAGCGGTCTGGTACACAGCAACTGGAGCCGGATTGGTCACCTTGCTGGTGTCGATGGTGTTAGCGTGGTTAATCGTGCTTCCACCTGCGAAGTCTTCATCGCCAGCGAACGGACTCACCGCTGGACCGCCCGAATTGATGGCGATAGCCAGGAACCCTACCGTCACTGTCACTGTCGTTGAGCCACTTATAGAACCAACCGCGCAGGTTATCTTTGCCGAGCCGCCCGTCGCTACTCCCGTCACCTGCCCCGCCGAATTGACCGTAGCCACTCCGGTCGCTCCGCTCGTCCACGTGCACGAACTGGTGATGTTTTGCGTCGACGAATCAGAATATGTTCCCGTGGCCGTCAGCTGGAGCGGAGAGCTGCCGACTGCAATGCTCGGATTGGCTGGTGTCACGCTGATTGATTGCAAGGTCGGTGGAGGAGCACTCGCAGCCGCTTTGAAGGTGGCCATCAGGCCAACCCATCCCCCGCTAGAACTTTGCGTGAAGGTCGCAGAGTAGGTGCCGGTCGAGGAGACAGTCATGTCCTCCGACATGTTGCCCCCAGCCGTCTGCCGCACCGTAAAGCCTGTCCCCCCTCCCGACACACTGCGATCCACCGACGCGTATCCGAAAATCAGCTCATTGGCTTGCGTCGTCGTCTTCGCCCCAGACGTCACTGCCGTCCCCGTCCCCGCCTGGGAGGAAATCTGGTCCAGGGCCCCGCTCGCCGCCAGTCCTGCATACTCGTGGATGTAGATCAGACTGAACCCCGTGCTCGACGCAAAATTGGCCGTGACCGTGTCCGTCCCCCCGCGGATGTTCGTGGCATACCAGATGGCACTCCCTCCCGAGGCCACCGCCTGCGCATACGTGTTCCCCTGGGTATCCGCCACCGAGGTGATGGCCGGACCCACCCCACCGGCGGCCACCACAATCGCATTCCCCGGTGCGGTGCTGCTCGCAAACGACGCCGAAACCCCGCTCGCCACCTGCGCCGACACACCGCTCGCCGATTGCACGTAGCGAATCGCCGCGACGCCTGTCGTCACTGTTACCGTTGTGAAGCCGCTCACTGACCCCACCGCGCAGGTTATCTTTGCCGAGCCCGTCACTACTCCCGTCACCTGCCCCGCCGAATTGACCGTCGCCACTCCGATCGCGCTACTTGTCCAAGTGCACGAGTTCGTTATGTTCGCCGTCGACGAGTCAGAATACGTCCCTGTCGCCGTCATCTGCAGCGGAGATGCACCAATCGCTATGGTTGGATTGGCCGGTGTCACGCTGATTGATTGCAAGGTCGGTGGAGGAGCACTCGCAGCCGCTTTGAAGGTGGCCATCAGGCCAACCCATCCCCCGCTAGAACTTTGCGTGAAGGTCGCAGAGTAGGTGCCGGTCGAGGAGACAGTCATGTCCTCCGACATGTTGCCCCCAGCCGTCTGCCGCACCGTAAAGCCTGTCCCCCCTCCCGACACACTGCGATCCACCGACGCGTATCCGAAAATCAGCTCATTGGCCTGCGTCGTTGTCTTCGCACCCGACGTCACCGCCGTTCCGGTTCCCGTTTGCGACGATACCTGGTCCAGCGCCGAACTCGTGGCCAGTCCTGCATATTCGTGGATGTAGATCAAACTGAATCCTGTGCTCGACGCAAAATTGGCCGTGACCGTGTCGGCCCCTCCGTGGATGCTCACGGCATACCAGATGGCATTCGATCCCGAGACCACTGCCTGCAGATACGTATTCCCCTGCGTATCCGTCACCGAACTGATAGCTGGACCCGCCGCCGCCGCGCCCACCACGATCGCATTGCCAGCCGTAGTGCTGCTTGTGAACGACGCCGACACCCCGGTCGCATTCTGCGTTGACACACCGCTCGCCGATTGCGCGTAGCGGACCTGAGCAAAGAGTTGGGGATGAACTGAGAGGGCTAGGCCGATAATTATGCCGACTTTACGCACGAACACCGCCGCTTGTTGGACAAGTATAACCCAAATTCAACATTACGTTGTAAATAACTCAAAATGGAATTTGTCTCTGCACTGGTTTCAACGAGCAACTTAGATTTAATGCCAAAAACGGTACCAGAAACGACAAGCTGCCCGGGGATACGCGCCTCTAGCGTCCGCTTTCGGACCGTTTATTGTTTCTAGTTAGAAGCATTCCCTGGAGCAAACAGAAAAGAATTCATGCGACAAACTAGGTGGAAATTTCGTGCTTCGGAAGCTTTCGACGGCGCGATGCCGGGCGAGCGCATCAACCTTAATTCGTTCAGTGATGCCACCCCCTCGAGTTGTGGGCGTTCTGTCGCGACCTTCCCTTTTTCCATATTCGGTATCCAAATCCAAGGCCGAGGATCACCACGGTTGGAACTCCGAGGAGAAGGTAAAGCCGTCCGTTTCCCCCCGTCGTTTCCGGACCGAGTCCCTGATAATAGAAGCTGGTGAGCCACACGCCGAAACGACTCCGCGACAGGACAAGGTCGCGAAAATCGGATATGTGTCGAAATAGGCTGCTTTGCAGATCGGATTTTGAAATATCTATATGCTCCGCATTCTGCGGAATCTCATACTTGATTTGCAGATGGCGAGTTTCGCGGCCGGGTATGACTACCGCCATGGTTACAAGACCACGATTTTTCTCGAAGGGCTGCGAGTGTCCGTCAATCAATACAGAGTCCAACGCCGGGTGAAAGGATTCTTCCTTTTCCACATTGAACGTACGAGTTTGAAGATCCGGATTCGAAAGTAAAATGTCGCTAGAGTAGGCGCGAATATCATATTGCCCGTCGTCGCGCCGCCTCATGAGGTAGGTGTGGCGGCTAATTTCTCCGAGGGACATCCAGACCGTGTGGGGATTTCCCTGATTGATCTCGTCCGCATACGGATCGAAGGCGCCGATTCCTGAAGCGAAAAATTCCTGGTGAACATAAAGAAGGATGGGATTACCTAAAAACGATTGAATAGCCAAAAAAAAAGCAGGCAAACTTTCGTCCGCGCCGAATCGTTGGATGCTAGGAAAATTTGCATAGGAGAGAGTTACATTTCGAAACTGGAAAAGAGGATCGGCGGGTGGGGCTGAACCCTCAGGCGCGCGTTCCGGATTGACTGTCGCGAGAAACCCATTCTGTTTCAGGATGCCGAAGATCGGTTCCGGGCCGATTGCGTGGGGAAATATCCAGACACGGTCGTAGGGAATCCCGGTCAGTTGAGAGAACTCATTCATTCGACCCAATGCCTGGCGAACCTTGAAGGCGTCTTCCTGGCGCTTCTTCTCCGAGAGTTCTTTCGTTGCGGGAGATAAAGCAAATTCTCCGGGATTATGATCATCGCCATGGAGACAGACCGAGAATCTCTCAGGGTGAGCGCGGATAATGGACGCCGCATCCGGTCGACTGCGGTCAAAGTTCCAGGGGATGAATGCCACTGTAGTGTGAAAATTGTGCTTCTCCATCTCCCCGAGCAGTCCGGCGTAGCTCAGATGCCCGTAGGGCTCGATGAGCCAAGGGTCATCGACGGTTAAGTTTGCATACTGCCCGGCGAAATGCCATGCCTTGTCCCCGGCTGCAGCCCGGAGGTACATAAAATAGGGAGCGACCCACTGCGAAAAGACTGCCGGAAGATATGGGACCAACGCCGTGGGAAGAATCGCCGATGCCCTCTCTGTTACAAAAGAGATGGATTCTCCGTCTGATAGGTCTTGGACGAAAATTGGAAAGTGATTAGAGCCATCGACGACTTCCATCACCGTTCGCAGATACGTGCGGACTGGGGTCTGAATGCAGGTCTGATGTGTAGGAAATAGTGGAAGGTTTTGATTGCTCAACTCCGAGGTGACCCCTTCAACTCGATCGATGTGAACGAATGCATTTTGGGAGAGGTTGCCATCGCCACACACATGGATGTTCTCGATCTGTCCTCGAGACCATTCGTTGAGCGCAACGGGGCTAGTTATGGGGGAGAGGTCGGCGACAAGCAGCGGGATAGACTTCGAATGAGGACGCGACAGCCACCGCATCATGTCTTCACGATGGATGAGAGGGAGTGCATCGGCGGTAATCACCACGCCTACTACCTTAGGCTGCATGATCGCTCGAGCAGTTTCCTCTGCGCTCTTGGGGAGATTTAGTTCGAGCAGTTCGAGTCCGTAGAAACGAGCTGACAATTGGAGGTGTTGTCTCAGGTCGTCTGATGAGCCCGCGCGCGCCACAAGAACGACTTGGCCCCCATTGCAACATGAAGCAAAGCAGAGAGTTGCCAGAATCAGTTTGCAAAGGAGACTCCCCAGCCCATACGGTTTCATTTTCTTGCCCATGTTATAGGCCGAGCATACTGCAGCATGTGCAGCCTGGCATTCACAAGTCCGACGGTGGCCTTATTGAGATTGAGAGAGCACCTTTCGAATTTCGTCTGCGTGGGGATAATTGGGACTGATTTGAAGTGTGTACTCGAGTTGCTTCTTGGCCATTGCGTAGTTGTTAGCCTTTTCATAGGCCATGCCGAGATGGTAGTGAAAATTAGGGTTCTTGGGATCCTCGCCCACGGCCTGTTGCAAGGTGTCGATAGCGGAGTTGTAGGCTCCCTGATAATAATAGGCCCAACCAAGAGTATCGGCGGATCCGGGAACGTTGGGCATGCCCCTTCGGCCGGTTTGCGCGAGCGTGAGAGCGACGTTGACGTTGCCGCCGTGCTCGAGCATGAGGTACGCAAGATTGTTCGCGGCAATCGCATAATCTGGTTGGACCTGGAGCGCCTTCTGGTAAAGATCTTCTGCCTGCTGCCAGTCTCCGCGTCGGTCGAAAAGGCTCCCCAGGGAGACATAGAGAGTTACTTCTCGCGGATTGTCTTGAATTCCGCGCTGGTAGTTGGCAATGGCTTGGTCCATCGCGCCGCGAGCCGCCTCGGCGTTGCCTAGTAACAACAGGGCCTGGGTATTATGCTTGTCCAGATCGACGGCTTTTTGGAACGCCTGCTCCGCCTTGCCCGCATCCTGGTTTTGAAGTTCGACCTGTCCGAGGAGAGTGTATAGGCTCGTAGTCGCGGGGACACGCGCAAGCTGCTCCTGCACCCGCCGCAGAGCCCTTGCCGGCTGCTTGCCTTCGAGGTCAATGTTCACGAGGCCCGCGAGCGCCTGGGAAGCGGAAGGATCTAGAGCCAGCGCCTGGCCATAGAATTTCGAGGCCTCGTCAAACTGCTTCAAGGCTATGAGCAAATCACCCATCTGGATCAGAGGGGCCGGATCACGAGGAGCTATTTCAGTGGCCTTCTTCAAATCGGCTTGAGCGCCGGCAGTGTCACCCTTGGCGAGAAGTGCTTGAGCATGGAACACGTAGCCTTCGGAAGAATGGAGTTCGATTTGGATGAGTCTTTCGCTGGCGGTGGTCAAAAGCGAGAAATCCCGTTGGCGCAGGGCGAGCTCAGCAAGGGCGTGTTCTGGTTCAACGGCATTGGGACTAAGGCGCGCCGCCTCTTGCCATTCCGACTGTGCCTGGCCGAAGTTTGACGCGGCCGCGTACGCGACTCCCAAATGATAGTGGGCAAGGGCGTTCTCAGGAGCGATTTTGACGGCCGACGCGAGCACTGGGATAGCGTCGGTCGACTTGCCCTCGCGGACCAATATTTCCCCGCGAAAGATCAACGCACCGGCGTCAGATGGCGAGTTCTTCAAGAAGGCATCATCGAGCTTTTCTGCATCATCCAGGCGATTCAGCCGAATGAGAGCCTCGATATAGGATTTGGAGACGGCCGCGTCGTTGGGGTGCTCGCTATGTAGCGAAGCAAACTCCGTGGCGGCTTTATCCCATTCACCTTGGCTCAAGTAAAAATTGCCGAGCATTCGGTAACCCGCCGGATCGTCCTTCAAGTTATTCCTGGCATCCTGCAACACCTGCTGAGCCAAATCTTTGTGGCCCTGGCTTTGGTAAAGTTCCGCGAGCATGGCGGGCGGAGCAGGGTCGTGAGGGTTTACGGCAATAGCGGATTGAAATTCCTTCTGAGCGTCCGCCAGCCGGTTCTGACGCGCATAAAATCTGCCGAGAATAAGAATGGCCGAAACGGATTTCGGGTCCACTGAAGCAGCTTTTTCATAATTCTCCTCCGCGGAGGAGATGTCTTTATTGCGTTCTTGAAGTTCGGCTAGGAAGGAATAGGAGGCCGAGCGTTTGGGATCCATTCGCACGGCGTCCTGCGCTTCCGTGACGGCTTTGGGAAGTAGACCTAACGACGCATCCGAGTTGGCTAACAACACCTCTGCCTCGACACTGTTAGGGTTGCTTTGTAGGACCGTCTCAGCGCTATGCCGTGCTTCCAGCTTATGCCCGCCCGCAAGCATCAAATTACCTAGAGCTATCTGGGCCTGCCAGTTTGCGGGATCATCTTCCACGGCGCGGGAGAGTTCCTGGTAAGCGTGATTCCAATCACCCTGTTGAAGGAAGATCTTAGCGAGACCGAAGTGGGCATCCCCAAATTTTGGATCGATCTGAATCGCGTTTTGATACTCGATGATGGCTTCTCGGTATTTGGCCTTTTGAAAGTATGAGTTTCCTTTGTCTAAGTAATTCCGCTTCCGGACCTCGGGGTTGCGGTAGCATCCCCCAAGGCAAGTGATTAGGAGAATTAGGAGAAAGCAGAGTGACCACCTGCCGACCGAACTCATCGAAACTCCTTAAGTGCCCCAGCCCAAAAACGGAGCGAAGCACAAGCTCCAAAAACAGTTGCAATCTGGCCGCCTTCGGCGCGCCGGAGGCCTCGCTTCTCAGTGTATACCGCTGATAAAAAGTGGCTTAGCGGAAGCTGACAAGCTGTGACCATGAGCACTAACGGGCCAATGATACTGCAGAATAGTCACCATCGTGGACGGAATTCTCCACATTAGGTGACTGGCAATTCGTCGATATTGAAGGATCTTGGTCACGAGTCGCCGGCACAGAACTGGGAACAAAGGGCAAGTTTTTTGCCCTTTCGTGGAATCCTGCTAGGACTTACGCCAAACTAGCCAGGAGTAGCTAACTCATCTATGTGATTGAGCGTAATGGATTTATCAGTTCAATACGTATTTCTGATCTCAGGATGGCGCTGGCAGCCGCCGTGCAACTCCGAGGGCGGCGGTGTATGGTTCCGCCCCGAGACGAGACCTGGGAGTTCAGAGCGAGAGTTATGGCCATTGAGAAGGCGAACCGGACGGAAGCTCAAGAAGAAACGAGCTGGATTTTCGGAGTGAGTGCGGCGATGCAGACGCTGGAAAGCATCGTATCCGAAATCGCGCCAACGGACATTCCGGTATTACTGGTGGGAGAGAGCGGTACAGGCAAGGAAATGCTGGCGACTCGAGTTCACCAACTTTCGGCGCACGCTCATGAGCCGCTGAGAAGAATTCCCTGCGGCTCGATTAATCCGGAGATCCTTCCGGCGGAATTAGGTTTGAACTCGAACGGGACGATAAAGCCGAATGTTACGGGGACGGTTTTCTTCGATGAAATCGGCGAACTTGATAGTGCGTGCCAAAGATATCTGCTGGGAGTGCTGCCGGACGGAGACGGAGGTGCGCGGCGAGGAGTGGTGGGGGCGCGGGTAGTTTCCACAACCAACAAGAACCTGGGCGAAGAAATGCGGGCGGGACGTTTTCGCAGTGAATTGTACTATCGGATCAATGGGGTTTGTTTGCGGGTGCCGGCGCTGCGCGATCGAAGGGAAGACATTCCTCAGATGGTGGAATTTTTTGTGAGAAAGCATGCCTCGCAATTGGGACGATCGCGTCCGCACATGAGCTCGCGAACCTTGGCGATTTTTCAAGGGCACTCGTGGCCGGGGAATATTCGCGAGCTAGAAAATATGGTCAAGAAGATCGTGTTGTTGGGCGACGAGAACCTAGCGGCTATGGAGCTTGTGACTCCGGCTCTGGAGCCGAAGATGGACCGCATTGCCGAAGTGCGAAGCTATTCGCTGAAGGCGGCGGCCCGGGCCGCGTCGCGAGAGGCGGAACGGGAGTTGATCATGAAGGCGCTGGCGCGAACGCGATGGAATCGCAAGCGCGCGGCGCAGGAATTGCAGATTAGCTACAAATCGCTATTGTATAAACTAAAGCAGATCGGCTTCGAGGATTCGGAAGTAAGTCAATGAGATGGGAGAGATCCATGCGGGGACGAATGCAATTCTGGATGTTATTGGCGGCGCTCTTCGCGGTATTTCCGCTCTGCGCCGGAGGGAGTGCGCGACCTGCGGCACAATCGAATGTAACGATACCGGCAGCAAAACCCCCGGCAGCTCAGGCCCCTCCGAAGGCGGCCACCGAGGATCCCAACTACATTATCGGAGCGCAAGACGTTCTCGATATCAGCGTATGGAAGGAGCCGGAATTGACTCTTACGGTGCCTGTGCGGCCGGACGGAAAGGTTTCAATTCCACTCTTGAACGACGTGCAGGCTGCGGGGCTCACGCCAACCCAACTGGCGATGCGAATCACAACTGATCTGAAGAAATTCGTGACGAATCCCCAGGTGACGATCATCGTGACGCAGATCAACAGTCAGCGCATTTATATACTTGGCGAAGTAGGTCGCGCGGGCGCCTATCCTCTACTGCCACAGATGACGATGCTACAGGCGTTATCGAGTGCGGGAGGATTCACGGAATTCGCGAATTTGAAGAAGATCTACATGTTTCGAATGGAGAATGGAAAGCAGGTGAAGTACCCGTTCAACTACAAAGACGTAGTGAATGGCAAACGGCCGGATGAGAACGTGGTATTGAGGGCTGGCGACACAATCGTAGTGCCCTAGAGGAGAACGATGCGCATCCTACACTACGGTTTTTGCGTCGCGCTATGCGTGATATGGCTGTGTGTGCCGACGGTCCAAGGCCAGCAGGGCCAGAGCACCCCGATTCCGGCTTATAAGTCGCCGCTCGCATCGGGAGCCGACAATAGTCCCACAGACACGAGTTCGCAGCAGGTAGCGCCGGATACAAGTTCGTTATCCGGCTTTCAGAACTTTTCGCTGGGCTTGCCGACCGCACGCAGCTACTGGCAGCCGCACGCGGAAGTGTCTCTCGCAGCCGACTCCAACGGGCTGGAAACCCCCAGCGGCACTTCGTGGAGCGCTGTGGGGATCCTGACTGGGGGCATTGACGTGAATCGAGCGTCGGGCAATTCCGATCTAGCCCTAAGCTATACGGGTGGCGGAACGTTTTCGAACCAAACCGACGTAGGCAATGGAGCCTTCCAAAACCTCAGTGTCACCGATCGGTATTCATTTCGCCGAGTAACAATATCCGTCCTGGACAACTTCTCCTATTTACCGCAGGACGCCATTGGGTTCGCTGGTCTCGGTGGAACGCTGATTCCCGGGGCCACCGGGACAAGCGGATTAGGGACGGCCTTCACGCCAGGCCAGTCGATTCTGATCGGTCAAGGCCAAAGCATCGCAAACGCGTCTGACGGCGAGGTAGATGTAGCCTTAACCCATCGCTCTTCGCTGACCTTCGTGGGTGGCTACTCGTTACTTCACTACCCCGACACCAACCTACTGGATTACAACAGCGCGATTTTCCGCGGCGGCTATAATTATCAGATTACGGCCAAAGACACTATGGCGGTTCTGTACCAATACAACCGAATCAGCTACAGCAATTTCAATCAGTTGATTAGTTCGCATAGCGCAGAACTCACGTACGGACGGCGAGTAACGGGCCGACTTGCTTTCCAAGTCGCCGGGGGGCCACAGGTTACTGTGGCTAACGTTGCGATCACGGGTACCCCCGTGGTCAGTGGATCTCCCGGGTCAGGATCGACGACACAAATCGGGTGGACGCTGGCCTCATCTCTCAGCTGGCGGGTTAAGCGGGGCTCATTGGGAGCACAGTACTTTCATGGAGTCACCGGCGGATCGGGAGTGCTAGGTGGTGCGATCGACGATACCTTCACGGGTACAGCAACGCGGCAGGTTTCTAGGACTATTTCAGGCAGCATTAACGGGGGCTACTCCCACATTCGAGGAGTGCCTATTGGGACGATAATTGCGGGAGGCAATCCTAACCAGCGCTACGACTACGCTTTTGGTGGCGCGAGTCTAGTCCATCCCATCAGCCACGCACTGGCTCTGAACCTTTCATACCAGCTCCAGTATCAGACTTCGAACGCCGCGGTTTGCAGCGGAACGGTATGCGGTTCTAACATTATCGTGCATTTGGTTTCGTTCGGAGTGACATGGCGTGCACGGCCGATGCTTTTCTAGGAAGGAAGAGGTTCGAATGGAAGAGATAAGAGATCGAGAGTTAACTCCAACGCACATTTTAGCAATGCTTCGCCGACGATGGGTTTTGATATTGGTTCTTGCGTTGGTGGGGGCGCCGCTTGCGTACGGCGTCTCAAGGTTTCTTCCAAATCGCTACAGATCGCAGACGGTGGTGCTGGTTCAGCCGCCGAGTGTACCAACCTCGATCGTACCGGATATGGAGACCAGCAGCCTCAACCAGCGCCTAGCGACTATGCAACAGGAGATCCTAAGCCGGACGCGGCTCGAGCCCATCATCCGCCAGTTCGGATTGTTTTCCGGAGATATCAACAGTGCATCCATGGACGATTTGGTAGCCAGACTTCAAAAGGCGATCGACATCACGCCTGTTGAGCCCATGGCCGAAACGGGCCCGCAAGATCTCCCCGGGTTTACCGTCAGCGTGACTTTGGATAATCCGCGAACGGCTCAGACGGTCTGCACCGCCATAACGTCAATGTTTATTGAGCGAAGCATCAGCGTTCAAACCCAACATGGGGAGCAGACGACGCAGTTTCTGAATCAGCAGCTAGCCGATGCCAAAGCGAATCTGGACGCTCAGGATGCCAAGCTGGCGGCCTTCCAGGGCCGCTACATGGGTTCACTCCCTGATGACGCGCAGACAAATTTCCGCATATTGACCGATTTGACTTCACAGCTCGACGGAACCAATCAGGCACTCGCTCGGGCGCAACAAGACCGGAGCTTCGCCGAATCCCTGATGACACAGCAGCTAGAACAATGGCGAGCGTCCCAGAGCGGCAAGAACCCAGCAACGCTGGAAGACCAACTCGTGGCGTTACAGACTCAACTGGCGGACATGCAAGTCCGGTACACCGATGATTATCCCGACGTGATCAAAACCAAGGCGGACATTGCCGGATTACAGAAGAGACTTGCCGAAAGCGAGGACTCCAAACCCGCTAGCGCACCGGCTAGTAAGGTGCGCAGGCCTTCCGCTGAACCGGCACAGGTCACGCAGTGGCGAGAGCAAATACATTCGGAAGACGAGACAATCGCCGAGAAAACCAAGGAGCAGGAAGGGATCAAGCAACAGATCAAACTGTATGAGACCCGAGTCCAGTCCAGCCCATCGATTGAGCAACAATACAAGCAGTTAACCCGGGGCTATCAAACAGCGCTCGATTCGTACAATGACTTGTTGAAAAAGCGCGACGCATCCGCAATGTCTGGCGATCTGAACCGGGAACAACAGGGGGAACAGTTTTCAGTGCTCGACCCCGCCAACTTGCCGGAGAGCCCATCGTTTCCAAAACGCCCCCTGTTTGCGCTGGGAGGTCTGGGAGGCGGGCTCGGGCTGGGAGTAGGGCTCGCCATTCTGATGGGGATGCAGGACAAGTCGCTTCGGAACGAGAGAGACGTCGAGTTTGCGCTACGGCTGCCGGTTCTCGCGATCGTTCCGGCGATCGAACCTTTTCCGGGAAAGAACGCACGCAAGCGATCGCTGACGCGGGGCTCCGGTCCGACCATCGACCTAAGCGCGGGCGTTTGAGGAGATAATGTACCAAAGATTCTTTAACCTCCGGGAAAGCCCTTTCAACGTCAATCCGGATCCGCGCTATCTATTTATGACGAGGCAGATCCAAGAAGCGCTGGCGGGTTTGACCTACGGCATCCAGAACCGCAAAGGATTCATCCTTTTGACGGGTGAAGTAGGCACTGGCAAGACCACTCTAGTGAACCGTCTGCTCGACTGGCTGCGGGGACAACGAGTCGCCACAGCTTACATTTTTAACTCGCAGTTACAGGTGAACCATCTGTTCGACTTCATTATGGCCGATTTTGAGATTCCCTACGATTCACGGGAGAAGAGCCAAGTGCTTTTGAGGCTCAACCAGTGGCTGCTAGAACGCTATCGTTCGGGGGAGACAGCCGTCCTGATCGTGGACGAAGCGCAAAATCTCTCCAGCGAACTGCTGGAAGAGATCCGCCTGCTGACAAATCTCGAAACCTCAACGGAGAAGCTTTTGCAGATCGTTCTCGCCGGCCAGCCCGAGCTTGAGGAAAGGCTAAAATTGCCGCAATTGCGCCAACTGAGGCAGAGGATCACGCTACGCTGCCGCACTTCGGCGCTCTCGCTCGAGGAAACTTACGGATACATTGCGGAGAGATTGCGGATCGCGGGAGCGAACGGAGAGCCGATTTTCTCGAAGGAAGCTATTCAAACAATCCATCTCTATTCTCGCGGAATTCCGCGGGTGGTAAATCTTTTGTGCGAGCACTCGATGATTAATGCTTACGTCGACACTCTGCGCCCGGTTCCGGCTCACTTGGTCGAAGAAGTAGCGCGCGAATTCCAGCTCGATGAAGTTCCGCCTATTGCCGGCAATGGATCGTCGTCGGCTGCTCAGCAATCGGTCAATACGCAGGCGCTATATGAGAGTTTGAACGAACTGCTTGGGCGCTTACGCCACTTAAATGTCACGCCCTCCCCCGAAAGGAAATCATGAGTCGCATCCACGAAGCGCTGAAAAAGGCTGAACAGGAAAGGGGACCTGTCTCTCCCTTACAAGATATTGCCGCCATTCCAGCGGAACCGATTTCGACGGTACCTGAGTGGCGCACCAGCGTGCCGGCCGCGAGCGCCGCGCCAGTCCTGGAGCCCGAGCCGCTCACCGCGCTGCGGTCGGGCTATTTGCGGTTCGAAGACCTTCAGACGAGTTGCGCGCATCCGGAATGGCGTCCAGATCTGACCCGAAACGTTTTCTTCAACCCGGATTTGGCCCCAAACGCAGCGGAGCAGTTCCGCACGTTAAGGTCACGCCTCTACCAACTCCGGGATCATGCGACACTTCGAACCCTGCTGATTACGAGCTCTGAATCTGGAGAGGGGAAGACCTTCGTCGCTGCAAACCTCGCGCAAGCCATCGTGCGCCAGTCGGATCGCCGCGTATTGATGATCGATGCGGACTTACGCTGCGCCCGCTTGCACACTGTGATGGGAGCACCAAGCCAGCCGGGTTTGACAGATTATCTTCGAGGAGAAACTGACGAGACAAGCATTATTCAACAAGGACAGGAAGGCAATTTATGCCTGATTCCCGGCGGCACCGAGGTTACGAATCCAAGCGAATTGCTCTCCAATGGACGTTTACAGCGCCTGCTCGACCGCGTTACGCCGGTCTTCGACTGGATCATACTCGATTCTCCGCCCTGCCTGCCAGTCGCGGACGCCAGTATTTTGGCGAATCTCTGCGATGGAGTCCTGATGGTCGTGCGGGCGACGACGACCTCGGCTGAAGTTGCGCAAAGGGCGTGCCAGGAGATGAAGAACAAAAACCTTCTGGGAGTGGTGCTGAACGCAGTTAAGAAAGAAGACGGCTCTTACGGGGCCTATTATGCGGAAGGTTATGGCAATTTGTACGAACAAAAAGAACTCAAGGATTCTTAAAATTAACAACAACCCGCACCGCCCGCCGCCATACCAATCTTGTCTGATCAGAGCCCGCCGGGTTGAGAGGTTATTTCGCTGCGATTGAGCCCCACGATCGAAAACATCGGTAACTGGATGCCTTCGCGATGAGCCAGTCTCGAGCCATCGACGAAAGTGTGGCGGTTGACATCGAACGCACGGGTGACCGCCAGCGGGGAAGCACAACCGCCCACCAGATCGATCCCCTGACCGACCCGAGATGGGACCGTTTCTTGCGAAAGAATCCCCGCGCTTCGGTGTTCCATTCCGTCCCTTGGCTCGAGGCATTGCGCCGAACGTACGGATACAGCCCAGTCGCCTATACCACTTCCGCGCCTCACGAGGACTTAGAGAATGGGTTGGTATTTTGCCGCGTGGAGAGCTGGCTGACGGGACAGCGACTGGTTTCGTTGCCGTTTTCCGACTCCTGCGAGTTGCTGGTCAACGACGCTTCCGAATTGCGCATCCTGCTGGCCGACCTTGAAAACAGAGCCCGCCGAGAGAAGTGGCGATACGTCGAAATACGGCCGCTCGATTCTCTTGAGGCGCGTGAAGCGACGACGCAGCCGTTTTCCACTCAGGAGTACACCTATCACAAACTCGATCTTTCTCCGGATCTCGATATTCTCTTCCGCAATTTTCATAAGAACTCGATCCAACGTAAAGTGCGTCGCGCCGAGCGAGAGCGCGTTGAGTACCGAGAGGGCGCGCTCGACCTGTTAGACGATTTCTATTACCTGCTAATGATCACGCGCAGGCGGCATCATATTCCTCCTCAGCCGATTAAGTGGTACCAGAACTTGATTGCATGCTTTGGCGATGCCCTCAAGATCCGGATGACATTTAAGGATGGCCGTGCGATCGCGGGGATGCTGACGTTGCAATACAAAGACACGATGACTTACAAGTACGGCGGGTCCGATCCGGACTATAACAAATTCGGGAGCATCCATCTGCTCTTTTGGAAGGCGATTCAGGAGGCCAAGAATTCCCGTCTGAGGGTGTTTGACTTTGGACGCACCGATGCGGACCAGGGTGGACTGATCACGTTCAAAGGCCGGTGGGGAGCGACTCAATCACGATTGATTTATTCGCGGTACCTATTGCCGGGTAAGACTCCGGGCTTTCTCGACCCTGCGACCGGAAACTGGAAGACGCGACTTGCCAAGCACGTTTTCGCCCGCATGCCGAGATCGCTGCTCGCGGCGATCGGCGACAGGCTGTATCGGCACATTGGCTAATGGAATGAAACGATGTGGTCGACGTTCGCGTTTACAACTCCCTCGGAGAGTGTCCACAGTCTGAAATCGCCACGATCTGAAGGTGAGGGGCATGTGGCAGACATAATGAGGCGAGAACTATGACCAGTAGTACACTCGCGAAGCGACACGGGATATTCGCCGGCTTTGTGCTTGCCTCCGGCCTCATTTTCTGGAAGACCTGGGCGGCCCTTATCGCGTATTCGCTGCAGAACGAATCCGCATCCCACATTCTCCTTATTCCATTGATCACATTCTGCCTGCTTTTCGCTGAGCGAAAGCGCGTTTTTCCGCAAAGTGGTTTCGCGACGGGTCCCGGCTTGGCAGCGGCTTTCGCTGCGGTGAGCCTTTTCTGGCTCGCAACACGCTTAAGCGGCACCGGGAATGACCGGCTGTCGCTTGAGACGTTGGCGTTGGTTTCTCTGTGGATCGGGGGCTTTGTAGGCTGTTATGGCCTGAAAGCTTCGCGCGCTGCGATGTTTCCGCTGCTATTTCTGCTGCTCATGGTGCCCTGGCCGAGCGCGGTTCTTGATCCGGTGATCCGTTGGCTGCAAGAGGGTTCCACTGACATAACCTACGCCATCTTCAGGGCGCTGGACGTTCCGGTGCTCCGGGACGGGTTTGTGCTTACTGTTCCCGGTGTCTCGATTGAAGTGGCGAGCGAATGCAGCGGGATCCGATCAAGCATGGCCCTGCTGATCACTTGCTTGCTTGCAGGGTACTTCTATCTTCGTACGGGTTGGAAGATGTTACTATTCGTGCTTCTTGTTATCCCTTTGTCAATTATCAAGAATGGTATTCGAATCGCGACCTTAACACTGCTAAGCCTATACGTGGATCCGAGCTTCTTACGAGGGAGCCTACATCGCGATGGCGGGTTTGTCTTTTTCTTTTTGGCGTTGGCGATGATGTTTCCCATACTTCGACTCCTTGAGAAGTCAGAAAGGAGAGATCAACCGCTCTCCGCGGATTGAGAATCGACAACTGACAAGATCGCAGTCGTTAGAAGGCGCTCGACACGAGAGTAGAGATCAACCGTGATAGCGCGGCTCCACCGCTGAACTAGAGTGGGTAACTATAAACTATATGCTCCGAACCGCCAGTCCCCGGGACGCCCTGCAATTCTCAGATTAGGATCACTTGGGACTGTTCGCGCTTCCGGTTGCCGATCGTGAGACGTTTCTCTCGATCACCCCCGTCCTCCTTGCTGCCCCAAAGTATCCGAGATAGACGAACATGCGCCTTTCCTGAAGGAAGGCCTCTGCACGCCGCCCCAAGACAGTTAAACCGAGCGTCATTCCTGCCGCTGCCAGCAGAGTCCGATACATCCACAGTGGCACGCCCAAAACCTTAGGGCTTTTGGAAAGCGCTTCTGATTCGCACAGGTAGCGCCATCCTCCGAAGTGATAAGCATTCAGCCGGAGGTATCGCTTGGAAAAGCGGTCGTTCGAAATACAGTGGTAGACGACCGCTCCGGGATAATAGACAGCCAATTCATTGTTTCGTCGCAATCTCAGCACCAAGTCGGTTTCCTCACCCGTGGTGTGCCGGTTTCCTATTCTTCCCATTTCCGTGTCGAAGAGCCCGTACCTCTCAAAGACGACACGACGGAAGCTCATGTTGGCACCAATTCCTATCAGCTCCGGATCGCCGTTCTCGCAGAGAATGACCTTATCGCCTCTGTCGAATTTTCCGACCGCCACATCGAAGGTCTGGTGCCACCATGACGGCATTTGAGGGTCGCCGCGCAGGAGGACGCGACCGCCCACACACATTGCCCCGTGTTCCTGAAAGGCCTTCCAAACCTCGATCAACCATCCAGGTGTAACGATAACATCATCATCAAGAAAGGAAATGGCCTCGCCCTGGGACTCCGCGATGCCGCGATTCCTGGCATGGGAAAGTCCCGCGTTGCGTTCGAAAACGTACTTTGCATTCAGTCGAGAGATGCGGGCGAATGATTCGACGACTGCTTTTGTGTCATCAGACGAATTATTATCCACCACCACCAACTCCCACGGCAGATCGTCTGGAACCGACAGCTGCCCAAGGCTAACCAGCGTATCTTTCAGCTTGTTGGAGCGGTTGTAAGTGCAAATCACTACGCTGATCTTTGGAATGGAGGAATGAGTCACGGCGCTAGTCCCCGTGGCTGGGCTGATTACCATAAACGTGAGGCCTCGATGGACGGATTGTGCTGCGTTTTTTCCCGGGATTGCTTTGTTAATTGCCTGGCCATTGCGTTCGATTAGGCCCGGGCCAATCTCCAAAGTCGCCGGAGCACCGTTTTTCCGAAATCTATGGCCAGGGCGGGTCTCGCCGCGCGACACGCTGCGAAGACGCTCTCCGGGAATTGCTTCTGCCGCCAATAGAGGCGCGCGAGAATGAGCTGCAAGTAGGCAATTTCCCGTCGCTCTACGTATTCCCAGTCGGACTTCAACACCTCAGCTGCTATCTGGAGGGCGACTGGATACTCCTTTGCGGTGAACATGTTGACGATCCAGTCGCGGTTGTCTTTGAATAAGCTAACTTGCAGCTCGGCCGGGGACACGCGCAAACTAGCGAGTAGTTCTGGTGTGATCGCTCCCGCCGAGTCCAATGGATCCGGGCTTCCATTTCTCCTGAGAGCCGCAGACGCCCTGGCAGCTACCGAACTGAACGTCTGATGCTCCCGTCTGCTGACCGACGCTTGGTGCGGATGAATCCGATACTTGACCACGACTTGTTTGAGATTGGCACAGCGGAAGCGCTCCGAGATCCTGAGCCATAGATCGTAGTCTTGAGACGTAGTAAACGCTGCGCGGTATCCATTGACCGCGACAAATGCGTCACGGCGCATGAGGACTGCGGTGTGGCAAAACGGGCATTCCCTGGTGAGGGCTGATCTGATTTCGCGATCCTCAATTGGAAAGTTGAAGGTCCACAATGGCCTTAGTTCGGCGTCAACCCATTCAGCGGCACCTCCTAGAAGACCCAAATCCGGGTGCTTCCGCATGAACTCCACCTCCCACAGCAACCGGTCTGGCATGGAGATGTCATCAGCGTCCTGGATGGCGATGTATTGCCCCTCTGCAAGAAAACAAGCCGCATTGCGAGCCTCGGCCAAGCCGCAAGGCGGTATGTCATGCAGTCTGATTCGGCTATCCCGGGCCCCGTATCTGGCCGCTATCTCTTTGGATCTGTCGGTTGAACCGAAGTCTAAGATGACGAATTCGAAGTCGGCTAAAGTCTGGCTCAAAATGCTATCGATCGCCTCGGCGAGGAACCGATCGACGTTACGCACCACCATCACAACCGACACCATGGGCCGCTTCGGTGTTCCAGCCGTTTCAGTGGGATTCAACATATCCATCCGATCAACCAAACATTTCCTCCTTCGGTTGTCTACCAGTTACCTACGAAGATCAGGGCGTACCCGCTATCAAATTTACGCGCCGCGGCGTCGATGCGAGAGACGCAGCGGACACTTGCGAGCACTGGGCGACCTCACCGAAATTACAAGTCCGAGTCATTGAGCCCGGGCGATCGTTATCCGCAGCCCAATCAAGATTCTTGACGACTCTTTTTAGTTGAGACTCGGGCAGTTCGTCGTTTACCGCCTCTGCGATCGAATCGAGCGACGATAAAGCTCAACCATGTGCCCGGCTTCCTTCCAGATCGAGCACTTGTGGAGGAACCTCTTCTTCGTTGAGCGGATTGCGAGCAGCCATCGCAGCGTCAAGACAGGCATTCTGATTGCGGATCGCGCCAAGCGTAAGTAGTCCCTAGGAATTCCATACACATCCGGCCATACGCCGAACTCTCGGACCCTTGCTCGCCCGTAGTCGAACCACCAGGAGAGAAAATATTCCTGCGTGACCCGCCCCTTTGGTAACGGATGATAGACAACAGCCGACGGTTCATAACGCAACCGCTCACCAGCTGCCAAGAGCCGGCGGCCGAGTTCGGTGTCATCGTTCCGTATCTGAGAGCCTGGCGCGGGCCCTAGGTCGATGCGGAATCCCCCGTGCTTTTCAAACATGCTCTTTCTAAACGCCATGTTTGCTCCGTAAGGGGGGCGATTCATTTGGCCCGCGCTATCACCTATATCGAAATGAGCAAAGACTACGCCGCCCCATGCACTCATGTCTTCGGACAGCCAAGAGGGCGGAGAAAATTTCCCTGCCGGAAGCGTTCGTCCTCCCGCACCAGCCCATTCACCGTTGTGCAACGCTGCCGTGAGATTTTGCAACCATGTGGGCTCGACGGCCACGTCGTCGTCCGTGAAGGCCAGCACCTCTGATCGTGCGTTCGCAATGCCGGCGTTGCGGGCGGCGGACAAGCCCTGCTTTGGTTCAAAGTGGTAGCGAAAGCGGCCGGGATATCGCTCGCAGAATCCTTCGACAACGTTGCGGGTTTTGTCGGTCGAGTTGTTGTCAACAACCAGAACCTCCCAAGTGACTGAACTCGGCACCTGGGAAGCGGCGATGCTCTCTAAGGCGCCCGCCAAGTCCCCACACCGGTTATACGTACAGAGAATGACTGTGATGTCGCAGGTCGCACGGCTCTGTGCATCAAGGGTAGAAACTGATCTCAAAGGTCCTCCATGTGCAACTTCACCAGTACGAACTTGCGGCTCGACGAAGTTGCCATCTTTCTAAACCATGGATTTGCCGGTGCTGGTTTCATACTTCGGCCGGTTCACCCTTGGTCGTCGTGACGAGGTCGCGGTTGACGGCGCAGAACTTCAGTGAGGAAGCTAAATTGGACTTATATTCCGGTCCAACGAAGAATTCATTCACAACGGCGTCTGGCTGCAACCGCGAAGTTTGATACCAGAAAGCAGTTCGGCCGTCTATGTTGAAATTGTTCGCGCTGGCTACGTTCGCGATTCGCCAGCGTGTGGTGGCGCCAACCCGCGACCGACGATATCCGCGATGCGCTCGCTCGCTCGCCCGTCCCAAAGAGGCGGAATCGTACCCCGTTTTGCGTTGCCTGCCAGGATCCTCGATAGCTCGCTACGAAGCTTTGTGGTGTCGTTACCGACGAGGATATTGGTTCCAATCTCGGTGGTGATGGGCCGCTCCGTGTTATGACGCAGTGTCAGACACGGCACTCCGAGATATGTAGTTTCCTCCTGGATGCCTCCGGAATCTGTAATCACTACGGCCGCCCTGGCTTGAAGAGCAAGGAATTCGACGTAAGGCATCGGTTCGAGCAAGTGGAGGTTCGTCGTATCGGTCCCAAATTCGAGAATCCGCTGGCGCGTTCGAGGGTGCACCGGGAACACAACGCTCAATTCGGAACTCACGCCAACGATGCACTCCACGATCTGTCTCAAGACCTGGCCATCATCGACGTTAGACGGTCTGTGCAGAGTAACAAGAGCGTAGCGCTTCGGAAATCCGTTCGCCTTGCACTCCATTGCTGTTGGCAGCAATCGCACGAGTGAGTCGATCATGACATTTCCGACCCGATGGATCCTGTCGGGACAAATACCCTCATGGCATAGATTGCGATCACCATCTTCCGAAGGCGTGAATAGCAAGTCTGCCAGCTGATCGGTGATCAAGCGATTGATCTCCTCGGGCATGGTTCGATCAAATGAACGGAGTCCCGCTTCCACGTGTCCGACAGATACCAGAAGCTTGGAACATACGACCGAGGCGGCCATTGTAGAATTCACATCTCCATAGACGAGCACCAGATCGGGCTTTTTCTCGAGGATCACAGGCTCAAACCGGCTCATGACCTCCGCCGTCTGCTGTGCATGAGTACCCGATCCGACCTCCAGGTTCGCGTCTGGCGCGGGAATCTCAAGTTGCTCGAAAAACACATCCGACATGTTCTTGTCATAGTGCTGACCGGTGTGCACCAAGGTTTGAACGATGTTGGACCGCTGCCGGAGGGCCGACATGACCGGTGCCGCCTTCATAAAATTCGGTCTTGCACCTACTACGTGAAGGATGTGCATGGTTTAGAGTCAGCCTCTCCTGGTCCACTGTCAATCTCGGGAGCGAAAGTTAAGAGTGACACGCTTCCGTGTGACCGACAGTCGCAGTCCGCCAAGCCCGAGCATCTAATCGGATTTCTTGTGCACAGAATTCAAGTACGCGCGTAACCCATTTTGTTTGATCGGGACGGCCCTCTCCGGACACAAATGTTGCCTTGAGAATTCGGCAAGTTTGTCCCAGAGCCGCAGTGCCGGAGGACCCGAGATAGCCGCGCAAAGGAAGGCGACTCCCTTCGGTGACATACCACCATATCGAAACTGCTGCCACGCGAGTGGTCTGACGTACGTTCCCCGTCTCGCTAACACCTGGCACAGGGCGCGAACGGACGAAGCATAGTGGCGGTTCCAGGGTCGTCGTCGGCCCGACTGTATGACTCGCTCGAAGGCCAGAATCCTCGATCGGTGATAATCCGGACCAAAATTCCCGTTCACCACCACAGAACTTGCCGCGAGATCGGACGTCCGGAAGTATCTGCCCACTACACTAGGGACTGCGGCAAACTTATAGCAACAAGCGATCTGAAAACCCGCGAGTAGGTCATCGTCACTGCGCAGTCCTTCGCTGAAGCAATTGAGCTCAAGCAGCGCGTCCCGCCGAATTAGGCTCGCTTGCAACATAGGAAATTGGTATGGGTATTGAATTTCAAGTGAGTCGGCGAATACGTGTGGAGACTCTCTAATTACAAGTCCGTGTTCTTCGAATAGCGTCAATCCCTCTCCGCTATCAGTCACAATCCGCAGAGCTCCAAAAATCCAGGCCACATCAGCAGGGACATGCTGAACAGCCGAGAGCAACTCGCTATTCCTGTCCGGCAGCCATTCATCATCGCTATCAAGAAACGCGATCCATGCTCCGCGGGCCTCTTGAACACCACGGCGGCGCGCACCAGCCACGCCGCTGTTTGCTTGTCGTACCACGCGGACCCGACTTCCGTAGCGAGACTCCACGAGCTCGGCTGTGCCGTCTGTCGACCCGTCGTCAATGACGAGGATTTCGTCGACCGGAACTGTTTGTGCCAGAGCGCTATCGATTGCGCGCGACACGTGATCCCGCCGGTTAAAGGCAGGGATGACAGCTGAAATCGTCATTAGGCTCGGTTCTCGCGTGACGTAACTACTATGGGCAACTGGGGGCGAGACAATCTGAATATGGCTTACGCTTCCTTTTTTGGAGTCAGATTGGGGCATTGTAACCAAGCCTCGCGTCGAGGACGAAAATGGCAGCCGGCGCAAAGCCATCTGGGCTGAACCAATGACGTTTTCTGAGGAGGCTACTCACTGAGCTAGTCTAGAGTCGTTACGTCGAACACTGAAAAATGCTCGAACGCGCTGCTGCTGTTCGCCACGCAGAAAGTTAACAACATGCCCCGGCAGCAAACGCTCGCGACCACTCAGATGGCCGAGACAGTAGCCCGTGAGCCTGGCGAGCGCACCGATTACTGGAGGCTTCGAAGCCAATCGTCGAGCAAGCTTCAGAAGTTCAAAGCTAGGCAGGGTGCCAAATCCGTGGTCCATCAGGCCCTGTCGGTACCAATACCGTACGAGGCTCCTGAAGCCACCTGCGGATCCGGTTGGCCGATGATGATTCACCGGTAAGTCGGAGAATGTTTGCACCCTCCAGCCTGCCATACGTGCGAGGATCTCGGCGTACCAATCGGGACCTCCATAAGCTAGGGGGGTGTAAGGGCGCGTCGCGGCAAAACACTCCCGTCGAAATAACTGTACGGCGTGAGGAACCGACCGCGGATTGTTTAGTTTGCGACTGCGGAACTCCTTGCCTTGCAACTCATAGATAAATCCGCCCCCAAGACCCAAATCACTCTGTGCGGCAAATTTCGCCAGCAATCTCTCGAAATAATCAGGTGCAACAGTAATGTCCGCGTCAAGGTTGCCGATGAATGCGGTGTTCAAGGCCTCGACAATCGCGAATCCGGTGTTGATTGCGCACACCTGCGCAGCCCAATTGCGCTCGTGTGCCTCTGTGATCCGGTGCAGCCGGATAAACTTGTGCTGCATCGAATATTGTTGAACGATTTCATCAGTTCGGTCCGTGGACCCGTCGCTCACGATCACCCATTCCTCCGGAAGGTGACTCTGCGCAACCACGGAGCGCAACGTGCTCTCGATGTAGCGCTCTTCGTTGTAAGCTGCTGTTACGATCGCGTAGGTATTCTCTATATCCATATTAGATTGTGCGGACTAAACCGTCCTGAGCTTCGCCAAACATGCCATGCAGAGTAGACTGCGTCGAACTTTAGCCGCGGCCTTTTCGCGAATCGACTTTCTGGACAAATACGCAACCGTGTAGCCCGCGGTGCGAAGCAATTCGTTCAGCAAAACGGTGCAGAGATACGCGAAAGCTGCGACACGGCCGTGGTGCTTCTTCCAGTACTGCAGGTTGGCACGCTGCTTTTCGACGTAGAACCGGGCGGGTGCCAAGGCCGAGCTTGCACCTCCATAGTGTACAGCGGCGCTTTCGGCACAGAAGACATTGCGCCAGCCAGCCTTGCTAAAGCGGTAACACCAATCCATGTCCTCGCCGTACATAAAGAACCGCTCATCGAGTATCCCCACCTTTTGCAAGGCCTCCCGTCGCACCACCCAGAACCATCCGTTGAGGATTTCGACGTCCCGGCTTTGCCGGTGATCGAAATCGCCCATCAGGTATCCAGCGAGGAGGCGGGAGCGCCGAAAAACGGAGTCCAAAGCAAGCGCGCGGCATAAGCTGTTCCACAGCGTTGGGAATCGCATAGTGGAGCGGTCGACAGACCCATCTGCCCGTAGCATTTGCGGGCCTGCCAGCCCCACGCTCGGATTGGCGTCCATCAACTTGACCAAAGTTTCCACGCATCCCGGCAGAATTTTGACATCCGAATTTACGAGGAACAGGTACTTCCCTGTGGCCAGCGCAATCCCAGCATTGTTGCCTTTCGCAAAGCCCAGGTTGGCGCCAGTTTCCATCAGGCGGCATTCCGGGAAATTCTCGCGAACTTGCTCTGGGGTGCCGTCGTGCGACGCGTTGTCGACCACTATGATCTCGGCCGGCCCCCGATAGTTTTCGCGTAGGGACTCGAGGCATTCCGATACGTACTCCTTTGCGTTCCATGTCACGATGACAAAGGAGATGTCGGGATTTGCCGAACTGGATTCCGAAACTGTAATGCTGGAGGGCATCAAACTCTAACTGTCTTGTCGGCGCAGCTTCTCACATGCCACGAGGGTTATCTGGGACGAAACCAAGTAATTGTTCAAACGCGATATAAGACCTCATGCTAGCCTCTCGCCATATCCACAACGGCGACGTTCATCTTAGGGAACCACGGCGATCTGCGGAACAGAGCGCTCCGATATCGCTCGACGGTCTCAACTGAAGCCGCGAAAGCCGCTCCCCACGAGTTCGACTGAGCTATTTTAGCGGCCCATAAGTGCCGGCGAGCCCTTCGCAGTTCGCGGTTAACGGACCTTCGCAGTTGTGGCTGCCGACCAGTTTTCTCTATCCTCGCCAAGTGCCCTTCAAACACCTCCACCAAACATTCGCTGGTGCAGAGTTCGTCTCGCAGAGAGTTTTTATACACGCTATTTGTCATGCTCTCGCGCCAAACGACAAGCGGCGTCTTGATGAACGCCCAGGGCCCTTCGAGCGAAAGGCGCAAGGGGAATTCGTAGTCTTCCAGGTAGCGAATCTTTTCGTCAAAACCGCCTATTTTCTCGAGAACCTCTCGGCGAATGATGATGCCCTGGTTAAACAGCACAGATCGGGTAGCGAGAACTTCGTCCACGTTCAGCCATAGGCCCTCCTCGGCGGACGTTTTGAGCAACGCGATATCAAATGAGGCTCGGTCGCCAGAGTTCCATTTCATCAGGATGTTGCACAAGCAACAAGGGACCGACGCTCCGACTCGTGCCAATAAGGACACTTGCTGTCGGATTTTTTCAGGCAGCCAGATATCGTCCGAATCCAGGAAGGCCACAAGCTCTCCCCGCGACGCCTCTATACCGCGATTACGGGCAGCAGCAGGTCCTGCATTGGCCTGGCTCACTATACGGATTCTGTCGCCGTAACGCTTAAGCCGTTCCAGTGTGTCGTCCTTAGAGCCGTCGTCCACCACGATAATCTCAGTGTTCGGATAAGTCTGCCCCAAAGCGCTTTCTACAGCTTCACAGATTATGTGTGCTCGGTTGTACGTCGGAATAATCGTGCTTACGAGTGGGTTGTTGTTCATAGGAACCTTTTAGTTTGTCTAACGGGTTTGTAACTGAGCATCGCGTATGGTCTTTACAACGCGCGCGGGCGCGCCAACTGCTACCGAGAAATCCGGGATATCCTGAAGGACAACGGAATTGGCGCCTATCACGGCACCGCGTCCGATTGTGACCCCGGGACATACAACGACATTCTGGCCAAGCCAAGCGCCGCGTCTAATCAGGACAGGCTGTATCTTGTCCACGCCTTGAGCCATTATCGGCAGGTCTGTCGAAGAGTACTTGTGAATGTGGTCGGAGATGTAAACGTTGCGGGCGAGAAGCACGTTTTCTTCCAATTGCACACTTCGCACCGCGGAGATCACGCACGCCCCCACAATGCTCGTCCCTGCGCCGATCGAAATCGCAACAGCCCCGTTCTGCCCATCAGGCAACGCCTGAAGCCAGGAGCCAGCACCGATAAACACGTGATCCTCAATCGCGATCCGCTTTTCTCCGTCAAGCCGGAGTGGATACATTAGGACCGTCTTCCTGCCGAAATGAGCGAAGGCGCCGGAAATCAGCAGCGAAAAAGCCTTACCGCGAAGCCGAGTCCACTGCCGATAGCAAAAAACGAATGTGCGTCCGACATACTTTCGTGGGCGGTCAAATTGCTGCAAACCTTGTCTAGCCACGCTGTTTTCGCCGGCAAACGCTTTCCCCCGTCCCAGCATTAGGAAACCTGCGAACAAGCTTGGCAGTGATTTCCATGTCATATTTTTGCAACTACGAACACCTATCCCGACGTCAGGTCTCGCTGCATTGAGACAATATGATGACCTCGATACCCGGATCTTGTTGCACCTGGTCCAAATCGATCTGATGCGAGCGACGAACGAGTAAAATACAGTATTTCGCCAACTCGCCAGCGAATGTCAAAGTCAACGAGGGCGCTAAGCACTGTTTCAGAACTGCGCGGCCGGAAATGATCATGGGTCTCAATCGCAACGCTGCCGACACGATCTATCCAAGATCCGCATTGCTCAAATACCTGCTCCTCCGCGCCCTCGATGTCCACTTTGAGCAGATCAATATTCTGCAAACCGAACCTGCTTATGATGCTCGCAACGCTGTAGCCCCTGACCTGCTCTCCCGTGCTAGCGGCATTTGCAATCGAATCAATGCGAAATCCGTAGTTTCCGAGACCAGGATCAAGGATCTGCACGTCCGAGTCTACTCCCCAGAGTGCCGCTTTCAACGGCGTAACCTGAGGATATGCCCGGACGTTCTTTAGTAGCACCTCAAAATTAGAGGACTCGGGCTCAATGGCCAGGATCTTGGCGTGTGGATATTTGTTTGCGTACAGAATCGTAACCAAGCCGATATTTGCGCCCGCGTCCACGATCACACGGGGTTTGCTGGGAACTTCGTAGTCATATTCGCCGATTAGAAAAACTTGCCGGAAGACTGACAAATCACTAGTCCTCCAACGTACATAGACGGGTGCGTCGATTCCATCGATTGTCAGAGCTACCGACGGATGGCTCCTAGCAAGCCTCGCGAGCGTCGCCAAACAAACGCCTCGGAAGCCAAACATCGGATAATAGAATTGCACTGCCTCTGAAAAGCCCATTTCGTTAACGCGTTATGTGCGGGTACCCGACCTTGCCGAGCCGACCCCCGTGCGGGGGACATTCCGAGATGGACCTAGCTTAAACAATCTGGCGAAATCTCCAGTCATTCCGTCGCAGTTCGCGAAAGTAACCCTTCAACTAAGCCAGCCACAGTCTGTCCCCATCTATCCCAGTTTAAACGTGTATCGTAACACTGGCGACTGCTGCGCTGCATTCGTTGGAGTTTGCCTTTATCGGCCCAAAGATCCGCGATCACATGTGCATACTCTCGCCCTCGCGCACTTAGCGGCAGCAAAACGCCGTTTTCTCCATCTCGTATAATTTCAGAAACGCCACCCGTATCCGTGCTGATCGAGGGAAGCGCGTACGCATTGGTCTCACAGAGCACGATCGGAGAACAATCCGCTCGCGTGGGAAGAAGGAAAAGGTCTGAATCGAGGTACAGAGCCTCTAACTGCCGCCGTTGAACAAGGTCATTTTTGTCCAGAGAAGGAAAAACACGCACGCTCGGGTGCCTCGACTTCCTCGGCGGGGAACACCCAACAATCGTAAGCTGAGCAGGCACGCCCAACCCTCGCAACTCAGCGAGCGTTTCAAGCGCAATATCACCGCCCTTTCGGATCCAATGGGTACCAACGAAGAGCAACTTGCATATCCCCGAGAGTGGCTTGTTCAGTGCTTGCTCGACAGGAGGAACTTCGTCCAGGTTGGCCCCAAACGGGACGACGTGCACCTTCGCTGGATCAGCATGATAATCCTTGCGCGCCGATTCGGCAGCCCACGAAGAGGAATACACGATCAAGTTCGACTTATCGATCGCTAACTGCTCGATGGTATTAGCTTGTCGAATGATTGTTCTCGAAATACTGGAAAACTCCGGATAGTAATTCAAAATGGCCGAAAATGTGACGTCCGAGAGATAGACAACTGGCACATCGGTGTTCAGATACGCCACCTGGGCTGATCCTGCCGGTGCAAAGACAAGATCGAACACGGTATTCGCAAGTCGCCGCTCTGCAATACGGGCGGTCTCCCTTGCGAAACTGACGGTATGGGTGAAGAGGTACTCCTTGCCCGTTATTTCTTTAAGGGTCTTTCGCAGGACCCTCCTCAGCAGCACAGACGGCGGTCTGATCGGACCTAGCGCGGTAACGTCCCCGCAGTGGCGCTGCAATGCCTGAGCCAAATGGTAGTTGATGCCGGACCATGAGCCCCGATTTGCCGGGTCGCCCATCGTCAAATAGGCGATCTTGGGCCTCGATGTGGCCGCAGAGCTACTGTCTACCTCAGACATCCTGTAACCCTTGGGAAGCGCTGTGTCATTCCCCAGTTGTCAAGCTATAAGCTCGGCTGCTCAGGAAATAAAGCCGGGTGAAACGGAAGGACCGCTCGTCTCCTACAACCAGCGTGAGGAACCGTCAATTAGAGTACCACGGCTGCACAGTTTCTTGCTACTGCACAACCGCCGTGAGATTTGTGGGTGGATTGGGCTGCGATGAAGACTGATCCCCCACCGCCTGGAAGGCTCCTATAGCCCAGGCTGAACTATCTGGTCGGCCTACAAAAGATGCGCCGAACCACGACGCGCCGCTCGTATCAAAACACAGAGCTGCCAAATTGCCGGTGCATGAAGATGTCAGATTTACACCCTGCCCTACGATACTCGCGTCTGAGCCAGAAGGCGCGTATTTGTTCGCAGCCATGAAGCCGTAGGTCGCGGCCTCTGACGGCGACATGAGGTGATTATGGTCCTGCACCACTGTTCCCGTGGCAGTTGATAGAAAGACTCCTGCCGGGCAATTCACCGCCAGGTTGTTTTCTACGATTAGCTGTCCGGCAATGCTGCTGTCTCCGCCGTAGGGGCCTATCCCCAGGGCAGGAATGCCGCCGCCATCGCAGTCCACCGTGTTGTTTGAGATGTAACCGCGGGTGCCCGGCGTATCGCCAGCCGTCGTCGCCAATCCGATCGGATAGTTGTTCGTATTGTGGGTCAGCACGTTGTTGTAGACCTGCGACCCTTTGTATCCGACAAAGATATTTATTCCGGCATAGTTGTCGTGGACCCAGTTATTGTAGACCGTGAATCCACCAATCGCGTTTTCGTCTTCGATTGCTTGTGTGTGAGGACGCATACCACCCAGTGGGCCATATCCACTTGGCGTCGAGTTATCAAAAAGGGCTTGGTTGACGCCCGTGAACTCGCTGTCGTGGCAAAGCATGACCCCGAAGCAAGCCGCCATAACTTTTACGAATTTGCTGTTGCTGACCTCTTTGCAGTTTTCACAGGCACCGCCCATTCCCCCTCCGGTGATCTTTACGCCGGAGGAATTGAAACCAAATCCGTTCGTGTCATCAATCGTGGAATTAAGGAGCGTGACATACCCAAGAATGCCGCCGGCGCCATAGTCCATTATCCACGATGACGACAGTTGCGCGCTGGTCATGAAGTCGTGGATATAGACGTTTTCCACGATCACGCCAGACGCACCATAAGCCTGAATGGCCTCGTCCGTGCCGTACCCCGAACCAGCAGCGATGTTCTGGTTCTTCATCTCGAAATTGTCGATAGTGATGTACCCAACTGAGCTGCTGAGGATGAAATGACCTCCGGACGGAACTGTCTGGGCCGCGTCAAATATTGGTCGCGCCCATGAGCCGCCGCTATACCAGGACTTATCAACTCCGTAATAGTCCGGCGCGCCGGGTGTACCGCCGGCTGTAATATGCATCTGAAAACAAGCCGCTGGCCACGTATCACCGCCTTTGAAAATGAACTGGTCGCCCGCTGCATGCGTGTAGGCCGGCGCGCTTCCACTGCCGGTGCAGCTTGAGCTCGTTTGCATGTAGGGATGCGTTTTCCACGGGGTGCTCTTCGATGTGCCGTTGTTCGAATTGGAGCCGCCGGAATAATCGATGTAGAACGCCCTACCGGATTGAGCGCCGGCGGATAAGCTCGCAAAGCCAATCAAGAGCGTAATCACTGCAGCGATGAAAGAAACTCTCCTTATCATGCCCAACCTCCGCTAAGTTGTTGTTCTCTAGGTAACAATAAGCGCCTGCGGAGGCCTAAACAACTGTCCCAGAGGCCAGTTTGAGACCAGTTTTCGTACTGTCCCTAAGAGGTAACGCGCCGCCTAAGTTAAGAAAAAGCTGACGGGTTTGAAGTGGACATCTCAGGCGGGTTTTCGCCAAAGTACCGCGAAGTCGTGTGTCGTCAACTCTTCGAGGGAATAATCAGCCAGCTCTCCTTGGTTCTGAAGGGCTCTCGCCAGCTCGAAGGTAGCGGGGCTCTCTTCTGTTGTGTAGTACCTAGCATCCGGCATCTTGGAATCAAAAAGGTTCCGCCACTCGCCTAGTCGAAACTTGTTCACATAGGTACTCTGATTATCCAGTTTGGCGCCAGAGGCGGGCCGTAAGTGTGGCCATCCTTGAACTTCATCGCTACGGTTGGTATAGATCCGAGGATCGAGACACCCAGTGGTGCTGGTATACAGATGCAAGAGAATATAGCAGGCTCCGCCAGGTCTCAGGACTCGTACAATTCCATCAAGAGCTGCGCCGGGGTCCGGGAGGTGATGAAACACCGATCTTGCATAAACAAAATCAAACGATCCATTCGGAAATGACATTCGGCACGCATCCATCTGCATCATCTTCGCTCTGGGTAAGCGCGGCACTCCCAACTGGCGCCGCAGTTCAGATGCAAATGATCGATCGACGCCCAATATTTTGCGTCCCAGAGTTTTCACGGTGCGACGCAGACCGTTAGTTCGTAGCATTCTTAAATACGCAAGCGGTGACGCGCTCTGAACGATCATGTCAAGGTCAATGCCAACTACGCGGTTCCTGACAGCCAAGTAGCTCATTTCCGCAGGATACTGACCTGGGCCCACATCTAGGATGTCCAGGTCGCGAAGAGCCAGACCCAAATGCTCCTTGACTACCGCCTCACGGCGGCAAACGTCCTCGATAGACGCCCGCACCCGCTCTGACGACTGCCGATGGTAGCGGTACAGATTACTCACTTCCCGTAGGAAGGAGAGAGCCGAGCCGTTTCCCGACGTATACGATCCTATTTTACCCACATACTTCTCCCAAACTCGCGGCCGGAAGATCGCGTCCGCAGGTAGGCTCGCAGTTAGAGCAGCCTTGGTAGAGGTGTGCGCACAGCCCAGGGCGAACGACCGTGACAGTCCTTCAATCAAAGCCGCCCACTGCTGTCCAAGACTTGACGAACCCGCAGAATCGCTCGGCGATCACCTTCGCGCCCGGGAAGAGCACACGCATGTCATGCTCACTCAAAAGTCGAATCTCTTCCACCAGACGCCGTGCCTTGATCCGGTCCGGGCAAGGTCCCCGCCAACCACAAGTTCGCCTCTGAAGAATCGACACCCGCGCGGTGACGGGAAGCCATTGCCAGCCAATGAAATGAAAATGCGGCTCCAGGGGAAACCAGAAGTTCGGTGTCTGTACCCAAAAGGCCTTTCCCACCCGCTGGACTTCCGACGCCATTCGGCGTTGGTTTTCGAATGTGAACAAGTGCTCGATTACGGAATTACTGAAAACTACGTCAATGCTGCGTTCAGCGAACTCAGCGAGGTTCGTCGCGTCTCCGGTGAGCGGCTTGATGTTCCCGTGCCGTTGTTCTTCTGCCACAAGGTTCAGAGTCAGAATTTCGACGTCCGTGCGCTCGTGCCAGCCTCGATTCTCCCAAAACGCATTTGTGCCGCCTAAATCGAGAATACGCAGAGGGCGCGGAAATCCGGCAACCAGCGCCTCAAATTTGAGGAAACGTCTAGCGCGAAACTTGTTCGCAAACGACGTTGGTTCATCGCTACTCGCTAATGAGCGTAACATTCTAAGTCGGGCTGTTCCGTGAGCCTGCGGCTTTCAGATTTCAGAACTCTTTGGCCTGTCGTCGATGCAAAGACACTGGCCGGTCATCGCGCGTGGATTCCCGTCCGAATAGCTCGTGACTGCCCCTCGCGTAAGCAGGATGGATATCCGGCTCGACCGCAATTCCTGGACCTAAGGCCCTTCCGAACTGTCGCACGGCAATGGGTGCCTTCCGCGGCACCGCAACGGCGCCAATGAGGGCCAATAACGCGTACCACTCCACGATGCTCTGGTCCCAGAGAGTGATTCCGATGAATGATATCGTGTGTGCAAAGAGCGCCGCCCCCAAGGCCCAGAGGAAGAGCGCCTGCCGCTTGTCGGGTGCAGCCTGCCTCGCGCGGCCCACGTACTTAAAGCCATACACAATGACGGCTATAAAAAGGATTAAGGCAAGTAGTCCGCCGCTGATAGCGTTTGCAACATACTGATTGGCCGTATCCCACATATCCCAACCCCAGCTTCCGTTGGAATTGGTGCCGACGAGCCACCAGGACCAAAAATGGCGCACGCATTGATCGATCAATGCATATCGATGGTACGAAGATCCGGAAATATCTATGCGGGTGATGAGGTGGTACACCGGCGCCTTCATGACCATCTGCAGGGCAATCAACATAATAACGATGCCCCAGCGGATAGCCCTCAGGGTGCTCCGAATTGGCCACATGCAAAGGCCCAGAAGAGCCGCTAGATATCCGATTGCCGGGGTGCTCGAGTTACTTGCTACGGTCATCACCGTTGCGCCAAACATTCCCAGGGCTGCGACCGCATGCTGTTTCCTGTCGATCAGCCACAATCCGACGAAGAGAGGAAACAATACTGCTCCGAAGAATCCGGCCAAAATCGGTGTACCGAAGCTGGCAGTGGCACGAATGCGGCCGTCACGATCCAAGTCGGCGGCGAAATATCGGGCGTTCGCTCCGCCCAACAATGCGTACGGACTCCACCCCACGAAATGCTCGAATATCATTATTCCGCCTAGTACAACCACGATCAAGGCGAAGACTCGGATCACACGAACCACATCGTCCTGGTCCCGGATGAGACACCGCAGAAGAAAATAAGTACCGAATGCGGTATAGAGTCCTCCAAGCTGAAAAATAAATGCTTGAGTATTTTGGAACAAGAGCACTCCCGCCACGGCGCTGACCACCGAAAGCAGGATCAACGATTTATCCACCCTGTTCAATCCCCCACTGAACACGTTCCATTTTCCCCGCCCCTTGATGAATAAAATGCGAATCATTCCGAAAAGGATCAGAACCCGCAATAAAGGAAAGTGTAAACCGGCGATGACCAGAATCTGATCATTAGGAATGAGAATGGAGGCCAACAGAAACGGAATGATCGCCTTCCTTTGAGGTAGGACGAACATCAACACGCAGGCGAGAATCAAGACCAAGGCGACCGCCGGACTGAGGACGGTGCCGGAAACCCCGCCACCAAATCTTAGGTTCTGTGGTCCCATGCTCGCTACTTCCTGTTGAGAACTGGCTTATGGTTGTTCATCGAGAGGCGCAGAGCGTCACCCTGTGCCCTCTGAGTGGCAGCGGCGCGGGGCTAAGCGATTTAACGAAAGCGGAATCGATCTCTACCGCCACCGAGCGCTCGAGCAACGTCACGGAGAGAATCAGACGATGGACTCCCCTAACCTCCACGAGGATCCCGTCAAGCCCGCGCAAGGGACCTCGCTCAATGTGCAGTCGGTCGCCCGTCCTCAGAAAAGGCCAAGGCTGGTTGGGAAATCCAGACGCGACCATAGTCTGTACTGCACTGATCTCGGCTTGGTCCACTGCCTGCGGTCGGCCTTTTTGGCCGACGATCTGGATGACACCTGGGGTCATGAGCACCGGAAGTCGATCATGAATATTCAAACGGCAAAACAGATAGCTGGGAAACAGCGGAGCCTCGACCACTTTGATTCGGTCTGACCACACCTTCCGACATTGATAAAGAGGAACAAACGGATCATATCCCCTGCAGCGCAAGAAATGGGCGACGCTTAGCTCGTGCTTGCTGCGAACTTGCAATGCGAACCAGGGAAACCCTGTAGCTAGGTCCATCGTTCCATATCGCAACGCCTCGGTATCTCGATAGGACAAAGCTACCGCCTTAGGAGTCCCATATATCGCTCCTTTACGCCATCTATACCAAGCACGAGCGATGCCACCGACTACCTACGGCGTCATTGCCCTTAATCCTGTATTTTATCACACTTAGCTTGGGGACCTTGCCGGTTCACCGTGCGATGGTGCGGAAAACGCACACCGATGCTGCCCAACAGTGGCAATATTTTCGCTGATTTTTCTCAAAACCGAGAAATTGAACGTTGGCTCGGCAAAGTGCAGAAACTCAACCGCGTCCGGATAGCTTGATAGACGAATGCGTGTGGCCGGACTTATCTGAGGGGCGAGTATCACGCATGTCGTACAGATACGCCGCAGCGCCCGGTTCCCGGAAGGCGTCCGTCCGGTGCCCTATGGCGTCAAGGTCGTAGGAAAGCAGTTTCTCTTCGTCGACGGCGGCGCTTGTCCAGTCATGGGAGATAACCATCCAGACGCGCCTGTCGCCTCCAAGTTGCGTCAAATCACTTTCGTAGATGCGCCAGTCACTTCGCCCCTCCCGCCCCTCCACGACCGGCCCAGCGGCACGGAATCTGGACGTTTCGCAGTAATAGTCGAAGGCCGGCTTGGCACCATAGTAGACGTAAATGATGTCTCCAGGTTGCTCGCGGGCCTGCACATAGGCCAGCACCGGACGTAGCTCCTCGATCGTATACGGATGAAAGGAGACCGCGATAGCTTGTCGCAGGGGTCCCAATGACAGCAGGCCCAGAAGCACGAGACCGACCGCCGGGACGCTCGAGCGGAGAACACCACCCATTTGTTCCAGCCCTTCTGATACCACCAACAGCAGTCCCGGAATTGCGAAGAGTAGAAACCTGCCAGAGAAAGGATATCGGTGGAGTCCCGAGGCCGCGAGCGCGATGATGAGAGGCAGCACCAGAAAGCACAGGCCTATACATGGAGATTGCCCGGACCAGCGACGCGAACGCTGCGAGAGCCGGAGCGCCGAGACCCACGACTCCGTCGAATAGTCCGAGAAACGATTGGTAATACCAGGTAATCGCATTCACCGAGAATGGGAGAGGAGCGAAGCTGTGCGAAAAGTAGACCCTCAAGTCGCTATTGTCGGTCACGTATCTGGCCAATGAGAGCCAATAAAGCGCCGCGAAACTCACCAGCGAAAGAGAAAAGGCCAGAACAACGTTCTGCTTTCTCAATTGGACTCCGGCTCATCCGCCACCGCCCTTCGCGCGACCTGAACCGGCTAACTTTGCTGGCTCAAAGAAGTGTGCCGTTTGTTCCTGGCGCAAGATGTCCGAAAGTCGGCCAGGTGGAACTTCTACGTCGTCATAGGTGAGCACGTGGTCCTTAGAAACATCACGTTTGAGCCGGCATCCTTCTGCCAAACCAATGGGCAAGAGATTCTCCTCGAGCGCAGTATCCGCATTTTCGCATTGCCCGTAGGTCAGGTAGTGCCCGATACCATCGAGCACCTGTCCTCGTTTGAGATCGGTCTTCGCCGTTGCGATCACGTCGACCTTCGGTGCGCCTAGCGGCGCAATAGTGGCGTCCTGGAATAGAACGGCTCGAGCAACGGTGTTATGTACCTCGAAGTGACACAAGTGATACGGAGTATAAAAGAGGTAGAGCGGACCGGGTCCAAGTTTGTAAAGGTTCAGATAATGCTGCTGCGTGGGATTCGAATGAGTGCCAAGAACGAAAACTCCAGGATTTGGTGCGGCGCCGACGACATAGTCTACGATGCCCGGGCCATTCAGAAGATCCTCTAGAGGATAGAGATTCACAGCATCGCTGATGGAAGTTCCGGTAGCCACAGTCGGACCGTGCATGCCTCGCTTAGCAACCCTCATCCCTGTTGCGTTTGCGACGATGGCTTGCTCGAAGGAAATCTTGGTCCCGTCGGCGAAGGACGTAACCATAGCGGCATCTTGTCCCCATTTGCGAGCAAAACCCTCTTGAGTCGTAGGGTTTCGATACGGGTCCTGCAAACCCTTAATGTTGCCGCTCAAAACCGGCGTGACCCCGAGTCCTTTCACGAACCTGTACAGGTTCATGATTACACCGGGCTGGTCGCCGTCCGCGTTGGTGATCACCGTGCCGGCGCGATCCGCGTGTACTTTGAGAATTGGGCCGACAGTTCCATCGAGTTCCGCATTCATCAGGATCAAGTGCTTGCGATTCCGAATTGCGGCCATAGCCACATGACTGCTGAACTCCACGTGGCCGGTGACTTCGATGATTGCGTCAATACCTTCCGCTGCACACAAAAGCATGGGATCGCTGGTGACGGAGTATTTTCCTTGTGCGATGGCGCTTTCAAGCTGCGTCACATTTTCAACAGTCTGAATGTCGTTAACGCCGGCCTTTGTGTATGCGGATCTTGCCGCTTCGATGCTTCGGTTGGAGATCGCGACGAGTCGCACCCCGGGAACAGCCCCAGTCATTTGGAGAGCGATGCCACGCCCCATGAAGCCAGCGCCGACCATACCGACGCGAATATACTTGTCCTGGGAGGCAAGCTTTTCGAGAGCTTTATCGACAATGATCACAGCGGGTAATCCGGCCAGCTATTATCCTTTTCGGAGATGACAGTTACGGCCGCGGGCCACTGGATGCCAAATGCGGGGTCGTTGTACCGGACGCCCTTTTCGCAGCCCGGAACGTAGAATTCAGACACAAGGTAGACGACCTCGGAGTTGTCTTCCAAGGTTTGATATCCATGAGCGAAGCCGCCGGGAACAAACAGCGACCGGTGATTGTCTTCCGTGAGCTCGAATCCCTGCCATTTTCCGAAGGTAGGGGAATCTCGTCGCAAGTCCAGCATAACGTCGTAAATCGCTCCCCGAGTGCAGCGCATCAGCTTGCTCTCTTCGTGGGGTGCTACCTGGCGGTGCATGCCGCGCAGCGTACCCTTGCGTCCGTTCCAGGATACGTTGCATTGCACGAATTGTGGCGGCAGGTTCAGTGCTTGAAACTCCTCCCGGCACCACGCCCTCGCGAAGAATCCTCGCTCGTCGGCCTTCTTCTCGAGTTCGATCAGGTAAGCACCTTTCAGTTTTGTCTCAGTGAAGAGCATATTGTGAGTGAATCGACGAGCGAGCCTTTAGCCCTTAGGATGATATATCCTCAGTTTAGAAATAGGCAGCACTACCTGGGGTCCCCCGCGCTTCGTAGCTGATCGGAAACGTCCTGTAGTCCCGCAGGCATTGCGCACCGCTTCCTGGCACTTAGCCAACCGCCTGAAAAACACACTGAAGATCACCACAGTATGAAGAACGGTTGAAGGTCTACTTTATCTGCTTCACACTGCGACTACCGCCACCGCATCCGCCGTGGCGGGCGCCCGGAAAGTCCATTCGAGGCGCTCATTGAGCAAGCCATCCTCCCGATGTTTGTCAAGCGTTCTGAGCCTGATCATCCAGCCATCGCGGAACGCCGGATCGCGAAATCCAATGGCGTCGAGTCCTGCCTTCAGCTCCCGAACGGTATCGTCTAGAGTACATGCGGGTTGGTGGTTTGATGCTAAGCTTTCAAAGCGGCTGAAATCCACGCGGTAGGAGCGCTTGTCCGGTTGGGCATCCCTATTCACCGAAACATTGGTGCCCGGGATCACTCGTGCGACAGCTTCCGCTAGTTCCCGCACTTGGTAATTCCAACGGTTCGATCCCGCATTCACCAGAGCGAAGGCACCCCCATTCGAATTCGCCCGCCCCACGGCCCACTCAAAGGCCCGGGCCATATCCTTTACGTTGATCAAGGGACGCCACGGCATGCCGTCGCTCAGAATCGTGATCTTGCCAGTAGACACTGCACACGCAACGAAGTCGTTCAGGACTAGGTCCAACCGTAGACGATCTGACATTCCGCACGCCGTGGCAAACCGCAGCGCAGTGACTGTGAAGGTGGAATCGGCGAGCCGCTCCAACTCGGTTTCCGTCATGACCTTCGAGCGCGCGTACGCCGTAAGAGGGTTGACAGCCGAGTCCTCGTTCCGCGGCCCGCTTTCGGCCGAGCCGTATACGCTGCAGCTTGACGCAAAGGCGAACGACCTCACTCCAGCGCGTTTCGCACGCCTTGCTAATTCCACACTGGCGCGGAAATTGATATCTAGACTTGTTTCTTCATACCGGTTCCCGATCGGGTCATTCGACAGTGCTGCGAGGTGTACAATCGCGTCAACGCCCTCGAAGATCGATTCGGGAAGCCTCCGCACGTCGCCGAAGTACTGTACATCCGTATGACACTCCGGCAGGGGCTCTCGTGTAGTCAGACAATGCGCAAAATAACCCATATCAAGACCAACGAGAATCGAAGACGGATACGCGCGGCGCAGCTGCTTCATGACCGATGGGCCGACATATCCCATATTACCGGTTATAAGAATCTTCATGCCGTGACCACCGCTCCAGCAGGTTGCTTCTTCCATATTTTCCAGGGAGCGTTACCACGGCTCCACAAGTCCTCGAGATAATTTCTCTCCTTCAGAGTGTCCATGCACGACCAGAAACCGTTGTGCCGATAACCCACCAACTGACCCTCGGCAGCCAATCGCTCAAGTGGGCTGCGCTCCCAGATCGTTTCATCGCCCGCGATATAGTCGATGGCCTCGCGTTCAAGCACGAAATATCCGCCGTTGATCCAGCCCTGTGTCGCCTCCGGCTTCTCGTGGAAGCAAGTGACCTGGTCGCCGTCGAAGGCAATTCGCCCGAACCGCTCAGGCGCATGGACGGTCGTGATCGTAGCGAGCTTGCCGTGCGAGCGATGGAAGCGCAGGAGTTCTTGAGCGTCAATGTCGGCCACGCCGTCTCCGTATGTGAACATGAACGTTTGATCGTCAATCAGCCAGTCGCGAAGGCGTTTCAATCGGCCACCAGTCTGCGTCTGCAGTCCGGTGTCGACCAAGTGTACTTTCCACTCGGGTTGATTGCCGTCGTGGATTGTAGTTCGGCCATTCACGAGATCGATAGTCAGGTCGTTGTTGATGGCGTAGAAATTCAGAAAATAAGACTTTATCAAATCAGATTTGTATCCCAGGGCCACGACGAATTCGTTCACGCCACCCGCAGAGTAAATGTTCATGATATGCCACAGGATCGGCCTTCCCCCGATTTCTACCATTGGTTTTGGCTTGGCAATCGTTTCTTCCGACAGTCGGGAGCCCAATCCGCCTGCCAAAATTATGGCCTTCATAGCAATCCTTTCCCACCAGAAGCCCACGTCCAGAGCCAGTAGAATCCCTCAGATCGTTCCACGCAATTATTGCGCCACGCCACCGACCCATGAGCTGCCCAGTAAGCCTAATAGATTCTGTAACTTAGGTACAATGGCCTCGCTCTTCCGGCACGCGGGATGGTAAATGGCTTCCTTGGGTGAAGCGATTTTTCATTATGGGAACGGTTTTTTCCACATCGCTCGGTCTCCACCGAAAATCGCCAAGATCTGTCCGACACCGAGAATTCCTGGCTTTCGATAAGCCACCTAGCACCGGTCCCGATTTTCACCCAATGAGAAGCTGTTGCTGCGCTTACGCCATTCCCCGCAACAAAGACTCTGGAGCAGCGGTCCTGGACGGTGCGATAATGATTTCGCGCGGCCGAGGAAGGCTATTCGCGTGTATGTTCAACGTTCGTTTCAAGCACTTGAGTAAATGACTTTCTTCGCTCGTGCGAGTAGCCCGCGAACGATGTGGCCGGGATGAAAGAGGTTTACGGCAGCCAGCCGTAACCACGCGCGGGCCAGCCGAAGGCGCTTGATCGGATACCCTAGGTTCGACAATTCATTGGCGTGGTACTGCCAGAAATCCTTGCCCTTCCGTCGGAACAAGGCGTTCGCTAGGAAACCATAATATCCGGCCATCAATTGATGAAAGCGCTGTTGATACTCATCATCGCTGAGGTAAAAATGCCCATGCTTCACGACATTGGCTATGTTTCCGGGAAGGTAAGTGTTCATGCGACGGGAAAAGGCAGTCGCCGCTTCGTTGTGTCTCCTGGTAAATGTCAAGACCTGATGTACGAACCCAAAGTCGGAGTCACGCAAGATCTCGTAACAGGCTTCTGTGTCCGCGTGAGGGCCGCTCTCGGATTCGTAAAATTCCGATCGCTGCCGAACTATTTCGGAACGCAGCAACAGGTTACTCGGGGCACCGAATACGTAGATCTCGCCGAGCAGGGTTGCTCGACAGATTTGCCTCCCCGGAACGACGTGGGACGGGTAAGGGAGCCCGTCCAGAGTCACACGGTTTTCTTCTAAACGATAGGCGCCCACGATCGCGACGCTGGGATTTTCCTCGGCCACGACTACCATGCGCTCCAGGCACTCGGGCATTAGCCAGTCGTCAGCATGAACAATTTTGCAGTATTTGGCGTTCGGTGACATTTTCCTCAGCGCAGAATTGAAGCTGTGCATCATGGGCAGATGCTGCGCATTTTCGTGCACATGAATTCGAGGGTCTTCGCGCTCGTACTCACGTGCAATGTCGAGGCTCTCGTCGGTGCTGCAGTTGTTAGCGATAACGTATTCCCAGTCTTGATATTTTTGTGCTAAAACGCTCTCGATACACTGCCGCAAGTATTTGGCCCCATTGTAGACGGGCGTCACAATGCTCACGAGCGGTCGGCAGTTATCCCTCAACGACGTTAGTCCTCATTTCGCAACGTTCTGCGCCTCGAGCGCAGAGCTTGAAATCCGTTCCGTACGTGATTTCACGACTCGCGCGGGAACGCCGATAGCAATTGAATAATCGGGTATGTCCCCGGTCACCACCGAACCGGCGCCGATCACAGTACCCTTCCCAATCCGGGCTCCGTCTAGCACGCAGACACCCACTCCAAGCCATGCATCGTCGCCGATGGCAATATCTCCCTTGCTGCGGATCGGCTGTTTGCCAATCAGGTAGTCTGGGTCGAGGCCATGATCATAGGGATAAAACGCGCAGTAGGGAGCGATCTGTACACCGCGACCGATCCGGATCGAGCCCTTATACGCCGAAAATTGGCAACGGGGCTGAATGTGCGTCTCGGCTCCAATGAAAACACTCCCTCCCTGGCCGGTCTCGATAATCGAGTCGCGATGCAGATGGACTCCGTCAGCGAGCTCGACGGGGCCGCCTTGATGCGCCTGGTAAATTACGACGCGCTCGCCAATGAAAACGTGCTTCCCACGACGCAGATCGGAGTGAAAAATGCTTGCATCGGGAGCAGCAAAGCCGTGCTCGTTCAATTTGGCCAGGTATGAGCGAGCCTTATAGGGTGGAGTGCCCCAAGTCGCCAGCCAAGTGGCAATTTTCCCCAAACGCGTCAGGCCGGCCGAGCGCATCCAAAACTGGCTCCAAGCGGATTGTATCTGTTTTTTCATCTTCGAAAGTTGCCCGCAGATCAATTTCTAACTTGGTCGGTGCTGTATTCGCGTACACTTCCGTCGTTTGGCTTCAGGCGCCTCAAGAATTCCACATCGACTTTCCCGGAGCAACTCCATCGCTGCGCTGTCCCGTGCTTCAGTAGTTCTGGCACGGTCACAAATCGATACCGATGACCCATTTGCTCGAGCAGCAAATCCACAGCGCTGACCGTGGGGGCGCGGTCGGCGTGTTTTTCGTCAAGCATGCTATAAAGAGCATCGTGAAGTGTAATGATGCTGCCCGGCTGCAAGTGGCTGATCATGTGCTTTGCCATCCATTCAGCATCGTGATCCAGCCAGTCAAAAGGGTGAGCGTTCCAGGCAATGATCGAGTACCCCAACATCGCAGCATCCACACAAGAGCCAAGATCGTGGTGGCCATAAGGAGGCCGAAATAGCTTTTGCTCATACGGTCCGAGGGCTCGGCTGCAAGACCTGATCTGCCTCCACCGTTCCAGTCGTGAAACAAGCGGAAGTGAAGGGTGGTCCGAAGTGTGATTGCCGATCGCGTGTCCGCGTTCAGCAACCTCGCGGACGATCTCCGGATGCTTTCGGGCCATCGTTCCCAGCATAAAAAATGTGGCGTGAGCCCCGTGTCTTCCTAAAACGTCCAGCAGCCTCGGAGTGAATAGGGGGTGCGGCCCATCATCGAAGGTCAGGGCGGCAATCGGCTCGTCTGTAGCGATATGCGAGATCGGGCCGATTCGGGCCTGCGTCCAAGCTCGAATCCGGCCGCCAGCCATGTTTCGGTAGCCTGCGATCCGCGCCCTTAGCCCCAGGTAGGACATCAACGACAACTTTCTTGAATCTGCGAAACCTCCGAGCCTTGCAGTGCACTCGGGGCGATCTTTGCAGGTTCGATTCCCAACTGGTCAAACGCGGACTGCACAGCTTTTTCCAACTCATATTTCGCAACTATTTTTGCGCGGGCACAACGACCGATCTGCTCGCGCTGCAAGGTCGTCAATGCCAATGCCTTCTCTAATCCAGCCGAAATTCCTTCAACCGAAGACTCAATTAGAAAGCCATCACGTCCGTGCTCGATCATTTCATCCGGGCCGGGTATCTTCGACATCATGCAGATTAGCCCTACAGCCATTGCCTCCATAAGGGCAATCGGACAACCTTCGAACTCGCTTGCAAGCACGTAGGCATCGGCGGCCTGTAACACGGGAGCTACATGCTCAACGTGGCCCAGCAATTTTATACGCTCGCCGAAGCGGGAATTCCCGATCAAGCTCTCGATTTGGTTCTTTAGAGGGCCGTCTCCCGTCAGGAGGAGCCAGACGGTCGAGTTGCGGGAGGCAATTTCTTCGAATGCGCTCACGAGATGATCCACGCGCTTCTCGCGACTTAGGCGGGACGTGCTGGCAATCACGAAAGCGTCGTCCGGAATACCGTATTGCCGGCGATAGCGGGCCCGCGTAGCCTGGCACGGCTCGAACGTCATCACATCCACGCCGTGACCGACCAGCCCCATCTTGCCCGGCGGATACCCGTAAAAACGCGTGATCTTGTCACGGATCGAGCAACTCGATGTGAGAAACCGCTTGGATAACCTCGATCGCATTCTCCACGGCCACAATGGCCACCAAACTCGCCGATACCACCACGTAAAGTCAGGCAATCCGAAATGGAACCTCGTTGTTTTCCGCAAAGGCTCTTGAAGCTGGTACGGGCTGTGGATGGTCATCGAGACGTTTCCCCTGGTTACTATAAAGGCCGCCAGCACACACACCAAGGGGGTGGTAAAGAACCCTCCGTCCAGGAAGACTACAGAATCGGGCTTGACCCGCCAAAGGAAGCGAAGCCAGATGGGGAAAAAATGCCAGAAACTTCCTTTAATGAGATCGTTAATCCCTTCTTCCGGCCGGTAGCGGCCATAAATGTGAGTCACCTCTGGCTCGCTCAAATGGACGAACTTCGCGCGCAATCCGCCGTCCGCAATTCTTTGAGAGAATACGTCCCCTGGACTGCAGACAAATACTTCGTATCGCGAGTAATCAATTCGCTTCAACCAATCCAGGAGAATCACTTCCACTCCGCCGAACTGATAGGTCCGGCGTGCGAACAGGATGCGCTTCATCTACCGTTCTCTTCCACCGAGACTGGTTCGTCGGTTGAGATGCGCCAATCTGCCTCGTTCCACAGAAAGTTGAGCTTGTGAAGATTATCGGCATCGCCTCTGACGAGTACGGACGTGTGTTCCTCAGAGAGGATCCTTCTCTCCTGATCGTCTGTGCAAACGGCGCCCCACAAATAGTAATCTCCGGGCATCAGCATTACGCGGCGAATCGTCACCTCACAGGCCACGCACCCATCTGCCGTTGGCCGCATCGGCTCGCTGTAGATCGTGAAGTAATGCAAGCCGTCTGGACTGGTGATTCGTAGCATGAAACGAACCGCAAGGGAGTCCCGCACTGCAGCGCGCATGGAAACGGTCAGGGATGAATCGGGTGACACCTCTTTCTGCTCGCTGAAAAGCGTCACCATTCTTGCCGGACTGTTTCGAAGTACTTCGGCCTGCATTTGATCGCGCACGTTCAGATTCAAGGTGCGGTACTTGGAGATAACGTTCATGGGCGGACCGTCGGCCACAATGCGGCCGCCGTTAACGCATATCGCTCGCTTGCATACCGTTTGTATCAGCCACATGTCGTGTGTAACGATCACAATCGTCATGCCCTGAGCGTTCAGAGCGCGCATCTTGTTGATTGATTTCGTCCAGAAGTTCGTGTCGCCGACTGCTAGAACTTCGTCCGCGAGCAGCACATCCGGTTCAAGGTGCGCCGCGACTGAAAACGCCAACCGGACATACATTCCGCTTGAGTAATGTTTGACGGGCGTATCGAGGAACTTCTCCAGCTCTGAAAAATCAACGATTTCGTCAAATCGTCGCGTTACATCTACTTTGCGCATTCCCAAAATCGACCCGCTCAGATAGATATTCTCGCGCCCGGTCAGCTCGGGATGAAATCCGGTCCCGACCTCCAAGAGAGAGCCGACACGGCCGTAAATCCACGCTCGCCCTGAACTCGGCAGCGTGATTCGTGCGAGAATCTTTAGCAAGGTGCTTTTACCCGCTCCGTTGCGGCCCACAATTCCGAACACGTCGCCACGATCTACCTCAAAGGAAACGTCATCCAGTGCCCGGAATTGGTTCCCGCCGTCGGCCTTTGCGAGGCTGGCGACTCGTTTCATATAGCCTGCGAGACCGTGAGGAGTGCCGTTCTTCGAAAGGCCTCTTCGATATAGCTTTGTGAGTCTGTCTACAGCGATTGCAGGATGGCTCATGTTAGTGGTCACACAATGTCGGCAAAAGTCTGTTCCATCTTACGGAAAAAAAACGCTCCGCTCACCAGAAGAAGAATTGATGCGACCGAGGATATGGCTACTAACGAGACAGGCAAAGACTTTGTCCCCAGCAATGCCCAGCGAAAACCCTCCACCACACCCGCCATAGGATTGAGGCCGTATATTGCATGCCACCTGCCCTTTACAAGGCTGCTGGAGTACGCGACCGGGCTGACGAAAAACCAGAGTTGCACAACAAAGGGGACCGCTTGCTGAACGTCGCGCATGCGCACGTTCAACGCCGAGAGCCACAAAGCCATTCCCGTTGCCGCCGCCGCGGCAAGCGCAAGGAACAACGGAAGGTATAGCGCGTGAACGGAAGGGCGGATGTGATACCAAGCCAACATGACGACCAGCACGAGAAAAGACAGAAAGAAATCAATCAGCCCAGACAAAATCCTTGAAAGGGGCAAGATTAACCTTGGGAGATAGACCCTTTTCAGAAGAGGGCTGTTAGTGACCAGGCTGTCCGACCCGCGGCTCAACCCCGTTGCGAACAGGTTCCACGGGATGAGAGCCGTGAGAATGAAGATCGGATATGGAATGCCTTCGGAAGGCATTCGTGCCACGCGTCCAAAAACAAAGCTGAGAACCGCCATCGTCGCCAGCGGCTGTACAACAATCCACGCCGCGCCGAGAGCCGTCTGCTTATAGCGCACTTTGATGTCGCGCCACGTCAAATAGTACAAAACCTCACGTGCCTCCCAAAGTTCCCGGAAATTTATGGAAACCCATCTCTTAGGCGGCTCAATCGATACCTTGAGGAGGGTGTGAGTGGGTGATCTCAATTCGACCGAAGGCCCACGCAAAACCCCGCCTGCGTCCTGACTGATTGCTCGGTTTGGTTCATTCCCGGCGAGTTGCAACGGCTCTCCTTAAGGTCGACTTCTCGTCGCGACAGTGGATGCTAATCCGTTCGCTGCAATCTTCATACCAACGAGGGCGGGTTATCCTACTCGTAAGCTACTGCAACTGCGGGGTATAATCTACATGTTCATTTGCAGCCGCTCGCCGCGCCAGCCTTCGGGTATTCACCAGAAGCCGGTTTAGGGATTCTGTGGAAGTCTTTTTCCCATTTCTGCTGAGCCTACAGCCTGTAAATCCAACCTACAAAGCAAAGACCCGGTGTTTGAGGCTGCCCTTCACGCGCCCGATTCTCCAGGCTAACGACCATATGAACTGGGCGCGACCGGCCAAGTCCATCCGCCGATATGTCGGCAAAGTGCGGAAAATGTGCAGCCAGGCCGCTAGCCCTGCCCTGCGAGAAAGCCTGGGCATGCCATGATTACGATAGCGCTTATAGAGAATCACGTTGTACTCCCCCCAAGAACACGCCTGGCGGTAGATTCCCCTCAGGCTGTGCCTCATGCGAGTGTGGATCACTGCCTCGGGGGCAAACTCAAGGGGTGTCCCGGACAACTGTAGCTTCCAGCACAGATCTGTATCATGCAGATACGGAAGTGTTTCATCCACGCCTCCGACGGCCTGCCAAAGGCGCTTCTTCAACCCGATGGTGCCACCCCCGGCGTGGGCCATAAACGGAGGATAGTAGTATACTTGAACCTCTGTATCCTGGGGAAACTTACGAGCGGCAGTGAGCCAACTTGGGTTTAGTTTCTTCATGTCCAGCCGACAGGCTACGAAGTCATGCTTCTCAAGCGCTTCGCCAATAGCTGCCACATATCCTTCGCCGATAACATCGTCGGCGTCGCAAATTGCGACGTTTGGACCGGCGGCAGCTTCGACGCCGACGTTCAGCGCGTAAGGCTGTCCCCGACGCTTAGACGCGTCGACGACGCGCAGATTCTGAATGCGCGACTTGTATGCTTCAACGACATGCAATGTGTTATCAGTAGAACCATTATCGGCGATGATCACCTCCCAAGGCTTCGACCACTTTTGCTTGGCGATCGCCTCCAAGAGTTCCTCGATTGTCTCCGCCCCGTTAAAGCAGGGGATGACGATACTTAGGTCGATCTTTTGATCAGAGTTGGACATTTGTCGTACCGTTCCGATCTACCGATGCCTTTTGCATTAGCACGCCAGCAATTTGTTCGATAAAGACCGTATTTCCATCAGCAAAATCCCTGTCTTTTACTTCGAATCAAATCGCCGATCGCACGAGATGATCCTGTGACTCCAGTTGTCCGCGGACATCAGCCACGACATCTTTGATAATCTGATCGAGCTGGTATTTCGGGCTGTAGCCAGTCAGTGCACGAAGCCGTCCAAGATCTGGCATCCTCCGCTCCATGTCCTCGAAGCCGGGCGGGTACGCTTGGGCATATGGTATCAACCGGATTTTCGAGTTGGAGTGAGCTGCGGCGATGACACGTTCCGCCAGGGCTTTAATCGAGATCTCTTCTTGTGAGCCCACATTGACAACCAACCCATAGGTGTCCGACCGCGTTACCAACTCTGCCAGGGCCGGTACCACATCGAAAACATGGGCAAAACATCGAGTCTGCGATCCATCTCCAAAGACGCCGATCGGTTCATCAAGAAGCGCTTGGCGCACGAAAGTGGGGATAACCATGCCATAGCGCCCCGTCTGACGCGGCCCGACCGTATTAAAAAGCCTTACAATCACGACCGGCAAATACTTCTCGGAAAAATAAGCGAGTGCTAGAAACTCATCGATCGCCTTGGATTCAGCGTACCCCCACCGCGACTTGCTGGTGGGCCCCATTACCCGGTCATCATCTTCCCGGAATGTTGGTCGCTCGCTCGTGCCATATACCTCCGAAGTGGAGGTGATCAGAAGTGGCTTTCTGTAGCGGCACGCATATCTAAGAACGATTTCGGTGCCCATAATATTGTTGATGATCGTTTCTGTCGGCCGGTCAATAATCATCCGCACTCCGACAGAGGCAGCAAGGTGATAGACGAAGTCTGCGTCGCGAATCAGCTCTTCGGTCAGATCTTCGTTACGTACGTCGTCGATAAAGCAGCGGAAGGACTCTCTCTTTTCGAGCGAGGCGATATTTGAGAATCTTCGCGTTGAAAGGTTGTCGATCACAGAACCTGCTCGCCACGCTGAAGCAGCACTTCCGCCAAGTGTGAACCGATAAACCCTGCCCCTCCAGTAATTAAGTGCTTTGCCACAATGCCTCCGTTTGGGCACGATTCCCGCTGGTCGCGAACAGATTACATGGATCCAAGCGGTGACTATGAAGATCGAGTAGGCGACACCTCGAATCGCATTTTGCCAGGGGTCCAAAGACAAAACTGAAGACTACCATCGCCGCCAGCGGCTGCAGAATAACGCAGGCTGTCGAGGGCCGTCTGCTTATAGCGTATCTTGATGTCGCGCTGGGTCAAATAGTTCGGAACCTCCCGTGTCTCCCAAAGCTCCCCGAGGTCCGATGGAAATCCATCGGGGTGGAACTTCTCATCGCGAGAGTCATGCTCAATCCCTTCGTTGCAATCCTCGTACCAACCAGCCGGGGCTGCCTCTCTCGTAAGCCACTGTAATTGCGGGATATAGTATACGATCATCGCTTGAAAACGGGTCCTCCAGCCCTTGGGCGTTCAGTGCGAGGACGGTTTAGGAATTTGTGGAAGTTCCTTTCCCATTTCTGCTCAGCCTAAAGGCTGCTAATCCGACAGGCGCGCAGGAACGCGTAGCCCCAAACCCTGCCCTGCGAGATAGCATCGCACGCGGGCCAGCGCTTATGGAGCTGGCTGTGGCGAAGCAAGCGAAGGGGGACAAGGCGAGGCGGCTTTGCACATCGGGACGGAATCGGCCCATGTTGGTGGTCGAAATCCGCTGAACACGGTACCCAATCTTCAGCAACCTACGTTTGGCGAGGTGAGCGATGCCCGAGATGTTTCGGCGAGAGCATCGGGGTGCGAGGCAGATGGACTGGCTCGCCAAGCGATCCTATTGCTCTCTAGTCGCGGTGCAATCGCTCGCACTGCTAGGGGGTGGTTGTTCGCGCGTCTTTCACCATTCCTATCACCTTCCACGTGGCAGGGGAACCGTCGAACCGTTTTACGTTGAGCTTGGTCACGCTTCTGCTGCCTCCGCCAAGCTGGATGACGACGCCAACGATCATGTCGCCGTCGGACGTCGGTGTCACGCCGGCAATGCTGAAGGTCGCTCCTTTGTAAAAGTTCCTGAGAAAGGCAGGGTAGTCCTGATTTTGTTCGAGCAGCTTTTTGTACTCGGCCGACATTGAGCCTGAAAAGTACTGCTCGATTACCGCAACATTACCATCCTTCATCGCTTGAAACAGCGTGTTGAAGCTTGCATGCAGTTCTCGCAGCTCCGAATCCGAAGGAGCGGTCGTCTGAGCCCCAGGGGCGGGCTGATAGACAGTACAGAGCAGCAAGAGCAGCGCTATAAAGATGCAGTGGGCTCTCATTTGCTAGACCTCCGTCATTGGGTAAGGGCCTGGAACCAGAGGTTGGCCATCGACTGGTAGCCCGTCCCATTGGGATGAATATTGTCCGAGTACTGCGTCTGATGGTTCGCCGAGAAATAACTGTAGAAATCCGGCGGCGTCACGGTAATCCCGTTCGCGGTGTTGGAGACCAACTCATTCACCACCACATTGTACTGCTGGATTAGCACGTTCCGCGCCCCCGTGTTCAGGTTCGGATACGGCGGACAGTATCCCGGATCTGTGGGTACATTGTCCGCGCAGTCCGCCAGCGCCACATTGACCTTCGCCAAAACTACGTGTTCTCCCGCCGCGTTAAGCTGATTGATGATCTGCTGCATGTTATCCTTGTACGATCCAGCATAGCCGGAATCACCCGGATTCAGCCCTTCTCCGCTGGGCACCGGCAGCCAGGGCCGCGCGTCATTCATCCCGAGCATCACCAGGAATGTCTGCGAGCCCGGATGTCTCTGCAGGATGGACGGCAGCAGCTCCAATCCCTCTTCCGACGTCGTCCCCGGCACGCCTTCATCCGATACTTCCTGCGGATAGGTCTTGAAGCTTGTCAGCTGATTGTTCAGTGTCGGCTCGTAGCCGTAAGCCGTATCCCGCCCATCGCTTGACGTGGTGAGAGTTCCTCCCTGTCCCCAGGTCACACTGTCCCCCACCGCCACGTAGTAGTCGCCGATGCCGATCTCCTTCACTTGGTCGTGCGTCCCCGTTCCCGACACCACTCCCCCCGTGCTGTTGATCACATACGCGTCGATCACATGCTCGGCCTTGCTCAGCCCCGTGTAGGTGGCCTGGAAGGGCGCCGCATGCACGTCCATCGGGCTGCCGCCGTCCAGCATGAAACGCACTCCCCAGCCGGCGTTCTGCACCGGATCCAGGCAAGCATGAGCGACTGTGGTCAACGATGCCCCTGAGCTTTGCAGATATTCGTCTACCGGCGCCGTTATGGTCACCGAAGGCGTCGCGGCGCATTGGAACAAAACGCCCAGTTCCGCCATGGAAGCCCAGATGTTGCCGTTGACCTCCGATTGCGGTTCCAACTGCACGTAGCGCGCATTCACCGGTGTAAACGTCACCTGCTTCTGCAAGGCGCTCGTCGCGAACGTCCCACTGGCCACCGCCGAGCCCCAATTCACTCCATCCGTGCTGACGAAGAAACTGTATTGCCTAATCCACCCCGCCGTCGATCCGTCCTGCCGCGGCAGGTATTGGAATCCGCTCAGAGGGTAACTCTTGCCCAAATCAATCTGGATGTCGTGCGGATACCCCGGCGGAGTGCTGTTATTCCCGTCCGGCGTGATTTGTGTGATCCAGAACGTACTCCCATTGCTGTCGATGGCATTCAGCGCGGACCCGTCCAGCGTGTCCCATTCCTCGCTGTCCACCGAACTCACCTTCCAACTTGCGCTCGGCAGCGCCGCATCTTTCCGCGAAACCTCCCGCACCTCGATGGCATCGATCTTCGGATTCCCGATCACCCGCACGAAGTCGATGGTCAATGTGCCGGTGGTGACGCTCACCACAGCGCTCTTAACCAGTGCTGCGTTGGCCCCGACCGTCCCAAAGATATCCAGATTCCCGATGGCCGGAGAACCCTGGAAATTCACGCCGAACACCCGCAGACCGGTGCCCTGGCTCGCCGCATCGGTCTCGGCAAAGTACAGATTCACCAGGTAGGTTCCGTTGGCGACGGGAAGTTGATACTCCAGCTGAGGCTGGCTCGTGTCATCCCATCGCTCACTCCGATACAGCGCTGGATCACTCGTGCCACTGATGGCCGCCGTCGTCGAGGACACATCTCCGGTATTGAATCCTGCATCTCCCTGCCATACCTGTACCTGCGTGTCCGTGTACGGCCCTCCTCCTGCAATAATTCGGTACACTCCTGCATAGTTGGCCGGCGCGCTCACCGTGATGGTGGTGGATGTCGAACCCATCCTCCCGGCATTATCCGTGACCGTCAATCCCACGCTATAGGTGCCAACGACGGTATAGGTGTGCGAAGGTGACTCTGAAGTGGACGTTTGCCCGTCGCCGAAAGTCCAAGCATAGGAGGTGATTGTCCCATCTGGATCCGTACTGCCTGCTCCGCTGAAGGCCACCGACAAAGCTGCTGTACCGCTTGTTGGGTTCGCCCCGATTACCGCCGTCGGCGGCGTACCACCTCCGCTCCCACCACCCGCTGCCGCAAAAGTGGCCATCAAGCCAGTCCATCCCCCGCTAGAACTCTGGGTGAACGTCGCAGAATACGTCCCGACCGCCGAGACGATCATGTCCTCCGACATGTTGCATCCCGCCGTCTGGCGTACCGTGAATCCCGTGCCCCCTGTCGATACACAGTGATCCACCGACGCGTACCCGAAAATCAGTTCATTGGTCTGTGTCGTCGTCTTCGCCCCAGACGTCACCGCCGTCCCCGTCCCCGTCTGCGACGATACCTGGTCCAGCGCCGAACTCGTGGCCAGTCCCGCATATTCGTGGATGTAGATCAAACTGAATCCTGTGCTCGACGCGAAATTGGCCGTCACCGTGTCGGCCCCTCCGCGGATGCTCACGGCATACCAGATGGCACTCCCTCCCGAGGCCACCGCCTGCACATACGCATTCCCTTGCGTATCCGTCACCGAACTGACGGCCGGACCCGCCGCTGCCGCGCCCACCATGATCGCATTGCCCGCCGTCGTACTGCTCGCAAACGATACTGAAATGCCGCTCGCCGCCTGCGTCGACACTTTGCTCGTTGACTGTATGTATCGGATCGCTGCAGAGCCTGGCGTCACCGTCACCGTTGTGAAGCCACTCACTGACCCCACCGCGCAGGTTATCTTTGCCGCACCTGTTGCCACTCCTGTCACCTGCCCAGAGGAGTTGACCGTAGCAACTCCTGTTGCAGCACTGGTCCACGTGCACGAGCTAGTGATGTTTTGCGTCGACGAGTCAGAATATGTTCCCGTTGCCGTTAGCTGGAGCGGAGACCCGCCAATCGCTATGCTCGGATTCGATGGTGTAACACTGATCGTTCGCAAAGTTGGCGGAGGACCGCCGGCAGCCGCTTTGAAAGTGGCCATCAAGCCAGTCCATCCCCCGCTAGAACTCTGGGTGAACGTCGCAGAATACGTCCCGACCGCCGAGACGATCATGTCCTCCGACATGTTGCATCCCGCCGTCTGGCGTACCGTGAATCCCGTGCCCCCTGTCGATACACAGTGATCCACCGACGCGTACCCGAAAATCAGTTCATTGGTCTGTGTCGTCGTCTTCGCCCCAGACGTCACCGCCGTCCCCGTCCCCGTCTGCGACGATACCTGGTCCAGCGCCGAACTCGTGGCCAGTCCCGCATATTCGTGGATGTAGATCAAACTGAATCCTGTGCTCGACGCGAAATTGGCCGTCACCGTGTCGGCCCCTCCGCGGATGCTCACGGCATACCAGATGGCACTCCCTCCCGAGGCCACCGCCTGCACATACGCATTCCCTTGCGTATCCGTCACCGAACTGACGGCCGGACCCGCCGCTGCCGCGCCCACCATGATCGCATTGCCCGCCGTCGTACTGCTCGCAAACGATACTGAAATGCCGCTCGCCGCCTGCGTCGACAAACTGCTGGTCGATTGCACGTAGTTGACGGAACTACTGCTGGCAGCCGCTTTGAAGGTGGCCATCAGCCCAGTCCATCCCCCGCTAGAACTCTGGGTGAACGTCGCAGAATACGTCCCGACCGCCGAGACGATCATGTCCTCCGACATGTTGCATCCCGCCGTCTGGCGTACCGTGAATCCCGTGCCCCCTGTCGATACACAGTGATCCACCGACGCGTACCCGAAAATCAGTTCATTGGCCTGTGTCGTCGTCTTCGCCCCAGACGTCACCGCCGTCCCCGTCCCCGTCTGCGACGATACCTGGTCCAGCGCCGAACTCGTGGCCAGTCCCGCATATTCGTGGATGTAGATCAAACTGAATCCTGTGCTCGACGCGAAATTGGCCGTCACCGTGTCGGCCCCTCCGCGGATGCTCACGGCATACCAGATGGCAGTCGATCCCCAGACCACTGCCTGCACATACGCATTCCCTTGCGTATCCGTCACCGAACTGATAGCTGGACCCGCCGCCGCGCCCACCACGATCGCATTGCCAGCCGCAGTGCTGCTTATGAACGACGCCGACACCCCAGTCGCATTCTGCGTTGACACACCGCTCGCCGATTGCACGTAACGGATCTGACCAAACAGTTGAGGATGGATCGAGAAGACTAAACCGATGATTATGGTGACTTTACAGACGGACACGCAGTTGACAGAAGCAGGCATCAATCCAAAGTGGCACTATGATAACAGGACATTTAAAGTCAAGTCCGGATTTGCGATCGCCAAAGACTTGCGCATAAGTGGACTGGCGCTCGATTTCAGTCAAGAAAATTCGCACTAACCTGAAATTCGTTGCACAGTAGTCAGCTGTCAAACGGGTTTAGCCGATCAACTACAAATCAGCGAGGACTCAATGGATCTGTCCGTCAATGCTGTTTGGTTCTGATCGCCTGGGTGCGTTGAGCGTGGTGCATCGACCGGTCCAGAAGCGCCAGATGCCAATCAAGCGCTGGGTCATTTAGTTTCGGTTGCTCAGGAGCGTGCGCGGCAAACTCACTCACGAATCCTGTCGCATCGGCGCGCTTCATCGCGCCAGATATCACGCGAGAGAAGATGCGACCCTTACATCCGCTGATCAAGCGTCTGGGCGCGCTCCAAGTGATTGAATTCGGGAACAACCTGCGATACAACCTCCACAATATCCCGCTTGTCCACAAGCATGTCAGGGCTAGAAATGAAGCCCTCGATCGACCTTATGAAATCAGCCAGAATCTTAGGCGCTACCGGTCGATAGCGCACGGCGAGAATACTCGACATTCGACACTCGGTCGCCTCCTCGTTTTGGCCTACGAACATTTCACAAGCCTTCTCTCCTTCTGTATCTAGATCGGTAAGCAGCAAGGGATAATGATTGTGAAGACGATCCGTTGCAATATTGCGGCGAGCCGCTTGTTCCTCGCGATAGATGCGGGGTTCCGCACCCTTGTAGCGCAGAAATGCCGCGGCGATGTCCTCTAGTCTTCGAGTGTCATCCTTGGGATTCAAGCGCGGGACCATGACGTGCCGATCTGGGCCACACAGAGCGGCAAGGGCACAAATTTGCCCAGCTTCTCTTAGAGAGACGAAGAATCGACGTGTATCGATAGGCGCGGCAAGGGGCTGGCATTTTTCAAATCTGTGGATGAAGCTCTCTAATAGACTCCCGTTCGAGAATGCCACATTGGCGAACCTTGACGACGTAATCCGTTTGGCGCTTGACATCGGGCCTTCAGCGCAAAACATCATGTGTTCCATGATCCGCTTGCTTGCGCCCATGAGGTTAACCGGTTCGGCCGCTTTATCGGTTGAGACGCTGAAGTAGGAAGGATCTGATCCAGCGGCTTGAAGCCACCGCCAGCATCTCAAAGGCTTCAACAGATTCGTATCGAGCATCTGCAACACGGAACAGACATCTTTCTCTGAGCGGACATGCTTCAGAGCCGCGAAGTTCAAAACGAGGTCATACGCGCGCTCTACTTTGGCGAATCGCGCCATCACCGGAGACCCGAAATCGATCGGCAGCGCTCGAAAATCCCTAACCTGCAAGCCTTCCGGGCGGCTACGCAGGTCCCGAACGATTTCAGCAAGGGCATTCTCGTTCAGATCGACGACATGAAGGCAGGCTAAGTCAAACTGGGATAGAACGTTAACCGTGGAGGCCCCGATGCTGCCAGCGCCACCCAACACGAGCACGCGTTGGCCTTCGGTCTTGTCTCGAACTTCATTAAAATGGGTCCGCCAGTCTTCCTCGAATAAACTCGAAGAACGTCCCGTGGCAATGGTCGTCAGTTCGTCCATCGGGAGTGCGCCACGAGCAGCTGATTTCTGGTCCAAATCGTCACCTCCAAGGCGCATGGAAGAAAGTTATCTTTTCTCGGCCGTGCTGCCCGGTCGTTAACCGATATCTCTTGGTGCATCGCGTGTGCTTCATACTCCCGTTCGATCTGCGTTCGGGAGATCTCGCCGGGTTGCGAGGTTTTTTGCTCGATTCACACTGCGATCCTTACGCTCTAGCGAGCCGATTGCGCTATCCCAAGCCTCGCTCAGAGCGGCCTTCAAGGATGTGGACGGTCGAAATCCGATGGCGCGTGCCGCTTTTCGATAACTGCCATAAACAATGCGCGCCGGGGAAATCGACACAAGACCGGGATCAACCTCAAGCGCAATAGCGCGCGACGAATTTGCCAAGAGAATCTTGGCGACGTGTCTTATTGAATATGCGCGACCAGAGCAGATGTTAAAGATTTCGCCGCGTACCCCCGATTTCGCCAGGCGAACGTAGGCATCGACGACATCGAACACGCCGACGAAGTCCCGTTTGCTGTTCGCGTCGCCAATCTTGATCACTGGGTTTGCCGACGCGAGCGCCTGTTTAACTCGTGCAATGAGTGCTCCGACAACGAGGTTTTCCGACACGCCGGGGCCAATAATGTTGAAGGGGCGAACCACAGACACTCTCATGTTGTAGCGCCGGGCATAATCCATGGCAATCAACGTGGCGACGTACTTACTGATACCGTAGGGTCCAATTGGTTGACACGGCATATCTTCTGTGATGGGTAAGGCCGATGCCTTCACTGAGCCGTACTCCGATGCCGATCCAACCAGCAGGGCCGCGCAATCCCTCGAAACCGCGCGGACAGCTTCGAGAACATGCACTGTTCCTAGTACGTTAACTTCGTACAAACGCGACGCCGGCGCGGAGTTTCCAGCTGCTCCGGCGAGATGGAATAACAGATCCGGATTAAACTCTCGCACGGCGGCAGCTACGGCATCGGCGTTTGTGATGTCTGCTCGGAAATAGTGATCGAGGCCGCAGGCATCGGGTCGCAAGGCCTTCAGACCAAGGCCTGCAATTTCGATGCCTGGTTCCTGGCGCAAGCGACGGACGAGGTGCACGCCGGAAAATCCGCCGACTCCTGTAATGAACGCCCTCATTTACGCTCAACGATTCTCCGCGGAAGGAAACGCGAGCAGTCTTTCACAAAATCCTCACTTGCTTGGGTATAGTCGTCAAACCGACCGATATCTTTCCAGTAGCAATCTGTTTCGTAGCAGTTGACTGTGAGGCCGCTGCGGTGCATGGCCAACATCAGATCGGGCATATCGAACCTTCCTGTAGCGGGCACGAATTCGAGACTCTTTCTTGACAAGACGTTGATTCCCATGCTGACAGAGTAGGGTATGGTCGGCTTTTCAATGTATGCATCGAGAGAACCATCGGCGGTTGTGCGGACCACGCCGTAATCGATAAGCACCTCGCGTTTTGAAAGGGCAATTGTGGCGACTGAGTCGTGGAGGATGTGGTACTTGAACAACTGTCCGTAGTCGAGCGTCGTAAGTAAATCGGCATTCATGACCAGGAAGTTGTCGTCCAAGTTCTCCACCGCGCGGAGCGAACCGGCCGTGCCGAGAGGTTCGCGTTCGAGTATCGACTCGACTCCGATCCCCCAGCGGCTACCGTCCCCAACTGATGCGAGTACCAGTTGTGACATGTGTCCCAACGTTAGCACGATACGCGATATGCCTGCGGCCACAAGCTGTTCGATCACAATTTCCAGGATGGGAATGTCCCCGAGCGGCAGAAGGGGTTTGGGAATGGTCATTGTGAACGGTTTGAGCCTAGTGCCCTTGCCCCCGGCGAGGATCACGGCCGTTTTTATCACGGCCGACGGGGGCGACGAGGCATTTTCTATGACCATGATTTCTCCCTAGAAAAGGACGATCGAGAATCCTTCGCTCAGCTCGGAGGTTCGACGCGCGCTAACCGGGCCCGTGATGATCTCTCGGACGCATGGCTCGAACTGTTGTGGTCGAAGCCCGGAACCGATGCGAAAGCTACGACCTGGCAAGGTGTTTTCGAAATATTCAGCCACAATTATCCTTTCATAAATCGACAGAAGTAGTTCCAAGAAAAATATCAGATGTGGTTCATGAAATAATGCTTTCGCGAATTGGCCACGGATGGCAAGGCAACGGTGGAAGCACTCCCGCTAATCTGGACATTCGAGGCCCGGTCGATCAGTCACATGAGCTACCGTAGATACGATAGACGTAATCCTGATTGTCGGTTGGTGCAGCAGTCGAGGATCTACCGAGAGGACTAAGGCTATGATAACGGTGACTTTACACACTGACACGTACTTAACAGGAGCAAGCATAAATCCAAAGTTGCGCGATGATAACAGGCGTTTAAGGCAACGTCCAGCTTTGTGATTGGCAAAAAACTTGCCCATAAGCGGATTGTCGTTCCCTCCACTCGTCGAGAGACTTCGCACTAATCTGGAATGCGCTCCGTGAAATGATTGCCAATAAGTTTGGCCGACCAATTGCCTCAACCAACCCCCATGGAGCTGTTCCTCAATATTCTCTGGATGCTGATCGCCCTGGGCATGCTGGGTGGGTGGTACATCAGCTGGGCGCGCCACAAGGCCCAGACGCCAGGGAAGTTGCTGCAGGAGTGGATGGCGCTCACCTGCGCACTCGTGTTTCTCTTCTTCGCCGTGTCGCTCAGCGATGACTTACACGCAGCCGCAACTCTCTGTGATGACGGCGCGACCAGTCGCCGCCATTCGCTGGTTTGGGATTGCAGTCATGATTTGCACCAAAATGCCGAGCGGCCGCAAATGTCCTCGGCGGCTGCACCCTCGCAGTTGCTGTTCTCCGCAAATCTGCAAGTCGCGGAACGGATTCTCCCCGCCGCAGTTCAAGTGGGCTGGGGCCTCGAAGAAAGAGCCTCGTTCAGCCGTTCGCCACCCCGTCCTTCCCACTCCTGAAATCTAGCACGTTTATCTATCAGGTAGTTGCTGCCTGACTCCCCGCCGCGCAGCCGATCTGGCAGACCATTTTTGGTCCTGGAGCGGTCCGTGAAGTTATCGACATTGCTGTTGCAGTGGGGTCTTTCGGAAATATGAGCCCACAACTCTTGGCTTCCCCGCAGTCTCTTGGTGTTGAAGTTCCAAACCATACTCACAGCCCAGGTGATTATGCCCTGCCCAAGTACATGCCTGCTATTGACGGTCTCCGCGCGTTTGCGGTCCTGGCCGTCTTGATTGTCCATTTCCCCTGGATGCCCGCCGGGCGTCACGTCCTCCTCGATCGATTGCACGTGTGGCCGGTTTTCCAATACGGATGGGCGGGAGTGGACCTATTCTTCGTCATTTCGGGGTTTCTTATAACCGGCATACTCCTCGATTCAAAGGATGCCCCTCACTATTTCCGGAATTTCTTCGCTCGCAGGGCCCTGCGAATCTGGCCCCTTTACTATGCGGTCCTTTCCCTTGTGTTTGTGCTCTATCCCTTGGTTCTCCCGCACGCCTTCGGAGCGGAGAATCTGAAGGGTTGGCCCTACTACGCACTTTATATTCAGAACTTCGTTTTCTTCGATAACGGCCCCCCACTGCTTAGCGTAACCTGGTCACTCGCCGTGGAGGAACAGTTCTACATGACTTGGCCGTTCGTCATATTCCTCTGCGGCCGGAAGCGCCTTCGAGGCATCCTCATGGCACTGCTTTTGGGATCGCCGATTATTCGTCTGGTGCTCAACCATTATGTGGGAGGCCGCTACCCAGAGATAACGTTTGGCCGCATGGACGGGATTCTCGCAGGGAGTTTGCTGGCCTTATGGTTCAGGTCAGAGATCTTTTCCCTTGCTCAATTGCGGAAATGGGCGTCGCGTTTCTTGGTGGTCGGGGGGATCGGGTCTGTATACTTTCTGACGACCAGCAGGAACGCCGGGCAGCACTCCATCTGGGTCTACTTTTTTCTGCCTGTTGCTTTTTCCGGCCTGCTCTGTTTTGCAGCGGTCGATTCTCTTTTGCCGCGCCCAGTTTACAAACTGCTGACCAACTCAGCTTTGTCCTACGTTGGCAAGATCAGCTACGGACTCCATCTCCTGCACCCGATTGCCTATTACACGTACAATTTCCTCATTCACAACCTCCATCTCCCTCTTGGAGCGGATACATTCGGGCAGGACGTCGTTGCCTTTGTCGGTGAACTCGGGCTCGCCTCCCTGTTTGCCTCCGGATCGTGGTACTTTTTCGAACAACCGATCCTAAAGTTAAAAAAGAAGTTCTCCAGAGGTGCCAATGCTGGGGTACGCCCTGCGCTCGTCAAAACTGCCGCGTGATACCGACCCTCGACGAGTCAAGTACGCAGAGGCTTTAGTCTCATTCGAAGTACCTGTTCCTGGATTTTCGTAGGACCCACAGGACGCCATCAAGCTACAAAAAGATGGGCCACAGGCTCCACTCACGATACTTGATCCGTGCGGGGCGACCCCACAAAACGGAAATCAAGTTCTGCTTTGTGGTTGGCAAAAACTTGCACTTAAATGAACCGTCGCTCCCCTGGTGCCGCCCAGAGAATTCGAACAGGGAATGCGCTCAAGTAGTTACCGGTCGCGAAGTTTGGCTAGTCAATTGCCTTCGACCATACCGGATTCACCAAATTAAATGGAGCTGTTGCTCAACGTTCTGTGGCTGCTGATCGCCCTCACAGCGGTAGGGGCTTGGTGCATCGACCGGGCGTGCCAGAATCGCCGGGCGCCAAGCAAGCTGCTGCCGGAGGGAATCGCGCTTGCGTGCGCACTCGTCTTTGTCTTCTTCGCTGTATCGCTTAGTGATGATTTACAGGCCACCGCGGGCGCGACTCTCTCCGATGACTGCGCGGCCGGTCGCCGTCATTCCCTCGTTTGGGATAGTTGTCACAGTTCGCACCAGAACGCCGAGCGGCCGCAAATGTCCTCGGCGGCTGCACCCTCACAGTTATTGTTTTCTCCAAACCTGCGAGTTGCGGAAAGGATTCTTTCCGCCGCGGCTCATGTGTATCGCGATCTCAAGGGAACATCCTTATTCGGCCGCTCGCCACCCCGTCCTTCCCACTCCTGAAATCTAGCACGTTTATCTATCAGGTAGTTGCTGCCTGACTCCCCGCCGCGCAGCCGATCTGGCAGACCATTTTTTGGTCCTGGAGCGGTCCGTGAAGTTATCGACATTGCTGTTGCAGTGGGGTCCTAGGAAGGATATGAGCCCACAACTCTTGGCTTCCTCGCGGTCTCTTGGTGTTGACGTGCCAAACCATACTAACTACGCAACTAATTATGCCCTGCCCAAATATATGCCTGCTATCGACGGTCTCCGCGCGTTCGCCGTCCTGGCCGTTCTGATCGTTCACTTCCCTTGGATGCCCTCGTCGCGTCACGTCCTTCTCAACCGATTGCACGTGCAGCCTGTATCCCAATACGGATGGGTGGGAGTGGATCTCTTCTTCGTTATTTCGGGGTTCCTAATTACTGGCATACTGCTCGATTCAAAGGACTCTCCGCATTATTTCCGGAATTTCTTCGCCCGCCGGGCATTGCGAATCTGGCCTCTTTACTACGCAGTAGTGTGCTTCGTTTTCGTCATCTATTCGCGTATCCATCCCCAGGGGAGCGTGGCGGAGCACCTGACCGGCTGGCCCTACTACGTTTCCTACCTTCAGAACTTCGTCTTCTTCGACAACGGTGTTCCGCTGCTCGCAGTGACCTGGTCACTCGCCGTGGAGGAACAGTTCTACATGACTTGGCCGTTCGTCATATTCCTCTGCGGCCGGAAGCGCCTTCGAGGCATCCTCATGGCACTGCTTTTGGGATCGCCGATTATTCGTCTGGTGCTCAACCATTATGTGGGAGGCCACTACCCGATGATAACGTTTGGCCGCATGGACGGGATTGTCGCAGGGAGTTTGCTAGCCTTATGGTTCAGGTCAGAGACTTTTTCTCTTGCCCGATTGCGGAAATGGGCGTCGCGTTTCTTGGTGGTCGGCGGGATTGGGTCTGTATACTTTCTGACGACCAGCAGGAACGCTGGGCAACAGTCCATTTGGGTCTACTGTTTTCTGGCCGTTGCTTTTTCCGGCCTGCTCTGTTTTGCAGCAGTCGATTCTCTTTTGCCGCGCCCGGTTTACAAACTGCTGACCAACTCAGCTTTGTCCTACGTTGGCAAGATCAGCTACGGACTCTATCTCCTGCACCCGATTGCCTATTACACGTACAATTTCCTCATTCACAACCTCCGTCTCTCTCTTGCAGCGGATACATTCGGGCAGGATGTCGTTGCCTTTGTCGGTGAACTCGGACTCGCCTTCCTCTTTGCCTCCGGATCGTGGTACTTTTTCGAACAACCGATCCTAAGGTTAAAAAAGAAGTTTCTGCCAAAGGTGACCACGTCGAGGTACACGCTCCAGTCGTCAGAATTGACCACCTGACATCGAGACTCGGCGGCGACACAGGCTTGCCGAAGGGTTGGCCGCACGCAATAGTTTCCCTCGTCGGCGCAAGGCTGACCGCGGGCGCATTCGGCGTTGCTCTTTTCTTTGCCCTCAGCGCGTACTTGATTGCCAATCTTCTGCTTCGAGAGAAGGAAGAACGAGGAGCTCTGGACACGCGCAGCTTTTACGCGAAGAACAGTTCCATTTGGCATGGCCGTTGGTCATTCGGAGGGCATCACGGTCCTCCATCGCCAAGGTTGCGGTAGGATTATTGATTGCCGCGAACGTCAGCCGCCTGCTTCTTGCCTTTGCTGATGCTCCGTCAAAAGTAGTCGCCTACAACACCATAAGCTGCGTTGATCCCATCGCCCTAGGCATCCTCCTCGCACTCGCCTTGAGAGAGCCGCTAATTCTTGGCACCATGAAACGCGCTGCTCTGTTCGCCGCGTCCGTCGGCGTAATGATAGGTTCCGCCGGTTTTCTTAACTGTGACGAGCGGTGGTCGTCGGACGCTCTCTTGCGGCATTCGCCACCGTCGGTATATTGGTTTCCTTCCTGGGGTGGAAGAGCCGTTGGATTCGCCATCCTGTTTTTCTCTATCTCGGAAAAATTTCTTATGGTCTTTACGTCATCCACTTGTTCGGGTGGCTTTGCGCTCTCCATATTTTGAGGGAATCAACTGCTCGGTACCAAACACTTACGGGACGTCTTGAGATTGTCGTACTAGGTTTGGCCATTACCATCGTCGGAGCGGCCATATCCTATCGGTGGCTTGAAAGTCCCTTCCTGCGCCTGAAAGAACGCTTCGCTTATGTTCGTTCGCGTCCTGTTTGAAATTTCGCGTACGAGTTTCTGCAGATTTAAAGGCCCACGCTGACTCTGCTGGTAACATCCGCTCGTCAGCTGTCGGAACCTTCAGCGCCTCTGAGTAGTGAGGGAGACGGGCCTATCCTGCATCACTGGGTAAGAGCCTGGAACCAGAGGTTGGCCATCGACTGGTAGCCCGTCCCATTGGGATGAATATTGTCCGAGTACTGCGTCTGATGGTTCGCCGAGAAATAACTGTAGAAATCCGGCGGCGTCACGGTAATCCCGTTCGCGGTGTTGGAGACCAACTCATTCACCACCACATTGTACTGCTGGATTAGCACGTTCCGCGCCCCCGTGTTCAGGTTCGGATACGGCGGACAGTATCCCGGATCTGTGGGTACATTGTCCGCGCAGTCCGCCAGCGCCACATTGACCTTCGCCAAAACTACGTGTTCTCCCGCCGCGTTAAGCTGATTGATGATCTGCTGCATGTTATCCTTGTACGATCCAGCATAGCCGGAATCACCCGGATTCAGCCCTTCTCCGCTGGGCACCGGCAGCCAGGGCCGCGCGTCATTCATCCCGAGCATCACCAGGAATGTCTGCGAGCCCGGATGTCTCTGCAGGATGGACGGCAGCAGCTCCAATCCCTCTTCCGACGTCGTCCCCGGCACGCCTTCATCCGATACTTCCTGCGGATAGGTCTTGAAGCTTGTCAGCTGATTGTTCAGTGTCGGCTCGTAGCCGTAAGCCGTATCCCGCCCATCGCTTGACGTGGTGAGAGTTCCTCCCTGTCCCCAGGTCACACTGTCCCCCACCGCCACGTAGTAGTCGCCGATGCCGATCTCCTTCACTTGGTCGTGCGTCCCCGTTCCCGACACCACTCCCCCCGTGCTGTTGATCACATACGCGTCGATCACATGCTCGGCCTTGCTCAGCCCCGTGTAGGTGGCCTGGAAGGGCGCCGCATGCACGTCCATCGGGCTGCCGCCGTCCAGCATGAAACGCACTCCCCAGCCGGCGTTCTGCACCGGATCCAGGCAAGCATGAGCGACTGTGGTCAACGATGCCCCTGAGCTTTGCAGATATTCGTCTACCGGCGCCGTTATGGTCACCGAAGGCGTCGCGGCGCATTGGAACAAAACGCCCAGTTCCGCCATGGAAGCCCAGATGTTGCCGTTGACCTCCGATTGCGGTTCCAACTGCACGTAGCGCGCATTCACCGGTGTAAACGTCACCTGCTTCTGCAAGGCGCTCGTCGCGAACGTCCCACTGGCCACCGCCGAGCCCCAATTCACTCCATCCGTGCTGACGAAGAAACTGTATTGCCCAACCCACCCCGCCGTCGATCCGTCCTGCCGCGGCAGGTATTGGAATCCGCTCAGAGGGTAACTCTTGCCCAAATCAATCTGGATGTCGTGCGGATACCCCGGCGGAGTGCTGTTATTCCCGTCCGGCGTGATTTGTGTGATCCAGAACGTACTCCCATTACTGTCGATGGCACTCAGCGCGGACCCGTCCAGCGTGTCCCATTCCTCGCTGTCCACCGAACTCACCTTCCAACTTGCGCTCGGCAGCGCCGCATCTTTCCGCGAAACCTCCCGCACCTCGATGGCATCGATCTTGGGATTCCCGGTCACCCGCACGAAGTCGATGGTCAATGTGCCGGTGGTGACGTTCACCACAGCACTCTTAACCAGTGCTGCGTTGGCCCCGACCGTCCCAAAGATATCCAGATTCCCGATGGCCGGAGAACCCTGGAAATTCACGCCGAACACCCGCAGACCGGTGCCCTGGCTCGCCGCATCGGTCTCGGCAAAGTACAGATTCACCAGGTAGGTTCCGTTGGCGACGGGAAGTTGATATTCCAACTGAGGCTGGCTGGTGTCATCCCATCGCTCGCTCCGATACAGCGCGGGATCACTCGTGCCACTGATGGCCGCCGTCGTCGAGGACACATCTCCGGTATTGAATCCTGCATCTCCCTGCCAGACCTGTACCTGCGTGTCCGTGTACGGCCCTCCTCCTGCAATAATTCGGTACACTCCTGCATAGCTGGCCGGCGCACTCACCGTGATGGTGGTGGATGTCGAACCCATCCTCCCGGCATTATCCGTGACCGTCAATCCCACGCTATAGGTGCCAACGACGGTATAGGTGTGCGAAGGTGATTCTGAAGTGGACGTTTGCCCGTCGCCGAAAGTCCAAGCATAGGAGGTGATTGTCCCATCTGGATCCGTACTGCCTGCTCCGCTGAAGGCCACCGACAAAGCTGCTGTACCGCTTGTTGGGTTCGCCCCGATTACCGCCGTCGGCGGCGTGCTACCTGACGCGACAACAAGTCCGGTCGAACCTGTGATGGAACTTTGCTTGGCCGAAATCGTCGTTGACTGACCCGAAGTCACGCCCGTCGCCAGCCCCGCAGCGTTGATGGTCGCCGCTGTCGTGTTCGAGGAACTCCAGATGACCGAACTTGTGAGGTTCTGCGTGCTGTTGTTCGAGAACGTCCCCGTCGCTGTGAACTGTACGGTGGACCCTGCTGCCACTGAGCCATTCGCCGGCGTCACTGCAATTGATACCAGTGTCGCTGCGGTGACGCTGAGACCCGTCGAACCTGTGATGGAACCTTGCTTGGCCGAAATCGTCGTTGACTGACCCGAAGTCACGCCCGTCGCCAGCCCCGCAGCGTTGATGGTCGCCGCTGTCGTGTTCGAGGAACTCCAGATGACCGAACTTGTGAGATCCTGTGTGCTGTTGTTCGAGAACGTCCCCGTCGCCGTGAACTGTACGGTGGACCCTGCCGCCACTGAGCCATTCGCCGGCGTCACTGCAATTGATACCAGTGTCGCTGCGGTGACGCTGAGACCCGTCGAACCTGTGACGGAGCCTTGCTTGGCCGAAATCGTCGTTGACTGACCCGAAGTCACGCCCGTCGCCAGCCCCGCAGCGTTGATGGTCGCCGCTGTCGTGTTCGAGGAACTCCAGGTAACCGAACCTGTGAGGTTCTGTGTGCTGTTGTTCGAGAATGTCCCCGTCGCCGTGAACTGTACGGTGGTGCTTGCTGCCACTGAACCATTGACTGGCGTGATTGCAATCGATACCAGCGTCGCCGCCGTGATGCTGAGACCCGTCGAACCCGTGATGGAGCCCTGCTTGGCCGAAATAGTCGTTGATTGACCCGAGGCCACACCCGTCGCCAAGCCCGCTGCGTTGATGGTCGCTGCTGTCGCGTTAGAAGAAGTCCAGGTGGCCGAACTGGTCAGATCCTGTGTGCTGCTGTCGGAAAATGTCCCCGTGGCTTTGAACTGCATCGTAGCCCCGGCGCTCAGTGAGGCGTTCGCTGGTGTCACTACGATTGAACTAAGCGCAGCACCCGTTACGGATACTGTGACGCTAGCAGTTAGAGAGCCTGAAGAAGCCTGGATCGTTGCGCTTCCCACGCCTGCTCCGGTAGCCAAGCCCGTGGGACTGATCGAGACGATTGCGGGATTGGAGGATGTCCAAGTCGCAGCCGTCAATGGTTGTGTACTGCCATTTGCGAGTTTCCCCGTCGCCGAAAAAGCAACGGTACCTCCCTTTGGGATACTTCCCGGGAAAGGAGAGACCGAAATCGACACCAACCCGGAGGTGGTCGAAGTTGAACCTGGAGACAGAGAGCAGCCCGCCAGGAGCAGTGGGCCGGCGCCTAACAAAATCAGTCCCAGCCTGACAAACAAAGTTTTCATCATTCTTTCGCCCGTGACAATTTCCGGCTGCACAAAGCCGCCCGCTACAGGGATACTCCCCCCTCTGTTACAGGCAATTCCGGGTCCACATCAGGCTGTGTCTGCTAAGGTTAGTGGAGCGGAGCCGTCGCGCGGAAGCGGTATTTTGCATATTCACGGAACCCTCGGCACTTCGTTTAGTTTCTCGTACGGCGACGAATATTAGTCGCCGATTTGACGTAGCGAATCCGGCCGAGCAATCCAGTACTACTAATACGATGATTATGGTGATGTTACGCGCGGACACGTCCTTGGCAGAAGAACGTCTAAGATGCAATCCGGGTTTGCGGTTGGCGAAAGACTCACGCACGAAATGGACTCACTCCCTTTGCCGCAGGACCGCAGCTGAGCTCATGACGGTCGCTGGGAAAGCTTTTCATTCATCCCCTGATAGGGTATCTGCTGTAGCTTTCTTGGATGCTTGCCTTACTTTCGGCCGGTAGTCCCCTTAGTTAGTGCATTGTATCGATTTGACTCGTCCCAAACTTAGGCATTTCCGGGAACATCCTTTCACCATGTAAGTATTTTTTTTCACCATCAAGACCACATTCTGAGTATCGAGTCGAGCCGGTCGCTATGGCCGACTAGCTTGCATATTCGCCGTAGCTCCTTGTTTCTAACTAGATACGCACTCGGGCTCCTTCCAATGGTGAGGATAGTACGAGCCTTCATTTGGTCGAAGGATTGCACCCCTATGGCGGAAGCTGGGATGGAAGTGACCGCCGAAGGCGGTCGATTGTGACCGGTCGTCGCAAATGGCGCCTTGAAGGCGGGTCGCGCCTAGGATCAGGAACCACGATGAACAAAATCGCTGTAGCGAAACAAAAGCCTGCGTCCCGCACTGACCGTCTCGCTGTTGCTCGGTCAAGTGATCGTCGAGGTCCCGCTGGCCTGATGCAGCAGGTCTTGCCAGAAGAGCTATTCGTGGGAATGCTTTGTCTTGAACGCAAGAAGGCGGAGCGATCCCAAAAGAAACTCTTGCTTGTCTTGCTTGATGCGACCGGTGCGCTCCATAGTTTGCGTCATCGTGAGGTGCGAGGAGGGTTGGTTCGCGCGGTGGATGCAGCGCGACGGGAGACCGATATCGCCGGGTGGTACCAAGAAGAAGGATTTTGGGAACGATTTTCACGGAAATGGGCGATGTTGATACGACGAGCGTGCAGACAGTCGTAAATAAGGTCCGTGATGCTTTGGATGCAGAATTGAGTCCAGAAGACCTCAAGCGAGTGCATGTGTCAGTACATGTTTTCGGAAGCAACGAACAGAACCCCGATCTTCCTCCGAACACTGCTTTCTATCCCGACCTATTTGATCGCAAAGGGTCGAAGAGAATCCCGCTGCTGGTAAAAAGATGCATCGATGTGGTTTTGAGCGCCGCGGCCCTCATTTTCTGTTTGCCGCTGTTTTTGGTGATTGCCATCGCCGTGAAGCTGGGATCGAAGGGACCGGTATTCTTTCAGCAGGAAAGGTTGGGTCAGTTCCGTAAGCCATTCAAATGCTTTAAGTTCCGTTCGATGTATGCGGAGAATGACCCCAAGATCCACCAGGAATTCATGAAGGATTTGATCGCCGGTTCCTACAAGAGTAAAGATGAAGAGGGTACCGGGCGGCCTATTTACAAGATGAAGGACGACCCGAGGGTCACCCGAGTAGGCCGGTTTTTGCGCCGTACAAGTTTTGATGAGCTTCCCCAATTCATAAACGTCCTACTTGGCGACATGTCATTAGTCGGGCCGCGCCCGCCATTGGCCTATGAATACGAGCGGTACGACACATGGCATCGCCGTCGCGTTCTCGAGGTTAAGCCAGGAATAACGGGCCTTTGGCAAGTGAAAGGGCGCAGCCGGGTTCCATTCGACGATATGGTACGTTTGGACATTCAGTATGCGCGGGAGTGGTCCATCTGGCTCGACGTTACAATCCTTCTGCAGACTCCGCGCGCGGTGGTTTTGGGAGACGGTGCTTACTAGCGTTCGTCGTATCGGCTCGATCCATCTAGACCCGCCGCAAGAAATCGAGGACCCCCGTCTCCTATACAATTGTTCGCATACGGTTTACGAGCCAAGTTCTCGGATGCCTTGAATCGAGCGTAAATGGTTGTGCAAGACGGACGATTTTCGTGGTAGGAGCTTTCGAAGTCAGTTAAAGTCGGCCGAAATCCAAATGTTGTTTTGGATCGGCCACCCCGCATGTCCCGAAACGCAAGAGCGGGAATTCCCCTATCGCTTCCAGGCGCGTGTCCACGAAGGGGAAGGCGGAAAGAAGATCTGGATTGACATCGACAACTCCCCGCACGTTCCTTTTTTCAAGCCCATCATGCAGAAGCTGGAGAACCGGGGCTTCGAGATCATTCTTGACGGCCCGGGATACCTACCAGGTATGCGATTTGCTGAAGTTTCACCAACTGTCTTGCAAGGTAGTAGGCCGGCACTATGGCAAGAACAAGCTGCTGAAAGTTCTAGGAAACTGCCTGCGCACCGCGCAGTTGCTGCCGATGGCGGCCAGGGTTCGCCCGGACTTGGCGCTTTCACACGGATCACGCGCTCAAATTCTTACCGGTGTGCTGTTAGGGATTCCCACCATCATGATGCACGATTACGAGCACAGCACAAAAACCGGTTTTGTCGAGCCCAACTGGATATTGACACCGGAAATCATCCCCAAAGCGACTATGAACGGCAAGCGCGGCCGAACGCTAACATACCCAGGACTCAAGGAAGACGTTTATATACCGCAGTTTCAACCGGATCCATCCATCTTGCAAACGTTGGGGGTGTCGCCAAGCGATATCCTAGTGACCTTGAGGCCGCCTGCGACGGAAGCGCATTATCACAATCCGGAAGCCGACAAGCTGTTCGCAGCGGCTCTCGAGCTCTTTTCGGCTAATCCGAACGTTCGCGCGGTGACTTTGCCGAGGAGCGTCAGGCAGGCCGCCGAACTCCGGCAACGCTGGGCAACTTTGATCGCATCGGGCCAAATGATTATTCCTTCATCTCCCGTGGACGGACTGAATTTGATCTGGTTTTCGGACCTGGTGGTAAGCGGCGGTGGTACGATGAACCGAGAGGCGGCCGCCTTGGAGATTCCAGTTACAGTATATTTCGGGGAAAGATTGGAGCAGTCGATCGTTATCTAGCGGACAGCGGGCGACTGATGTTGCTCGAATCTGTGGAGGACGTAAAAACCAAGATTCAGCTGAAGCGTCGCGAAAAGCCGCTCGAGATGCGGATTCCGCGCCCGGAAGCGATGGGTCGAATCGTGGAAGCCATCCTTGAAATCGCGGAGCTCGAATGTCGCGTGAACCTCAGGAAACTGGTGGACAACGGCGGCGGGTTCGACAAGCGTGGATGTCGAGCAACTGATCGAGCTTTCCATTAAGGGTCTCGGTCCGATGTTCGTTCCGGCGAGCGGGCAAATTTGTTACCGGCTCGCCAAAGCCTCGGGCGAGGCTCAGGCAAGAGGGTCTTTCCCCACGTTATACGGCGATGACACTCTTGGGGCTTTGCGAGTTCGAGAAGGCCGGAGGCGAATCGCCGTTTCCGATCACCGCCCTTCTTGACGGGCTCCTCGAGAACAGAGAATGGCCCGCTTCAGGGGGGATTTCGGCTTACTGCTGTGGTTGACCGCTGTGCGTTCGCCCGACAAGCTCCTTCCGCTGCTCAATCGGTTAATTGCCGGGGACTTTTTTTCAAGGCACCTCGATCTTCGCCAACGGCGGACAATGGAGCTGGCCTGGCTATTACCGGGCTCTCGCACGCGGCCCTGCGCGCCGCAACGCGGGTTGCCGGATGTGTCTGAAATCGCGAACAAGACATACAAACTACTGGTCCAGAATCAGGGGCAGGGCGGGTTCTTTGGGCACCTAAATAGGTCGACCGGGGGTATGGCTAAGCTGCGGGGATGGTTGGGCAGTTTTGCGGATCAGGTATACCCGATTCTCGCCTTCACCCGGTTCAGCGAAGCATTCAAGCGTCCTGAAGCATTGGAACGCGCTCTCGCGTGCGGCCTGGGCATTTGCCGCGTGCAGGGCCCGCTTGGTCAATGGTGGTGGCATTACGATTCGAGAGCTGGAAGGGTCGCCGACATGTACCCGGTCTTTTCGGTCCACCAAGAAGGAATGGCCCCGATGGTCTTGTTTCCGCTGGCGGAATCGACTGGTCGGAGTTTTGACGAGGCCATTTATCGCGGCCTGGAATGGATCGGTGGCGCCAATGAGCTCGAGACGGATATGAGGGACTTCGCTCACAACCTGATCTGGCGGCGCATTCATCCTGTTCCAGAGTTCTCGATGAAGGTCGACGTGGCATTGTCGCATCTGCGGGTTTACCGGAACGCTTCACATCGTAAGATGGGCATCCTCCGCGAATGCCGTCCGTATGAACTGGGATGGTTGCTGTACGCGTTTAGCGGCCGAAGCGGTCGCTGAGATACGCGGCCCGGCGGAGGTGGCCCATCATGGCGAGATCTCCGGTCGAGAAACTGCAATCCTGAGTTGGATAGATGGCAGGTCCAGAGCGACTTGCCGGGGAGATGATCCGTGAAAGGCGTGGTCTTGGCCGGCGGCACTGGCAGTCGTTTGAATCCCCTCACTCGCGTAACGAATAAGCATTTATTGCCGATTTACGAAAAGCCGATGGTGTATTACCCGATCCAGACGCTTGTGAATGCTGGAATCGAGGAAATACTCCTCGTCACCGGCGGGAAAAACGCGGGTGACTTTCTTCGGCTTCTCGGCAATGGCCGAGATTTCGGCCTCAAGCACCTGAACTACACGTATCAGGAAGGAGAGGGTGGCATTGCGGAAGCGCTTGGGCTGGCGGAGTATTTCGCCGCCGGCGACCCCATTTGCGTGATTTTGGGCGATAACATCATCGAAACAAACGTCTGTCATGCCGTGGAAAGCTTCAAGAAACAAAAGGAAGGCGCCAAAATCATCCTGAAGGAAGTAAGTGACGCAGAACGGTTTGGCGTCGCGGAGATCCGCGGAAAGAACGTCGTCAGCATTGAAGAAAAACCGAAGTCGCCCAAATCGAACTACGCCGTGATCGGAGTCTACCTTTACGACGGCACTGTTTTTCAAAAGATTCGCCGATTGAAGCCTTCGGGACGAGGCGAACTCGAAATCACAGACGTCAATAACTTCTACATCGAAGAGAATAAGCTCACCTACGAAGTGCTCGACGGCTGGTGGACCGATGCGGGCACGTTCGAGTCCCTGCTTCGAGCGAATAACCTTGTGGCGGAAACGGGCGCGAATAAAGTCGGCACTGCATCCGCCAAACGGCAGGTCGTCTCTCGATGAAGGTACTCGTCACCGGAGGCGCCGGCTTTATCGGTTCCAACTTTATCCGCCATGTTCTGACGAAGCGCGCGGAATATTCGGTGGTCAACTTCGACAAGCTCACCTACGCTGGAAACCTGGCAAATCTTGTCTCGGTTGCCGATGATCCGCGCTACCACTTCATCAAGGGCGACATCTGCAACACCGCCGCCGTCGAGACTGCAATGGAAGGGTGTGACTCGGTAGTCCACTTCGCCGCCGAATCGCATGTCGACCGCAGCATTTATGAACCTTCCGCTGCGATTGACACCAATGTTGTCGGAACCTTTGTGATGCTGCAAGTGGCCCGGAAGCTCGGAATAAAGCGCTTCGTCCATGTTTCAACCGACGAGGTCTATGGCGACATTCTTCCCGGTGCTTTCGCGGACGAAGAATCGCCCCTCCAGCCCAGCAGCCCCTACTCCGCATCGAAAGCTAGTTCGGATCTGTTGGTGCGTTCCTACGTGCGCACGTACGATTTTCCGGCCTTGATCACGCGTTCTTCCAACAATTACGGCCCTTACCAATTTCCGGAAAAGTTCCTGCCGCTGATGATCACCAACGCCCTTGACGGAAAGCCGCTTCCGATTTACGGGGATGGAAAGCAGCAGCGCGACTGGTTGCACGTGGAAGATAACTGTCGCGGTGTGCTGGCCGTCCTAGAGGGCGGCCGCGTGGGACAGGTTTACAATATCGGGGGTCTGGACATCGTAGAGAACTTGACCCTTGCTCAGCGATTGCTCCGGTTGCTTGGCAAGTCGGAAACGCTGCTCAGCTACGTAAAGGATCGCCCCGGGCATGACCGCCGCTATGCCCTGAGCTGCCACAAGATGGAACGAGATCTCGGCTGGAAGCCTTCAATTGCGCTCGATGAGGGACTCAGCCAGACTGTCGAGTGGTACAAGGCGAACCCCGACTGGGTGGAAAGAATTCGCGCCGGCGAATATCGCTCGTACTATGAGAAATATTATGAGAATCGCGATTCTTCGCTCGACGCTGTCGCTCAATCCGGGCCAAAGTCCTCCCGCTGACTTTGCGCCGTGGATGTTACTTTCCGGACCGCAAATGTCACGTTGCCGCCCAAACTGGCGGCTCGGTCGAATCCAGAGGGTATAAACTCCGTGCAACGAATTGAAACATCGCTTCCCGGCGTGTGCGAGCTGCGCCCAAAAGTCATCCGTGACGCCCGCGGCTTTTTCATGGAGACCTACCACCGCGCGAAGTTCGCCGAACTGGGCATCACCGATACCTTCGTTCAGGACAATCATGCCGCTTCGTCGAGGGGAACTTTGCGCGGTTTCCATTATCAACTTCATCGGCCGCAGGCCAAATTTGCCGCGTGGTGGAAGGTGAAGCCTTGGACGTCGCCGTCGACATTCGCCTTGGATCGCCGCATTTCGGAAAGTGGGCGAGTGTCCTTCTTTCGGCGAAGGACCAGAACCAGATCTACGTGCCCGTTGGCTTTGCACATGGCTATCTGGGGCTAAGCGAAAAGGTGCAGTTTCTCTATAAGTGCAGCGACTTCTACGATCGCTCGGATGAACACGGGATGCTTTGGAACGATCCCGCGCTGAATATTTCCTGGGGAATCGGCGCCCCTCTGTTGTCCGAAAAGGATTCTCGCAATTCCCAAACTCGCTGACGTCCCACACGAATTTCTGCCCCGATACTCCAGCAAATGAACGCCAAAATCCTACTGACCGGTAAGAACGGCCAGGTGGGTGCGGAACTTGCCCGTTTGCTTCCAGAGATAGGCGACATTATCGCGGTCGATCGCCAACAGTTCGATCTCGCCCATCCGGATCAAATACGCCGTATCATTCGAGGACATTCGCCCGCAGCTCATCGTCAATGCCGCCGCATATACACCCGTCGATCTAGCCGAAAAAGAGGAGCCTATCGCACGAGCAATCAATACGGACGCCCTCGGCGTGATGGCCGGAGAAGCAAAGAAAATTGGCGCGGTGCTGGTGCACTACTCGACTGATTATGTGTTCGATGGTGCGAAGACCACGCCTTACGAAGAAACGATCCCACGAATCCGCATCAATGCGTCTACGGACGAACAAAGCTTGGCGGTGAACAGGCGATCCGCCACGCAGCCGTTCCGCACCTGATATTACGAACTCAGTGGGTCTATGGGAATCGCGGAAAAAACTTTCTGCTGACCGTTCTGCGCCTCGCCTCCGAACAGGAGGAACTCGAATCGTAAACGACCAGTTCGGGGCGCCCACATGGAGCCGCGAGATCGCACGCGCAACAACGAAAGTCGTCGGCGAATTGCTGGGACCTAGCGCAGGCGCTCAGATCTTTCGAGCGCGTCAGCGGAACCTACCACATGACGGCCGCCGGTCAAACGACCTGGCACGAGTTCGCTGTTGCAATCCTGGACGCTGCGCTTCGCGCCCAGCAGGGATCGGGGCTGCCGGTCGGAAGTGGGAAGCCCGTATTAGCACGTAGGATTGTTCCTATCAAAACGCAGGATTATCCGACGCCAGCGCGGCGGCCAGCTTACTCCGTGCTTTCCAATCAGCGTCTGGCTGAAATGTTCGCGGTTCAACTGCCGGAATGGCGTGCTCAGCTCGAGTCCGTTTTGGCAGGGCGGATCGAATAAAATAGCGAGCCGGTTTCTTGGCGAATCAAGATGCGACATGGTTCGTGGGAACTCGGCATAGCGTGCGCTACAATTTGCATATGTCGCGTGCGCTTTCCTAGTTTCGGGGAGCAGCCGGCGTCTACATCGTTTGAGGACTAAATGGATCACGCCAACGTTGTAATCATCGGAGGCGGCGTAGTGGGCTGCGCGATCGCGCGGGCTCTCTCCTCCCGCTGGGACGATGTGTTTTTGCTGGAGGCAATGCCCAAGCTTGCCATGGGCGCGAGCTCCCGAAACAGCGGCGTGATTCATTCGGGTTTGTATTACCATCCCGGGTCGCTCAAGGCGAAGCATTGCGTGCGCGGAAACCAGCTCACCTACGAATTCTGCGCCGCTAATAGCGTTCCACATCGCAAGATTGGCAAATTGGTTGTCGCATCGAGCCAGCCGGAAGAAAAGGAACTCGACGCACTCGTCGAAAATGGGCGCGCTAACGGACTGGAAGGCCTCAGCATTTTGGACCGCGACGCAATCCGCGCCCGCGAGCCTCACGTCGAAGGATTCAAAGCCATCGGCGTGCCCTCCACCGGTATTGTCGCGAGTGAGGAGCTCGTCAAGGCGTACGCCCGCGTCGCCACCGGGAACGGAGCGCAACATCGTAACCAACGCCCGCGTCGAACATCTCGAACCAGTGGGTAGCTGCATCCGCGTGATCAGCACGGTTGGAGAGATTGAGACGCGTTGCTTGGTGAACAGCGCCGGTCTCTTTGCCGATGAAGTTGCCGCCCTGCTCGGTTCGAAAATGGCTGCGCACCGTATCTACCCCGTTCGGGGCGAATACTGCGAACTGACACGCGAAAAGCACGATCTAGTGCGCGGTCTGGTATACCCGTTGCCCCATGCAGACGGCCTCAGTCTTGGTGTGCATCTCACCAAAACGCTCTGGGGCGGCGTTCTCGTCGGACCGACCGCGCGCTATATCAGCGACAAGAACGACTACGAACGGGGCCGTGAACCCGTCGAATATTTCGCCAATCTTGCAAAAAAGCTCTTGCCCTCGGTTACGCCCTCGGACTTCGTCCCGGCGTATTCAGGCATCCGCGCCAAACTGGTCCCTCCGCCCGGAGCGGCGGCTAAAGTTTCCGGAATGGCTGACTTCATCATCCAGCCCGATCCCGACTTTCCGCGAGCAATTCACTTGATCGGAATCGAATCGCCGGGCCTTACCTCTGCGCCATCCATTGCAGAACACGTAACTCGGCTCGTCCGCGAGGTGCTGGCCTGAACCATTTCATGAAGCAAATGAGGACAAAGCAGGCCTCGCGGCTCATGTGCAATCTTTGAGACCGTTGCCCCTCCGAGTAGACACCTTTTGCGCCGGAGAGGGATTGCAGAATTCCGATTCTTGCTATAGTTGATTTTTGTATGGACAGAGAGTGAGCGTGGAGGCGGAATGGACGCGCAACGCAAGCCGGAGTTTTTTGCAGGCAAGGGAATACAGATTGGCATCATCGGATGCGGATACGTAGGTCTTCCACTCGCACTCCGTTTTGCGGATATCGGGCAGCGGGTCACGGGCTTCGATACCGATAAATCTAAGGTCGACAAGCTCAACGCAGGCCAATCCTACATACAGCATATTCCCGCCGATAAGATTCGCGCGCATGTGGATGCCCGGCGTTTCGGCGCGACGACCGACTTCACGCGCCTCCGCGAGATGGATGCGGTGCTGATCTGCGTTCCCACTCCGCTGGATGAGCGGCGGGAGCCCGACCTCAGCTATGTTAGGAACACCGCGCTCGCCATCGCCCCGAATCTGCAACGCGACCAACTCATCGTGCTCGAGAGCACCACATATCCCGGAACCACGGAAGAGCTCGTTTTGCCGATACTCGCCGCTGGCGGCTTGAGCTGCCCGATTGACGGAGGATCGAGTGGCAAGGTGGTGGCGACTGATTTCTATCTCGCTTTTTCCCCTGAGCGCGAAGATCCGGGGAACAAGAATTATGGTTTGGCCCAAATACCCAAAGTAGTCGGAGGCATCAATCCCTCCAGTGGACAGGCTGCCGCGGCTCTTTACGCGCAGATCGTTTCCAAAGTCGTGCCTGTCAGTTCGACGCGGGCGGCGGAGATGGTCAAGCTCCTGGAAAATATATTCCGATGCGTCAACATTGCACTGGTCAACGAATTGAAACAGCTCAGTCTTCGCATGGGTCTCGACATCTGGGAAGTGATCAATAGTGCGGCAACCAAGCCGTTCGGTTTTATGCCCTTTTATCCCGGTCCGGGTCTTGGCGGCCACTGCATACCGGTGGATCCGTATTACCTCTCGTGGAAGGCTCGCGAATATGACTTCGCCACGCGCTTCATCGAATTAGCCGGTGAAATCAATACGGAAATGCCCTACCACGTGGTAAATGCGCTCGCGGAAGCGCTGAACGAGCGTGAAAAGAGCATCAAGGGTTCCAGAATTTTGCTGCTTGGTATGGCTTACAAGAAAGATGTGGACGATCTGCGGGAGTCACCGTCTCTAAAGTTGCTGGAGCTGCTCACCCAACGCGGCGCCCTCGTCGATTACAACGACCCTTATTTCCCCGCGCTCTTCAAGATGCGACACTACGATTTCTCCAGTAAGCGTTCGGTTGAACTAACCGCCGAGCGCCTCGCCAGCTACGATTGTGTTCTCATCGCGACGGACCACTCAAAGTACGACTATGATGCCATCGTGCGTGATGCCAAGCTCGTGGTCGATACCCGAAATGCCACGCGGCACGCGAAGGCAGGGCGCGAAAAAATCGTTCATTGCTGACGTTCGGGGTCCAGCCATCCTCGACGACTACTCGCCGCAGCGAGGCCGTATAAGGGGATTTGGCGCTCTAAGGGCTCGGAATTGCGACGGTTATTTGGTTGGACGCCTTGCTTTCGACGTTTTTGGAATCAACAGACGTTACTATGTACTGATAGGTTTCCCCACTAACGACCGTGCTGTCGGTGAAACTCGTCGAGTCATCTAGCGAAGAGTTCAGCCTGGAAAGCGCGCCACCCCCCGGGCCTGCGCTGCTGCGGTAGATAAAGTATCCGATCGCCGGCGATGGGCTCGCTTGCCACTTGAGCGCTACGGCGTGCTTGCCCGATGCTGCTTCGCCGCTGCCGGATAGCGCGATCACCACGTGGCTGCCCCCTAATGCATCGGTCGCTGCGGATAGTGTCCCATGCGCTTTACCCGCCGCCGCAGGATTGAAACCGACCGACACCGTGACTGCTTGATTGGGCGCAAGAACTACATTCGATCCACCGCTAACGCTGAACCCTTTACCACTGGCGGAAACGTTGGCAATGCTGACATTCACGTTTCCCATGTTGGTTAGGGTTACGAGTTCCGACGTTGAGGCGCCAACCGCGACGTTTCCGAACTCGACCTTCCTCGCGCTTGGTACCAGATTAGGGCCGCTAAGGCCGCAACCGGCAACCGCTATAATTGTGATCGCCGCCGCGAAAACGCGATTGCGAATAGCGGTTCGTGAAGGCAGCCAGCGTGAATTATTCGTGAAATCCCTGGAAATTGACTCACCTCTCCAAATGAAGGAACGATTGTGAATGGCTGGTCTATATGAAACTACTGGACGGAGGTACACACTTGGGACAGGTGTTTACACCTGTCCGCGGGGACAGCACACTGTTTCTGCAAAAGGCCCTCCTGTTTACAGAGGGCGCCCTTAAGCGGCCTGGGCTGCAGATTCACCTTCGCGCTCTGAACAGAAACCCCAAGTTGTCAGCCAATACTTGTCTCGTCCTTGTCGCCCTCACGGCGTAGGGACGGTTGCCGCCACCTCATTCGAGGCGACGCTGCTGGTCCCAGAACCCACGGTTGTGACGATATAGAAGTAAGTCTGCCCTGCCGTCACGCTTGCGTCCGTATATCCCGTTCCGGAAACTGGTGCCGAATTCAGGGGGTTGGCTCCGTAACCGCCAGAGTTGCCTGCGCGAAACACGTTATAGCCGGTAACACCGGTGGATGAGCTCGGGTTCCACGCCAGCGCCACCGAATGAGAAGAGGGCGCCTGTCCGGCACCGGCGAGGCCCACGATTGCCGGCGAATTGGCGGCGTTGCTGGCAATCCTCACGTTCGAGCCGTTCGCACTTCCAGCGCTGCCGGGTGAGAACGTGATCGTCAGCGTGGTGGATTGTCCCGGCATCAGAATGGCGCCACCCGAAACTCCGCTGGCGCTAAAGCCCGCACCGCTAACCGTAACACTCGATATATCTACGTTGGCGTTCCCCGTATTCGTTAGCGTCGAGCTCAACGCCCTGCTGCTGCCAGGCGTAACCGTGCCGAAGTTCAGGCTGGCCGGGCTTACCGCTAGTGAAGTATTCGCCGCTGATCCGGTTCCGGTCACGCCAATTACCAGCGGCGAAGGAACGCCGTTTGTAACCAGCGTAATCGAGCCGCTGACCGCGGAGGCCGAACCGGGCGCGAATAGCGCGTTGAACGTCACGCTGGAGTTCGGTGCAATCGTCGTGGACGTTGATAATCCAGTCAAGCTCACTCCCGCTCCGCTCGCAGCCGACTGTGAAAACGTCAGCATAGCGTTACCGCTATTCCTGAGCGTTATCGGTTGCGAGTTCGTGTTCCCCACCACGACTTTTCCGAAGCTGACGCTCGATGTGCTGGCCGAGACCAACGCCTCCAAGCCAACTCCGCTCAATGAAATTGCCGCCGGTGAATTAGCCGTGTCGCTGCCAATGGAAACGGCGCCGGTTGCAGCGCCGAGCCTAGTTGGGGCGAATTTAACTGCAACCTGAATCGTTTGCCCAGAGGCAAGGTTCACCGGCGACGAGAGTCCGCTCACTGTGAAGCCTGCGCCCGCGATTGTTGCCGGATTTATGGCCACGCTGCCGGTCCCGCTATTCTTCAGAGTAATGTTCTCCGTGCTTGACTGGCCCACTGGCACATTCGAAAAATTCAGCGATCCTGGTGAAACGTTTAGCCCGGGGCGCGCCCCCGTTCCACGCAAGGAGATTCTAAGTGCTGGATCAGGTCCATCGCTGCTTAAGGTGATAACGCCGGTAGTTGCGCCGAATGATGCCGGAGCAAACTGCAACTGCAAGTTCATACTCTCGCCGGCCGCCACTGCTCCGGACGGCATTCCGCTCATTAGCTGAAAGCCACGGCCGCTGATTGCGGCACGTGAAATGTTGACGCTTGTGTCTCCCGTGTTGGATACCGTCACGGTTTGAACCGCCGTGTTCCCAACGAGCACTTCTCCGAAACTTACTTCAGCTGAACTCGGCACAAGAGCGCTTTTGGTGGCCGACGTTGCGTTGGCGCCACAACCCGAAAGTACCGCGCTCACCAAGATTGTGGCTAGAACACCGAGGCCCGTGTTCCGTATAGGGGATGCCATCGCGGGCAGAAGTCTAGGCGCGCTGGGAATCGTTATCTACTGGACAACGGAACAAATAAAGGCCAGGGCCTAATTACCTGTCCGAATTGCCATCAGTACTTGTACTTCTTTTCAAACTTCGATTTTCGATTGGGCAAGCGTCTCCGCAGAATCTAAAGTGCAAGGAGGCTCCCTCCTGCCGCCATGCTAAACTCATTCTGGAAAGCGGCTTTACAGTTGTTGCAGCGTCGGCCTGGACTGCGGAGGAAGGGCGTCTCGCCGGCTTGTTTCCAATCCAAACTGGCCACGCGCTATCCTGATGACAGATTCATGGACCGCTGTACGACGTGAACCGCGCACCCCTTCGTGGTCGAACCGAATTTTAATTGCCGGCGTCGTTGGCATTTTCTTCCTCACCCTCTATCCGTTTCGCTTCGGCTTGGTCCGCCACGGTCCCCCCTTCCTGCTGGCAGGCTGGGGCAAAAACGCGGGCCCGCTCGACCTCTTCCTGAATGTCCTGTTATTTGTTCCTTTCGGGTTTGGGCTTGCTGAGATTTTTCGCGAGCGCGGCGAGTCAAGGGCCGCCGTGTTCGGCATCGCACTTCTCGGAGGGGCTCTGCTTTCCTATTCGGTTGAGCTTCTTCAGTTCTACATTCCGATACGCGACTCGGGCTGGGGTGACGTATTCACGAATTCTGCCGGGTCCGTGCTTGGTTTCCTCGTGTACGAGCTTGGAGGTGCTGCGGCCCTTCGCTCTACGTCTCGGGTGGAGGCCGCTTTTGTTAGCTGGCTTAATTGGCGTCGGCTCATCGTGGTTCTGCTTTTCTATGTAGGTGTATGGCTCGCCGCTTCGATTCCCCTTCAAAGGCAAGCTCGGATAACCGATTGGGTTCCAAACCCTCGTTTGCTGATTGGCAGTTCGGCCGCGGAAGACCCTGCTTCTGCGTGGAATGGAAAGGTGTTTGAAGTTGAGTTCTGGAGCCGAGCACTTCCTGACCGCGTCGCGCGAGCCATCACCGCGGGTCGTGCGGAGAATAGCCCCGCCCCGCTTGCGTCTTACAATCTCTCGGGGCCGTCTCCTTTTCAGGATCGGCGCCATGTTCTCCCCGATCTGGCGTGGGAGCACAATGCGTCGGAGCCTCCGTTCTTCAGTCCAGTTTGGCTAATCTCCGGCGCTCCCGTCTCCCAATTGGTAGATCAGGTTGAGCGTACGAACCGATTTGCCCTGCGCGTGCTCTGTCAACCCGGATCGACGGTCGCCAGGAATCGGCGCATTATCGTTATTGGACAACTGCCGGGTTCTGGGGATTTAGAGCTGAGTCAGGAAGGTGCCCGTCTCAGCTTTTGGTTTCGAAACCCTCTGTCCGTCAATCGGCCCCATCTTGCCTGGGATGTGCCCAACGTTTTTGCGCCGTACCAGCCTCGGAATCTCCTTCTTTCGTACGATGGCTCTCGGCTGGCCCTCTACGTCGACGGCAAGGAAGAAGGTCGACCATACCGGCTGGACCCCGGAACGGGTTTGGCCCTGCATGTGCGTCGGATCAAATCGGGCGAGCTTGACGGCTACCACTACATCTTCTACGCGATGGTCTTCTTTCCTGCAGGCTGCCTCCTTGGTCTTGCTTGGAGGAAGCTTGCATCGCAAGCCGGTCTGCGCCTCGCGCTCATGTCGCTGGGCGTGTTGGTCGTGCCGTCTCTCTTCGAAATCTGCGTTGCCTTTGCGGGGAGCGCTTCTGTGGGGCTCGGAAACATCGTTCTCTCGATGCTGCTCGTTCTCGCCGGCGCCTTTTGGGTCAACGCCGATCGTCGCCGGCCTGAAAGCCGAAAGTCCGCGGAGCTGGCCTGAAAAACAACCCTTCTCTGCTCGGCCGTGGAGTAGAGTCTTAGACCGCTTTCTCTTTGGCGTTCTCCTGAGCCAGCGTCACTACCAGGCGCGCCACTTCCTCGGCCTCCATCGCCGTGCTGTCCACAACCACTGCGTCGCGCGCTCGGACCAGAGGCGATATCTCGCGCTCGCGATCGCGGCGGTCCCGTTCATGAATCTCCACGAGCGTGCGAGCTAGGTCGATTGCATCGCCTTTTTGCTGGTGTTCGCGCCAGCGCCGCTCGGCTCGAATTTCAGGCGACGCCGTCAGGAAAATCTTGAGATGCGCGTCGGGAAAAACCACGCTGCCGATGTCGCGCCCTTCCATCACCACGCCGCCGCTCTCGCCTGCGCGGCGCTGCTCGGCCACCAGCACTTTACGGACGCCCGCCACTACGGCGACTTTCGACGCAGCCTGGGCGACTTCCGGTGTGCGGATAACCGCCGTTACATCCTCGCCGTCTAGAAACACCTGCTGGGTGGGTTCGCTCGCCCGCAAATCAATTCTGGTTTCGCTTGCGAGCGCCGTCAGCGCGTCCAGGGCATCGAACGAAATGCCGCGCCGCTGTGCCTTCAGCGCCATCGCCCGATACATCGCGCCGGTGTCAATATAGATGTAGCCCATTATCGCCGCCACTCGTCGCGCCAGCGTGCTCTTCCCCGAGCCTACCGGCCCGTCAATCGCAATGATCAGCTTCCGCGTCATTTATATGCGTTTGAACGCGCGCTCGATTTCGCGCGTCGAATAGCGCAGGACCACAGGACGCCCATGAGGGCAGCTCATCGGATATTCGGTTTTCGCCAGCTCGCCCAGCAGCCATTCCATTTTCGTTTTGTCGAGCGGCGTATTTACTTTGATTGCGGCGTGGCAGGAAGTCGAAGCGGCGATTTTCGATTGCAGCGAATCGATCGAAATGGCCTGGTTCTCGCGCGCGATTCCGTCCAGTATTTCGAAAAGCAGCTTTTCCGCGTCGCCACTCGCGATTCCGGCGGGCGCGGCCTGAATCGCCACGGTTCGCGCGCCCATCAATTCCGCTTCGAAGCCATTCGCGTGCAACTCTTCGGCTATCTGCTCGAACGTCACAAGCTGCCGCGGATTCAGCTCCACCATCACCGGCAATAGCATCCGCTGCCCTCCAAGTTCGCCCGCGCGACGAGCTTGCAGATGCTGCTCGAACAAAACGCGCTCGTGGGCCACGTGCTGGTCGATGATCCACAATCCTTCGCTATTCACGGCGACAATGAAGCTGGCGCTCACTTGGCCCAGCGGCTTCAAATCCACAATTTCCTCGGCGCTCGGTAGAGCGCCCGGAGCGTTTACAAGAGGGTCCGACTCGAGAGAAGCATCCGTCGCGGCTGCGCCCAGCGGGAAGTTCATCGCCGCGCTCGAATCGAAGCCAAGGCGCTGCGCGATGGGCCTGGCAGGCGCTCCACTCAATTCGAAATCCCCGGCAATCGCGGCGCTGGAAGCAAAGGACGCGGGAATTTCGGCTCGCGGCAGCCCTGCAACGCCGGTGCCACCCAGGCCCGGAGGGCCGGCGAATCTTCCCGCACCTTCCGATGACGATGTGAAATCAGCGCCGCTTCTGGCCGGAGGGCTCCCGCCAACGCCTGCTGTCGCAGCTTTTGCCGCCGGAAATCCCGGAATCGGCCGCGCACTGGACAGGGCCTGCCGCAGCGCGTCGCGGGTGAAATCGTGAACAAACTGCGGGTGCCGGAATCGCACCTCGATCTTCGCCGGATGTACGTTCACATCCACTTCCTGGTACGGCAGATCGAGGAACAGCAGCACGATGGGGAACACTCCCTGCGGCGTCACATTGCGATACGCCTCGTGAATAGCGTGGAGTAGCAGCCGGTCGCGCACCAGTCGCCGGTTCACGAAAACATAAATCCCGTTCCGATTAGTGCGCTGCACTTCGGGGCGCGACGTGAACCCGCTTATGCGAAGCGTCGCTGCCTGCTCGTCCGGTTCGATGGCCGGTTCCGTGATTGCCGAGCGAACCGGCGCTTCGGCCGGCGGGATTTCCATCAGTTCATCGAGTGCCTGGCGGCCGAAAACCTGATAGACGCGATCCGCCAGTTTTTCAACGGGCGCGCAGTTCAGGATTTCCTGCGATGGCGTCTTCAGGACGAAGTGGCATTCAGGATGGGCGAGCGCGTAATGCGTCACGAGCGACGCGATGTGGCCCAGTTCCGTAGTTTCGGATTTAAGGAATTTGCGCCGCGCGGGAACGCAGTAGAAAATATCCGCAACGCTGATTGAGGTCCCGGCGGGGATGCCTGCCGGTTTCACGCTCACCAGCTTTCCGCCCGCAAATTCAATGCGCGCGCCCTGTTCTTCTTCCGGAGTGCGTGTTTCCAGAAATAGCCGGGAGATAGAGGCAATCGAGGGAAGCGCTTCGCCGCGAAAGCCGAGCGTTGCAATCGAGAGCAGGTCGTCAGCGGTGCGCAATTTGGAGGTAGCGTGGCGCTCGAAAGCGAGCAGCGCGTCGTCATGATTCATACCGCTTCCATCGTCGATCACACGGATCATGCGCTTGCCGCCCGATTCAGTCTCAATGCGAATCGAGCGAGCGCCTGCGTCCAGTGCGTTTTCGAGCAGCTCCTTCACCACCGACGCGGGCCGCTCCACGACCTCGCCCGCCGCAATCTTGTTCGCCACATTTTCCGCAAGTATCCGTATCCGCGACATCGGGGTTAACTTACCCTCTTAGTTCGACGCAACCAATTGACAAGAGCAAAATATGCCGCCGCGAGCGTGAACCCAAAGAAAAGTATCAGCCAGACAAGGATCACCGGCCAGATGAAACCAGAGAATTTCACCAATAGAAGCCCCAACAGAAGAGTCACAAACGCCGCGACCTCAAACAGTAGAACTCGATCTCTTGAATCTCGCCGTATCGCCTCCACAATGACGACAACGACCCCGAAAAGTTCAAAAAGCATTTCGGCTAGGCCGAAGAAGTGACCGAGTCCCGAAACCTTCACTTGTGCGTCTCCTTGATTGCGATTCCCAATTCATCAAGCTGGGCTGCTTCCACTCCAGACGGCGACTCGGCCATCAAATCAACCGCGGCCGTGGTCTTCGGAAACGCGATGACGTCGCGAATCGACTTCTCGCCGGCCAGCAGCATCACTACTCGGTCGATCCCCAGGGCAATTCCGCCATGCGGCGGCGTCCCATACGTGAGCGCGTCGAGAAAAAATCCAAAACGCTGCCGCGCCTGCTCGTCGGTCAGGCCGAGCGCCTTGAACATTCGCGCCTGCACGTCCTGGCGATGAATTCGAATGCTACCGGAGCCAAGCTCGTTGCCGTTGAGCACCAAGTCGTAGCCCTTCGAACGGCATTCCCAAGGCGCGGTCTCGAGCTTTTCGATATCCTCCTCGTAAATTCCGGTGAAGGGATGCTGCGCGCTCACCCAGCGCTTTTCATTTCCGCTCCATTCAAAAAGCGCGAAGCCAGTAATCCATGCGAATTCCCATTTCTTGCGGTCGATCAAATTCAGTTTATCGCCAAGGTGAAGACGAATCTGCCCGGCCACGTGCAGCGAAGCGTCCGAGTAAGGGATCTGTTCCTTGGCTGCGGTGGCCACGATTAGGTCGCCGGGTTTCGCGCCCACGGCATCCGCTAGTTTTTTCAGCCCATCCGCGCCAAGATTCTTTTCTAGCGGTGACGAAATCCCTTCCGCCGTTACCTTAACGGTGTAAACTCCGCGCGCGCCCGCCGACTTCGCGAATTCCGCCAGTTCATCGAGTTGCTTGCGCGACCAAGCCGCCGCGCCAGATACCACCACTGCCTGCACGTTGCCTTCGAAATGCAGCACCGCGCGCGCTGGCTCAAAGAACTCGGTAACGTTGTGCAGTTCCATGCCAAAGCGCAAGTCGGGTTTGTCGGATCCGTAGCGGCGCACCGCTTCTTTGTAGTCGAGGTGGCGAAACGGTCCCTTCGCCGTGACGCCCACGACGGCGCAGCAGCGCTCCATCACGCGCTCGATCACCTCGAAGACATCCTGCTGGCGCGGAAAGGACATTTCCAGATCGAGTTGCGTGAACTCGAGCTGGCGATCGGCGCGGAAATCCTCATCGCGAAAACACCGGCAGATCTGAAAATAGCGGTCCATGTTGGAAATCATCAATATCTGCTTGAAAATTTGCGGCGATTGCGGCAGCGCGTAAAACTGTCCGTGATGGATGCGGCTCGGCACCAGGCAATCGCGCGCGCCCTCGGGCGTTGACCGCGTGAGAATCGGAGTTTCGATTTCGAAGAAGCCCATTTCATCGAGCGCTTTGCGAATCTCGAAAACCACGCGATGCCGCAACTCGATGTTGCTGTGCAAACGCGGGCGCCGCAGATCGAGATAGCGGTAGCGCAAGCGCGTCTCCTCGCTCGCCGTCACTTCGTCTTCGATCAAGAAGGGCGGCGTCCTCGAATTATTCAAAATGTGCAGGCGCGAGGCGACCACCTCCACTTCGCCCGTCGGAATTTCGGGATTGGATTTCTGGCGGCGGATCACGCGCCCTTCGACCGCGACAACAAATTCCGAGCGCAAATCCTCGGCCTTCGCGTGCGCCTCGGGATTCAGCTCCTTGTTGAAGACAATCTGGGCGATTCCGGCGCGATCGCGCAAATCGATGAAAATCAGCTGGCCCAAATCGCGCCGCCGGTGCACCCAGCCCATGAGGACAACGTCCGTATCCGCGTCCGCCACGCGCAGATCGCCGCAGTATTTTGTCCGTTTCAAATTTCCCAGCGTGTCAAGCACCGGTGCCCCTTCGTTCCGATTCAAGATATTCCAGCAGATCGTTTTCGTTGAGCTTTTTCTGTTCGCCCTCGGCGAGGTTCTTGAGCGTGTACGTGCCGGAGCTGATTTCATCTTCGCCGATGATGAGCGCATAGCGTGCGCCGAGTTTATCAGCCAAGCCGAGCGACTTCTTGAACTTCATTTCCTCGGGCGGAAGTTCGACGGCAAGGCCGCATTCGCGCAACTTTCGCGCGATTTGCACCGCGGTCGGATATGTTGTGGCATTCATCCACGCGACATAGACGGCTAAGCCCGCGGGCTTTCGCGCATTTTGGCTTTCCTGCAGCGACAGGATGGCGCGATCGGTGCCGATGGCGAAGCCGATGCCTTTGGTGGGAGGGCCGCCAAGCAGTTCGACAAGACCGTCGTATCGGCCTCCGCCACAGACTGCGTTCTGTGATCCAAGCCCCGCCGCGGTCACCTCGAATGTGGTGCGCGTGTAGTAGTCCAAGCCGCGGACCAGGCGCCAGTTTTCCTGATAGGCAATGTCGCGCAACTTTAATTCTTCTTTCAGCTTCGCAAAATGTTCGCGGCAGTCGGCGCAAAGGTGCTCGGAGATGCGCGGCAGCTTTTCGATGAAGGGCTGCTCGGCCGGCACTTTCGAATCGAGGACGCGCAGTGGATTCGTCTCAATCCGGCGCTGGCTGTCAGGGCCCAAGCTTTCTATCACTTTGCGCAACTCTTCGCGCAACAGTTCCACATATTTCGGGCGGCACTCCTTGCATCCGATCGAGTTGACGTAGAGCATTGTGCTCGCCAAGCCGGCGCGCCGGAAGAGCACGAGCAGCATTTCCAGAACTTCCGCGTCGATGGCGGGCGCATCCGACTGTCCAAGAACCTCAGCGCCAATTTGGTAGAACTGGCGGTAGCGTCCTTTCTGCGGCCGCTCACGGCGGAACATCGGCCCCACGTAATAGAGCTTGGCGTTTCCGGGCAGCGTGTGCATCCCATGCTCGATATACGCCCGCGCCACGCTAGCCGTCGCCTCCGGCCGTAGCGTTGTCAAATCGCCAAGTTCGACTTTTCTAGCTAGGTACAAAGTTTCAAATAAAAGCCGGGTGTAGTCCTCAACTGGAGGGGCACCTTGAAAGAATCCCGTTGGAAGCTTCTGCGAAGCCTCGGCCAGTTCCTTGAACTTTTCGCTGAGTTTCAAAGATGTACCTATGTTCAATACTGTATTGGGAATCTCACCTTTCTTCAGCAAAAGCTGGACCGAATTAACAAAGACTCCCAACTGTGTTAAGTCGTTGAGATCAGGAATCTCACCAGGTTTATCTTCAAAGGTGTACATCTCCTTGCCGACAACATCGGTATCAGTACCAATAGAGCGCGCGAAGAGCTCCGTCTGCTCGAAGATGGGGAGGCGAATTTCGCCGAAGCCGTAAGACTCGAAAATGTTGCGCGCGGTCTGCTCGAACGAATTCCACAGCGTCGAATCGGGCGGAAGGATATCGCGCGTGCCTTTGATGGCGCGGAACTGGCGCTTTTCGCTCATGCGCCCGCCTTCGATAACCGGGATGAGCGGCTACTAAAAGCAAACAAGGAAATCGCGAGTATTTGGCGATTAGAGTTGGTTGCGGTGCTTTGTTTTCTGTGAGTTAGAAGCGTTTCTGCTCGCCGCGTTTTGGCGATTAGAAAATTCAGGGCAGGGCCGGGGTCCGGCTCTGGCCAGCTGCCGCCCTCACGACACGAATTGGTTCTAAAAATCATCGGACCATACTAGAGACGCAGGAGTGCGCATGCAAGTGGTTGGTGGTGTAAAGAATGCCAGCGGCGAGTCGCCAGCGGTATACAGCGCCGCCAAGCAGTCCATTTGAAACTTCTATCTTGCCGATCAAAAGTTTGCATTTTATCGGACGCACGCCGTTCGCGTAGCCTCTGAGCTTAAGGTTCGCTCTGCCTACACAGACTGGGGCGCTGGCCCTTTTTGTTTTCGGGGCACATGAGGTCTAATGTACAGAGGCCATCAAGCGGCGGTCGCGGCAAGAGTCGGTAGTGTTGCCCAAGGCTACCATGCGGCCCAAAGCTCCATGGACGTTGAGTTCGCACAACTTTCCGACGTCGGACGAGTACGCCAGGGAAACGAGGATTACCTCGGGCGTTTCGCCCCAGCGTCGTTAGAGGAAGTGCGGGCGCGCGGCTGGCTATTTGCCCTGGCTGACGGCGTTGGCGGGCACGATCTCGGCGAAGTGGCTTCCAAGACGGCAATTGAGAGTCTGGTAGCAGGCTTTCGCGAATGCGCACCGGCGGAGCCGCACGCTGCGCTATTGACGCGGCTGGTGCGTACGGCGAATGCGCGCGTAATGGGCGCCGGGGTTTCAATGCGCGGCACGAACGGCCCGTCCACGTCCATGGCGACGACGATCGTGGCTTGCGCCATGCGATATGACCGCGCCACAGTGGCCCATGTGGGGGATTCGCGGTGCTACCTGATCCGCCGCGGGCAGACCAACCTGATTACGCGCGACCACACGCTGGCGAACGAGCAGGTGCGGCTGAAACTGCTTTCAAAAGAGGAAGCGGAAAAGTCCGACAACCGCCACACACTGAGCCGGTCGCTGGGAACAGATTTGGCTGTGGATGTTGACCTGAATGAGCACCAAGTGTTCGCCGGGGACGTGCTGGTGCTTTGCTCGGACGGGCTGCACGACTCCGTGAGCGGGGCGGAAATGGCGGCGCTGACGAGCGACGGCGGCGACTTGGCGTCAGCAGCGCGGCAATTGGTGGACATTGCCAATCAGCGGGACGGTAGTGATAATATCAGCCTGCAACTGATCCGCGTTCGGAGCGTCGAACGTGTGGCAATGTACCGCGGGCGACCCTATAGGCTTCCGTAACGAGGGCCCGCCAGGGCGGCTTTCCGCCGAACGCGCTTACGAGGTTCCTGTCCACCCCGGCGACCAACTCGATCACTACAGGATAGACAGCGTCGCTGCCCGCAGCGGCATGGCCTCCATTTTTCGGGCCACCGACACACGCACCGGTCAGCCTGTAGCCATCAAGGTTCCCCATCCCGAAGTGGAAAGCGATCCGGTGTTCTTCGATCGCTTCCAACGCGAAGAAAAAATCGGTCGAATGCTCGATCACCCTGGCGTGATGAAAGTACTTTCGGACGGCGATCACAGCCGAAATTACATGGTGATGGAGTGGGTGGACGGCGAGCTGCTGCGCAAGATGCTCTCGGACCAGAATAAATTGCCGCCCGAACGCGCGGTGAAAATCGCCCTGGGCATTCTCAAGGCGCTGGACTATATCCACGGCCACGGAATCGTTCATCGCGACTTGAAGCCCGAAAATATCATGGTGGACGCAAGCGATCACACGAAGCTGATCGACTTCGGGATCGCGGCGCAGCGGGGAGCGCGACGGCTAACGTTCGCGAAGCTTTCGCAGGTGATGGGCACACCCGAATATATTTCTCCGGAACAGGTGAAGGGCAAACGCGCGGATGCACGCAGCGATATTTACTCGCTGGGGGTGATGCTGTACGAAATGCTCACCGGCAAGACTCCGTTCCGGGGCGCGAATCCATTCGCGGTGATGAACGATCGCGTGCTGAATAATCCCACTCCGCCGCGGGAACTCGATCCGTCAATTTCACCGCAGTTGCAGGAGATTATTTATCGCGCGCTGGAACGCGATCCGAAGAATCGCTATGCCAACGCTCACGAGATGATTCTGGATCTCGAGCATCCCGAAAAGGTGGGAGTGGCGGAAAGGCCGGAACTGCGCGACTGGAGAAAGCGGCGAACACCGTGGATGCGGAAGGCTTTGCTCTACGTCCTGCTGGCGCTGATTCCGATAATTATCCTGGCGTTGATGCTGCTGTTTGCAAAGCGCTGAAGGCAAGACCTTACCCAACGCCGGATACCGCTTCATACAAACCCCGTGCCGAGTGCGACTCTGAAGTCCATACTGCTCTCCTTCAACGTGTTCATGCCGGACAGATCAGGACGACTAAAGTCAGTAACCAGCCCGTCAAAAGCGCGCAACCCGAGGATTGGCGCAAGTCGAAGAGTATTAAACTAAAGTTTAGGAAATTCTAAGCTAGATCACTTGTAACGACGAATTGGGCAGTTCTTATGTTGCGGCTCTTTGGCGCGCTCCTCGGAGCAACCTTGCTCTCCGGGCGCGAACATGCGCGGTCCGTGGCTGTTGGCGGAGAGGTGCGCGTCCCACAATGAGATTGAAGGTGATGAGTTGAGCTTGCGAACGGCCGACACCCGTATGAAAACTCTCGGCTTAGACTGGCGTCGCCGGATGCATTTCCAATCTCTTTCTACTCGGTCTCTTGTCCGATACGCAAGGAAGTCCTTAGCCAGGCACAGGAATAGCTTTTACACAAAATGCGAGCAATTCTTCGCTGCAATTTCTCCGGGAAGAGGCCAGCGGGTCCTGATGTCTGTAAAGCGGGATTGGCAGGAGGACATTAGGACGGGATTTTATCGCACACGCCACAAAGTCGAGTTTGGATCCATCACACCCGAAAGTTTTGGTGAGTTTGATTTGGTGGTGCCCTTGACGATTGCGGATTTGATCCAAGTTCGTCGCCGATGTGGGGCGCTTCTTGGCAAGAGCCCGATTCCAGTTCCGTCCGAGGAATGCGTGCGGCTTTGTGACGACAAGTATCAGTTTAACCACGCGCTTATCGACGCGGGATTTGGAAGATATATACCCAGGATGGGGGCTAAGATCCCGCTCGATCCGCCATACATATTGAAGAAACGAACAGGAGCGTGGGGGGAAGACTGCCGTATAATCCGCGACCGAAATGACGAAAAGATCGCCGGCGAGCAAGTGAATGATCCGACTTTTTTTTGCCAGGAGATTATAACCGGGCCATTTGAATTCGCCACGCACATCCTGTTTGCGAACGGCAGGATCGTTAGATCTCTGAATATCATGTATGAGTTTGGGAGCGAAACCCCTATAAAGGGACAAGACCCTGTCCTCTATAAGATTATTCACCGATGTGCGTACCTTGATTTGTTTCGCAGTGTATTGAGCGCGATCGGGTTTGAAGGGCTGTGTTGCGTGAATTATAAGGTCGCCCGCGGTCAGCCTTTCATACTCGAGCTCAATCCCCGCTTCGGCGGGAGCCTCGGTCCCTATTTCTTTTCGTTCATCCGCCACTTAAATCGGCACTAGAGGACTTTCTGGCGTTGGGTCCTGGGCGGCAGCGGATAACAGACGCATCGTTCAGATTCGGGTTTGTGACGACGATTTGGAGCGCTTCGGGGTCACAAGACAACTTTTTTCCTCCCTCTAAAGTCGTAAGTTGGTGCCGGCGGCGGGAATCGAACCCACGACCTAGGGATTATGAGACCCTCGCTCTACCACTGAGCCACGCCGGCACGCAAACGATTATTGATGCTAAGGGTTAGGTCAACGGAGTGTCAAGGCGCGGTTGCCGCCGCAAGAAAACCAAGCACATCTTTTCCTCGCGGCCGAAGCCCCTGCTGGATCAGGAAGATGCGGCGGAGGCATGCGCGCCGGATGCGGGATCGGAAGCGCGCGTGCGAGACTCGGCGGGGTGAGTTTCAGCCGCGCGAGTTTCCACAGGATACCCGAGGCGCTTCTGCCGGTTCCCCACGCTGGCGCGAATGAAAGCGGCGAAAAGTGGGTGCGGCGCGAGAGGTTTGGATTTGAATTCGGGATGAAACTGGCAGCCGACGAACCACGGGTGATCCGGAATCTCGATAATCTCCACATAGACGCCATCGGGCGTGCGGCCCGTGATGCGGAAGCCGGCGTCGGTCAGAGTTTTCTCGTAATCGCAATTGAATTCGTAGCGATGGCGATGGCGCTCGGAAATCTCGGTTGCGCCGTACGCCTTGGCGGCGAAGGAGCCAGGCTCAAGATTGCAGGGCCAGGCGCCCAGACGCATCGTGCCGCCCATTTCGTCCACACCGAGAAGCTCGCGCAATTTATAAATCACGCGGTTGGGCGTAGAGGCGTCGAACTCGGTGCTGTCGGCGCGCTCGATCTTCGAAACCTGCCGCGCATACTCGATGGTGGCGCACTGCATCCCCAAGCAGATGCCGAAGAACGGAATTTTGTGCTCGCGCGCGTAGGTGATGGCGTGAACCATTCCGGCGATGCCGCGCTTGCCGAAGCCGCCGGGAACCAGAATGCCATCCACGTTGCGCAAGAGCCGCTCGGCGGCAACGATGGAATCAATCTCTTCAGCCTCAATCCATTCGATGATTACGCGCTGGCGGTTGGCGAGGCCGCCGTGGACCAGCGCTTCGCGAAGGCTCTTGTAAGCGTCCTCGAGTTGAACGTATTTGCCCACCACTCCAATGCGCACTTCACTCTGCGGCTCCTCGAGATTTTCGAGCATGGCCAGCCAGCGGCTCAGATTGCGCGGTGGCGCTTCGAGATGTAGCAGGCGGAGAACCTGATCGTCCAGCCCCTCGGAAGCGAGCGTCATGGGAACTTCGTAGATGTTGCCCACATCGGGAGCGGAAATAACGCAGGATTCGGCGACGTTGCAAAAGAGCGCGATTTTGGTTTTCAGGTCGGTATCCAGCGGACGGTCGCTGCGGCAAATTAAAATATCCGGCTGAATTCCGATGCTGAGCATTTCCTTCACGCTGTGCTGCGTAGGCTTGGTCTTCAGCTCGCCGGCGGTGGCGATGAAGGGCACCAGCGTGAGATGCGCGAACACCACGTTTTCCGCGCCAAGCTCCAGGCGCATCTGCCGGATCGCTTCCATGAAAGGAAGAGATTCGATATCGCCCACTGTGCCGCCGATTTCGACGAGCACAATATCGACTCCGACGGCTACTTTGCGGAAGGCGGCCTTGATTTCATCGGTCACGTGAGGGATTACTTGCACCGTCTTGCCCAGGTAATCGCCCCGGCGCTCCTTGGCGATGATGGACTCGTAGATGCGCCCGGTGGTCCAATTATGATCGCGCGTAAGGTGCGCGGAGGTGAAGCGCTCGTAATGGCCGAGATCGAGATCGGTTTCGGCGCCGTCGTCGGTCACGAACACCTCGCCGTGCTGATAAGGCGACATCGTGCCGGGATCGACGTTCAGGTACGGATCGCACTTCTGGAGGGTGACGCGCAGGCCGCGGCTTTCAAGCAGGCAGCCCATCGAAGCCGCTGCAACGCCTTTACCGAGAGAAGAAACCACGCCGCCGGTAACGAACACGTACTTCGGGCCGATCGGCAAGGCGCTAAAAATCCTCCGGTGGAGTCGGCGTACGAAGCATTATCGGCGGAAAGTTTGCGCCTGTCAAATCGCGATTTTTAGGTCGACTCATCCCGATCCTTCGATGGACCCGCCAAACAGATGGTGCGCTCCTACGCGCTGAAGTGCTTCGTGTCGGGCGATGGCGCGGCGATGGCAACTCCACTTGGAACAATCTCGATCACTGTCTCTGATTGTGGCGTGCGCCAGCCGACAATCTGGAAGAAACTTACGTCCCGGGGCAGATCAATTTGACGCTGAAGGTACCCAAGCCATGCCGTCCACGCCTTTTGTGAGCCGAATGGGCTCTTCCATCTTCGAGTCTTTAAGATTCAAGACCTCGATCGTGCCGCCCTGGGGACAGGTCACGTAGGCGTGTATGCCGTCTGGCGCCAGCGCGAATTCTCCTGGGGTTGGTAGAACGGGCACATCCGGGGTGTCAAACGTTTTTGCAACTGCTCCACTGGTCAGATCTACGACGAAGAGCTTGCCTGATTCGGAGTTGGCAAGGAGCCAATGGCCGTCCTTTGTGATTATGGAAGAGAACGCAATCCTCGGGAGGGAAATCGATCGTGCGACCGCGTTGTTTGCAGTATCGATGACCACGATGCGGGGTGTTTCTTGGTCCTGCGTAAAAACGAACCTGCCGTCGGGTGAAATCGAGATGCGCTGCACACTCTTAGAGATCGGAACCGTCGCGAGCAAAGTCCGCGCTCTCAAATCGAGAACACTCACGCTGCCGGCTTCGTTATTTGCGGTGTAGATCCTCTGGCCGTCAGGAGAGATCACGAACATGTGGGTATGGCTGGCCCCAGTAGGAATCTCGCCCACGAGAGAGCGAGCATTTGTGTCCACGATGTAGATGGCATTGGCGAGTTCCGCCGAAACATACAGCAGTCCGTCAGGCCCAAAGTGCGCGCAGTGCGGACGAACTTCTTTGCCGAGATCGATGACGGCAACGGTCCTCGCCCGGCGCAGGTCGACGACCTGAATCGTACTTCCATTCGAGCCGGGCTTTCCCACCCACGTGTTTCCGTAGATCGGAACGTAGCCGAAGCGACCGTCCGGGGAGACAGCGACCTCGTGTCCGTTAATGTCAACTCCCACTGTGGCCAGAACCTGTTTGGACATAGGATCCACAAGCAAAACGCTGTGCTCCATTTGGTTCGCAACCAACAGAAGATTGTCTGAGCGTGAGTCACTAGAGGCGCCGGGCGGAAGGAGTTGAAGACATGCGAAAAAGCAAATCCCCAGGAAGCGGTGGTTCACAATGGCCCCTTTTCGAGAGGGAGGGTAACTCCCGGTTGACGGGGAGTGTAGCACCCACAGCAACCCTAGGTCCAATGTCGCTCACAAGTCGACGGTTATCCGACTTCAGAGAGCCCGTTCGATAGCAGCGGCCACGTCATCCCCGAAGTCCTGTGCTCTCTGCAACGCACCCCTGATCCTGACGATCTCCCTCGCTCTGATCAGGATTTTGGATGGAAAGGCGTAGGAAGCTGAACTCGCAGTTCAGGGCTGAGCTGGAAAATTATTCAATGCGATGGCGCGCCGGGGCAGGCATATATAAGCCGGCCTCCGCGGGAAGTCCAGCTCGTTCGAACTGGATCGTGGTGTGCGTGATGTGAAAATCGCGCTCGAGCGACTCGCGAATATTCGCGAGAACTCTCTCGCTCTCTTCCATGTGCATATCCGGGATGCGAACGTGGCAAGAAAGGGCCAGGAGATCGGTCCCCAGCGTCCAAATGTGAATGTCGTGGGCTTCCTGGACGCCTTCCACGCCGAGGACTGCCGCGGCGACGTCCTCAAGACGAAGATTGCGCGGCAGGCCCTCGAGCAGGATGTGGCCGCTCTCGCGCAGAATCCCGGCGCCCGACCACAGAACCATCGCGCCGATGGCGATGCCCAGCGCCGGATCCACCCACTGCGCCCCGGTAAAGCGGATCACAATCGCGCCGGCAAAAATCGCGATATTCGAAAGCGCGTCGCCTAAATTGTGCAGCCACACGGTGCGGACATTTAAATCGCGCCGCCCCCGATGGACTGCCAGAGTGATGCCTCCGTTGATCGCCAGGGCTAGAAGGGAAACCCACATCATCAGCCCCGTGCCCACCGCAACTGGAGCGCGTAGGCGCGCCACAGATTCGCCAATCAGAAAAATCGCCGCGAGCGCCAGCACCATCGCGTTTACGAACGCCGCCAGGATTCCGGCGCGGTGATATCCGAAAGTCTTTTCACGCGTCGGCGGCCGGCGAGACCATCGCAATGCCAGCCAGGAAATCACCAGGGTGGGAGCGTCTGTAAGATTGTGGACCGCGTCGGTTGCCAGGGCGATGGAGTGTCCCACGTAGGCGGCGATGAATTCGACGGCCACGAGAAGAAGAGTCGCCGCCACAGCCGCGCCTAAAATGCCGGCGACCGCTTCGCCCGCGCCGAATCCGTGAGCGTGGACATGGTCATGGCCATTACCATGACCATGTTGAGCGCCTGAGGTCTTGCCGTCTGCGTGCATTGAGAGAATCTTACGCGCAGAAGCGTCTGCCAGACAGAATGATTTGAAATCCGAAATTTCAAATCTGAGATCGTACAGTGCATCGCTGCCCTCTGAGGGACAATCGCGCAATGCGCGGAGCATTTTGGGGGCTCGGGCTGCCTAGCTATTTAGCGGGCCGTCCTCCCATTATTATGGCTGCAGAGAGGCTCCGAAAAGGACTGGGCTCACCATGGTTTCAATCCTGGCTGCCATCTCCTCGGCGGGGATACGGTTGTCGGTTTGAAACCAGCGGCGCGCGGCTCCAAAAACCGCCCAGGCGGCGGTGGCCGCCAGCAGTCCCGCATCGACACCGGATGCAATCGCATGAAGGGCAAGGCCTTCCTTGAACATATCCTCGACGACGGGAATGATCGAGCCTTCGAGCGGTATCCGAGCCAACTGAGCGGGGCAGCTTGTGGTCTCAGCGAGATAGTCGCAGACGCCGAGTGCAATGGCGCGCAGTGCTCCATTGCAATCGGTAAAGGTGATGCCGCGACGTTCTATCAGGTCACGGAATCGGACGCCTGTCATGGCCTGTAGTAGTGCGTTCTTGTCCGGATAGTGGAGGTAAAAGGTAGCCCGGTTCAGCGTCGCCTCGTCGGCGATCTCTTGGACAGAGATGTCTTCGAACTCCTTTTTAGTCAGTAGCCTAGCCAGTGCCTCCATCAGCATGCGGCGGCTGCGCAGGATGCGGGGATCCGTTGTCTCGCTGGCGGATTGGAGCGCTGGGGCCATCGCAGCTTCTTAGATGATACCTTCTTTTTCTTCCGCAATCGACACTAATGCGACGATCGTCTATTATCATGAATCAACATATGTCTACTAAGCATCAGATGCCGCATAGGAGGTTTCCTAATGCCAACGCTACTCCACATCGATTCGAGCCCAGTGTACGGTCGGTCAGTCTCGCGGGAGCTCACCACTGCGTTCGTCACCCAATGGAAGGCTTCGCATCCGGATGGACGGGTGATTAACCGCGACCTCAACGCAACAGTAATACCGCCCATCACCGCGGAATGGGTCGGTGCCGTCTACACGCCGGAAGAGGTCCGCACTCCGCAGCAGAAGGAATTGCTTTCGCTCTCGGACTCCCTGCTCGCCGAATTGGAGCAGGCCGATGAGTACGTCATCGGAACGCCTATGCATAACTTTGGTGTGCCCTCCGTGCTCAAGCTATGGATCGACCAGATTGCCCGTGTCGGCAGGACCTTTTCCTACGCGGACGGAAAGCCGAAGGGCCTGATTGTCGGCAAGAAGGCGACCTTCATCATCGCAACCGGTGGGATCTACGACGCCAAGACGCAGATGGCCTCGTTCAATTTCGTGGAGCCGTATCTGCGGTCCGTATTTGGTTTTCTTGGCGTGACGGACGCGACCTTCCTCACCGCAGGGGGGACCAGCGTGCTGAACCAGGGGCATGACCGGAACGCGTTTCTTGCCCCGCACCTTCAGGCCGTGCAGACACACGCGCAGACCATCCAAGGAGATCAAGCATGAAAATTACTTCAATTATTGCTCGCTACCTGCTGGGGCTGATCTTTACGGTTTTTTCGTTGAATGGATTTCTCAACTTCATCCACCAGCCGCCGCCGGCGAATCCGCTCGCGATTCAGTTTCTTGTCTCCGTCAGCGAGTCGCATTTTGCCGCGTTCTTCTTCGCGATCCAATTGCTCGGTGGGCTGCTGTTGCTTTCGGGCTACTTCGTGCCCCTTGCGCTGACATTGTTGGCGGCGGAGCTCTACAACATCCTTGCGTTTCATCTGACGCTTGCGCCGCCGAGCATTCCTCCCGCGCTGGTGGCCTCTGTACTGTGGGTGCTGGTTTTCCTTCAGTACCGCGAAAGCTTCAAGGGCATCTTCAGCGCGAAGCCTGCGACGCAGGCATGAATTGCGTCGCAGCAATCGCCGCGATTCGTCCCGCTTGATCTCGAATAACGGGGGCATCCGGAAGTTGAGGCGGGCGGGCGTGGCGGAGCTACCATGCATCGATGTGTTTCATGAGAGGTCGTGTACTTCAGGCAGCGCAGCCCATAAACTCAATTGACTTGTTTTATTGGCGGTACCTACCATCGAGTGTATCCCGTTCGCAAAAATCGAAGGAGTCTTGAACGCGGCTAGGCGATCTGCCGAGGCATGACGCAAAATAGCGCCAAATTAGTCTTCTGGGGAGTGCGCGGTTCCACGCCGACGCTCGAGCGCGATACCTGGCGCTACGGTGGAAACACGCCGTGCCTCGAGTTCACGGCGCCCGGCGACACGCACTTCATTCTGGATTGCGGCACGGGCTTGCGAATGCTCGGGAACGAGTTGCAAACGCAGCATAACCGCTGGTCGAGATGGCGCGGCGACGGCGCAATGGAAGCTCACGTTCTGGTGACGCACTATCACTGGGACCACATTCAGGGCATTCCGTTTTTCCATCCGTTCTTTGAGGCGCACAATCGCTTTCACTTTTACAGCTTCCAATCGAAGTACCTGGGCCGCAATAGCCTGCAACAGGTGCTGGAAGCGCAAATGGCTAGTCCCTATTTCCCCGTGGACATGAGCACGATGGCAGCGTTGCGCCTTTTCCGCGAGGTCGAGGGCGGCGAGAAATGGGAAATCGAGGGAACGCAGATCACCACGGCGTGGTTGAATCATCCGCAGGGCTGCCTGGGTTACAGACTGGATACGGCGATCGGTTCGGTGGTGTACGCCACGGATAACGAGCCGGGCGATGCTCAGTGCGATAGCAATTTGCGGCTGCTCGCACAAGGAGCGGACGTGCTGGTCTACGACGCGCAGTATTCGCCCGAGCAACTGGCTTCCCTGCGAAAGGGCTGGGGACATTCCTGCTGGCTCGAGGGAGTGAAAATCGCTCGCGAGTGCAAGGTCCGAAATTTGATTCTTTTTCATCACGATCCGGATTCCTCGAGCAACACCGTGGACGGCTTTCTTTCAGCGGCACGCCAGGAATTTCCATCCACTTGGGCGGCGATGGAGGGCATGACCGTGACGTTGAACGGGCGGGGCGCGGACATCACGCTGCCGGAATCGCGCCTCGGGCAGCGCCGCAGGATGCGCCTCTCCGCCACCGTATGCGGGCAGGCGGAGGACGGAACGGCATTCGAGGAAAAGGCCACTCTGCGTGAGGTGAGTTTGCAGGGCGCCTATTTATTCTTGAAGAGACGGCCGCGTTTGCAATCGGAGCTGCGAGTGATAATCGAATCCGCAGCGGAGCCGAACCAGACGAGCGTCGTTTCGCTGCGAGCGACCGTTGTTCATTGTGAATCGCTGCGCGGAAAAGACGAGAACGGTGTGGGCGTGTTTTTTATCGAGGATACGGAGTCGGAACGGCCTCGCGATTGAGTGCCGCGGAAATCCGCGCTTAAGCTTGCGGCGCTTTTTCCAAGGCTGAAATTTGCGCCTCGATATCGGCAAGCGCGCGGTTCAGTTGTTCGCGGTAGCGCTGATCGGTGGTCGTGCTTAGGTCCGCCTGCACCCGGGTTCGCGAAAGAAGCAGCAGGTTCCTGCGGCGTCGCAATTCGGCCTGTGCGGGAGTTAGCTGCGCGCGCCCTTGCCCGGAGTCTCTCTCATCGGAATTCTGAATCTGATCCTCGACTGATTTGCTCTCCCATCCCTTCGCCATAGGGCAATTCTACGGCGGCATCGCGCTTTCGCGTGGTCTTTTTTCTCTGAGTTTCGAGGCGTGAGCGGTGGAGTTTCAGCAGTGCGTTTGTGGGAGTTTTGTTGCAAGAAAAGCTTCTAGTTTGTTACACGAGAAGCTTCTAGCTCGAAACAAATTGGCGCTCTTAGCGGGCCACTTTCGGCGTATTTTGACCGGTAAACCAGGATTCCAAATCGCTGTTAGCGCGCGGCCCGAATACGAGGCCGCCGGGTAGGCAGCGGCGGCGGGTCCGGTGCCAGCTTGACGCGGATGACCGGGTCTGGAGTAATCTGGTATAGTCCGCGGCTGTTGAGAGATCGCTTTGGCGAGCCTGCGAAATTTTTAGTCGCGCGGGATTGAAGGCCAGGAAGGACGACATCATGCATGTAGGCTACGGAACCGGTTTCCAGCACTTGGGGGGGTATTCGGATGCGCAGTTCATGCGCGAGGAACTGGGAAATTGCGAATTAGCAGAATCGCGGGGCTTCGATTCCGTTTGGGTGACCGAACATCATTTTGATAATTACTCGATAAGCCCCGATGTTTGCCAGTTGCTATCTTATGTGGCCGGGAAGACCAAGCGAATCAAGCTGGGTTCGATGGTGATCGTGGTGCCGTGGCATGACCCGGTGCGCCTGACGGAGCAGATTTCGCTGCTCGACCATCTCTCGGAAGGGCGTTACATCCTGGGCGTCGGGCGAGGACTGGCGCGGAGAGAGTTCGAAGGACTGCGCATCGATCAAAATGAAGGGCGGCAGCGTTTCGATGAGTACACGAAAATGGTGCTGGATGCGCTCGAAAGCGGGTTTGTGGAAGGCGGAGCTACTCTGAAACAGCCGCGTCGTGAAATCCGGCCGCGGCCATACAAGTCATTCAAGGGAAGGTCCTTCGCCGCTGCGGCATCGCGGGACTCGGTGCCGATATGCGCAAAGCTTGGACTCGGGCTGCTGGTGATTCTCCAGAAGCCGTGGGATCAGGTGAAAGCAGATTTGGACACGTACCACAAGTATTGGGCCGAGTTTCATCCAAAAACGGAGCCGTCGAAGCCATTTTGCTCGGGCTTCTGTTTTGTGGATGAGAGCGCGGATCGGGCTGAGGAACTTGCGCGAAAATTTTTGGCCGCGAACTATCGCGAAGCGCTCGACCACTACGAAATGTTTGGCAAGCACTTCGATGCGACCAAGGGTTATGAGCGCTACGCGGACATGAGCAAGTATCTGAATTCGATCGGGGCGGACAAGGCCGTGGAAGACTACATCCAGCTGATGCCCTGGGGCACGCCGGAGCAGGTGCTCGATAAATTCTCAAAAATGAAGGAACTGACAGACATGCAAGGGATCATGCCGAACTTGTACTTCGGTGGGATGCCGTACCAGGAATCGACGCGGAATATCAATTGTTTTGTGAAGCACTGCCTGCAAGAACTGAAGAGTTGGCCGGCAGCTTCGTTGGCGGAACCGGCGGAGCTCACGGCAGCGTAGGGTTTCTGCGATCTGTTGATTCATCGGGAGGTGCGGAGAAAAGCCCCACGCCGAATAGGATTCGAATCGATCCGGTCGCTTAGGCGAACCCAGCAAAAGCGAAAAGCCCCACCCTCGCAGAACCAGCGACGATGAGGCACCCTCAAATTCAAAATCACGTGCCGCACCTAGGCCACCCGCCTACCGCTCCGCACAACGTGATAGTTGGTCACGATGCGGCCGTTCTTGCTCACCAAGAAGCCGGTCCCTTGAGCTATAGGATGGCCGTCTTTGTCTGACATAATGATCGACACAATAGCCCCAGTTGCAGCCTTGGCAGTCGTCGGTATGTCCCTCTGAGGGCGTGCGGGTTGGGCTCCGGTAAGAATAGCCATGAGGCTGATTAGTAAAGGAACCCTCATGCACTTGTCCTAAGAAGATCGTAAACCTGATGGAGGTCCCGCTCGTCGTAGTTGTCTATGGGAAAGATGATCTTGCCATTTTTTACGCAGAAACCGATTTCCCCGTCGATCAGGACGCAATCACAGCCAATAGTCAACGTCGCTGCCTTGCCTTGGAACCGCCCGTCAGGGATGACCATGGTCTTCTCCTTGAGATGTGACCTCGTCCGCTCGTGCGAATCGGGGGAGCACTCACTTTCGCAAATGTTAACAACGCCGGTGCAAATCGGGATTATATCTTCCCGAATGGTGAAGTGTAGCTTTTGTTAGATCGAAGAGGAGTTCCCCGTAGGTGCATTCAGGACGCAGACGCCGCGCCCCGGCTGGGTCCCACCCCGCACATACACCGCGCGAAGGAAGAAACGGCGCCGGAGTCCGCTCCCTTCCTGCGTCAGGGCAGGCAGGATGACCGCGAAAGGCAAAGCGCCACCTAAGAATCAAGGGGCCGCTAAGAGACGCGTTCGGGAAGCGGCGGCTTGACAACAGACCAACGGCGTTATACACGTGGCAGCTCCAATCGGATCGAGCGCACGGAGGCCAAACGATTCATCTGCCGCCGGGAGTGAAGGCCAACGATTTTAGCGACGCCCTCAAGCACTTCGAGGAACTCGTCGGCAAAGATTGGGTGTTCACATCCGACGAGGATGTGGCGCTCTATCGCGATGCGTATTCTCCGCTGTGGGGCGAAGCGGAAGATAGTGTTCCCTCGGCTGCGGTGGCTCCTGACACGGTGGAGCAGGTTCAACAGATCGTCCGGATTGCCAATCGGCTCTCCATCCCTCTCTACACCATCTCGACGGGACGCAACCTCGCGTATGGCGGCTCTGCACCCGTTTTGTCTGGCAGTGTTGTCCTCGATCTCAAGCGGATGAACCGCATCCTCGAAGTGAGCGAAAAGAACGCCTTCGCTCTGGTAGAGCCCGGCGTGAGTTACTTCGACCTCTACCGCTATATCCGCGAAAAGGGGCTGAAGCTTTGGATTGACTGCCCCGAGCCAGGGTGGGGCAGTCCAGTGGGCAACGCCCTCGACCGCGGCGCCGGCAGTACACCATTGCCCTATCGCGACCACTTCGATGCGCACTGCGGGATGGAAGTCGTGCTGGCCAACGGGGAGATAGTGCGCACAGGCATGGGAGCCCTTCCGACTGCCCAGACCTGGCAGCAGTTCAAGTATGGAACCGGGCCTTTTATGGACGGGATCTTCTCCCAGTCGAACTTCGGCGTGGTCACCAAGATGGGATTCTGGCTGTACCCGGAGCCGGAGGCGTGCCTGGTCGGCCGCGCTCGCGTTCAGCGTCACGACGACGTGATTCCCTTCGTCGACATCCTCGCTAACTTGATGTACGCCGGGACGATCAACACGCACTTCGCAATCAGAAGCCCGGTGTTCAATGGTCCCCCCGACGCCGAAAAGACCGCCTTGGAGAGCAAGGGCGATGGCGGTTCGGCAGAGGAATGGAACCGCTACGCGGCCTCAAAGAGCCTGCACTTCTGGCAAACGGATTTGCACTTCTACGGCCCTGCAAACGTGGTGGCGGCGCAGTGGGAGCATGTGAAAGAGCGTCTCTCGGTGATCAGCGGCGCGAACTTCGAAGATGGACCTACCTACCGCTTTCCGCTAACCGACGCGGAGATCGAGAATCTCGCGGACCGAGGCGCACTTGGCATTCCGAGCCTGGCTGTCTTCGGGGGCCTGCTCTCCCAGAAGGCGGACGCCCCGGTCACAGGCCACCTGGATTTTTCTCCAATCATACCGGTCTCCGGCGAAGCCATCCTCGAGGCGCGCAGGATCTTTGCCCGCACCTTCCAGGAGATGGGCATCGTGCTACAAAGCGGCTATGCGGAGACCTTCCATTGGCGCTCGTTCATCATGTTCCACGGCTTGCCCGTCACTCGTGATCCCAAGGCGAATGCCAAGACACGAGCTGCCTACCAACGCGTGGTTGAGGTGGCCGCCGAGCACGGCTGGGGAATCTACCGTACGCACATCGCCTTCATGGACAAGGTGGTGGACACCTATTCCTACAACAACCACGCCCTCCACCGCCTGCATGAAACTGTGAAGGATGCCCTCGATCCGAACGGCATACTATCGGCTGGACGCTACGGCATCTGGCCGAAGCACCTCAGGCGGGACAAGTCATAAGCTGGTGACCGAATCCGTAGATGCGTTTCAGTCGCTTCGGCATGACCGGACTGCGACAAACCCCACGCTCACAAACCGAGCATGGGGCACCGGCCAGTACTGGATAGTTCTTGCGTCCCGGTGCTTCAGCTGATCTGTGCTTTTTGTTAGATCGAAGAGAGGTCCTTCGACTGCGTCCGGTGCCGCGCAAACACCGCGCGAAGGAAAAAACGGCGCCGGACTCCGCTCAGGATGACGTCCGTTAACCAACTGCGCTAATTATGCTGGGGCTTGAAGTACAGGGCGGCGAGCGGGGGGAGACGCAGATTTAGCGAGTAAGGGCGGTCGTTCCACGGAATTGGCTCGGCTTGGACGCCACCTGAGTTGCCTACATCGGAGCCGCCGTAATAGTTGGAATCGGTATTGAGGATTTCGCGGTAGAAGCCGGGACGCGGAACACCCACTCGATAACTCTTGCGCATGACGGGCGTGAAATTGCAGACGGCGACGACAACGTCTTGGGGATTCGTTGCGCGCCGTAGGTAGGAAAGAACACTGGCGGCAGCGTCATTCGGCTCAATCCACTCGAAGCCGGACCATTCAAAATCGATCTGGTGCAAGGCATCCTCGCGCTGATGTAGACCGTTCAGGTCGGCGATAAGCCGCTGGATGCCGCGATGCGGCGGCGAGGATTCGAGACTCCAATCCAGCGCCGCGCCTTCCCAGAATTCATTGCGCTGCGCGAGTTCGCAGCCCATGAAGAGGAGCTTCTTTCCCGGATGCGCGTACATGAAGCCGAAGAGCAGGCGCAGATTGGCGAATTTCTGCCAATCATCGCCAGGCATTTTTTCGAGCAGTGCTCGCTTACCGTGAACAACTTCGTCGTGCGAGAGCGGCAAGACGAAATTTTCGTGGAAAGCGTAGAGCATGGAAAATGTCAGCTCGTTATGGTGGTGCTGGCGGTGGATGGGGTCGAGTGACATATATTTAAGCACGTCGTTCATCCATCCCATGTTCCATTTCAAGTCGAATCCCAAACCTCCCACATACGTGGGGCGGGAGACGGCGGGCCAAGAAGTGGATTCCTCAGCGATGGTCAGGGAGCCCGGATGGCGCGCGTGCAAGACTTCGTTCAGGCGCTTTAAGAGCGCAATCGCTTCCAAATTTTCGCGTCCGCCAAAGGCATTGGGAATCCACTCGCCGGGCTGGCGCGAATAATCGAGATAGAGCATCGAAGCGACGGCGTCCACGCGGAGACCATCGATGTGGTATTTGTCCATCCAGAAGAGAGCGTTGGCGATGAGAAAATTCTGAACTTCGTTGCGTCCGTAATTGAACACCAGAGTTCCCCAGTCGGGATGGGCTCCCTTCCGCGGGTCTTCGTGCTCATAGAGGTGAGTGCCATCGAAGAAAGCCAGACCGTGAGCGTCGCGCGGGAAATGCGCGGGCGTCCAGTCAAGGATTACGCCGAGATTTTCTTGGTGACAGCGGTCAACGAAATACATGAAATCGGAAGGGGAGCCGAACCGGCTGGTCGCGGCGTAGTAGCTAACAGTCTGGTAGCCCCAGGAAGGGTCGAAGGGATGTTCCATGATGGGCATGAATTCAATGTGCGTGTAACCCATCTGCTTGACGTAGGGGATCAGTTCATCAGCCAGTTCGCGGTAAGTGAGCCAACGGTAGCCTTCATCGCTCTTATGCCGCCAGGAGCCAGCATGGACTTCGTAGATGGAGAGCGGAGAATGCATCCAATCGCGAGAGGCGCGCGCTTTGAGCCACTCGGAATCGTTCCAGGCATACTTGTCCAGATTACAGACGACAGAGGCGGTATTGGGACGAAGTTCGGCGGCGAATGCGTACGGATCGGACTTGACCGCGAGGCGATTTCCCACGCGCGAGAAAATTTCGAATTTGTACAGCGAGCCTTCCGCGAGTTCGGGGATGAAAATTTCCCAGATGCCGCTTGCACCGCGCGTGCGCATGGGGTTCACGCGGCCGTCCCACGAATTGAAGTCGCCAACTACGCTGACTCGCCGGGCATTCGGGGCCCAGACGGCGAAATGAACTCCTCCCACGCCCGCCACCTCGCGCAGGTGCGCGCCCAACTTTTGATATTTCTGGTAATCCGTCCCTTCACCGGAAAGATAGAGATCGTACTCGGTGAGGACCGGAGGAAAGGCGTATGGATCGTAGGCCTCCAGGTCGCTTCCGTTAGTGAAGCGGAAATGCAAACGGTAGGATGAAGGCGCGACAGCTTCTTCGGCCCGCAAGCCGGTGGCACTAAGCGGAAGAATCGCCTCGAACACGCCATCCGGATGGATGCGCTCGGCGGGATGAATGGCCCGGCTCTTCCCCCAAACCACGCCCACGCGATCTGCGCCAGGGCGAAAGGCTCGGATTGCGAGTGCCGGACGATTGCTCTGGCTAACCCGATGAGGGCCCAGAAGGCGAAAAGGATCGGAATCCTCGGCGCGCACGAGGCCGCGTAGATCTTCTCTGCCCTCGCTAGCAGCCGAGACCTCGATATCCGCGAGTTTTCGTTTATCGCTCATGGCTTCCCGCTCAGTTTTGAAGCACCTCTGTCATTTTACCGAAGCATGCGCGGGATGCCAAATCAGCGGCTACGGCAAGGCCCGAAGGTCCTAAAGCAGAGGGTACGGAGTATGTTGGTACCGCTTGGCGCGCAGATGGTTTAGGGCTGGTATCTAGTTGGAAACGCTATGTGATATCCGCAATCCCTGGTACCGACGTACCATTGTGAACCACCGTACCGGCGACTATAAGAAGAAGGAGGCTTGGTTTCGGAGAGCTGCGTCCACCTCGCATAGGAGCGGATGGCCCCGGTTATGGCTATTAAGACAAGTACAGCGCGTCCCGGCGGCCTCCTCGCCGGCTCAAACGTCGGACCGAGTGAGCCCCCCGGGAACCGGCCCTTAGGCCATTGCAAATCGAATTTCGAGCTCTTGTTTTCTACTAACCCTCTAGCAATGTACGTGTGCGACCGCGAGACAATGGAAGTCCTCGAGGTGAACCCCGCCGCCGAGAAGCAGTATGGCTATACGCGGGAAGAATTCCTGAAGATAAAAATCACGGATATTCGGCCCGCCGAGGACATCCCGCGTCTCCTGGACATCGCCCGAACGAATGGGCCGTCGCTCGCATTCCTCGGCCAGTGGCGGCATCGTCGGAGAAACGGACACGTCTTCGAGGTTGAGGTCACAGCCCAGGGAACCACCTTCGCGGGACGGAACGCGGTTCTAGTGGTGGCGCAAGATATCAGCGTGCGGCGCGCAATGGAGGAAAAAACCGCGGAACGGACGGCCTATGCCCAGGCGCTGACCGAAAACAATCCGACCGCGATTGTGGCCGTGAATATGGAGCGCCGCGTCGAAATGTGTAATCCTGCCTTCGAGAAGCTTTTCGGCTATTCCCTGGCCGAAATCCTGGGTGCGGAACTCGACGCGCTGATCGCTCCCCGAGGCTTGCATCATGAAATGATCGGACTTATCGGGCGCGCCACTTCCGGCGATATCGTGCACGCGACCACAAAGCGGAAGCGCAAGGATGGCTCGTTGGTAGACGTCCAGATCATAGGCGTGCCGCTCATCGTGAGCGGCAAACGAACCGGCACGTTCGGCATGTACGAGGACATCACTGAAAAGAAACGGGCCGAAGAAGCCCTGCATCGAGCCGAGGAAAAGCACAGGCGCATTTTTGACAATGCAATCGAAGGTTTCTTCGAATCAACGCCGGCGGGGCGCTTTCTGGCCGTAAATCCTGCCATGGCGCGGATCGCAGGATACTCATCCCCGGAAGAGATGATCCACGAGATTCACGACATCGGGCGGCAACTTTACGTGGATCCGAATACCCGGAATGACGTGAAGCGCGGTTTGGAGGAACGCGGCATCCTCGAGGAATTCGAATGTCCAATGCTGCGGAAAGATGGGAGCAAAATCTGGATCTCGCTGAACGTGCGTGCCGTCCGCGGCACCAACGGGGACATCGTAAGCCACGACGGCACGGCGGAGGATATTACCGTTCGCAAGCGCTCGCAGTTGGAACGGCAAGTGAACACCGAGATCGTCCACGCGGTGAGCGCCACCGACAATCTGGATGACCTGCTTCGCCTGGTTCACGCGGCGCTAAAGCAGGTGCTGGACGCGGAGAACTGCTTCGTAGCGCTTCACGAACCTTCCACGGGGATGTTCCAGTACCGTTTTTTTGCGGATCAATTCAATCCTCCACCTCCGCCGGACAAAATGGATCGAAGCTGCGCCGCTTATGTGTTTCGGAATGCGCGCGGGATGCTGATCCCGCGAGGGGTCTTCCGGGACCTTGCGCGCAGGGGAGAAGTTGAATTGGTAGGCATGCCGTCCGCATCCTGGCTTGGAGTTCCGCTGCGCACCCCAACGGAAACCATCGGCGTACTCGTGGTCCAGAACTATTCCATCGAGAATGTTTACACGGAACGCGACCTCGAATTTCTCTCGTCGGTGGGGGATCAGATTGCGCTGGCAATCGAGCGCAAACGGGGAGAGGAAAGAGTTCGGCAGAGCGAGGCGAGGCTGCGCGTTCTAATCGAACAGTTGCCAGCCGTATTGTGGACGGTCGACAGCAGTCTCCGGTTTACGTCCGCCGTCGGAGCCGGACTCGCCCGGCTGGGACTCAAGCCAGATCAAATCGTGGGCATGTCGCTCACGGACTATTTCGAGACTTCCGACCCGACGTTTGTGCCCATTGCGGCGCATCGCCGGGCTGTGGCTGGGGAGGCCGTGACGTTCCCGGTCGAGTGGAAGGATGGCTCGTATGCGTGCCACGTCGAGCCTTTGCGAGATGCCGAAGGCGCAGTGCAAGGCGCGATCTGCATGGCTTTGGATGTAACGGACCGCAAAAAACTGGAGGAGCAATTCCGTCAGGCGCAAAAGATGGAGGCCGTGGGCCGGCTGGCGGGCGGAATCGCGCACGATTTCAACAATTTGCTCATGGTAATCCAGGGTTATGCGGATTTGCTGGCTGAGCGCCTGCCTGAGGGTGAATCCTTACGCCGAAACGCGGAGCAGATCCGGGCAGCCTCACAACGGGCTGCGGCGCTGACGCAACAATTACTAGCTTTCAGCCGCAAGCAAATACTTGCCCCGAAAGTGCTCAACGTCCACGCCGTGGTCACCGACCTGGAAAAGATATTGCGGCGCGTGATTGGGGAGGATATCGAGCTGCGTACTTCTTCCGCGGCGGATTTGTGGCTGATAAAAGCCGACCGCAGCCAGATCGAGCAGGTCATCATGAATCTGGCGGTGAACGCTCGCGACGCGATGCCCACGGGCGGAAGGCTGACGATTGAAACGGAGAACGTAGAATTCGATATGTCCATTTCGAATCCCCCCACTGTTCTTGCGCCCGGGAAATACGTGATGCTTGCCGTGACGGACAACGGCTGTGGCATGGACGAAAAGGTGCAGGCGCACATTTTCGAACCGTTCTTCACCACCAAGGAAAAAGGTAAGGGCACCGGCCTGGGACTGGCGACTGTCTACGGGGTGGTGAAGCAGAGCGGCGGATATATCTGGGTATACAGCGAGGCTGGCCGAGGAACCACGTTCAAAATTTACCTGCCGCGCATCGAGGAGGAGAGCATCCCAGCCGCTCGAGACCGGGTCCCGGCCGTAAAGGTCACGCCACGCGGCTCGGAGGTGATTCTGCTGGCGGAGGACGAGAAGGGTGTCCGAGAACTTGCACGTGAGTATCTGGAGACCAGCGGTTATACCGTGATTGTGGCGGAAAACGGTCGCGAGGCGATCGAATTGGCCAGCCTGCGCTCCGGACCGATTCACTTGCTGATGACGGACGTGGTAATGCCGGGGATGGGCGGTCCCGAACTCGCCGAGCGGATCAAGGTTCTTCGTCCAGAAATCAAGGTTCTATATATGTCAGGCTATACCGACCAAGCGATCATGCATCAGGGCGTCCTCCAAACCGGGGCGGTCCTCCTGCAAAAGCCGTTCACGCTGGCGGTGCTAGCCTCCAAGCTGCGCGAAATGCTCGCAGGCGAAACCGTCATCCAGTAAGGCATGGTCTGATCGTCGTCCCGCTTCAACTCTCCTGCCACGAACAGCATCCAATGAGTCGCTGACCCGTCTGGTTGAAAGCCCCGAAGAAGAGCTGCTGGTGTACAATCCCGGTGCTTCGCGCCGTGCAAATTAGGTCCACGGAACGTCAATGGCCCAGAACGAACAACATTTCGCCGCAATCGTTGGCGCAGCCATCTCCGGCTCGGTGGCGGCGGAAATTCTGGCGGACCGTGGAATTCAAGTAGCCGTCATCGAGCAAAACAAGAGGCCGTACGGCAAAATCGAGGATGGCCTGCCGCGCTGGCACGTGGAGCAGCGTAAGCAAGAATACGCCCGCATTGATGCGCGCCTGAGGAAGCCGGGCATTCACTTCATTCCCTCAACGAAGCTCGGTGGAGATTTAGACTTTCAAGAACTTTGCCGGGAGTGGGGCTTCTCGGCCGTCATTTTGGCAAACGGCGCCTGGCGCGATCGGAACTTGGGAGTTCCCGGAGCGGATCAGTTCGTCAACAAGGGACTGAGTTACCAGAACCCGTTCATCTACTGGTACAACCACAAGAACGAGAAGGGCTACGCGGGCCCTCTATACGAAACTCCGGACGAAACGATCGTGGTGGGCGGTGGGCTGGCATCCATTGACGTGGTTAAAGTGTTGCAGCTCGAAAACTACGAACGCGCCATGCGAGCTCGCGGCATCGCAACGAATATGCATGAGCTGGAGAAAGGGATACCCGCCGCCTGCAAAGCTCACTGCATCAAGCCAGAGGAACTCGGCATCAAGGGTTGTCTTTTGATCTACCGCCGACGCGAGCAAGATATGCCTCTCGCTCAGCCTCCGGATAACGCCACCGCAGAGCAGATCGCGAAGACCGAGCAGGTCCGCCAAAAGATGCTTCGGTTGGCGCGAGAGAGATATCTGTTTCGAGTTCAGGATCGCAGGCTGACCACCGGCCTGATTGTGGACAATGGGCGCGTAGTTGGACTGAAGGTCGCGGAAACCAAAATCGAAGGCCGCAGTGCCCAGCCAATACCAGGCTCGGAACACGAGTTGAGAGCGCCGCTGGTAATCTCGTCAATCGGTTCGGTGCCCGAAATCATCGCTGGCGTCTCGATGAAAGGCGAATACTACACTTTTAGCGGCGAGGACTTGCCCCGTTATTCCGGCTGCGAGCACGTGTTTGGCGTGGGAAACGTGGTGACCGGCCAAGGCAACATCCGAGTGTCGCTCATCCACAGCCAGCGCGTAACGAATCATTTGATCGAGAATTACATTGGTATTGGAGATGGCGCGGGGGATTTGTCGGTGTTATATGAAGCTGCCGAAGCCCAGGCGGCGGGGCAAACGAAGGCCGTTGAACAGAGCATTCGATCTGCGCCCGCCCTCCCCCCCGAAAAAGTGGCTGATATCAAGAAGCGCATTCGGATGCTGCAAGAGAAAGCGGGGTATACGTCCGACTATGACTCTTGGATTGCGAAAGTAACTCCCGCCGATCTGGAATAGTGTTCGCAGGAAAATGTACCTGCGGGAACAAGAGCGAGCGGATACTGCTCGCAAGGCGAGCGCGCTTTTTCGGAGGGAAACTCTAAATCTTCGGATGTTTCGGAAGAACACGCCAGGGTGCTAAGGAAGCCTAATGTCGATCCGCACTCCACGTGCCCCTTCCGGTTTGCCCGGACCCCGTACACGACCACGAACCCGAAGCGCGAACGCCTTGTGCGCCTGTTGACGACCGGAAAGCGCCACTAAATTTGCAGGAGATACCCGCCACCCCGAGTGAACCGCTGAAAGTCGCCGAGCCGGAAGAATCCACGGTTCCCGCGCCCTGACCGGGATCTGTCACGGTAATGACACCATTCGCCACGGAAAATGCGACGGATCCCATCGCGGGGTTGCCCGCAAAGGACCCACTGTACGCCCCATGATACGAACCGTCGTACTTACTGTTGGCGGGCGCTTGGCTAAACACGGTCGACCCGGCGGCGCAGACGCCGACCATCACCGCTACGTACAAAAGCGAAGGCACTCGATGCTCCATGATCTTCATCTTCCATGCCCCAAGGTGTGTTTCGCTAACCACGTCATCATTCGAAACTCTGAAAACAGCGACACACTATACCAGTCCGTTGGTTCGTGAAGCCGCTCGAACAACATCTTATGTTAAATCGAAGTTCGGCTCAGCTTAATTCAAATCGCGATAACAGATCAACCGCACGCCGCGTTCTTCCACTGCACGCCTCACTTCTGGCGCCAGCAGGCCTTCCATTTCGGTCTCTCGCTGGCGCTGAAGGCGCGAGCCGGTCCGCGCTAAGTCGTCGTCGCAAATTCCGGGGTGCAGCATGATTTCAGTTTGGCCCTCGTCAAGTGCGTTGATCAAACGGCACAAAGCTTCCGCACCTAATTGTCCGGTGACTGCCAGTCCCAAAAAATGATCGGGAGAACGCAAGCCATACTTGGTCGAAATAACTCTAAATCTAGAAGCTACAGCGCTTACCGTCGCAGCGGCAGCCAAATTTCTCAGCGTATTGGTGCCGTCAGACCGATTGGATCTCCACGAGTCCCGCAGATCCTCCACGGGATTCCGCACCCGCGTGATGCCGGACTGCTGAGCTACCCGCCCGAGAGCGTTCATGATCGTGGGGTGGACGTGGGTGTGCTTGTGGGTGTCCAGGTGGGTTGGTTCGATGCCTGCGCGGCGGATTTTTTCGATTTGGGCGCCCAGCTCCGTTTCGATTTCGCGCGAGGGCACCCTGCGGGTGGTAACGTTCGCGACCAAAACGGTTAAAGATTGCGGCAGGTGGCCATTCTCGTCCACTAGAGATGGGATTTGTTCCCGGGGGGCGGCCGCTGAACCGCCCGTGAGGACTAAGTGGCACCCTACACCTAGTGTTGGATTTGCGAGCGCTTGTTCGACTGCATGGTCAAAGGCTGGAGCTGCAGCCATAAGCGTGGCGCTGGTGAGGATTCCGTCCCGGTGTGCGCGGATGATTCCACGATTGATGCCCCGAGTCAAACCAAAATCGTCCGCGTTGAGAATTAGTTCTTTCATTTTATTCGGGGTGGCAGGAACGATGGTATCACGCTGGTGAGACGGGGCTCGTTCGCCGAAGGCAATAGCCTTGAGGCGTTACAACCACAGAATATTTACTGGCACCCCGCCCGGTGGCCGGCGCCGAATCGTTCGAGGCAATTGTTGCGCCATTTTTCCATTGAGAATTGAGAAGTATTAATGCTCCGTGACAGTTTTCAACAGTTCTGTTGAAAACCATGTGGAAAAGCCTCGCGCGGCGATCGAAAACACGCGACAGTACGGGGCTTACTGCTCTTTGCACAAATCATGTGCAAGCGAAGCCAACGTAAAGACTCTTCGCAATGAGAGAGCTTCGCAAATTTTCTAAAATGGAACGCGATACGGGCAATTCCTGATATGGAAAGCTAGAAACGGGCTGCTCAGTACCAATGAGGTGGTGGCACGAGCTTAATCGCAATGGTTTGTTCGTCCTTTTCGACATCATACCACTTGCCGTAGGTGTGCCACCCTGTTGCGATCACCTGGATGAGTATCTTTCCCTGCGGAATTTCTGGAATTTTCACCGAACCATCTTGATTGGTCTTGAAATTCATCTCTACCTGCTTTTCGTGACGCAGAAAACCGCCCGACGTGTTGAACCGGACGTAGACGCTGGCATTGCCAATAGGCTTATCCTCTCCGGCGGTGACGATGATCCTGAGCTTCGTCGTAGCCGACTCGGAGGATTTCTGTTCCTTTTTATCTACCGCATTGGATTGATCCTGCTTAGCGGCGCTCGATTGATCCGAAGCAGGGGGTTGGCCTGAATTGTCCGTTTGAGCGAACGCCGCCGACAGGCACAGCAGCCATATTGCCAACAACAATGGACGAATTAACCGAGCGAGACTGCCGCGGCTCGTCAACTGAACTCTCATAACACTCTCTTTTTACTACGGTCGTGAATCCCTCTCAAGATTCCCGTGTAAGGGGCAACGCATTAGGTGTTACCGCCTCTTGCCGCTAACGGACCTAGAAATCCAGTCGAGATAGCTTCGGGTACCTGCCACGATCGGCAGGGCAATGATTTCGGGCAGTTCATAGCTATGCAGCTTTCGAATCGTGCTGTCCAGGGTTGCGAAACGCGACCGCGAAGTTTTCAAGATCAAAAGGACCTCCCGCGCTAACTCGACCTTCCGCTTCCAGCGGTAGATTGACTGCACCGGGGAGCGGAGAATGTTGGCGCAGGCCGCCAGTTTCCGGTCCACCAGCGCGCGGCCGATCTGCTGCGCCTCCTTGATCGACCCGCACGTTACGAGGACGACGATCTGATTTGTCATCGCTGTCTTTACTCTTGCGGTTCATCCTACCGCGATTACCCGATACTCGCGCCTGGGGTGACACGATACAATACGCGCGCGTGACAAACCACACGATCCACTTCGGCACTTCCGGCTGGCGCGGCATCATTGCCGAGGACTTTACCTTTCCCGGCGTGCGTCGAGCGTCAAAGGCAATTGCCAGCCATCTGCGCGCCCAAACGAAGGCTCCTGTGGTGATTATCGGCTACGACACCCGGTTTTTTTCCGAAGACTTCGCGCGAGCATCCGCCGCCGTTCTCCGGTCGGATGGTTGCCGGGTACTGCTGTGCGGTGCGCCCACTCCCACTCCGGCTATTGCCCATGCCATCATTTACGGGAAACTGGACGGCGGCGTGAACATCACCGCGAGTCATAACCCCGCGCAATACAATGGGCTGAAATTTTCCGGACCCGACGGAGGCCCGGCGCTTCCGGAAGTCACCAAGGACCTCGAAAAGCGAGCGGCTAAGCTGGAGGACGAACCAAGCCAACATCACGAAACCGAGGATACTTTTGAGCACATTGATCCTCGTGAGGCGTACTTCGAACAACTTCGCCGAGTGATTCGTTTCGATGTTTTGCAAAAAGCGAAAGGCAATTTCATTTGTGACGCCGTTCACGGATGCGGTGCGGGCTGGCTCGATCGGATCCTTGCGGAAAATGGTCTGACGGTCACTTCCATTCGCGCGAACCGCGATGTCCTCTTTGACGGCACGGGACCCGATCCTTCCGAGGAAAATTTGGGACCGCTGAAGATCGCCGTGCAAGAAAAACAAGCTCTTGCGGGGTTGGCAACCGACGGTGACGCTGACCGTTTCGGCATAGTAGATCGCGATGGCGCGTTTATTTCGCCCAATCACATCCTGGCCCTTGTCTTCGACTACCTGCTCGAAACCCGCGGGTACAAGCTGGGAGCCTCGCGCAGCGTGGCCACCACCCACCTGATCGACGCGGTCGCGAAATTGCACGGGGTCCGGGTCTACGAAACGCCAGTGGGTTTCAAATACGTGGGTCCGCTGCTGCGCGACGACAAAATCGCGCTCGGCGGCGAAGAGAGCGCCGGCATGACCATTCGCGGGCATCTGCCCGAGAAGGACGGCATTCTGGCTTGTTTGATCGTTGGCGAGATGATTGCTGCGCGCGGGGCATCCCTGTCCGATCAATTGCGCGATCTCTTTCGCCGCGTGGGCCGGGAGTTCTGGCCGGTTCGGGAGAACCTGCATGTATCCGATGACGTTCAGGCCGGATTGCCGAATCGCCTGAAGGCTGACTTCAAAGAATTCGCCGGGCATCGCGTGGCCCACACAGATCGCACCGATGGTCTGAAATTGATTTTGGACAACGATACCTGGCTTTTGATGCGGCTCTCCGGCACCGAGCCTATTGTCCGGGTCTACGCCGAGGCCGCCACGCTTGCCGCTTCCGAAAACCTGGCCGACCAGGCTCGCGAGTGGGTCTCTCAATGAGCGAGCGACCCGTAAGCTTCTCCGAGCAGATGAGCAATTTTCTACGGCAGAACCTCAACTGGTTTCTTGCCTTGGGGCTCGCGTTACTCCTGCTTCAGGATGTGTTTGGGACGCACGGCCTGCTCGCGATGCGGCGGGCCCAGAACGAAGCAGCCAGGGTTCAGCTCGAAATCGATCAGATCAATCGAGAAAATCGCGAGTTGCAGGAAAACGTGAAAGCGCTGAAAACCGATCCGGCAGCCATCGAGCGAATCGCACGCGAGGAGATGGGCCTTGCCCGTCCCGGGGAATACATTTTCAAACTTCCCGCAAAGCCAGGCGAGGCCCCGGCGCTTGTCTCCCCTCCCCCTGATTCTGCTATAAGGCCCTAGCTTTCCCGAACGACGGTCGGCACCCCGCGCCGCAGCCGTAGGTGCGCCAGAATTTCAGCGCCGCGTCCTTTTGCCCGCGTTCGCGCCATCGATAGCATTAGCATCGCTGCAAAGATAATCAGCAGACCGAGCGTCGCCATTGCGATCCCCTGCGAGTGCTGCGCCAGGATCGAAAAGCGTCCGTAGACAAACTCGATGTGCACCCAATAAACCAATAGGGACGTTTGCCCAAGTTGTATCAGCGGGCTAAAACCCTTAGCGCCCAATCCCCATTGGCACCACGCGTATCCCATCCAGATCACCACCAGCACGATCGCCACGCGAGCGAAGAAGAAGTTCGGGCTCGTATGCCAGTAATCGTAAACGCTGTACAGCTGCAGCGGCACAGCATCGAGCCATCGCGAAACGGAAAACATTGCGACGCCCGAGCCACCCAGGATTGCCGCCATTTGTGATGGATTCCGCCTTGCCCAGTCGCTCGTGAGCAGGAAGCCCGTCGCCAGCCCCGCAAACGCGAATGCCGTCCAGGGAAATACCGGAAAAAGCCACGGCTGTGGGCTCGCGTAAATATGCACACCATTGATGTACGACTCGAGATACCACGGCAGCCAATGGGGCCGCCAAGTGGTCCAGAGCGGCGGCGTGACCAGCGCCATACCCAGCGACGCGGACGCTGCTAGAGCGATGGTTGCCGTTCGGTTCTGTACCAAGCCGCAGAGAATTCCTATGAGCACGATCGAAATTCCGATCATATTCAGCACGTCCACCCGCAATAGGTCCGTCATAGGCGCCCACGGTTGCCCCAGCCAGTATTCCTGCACTCGAAAGACGAGGCCGAGCGCGAAAATTTCCACGCCGCGCCGGATAATCCGCTTTCCTATGGCGCTCGCCTTCGCGCCTTTGCGGCGCATGCGGTCCGTTACCAGCGCCGAAGAAATGCCGGCAAGAAATATGAATAAGGGAGCGGGAACGGTCCCACTGAATTGCGTTAGTCCGAAAAACCAGCCGCGCCGTGCCGCGCCGCCGAGCCAGGCATCGTAGCAATGCACTTCGAACATTCCAATACAGGCGAAACCCCGCAACCAATCGAGGTAAGCAAGGCGTCCCGTTCCGGATTCCACTATCGCGCGAGGCACGCCTCAGAATCGCCGAGACTGAAAATCAAATCAAGCTCTTATCGTGCGGCCCGGACGGTCCGGTTAGAATCATTTACTATGACACCGGACTCTCAGTCACGACAAATCAGCTTTGCGGCGGCCGTCGCCATCTGGGCCGTAACAGTTTCAATGGCGGCCTTTGCGGGCCTGTGGATGGGATTTGGCGGGCGACAATTCGCCGTGGCGCTGATTGTCTCAGCGACCCTCTTTGGATTCGAACTCTTCCTCGCGGTTCCGGGCGTCCTCAAACTCGCCCAATTGGCGCTCCGGATCCCGGGAATATTGCTTGCGCCGCTTGTGCCCCTCTTTGCCGTTCTCGTTTATTCGTTTGCGGTCAGCGGCAACTTGAAAATGATGCTGGCGGGAGCTGCCTACGCCGTGCTGCCCGCTCTTCTCCTGGCTCGCTGCCCTGGAAAATCGCCAGGTACGTGGGAAGATTACGCCGCGGCAGTTGTGATTTGGCTGCCGGTCGAGTTCAGGTGGATGTACAGAGTGTTTCCCTATCCGCCTCCGCTAACGCACGTGCTCACAATCCTGATGGCCCTTAGCACCGGCGTTGCGGCCTTCGTGTTGCTCCGCAGATTGGAAGGCGTCGGCTACGCCATCGAATGGCGACGCAGCTTCGCATGGATTGTCGCGTTGTACTTCATGATCTTTGCCGCCATGGCGGTCCCCACCGGCATCAGAACGCACTTCCTCGCTTTCGCCCCATCTTTGCACCGTGAGCACTTCCTTCCATTAACAGCGTTGGGAATTCTGCTCTTTACGGCTTGGCCCGAGGAATTCCTATTTCGCGGCATCCTGCAGAATTCGCTTTCGCGCACGATGAAGAACGATTGGGCCGGACTGGCGGTCACTTCAGTGATCTTCGGCCTCTCGCATATCTTCCACGCGCCCTATCCCAACTGGAAGTATGTGCTTCTAGCCACGATTGCCGGTCTGGTTTACGGCCATGCCTGGATGAGAACGCGCTCGCTGGTCCCCGGCACCCTCGTCCACGCCTTCGTGGACATCTCCTGGCATATTCTATTTCGCTGACTCTCGGATACCGGTGCTGGCGTGCCTCGTCCGATCCTTTACCTCACGACGCCGGCCGCCGGGCTGGATGCGGTGGCATACGATTTCTTCTCAATTCGCCCGGCTAGAAACGCCTTTCGGCCTGCTTCGACTGCCGCGCGCATCGCTTCCGCCATCAGCACCGCGTCCTGCGCTCCCGCAATTGCTGTGTTCATCAGGACGCCATCGGCGCCCAACTCCATCGCAATCGCTGTGTCCGATGCCGTACCGACGCCTGCATCCACGATGAGCGGCACTTCTGTGATTCGCTCCCGCAAGATGCGCAGGTTGGCTAAATTCTGAATTCCCATGCCGGACCCAATCGGCGCGCCCAGGGGCATCACGGCCGAAGCCCCTGCATCGACCAGCTTGCGCGCCACAATCAAATCGTCGCTGGTGTACGGCAGCACGATGAAGCCTTCCTTCACCAGAGTTTTCGTCGCGCGCACCAGCTCTTCAGTTTCGGGGAAAAGTGTTTGCTCGTCGCCAATCACTTCGAGCTTCACCCACTCGGAAAGCCCTACCTCGCGTCCCAGCCGTGCCGCACGCACGGCTTCGTCGGCCGAATAGCATCCGGCGGTGTTCGGTAGGATGAACAATTTGTCGCGATCGATATAATCGAGCAGCGATTCCTTGCTGCGGTCGGTCAGATTCACGCGTCGCACCGCCACCGTCACCATCTCGGCGCCAGATGCCGCGTGCGCACGCGCCATTTCCTGAAAACTCCGGTATTTCCCGGTGCCCACAATCAGCCGCGACCTAAACGCCCGCCCCGCAATCACCAGTTGGTCAATCATATTCGTCTCCGCCGATATTCTACTCCGCCCGATGTTTCCGCGGTATGGAAGGGGAGGCTACCCAGCTGGCTGAGGATGCGGCTCCTCCACATCCGCGTAAAGCCGAGCAATGGTGTCCTGGTAATGCTCCTCGATCACGCGCCGCTTCAGCTTCAGCGTGTAAGTTAGCTCGCCATTCGCATACGTGAAATCTTGTTCCAGCAGCGCGAACCGCTTCGGCCTTTCGTACTGCGCAAGCGAGGAAGTCAGCCGCTCGATTTCGTGCGACATCAAGTCGCGTACCCACGGATCGCCGATCGCTTGTGCGGCGGTTGAAAATTCCCTGCCCGCTTTGCGCGCTTCCTCTTCGATCCCCGCGAAGTTCACAACCACCAGCACGGAAGCGAACTTCCGCCGGTCGCCCACCACCATGGCATTTGAGATCAGCGGCGAAGTCTTCAGCAAATTCTCGATCGGCGCCGGCGCGACGAATTTTCCACCCGCCGTCTTCAGCAATTCCTTCTTGCGGTCGGTGATTGATAGAAAGCCGTCCGCATCGATCCGGCCAATGTCTCCTGTGGAAAACCAGCCCTCCGGCGTGAGTACGGCGTGAGTTTCCTCGGGTTTGTGATAGTAGCCCTGCATCACGCACGGTCCTTTCACCAGAATTTCCCCATCGTCGGCAATCCGCAGTTGCACGTTGGGAATCGGACGTCCGACGGTTCCCACCTTGTTCATCTTAGGCGAATTGAATGTGACTACGGGCGAGGTCTCCGTCAATCCATAGCCCTGATACACAGGCAGGCCGACTGACCAGAAGAACTCCGCCAACTCCGCAGCCAGCGGCGCGCCGCCGGAGCTGAAGATGCGAATTCGGCCTCCCACTCCCGCCCGGATTCTTGAATAGACCAAGCGGTCTGCGATCCGCCACCGCAGCTTGACGCCCCAAGGTGCGCTCTTTCCGTGAGCCCGCCATGCCACTGCCGCGGACGCCGTGCGAATAGCCGCGTCGAAAATCTTCCGCTTCACTCCGGATTCTCGATGGCCCTTTTCGATGATATTCGCATAAGTCTTTTCGTAGAAGCGCGGCACCGCCGCCATCGTTGTGGGCCGGACCTCCAGCAAGGCCTGGGCGATAGACTCCGGCTGCTCCACATACGCGATTGAGACTCCCTGAAAAATATTGCCGTAGTCGATGGTCCGCTCGTAAACGTGCGCCAGCGGCAGCAACGAAAGGGCCACATCCGACGGCGACATCTCGAAATCCCCGCTGAAGTCGCGCGAATTTGAGCTGAGGTTCGCATGATTCAGCATCACGCCTTTCGGCTCTCCCGTGGTGCCGGACGTGTAAATGATCGTCGCCAGCTGATCCGAGGTTACTTCCGCGGCTCTCCGCCGGTATTCTGCAATTTCCGCCTCGGCGGTCGTCGCGATCAAGTCCTGGTAGCGCAAAGTGCCGTAGAGCGGAGCGTCTCCTTGCGCCGCACCGGGCGTGGCATCGCGGAAATCGGCTGCAGCGGCTGTGGAAATCACGTGCTCGAGCGTCGGCAGATTCTGGCGGCATCCGGCAATCTTGCTCGACTGTTCCTCTCCCGCCGTGAACGCGATGCGCGCACCGGAGTCCTTCAAAATGTAGGTCAGCCGTTCTGGTGATTCGCGGAAATACACCGGCACAACAACCGCGGCCAGTCCTTGAATTGCAAAATCGGCGACGTGCCATTCAGGACAGTTCGGCGCGAAAATTCCCACGCGGTCGCCGCGTTGGATGCCAAGTCCAGCCAACGCCTTGGCAAGCCCAGCCACCCGCCGCAGCATTTCATTCGCCGAAACTGCCCGCCAGCCTGCGGCCGTGCGATACATCTGCGTCCGCGGATTCGCGAAACGGTCCACCGCTTCCAGAAATAATCGCGGCAGCGGAGTGTACTCAGCAGTCATGCGCGCCACTCTAGCCTAGCCTACACTGTTGCGCAATGTGGCCCTCAACAGCGCCGGACAGGCGAGCGCTCACGTTGCCCGGTGATGGTGCCTTTTCGATTTCGCCTTTTTTGTTCCGCCGTGTCTTGCTTTCAAGCGTTCGTTCTCCGTCTTGAGCTCGGCGTTTTCCTTCATCAACTCGTTCTTGGCTGTTGTCGCTTCGTCCACACGGTTGCCCATCTCACCGAGTTGCTTTTGAAGATCAGCAACCTGCGCCTTTAGCTGCACATTCTCCTGTCGTGTTTTCGTATCCTGGCAGGCGCCGAGCGACAAACCAGAGCACAAAGCCAACGCCAGCAGAGCCGCGCGGAACTTCGTCATATATGCCTCCTTCGAAGAGCCTAAAGGATGCGACACACATTGCCCTAAACCGATCGATCGTTACAGACTTTGTTAGCCGGTGTTTCTCATCCCCGCGCGGCGAGCGCCTCTCTCACGCGTTCGGGCGTGAACGGCACTTGCCGGATTCGTGCGCCGGTCGCGTCAAAAATCGCGTTGCCGATCGCCGCGGCAGCCAGTGTAATTGCTGTCTCTCCCGCGCCCATCGCTTTCGCCGCGGGCTGGTTCACGAGAACGCTCTCGATAATCGGCGCCTCGATCCCAAGCGGCAGCGTGTGGTAGCTCCGCCAGTCGATCGAAGTCACCTTGCTATCGTCCCAAGTGATTTCTTCCCCCAGCGCGCGGCTCGTTCCTTGCAAGACGCCGCCCTCGATCTGATTACGCACTCCGTCAGGATTGGAAATTGGCCCGCAATCCAGCGCGGCGACAAACCGCTTGGCCTGCACCCGCCCGCTCGCCTGATCCACTTCCACTTCGGCGACCAGCGCCGCATATCCGTTGCCGCCTTCGTACGCGACGCAAGCGATTCCGCGCCCGGTGACGCTACCGGTGGGCGCATTGCCACCTTTGGGCGAACGACGCGCAACCCAGTTCGCTTTTTCGGCTGCGGCCTTCACCACTCCAACGATTCGCGCCTCACTCAAGTGTTGCAGCCGGTACTCTACTGGATCGGCCTCCGCATGAGCGCTAACCTCGTCCATGAAGCATTCGTGCGCGAAGGTGTTTTGCAAGCGCAATGGCGAGCGCAACGGTCCGGTAAAGAAGGGTGACTTTACCTCATGCATCAACACACGCTCGCTTCGAACCGAACCCGCTCCGCCGCACTTGCCGCTGATGCATCCCGCCACATACGAAGGGACCGCATTGCTGCCATTGCGCAGCTCTCCGGTGGGCTCGACCGCCGGCCGCGGAGAAATCGTTTCCGGATCGAATCCGGCCAACATCCCTGAGACCACGTTTCCGGGCTTTTCGTACCCTGGCCTTCCGCCCAACGAAACAGACCACGCCTCGCAGTCCCACGCCTGGATCGCGCCGCCCGCATCGATTCCGACCTGTTGCTCGATCACGCATGCCGAGCCATAGTTCTCGGAAAGGAACTCGTCTTGCCGCGTCAGTTGCACGCGAACCGGCTTGTGCACGGCTTGTGATAGTAGCGCCGCATCGAACGAAACTGTATCTGCAGCATTGAGTCCGTAACAACCCGAGCCGCGAACGAAAATCACTCTCACGCTGTCGGGCGGCAAGCCGGTGAGTATCGAAATGCCGTGTTGCGTCGGGTATACGGACTGCGTCGATGACCAAATGGTCGCGTGATCCGCCTGGACATCGGCCACTGCACACGATGAACCAATCGAGCCGTGCGCTTGATAGGGATACGAATACGTGGATTTCAAAACGTGCGCGGCCGATTTCAGCTTGTCGTCCACGTCTTTGGAATTTACGAGCATCACATCGCGTGACGCCTGCTTGCGCATGGTATCGTAAAAGTCTTTTTGCGCCGGCAGCCCGGGGCCCGGCTTCCAGTCGACCTTCAGATCCTTGGCCGCCTGCGCAGCCTGCCACTGCTTCTCTGCCACTACGCCGATGAAGTTATTTCGCACCACCACCTTAATGAGCCCCGGAATGTGCTGCACAGACATTTCGTCCACCTTCTCAACCGTTGCCCCGATCTCTGGCGGACGCACCACCCGGCCGTGGACCATTCCCGGCGCGTGCACGTTGTGAACGAACTCGAACGTGCCGGTCATCAGCGCGACTCTATCCAGAGATGCAACAGGTTTCCCGAGGACGATCCATTCGCTGGGCGATCTGCGTTTCGCCGTAGCGCTCACCGGGAGGTCAAAATGCTTGCCCCCGATCAGCTCGCTATAGCTGACGGTGCTCCCACCCCTCGCGCTCACCACACCATCCTTCACCGTAAGCTGGTCCGCGGGCGCGCCAAGTCTCTGCGCCGCCATTCCGATTAGAGCCTCGTGTGCGGTCGCGGCCGCCTGCGCCAGATTTCGCGCATTGAAATTGGTGGGCGTGGACTGGCTGCCCGACGTGGTCCCTTGATCCGGGGTCACGGACGTATCGCACTGAATCAGCTTCACCTTCTCAATCGATACGCACAGTTCTTCCGCCACTAGCTGCGTTTGCACCGTGTACATGCCCTGCCCGAGATCGCATTTCCCGGTGTACGCGGTCACAGTGCCGTCGGATGCCACCGCAAGCCATGAGTCCAGCTTCTCCGGATTCACATGCGACGGATGGGTGTCGAATGGTCCCTGAGCTGTGGCGAATGGCTCCATCACCGATGCCGCGCTGAAGCTAACCACCAGCGCGCCGGAAGCCTTGAGAAAGTCGCGGCGGGATAGTTCTTTTTTCATGCGCGCCTCGCCTGGTAACGCTTGATCGCACGCATCATGCGCGTGTGCGCAAAACACCGGCATAAGACAGTCGATAGTCCCTCACGAATCTGCTCGTCGGACGCCTTCGGGTTTTCATCCAGCAGCGCTTTTGCCGTAAGGATCACGCCGCTCAGGCAGAACCCGCATTGCGCCGCCCCCTCATCGATAAAATCCTGCTGAATCGCATGCGGCCTCTCAGGAGTTCCGATGCCCTCGAGCGTGGTGACCTCCCGGTTTTTCACCGCGCTGACCGGCATTACGCAAGAGCGCACCGCCTTCCCTTGAATGATCACCGTGCAGGCGCCACACTGCGCAAGGCCGCAGCCAAACTTGGGTCCGCGTAATTGCAGCTCATCGCTGAGCACATACAGCAGAGGAGTGTCCGGCGCGACATCCACCTCGTGAATGCGGCCGTTCACCTTCAGGGAAATAGCAGCCATCTTCATCGCTCCCAGGGTCACAGCTTACAAAAGTTTCGGAGCCTCTACCACCTTTGCCGTCAGAATCCTCGCTGGAAAACTTGACAACCGCGCTGTTGACAGTGAAAAATGCGCTCAATTCCGAGCCAAGCGGAATCCAGTCGAGACCTCACGGAGGAAATATGTTCAAGACATTTCTCGCAGTTGCCATCTCGCTATTTGCTGCCGCAGCCACGGCCAATGCTCAGCAGCACCAAATATCGGACTCCGAATACACCGCCCAGGCACTGTCTGCCGGTCCACCAGCTGTGGCCAAAGATGCAGCCGTCGTTCGCATGGAGTCCAACGGAAGCATGCGCACGCTGCGCGCTGGAAGGAACGGATTTAGTTGCATGGTCATGGGCACGGACAAGATGTGCAACGACGCCAACAGCATGGAATTCATCCATGCCCTGCTGATGCACATGCCACCGCCCAACAAAGTCGGCATTTCGTACATGCTTGCAGGCGATCACGGCGCCAGCAACACAGATCCGTATGCCACCGGCAAAACTGCCGATAATCATTGGGTCGTCACCGGCCCGCACATCATGCTTTTTGGTCCGCCCTCCAAGGCCCTCGGCTATACGGAGGCCAAGGATCCCGATCCAACCAAGCCGTACATGATGTGGGTCGGCACGCCGTACGAACACGCCATGATTCCCGTCGGAGCGCCCAAGTAAAAGTGTGCTTCGCCGGCCACTCCGCCGCATAGGTAAGAACTCATCATTCGGGGCGGAGTGCGCCGGCATCCACCTTTCCGTCGCGAGGCTCGCGACGGCCAGCGCAGGCAGTCAAAGAATCTATCTTCGATCTTCACCCGCCTCAGAAAGTCCACAGAACCCCACCCTTGCGCTCGGTTGATTCCGTACTAAGATGATCGCGTGAATGTTTGGATCGAACGCGAGGCATTGCGCTGGCCCTCACCACAGGCCAGGCAGGATATCTATGTCCGGGCGAGAGTCCCGCGATCAGCCATAGGCTCTCGTTTCCCTCGACACATCGCATCGCGTCAGAACGATCTTATCGACAGTAGGAGCCGAGTAGAACGCCTCCTAAGTTATTCACAACAAAGCTCTGGAGCCCACCCTACTCGACACAAAATCGAGGACCCTCGATTCGGTCAGGCAGCGCGCCCATGGTAAAGCTCGCCGTGGACAATCCGACCGGCTATCAGCCAATTCGAGCGCCGCGCGGCAGCGCCATCTCCTGTAAAGGCTGGCAGCAAGAGGCCGCCCTCCGCATGCTGATGAACAACCTCGACCCTGAGGTTGCCGAAAAGGCCGAGGAATTAATCGTCTACGGCGGCCGCGGCAAAGCCGCTCGCAATTGGGATTGCTTTCACGCCATCGTCGCCTCGCTCAAATCTCTGGAAAATGACGAAACGCTTCTGGTGCAATCCGGCAAGCCTGTGGGCGTCTTTCGCACTCACTCTTACGCGCCGCGCGTCCTGATCGCGAATTCGAATCTCGTCGGACACTGGAGCGATTGGCAAAATTTCGACGAGCTCGACCGCGTCGGCCTGATGATGTACGGCCAGATGACCGCCGGAAGCTGGATTTACATCGGCACGCAGGGAATCCTGCAAGGCACCTACGAAACGTTCGCAGCCGCCGGAAGAAAGCACTTCGGCGGCGATCTCGCCGGCAAATTAATCGCCAGCGGCGGAATGGGTGGCATGGGTGGCGCGCAACCGCTCGCCGCAACGCTGAATGGTGCGGCATTCCTCGGCATCGACGTCGATCCGGAGCGAATCAAGCGCCGCGTCAAGACCGGCTACTGCGACGTGATGGTCAACGATCTCGATGAGGCACTGCGCATCCTGAAAAATGCCATCCGCAAGCGCGAAGCCACATCGGTGGGCTTGGTCGGCAATTGCGCGGACGTTGTTCCCGAACTTGCTCGCCGCGGCGTGGTTCCCGATCTCCTCACCGATCAAACGAGCGCCCACGACCCGATCGGTGGCTATGTTCCTCAAGGGCTGAGCGTCGATCAAGCCGCCGAGCTCCGCAAAACGGATCCCGAGAGCTATCGCAATCGCTCGCTGGAATCTATCGCGAAGCATGTCGAAGGGATGCTGGCTCTGCAAAAGCTCGGCTCGGTTACCTTCGATTACGGGAACAACATTCGGACGTTTGCCTTCGAGCGAGGCGTTAAAAACGCCTACGATTTTCCGGGATTTGTGCCTGTTTACATCCGGCCGCTATTCTGCGAAGGTCGCGGACCATTTCGTTGGGTTGCACTTTCGGGGGAAGCTTCCGATATTCATCGCACCGATAAACTCGTTCTCGAAATGTTTCCACAGGATAAAATTCTCTGCCGCTGGATTGCGCTCGCGCAGAAGCGTGTGCGCTTTCAGGGATTGCCTGCGCGCGTCTGCTGGCTCGGCTATGGCCAGCGCGAAAAATTCGGCCTTGCGCTCAACGATTTGGTTGCGCGCGGGGAATTGAAGGCGCCGATCGTAATCGGCCGCGACCACCTCGATTGCGGCTCCGTCGCCTCGCCTTTCCGCGAAACGGAGAAAATGCGAGACGGCTCGGACGCGGTAGCCGATTGGCCGCTGCTCAACGCCTTGCTCAACACCGCGAGCGGCGCAAGCTGGGTTTCAATACACAATGGCGGCGGCGTGGGAATCGGCTATTCCCTGCACGCGGGACAAGTCCTCGTCGCCGACGGGACGCCCGAAATGGCGGGGCGCATCGAGCGGGTGCTCACGAACGATCCAGGCATGGGCGTGGCGCGCCACGCCGATGCCCGCTACCCCGAGGCCATCGCCTTCGTCCGTAAATCCGGAATCAACATTCCGATGGCGAGTGACAAGCCATGAGCGCGGCCAATTCCGATTTCTGGCCTTTCCACGATCCGATGAGTTGCTATTCCGATAATTGCCGTGCCTGATTGGCTGATTACCGGCTGTTCGGAGCTGCTTACTCTGCGCGGCGCTGTACCCCGGCGCGGCGGCGCCCTCTCCGATCTTGGCATCATTCGAGATGGCGCGCTGCTCGTTCATAACGACCGCATCGCCGCCGTTGGCCCGCGCAGCCGCATCGAGCGGCTGCGCGCCACGCGCCGCGCCGAAAAGCTCGATCTCGGCGGGCGCGTGGTTCTGCCTGGGTTCGTGGATTCGCACACTCATTTGATTTTTCCCGCGAGCCGCGCCGGCGAATACGAGCAGCGCATTTCTGGAAAAACATATGAACAAATCGCGCGTGAGGGCGGTGGCATTCGTGCGACCGTTCAAAACCTGCGGCGCTCGCCTGCGGAAGCGCTCGCCGCTAGCGCCAACGCCCATCTCCGAGAATTCGCCGCGCACGGCACCACCATGCTCGAAGCCAAAAGCGGTTACGGTCTCGACTGGAAAAGCGAAGCGAAAATACTCGGCATCCTTCAGCAGTTGCATCAGGACCAGCCCCTTGATATCGCGCGAACTTTTCTCGGCGCGCATATTGTGCCGCCGGAATTCCGGCGGCGGCCGGACGCGTTCGTGGACTTGCTGGTGAAGCGCTGGATCCCAGCCGTGGCAACCGCGGGTCTTGCGGAATTCTGCGACGTGTTCTGCGACCGCGGCGCATTTACCGTGGCGCAATCGCGACGCGTCCTCGCAGCGGGCCGAGCCTGCGGCTTAGTGCCGCGGATTCATGCCGAGCAGCTCGCGCATACGGGGGCGGCGCGCCTGGCGATCGAAGTTTCCGCAGCAAGCGCCGATCATCTCGAAAGAATTGATGCGAGCGATATTCGCTCGCTCGCAGCCTCGAATGTCGTATGCACACTGCTTCCCGGTTGCGGCTTTCATCTGGGCACTGGCCGTTACGCTCCCGCGCGCAAGCTGATCGATGCAGGCGCCATCGTAGCGCTGGCCACCGATTTCAATCCGGGCACCAGCCCCACACTTAGCATGCCGATGATTCTCTCGCTCGCCTGTTCTCAGATGCGCGTCACTCCCGCGGAAGCGATCTCCGCCGCCACGATAAATCCCGCCTACTCGCTGCGCCAGCAGGACCGCATCGGCTCGCTCGAGGCTGGCAAGTATGCGGACCTCGCGTCCTTTGACGTAGCCTCCTACCGCGAGATTCCGTATTATTTTGGTATGAACCTCTGCAACCTGACGATGAAGCGCGGCGCGGTGATCCACTCGAATAAGAACTGATCCATGAAACGGCTCGTTGAATGCGTTCCCAATTTTGCAGAAGGCCGCGATCTCTCCAAAGTGGACGCGATCGCAGCCGCGATACGTGAAGTGCCCGGGGTTTTTCTGCTGGCTCGAGAAAGCGACGCGGACCACAACCGAAGCGTGATTACACTGGCGGGCGATCCGGACGCGGTGGTTGAAGCTGCCGTGCGGGCGGTGGGCAGGGCCGCCGAACTGATCGATTTGACGCGGCAAACGGGAGCGCATCCCCGCATCGGCGCGACGGACGTGGTGCCTTTCGTTCCGCTCGAAGGCGTTTCTTTAGAGGATTGCGTGATCCTTGCGAAACAGGCCGGTCACGAGATCTGGGCGCGCTATCGCGTCCCCGTCTATTTTTACGAAGCGGCGGCACAGCGGCCTGATCGCGTGAATCTGGAGAACATTCGCCGAGGACAATTCGAGGGACTGTGCGAGGAAATTCTTCGCAATCCCGACCGTGCCCCTGATATCGGCGATGCCTGCCTTCACCCCACCGCCGGGGCGACAGTAGTGGGGGCTCGCAAATTCTTGATTGCCTACAACATTAATTTGAGTACCGCCGATGTTGCCATCGCGAAGAAAATCGCCAAGACGATTCGTTTTTCGAGCGGCGGCTTGCCATTCGTGAAGGCCATGGGCGTGGATTTGCGGGCGCGGAGTCTCGCGCAAGTCTCTATGAACCTGACCGACTTCGAGCAGACTCCGATTCATCTGGTATTCGAAACGGTGAAGCGCGAGGCGGAGAAGCAGGGCGTTGGAATCGCCGGGAGCGAGATCGTGGGCCTGATCCCGAAGCGCGCGCTCGAAATGACGGCCGAGAACTATCTCAAAATCGAAAACTTTTCGCCCGCGCAGGTGTTAGAGAATCGACTGGAAGAATCGTTGATGGAGGGTGCCGCGAACAAGAGCCTCGCCGCCATCGTAGCGCCGTTTCTCGAAGCCTTGGCGCAACCGACGGCAACTCCCGGAGGAGGTTCGGCCGCGGCGCTCGCGGGTGCGCTAGCGGCAAGCCTCGGACAAATGGTGGCTGGATTATCGCGCACGAAGAAACACGGCGCGACGCATAAACAGGGGCTCGATGAAGCGCTGATAGAGTTCGATGCGGCCTCCCGCAGGCTCGCAATAGCGATTGACCGTGATGCCGGGTCGTTCCAATCCGTGATATCCGCCTACAAACTTCCCAATAACACGCCGGAGGAGATCCAGCGGCGTCACACAACCATTCAGAACGCTCTAGTTAAGGCTATTGAAGTGCCGCTTGAAATCGCGCGAGAGGCGGCGCAATTATTTGAGCGCCTTGGCCAACTAGAACCGCTATCCAGCCCATCTATGTTGTCAGACGTTCGCGTAGCGCGCCTGATGGCATCAGCGGCGGTTCGTGGCGCTCTTGAAAACGTGGCCATAAACCTCGAATCGGTGACGGACGCCGGCGTGGGCGAACGCGTGCGCTCCGAATGCCGGTCATTAACAATACGTATCAGTGAGAATCCTGTAGAGGCCGGACGGAAGGATATCTGGTAGCGTATTTAGTACCTCCAGAGGGCAGCAGATTATGACGAAGCGGACTTACGCAACTTTTCTTGGGATTGCGCTATTGCTCGCCGGTTTGTTGGGCATAGCCCAGAGGGCCGACGCTGGTACCCTGAGCACTTCCGTGATCGGCATGTTTCCGAAAGACATCGGCGAGTTCGCCTACGCCGATCTAAAGTCCGCACGCAAGTTTCCATGGTTTCCGCAGCTCCGCGACCAGCTTCTTCCCAGCCGCTTCCGCCAATTCGAGAAATTCCTCTCCTCCGCCGGAGTGGATCCCGATACGCAAGTCGACGAACTTGCCTGGGGCGGAGTAGCTGCGGCGCAAGGCAAGGGTGAACAAGTGGTGGGAGTGGCTTTGGGAAGTTTCGACCCATCGTCGAGCGAAGCGCGATTCAAACAGCAGAAGCTGCCCGTAATCGAGATTCACGGCTACCATCTCTACGCGTTCGGCAGCGGCTCGGGCCCTGACGACATTTTGTTTATGTTCATCGATCCGAACACGGCGGCTTTCGGCCACCGCTCGGCACTGGAAAAGCTCATCGACGTCCGTACGGGAGCGGCCGAGAGTCTGCTGACAAACGATACCCTGTTTCCGCTGATCAATGAAGCCAACGGGACGGGGATCATCTGGGCGGCACTGAACAAGGACTACGCAAACCTGGCCATGCAGCAACTGATTCCGCAAGCCAACCAATTTCCGCAAGCGGCCGCCATCATCAAACGCATACGCGCGATGACGATCAGCGTGGACGCGGAAGAGGGCGTGGATACGCACTTTCAGGCCGTTTGCAGCTCGCCGGACGATGCGAACCTGCTGTCCGCGGCGCTGCAGGCCGGCCTGATGTACCGGCGCTACCAGGAGTCGCAGTCAAATCCGGACCTCGCCGGCGCGCTCGATCAAGTGCAGGTGGCACCCGCGGGCGACCGCCTGAAGGTGGATGTGCCGGTAACGCAGGATCAACTGCTCGCCCTGATTCGCACTCACGCGTTCGCCACACCGATGTAACGGAATCGGCGCAGCCCAATACTAAGGCGCCGCCGGCAGGGCATATCCCAGGAAAATCTCAAGATTTATGCAGGGGAGTACTTTTACAGAGCGGTGGGGACGTTTGTCTTCAGTTGGATAGCCTAGTGACGATCGTCTGTGTCGGCTAACCCCACATCGCACGCTTCGCGGCAATCGGGACAATAGTAGAGTCCGTCGACGCAGAGGCGCACGTGCTCTTGCGACTGGCAAAAACAGCAATACTTTTCGCAAGAGCACTTGCTCTCAGACTTGTCGCATTGAGAACAGAGGGTGACCACAGGTTAGGCGTTTATCCCTTCTCGTTTTTAGCCTTTTCCGTCGGCGCGCTGCGGTGGTTGGGCTGGGGCAGGGGAACCTCGGCGGCGGCCGTCACAGGGGTCGGGAAGGACAACTCCCTTCCATCGGAAATTGCGGCCGCAGCGCCCGCGAGGGGAGCAGGTTCGGGCGAAATTACGGGAACGAGCGCACCCTCCGCTTCCTTCAGAAAAGTCAATACCGAGGCGCCCGCGTTCCAGTCAATCGAGAGCACGTCACCCAGCGAAACCTGGTTGGTCGCGAGCAGGCTGGCCAGCGGGTAAACCAGATGCCGCTCAATCGCGCGCTTCAGGTGGCGCGCCCCGTATTTCAGATCGGTTCCTTCGCGTAGAAGGAATTCTCTGGCCGGTTGAGTGAGCCGGAAGAGGAAGCGTCCCTTGGCGGTTTCGAGGACGCGCTGCTGGACCATTCCGAGCTCGATTTCGAGAATCTGCTCGAGTTGCTGGGATCGGAGCGGATGGAAAACGACCACCTTGTCAATGCGGTTCATAAACTCGGGTGCGAATTTTCTTTTGGCAGCTTCGGACGCGGTTCGTTCGACTTTTTCGTCCAGCTTGGGCTTTGACTCGGCTGGCACTTCAGGGGCAAAGCCGAGTCCGCCGGTCATCAGTTCGGTGATTTCCCCCCCGCCCAGATTCGAAGTCATGAAGATCATGGTCTGCGACAAATCGACGCGGCGATTGTCGCCCAGCGTCAGCGTTGCCTTGTCAAGAATGCCCAAGAGCAATTGCCACAAAGCGTCGCTGGCCTTTTCAATTTCGTCGAACAGCAAGAAACTGATTTTGAGCTTGTCGGTGTGATACTGGGCGAGGGCCTCCTGAGTGATGAGCGGATGCGTTTCGCGGTGCCCCAAATATCCCGGAGGCGAACCGATCAGCTTGGCGATTTCGTGCGAATGCTGAAATTCAGCGCAGTCGACCTTGATCACGGCGCGGGGATCCCCGAAGAGCACTTCGGCGGTGGCTTCGACGACGCGGGTCTTACCGGCGCCAGTGGGCCCGAGAAACAGAAGGTTCCCCACCGGCCGCCCCGGTGAATTCAGTCCGGCGCGAAAGACCTGATAGAGGTCCACAACGGCCTGAACCGCTTCATCCTGTCCGACAATTTTTCGGCGCAGCCCGCCTTCGAAATCCCGCGACTCCACGCTGCGCAGGGTCGGGTCGAGTTGAAACGCTTGTCCACCCATGGTCTTGCCCCCCTACCGGTACCTTCGTCCGCCTTCGCGACTGACCGGTTCGGACCGCTCGAATTGATCCAGCTTGATATCGACCGTCGAACGTAACAGTCGCAATTGCGTGACCAGTTCCCGGCCTGAATTGGCCCGGTCCGCCAGCACCAGAAGCGGCGGCGACAAATCGGCCAAGTCCAAGTTCAGGCTGCGCAGCGAATGCATCAGATTCTGCACGTACGGCGATTTCACGTCGAACAGCTCCACCCGACTGCTCACCTGCTCGCGCAGGCGCCCCCAATCGAGATCAAGGAAGGGATGATTTCGGGCAACTTTCCGAACCACCTCGTCCGTGATGCGCGGCCTTTCACCCAGCCGCGCCAGATGCAACTGCTGCACTTTTCCGCGCCGGCGAACGTTGTGCACCAAGAAGTACCTCTTTCCCTTTTTCCGAACGAACGCCACAGCGTTCTCCTTCCGGCTCGGACACCCTGAAGCAGCCCGTAGTGTAAGGACTATCCACTACACAGTCAATGGTACGATGCTGTGGACTCTGGAAGGTTGCTTCGAATCGGTTATTACTCTTGCGGAACCGTTGCGGGAGCACAAACAAGAAGGTTAGACGAGCTTGAATCGAGTTTCCATAATGGGTTCGATAGACAAAACTTTCCCCTGTTGATTTAGATGCGAAATTTGCGCGCAGGGCTGCGCAGCGGAGCTGACGAAGGATGTCTTGGGAGCGAGTTTATCGGCTGGTGAAACGAATCCCACGCGGGCGCGTGACCACGTACGGGAGTCTCGCAAAGGCACTTCGGCTGCCGGGCGGAGCGCGCGCGGTTGGCTATGCGATGGCGGCGTGCCCGAACGGTCGAGGCATCCCTTGGCATCGCGTAGTTGGCGCGGGCGGACGCCTGATGATTCCCGAGCCGCACGGCAGTCTTCAACGGCGCCTGCTGGAAGCTGAAGGGGTCGAGATCGCCGAGCGCAGGCGCGTCGATATGCCGCGCTTCATTTGGCTTCCTACGAGAAAACGAGCCGCACGGCGCAAACGCGTGGCCGCGAAGCCGAGCTGATTCGCGCTGCTATCGCGATTGTGATAAAAGTGTTATTTCAATACGCAGGACTTATTCCGTGGGCGATCCAATTATCCAGGTCGAGGACCTTTACAAAAGCTATGGCACCGTGGAAGCGGTGCGTGGGATCAGCTTTGCGGCCGAGCGGGGCGAAGTTTTCGGCTTGCTGGGCCCGAATGGCGCGGGCAAGACATCCACGGTGGAAATTCTGGAGGGCCTGCGCACGCCGGATCGCGGCTTGGTGCGCGTCTGCGGACTCGATCCCAGCCAATCCGGCCACGGTTTCAAGGAAAAGATCGGCGCGGTCCTGCAATCTACTTCTTTGCCGGACAAGCTGCGCGTGTACGAAGCGATCGAACTCTTCGCGCGCTTCTATCACCGCCGCGCCAATACGGATGAACTCCTAGAGAGATTTCAGCTAACCGAAAAGCGCGGGGCGTTCTACAGCCATCTCTCCGGCGGCCAAAAGCAGCGGCTGGCGCTCGCCATGGCGCTGGTGAATGATCCGGAGGTTGTCTTTCTAGATGAACCGACTGCCGGCCTCGATCCGCAAGTCCGCCGCGAGATTTACGAGATCATCGAGGAGCTCAAGCGCGGCCGGAAGACGGTCCTGCTGACCACGCACTACATCGAGGAAGCCGAACGCTTGTGCGACCGGGTGGCCATTGTGGACCACGGCCGCATCATGGCGCTCGGCACGCCGCGAGAGCTGAAGCGCAATTCAGCCGGCATGACGCGCATTGAAGTGCGCCTTGCCCGGCCGATTACAAACGGCTTGCTCGGGCACCTGGAAGGCGTGTCCGATTGCCGCGAATTTGCAGGCACCTACGTGCTGCACTCGGCAAAGCCGCCGCAAACGATTGTGGCGTTGGTGAAACAGCTCGAAGCGGAAAGCAATGAGCTGCAGAGCGTGGAAATGTTTTCGCCGTCGCTGGAAGATGTATTTATCGAGCTAACCGGCCGCCGGCTGCGGGAATGATCCCGGGCGCCGGGCCACCGAAAGAGGGGCGAACGCTTTGAGCCATACATGGACGCTCACGACGATGCGTATGCGCTTGGCCGTGCGCAACCGCGCATTTTTTTTCTTCAGCTTGGTGATGCCGATCCTGTTTTTGCTTGGCGCGGTTCTTTTCTTCGGCAGAGGTAAGACGGAATGGATGGGCTACATTCTGGGGGCCATTCTCACGGTCACCGTGATGGGCAGTTTTTGGGGGCTGAGCGTCCAGCTCGTCACCTTTCGCGAACAAGGCATCCTGCGGCGCTTTCGGCTCGCGCCGCTGGGCGCGGGCTCGATGTTAGCATCGAGCATCCTCTCGAACTATTTCATGGCCCTGCCGGTAGTGATACTTGAAATTCTAGTGTGCCGCCTGGCGTTTCACATGCAATCGTGGGGGAACCTTTGGGCCATTTTCATCCTGGTGACGATCGGATCGGCGACATTTTCGGCGCTTGGGCTCATCGTCGCGAGCGTAACCAACACCATGCAGGAAACTCAGATGATCAATAACCTGATCTGGATGGGTTTCCTCTTTCTTTCCGGCGCGACGATCCCGCTGGCCGCTTTTCCCGGCTGGCTGCAGCGCGTGGCTCTTTTCATACCCGCGCAGTATCTGGCTACGGGTCTGGAGTCGGCCGGCGCTCGGATGGCTACCGGCTATCAAGTGCTCGAGGACAGCACGGCTCTTGCACTGGGACTGGTGGTGGCCTTCGAAGTCTCGCGCCAGCTTTTCCGCTGGGAACCGGAGGCCAAGGTTCCGCGCAAAGCCAAGCTATGGGTTCTAGCCGCGCTGGTGCCGTTTCTGCTGTTCGGGACTTGGGAGAGCGCCACTGGACGGCAGTTGAAGCATATCAATCAAAATTTCCAGGAGCTCAGCGGGCGGCTCGCGCCTTCGCAAACGACAGCGCAGCACTAAAGTGCAATGGGATGCCAATCGGCTGACGTCTTTCGTTGAATCGACCTCCACTTCATTTACATCGAAGTGAGATCGATGGCTGCGAAGAATCGCGACGAAACCGATAGTTCCAATCTCCGATAGAGAGAAGCAATGAAAGCGATTCGCGTGCACCAATTCGGCGGACCGGACGTATTGCGCATTGAAGAAGCCCCAGATCTGAAACCCGGCGCCGGCCAGGCCGTGATCCGCATTCGCGCAGTGGGCGTGAACCCCGCTGACACGTACATGCGAACGGGAACGTACACGCGCAAACCAGCGCTTCCATACACTCCGGGCACGGACGCCGGCGGTACAGTTGAATCGGTTGGAACCGGCGTGACGCGCCTTAAGGCTGGCGATCGAGTCTACCTGGCTGGAAGTTTGACCGGTACCTATGCGGAGCAAGCATTGTGCGAGCAGCACACGGTATTTCCGCTGCCGCCAAATGCATCGTTCGCACAAGGCGCGGCCATGCATGTTCCCTACGGCACTGCCTACCGCGCGCTTTTCCAGCGAGCGCAGGCGCGCGGCGGAGAAACCGTGCTGATTCACGGCGCAAGCGGAGGCGTGGGGATTGCAGCCGTACAGCTTGCGCGCGCTGCGGGGCTCCGAGTGGTCGGGACGGCGGGATCGGATGGGGGCAAGCAGCTCGCCTCCGCGGAAGGGGCGCATCACGTCCTCGACCACAAATCGGCGAACCACTTTGACGAGGCGCTCTCGCTAACCGAAGGACGCGGCTACGACGTGATCATCGAAATGCTGTCGAACGTAAACCTCGGCCGCGACCTCACGATTCTCGCTCCGCGCGGGCGAGTGGTGGTGGTCGGCAGCCGCGGCACCGTCGAAATCGATCCGCGAAATACGATGACGCGCGACGCGGCGATTCTCGGAATGAGCCTTTGGAATGCCACTCCCGAAGAGGTAAGCGGCATTCACTCCGCGCTTGTCGCCGGACTGGAGAACGGAACGCTGCGCCCGGTGATCGGCCAGGAGATCCCGCTCTCGGAGGCTCCACGCGCCCACAGAGCTGTGATGGAACCTGGCGCGTACGGCAAAATCGTATTGGTTCCCTAGCCTATCGCTCAACTTCAAGCCCAAGGAGAGAACACCATGCAGCGATCAGCCACGGCCGTTTGGAACGGCGGACTCAAAGATGGCAAGGGGGCGATTTCCACCGCCAGCGGCGTCCTTTCGAGCACGCCGTATTCGTTCACCACGCGATTTGAAAACGCCAAGGGCACGAATCCCGAGGAACTGATTGCCGCGGCACACGCCGGATGCTTTACGATGGCGCTCTCCGCGCAGCTTGGGACAATCAGCTTCGCCGCGGAGAGCCTTCGAACCGTTGCCACCGTATCGCTCGAAAAGCTCGACGCGGGCTGGACGATTTCGCGTGTTCACCTTGAAGTGTCCGGCAAGGTCCCCGGCATCTCGCCATCAGCGTTCCAAGCCGCGGCGGATAGCGCCAAGGCGAACTGCCCGGTCTCGAGGCTGCTGAAGGCAGAAATTACAATGTCGGTCGCATTGGAAGAAACTCCGTGACGCTCCTTCCGGCCGTCGTCGGCTTCCTTATCGTGGCCACGGTTTTGTGGGAGGCGTTTGAGACGATCATCCTCCCGCGGAGGGTCGCTCGCCGCTGGCGGATCACGGTGCTTTTCTATCGCGCCACTTGGTTCCCCTGGAGGTCTCTGGCGCATGGAATCAAAAGGACCAGGGTCCGCGAAACATTCCTGAGTTTCTACGGTCCACTTTCGCTGCTTTTTCTTTTCGTGTTCTGGGCCGGGGCACTGATCCTGGGTTTCGGTCTGCTTTACCGCGGCGCGGCGATCGCGAATGCCATTCCCCAAACCTTTTCCACATGCGTTTATCTCAGCGGGACGACATTCTTCACGCTCGGGCTCGGCGACGTGGTTCCGCACGCTGGCGTAGAGCGCTTTCTTGCGGTGACGGAGAGCGGACTGGGCTTTGGCTTCCTGGCCTTGGTACTCAGCTATTTGCCGGTCATCTATCAGGCATTTTCGCGCCGCGAGGTGAACATCGTGCTCCTAGATGCCCGCGCCGGCTCTCCGCCAACTGCATGTGAACTTCTACGGCGTCACACCGGACCGGGTGGCGTCGAGGCCCTCGACCAAGTGCTGCATAACTGGGAGCGATCCGCCGCCGACATTCTGGAAAGCCATGTGTCGTATCCGGCCGTGAGCTACTTCCGGTCGCAGCACAACAACGAGTCCTGGCTTGCGGCGCTGACGGCGATTCTGGATGCCACCGCGCTTATCCTAACCGGTGTCGAAAACATGGCGTCGCGGCAGGCTCGCCTCACGTTTGCCATATGCAGGCACACCGTTGTCGATCTGACCCAGGTCTTCAACTTACGTCCACACCGGGGACACGCCGACCGCTTGCCAGCCGGCGAACTTCAGCGGTTGCGAACGGTTCTTGCCCAGGCCGGCGTCCAGCTTCGAGATGATGAGGCCGCCGCAGCTAAGCTCGTGAAGCTTCGCGAAATGTACGAACCATATCTGCGCGCCCTTTCCGACTTTCTCCACCTGGAACTTCCGCCGTGGATTCTTGCGAAGGAGATCACCGACAACTGGCGCACCAGTGCATGGGGTCGCATCACCGGCTTTTCCTCGCCCGGCCCGAAGGAGCCCGACGATCACGCCGACTGAGCCTCCTATCTGCTGCCGTTTAGATTGCCGACCACCATTCCCGGACGCGGCAAAGCAATTGACTCCTTCCGGAGGTGCGCGCTAAATTGAAATTGCAGTTGTCAGGAGAGCACCGTGCGCTCGTCCGTCGTGCCGGCTATTCGCGCCGCCCTCGTCGCACTTTTGGCCATGGGCCTGGTGAACCTGCCGTCGATGGCTGCAGCTTCTAAGGCTCTTGGCATGGAAGTCGCCTCCGGCCACGCCTATTTAGACCATGCCAACGCGGCCACTGGAGCCAGCGTCTGCTCCGATGCCGCCCTCGTCCCTCAAGCATGGGCTGCCGGAATTAGAGTCGATCCTACCGCGCATGCCCGAGCCTAAGATCCCGAAACAAAGCGAAGCCGGTGACGAGCATCTGGGTGTAGTCCATGAAAATCTAGAGGGATGGATTCCGCCTCTTGCCACCGAGGCCGAAATCCGCGCCGCTTTGGAGAAGGCATTCGACTATCGCGGCGATTTGACGATTACTTTGAAGAATGGGCAGAAAATCGAAGGATATGCTTTCGATCGCAGAATAAATGGGCCATCCCTTTCCGAATGTTTCGTCCGGGTTATGCCGAAAGACCAGCCGGAGAAACGTTCAATTTCCTACAGCGATATTGCTGCGCTGGCGTTTACGGGCCGTGATACAGCCGCTGGAAAGAGCTTCGCCGCCTGGGTGAAGAAGTACAACGAGAAGAAAGCTGCCGGCGAAACGAACGTCGGTATTGAATCCGACTCTCTCGACTGATAGCGTGCGGCCGCCTCGAACGGCGTTATGCCAGAATCGATTGCCTAGAATGCCCGCGGGGAACCGCACATGATCATTTGGCGGGCGGAGTAGCTTTCTTGGTGATGACGATGTTCTTCAGCTCGTTGGGATCGTTTTTCAATTCTTCCTTCCCAACAGGAAACTGGTTGTACTGAAGCAAATACGCGATGGTATCTAGAGTTTGATCGGGCGTGAGGGTCCCGGGCTTGTCCTGCGGCATCGTATCGTGGATCAGGCCCATCAGGTCAGCGATGCTTTGCCCTTCCCACGTTCCCATGAAGGCATCACCAGCTAGCGGCAAGGCCTGGCCGCTACCGCTCAGGTCGTCCATATGGCAAGTGGCGCAGCTCTGGCTATATTGTGCCTTTCCTCGCTGGGCTTGGGCGGCAGTGTAAACGCCGTCCATCGTAGTCTTGGCGGTGTCCGCAGCCTTCGCGGCGCGGATCGCGCCCAGTCCCGCTGCGACCATTGCTCCCGCCAAAGCGATTGCTAGAATCTCGCGTCCCCACTTGAGGAAGACTTTCGTTTCCGAAGGATTGCTGATTTGGGCCGAGTTCATGTGTACGGTTTATCCTTTCGTGTATTAGATGCGAATATTATGTGCCACGGATAATGATAGCAAACGTTCCCGGCGATTCAGCGCGCCATCTATTCCTGCAATATGTTGCCATTGCGGCTCGGCCATCCGCTCGACTACCATCACCATTGCAGTGCCTGTCCCAGCAAACAGTTAAGCACACCGGCGGCATAGGAGCATCTAGGTGATCAAGCGCAGGCTCGGAAAATCGAACTTGGAAGTCGGACCGCTGGTTTTCGGAGGGAACATATTTGGCTGGACCGCGGATGAACCCACATCGTTCAAGCTGCTCGATGCATTCGTAGCGTCGGGACTGAATATGATCGACACCGCCGATGTGTACTCGAAATGGGTTCCGGGAAACCAAGGCGGCGAATCCGAGGCGATCATCGGTAACTGGCTCGCCAAACGAGGTGGTCGCGATAAAGTATTGATCGCCACCAAGCTGGGCGTGGAGATGGCTCCTGGCGAGCAGGGCCTTTCCCGCGCCTACATTTTCCGCGAGGTCGAGCGCTCGCTCGCGCGCCTAAAGACGGACTACATCGACCTTTACCAATCGCATAAAGACGATACCGAAACGCCGATGGAGGAAACGTTTGCCGCTTTCGCCGACTTAATCAAGGCGGGCAAAGTAAGAGCGATTGGCGCATCGAACTTCAAAGCGGACCGCTTGGCGGAGGCGCTGAAAGTCAGCTCCGCAAACGGCCTGCCGAGATACGAGAGCCTTCAGCCCTGGTACAACCTCTACGATCGCGCCGATTTTGAAGGCGATCTCGCTGACCTTTGCCGGCGTGAACATCTCGGCGTGATTCCGTATTTTTCACTCGCCAGCGGATTTCTTACGGGAAAGTACCGCTCGGAAAAAGACCTGCAGGGCAAGGCCCGCGGCTATCGCGCGAAAAATATGCTGAACGAACGCGGCTTTGGGATTCTCAAGGCGCTGGATACAGTTTCGGCGGACACCGGAGCGACGCCCGCGCAAATTTCTCTTGCGTGGCTCGTGGCACACGGCGTTACGGCTCCGATCGCCAGCGCGACCAGTATCGATCAGTTCAAGGAATTGCTGGGCGCGACCACTCTTGAGCTTAAACCCGACTCCGTACGCCTGCTGGACGAAGCCAGCATCTCTTAGAGGGTTCGGTTGAACCTCCACAAACGCGCGTGAGCCAACTCAAAGGTAAATCTGCGCCAAAGCGATGTGCTTGGGCAACCAGTCCAATGATGATCGAGTATCACGATCGGGAGTGGGGTGTGCCGATCCATGACGACCGAATCCTTTTCGAATTCCTGATCCTTGAGGGAGCGCAGGCCGGGCTGAGTTGGGAAACGATCCTGAAAAAACGCGAGAATTACCGCGAAGCGTTCGACGGTTTCCACGCCAGGAAAATTGCGCAATACGATCGGGCCAAAGTTCGCAAGTTGATGGCAAACCCAGGAATCGTACGCAATCGCCTCAAGATTGAGGCGACAATTTCAAACGCGCAGGCGTTCCTTACGGTGCAGAAGGAATTTGGCAGCTTCGACCGCTACGTCTGGCAATTTGTCGGAGGGAAACCCAGAAAAAATTCGTGGCGGGCGTCAAGTCACCCGCCTGCCCAGACGCCGGAATCAGATGCCATGAGCAAAGACCTTCGTCGGCGCGGTTTCCGCTTTGTCGGCTCGACAATTTGCTATGCGTTTATGCAGGCTGTCGGCATGGTGGACGACCACTCGCGTCAGTGCTACCGCCGCAAACCCTAACACGGCATGCCCCGCCAGCCAGATGCTTACGCCATCCCCGAGGCTCCGGTGGACATGGCCCACAAATGCGCCATCCCTCTCCGGCCCGGTGGTTGGATAAAAGGCGTCAAAATAACGGTGCCGGGGCTTTTCACCGTGGACGATTTTTCTTTACACCAACAGGTACTTGCGCCATTTCGACCTCTCGTGTAAAGATTTTTCTCGTATCCTCGGACTACGCCCGATATACGCGTGAACGCCAATCTCCCGATCGGCGCCTTCGCTCTGCCTTTGAATTGGAAGGGGCGATGTTAGCCAGATGAACCCGCGGCTCCCATTCGGCGCTCGCTATCGAGAACGGCCATTTGCTCGGCGCCGTAGCGCTCGCCTGCGACCGATCCTGGCGGCACAGCGTGCTCGATGGTGGCGATCTCGTCGGGCGAAAACGAAATCGCGAGGGTTTCGAGCGCGTCCTTCAATTGCTGGCGGTGCCGCGCGCCTACCAGTGGGATGATTTCTTTTCCCTTAGAGAGGACCCACGCGAGCGCCAGCTGCGCCACACTGACTCTCTTTTGCAAGGCGATCTCCCGCAACCGCGATATCAAGTGCTGGTTGCGCTCCAGATTTTCGCCCTGAAACCTCGGAAAGTGAGCGCGAATGTCTCCCTGGGCTGCGCCTTCTGGGCTGGGGACGTGGCCCGTAAGCAACCCCCGCGAGAAAACGCCGTACGCAACCAGGCTGATCCCCAGTTCACGCAGCACCGGCAGGATCTCGGCTTCAACGCTCCGCGAAACCAGCGAATACTCGATTTGCAGCGCGGCGATGGGATGAACCGCATGGGCTCGCCGGATCGTTTCGGCGGACGCCTCGGAAAGCCCGATATGGCGCACGTATCCGGCCTTCACCATTTCCGAAATTGCGCCAACCGTGCCCTCGATCGGCACTGAAGGATCCACTCGCGCCGGCTGGTACAAGTCCACGTAATCGGTGCCCAAGCGGCGCAGGCTGTACGCGAGGAAGTTCTTCACGGCGGCGGGCCGCGCATCCAATCCGATGAACGCTCCGTTCGGGCCGCGCATACCGCCGAACTTCACTCCGATGAAGAACCGGTCACGCGGGTGGCCTACCAGAGCCTTTTGGAGCAGCATCTCATTGTGGCCCATGCCGTAAAAGTCGCCGGTGTCGAACAACGTGACGCCCGCTTCGATAGCGGTATGGATGGTTGCAATGCTTTCCTTCTCGTCTGCCGCCCCGTACATGCCGGACATACCCATGCAGCCGAGACCGATCGCGGAGACTTCAGGCCCGTTTTTTCCCAGGCGGCGGATTTGCATTGGCGATAACTCGCTCAGTGACGTGCCATGAGCAGATGAAGTTCGGGCGGCAGAGGAACCACGTCAATCGCCACATTGATGCATGAAGGCTTGCCGCTCGCGAAGGCCGATTTGATCGCGGGGCCGAGATCTTGTATTTCGGCTACGCGCTGGGCGTGGCATCCGAACGCCGCGGCAACTTCGTGATACTTGGCGTCGCGAAGCTCCGTGCCCGTCACTCGATTTTTCCCAGAGACAATTTCCTGAAAGTGCTGAGACGCCGCCCAACTGTGGTTGTTCATCACCGCGACGACGATGGGCAACTGGTGGCGCATCATGGTATCGAATTCCGCGAGGGTGAAGCCGATCGCGCCATCCCCGGCAAGGCATAGCACCGGGCGATCTGGATGAGCGACTTGCGCACCGATGGAGAGGCCGAGTCCCATGCCGACGGCGCCCAGGAAACCATGGGTGATATAACTTCCCGGGTGATTCTGGCGGATCACCTCATTCATCCAGTGATAGGCTTCCGCACCATCGCCGATCACAATTGTGTTCTCAGGGATGTTGTCGACAATTGCGGAAACCGCCTGTAACGGATGAATTGGTGACGTTGCCCGGTTCAGGTCTGCCTGCGCACGCTTGCATCGTTCCACCTTGGCGTTGCGGACCGTCTGCTGCCACCGGCTGCGATCCGGCCACTTATGAGACTTCGCGCTAGCGTTCATCGCATGCAGGGTTTCACGTGGGTCGGCGACAATGCCCAAGGCGACCTGACGCAAGCGGCCGATTTCTTTTGGGTCGATTTCAACGTGAATGATCTTCGCGGCAAGCGGTACAACCAGATCGCTCATCCCCAAGGTGAAAAGGCCGAAGCGCACTCCGAGCGCGAGTACGAGATCCGGCCGCTGATCCGGCGCGGAAAGGTCGGCCATTTTGTGAAACGTGCCGCCATAAAGCGGATGATTGCTGGGCAGCAATCCGTGCGCCTGAAAGTCCGAAAATACCGGTGTGCCAGTGGCTTCCGCGAACGCGCGTAACTCTTTTTCCGCGCCGGACTGATAAGCGCCGACGCCAACCATGATCACCGGCCGGGCCGCGCTTGCCAGTAGCCTCAGCGCCTCATCGATGGCGCTGTCTTGCGGTTCCGACCGCGAGTCCACCAAAACCTTTTCGGGAATTTGGACGGAGGCCTCATCAATCTGCGCGCCCAATACATCGACGGGCATATCCAAGAGGACTGGGCCCATGGGCTCAGATGTAGCCAACCGAACGGCTTGCGCGACGAGGCGGGGAATCTGCTGTGTGACCTCAATTCGGTGAGCCCATTTTGTAATGGGCGTAACCACGGCAACTTGGTCCAGACCAGATTGCAACGTGTTGGTCTCCGCGTCGGCGAGGCCGCTCGACCCCGTGATATAGAGCACCGGGGTGCGATCGAGGTATGCGTTTGCAATGGAGGTGATGATGTTCGTAAAACCAGGTCCCGCCGTGGCCATGGCAACTCCCAGGCTGCGAGTGGCGCGCGCGTAGCCCTCGGCGGCATGGCCAGCTGCTACTTCATGGCGCGTATCGGTAATCGGGATATGGTGATCGAGGCAGGATTGGAAAATGGTTTCAAGATGCGCGCCGTGAAGGGCGAAAATGTTTTTGACGTTTGCCCGAATCAGCGTTCGTACGACGAGCTCTCCGCCGGTAATCATTGCCATGGGCGAATACCTCTAATGCTAAGATTTATTCTTTTGCGAGGGGTATCCAAATCTGAAGCCGACACTGCTCGGCGGCGGGAATGATATCACGAAGCGCGAGCACAACAACTTGGCAACCAGAGTGCGCGCCGTAGCCTCCTGCTGACAAGTCAGTTGCGGTCGCCAGCACTCTCGTTATCAGCAGGGACGAGAACGGCAACCGGAAATTGAGCTAACAGACCGCCTACCAGCAGAGTCTGGTTGCCTCCGGAAAGTTGGCTGCTGATTTTCTGGCCTGTAAAAATGCTTCGCCACGAACGGGAAGGTTCTCGCGGAAGGACGAGAGCTGTGTCTTGCCAAAATTCGCTAGAATCCACTTGGCTAAAATCAGCCTTAGCGGCGAGCCATCTTGGCGCCACGGTGAGCGCGCAGAGATCGTCCAGACTCCGCGCATAGGCGACCACTTGTTCTGCCCGCTTCCCCCGCGCCTCCAAAGGAACGAAGTCGCCCCGAGAGAACAATTCATCGTTCTTGAGTCGATAGGCAAGAGCCTTCTGGATCACATGCAACTTGATTCGTCCGTCTGGCCAATGTTCCACAAAATCGCGCGCGGCAGACGCGAGATCGTTGTCGCTTTCGCGAACTGCGGTTTCCAGCAAGCGCGAGCGCTCCGCAAAATCGACAGGCCCGCGATTATCTGGATCGACGAGGCGAAAATCCCACACCTCCGAGCCTTGATAAAAATCCGGAACGCCAGGGCAGGTGATTTTCAATAAAACCTGGGCCAACCCATTGACCATGCCACAAGCGGCGGTTTTCCTTTGAAAGGCGCGGAAGTCACGAAGGAAGCCTTCGTTTTCCGGACTGAGAAGCTCCTCGATAAAATGTGCCAGCGCGGTCTCGTGAGTTTCGTTCGGCTCCGTCCACCTGGTGTTGGTCATGGCCTCTCGCGTGGCCTTCATCAGGTATGCCTGAAGGCGCCCGGTGATTGACGAAACGTTTGAGGAATCGAGCGGCCACAAGCCTATGAGTGTTTGATAGATCAAATACTCCTCGTTTGCATCGGGAACTTTATGGCCGTCGATTACCTGCTTGTGCTTTTCATTGCACGCCGCCCATTTCGCGATCTGCTGTTCCCACTCCTCCGGAATTTCCGAAAGGACATTCAGCCGCGCGCGAATGTCCTCGCTGCGCTTTGTGTCGTGCGTCGAAGTCGCATTGAGGCTGTGCGGCCAGCGCCGCAGCCGTTCCTGCATCAGAGCGTAAAATTCTTCCCGCGAGATGATGGACGATAGCGATGGCCTCCCGCCGACTTCGTTCAGCGAAAGCAGCGGGTAGTAAACGTACAGCGCTGTGTCTTCCAATCCCTTGGCGACAATCGGCCCGGTAAGCTGCTGCCAGCGCATGACGAACGCCAGGCGTTCCTCGCGCTGCTCCGGAAGCACGTGCGCGGGATTGCGAAGAGTGAGAATGTCGCGCAGGAACGCGAAGCATTCCGTACTCAGCCGCGGCCGCCGGATTCGCGCTTGACCCAGCGCCTCTTCGATCCTCTCCTGTGCCGCCGGCGGGATATCCAAATTTCTCACGTACGTGCGATACACGCCCATGCATGCGGTCGTCTCGATCAGCGCATCGGTCAATTCGGCGCGCAAAATATCTCTTGCGTACCGGTCCTTGCCCGCCAATTCGGCCAGTTGTCTGCCCAGCGATCGCATCTCCACCCGCAGCAGGCTGTTCATAACCAGCTTCTTCTTTTCGTAAAGAATGTCCGCGAACTTCGCTTCTCCGCCGGTAAATTCCGAATAAATTCCGGCCAGCCGTTTGGCGCCCGCGGGAGATACGAAAATGCCATTCGCCCAATTGAGGTAGTCGTACCCGGTGGTTCCCGCGACCGGCCATTCCTCGGGCAAAGTCTCATGCGGCGCGAGTATTTTTTCGACGATCACATAGGGCCTCCCGCCATCGGAAGATACGGTGGACGCAATGCGCTCGCCGAGTTTGCTGAGGTAACCCGCGGGATCGCGCAATCCGTCGATATGGTCGATTCGAACTCCGCTGACGGCGCCCTTGCCTATCAGGCGGAAGACTTGCTCGTGCATCGCCTCGAAAACGATAGGATCTTCCACGCGCATGCCAACCAAATCTGAAATGGCAAAGAACCTGCGATAGTTGATGCCCTCGTTTACATCCTGCCAATAAGCAAGCCAGTAATTCTGGTCGGCCAAGATCTGTTCGAGTTGGGAGAAGCTGGCGAGATCGCGAGGATCGCCATTCAATTGTGAAAGGATCGACTCTATCAACACGCGCACTTCCGTATGGCTGGCGATCAGAACTTTCATCCTCTCCCGCGCCGCCTCAAACCGCAGTCGCCTCTCGCCAGACGTTGGGGCGCGATCCGTATCGGAAAGTGAGGACAGTGAGGAAATGACGCCGAGATATTCTTCATATCCAGCAGAGGTTTCGCCTAAGGATTTCTTGAGGTGGTCGGCGCGCTCTCTCAAAACGCGCGCATAGGATCTGGGCGCGAGGGGGAAAAGCGATTCACCGTACTGAATCACGAATTTTCCATCTTGGAATACCAACCGAAGATCGCCGCGGTCTAGCGTTTCGCCAAAGGGCCGCCCGAGAACCGGCAGCAGGATTTTTCCATCCAGGTTGTGAGAAGGCGGGTGCCAGTTGATATCGAAGTAAGAAGCGAACGCGGATTCGGCTCCGTTTTCCAGCACATCCATCCACCAGCGATTTTCGCTGCTGGCGGCCATATGGTTCGGCACGATATCCAGCAGCAATCTCATCCCACGATTTAGTAGGCCATTTTGCAGCGCTTCAAAATCTTCTTCGGACCCGATCTCGGGATCGATATGCGCCGGATCGGTCACATCGTAGCCGTGCCCGCTGCCATGGCGGCTCACCAAAAGCGGCGACGCGTAAAGATCGGAAATCCCCAGTCTCGAAAAATAATCCAGCAGCCGTAAGGCATCCTGAAAGCGGAAGCCACCGTTGAATTGAAGACGATACGTGGATACAGGAATGCGTTTGAAAGACACCTGGCCCTAGGCTCCCGTCCAAATCCGGAACTTGTCCTTGAGATCGGTCGAGAATGCGGACGCTCTCATCGCCTCAGCTTCTCCCCGTTCCGGCGCGCTCCAAGAGCACGAACGATTGAGGTGACAACCTGATTCGAGATAAGGCATTCATGGATGCCCCTTCCGTCAACTCGGTTCCGGGGCCGAGCCATTTCGAATCCGCCGAGTTTAGTTTCGCCAGCCACCGGCCGGATGGCAACGTCGTTTCCAGTTCCAATTCGGCGCGGCCGAAAAAGAAAAGCGCCGCCAGCGCATTCGAATCTGATGTCCACAAAAGCCTGATGCACTCGTGAGCCTCATCCTCGCTAGCTTCGACGCTCGAATCCGTGCCCAAGTGGCACACCTTGCGCAGTTGAATCAGTCGTTTGTAGAAAGTTCGCAAGGTCCTGTGCGGTTCCTGCTCTCGTAGGTCGCGTTTCAGCGCGGATGCTTCGAAAGTCGCAGCGTCCTGCGGATCGGGTGTCTCGTGCTTCCAGCCAAAGCTTGCAAATTCCTCGCGTCGGCCGCGCCGCACTGCTTCAATCAGATTCTTATCTTCGTGGCTCGTGAAGTACAGGAAAGGTGAAGTCTCTCCGTACTCCTCGCCCATAAAAAGCAGGGGCACGAAGGGTGATAGCAGCGTCACGCCCGCCGCCAACTTCTGTCCTTCAAAGCTGACGAGTTGGCTCAACCGTTCGCCGCGCGCGCGGTTTCCCACTTGGTCGTGATTTTGGCTGCACACCACGAAATGGGATTTCGCTATGCCGCTGGCGGAATTCCCGTGCCTGCGCCGCCGATATTTCGAAAACTGTCCTCGATAATACCAGCCGTCCTTGATCACCGTCGCCAAATGATGGACATGGCCAAAATCCGCGTAGTACCCGGTTTGCTCTTTGGTCAGAAGCGTGTGCAACGAGTGATGGAAATCGTCACTCCATTGCGCTGACAAGTCGTATCCGCCCCTTTCGCGCGGAAGCAGGATTCTCGCATCGTTCAAGTCGCTTTCCGCGACCAAGTAAATTTCACGCCCGAGTTGCGTGGCCAGCGCGCGTACTTCGTCTTGTAGTTCCTCGAGAAAATGCCGCGCGCTGAAATCGAAGATCCCGTGGATCGCATCAAGCCTTAGCGCGTCGAAGTGAAATTCTTTCAGCCAATACAGCGCATTCTGGATGAAGAAATGCCGCACGGGGCCGCTCTGCGCGTCGTCAAAATTCACCGCTTGGCCCCACGGCGTGCGGTACTTTTCAGTGAAATACGGGCCATACTCCGCCAGGTAATTGCCCTCCGGCCCAAGGTGGTTGTACACAACGTCTAAAGCCACGGCAAGGCCGTGGGCGTGCGCCGCATCCACCAATCTCTGCAGGGCGTACGGTCCGCCATAGCTATTCTGCGGGGCAAAAAGATATACGCCATCGTAGCCCCAATTCCGAGCGCCAGGAAATTGAGCCACGGGCATGAGCTCGATCGTTGTCACACCCAAGTCCACAAGCTCGGGCAAGCGCCCGATGATCGCCTCGAAGGTCCCCTCGCGAGTGTATGTCCCCACGTGGAGTTCATAAAAGATGCTGGTTCCGAGCGGCCGCCCTTTCCAATTCGAGTCGGACCACTCGAACGCCCTCAGATCCACTAATTGCGATGGCCCGTGAACGCCGTCCGGTTGAAGGCGCGACGCAGGGTCCGGTCGTTCTTGCGAATCATCTAACCGGTAGAGATAGCGATCGCGTGTCGCAAGATTTCTCAAAATTGCATGGTGATAGCCGCGCTCATCCTTCTCCATCCGCGCCACTTGCTCGTTCTCACCGAAAATCTGAAGCGACACGCGTTCCCGCTTGGGGGCCCAAACGGAGAAGCGCCACGCTCCATCTGCCAGTGGAATCGCGCCGACCGTACTCTCGTTAATTTGCGCGGGAGGCTCGATTGCGGCCTTTTGCATGGTTCAGTAATCCTCTCATCCCTCAATCGGCATAACCTCGCGGATGCTTCCGGCGCCACTCCCATTGCGAGCGCAGAATCGACGCCAGGTCCGACGTCGCCGATTTCCACCCCAGCACAGCTTCGGCTTTCGCCGCGTCAGCGACGAGCTTGGGAGGATCGCCCGGCCGCCGCGCCGCAATCCGTATTGGAATCGGGCTGCCCGTAACTTTTCGCGCGCACTCAATCACTTCCAAAACGGAGTAGCCGTGGCCCGTGCCCAGGTTGAAGAAATCGGATTTGCCCGTTTGTTCGAGATGATCGAGCGCGCGAATGTGAGCTTCTGCCAGATCGCTCACATGAACATAGTCGCGGATCGCGGTTCCGTCGGGCGTCGGATAATTGTTTCCGAACACCGCCAGCTCCCGGGCTTCCCCCAGTGCCGCCGACAATACGTTTGGCACCAAATGCGATTCTGGCTCATGGTGTTCCCCGCAACGTTCCGTTGCGCCGGCGGCATTGAAGTAACGCAGCGCCACGAATTTAAGACCGTAAGATTTGTCGTAGCTATCCAGCATGCGCTCGATCATCAGTTTCGACCAGCCGTAGGGATTCACCGGCCATTGCGGACACGTTTCCGCGATGGGAATCTGTTTTGGCTCTCCGTACGTGGCACAAGTAGAGGAGAACACCATGCGCCGCACACCCGCGCTCACCAGAACGTCCAGCAGCGCAATTCCCTGAGCCACGTTGTTCTCGAAATATCTTGCTGGCTCGGAAACGGACTCACCCACATAGGCGAGCGCCGCAAAGTGAACGCACGCCTCAATCTTATGTTCGGATGTGATTCGCGCGAGAAGATCACGGTCACCCACTTCCCCGCGATAGAACGCTACATCCGGGTCTACAGCGCTTCGATGACCGCGTCGGAGATCGTCGATCACCACGACAGCTTTGCCCATAGCGCGGAACCGCTCCACAGTCACGCTGCCGATGTACCCTGCCCCGCCCGTCACTAGAATTGCCATGTCACCCTATCCCACTCTGAGATTGTGAATCGTCAATTGTAGCCGAAGGTCAATTTGCAATCAGGCCCAAGAATGATTCTCGCGGATCACGTAAATTCCTATCCTCGTTTGGGACGAAGTGGCCAGCAGGCGCTGAAATTGGCGAAACTTGATAGCAACGGTCGCAAGCCGGCACCTTCCTACCAACCTCGCCTAGTGTCCGCGGAGGTCATAAGTATAGTCTCTGTAAACATTTACGAGCTGATGGCTCCCTTCAGGACTGGCGGCCCCCACATGTCGATACAGCAAACTTCGGGTCGGCCTACAGCATGACTCTGATGGCACCATCTGGCCGTCCGCACTACCCTTCGAGTCGGGTGACGTTGTATAGGCGTGATTACTTACTGGCGATTGCTTCATTGTTGTTTCATTTCCTTCGCCGGCGGCCCGCCCGAACGAGAGCAGGCTTTTCCTCATAAGTTCATAAGGGCGGGCACTCGGCTCTGCAATGGATGCCCATCCTTATCAATCGAGGTGATGGCGTGACGAAAGCGAACGACACAAGCCCACGTGAAGACACAATTCCGATTCCTGCGCCTGACCAGGATCTCCACGTCGATACCTCCGAGCTTGTTTCACGCGCACAAGCCGGAGACGAAATGGCATTCGCCCGTCTCGTTCAGCCTCACATGCGGAAGATCTATCATGTGGCGCTTCGCATCACCCGCAACCGCGAGGACGCCGAAGATGCCTCTCAGCAGACTCTCCTAAAGGCTTTTGCAAATGTCGGCCAATTTCACGGCGCCTCCCAGTTTTCCACCTGGCTGATTCGGATCGCCATGAATGAGGCCTTGATGGCCATTCGGAAACGTCGCTCGGAAGATTCTCACCTCTGCTACGACGCGAACCCAAGCGGCGAATCCACTTTTCTTCAGGATCTTTGCGCCGGCGATTCCGCACAGCCTGAAGTCTTGTACGTCAAAAGCGAAAATCGCAGGGTGCTCAGGGAAGCTATCGGCGGTCTTCGCGGAACGCTGCGAGTGGTCGTTTGCTTGTTGGGGCTCGAGGAGCATCAAAGTAAGGATGCCGCGAAGATTCTGAATCTGTCGCAGTCCGCCGTGAAGACCCGGTTCTTGCGGGCGCGCCAGGAATTGAGGGAGTGCCTCGGGGAACGCATTTAAGGATTTAAGGCCCATAAACCGTTTTCGCAGGACGATTTCTGTCTCCCGTCCGCAGCGGTGATGCCGCCTGAATCAAGCGGAGCAGCTGCAACCAAAACGGGGGATACCACCATGAGAAGGATTTTGTACGCCTTAATTGCACTGAGCCTCTTTTCGCCCATAGTAGCGGCGCAGGGCTACTCAGCCGACCACGCGGAGTTCGGAGTCTATGCGGACTACTTCCGGTTAAATCAAACCGAAACAAATCTGGGCGGAATTGGCGCAAGGCTCTCCGTTAACGCCAATCCGTACCTCCAGCTCGAAGCGCAGATGGCGTACGACTTCTCCCAAGGCTTCACAGAGGGATTTACGCCTTCCGGCGGAACCCTCTTGGTTCAACGGTCTAACCTCCGGCTACTACACGGATCGTTTGGGCCCAAGCTGCAAATTCCCGGGCCGGTTCGGCTTTTTGTCACGGCGAAAGGCGGCTTCGACGACTTCGGATTCAGCAACGCGCCCGCGACGCTGGGAACATTTACCGGCACCGTATCGCGTTTGCGTGCGGACAATGTAAACGCTGTTTTTTACCCCGGCGGCGGCGTCGAGACCTTTCTTGGCCCTATCGGCTTGCGCTTGGATGTGGGTGACGAAATGTATTTTAATCACGGCGCTCACCATAATCTGAGCATCACCTTCGGACCGACGATACGCTTTTAGATTTATCTATGGTTGAACCTTTGCCAAATGTCGCCGCAGATTATTGGTGCGGCCCGCGAGGTTGCGGAGCTTGTAGGCCACCCTACTTTTGCGCGGAAAGAACAGCGCCTTGACTCCCACTTGTTGTGTATAATCGTGCTCCAAGTACAACTGAGCGCGCCGAATGCCCTCTTCGGGGCTCGTTCGTGAGTCTGGCCCCCAGCCCCCGCTTCAGGAGTGAACGGTGAGAAATCTCCGCATCTTAATTGCAGACGACCACGACCTGATGCGCCGTGGCGTGAAAGCCCTCCTCCAATCGCACCCGGGCTGGGAGATATGCGGGGAAGCTCATACCGGGCGCGAAGCGGTCACCAAGGCCGAGGAACTAAAACCCGACGTTGTGACCTTGGACATCAGCATGCCTGATCTCAACGGTCTTGAAGCCGCGCGAAGGATTAGAAAAGTTTCTTCCAATTCCGAGATTTTGATCCTGTCGGTTCATTATTCCGATCAGTTGATTCGAGATATTCTTGAGGCCGGAGTGCGCGGCTATATTGTCAAATCAGATTCCGACAGGGATCTGGTGATCGCAGTGGAAACTCTGGCCAATCACAAACCGTTTTTCACGCCCCGCGCCACCGAGGTGATTCTCGGTAACTTTAATAATGGCGGAGTACGCTCCGATCTCCCCGAATCCGTTCGTGATCGGCTCACCTCTCGGGAGCGCGAGATCGTTCAATTGCTGGCTGAAGGCAAGAGCAGCAAGGAAGTCGCCTCGTCGCTGTGTATCAGCGTGAAAACGGCGGAGACACACCGCGCGAACATCATGCGTAAGCTTCAATTGCACACTGTGAGTGAACTGGTCCGCTACGCCGTCCGAAACCAGATTATCGAACCTTAGAGTTGGCCGAAGTGTTGGCCCAGATCTACAGGGTTTTCCCCGCTGGTTCTCCCTGCTCTGCTGTATTGTTCGGAATGCGATGGTTTGAAATTCTGCCTGCGCGGATGATGTGCTCCGCCGATTCGGGAGAAGAAGACGGGAAGTCGAAGAGTCCTGAGAGATCAGGGCTAGAGGGCTGGGCCGGTTTTCCTCTTCTTCTTCCGCAATTTGCGCCGATTCCTGCCGTACTAGAAATGCCCCAATTGATTCGAGAGGCAGACCAAATGAGAAGCGCCTGGCATCGAAGTTCGGTGCCAGGCGCTATATCGCAACCTGCGTGTGTCTTAGGCAGCCTTTCGGCCCGCCACCAGAAGTACCACCCCCGCAACCAGCGCGATGCCACCCACGATGGGTGGCACTGGAATTGTCTTATGCTGTTCCGTGGTGGCTTGGAAAGACCCTACCTGTAGCACCTTCTTGTGCTTGGTGTAAGTAATTCCCTGAAACACCAGAGCGATTACTCCAATAATGATAAGTATTACGCCGGCGACGGCGCTCGTTTTCATTTGTTTTCCACTTGAGCCGCCATCTTAGGCTCGACGCATCAGTCCGCCCAGCAGCGACACCAAGAACAGCACAAGGAAGAGAAAGAACAGTACCTTGGCAACTCCCGTAGCTGCAGCGACGATGCCCCAAAAGCCAAATACGGCCGCAACCAGCGCGATGATAAAGAAAGCAAGTGCCCAGCGCAGCATACTTTCCTCCTCGGGATGCCGTTTGATAAAGCCTTCGGCTAAGTCCCTTCGCAACCTATAACCCTTCCATTTACACATGGAAGCATCCGACAGGCAATACATCCCTTTACCTAGAAACGCCTTGCGCCCACTGTATCCCGGTTGCGAGATCGGCAGGCAGTTGCTGGGTACCGCTGAGCATTCCTCGCCTAGAGCTGGGAAAAAAGACGCGCAGCAGCTGGATCAAACACCGCAAGGTATGCCGCGCGGGCGAGCCATCGCCAACCAGCTATCAAAATCCGCTGCTACCTGATTCCCCGCGCGGCGATCAATGGTCTGCGGTATTCCCCGGGGCGGGCGCGCCATGTTTCTGTATTACTGGAGCAAAAAAAGCATCTAGTTTGAAGGAGCGAACCATGAACTGGGATCAGGTAGAAGGAAAATGGAAGCAATACAAAGGTCAGATGAAGGAGAAGTGGGGAAAGCTGACGGACGACGACTTCGACGTGATAAACGGCAAGCGCCAGCAGCTTGTCGGCAAGATTCAGGAACATTACGGAATTGCCCGTGAGGAAGCCGAAAAGCAAACCGACGAGTTTGTGAAGAGTTTGCGCGCGGCCGATGAAACGAGCGCATCCGAACGGAAAACCCATCGAGCTGGAAGCTCGTAATTCTTCAATGTTGTAACAAATCTTCGCCTGTTCTCGCCCTGCAACCTCCCCGATAGGGCCGTTCGAGTGCTAAACGGCCCCCTTCCTTTCGTCCGTGCGCGACTCGGGACTCCGCGTTGACCTGACACCCAAGCTACGGGGTATTTGTTCTGCGCGTACAGCTCGTGCCGGATGGCACTTTGCAGCGTATTAGAACGCGCCGAAGATCGGCACCAAAAAAGTATTTGGTTTGGAGAGGAGATGTTCTAGTGTGGCGTCATGAGCGAAACATTTCGTTTTGTTGCCCGTAAAATGCTAGAGGCCATTTCATGCACCACTTTTTAGGCGACACTCGCTCCTGGCTGATCGGTGGATCGATTTTAGCCAGCGTCATCGTCCTTAGCCTGATTGTCCATAAGGTTGCGTTCGTTCTCGTCAAGCGGGTTTTCCGGAGACGGGGCGCGCTTCTTCAACACGCGCTGACTGCGCGAGCGGAAACCCCGGCAAGGTTCATCCTTCCCTTAGTTGGACTGGCTCTGGCGCTTCCTTTTTTGCCGATCAGCCATGATATCCGCGTCTCCGTCCAGCGGGTGCTGGGGCTGGGCGTGATCGCCTGCATCGGCTGGGCCGTTATCGTGCTGGCGAACGTGGTGAGCGACACGCTTTATGCCAGGTACTCGACCGACGCCGCGGATGATCTGGTGGCCCGGCGCATCCGAACCCAGACCCAGGTGCTTCGTCGCATTGTGGTGATGATCGTATTAATTCTCACCGCCGGGATCATGCTGATGACGTTCCCGGAGGTTCGCCGCATCGGCGTGAGCTTGCTCGCATCCGCCGGACTCGCGGGCTTGGTTGTGGGCGTCGCCGCTCGCTCCACTCTTTCCAGCCTGATCGCGGGAGTTCAAATAGCGCTCACCCAGCCCATGCGTTTGGATGATTCGGTCGTCGTGGAGGGCGAATGGGGCTGGATCGAGGAAATTACCACCACGTACGTGGTGATCAAGATTTGGGATTTGCGACGGTTGGTCGTTCCCCTCTCTTATTTCATAGACAAGCCTTTTCAGAACTGGACGCGCACGACCGCCCATCTGCTCGGCACCGTAATGATTTATGCGGATTACCGGCTCCCGGTTGACGAGGTGCGCGAAGAACTTCACCGGCTCGTCGAGTCGTCAGACCTGTGGGATAAGAAAGCCTGGGGACTTCAAGTGACCGATGCTACCGACAAAACCATCCAACTTCGCGCGCTGGTGAGCGCGTCGGATGGCTCTCGTCTTTGGGATTTACGCTGCTACATCCGCGAAAAGCTGATTGCGTATATTGCGGCCAAGCATCCCGACGCTCTCCCTCTCTATCGCCAGGACATCGTTCACGATACGCGCAACGCAGCCGATGACAAACAGCCAAGTGCGCCGAGCCAGCCGGTCGAAATGGCTCAGCAGCCTCGCCGAAAATAGCAGCTTTGGGCCCTGAAAAACGGGCCATTACCTTGGACGATTTTTCTTTACACCAACAACGACTTGCGCCGATTCGATGCTTCGCACGAGAATTTCTTCGTTCGCCTCGCGTATGCCGATTCGGTCCGAATCGACGCTCCCCCGTTACTTTGCCGAAGATTCGAGCAGGCGAGCGCGGACAATGAAGCGTTTCGGCGCGGGCCCTATGTAATAGAACGGGAAGCAGGTGACGAGCGTGAGGGTGCCGCCGGACGAGGGTTGCAAGACTTGAGTGTCACTAGGAGATACGATAGCGGTGGATTCCACTTGATACTGGAAGCCGCCTGCCAGTGTCTTCAAGGTGATCGAGTCGCCCTGCCGGATGTTGCGTAAAGGACGAAAGAAAGTGTCTCGGTGGCCGGTGAGAACGACGTTACCGGATTTGCCGGGCAAGGCCGTTTCAGAGATGTGGCCGACCGCGTGCCGCAGGACGCTTGGCGAATCGCCCTGGACAACGATGGCTCTGAGGCCGAGGCGAGGGATCTCCATCTCTCCGATTGCGCCGCCTGGCAACACCGGGGCCGGCTCCTCTGTGTGGCTCGCATCGTTCTGACCGAGACTGCCGCGACTTGCAGCGGCAAATTTCGATCCCTCGATCGACTGATAAACATGGGCCTCCACGATGGCGTAGCAGGCATAGGAGAGCGTGAACACACCGAAGACCAGGAGAATGCAGTATGCCGCGCGAAGAATCAGCGAGCGCACTTTTGGAGGTTTTGCGAAGCGGACCTTAGGATTCATGATGTTGGCCTTCCCGAGACCGCAGGGTCCTGGTGATCCGTGGGGAAATAGCCGAGGCGGGCGCGCACGTGAAGCTTGCCGCGGCCGGCCGCATCGACGGTTACTCGTATGTGGCGAAAGGAGCCCGCGGCGCCCGTTTTCGCCGGAACAAATCCGAGGGTGTACTCTTCGCGAAGATCGCGCGCGATTTCCTTGGAGATATCCAGGACGCTTCGCGAGGACGTGGGGAAGAAGGCGATCCCGCCGGTTTCCTTACTTAGGCGCCGAAGGAGACTGGGATTCTCATCCGCGTCTTCATCGTTCGGGTCGGTCAATCCGATGGAATAAATCACGACTTGCGAGCGGTGTGCGAGCGCGAGAATCTGCGAGTATTTGTAACGGCTGGCATTGTCACCGCCGTCGCTGACGATGATCAGAGCCTTCTTATCCCAATCGCCAAGTTGCAAATGGATGAGGCCTTCCGCGATCGCATCGTAGAGCGATGTTCGCCCGCGCGCGGAAACGGCCGAGACAGCTTTTTCGAGCTCGCTGGGGCTGTGGGTGAAGGGCTGCCCGCCGAGCAGTTCGACCGAAACGCTATCGTTAAAATCCACAACGAACGCCTGATCCTGAGGATTGCTGGATTGGGCGAAAGCGTAGACTGCGGCGGCCACCTCCCCGAGCTTAGGGCCCATGCTGCGGCTGTGATCGACGATCAGGCCCACGGTGACGGGGGCATCCCCGTCTTGGAATGAGGTAACGGTTTGAAGTTTTCCGTCGTCGTACACGCGGAAGTTGTGCACATTCAAGCCAGGAACGAAGTCCCCGTTCGTGGACGTCACGCTAACGGGCAGTACAACCAATTCCGTCCTTGCGACAATCGCCGATTGAGTAGTGGATGGAGCGAGCTCAGCGTGTGGCGCGGAACCCCGCGCCGGAGATTGCGGGTGGGCGGAGGCGGCGCAAAAGAGCAGCAAAGCAAAAGAGAAGAAAAGCATCCGAGACGGATTGCGTGTTTTAGAGAGCACGATCGGAGGCACCGAGTCTCCCAGGGCCGCGGGATACGAGTGGTCAGTGAGACCCGCGGCGCCTTGGAGCGTGATACGTTTAACGATCCTACTGCGCGAAACGCTTCAGAACAAATGCAGCGCTCAGCGATCCAAGTCCTAGCAATGCGATGAGCGGAAGCGAGCTGGCCGTCTTCGGCAGAGTCGCGGTTGTCGCGGCCGTTGCAGGAGTTGTCGCTGTCGCTGCAGGAGCGGTATTCTCCGCGACGAGAGGCGTTGTTTGGTTCGCGGGCGGAGTGGTTTCGATGGCTTCGGCTACCGGCACTTCCTTCTGTTCCGGGGTAACCGCAACAACCGGAACCGTTTTCAGATCGGCTGTTTCTTCCTCAAGCGCTGGGACGGGTTCCTTCGCCGCAATAGCTAGCTGAATTGCCCGCTGCTTGGGGTAAACAAATTCCTGGCCGAAGTTATCACCTGGATAAAACCATGCCTTGAGCGCTTCCGGATTATCGCCAGGTGTCTCCGTGAACTTGACCACGGTTTCGCCCGTCGGATGCAAGCGCCAGTTGTTGATGGCGAGCACCGTGGCGATTACGTGAGTTCCATCGGCATCCAGAAACTGCACGATGTGGCGCTCCGATGCCAAATTCACGAGCTTGATCGTGTAGGTACCGGCTGGCAAAATCCGTCCCGGGATTTCGACCGGCTGACTAAACGTCATCACGGTTTTTTTGTTCCAGTCATCGCCTGGAGCACCCGACGCGAACATCGCACTGAATAAAGCGAGTGCGAGCACACCTAAAACTGTCTTTGTTATCTTCATAATCCCCTCCTGAGTAATCTCAAATCCGTTGTATTGGCTGTGACCTACCGGCATGAACTGAAAAGGTATCGCTCTTTACCGGAAACTGAGCTTACCTGGATCGACATGCGTGCGTCTGTGCTGTTGGGCACACATCGGATTGGGCCGGGGTCCTGCGCCCAGCGGCAAGTCGGCTGTTCGGGAGTTACCATCAGAGACTTAACTGCGCTGGCTGCTTTCCCTCGATGTAGTCGACTAGCGTTATGACCTGAGATCTCACTCTCAGTTCGTTTTCCTGGCTGCTGGGCTTGGCAGACCGGTGGCGATTATCGACCTTCGGACTTAGCTGGCGCGATAAATGAGTTGGCGGAGGTGGTAAATGGACGTCTTTTTACAGTGCGGGCATTCCAGGCTGAGACCAGCGTTTGGGAAAGCCGGTTTATCAGTGAGCAAATCCACGAGGTCGCGGATCGGCGTTTCGTGGACCGTGATTATTTCACGGTAGGTGAAATCATTGTGGCACTGTGAACAGCCGAGAACCCAGCGAGGCATAGCGCTTCTTTCTATTGAGGATTGTCCGCCTAGCGAATCGACGCGGAGAAATCGAAGATCCTCCGAAGTCGTACATTTTATGGGTGACGCCGGGTCGGTTGCATTACGTCGTACGCCGCACCGCCAAGGAGCTGCGCGTTGCCGTTTCGCCTTCTCCCTCCTTCCGAAATTTCAGAGTTAATGCCCCCTTTGGGTGTTGTGCGACGACGCATCTCCGGCGTCACGCCGTGTTTGTAACGTGTCTTCGATTTGTTGTCTGTTCTGTTCAGAACAAGCACAAGCTCCTGGCTTCCCCTTTTGGGATCACATCGTTTGCCATGCTCGGAACCCTAAGCAAAGTGGTGGCCCCTTTTAACGGGCCGGGACCGTTGTGATAAATCCAGCACGAGGGTATTGCGAGGTCGTAAAGGTCTTTGATGGGATCTGTGAGAAAGCCGGCTTCTGACCTAAGTGTGTTTCTCTCGTCGGCAGAGTTGGCGAGAGCCTCGGTGCACTACGAAAACGGCCAACCTGTTTACAGCCAGGGGGACAAAGCCGATTCTGTATTTTACGTCAAGGAAGGCGCGATAAAGCTTACGGTGGTGTCCAAACAAGGCAAAGAGGCTGTGGTCGCCCTATTGAAAGCCGGCGATTACTTTGGCGAGGGCTGCATGACGGGTCAACCTGTGCGCATGGCAACCGCTACCGCGATTTCACAATCTTCGCTCTTACGCATGGGCCGGAGGGAGATTGTAGCGCTGCTTCATAAAGAGCCAAAGTTCTCCGGGCATTTCATCTCGTACCTGGTTTCACACATTTCCAAAGTCGAAGAAGACCTGGTGGACCAGCTTTTCAATTCCACCGAGAAGCGGCTGGCGCGGGCTCTCTTGCTTCTTGTACACTATGGCAAAGAATCGAAACCTGAAATCGTGATTCCCCGGGTCAGCCAGGAGACTCTCGCGGAAATGATTGGCACAACCCGACCCCGAGTGAATATCTTTATGAACAAGTTCAGAAAGTTGGGGCTCATTGACTATGATGAGCGCGGATGGCATGTGCATAATTCTCTCTTGAGCGTGGTTCTTCACGACTGAAATCTCGCCTCGAACGGTGCGTTCACCGAGGACTATGCGCCCCCACTGCTTCTAGACGTGGGCGAATAAGGTCATGAAGCCGAAAGTCCATGTGGAGCTGATATCCGCTATTCCGTTGCAGGAGAAGTTCAATGCATGCCCGAGAGTCCATGGGTTGCTTTGTCCATACGGCTCACGATAACATTTTCATGATGGACGGGATCCTTCCTTTATCGGAAATTTCATGAGCTCTTCTGTTTTGCAGGCCTCCGATAACGCGAATCTCATGTGGGCGCATCCGCTGGTTCGCGAATGGTTCGACGGCAAGTTTGGGACGCCAACGGAGCCGCAGAAGCAGGGCTGGCCGCACATCCTTGCGGACACGGATACACTTATTTGCGCGCCGACCGGCTCCGGGAAAACGCTCGCGGCATTTTTGTCTTGTATCGATCGCCTCGTGCGCAAGGCCGTGGTTGGCGAACTGGAAGACCGGACTGAAGTGCTTTACGTTTCTCCGCTGAAGGCCCTCGGGAACGACATCCACAAGAATCTCGAGGAGCCGCTCGGCGAAATACTCGAACTTGCGCGCCAGCGCGGGTTCCTGATGCCGGAAATTCGTTCAGCGGTTCGCACGGGCGACACGCTGATGCACGAGCGCCGAGCGATGCTGAAGCGCCCGCCGCACATTCTGGTTACCACGCCCGAATCGCTCTATATTCTGCTCACTGCGTCGAAGAGTCGCGAAATTCTCGCAAACGTAAACACAGTGATCGTGGACGAGATTCACGCCGTTGCTCGCGACAAAAGAGGAGCGCATCTCGCGCTGTCTCTGGAGCGGCTCGATGCACTTCGCGGCGGGCGTCTCACGCGAATCGGGCTCTCGGCGACGCAAAAGCCGATCGAGCTGATCGCCGACTTTATGGCCGGCGCAGGGCGAGCACGGCCGCACATTGTGGACGTGGCGCGAAGGGGCGGATTGGACCTTGCCGTGGAAGTACCCGCCAGCGAGTTAGGCCCAGTGGCCTCGAACGAAATGTGGGAGGAAATTTACAAGCGCATTGCCGACCTTGCACAGCAGCATCGCTCCACACTTGTGTTCGTGAATACGAGGCGGCTCGCGGAACGGGTTGCGCATCACCTGGCGGCATTGGTGGGGACAGATGTAGTCGCTTCGCATCACGGGAGCTTGTCTCGCCAAAGGCGGCTGGCGGTTGAGGGAAAGCTGAAGGGCGGCGAAATACGCGTGCTCGTAGCGACGGCCTCGCTGGAACTTGGAATCGATATCGGAACCGTGGATCTGGTTTGCCAGATCGGCTCGCCTCGATCGATCGCCGTGGCCCTGCAGCGCGCGGGCCGCGCGGGCCATTGGCGAGGCGCGGTGCCAAAATGCCGATTCTTCGCTACGACGCGCGACGAGCTGATCGAGTGCGCCGCGTTGGTGCGTTCGATCCGCCGGGGAGAATTGGATCGCATCCTCATTCCGGAATCGCCGATGGATATTTTGGCGCAGCAGATTGTGGCCGCGTGCTCGGCAGAGGACTGGAGAGACGATGATTTATTCGCGATGGTCCGCCGGGCGTATCCGTATCGCGAGCTGGCGCGAAAAGATTTCGATGAAATTGTGGGAATGCTTTCGGAGGGAATCGCCGCTCGGCGCGGACGTTACGGCGCGTACCTGCATCGTGATGGGGTGAATCATCGGCTGCGCGGGCGGCGAGGCAGCCGGCTGGCCGCAATCACCAGCGGAGGAGCGATTCCAGATAACGCTCTCTACACGGTTCGCGCGGAGCCGGAGGGTTTTACCGTCGGCACGGTGGATGAAGATTTCGCCGTCGAAAGCCTGCGCGGAGACATCATCCTTCTCGGAAACACATCATGGCGGATACGGCGGGTGCAGGCGGGGCTGGTGCTGGTCGAAGATGCCAAGGGAGCGCCGCCCAATGTGCCTTTCTGGCGCGGCGAAGCGCCACCGCGCACCGCGGAGCTTTCAGAACAAGTGGCCGCAATCCGCGAGAACGTCAGCGCGCTGACGGATGGGTTGGCGCCCGACGGAGTTAGCGGGAACACGGGGCAGGGCTCGGCTGCGGTGGACTGGCTGCAACAGGAATGCGCCCTCGACCGAGCCGGTGGGGAACAGACCGTGGAATACATCGTGGCGGGCCGCGCGGTGTTGCGCGCGGTGCCCAGCCAGCAAACCGTGGTCGCTGAACGATTTTTCGATGAGAGCGGCGGCATGCAGTTGGTAATTCATGCGCCGTTTGGAGGCCGGATCAACAAGGCGTGGGGACTGGCGCTGCGAAAACGCTTCTGCCGTTCGTTCAATTTCGAATTGCAGGCTGCCGCCACCGACAACGGGCTGAATATTTCGCTCAGCGAGCAGCACAGTTTCCCTCTGGCAGACGTGTTTCATTTCCTGCAGCCGGAATCGGTGGAGGAACTGCTGGAGCAAGCGGTACTGGCCTCGCCGATTTTCACCACGCGCTGGAGGTGGGTGGCGGGGCGGGCCCTGGCGTTGTTGCGCTTTATGGGCGGGAAGAAAGTGCCGCCGCAAATTCAACGGATGCGGTCGGACGATCTTTTGGCGGCTGTTTTTCCCGAAGCGTTGGCCTGCCAGGAAAACATTTCGGGCGAAATTCAAATTCCCGATCATCCGCTGGTGCGGGAAACGATGAAAGATGCGCTCACCGAAGCGATGGACGTTAAGGGATTGAAGCGAGTGCTTGAGGCCATTCGAACGAAACAAATACGATGCCTGGCAGTAGATACTCCCGTGCCTTCGCAGTTCTCGCATGAAATTTTGAACGCGAATCCGTACGCATATTTGGATGACGCCCCACTCGAGGAGCGGCGGGCGCGGGCTGTGGAGATGCGGCGCGCGTTGCCGGAGGCCGTTCTATCCGAGATTGGGCGCCTGGACCCGGCCGCGATTGCGGAAGTGCGGTGCGAAGCATGGCCGGATGTGCGCGACGCAGATGAACTTCATGATGTGCTGCAAACATTTGGGCTTCTGCCCGCACAATTCGTGCAAGACACTTCGCCCCTGGTGGAGTCCGCCAGCAAATCCATTTCGGAGTGGATGCGTTTCTTCGATGAGCTTTCTTCCGCGGGCCGCGCGGCGCGCGCATTCGCTGGAGATCGCGCTTACTGGGTTGCGGCGGAGAAGGCGGAGTCGTTCGCCAGCATTCTTCCAGAGGCGCGTCTTGATTCGCCGCTTCCCAGCGTCGAGAAGGCGCCGGCGTCGCGTGAGGACGCGGTTTTGGCCTGCGTCGCGGGATGGATGGCGCATGTTGGACCTACGACCGCGATCGAACTAAGTAATGTCCTAGGGCTTGAGGCTACGGATGTGGAGAAGGCTTTTCTGCGACTGGAGGCGAGCGGCTCCATTTTGCGAGGCCAATTCAGCAATAGCGGTTCGACCGAATGGTGCGAACGGCGGTTGCTGGCGCGCATTCACCGTTTGACACTTGGCTCGCTGCGCAGCCAGATTCAGCCTCTCACCGCTGCCCAGTTCATGCGATGGCTGTTGCGCTGGCAACATTTGACGCCTGAAACCCAGCTTCTGGGCGAGCATGGAACTTTCGAAGTATTGCGGCAGCTTCAAGGATTCGAAGCGCCCGCCAATTCTTGGGAGAGACAAATTCTCGCCCGCAGAATTGCGAATTACGACCCGCGCGTTCTAGATCAGCTCTGCCTGTCGGGAGCCGTGGGTTGGGGCCGACTGTCTCCCCACCCGGCCACGATCGCGGAATACGCAGCAGCGAATCGCCGCGTGATTCCCACAAGCGTCGCTCCGATCGCGTTTTTCGTTCGTGAAGATTCCGAGTGGATGATCCAGCGGCAGTCGTCCGATTGGCCGAGTGTGCCGCCAGGACTGAGCGAGCCAGCGCGCGACGCACTGAACTATTTACACCAGCGCGGCGCCTCATTTTTCACCGATCTCGTTCGCGGCACCAAAAGATTGAAGTCGGAAGTTGAGGCAGCGCTGTGGGAACTGGTGGCGGCCGGATTGATTACCGCGGATGGTTTCGACAATATCCGCGCGCTGATCGATCCGAAGCGCCGTTCTGGCCAAGGCCGTGGACAAACGGCCCGGCCGCGACATAGCGTTGGTCGCTGGTCGCTTCTCTATTCTGAAGAGGTCCCCGATCGCGCACAATTGGCCGAGGCAACTTGTTGGATGTTGCTGCACCGCTACGGGGTGGTGTTCCGGGAAATGAGCGCGCGGGAAACGATTGCTCCGCGGTGGCGCGAACTGCTCATTGCGTTTCGGCGTCTGGAAGATCGCGGCCAAGTGCGAGGCGGACACTTCGTGAGCGGCTTTATGGGAGAGCAATTCGCGCTGCCCATTGCAGTGGAATCCTTGCGCGCCATGCGCACGGATTCTTTGCCGGAAGAAACCCTGACGATTTCGCCTGCCGATCCATTAAACTTGACGGGCATTTTGCTGCCGGGCGATCGGATTTCATCGGTTTCCGGGAAAACGATTAGTCTGCGGGACGGGATATATTCCTCGGTTGACGAGACTGCTTCCGGTTTTCCTAATGACGTAGCAGTCTAGGAATCCCGTGCCAGACCTACAGGTGTTATCCTCCTCTTTGTCAGTGAGATACCGTATGGACACAAACAGCATGTAGCGGCACACTACGGCGTCAATTTTCGAATTTCAAGCGGCTCAGTTGTTCCAAGGAGGTTCGAGTGGGATCACTGAGAATTCTTGTGGCGGATGACCATGACCTGATGCGGCGCGGTATTAAGACCATTATCGCATCGCGCAAGGACTGGGAAGTTTGCGGAGAGGCCATCACCGGCTCGCAGGCGGTTGCCAAGGCCCAGGAACTGAAGCCCGATATCGCCATTTTGGACATCTCGATGCCGGAGCTTAATGGTATTGAGGCTGCGAAGAGGATCCGGAAAATGTCGGAGAAGACCGAGATTCTGGTTCTTTCGGCGCATTATTCGGATCAGATTGTTCGAGACGTAATGGAGGCAGGGATACGCGGCTACCTGGTAAAATCGGATTCCAGCCGCGACCTCTCGACCGCTCTTGACAATCTGGCCACGCACCGGCCGTTTTACACATCTTCCGTGTCCGAAATCATGCTCGACGAGAGACGCCCAGGTACGAAGTCTCCAATGAGGGCCAAATCTCGCATCACTTCCCGGGAAAACGAGATCATCCAGCTGCTTGCGGAGGGAAAAACCGGCAAGGACATTGCCGTGTTCCTGAACCTCAGCGTCAAGACAGTGGAAACCCATCGCGCCAATATCATGCGGAAACTTGAACTGCACAGCGTCACGGAACTGGTGCGGTACGCAATCCGCAATAGCATCGTCGAAGCGTGACCGGCAGACTGAACGGTAATTTCCGTGTGGGGAATTAACCGAGCACGACCCGCACAAGATGAACTGCGCCATCATCGGCGAGAGGAATGTTGGCTGCTCCCGCTAGCAGTTTCCCATCGAGTTCCGTGAGCACCACACCGCGAGTTACTCCAGAGGGATTCTCGATCTGAATGTTATAAATCGACGAGTGATAGCGGAACTTGACGGAGTAGCGAGTCCAATTCCTCGGAATGCACGGATCAATGCCTAGAACCATGCCGCGCAAGCGAAAGCCGAGGATCCATTCCAAACCAGCGCGATAGAGCCAGCCAGCCGCTCCCGTATACCACGTCCAGCCACCGCGCCCAACGTGAGGAGGCTCGGCATAAACATCTCCTGCAACGACGTATGGCTCGACTTTGTATCGCTGAACACCCGCGCGCGAGTTGGTGCGATTGACGGGATTCAAAATACGGAAAAGCTCGTGGGCCTTGTCGCCGTCACTCATGGCGGCAAAGGCGGCCAATGTCCAAACAGCGGCGTGCGTATACTGGCCACCGTTTTCGCGAATGCCGGGCACATAGCCCTTGATGTAGCCGGGATTGTGGGGCGTGTTGTCAAAAGGCGGCGTCAAAAGAAGGACGAGATTGTCGTTCCGCCGCACCAGCAGACGGTCTACTGCGGCCATGGCACGCGCTCCACGCGCGCGTTCTGCCGCGCCCGTCATGATGCCCCAGGATTGGGCAATGGAGTCGATACGGCACTCCTGGTCGGCGGCGGTGCCGAGCGGAGTTCCATCGTCAAAATAAGCCCGGCGATACCATTCTCCGTCCCAGCCTTCACGCTCGAGCGCAGCCTTCAGTGCGCTGACGTGTAATCTCCAAGTCTCAGCGCGCTTGTGTTCACCGCGGGCATCCGCCAGTTTGGAAAATTCCCAAAGAACGGAATGAAGAAAGAATCCGAGCCAAATACTTTCTCCCTTTCCGTCCTGTCCGACTTGATTCATTCCGTCATTCCAGTCGCCAGTGCCCATTAAGGGCAGTCCGTGGCTGCCGACAGCGAGGCTGCGGTCCAGAGCGCGGGCGCAGTGTTCGAACAGGGTTGCGCTCGTTCCTGAATCGCGCGGCTCAAAATAGGATTCTTTCTGGCCCTCGGCGAGAAGCGGTCCCTCGATAAAGGGAATGAGTTCCTCAAGCACACTCATGTCGCCCGTGGCTTCGATAAAGTTGATGACCACGTAGGGAAGCCACAACAGGTCATCGGACATTCGCGTACGTATCCCGCGATCGGATGGCGGGTGCCACCAGTGTTGGACATCGCCCTCGACGAATTGGTGCCGGGCTGCACGAAGCAAATGCTCGCGGGCGACCCCTCGCTTGGCGACCGTGAGCGCCATTACGTCTTGAAGCTGGTCGCGGAAACCATACGCGCCGCTGAGTTGATAGAACGCCGCGCGGGCCCAAATGCGACAGGAGAGAGTCTGATAGAGCAGCCAATGGTTTAACAGCAAATCTAAACTGGGATCCGGCGTCGCGACTTGAACGGTGCCCAAAAGTTCTTTCCAAAAACTTTTTACTTGACCGAAGATTTTGTCAAGATCCGCGGCACGATAGCGGTCAAGCAACTCGTCAACCCGTTTTTTGCTTTCAGCCTGGCCGAGGAAGAATTTGATTTCCACTCGCGCGCCGGGGCGAAGCTCGATCACGGTTTGAAGAGCGGCACACGGATCGAGGGCGGCTCCCACCCTTCCAGAAAGTGGGCGTCCGAATTCGAGAGCTTCGGGCGATTCGTGGGCCCCATTATGGCCGAGAAATTCGGCGCGATCCCCCGTGAGAGCAGTTTGACGGCCAGCCAAGTCAGCGAAAGCGATCCGTCCACCGAAATCGCCGGTCCATGCGCTTCTTGCGAGAAGCGCGCCGGTCCGCGGGTCCACCTCCGTGATGATGTGAGGAGCGGACGTACTCCGGGAGGCTCCCAAGACCCACTCTGCGTATGCCGTGACGGAAATGCGGCGAGCGCGGCCCGATTCGTTTTGCAGGGTGAGCCTGGAGATCTTGACGGGGTCCTCCAAGGGGACAAATTGCACGAGGTCGAGCAAGATGCCGTGAGAGCCATGGTGGAACCTACTGTACCCTTGGCCGTGACGTGAAACGTACGTTGCGTTTTCGTCACGGATAGGAAGGGCCGTTGGTGTCCAGACCTCGCCGGAGTGTTCATCCCGGAGATAGATGGCTTCACCCGGAGAATCGGTGACGTGATCGTTGGACCACGGGGTAAGTTGATTCTCGTGGCTATTCCCGTACCACGTGAATCCCGATCCAGATTCCGAGACGGTAAATCCAAATTCCGGATTGGCAATCACATTGATCCAGGGTTCCGGAGTGCGCAGGCCTTCGCTGAGAACAGCGATATACTCGCGGCCATCTTGTGTGAAGCCCCCCAGACCATTGAAAAACTGAAGCTCCTGTTGAGGAAGAGGCACATCCATGCGCTTGGCCATGCGCGCAGTGCGATCGGGCAAGGGTGATGAAGGCTGCTCCTGCTGTGCGCGCGCAATCTGATCCGATAAGGGGCCTCGCCGCGCAACAAGAACCACCCGCGCAGCGGCCTCAATCTGTTCGCGAACGTGCAAGGAAACCAAGTCCGCACGCAGAAGATATATTTTCCCGCTCGCTTCATTTGAATCGGGAGAAAGCCGCAATTGGCTGCCGCGAACGAGCGCCTCAAGGGAACCCTGGAGCTCCTGAATATAGGACGAAGTCTTTTCGTTGATGATCACGACATCGGCGGACACCTGTTTCATGCGCCAGTACTCGTGCGCCCGCAAGAGCTGCCGAATCAAGTCGAGATCCTCGGTATCCTCAATGCGCGCCATGACGATGGGAAGATCGCCCGAAATGCCCTGCGACCATAGCGTGTGTTTCTCTATCGTTGTACGTGCCAGCACATCTGGAGGCGGACGCAGGGAGCGATCGGAATACAAGACCGCGTTCGCGAGACTTTGGAAGAGATGCGCTTCCTCGGAGCCGATACCAAGGTGGCGAAGTTGAACTTGCGACTGCGTCCAAGCGAGCGTACGTGTGCGGTCAACGGTTTTCGCATCTCGATATTTATCGGCGACATCAAGAACCGCCTCTCGCGTGGAGCCGACAATCGTAGCAAAGATCAAGTGCACGGTCCTTCCAGGTGGGATTCGAACGGTGCGGCGTAAACTCATGATCGGATCGAGGACCGGACCGGTAGTATTCGACAACGGGCGGCCATCCATAATCGATACGGGATTTCGGGGAGTACGCGTACGTCCGATGAAGCGCACGCGGTCGGTTTCGTACTGAAGATCCCCAACCGTTTCGCCGCCGTCCACAACCAACAGATGGGCGGCCCAGACCGAGGTCTCATCGTCGGAACGCTTTCGACGCGTAGCCAGGAGCGACACCGAGCTCGGATACAAATTCCGTCTCCACGAACAGGTTCGAAAATGCCGGGTGCGCCGCATCGGCGGCTTGAGTTGTGAGCGCAATCTCGGCAAAGGAGGTCACCTGAATATCGCGCGCACGAATTCCGCCATTTGAAATCGAAATGCGGCGCAGTTCGGCGTCGTCTTCGGACGAGACCATCACCTCGACGGAAGTGGTGATCGAGCGGTCTCGCCGCACGAATTCCGCATGGTCCTCGTGGAAGATAGCCTCGCAAAAATCGGGTTCAGTGGCCGTGGGCTGATATCCAGCCGACCAAACGCCAGCAGTGTACTCATCACGGAGGTAAAAGTAGCTTCCCCAGCAATCTCGAGTTACGTCTTCTCGCCATCGGGTAATCGCGATGTCTTTCCAGCGGCTATAGCCAGATCCCGCCGCGGTGAGCATTACCACGTAGCGACCGTTTGATAGCAGCGCGGTTCGCGGAGAGACGTCTTGGGGAGTCTTGAAGCGGCGAGCTTCAGCAGGCAGAAGTTCGCGCACGTAAGGACCGGCCGAGACCTCCTCGGCCCGTGGCATCGTGAGCAACACATCTCTGGGCGTGCGTTCCTGCAGGAGGAGCTCGGACGCCTGGACGATTGGCTGCGAATGAAACTTATGGCGCATGGCACCCGCGGTAACCACGTTGTCCAATGCAACGATAGACATTCCCTGATGGTGGGCCATATAGGTGCGGACAACTGCGACCTGCTCGCCTTCCGGCAAGCGAGAACGCGTGTAGTCGAGGGCCTCGTAAAATCCGTACGCGCCCTGGCCTCCTGCACGGGCGAGGCGTTCGAAATTTCTGGCCGCAGCTATCGGTTCGATCATTGCGGCGAGCGCGGTGGCATAGGGGGCTATCACCAGGTCCTCATTGAGGCCGCGCTTCAATCCGAGTCCCGGCACACCAAAGCCCGAGTAGTGATAGACCAAGTCAATGGTCCGCGCCGAAAAAGCCGATTCCGACATTCCCCATGGCACGCCGCGCTCTGCGCCGTACTCGATCTGCCGAAGCACAATTTGGTGGTATGTCTGGCTGAGAAGACTGTTCGCCGGCGACGGCATAATGATCGCGGGCATCAAATATTCAAACATCGATCCAGACCAGGAGACGAGCGCCGATCCCCGGCCTACCTGGGTGAGAGGGCGACCTAGCTTGAACCAGTGCGACGCGGGGATGTCGCCTTTGGCAATGGCGATAAAGCTGGCCAGTCGCGCCTCCGAAGCGAGCAAATCGTAACAGCTCTCGTCGAGAGTTCCTTCGGATAGGCGGTATCCGATGGAGAGCAACTTGCGAGCGGGATCAAACAGGAATCCAAAGTCCATCGCGTAAAACATGCTTTCTGAAGTGGTGGCAATGGCCTGCAGGCGAGCACGCAGAGCCGCAGCCTCGATGGACGATTCTTTCAGCGCCTCAATGAGGGCTTCTATTCGCGCCAATTGGTCCTTTTGAGATTGAGATGGCACTTCATGAGCCAGATGGTCACGCAAGTCTGCAAGTTCGCGAGCGGCACCTACGAATCGCTCGGGAGCGTCGGTAAGGGCGCTATCATTTCCGAAAAATGCTTCGATCTCGGTCCATTCGGCCGGCCTAGCCGACCCGTTCGTGGCGATACCTAGCGGGTTTCCATCAGCGAGTCGCAGCCAAGGAAGCAGCACCCTTGCATCGCGCAAATGGCTGTCGACAGCTGCTTTCGCCGCCTGAGCCCAAATGCGTAACTCGGAATTAGCATCCCTCCGGAGTTCTTGAGCCAGCGCTTGCGCCATGTCGGTAACCGTTTGCGCCCTCCGGAACAGTTCCAGAATTCGGACTCCCCAATCCGCGGCATCGCCAGAAAATGGTCGCGTGGAGTCGGCGAGTGCGTTCACCGCATCGCGAAGATGCTTCGGCGTAACGGCATGAAGCCGGGATGTGTCGCTGAGCTCATCGAGAGATTCGCGCAAAAGAACGATCGAGTCCTGGACCCCCGCGAGGATGTTCGGATCGATGGCGGGCTGTTGGACCAGCTGGCGGCAGCCAGCTGCAAGAGTGAGCAGATCTCCGGCCAAGTTGCCGCTGTCCACAGAGGAAACGTATTTTGGTTCGAGGGGTTGAATACTCAACGTGTCATACCAGTTGCACAAATGTCCCCGGAACTTTTCAAGCCCGCCCATCGTTTGCAACGTAGGCTCGATGCGCTCAACCATTTCATGTGTTCCCAACCAGCCGAAATCGCGTGCGGCCACAGTCGAAAGAAGGTAGAGACCGATATTCGTCGGAGAAGTGCGATGAGCGACGACCGGCTTGGGATCTTCCTGAAAATTATCGGGAGGCAGCCAATGGTCTTCCGAGGAGGTGAAGGTTTCGAAGAACCGCCATGTACGGCGCGAAATCATGCGCAACATTACGGTATCGGAGGCGGATAGTGCTTCCTCTTCGGCCTGCTTTGGCGGAAGACTGATCCAGTGAGCTACAGCGGGCGCCGAAACCCACAGCAAGACAAATGGAATCGCAATGGGCATCGCCTGCCGATGTCCGAACCATACCGCTATTAAGGCCGCCACGGCTAAGGCGATTCCGCCGGACATTCGTTGGAAACTGCCATAGATGTTCAGGTCGATTCCATGCTTTGCCTGCGCCGCTGTTACCCACTCCAGTAAATTTTTGCGAGTGATGAACAGGCGGAAAAGCGTCCGCAGAATCGCGTCCGACATTGAGCCAAGCCTGGTATGCCATGAACGTTAGCGCGAGGCCTGCCTGAGACAGGCCGAGCAAGAGATCGGAAGCCAGGTCGCGGAAGTAACTTCGGTTGGATATTCCACTGTTTAGCCGCGGGTTGAGTCCGGCGAAGAAAGGAATTAGAGGAGGGAATTACAATCGTGGCTAAAATGAATCTGATCCAGAACCAAGGGAACCTTCCCAGCGTGAGCCAACTCACCAGGAATACCAGGAAGATGCACGGGGCCAGCAAAGAGCGGCGCAGGTTGTCCAACATTTTCCATCGGCCAATCACCGGAATCCTATACTTGCGGCCGTCGCTTAGACGATTGCTCCAGCCAAGAATCCAGGGCAACAGCTGCCAATCTCCCGCGCGCCCAGCGATGCTGCCGGGCGGCGGAGCCTCGTAGTGGGACGGAAAATCGTCAAAAAGCTCAATGTCGTTAACAAGAGCCGCGCGGGCAAAGATTCCTTCAAAAAGGTCGTGGCTCAGGACCACGTTCTCCCGGACTTTTCCAGCCAGGGCGGCTTCAAACGCGTCAATGTCGTAAATCCCCTTACCCGTGTACGAGCCTTCTTGAAATAAGTCCTGGTATACATCCGAGATCGCGGAGGAGTACGGGTCGATTCCGCTGGGACCGGAAAACACTCGCTGGAAAATCGAGCCGCGATGGTCCATCGGCAAGCAAGGAGTAACTCTTGGCTGGATGATTCCGTAGCCTGCCATTACGCGACTCTGTTCGCGGCTAAATTTGGGCCGATTGAGAGGGTGGGCCATGGTGCCGACAAGCCGCGCTGCTGTGCCGCGTGGCAAGCGGGTATCGGCGTCCAAAGTGATGACGTAGCGAACACCGGGGATCGGTTCGATGGCGTGCCCAGCCACAGGAACGAAAGTCGTGTTTATAGATCCACGAAGGAACAGGTTCATCTCGTGGAGTTTTCCGCGCTTGCGTTCCCATCCCATCCACTTTTGTTCCGATTCATTCCAGACGCGCCTTCTGTGAAATAAAAGGAAGCGGTTGCCGCCGTCTTTGGCCGGACCATAACGCTTGTTGAGATTCGCGATGCCGTCGGCAGCGGCAGCCAAAAGCTCCTGATCGTTAGGGAGGGTTTCCGTGGGCGCATCAATCCAATCGGAAAGCAGGGCGAAACGAAGATCGCCATCCTGGTTTGCGAGGTAATGAATTTCGAGCTGGTGGATCTGCTCGGCAATCCCACTCGTCGAACTCAGAAGACTTGGTATCACGATAATGGTTCGAAGGTCTGGCGGAACGCCTTTGGCGAATTCGAGTCGCGGGAGTGTCCGGGGTTTGAACAGGTTGGTTACGAGCCTATTGATCACGGCAATTGCCAGTTCGGAAGCGGGAACGACGGCGAGCAGAGCGAAAACGATAATGTCGGGAATGCCCAGACCCAGCTGTAGAGAACGGGCCACCGGAAAGGCCAGAATCACCGCGGTAAAGAGTGCGATCGTCCCAAGATATCCGCGCACAGCCGCGCGCATGTACCAGCGAAGGAATGCGCGCCTTTTTGACACGCGAAATCCAATCTCGCGTTCGAAATCGGGGCGTCCCTGCGCGATGAGGTAGTAGCCTGGATCTGAGAACATCTCGTGAGAGGGCTGGTGATCGTGATCTGCACCCGCGGCTCGCCGTATCTTTCGAGTGCCGCACGACAAGCTCCGCGATTTCAAGCTCGGAGCGTTCCGAGCCTCTGGAAAGATCCTCGATGGCATGCCTGTAGGCATCCCGCGTGCCGAAATCCATCTCGCCAAAATTGCTTCCATTGCGAAGGGTCTGGTCTATCAGGCTGATGTTTTCGAAAAAAGTGTGCCAATCGAATGCCGAAGTCCAGCGCATGCTCGTGATGACGTTGCGCACCGTCACGCTCATCGCCGCTTGCTGCTGGTGTTCGGCGCGGACAATATCGTCTGCGGTAGTACCCTGCGCCGCGAGGCGTTCGTCCAGCCACAGAAGAATGGGACCGACTTTCGGGTCCAAGTCTCGCAACCGCTGAATCAATTGAACCGCAAAGGCCCGGTCGAGAGGCTTCTTCTCAAACTGGCGGAGGGCTGCGGCGGGCGACAGCGCGGACTGGCCTCCTGTGCCCAAAAGCGCGTCGGCCAGCTGGTCCGCTTGGTGCCGCGCCTGGCGGCTGAATACGATTCGACCTGCTAGTCTGCGCAGATTTTCCACCAGCACAATTCGCAAGGTGATGGCGACGGCCCAAAGCTCCCCCATTGAAAGAGGCTGGACGCGCTGATATGCATTTATGAAGCGGCGAAAAACATGAGGATCGAGTCGGCTATCTGTGTGAGCTACGAACGCCCACGCAATGCCGTAGACCCGCGGGTATCCCGCCAAATGCCCCGAAGCCAACTTAGGCAATCGGCGATAATAGCCGATCGGCAAGTCGTCGCGAATCTCCCGAAGCTGGTCCTCGACGATATAGAAGTTTTCCACCAGCCATTGCTCGGCTGGCGTAATGATTTGTTCGCGCTGCAGCGCCCGGGCAGTCGCGCGGTAATACTCAAGCAGCGAACGGGCGTTTTCCTCTGTGCGCTCGATGAGGGACTGGCCGCCCTCGGCTTCACTCGCTACCGCTTGCGCCGCGGCAAGGCTCTCTGCGTGCTGCTCTAATCGATCAGCGCTGAATAACTCCGCAACGATAGGCTCTTCGATTTCGACGACCATGTTCGGAGCCGGTGGTGCAGAGACCATTCGAGCTTCCTCGGGGCATCGCTTCCTGGGACCTGCGCTCGGCCGAAACCGGGGTGAACCATCACCGCGAAGTAGCTGCGCTACGCCCTAACGGAAGCTTGCTTAACATCTTATTCGGGCCAGGAAAAACCTTACCAGAGGCGGGGAGAGAACGGCGGAAATTTTCTGGGTCAACAACTAGACGTCGTCTTCCGAGTTGACGGCATCAGACCGCCCGCAGATTATCGGGGTCGGATCCAAGGGGTTTTCGAATGAGCGTCCCCCAAGCGTATGCCGGGATGCTGCGCCGAGACGGCGGAATGTAGTACTCGCTCCAGATCGGCCTTGCGATAGGGATAACAGATATAATCAAACGCTCGGATATTCAGGGCTGCAAGGTAATCGCGGTATTCCCGAGAGCACCCGGGAGGGCATACCACAACCACCGGTATCTCCACACGTTGGCGCTTCAACTGCCGCACCACGTCCCTGTAGGTACCATCCACAAGCCAGAAACCACAGAAGCAAGCGGATATGGTCTCTCTGGCCAGCGCGAGGCGCAGCTCTTCAAGCCCCATCACCGATACGGCTTTGACGTTGTAACTATCCAGGAGCGCGGACATGCTGGCGTGGATATCCTTATCCACCGTGGCTAGCAATATCGTGGCCTCGGTATCCACGCTTCCAGTGGATATGCTTTTCGACAGGCTTGTGATGCCGCTGTGTTCATTTGTCCCACGTGGCTCGTATGCTAAGGAGGCCATTTTAGTCAGCCTTTCCGATGTCTACAGTATTCCGGAGCCCACGAACCCCGAAAAGACCCGCATGTAACGAATAACTTGTTTCGCATCAGCGAGCAATACAGGAATTTCGTTATCGCACTGAAGGATTTCATGTAGACGCGGCCGCTTCGGGAATTTTCGGAAGGGATGGGTCGGGACCATCCCCTCCGTTTCGCAACAACGATCCGAAAGTTACCAACTCAGCGGACTACCGTGAAGCTCTATCGAGTGCTGCCGGCCCTGGCGGTCCGGTGCTTCGGCCGCTCCTCTTCTGCGGCATCCCGGTCCTTGGTTCGGCTTGCTTCCTCGTTTATGCTCTCGGAGAGGTCGGTCAGTTTCTGGTCGGTTTCCTTTTCTTCGTTGAGCGTTTGCTCCAGCAGATCTGCTGCGTCAGTTTCGCCTAAAATCGTTGAGTATGCGTGTACCGACCCGTAAGCCGCAATTTCATAGTGCTCAACTCTCTGCGCCGCCGAAATAATTGCTGCGTCCATTACCGCCCCCTCATAATCTTCGGACATTACCTCGGCGCCCTCCGCGACGATTCCTTCTATTCCCTTGCATTTCTTGCCCTTGATTGACTCGCCGAGCGCCTGGAATATCTCCTCAAGCCTGCGGGCGTGCCCTTTGGTTTGTTCAAGATGCTCCTCAAATCCCTGGCGCAGGTCTTCGGAAGTAGCTGCCTTGGCCATTTTCGGTAAAGCTTTGATCAGCTGTTGCTCGGCGTTATATAAGTCTCTCAACTCGTCCACATAGACGTCCTTCAGGGTAGTTGCTTTCATTACGGCCTCCGTTTTTTAGCGGTCTCGAACCCGCCTCGTTGAACACTCAGAGCCAGAACACTAGGGCGGCCATTCCCAGGCGGCAATCAAGCGAAGCCTGTAACACGTCGGAGTGTCTTCCGGTAGTCCTGCTAGAAACTCCACTCGCGGTCTGCTCGCAAAGCGCGCGTCAGCCCCTACAGCTTAATTCGGAGCGTGATACAAGTGCCTCGGGATGGTGCCGTCTTTTCTAATGCGAGATGCTGCAAACCTGAATTAAACAGTGAGCAACCGACTGCAAAAAGGATCGAGGAAGGTGCCGCTCGAACCGTCTTGTGAAGCCCGCCGGAGCGGCACACAAGAAGGGAAGGTAACGCTGATGCAAGCGTCTTTCCGTGATGATTCCATGTCTGAAAAATCTCATCTCATGAATCCGGAGGTATAGAATGGCCACGACTCCCAAAGCAATCCGAACTAGACACCATGCGCTCGAGAAAGAATTGTCGGCCCAGCGGGAGGCTCTGCTCGCGCGCTTCGCTGAACAGCGATCCGAGGCTTTCGTGGAACACGACCCCGACGACGAGTGCGCAGAGGCCAACCGCAATTTGGCGAGACATCTCATCCTGACCAATCTGGATCGGGAAAGACGCACCCTTCAGGAAATCGATGTCGCCCTTCACCGAATGAAGACCGGCGACTACGGCCAGTGCGAGATCTGCGGTACTACCATCCCAGATGCTCGTCTTCGCGCTTTGCCGTGGACTCGATTCTGCGTTCATTGCGCTGAACGTTCCGCTTCCGCGTGAATGTGCGAATCTATACAGGATCGCGGACATTGCGCCTCCGCCGCTTTTCGTGGCTGAAGCTCATCGTCTGGCCACAGGATCGGTGCGCACCGAATCGGGAGGTTGCTGCCTATGGATGAAAATCCTCAACTAGAAGGCCCTGTCGCCGAAGGGACCATCACCACCGAGGTTGAAGAAAAGCAAGTTGAGGAACGCGTCGCCATAGGCGCACACGTTGTTTATGAAACCATCCGCCGCGAAGGCGAAGAGGAGCTGGCTCGGCCGGCCGCGGCATTGGCCTGGTCGGGTCTTGCGGCGGGACTCTCGATGGGTTTTTCTTTCGTTGCGGAAGCCCTGATTCAGAATCGCCTGCCAGAGCGGCCATGGGCCCGCCTCGTTTCCAGCCTGGGATATAGCGTTGGATTCCTAATCGTGGTTCTGGGACGCCAGCAGCTCTTCACGGAAAATACGTTGACTGTTATTTTGCCGTTTCTTCTCGGCAAGAAACTCACTGTACTGCTGAGAGTCCTGCGGCTGTGGGCGATCGTACTCGCAGCCAATCTGGTGGGGACGTTCGCGTTTGCATTTTGCATCGCGCACATCGCCATTTTCGACCGTTCGGTTCAGCAGACGCTGACGGAGATTGGCGCAGCCCATTTGGGAAGTAGCTTTGGGATAGTTCTCGTGCGAGCGATTTTCGCCGGATGGCTTATCGCATTAATGGTTTGGCTCTTGCCGGCGGCGGAACACTCGCGCCTGAGCATTGTAATCATTGTGACTTACTTGGTGGGCTTGGGCGGATTCAACCATATCATTGCAGGGTCGACCACCATGTTTTTCTTAGTAACCATAAAATATATTTCCTGGGGCGCGTACGCGGTGCACTTCTTCATACCGACCTTATTAGGGAATATTATAGGCGGCGTTTCGTTGGTCGCGGCCCTCGGGCACGCTCAGGTCGTCGGCGGCAAAGAGACCTAAGCGGGGCAAGCGAAAAGGCAGACTAGCACCGACCTGTGGTGCCCATCTTAGTGAATGCGGCCCTTGCATCCGGGATGTCCGCACCGGCAATCTACATCCGGAGTCTTTTCCATTGCTTCGCACGCCGCGCCGTAATATTTCCCGCCCGTTGCAATACACGAACAACTCGGATGTGCACACTTCTCGCCCTTTTGTGTCATTCTTAGAATTTCCGTAGACCAAATCCAGCGGCCGATGTTACTAGGCCCGTCTAACTAAGCCCGCGACTAAGGAGACGGCAAAAAGAATCAGGAAAATGTAGAAAAGCAGTTTCGCGATGCCTGCAGCGGCGACCATAATTCCTGCGAACCCAAATATTCCCGCCACGATCGCCACGATCAGAAAAATTACGGCCCATCTCAGCATAGAACCTCCTCAAGAACATCGTTTAACTGAACGAGCTCCCTGCGTCGAACCACCCGGCCTAGCCGATTTCGTTGTCGGGAGGCCCTCACGCGCCGTCCTGCCTGCCGGACTGCATCCGTGGGACGTCACGCCCCAGCGCCGTCGCAAGCGCCACGAGATGGTCCTGCTCGTCTATCAGGATCCCTCGAATGTGCTCGGCCATCGCATATTCTCCCAGCTGCTCACACTGGCGCACTCGTTCGCGGTAGTTGCGAATCGTCTCCTGCTCGTTTTCCAGATCAAATTGCAGCATTTCCTTCGCCTTCTCTGAAGTCCGCACGGCCTTGGAAGTAACGGCGGGCATCCCGCCGAGATAGTCGATCTGACTGGAAACGATGAGGGCGTGATCTAATTCTTGCGCGGCATGCTTTTCCAATTCAGCCGCGATGTTCATGAACTCCGGACCTTTCAGAACTTGGGAATAGACAACGTACGAAATGATCGCCTGATACTCGCGAGCTAAGTCTTCATTCAGTAGTTTGATCAGGTCTTCTCTGCTCACTGGTTTCGTCTGGCGCTCTTCTCTCTGCTGGGTCGTGGGCAAAAGGGTCTCTCCAAGCTACACATGATGAACTAAACCGAGTCTTACGCCTCTTTCGCCTTGCTATATGCGCGTTCGCCGACGCCGGCAGCTTCTTTCAACCGGCCGGTAACCTCGTCCACGGCCTCTCGTGCGCGCTTGGTAGCATGCAGCCCGGTTGCAACAGCATCGTCGACGACATCCCGCACGCCGCCGAGCAAATAATCGCGTGTTTCCTCGCCGGATTTCGGCGCCAACAGAAGCCCTAGAGCGGCGCCGATACCTATTCCCACGGCAAAACCCAGCGCCGTAGATGAAAATTGGTTTCTACGCATTCTTCTCCTCCATTCGAAAAATCTTCGGGGAAATCGCGACGGAGTCAAACACGAATTCCTCAAGTCGCACGATTCCTCTTCGGTGCCTGTAGAGACTACTGTTAGCCGGAAGTCGGCGCCATAGGGTGAAGTATTGATATGTGCGAGCGGGATATCCCAGTGGGCACGGAAAAGGCCTATCGGTAGTCGGCAAGGGGCGTCATTCTGGAAAGACCTGCACTTGAATTGGTCCCAATGCCTTTGCCCAGGAGCGGGTTGCATAGAGCGACCCACCCCGAAATGTAAATGCTTTGGTGTATGGCACTCGCCTGCCGCAGACCCTAACATTTACGTACGGCGAATCCCAACGGCTAAATCTCGATTTGAAGGAGCACCTTATGTCGAAGCACTTCCTTGTGATCTCACTGTTAGCGGCGTTTCTCATTCTCCCGGCAATTGCGTCTGCGTCAGACCGCGACGACGATGTTAAGCGCATCGACAAATCCGCCCAGGTATTCAGGGAAATTATGAATACTCCGGACAAAGGCATCCCCAATGAGCTTCTTGAAAGTGCCAAATGTATCGCGATTATTCCGGGCGAAGTAAAGTTCGCCTTCATTTTGGGTGGCAATTATGGCCGCGGCATTGCCACGTGCCAAACGGCCCACGGATGGAGCGCGCCGATGTTTGTGGCTCTCGGCGGCGGCAGTGTCGGATATCAAATCGGAGGTTCGTCGACGGATATCGTCATGCTGTTTATGAATGACCGCGCCTTGCAGAGTCTTCTGAGTGACAAATTTAGGCTAGGTGCCGATGCGAGTGTTGCTGCCGGACCGGTGGGCCGTCACGCCGCCGCCGCCACTGACCTGAAGCTCAAGGCGGAGGTCCTCACTTATTCTCGCTCTCACGGCATCTTTGCCGGAGTCAGTCTGGAGGGCGCCGTTGTGCAGACGGACAAGAGTGGCGACCACGCCATGTATGGCGAAACGCTACCCACCGCGAGATCCTGGACGGTAGGGTAGCAGTGCCGCCCTCTGCGAAGGCCCTGATTCACGAAATCAACACCTCTGTGAGGGAAGCGAAGGCGCATTAATCGTCGCACTGGTCAAAGGGCGGTTCTCTCCGCCGCCCTTTCGCAGTTCTGCTTATTGCCATCTGCAACGCAAGCCAAAAAACCGAGTTCATTGGCCATTTTTTTGTGCTTTGGTGGCAAGCTCCATTACTAGATAGAAATTGCGGCATCGCGCAAAAAGCGCCGTGCCCACGTCCCGATGCCATTGCATAACCCGTGCAATTGCTGTCACTTCCAAGGTCTTTTGCATGGCAACGGACGTGCTTTGCATGGGCTTGTTGATCGCCTCAAGCAGGTTGGTGAGATGAGAGAAGCCGTCCAGTCCATGAGTGACGCTAGTTCCCAGGAGCTTCAATCCCCCGCGCCAAAATGGCGAGAGCGTTTGGCGGCCCTTCGAAGGGTCCCCCCCATTTTTAAGATGGTTTGGACCTGCGCGCCCGGAGTTGTGCTGGCCAGCTTGGTCACCCGGCTGTTTGTTTCGGTGGTGCCCGTCGCCCTTCTAGCAGTTACCAAGATCATCATCGACGCGATAGATCGTCACATTTGGCACCAGACAGCGCTTCCGGGCAGTTTCTGGTGGCTGGTCGCGCTTGAATTTGTCCTGGCGAGTCTGACCACCAGTCTCGGCCGGGTCATCGACTTTTGCGATACCGTCCTCGCCGATAAATTCACCAAGAACATCAGCACCCTCACCATGGAGCACGCCTCGCGCCTGGATCTCATCCGCTACGAAGATCCTCTCTTCTACGACAAAATGGAGCGCGCCCGCGTGCAGGGTACGGACCGTGTTGTGCTCATCCAGATGACTGGTCGCCTGGTGCAAGAAGTCATCACCACGGCCAGTTTTGCGGCTGGTCTCATATTTTTTTCTCCCTGGCTGTTCTTATTTTTGATCGTCTGCGTCGTACCGGCCTTTCTCGGCGAAACTCATTTTGCCTTTTTGGGCTACTCCCTGAACTTTGAGCAAACCCCGACCAAGCGTCAGATGGAGTATCTGCGCATCCTGGGTGGGAGCCGTGAGAGTGCTAAGGAGCTGAAGCTGTTTGGGCTCGGACCGTTTCTCGTCCAACGCTACAAAGGCCTCTCGGACAAGCTCCACCTTCAGAACGTCGGCCTCGCGAAACGCAAGCTGTTTTTCGGCACGTTCCTTACCTGCCTCGGGACGCTCGGCTACTACGGCGCCTATGCGTACGTAATTTATCTGGCCGTTACTGGATCGCTGAGCATCGGCCAATTGACGTTTCTGGCGGGCACCATTGCAGGCGCCAGCACGAACATTCAGGCTGTCTTTTCCACATTTTCCGGGATCGCCGATCAGTCGCTTTTCCTCACGGATTTGGTGGAGTTCTTCGCCGTAAAGCCGAAGATACTCTCCAAGCCTGGCGCTCTGCTGGCTCCGCGCCCGATATGCCAGGGAATCGAATTCCGGAATGTGTCCTTCTCCTATCCTGGGAATCGGCGCCGCGTTCTTTCCAACATCAATCTGCGGCTCGACCCCGGAGAGCGAATCGCCCTCGTCGGAGCCAATGGACAGGGCAAGACAACCGTCGTCAAGCTGCTTACGCGCTTGTACGATCCGAGCGAAGGCCAGATTCTTTTGGACGGCATCGACCTTCGCGAATACGATCTTGACGATCTTTGGCGCGAAATCGGCGTCATCTTTCAGGACTTCATGCACTACGAGATGACCGCATCCGAAAACATCGCCGTCGGTCGCATCGAAGACGCTAACAATCCGTTCCGGATTCGCGCAGCCGCGATGAAGAGTTTCGCGGAGAACGTCATCCACAAACTTCCCAAGGGCTACGATCAGCTTCTCGGTTGCCGGTTCGAGGGTGGCGTGGACCTCTCCGGCGGTGAGTGGCAGAAGATCGCTTTGGCCCGCGCCCACTTGCGCGATGCCCAATTGCTGATTTTAGACGAGCCAACCGCGGCCCTTGACGCGCAGTCCGAACACGAAGTCTTTAAGCGCTTTGCAGACCTCACTTCTGGCAAAATGGCCTTGTTGATTTCGCACCGGATGTCGACGGTCCGCATGGCGGACCGCATCCTCGTGATGGAGAATGGTGGGATTGCCGAACAAGGCCCGCATGAGCAGCTCGTCAAGCATGGCGGTCTCTACGCCGAAATGTTCGAACTCCAAGCGGCAAGTTATCGGTAATTCGCTCGCCAGTCTGCAGAATCTCAACTTCCCATCTTCGCGGAGCCGTCCGTGACTCTCGACCAACGCTTCTTGGCCCGCGCGTTCGTCGCGTGCCTCTGCCTCAATCTGATTTGTCCACCGGCCCAAACGGCAGCCCAATCCTCGTCAGGTCGCCAGCAACCCTCAAGTCAAACCGAGACAATCGAAGTTGATCCCTCCGCTCCCAGTCATCCCTTTCCTCATTATTGGGAAAAGATGTTCGGCTCCGGCCGGGCCATTCTGAGTTTGCGGGATAGCTATCGCCGGGACCTGCGGCAGGTGAAGCACGCGACTGGTTTTGAATATATCCGCTTTCACGCGATCCTGCATGACGAGGTAGGCGTCTACGATGAAGATGCCGCTGGCCATCCCATCTACAACTTTTCCTATGTCGATCAGATCTACGACGGTTTGCTCGAGAACGGCGTTCGCCCATTCGTCGAGTTGAGCTTCATGCCCAAAAAGCTGGCTGCAAAGCAAGCGGTGCAAGCTTTTTGGTATGCGCCGATCGTATCCCCGCCCAAGGACTGGAATCGCTGGGCCGATCTGATTTCTCAACTCGCTCGCCACCTGATCGAGCGATATGGCATCGACGAAGTCTCTCAGTGGTATTTCGAGGTATGGAACGAACCGAACCTCGATTTCTGGGCCGGCGAACCGAAAGAGGCAACCTATTATCAGCTTTACGATGTCACCGCCCGGGCTCTGAAAAACGTGAACTCCCGCCTGCGCGTTGGCGGGCCCTCCACAGCTCAAGCCGCCTGGGTCGACCGGTTCCTCCAGCACTGCGCGGAGAATCATATCCCGGTCGATTTTGTTTCGAGTCACGTTTACGCCAACGATTCTGCCAAGGATGTCTTCGGCACAAACGAATCGATTCCGCGAACCCAAATGGTTTGCCGCGCCATTCACAAGGTCCACGATCAGGTGGTTGCGTCGTCTCTCCCGGCTCTGCCGATCATTTGGAGCGAATACAACGCAAGCTATAAAAACGAACCGGACGTCACCGATTCCGTTTTTATGGGGCCTTGGTTGGCGGACACGATCCGGCAGTGTGATGGCTTGGTCGATATGCTTTCCTACTGGACTTTCTCGGATGTGTTCGAGGAACCGGGCGTCGTTAAGCAGCCGTTCTACGGAGGATTCGGATTATTAGCCGAGGACGGCCTTCCCAAGCCGTCCTTCAACGCCTTCAAACTTCTGCATCGCCTGGGTGATCGGCGGCTTGACGAAGCATCCGATTCAGCCCTCGTCACCCGCCGCGCCGATGGCCGTCTCGTGATCGCAATTTGGAACGAATCGCTGCCCGAGCAGGCAGGCGAATCTAAAACCGTCATCATCCACGTAAAGGGTTTCAACGGCGCCCACCGGGCCGCCATTTATCGCGTGGATTCAACACACGGCTCCCTGATGAACGCATACGCCTCAATGGGAAAGCCGATCGATCCGACCGCGAAGCAGATCGCCCAGCTTCGGCGCGCTGCCGAAATTCCCACGCCGGAAAGCCTAGCCTTGAATCACGGGGAAATAGAACTAACTCTCCCGCCCAAAGGGCTTGCTCTGATCGAACTCAAATAGTGAAGGATGGAAGGCTACCGAGCCGCTAGGCTTTTGAAACGGGCGGGGGTGAAGGATGGGCATTCGGCACAAAGCCCGCTCGTTTCATGCCCCGTTGTGCCTCCGGGCTCTTCATAAACGTTTCCCAGACGAAACCCGTGCGTGCATTTTCGGCCATCAGCATGGTGATTCCTACGTCGATCCCGATCACGTCGGTGTCATACCAGTCCGTAAGAGGATTAAAGGCATCGACAAATCCATACCGAGTCCAGGCGCGCTTTCCGTACTTGTTCTTGATCGTTTGCAGTACTTGCAGGCACTCCTGAGGCAAGAATGGCAGTGAACCGCCTGATGCGCACGGAACCACCGATCCATCAATCGGACCCGTCGCCGGTGGTCCGCCCCACACCACATAACCCCTCGGCGAATCCGAAGCCGTGATCCCCCAAAGATTTTCGCTGTAATCGGGAAACTGGGACGACAAATCAATGCAGAACTTTCGATGCACCTGCGTGGCCGTGATCGAGTTTTGAAAATAATCCGCATACTTGTCGTGCTTGTTCCGGAAATCGAACCACGCCTGCGAATATTGGTGAACGAAAAGCGGCGCGAAGGAGCTGTAGTATCGCACGCCGTCGTACTCGAAGAGCTGGCGCTTCCAGGCGTCCCACGTTTCGGTCGGCAGCAAATATGAAGTGGACCCCAGTCCGAGCAGGTACATCATCATCATTTCGCTGTAATCGTCCCAGCGATACTGCAGGAATCCCGTCTCCGGTCTCCAGCCATGCGGCAGCAGCGTCGTGTCTTCCGAGAGCCAGCTCCAATCCACCCGGTTAAAGATCATCGAAGCCAGCTCGGAAATTTCAGAATGCTCGAAATACGTGCCGCACGTCAGCACTCCGCACAGCAAAATTGCCGTATCGATCGAGGAAACTTCCGAATCCCACAGCCTTTCCCCCGTGTTGACGTTTGCCCAGTGATAAAAAAATCCGCGATGATTGGGCAGCTTCTTCCACAAAAAGCGCAGTGAATTCAGCACGCGACCCCGCGCTTCGTTACGCGGCACGTAACCGCGCTTGTCGCCGATGCATAGAGCCGTAAGTCCAAAGCCGAGGGAGGCAATGCTTCCCAAATCGCTCTTATCCGGCGCTATCGCGTTGCAGCGGTCCCGGACGATACCCGTATCCGGATTCGCCTGCTCCCAAAAAAACTGAAAATGGGCGTTTTCCAGCTCTTCGAGAAACGCCTCGTCTACCTGATAGAAGGGGCTGGTGCCCGTTCCCTGGCGGGGTTGCGGCGCTTGATTCCCTTGGAGTGAACCGGCCAGCTGCAGCGGAGACGACAAGAGCAACGGCGCGCACAGTCCCGCGGCAGCTCCCTGCTTCAGGAGGCTCCGGCGGCTCAGCCTTCTCGGAAAGCGGTATCCCGAATTCATTTCGCGCAATGATTATATTCATTCCCGCCAACTCGATGAAGCCTCATCGTCGGCCGCGAATCCATTTACGCACTACGGCCCATCTGTCGGCCAAGCGCTGTATAAAAAGGCAGGTTTGCCTAGCTGAGGAATGCTCTCTTTGCCATAACACGCGCGATGGATGCTAGGGAACAATCGGCGCGGTTTACTGGGTCTTCGATTGATCCACCTGCGCTTGCGCCGAATCTGCGTTCTGCTTGCATTGATTCTGCAAGACTCCCGCAATCTGGCTGCATCCGCGAAAAGCTGCTGCCGCCTCGCTATGCCGATTCAAGTTTTGCAGATCGACCCCCAAAACGAATAGATCGGTCGGATCCTGGGTTGGGTTGCCCTTCGTGGATTCTGCAAGTTCCTTCGCCGAATTGTCGTAGTCCTCGCGGCGGAAATAGACCAGGCCCAGGGCGCTGTGCGCTTGGAACGACCTTGCGGCTTTGGCCGCGGCGAACTGTTCGTCCGTCAAGCCCGCCGGCTTGGGCATCTTGGCCAGAACCTCGATGGCATGCTTGGCGTATTTCTCCGCTCTGTCCAGTTCCTGGTCGGCGTCTGGATCGCTTGGAGTGTAAACGTGCGGGATCGTCCATCCGACCGTGGTAAGAACGTCCACGTCGTCGGGCTGCAAGGCGAGCGCGGCGTCGGCGGATTGATAGCAATCCTTCCAGTCCTGCTGCCCGCGATAAACATTCACCAGGCCGGCGTCCACTCGCTCCGCCAGCGGGCCCTTCGGGTACTTCTTCAGAAAATCATTTGCGAGCCGAATCTTTTTCGCTGGCTCTCGTTCCCTCAGAAATGCCTGATACGTGTTGGCTTGTTCCCGCTCGACCCCATGCCCCGCCGTCCCATATTGCAGGTCATCCGTCATGCCGCCGCCCACCCCGGATTGAGTCTGGTTGCCGATCCCTTCCCCTTGCGCCCGGCAAATCGGCGCGAATGCAAAAATGGCCACCACCGCCATGCACGTGAAGTACAGCAGTTTTCTTGCAGGTTTCCCTGCCGCTAAAGAGTTCATGTGCTGTTTCTCCCTACTTGTTTCTTGCCCTTCGTTCGCGAAGTGTTACATCCAAATACATGGTCGGTCAAGTACTGGAGCAAATAACGAGCCGCCCGTGGGGTGGGGCAACCTCCATCTACGGCTGAACACGGGCCCCAGCGCGCGCAAAGCTCGGGTCATAGACTTCATCGTCCGCATTCCCATGCGTCAACTCCGAAATGAACTTCAATATGTTCTTTCTGCGAAGCTTTCTGCATATCCGGATCAGCGATTCCTGTTCGCGGCCGTCGAGCGCGCGCATCAGCGCCTTCACGAGCTTGATGTGCCTCGGCAACACAAATCTGATGTAACTCTCGCCTCTCTCCGTCAGGCTCAGCACCACAACTCGCTTTCCCTTCCTCGGCTGTGCCCGCCTGGCCTTGGACAAACGGCTCGCTCTCATTGCCTCCGGAGGCAGCCTCACCGGCGCTCGCCGCACCCATCCGCGCCGCTCCAAGCTCCCCACGATCACGTTCAAATTCTGCGGCTGCAACCCGCGGCCACGCGCCGCCATCGACATGCTCGTCCTGCCCTCGCGAAGCAACATCTCCATCAGACGAAATCCCGCCATCGTCATGTCGAAGGACGCGAGCGCCCCGCGCACCTGGCCCGCAAACCACTCCGCCGTGTCCAGCAAAAGGAAATACGCAAGCAACGCTCGCGCCGCCTTTTCTTTCTGCGTTGGCCGGTGCGGCCCTGCTTGCGCTGTTTGGTAGTTCATTCCAAAAGCCTAGCGCAAAGCGCGCCCGTGGTGTTTTCGGGGTTGGTGTAAAGATGTTGATCGTGCCTTCGTAGCGGCCGCCGCGCTTTTCAGGCGGGCGCCCTGCCTTTGCTCAGGTGTAAACGTAGCGCCGGGTCCTTTAGCCCGGCATCTTCGCTATGAGATTGTCGGCCTACAATGGGATCTTCGGCGCGGCACTCTTCCAGGGCGGCGTCCATTCCGCAACTGCGTTACCCCTTAACATTCTCTCGCCTATTAAGGTAAACGATCCTAAAAACGGATACGCCGCTGGTGTTAGGCATAGGCCCTTTCGCACGAGATTTGACCAGATGTACCAGGCGACGCGGTCGGCAGAATCACGGCCGCGCAGAATGTGGTCGTAATATTTGAATTGCCAGAGCGGGCGATGCGTCGTGCGGGCGAATTCTGATGCCGTTCTCTGTTTGAACGACATGACGAATTTCAGCAAGTCGCTGGTTTCCGAGGAGCCCGCCGTGAGGACGTGCACATGATCCGGCATGACGCAATAGGCGTGAATGAAGAATTCGCACACGGCAGCGTGGTTCCGCAGTTCGTCAATGATCCAGCGCGCAATACGTGGGTTAGCGCCGAGGCGACGCCGATGGTGGAAACAAAGAGTGACGAAATAGAGTTGTTGTCCCAAGTATCGTTCTGCGGGAAGACGGATGTTTTTGTGCAGGAATTCGGGCATGGCGATGAGGCAACCCAAGGTGCCGGGCCGAAGAACCCGGCGCTACGTCTAAACCTAAACGCCAACCTGTGCAATGCGCAGAAGTACGGATGCCGGCTGCATGGCAGGCCGAAAAGAAAAGGGAAGAGCCTCTGTGGTTCAGCATCAGGCCGGTCTTCGTAGCGGCCGCCTTGAGGCTGGCGTGCACTCTTCCTCTTGTCTTCCGTAAGATTTCAACGTGGCGCCGGGTTCTTCAGCCCGGCATCTTCGCTCTTGAGATTTGAACGTAGCGCCGGGTTCTTTAGCCCGGCATCTTTGCTGTGAGGTTTGAACGTAGCGCCGGGTTCTTCAGCCCGGCAGCTTTGCTATGAGGTTATCCGGGCACAACCCATGACCTTCGGGCAGCGCGGCAGCCTGCCTCAATGCCCGCAACCCTGAGGCAAAATGGCGAAAATGCCTCTTTTGCCCCTTACGCCTGCTTAAGCGAGCAAAGTCCACGCCCCTGTTGCTGCACATCGAAATGCAAACTAGAAATCTCAAACGCACGATATTGCGCTCGGTCGTCGTTGCCTTTGTAGCGGCTGCCTCGAAGCGGGCGCCTCTTTAGGAGGCTTGAACGCAGCGCTGCGCCAGCCTTTTAGTGCTGCCTCTTATCTACTGAGTAATTGCATCTATGGCGTAAGTTTGGTAAAGACTTCTGTGTTGTTGCTCAAATCGAAATGAATTCTATAGGTTCCATATGGCGGAAGTGGGATCTCCACATTCACACCCCTGCCTCCTACCAGTGGTCGGGAAAGAAGTGGGACCAACAGACGCCAGCCGAGCGAGATGCCACTTGCGAAGCCATAATCACAAAGATTAACTCGCTTGATGTCAGTGTCTTTTGCATTATGGATTACTGGACCTTCGAGGGCTACGTTGCTGTGCGCGAATACCTTCACCATCACGTTGGTGCAACCACCAAGCCGATATTCCCGGGTATCGAGATGCGACTCGAGGCCCCCACAAACCATCGACTCAACACGCATGTGCTGTTCGACAACGCGCTTCCCACTGAGACGCTGATGCACTTTCTCACCTGTCTGCGGGTTGGCGGCCCCGAGGGCAAGCCACCTTCTCGCCAGAATCTAATTGACCTCGCGAGAGGCTACGACGAAGGGAAGCTCAGGCAGCACGGTTTCAAGCCAGAGGACAGGGGTAACGAGGACAAGATGCACCTCCTCGGCTTACAGACCGCAGTAGTTACACGCGAATCACTTCAAGATGCCACCAAGCTTGTGGGAGAGGATGACTGCCTGATTATCCAGCCATACGACACGAACGACGGGCTCGAAGATCTGGACTGGAAGAGCCACCCTTACACCGACCAGTACTTGATGAAAATGGCGGATATCTTCGAGACACGCAATCCTATTGCCGTCGATTTGTTCCTCGGTCTCGGGCACCCCCGCAAGCCCACTCTTGGCTCGGAGTTCGTTCACAATCTTGGGGGCTATCCAAAGCCAGTTGTGAGCGGAAGCGACGCTCACTCTATAGCGAGATACGGCGAGTACCCAGGCAACCGGATAACTTGGCTCAAAGCGCAACCCACCTTTGCCGGGCTTCGCCAGGTATGCACTGAACCGGCCCTTCGTTGTTTTATCGGGTCAACGACGCCGAAGCAAGACCACATCGCGCAGAATCCGACAAAGTACATGCGGCACCTGCAAATCGAGAAGGTGCCTGGCTCGCCAGTCTCAGATTACTGGTTCGATAAGATCGAAATCGATTTAAACCCTGGATTGATCGCTATTATCGGCAATAAAGGCACGGGCAAGAGCGCGCTGGCCGACATCGTGGCACTAGCAGCAAACACGCATTGTTCAGATCTGGAGTTTCTGACGGCAAAGCGCTTCCGTAAGGGTACTAACATCTCAAAATACTTCCGAGCGACTCTAACCTGGGCCGACCAAACTTGGGTGCAGATAAGTCTTGATCAGAATCCTGATACGGGTCTGCCCGAACGGGTGAGGTATTTACCGCAGCAGTTCATCGAGAACCTCTGCAATGAGATCGAGTCGGGTGGCGGCAACTTTGAACGCGAGCTAAAGAAGGTGATTTTTTCCCACGTTCCAGAAGAAAGCCAGTTGCAAAAAGCGAGCCTCGACGACCTCATCGATTATAAGGTCGGGTCACATCGCAAGGCGGTCCTCCAGCTGCAAAGCAAACTGCACACCCTCAACGGCGATATTCTTAGGATCGAGCGAGATTTGAGCGAAGATACCATTAAGTCCTACGTGATGGCGCTCAGCCTCAAGCAAGCTGAGGTCGACGCCCATGAAAAGACCCGTCCAAAAGAGGTTAAGGAGCCGTCGGAGGGCGTCCAGTCACCCGCCGAGAGACAGACGGCCGAGGACCTGGCGGGAGCCCAAATCGAACTCGCGGAGTACAATAAACAGCTCGCACTTCTGAAATCTGAGCGCACCTCTCTGGTCGCAACGGCCGCGTTGCTCGATCGTCTCAACGGCCACCTCGACAACCTGGAAAGTTCCTACGCTTCTTTCGTGGAACAGACAGCACCAGAGTTCGCTCAAAGTAGTCTGAATCTCACCGAAATTGTCAGCCTGACCATCAACCGTGTCCCGATTTCAACCAGACTGGCCGACACGCGCAGTAGGCTTGGGCAAATCGCTGTTACCATCAACGGCTCGAAAGAACAAAAAGGGCTCGAGGATTTGGCGAAGGAAACGGCAACCAGAGTCGCTAGATTGCAAAACGACCTCGGCGCCCGCCAAAGAGAGTACCAAGCTTACCTGACCGAACAGGGGCGATGGCAAGCACGCCAGGCGGAAATCGAAGGGACGTCCGACAAGCCCGACACTATCCAATTCCTACAAACGCGCATCAAGGCGGCCCAAGAGACACTTCCGACGACCCTTTACGATCTGAAGAATCAACGACGCCAGCTAGTTCGAGACATTCACAACGAATTGCTTAAGGTTCGCGCGGTCTACCAGGAACTGTACGGTCCAGTACAGCAGATGGTTGCCGAGAGCAGCGGCTTTACTAAGGAACCGTTGCATCTCGATTTCTCCGCCTTCCTAACTCCATCCCGATTTGAGAGCGATTTCTTGGACTATATCCACCGCAACAGAATCGGTAATTTTTACGGCGAGATCGAGAGTAAGAAGGTTGTGGAGGGACTATTATCGTCACGCGATTTCAACTCAACGGACGACGTTGTTGCGTTCGTCGAGGACATCATGGCTGCACTCACCACAGTGGATCGCAACGGCGTCAAAGAAGCCATTGCGATCCAATCTCAGATGAAGGACCCAAGGAAGATGGCCGACCTGTATGACTTCCTCTTCGGTTTGCGATACCTGGAACCACGTTATGCGCTGAAGCTCGGTGAAAAGGACATCTCCCAGCTATCGCCCGGAGAAAAGGGCGCACTGCTTCTTGTTTTTTACTTGCTTCTCGACCCAGAAGAAATCCCCATCATCATTGATCAACCTGAGCAGAACCTGGACAACGAATCCGTCGTGAAGCTACTCGTCGACTGCATCCGCCAAGCGCGAGCACGGCGGCAAGTCGTGATTGTCACACATAACCCGAACCTTGCGGTGGTTTGCGACGCCGATCAGATTATCTGCTGCTATCTCGACAAGGCCGGCGGCAACAGGGTCTCCTACGACTGCGGAGCAATCGAGGATAACCCTATCAATAAGAGAAGCGTAGACGTACTTGAGGGTACATACGCCGCGTTTGACAATCGACGCAAGAAATATCACAAGCCGGCGGTGACCCAGTGAGCAGCATCTGATCTTCCGGCCGTCCCATCGCGAAACACGGGGGTGGGAGAGCCCATCGCAGACACAACAACGCCCTGGAGGGATTGCATCGGGACGCGAAGTCCCTTCGGATGCTAGTTATTCAGCGTCAGAAATGGAGGCCCTCTACATGGCCGTCAACTTCGACCTTCAAGCGAGAGCCGACGGTCTTGAGCAACAGCTGAACGAAGACATCAGCTATGAGAAGCTGCGAGCTGTCGGAGATTATTGGATCGCTTTGGTATTGATGGCCGTCGTTCTTGTATCTAGCGCGGCGGCTGGATTAGGCGGGCTCGCGTTCGGCTGGAGCGCCCAGCGCACCGGCACGATCGCACTAATTCCAGGAGCGATTGCCGTAATCGCGGCGACGATGAAGTTCGAAGGCAAGTCGAACTGGCACTACCGCAAGCTATACGGTTTCAATAGCTTGAAATCACGATTGCTCTACGAGCTTCCTAGCGCCCCTACCATTGATAACATCGCCGGAATTTCAAAGGAACGAAGGGAGCTAATTACGGAAATGGAGAAAGAATGGGAGGCGGTGTTGTCTCTCAGCTGGAGTCAGTTCAAACCACATCAAAGAGTAGGCCCGTAATCGCTCTTAATCGGTTTCTCGGAAGGTCGCATTGGTCCGGGAGACTTCGTTTCAGCCGGTCACCGCATTTTGGCACGGCACCAACCCAAAATAAAGGGCGCCCCGGCGATTTTCGCCAAGACGCCCTTGCCTTGCTCATTCGTTCGTGACCGAAGCCGGCCACATCCAGCTTCTAGCTTCCAGCCTCTAACCTCTAACTTCTAGTACATCCCGCCCATGCCGCCGCCACCGGGCATACCGCCGCCCCCCGCGCCAGCGCCCTTCTTCTCGTCTTCCTTGATGTCCGCCACCAGAGCTTCGGTGGTAAGCATCAGGCCGGCGATTGAAGCGGCATTCTGCAGCGCGAGACGCGTGACCTTGGCCGGGTCGATTACGCCCGCCTTGACCAGGTCGCCGTACTCGCCCGTATCGGCGTTGAAGCCGAAGTTGTCGTCCTTCGATTCGCGGATGCGGCCGACGATCACCGCTCCCTCTTCGCCCGCGTTGAGTGCGATCTGCCGCATGGGCTCTTCGAGAGCGCGCTTCACGATGTTGACGCCAATGGCCTCATCCTCGTGCAGCTTGAGCTTTTCGAGAGCCGCGATGCAGCGAACCAACGCCACGCCGCCGCCGGGAACGATGCCTTCCTCGACAGCCGCGCGTGTTGCGTGCATGGCGTCTTCGACGCGAGCCTTCTTTTCCTTCAGCTCGGTCTCGGTTGCCGCGCCCACCTTGATTACCGCTACTCCGCCGACAAGCTTCGCCAACCGCTCTTGCAGCTTTTCCTTGTCGTAATCGGACGTGGTGTCTTCCACCTGAGTCCGAATCTGCCGGACGCGCCCTTCGATCTCGCTGGCCTTGCCGCCGCCTTCGACGATCGTGGTGTTGTCCTTGTCGATGGTGATTTTCTTCGCGCGGCCGAGGTCCTCCACCTTCACGTTCTCGAGCTTGATGCCGAGATCTTCGGTGATGGCCTTGCCGCCGGTTAGAGTGGCGATGTCCTCGAGCATTGCCTTGCGGCGGTCGCCAAAGCCAGGAGCCTTGACGGCGGCGCACTGCAAAGTGCCGCGAAGTTTGTTGACGACCAGCGTTGCGAGCGCTTCGCCTTCAACATCCTCGGCGACGATCAAGAGGGGCTTGCCCATCTTGGCGATTTGCTCGAGCAGGGGAAGCAAATCCTTCATCGAGCTGATTTTCTTTTCGTGGATCAGGATGCGGACATCCTCAAGCGCGCACTCCATGCGCTCCGGATCGGTGACGAAGTACGGCGAGAGGTAGCCGCGGTCGAACTGCATTCCTTCGACTACTTCCAGCGTCGTCTCCATCGTCTTCGATTCCTCAACGGTGATGACGCCGTCCTTCCCCACCTTCTTCATCGCCTCGGCAATGATTGAGCCGATTTGCTTGTCGTTATTGGCGCTGATCGTGCCGACTTGCGCGATCATGTCGCCTTTCACGTCCTTGTGGAACTTCTTGATTTCCTCGACCGCCAGTTCCACGGCCTTTTCGATGCCGCGCTTCAGGGCCGTTGGGCTCGCGCCTGCCGCTACCGTCTTCACGCCTTCGCGGAAGATGGCTTGCGCCAGGACGGTTGCTGTGGTGGTGCCGTCTCCGGCCACGTCGGACGTCTTCGAAGCCACTTCACGCACCATCTGCGCGCCCATATTTTCGAGTGAGTCCGGCAGCTCGATTTCCTTCGCTACAGTGACGCCGTCTTTAGTGATGATCGGCGCGCCGAACTTCTTTTCAATTACCGCGTTGCGCCCCTTGGGGCCCAGCGTAATCTTCACGGCGTCCGCGAGTGCATTCACGCCCCGCAGAATCGCCTGGCGCGAACCTTCACCAGTTACGATTTGCTTTGCCATATCTTCTATCTCCTCTTTCCGTTTTCAGATCTTTGGAATGTGTGTCCCCGGCCCGCCTCGGCGGACCTTCGGGGAAGTTACCGTTTGCCGCCGGCCGCTTTGGCCGCGCCGCCGATCTTCGCGAGGATTTCGTCTTCCTTCAGAATCATGTATTCCTCGTCGTCGATCTTTATGTCGTTCCCACTGTACTTGCCGAAAAGGATGCGATCGCCCACTTTCACGTCCAGCGCGATGCGCTTGCCTTCTTCGTTCATTTTTCCGGCGCCTACGGCGATCACTTCGCCCTCTTGCGGCTTCTCTTTGGCCGTGTCGGGGATGATGATGCCGCCCTTTACACTTTCTTTTTCTTCGAGCCGCCGCACCAACACGCGGTCGTGCAGCGGCGTAATGTTGACAGCCATTTGTGCAATTCCTCCGATGGTTTCTGTTGTTTTTTTGCCGCGGGGAGACGATTAGCACTCTCCAGTGGCGAGTGCTAATATAGCAAAGAACTTGCTCCCCGCAACAAGAAAATCCACGCGCAGGCAATTTTTAACGGGCTCTTAATCTTGGACGTAAACTACAGATACCAGTAAACTTACCACTATTCTAGTCTATCTCCTTGTTCCGCATTGAGTTACAAACCTGCACAAGCTAGAATCCTCGGCCAAGGGGTACAATGGCCGTTCCAATCGCGAGTTTCATACTGGCCGGCGGGGTGAGCTCGCGTATGAAGCGCGACAAGGCTTTGCTCGAGATCGGCGGCGTCCCCCTGCTTCTGCGCACCGCTCGCTTGCTCGAATCGCTTGCGGGCGTACCTACGGTGGTCGGTGATCCCGCCGCGTACGAGTCATTTGCCATGCCGGTGATTGCGGACGATTGGCCGGGCGCCGGTCCTCTCGGCGGCATAGCCACCGCATTGCGTGTATCGAACGCATCGTGGAATCTGGTGGTGGCTTGCGATTTGCCGTATCTCACCGGTGAGTGGCTGCATTTCCTTGTCGCGCGCGCCGTTGCCTCCGTTGCGGATGCCGTGGTTCCCGTGAGCGCAAAAGGCGCTGAGCCGCTTTGCGCCATGTACCACAAGCGCGGCGAGCCCGCGATTTGCGCCGCGCTTGGAAGCGGCATTCGCAAAGTCACCGACGGCTTGCTAAACATCCGAGTGGAAACAATCGCTCCCGCCGAATGGAAAGGTTTTGATTCGGAGGGGTTGCTGTTCAAGAATATGAATCTGCCGCGAGATTATCAGGAAGCTGTTGCCAGATTGGGCGCGCCCGTGGAGCCCGGGAAAAAATGAGCGGCCATTACCTCGAATTTCAAAACGTGTCGAAGGCGTTCGACGACAACGTGGTGCTGACAGACGTCAGCTTTTTCGTCGATCGCGGCGAGACGGCCGTAATCATGGGACGCAGCGGTGTGGGCAAGTCCGTTTCACTGAAACTGCTGCTGGGTTTTCTCAAGCCGGATGCGGGCCGCATTATCGTTGGTGGTGAAGACGTCACGGACTTTACAGAAGAGCAATTCGAAAAAGTTCGCCGCTGCACAACGATGGTTTTTCAGTCGGGCGCGCTTTTCGATTCTCTTACCGTGGCGGAAAATGTCGCCTTTCCCATGGTGAGCCGTGCCGGCAAGGGCGAAGAGGAGATCGACCAGCGCGTGCAGGAACTTCTCGCGATGCTCGAGGTTTCGGAATTCGCGGATCGTCTTCCCTCCGATCTCGGCACTGGAGCCAAGCGCGCCGTGGCGATTGCGCGAGCGTTGGCCGAAGATCCCGAGGCGATTCTATACGACGAGCCGACCACCATGGTCGATCCGCTGATGGCCGGCCACATCAGCGATTTGATTGTGAAGCTCAAGGAAACCCTTCACAAAACCTCCGTCGTGGTTACGCACGATACGCACCTTGCAAAAAAATTAGCCGACCGCGTGATTTTCCTGCACGATGGCGGCGTGAAATTTTTCGGCACTTGGCCTGAGCTCGAAGCATCGCAAGATCCTTTCCTCCGCAATTTCCTGCTGCAAGACGAACTGATTCCCGCACTGGACGAGACCGCGTGACCGATCAAGCCGCAGCTTCAGCAGATCCAAAGAAGCAGCTTCGCCGCGTGATGGGTTTCTGGGACGTTCTACTCTTCAATATCGCAGCCATTCTTGGCCCGCGCTGGATCGCCGCCGCTGCTCGCAACGGTACTTCTTCCATCAGTCTGTGGGGGCTTGCTGCGGCGCTCTTTTTCCTGCCGACCGCGATGATTGTTGCCGAATTGTCCACGCGCTTTCCTCATGAGGGAGGCCTATACGTTTGGTCCAAGGAGGCATTCGGAGAATTTCACGGCTTCGTTGCCGGCTGGACGTATTGGATCTACACGTTCTTCTATTTTCCGGGACTCTTGGTGGCCAGCGTCGCGATGGCCGCTTACATGGGAGGCAGCGGCACCGCGCATTTCGCTGAAAGCCGCACATTCCTCATGACCGGCTCCTTCCTGATGTTGTTTGCGGCCGTGTTTCTCAACATCATCGGCCTCAATATCGGCAAGTGGCTGCAGAACGCAGGCGGGGTGGGAACCTACATTCCTCTGCTCATGCTAATCGGCATAGGAGCGTATTCCTGGCATGTGCACGAGTCCATCACCCACTTCACGCGATCCAATGTCCGGCCTGTGTGGGACTGGGGTACGGTGAATTTCTGGCCGCAAATCGCGTTTGCTTTTACCGGCCTCGAATTATGTTCGATGATGAGCGAGGAAGTTCGCAATCCCCAGAAGGTGTTCCCGCGCGCTATCCTCGGCTCCGGATTTTTGATCGCCCTCGCCTACATTGCGGGCACATTCGCCGTGCTCGCGATACTGCCCGCGGAATCAGTTGATCCGAAGAGCGGTGTGTTTCAAGCGATCACTTCTGCCTCGACGAGCTTCGGGATTCCTCTCTTCGGCATCATCGCGGCCTTCCTGGTGCTGTTTGGCAATGCCGGCGGCGTCGGTAGCACCGTCGCGGGCGTAGCGAGGATTCCGTTCGTCGTCGGAATCGACCGCTACATGCCGGCCGCGTTCGGCAAGATTCATCCGACGTGGAAGACTCCCTGGGTCTCGATCCTCGTTCAAGCCGGAATTTCCTGCGTAATCCTGCTGTTGATTCAGATCAATGAAACAGCGAATAACGCCTACCAGATCTTCGTGGACGCCGGCACCATCCTCTATTTCATTCCCTTCCTTTATATGTATGCGGCGGCCATCAAGCTTTCTTACCGTTCGGACCGCACCAGGAATTCGAGTGCCGCGCTGATTCCCGGAGGGAAAGCCGGAGTCTGGTTGATGGGCCTGCTGGGAGTTGTCGTGGTCGGGTGCGGAATCGCCCTCTCTTTTATCCCTCCCGCGGAGGCGGAAAACAAATGGCTTTTCGAAGCGAAGCTGATTGGCGGGACCGTCGGAGGAGTACTCTTGGGCTTGATTCTGTACGTTCGCGGCGCGCGAGCCAAGGCGCGCGAAGCCTCACATCTCGCGTTAAATCGTCCGACCGGCTAATTCGCGCTAGTTAATGTTCAGTTTGGATTGGGTGCTGGGCAGATGCTGATCGAGGTCGGGCAAGCACTCGACTTCGGTGATATCGGTATCGTCTTCGCGGTTCCAGTGTTTCGTGCTCGTCCATTCGCCGTCCCAATTTTTCGGATCGAGCAGCGTGTATTTGATTTCCAGAGTCTTGCCGCCGTTCTGCAAACGAATGCGCTCGATGATGTGAAACTCGTCGCTCACGGGAACCCCCACGTCGATCCAGTGCCGCGCCATGGTCATGCTGGTCGTGTCAACCACCAGCGTGTCGCCTTCCCAATGTCCCACCGAGTCGCCGTCGTATGTGCGGACCACCACGTCCGGAGCGGTGTGCTTCCGCCCGTCGATATAAATCAGCCGAAGCTCGTTCTCAAATCCGCTGACCATGTAAATCACCGTCGGCGTCTGAATCATCGCGATCGGCCAGACGCGCGTCATGATCATAGGCATGCCCGCCGGATAGCATTTGCCGATATCGTCGTGGAACGCGTGCCCCGTAGCCGTTGCCTTTTTCCCTTCTTCGAATAGCGCTTCCGCCTCAGGGTGAAACTTCGGATAGGGAGGCCCGAACATAAACGAGCTGAAGCCCGAACTCAGATCGACCATCCAGGTGCCGGTTAAATCGAACGGCGGCTTCGGGCGCGGCTTATTCAGATTGTCCGGCGCAAGCGCGCCATCGGGAAACACGTCTTCTTGCTTGTTTTGATCCGCCTTGTTTTGCCCCTGTGCCCGCACTGGCGTCCCAAACGCGCCCAGACTCACCGCCACGATGGCGGCGGTTAGAGCAAACTTCACCTTGGAATTCGTCATTTTGTGTTCCCTTTCGCGCGGGAGTTCCGATTCCCTGATGCGCCTGCGGACAATGTTCTTCGCCGCTTGCGGCCTACTTGGTTGGATAGGGAATCATGTCGTTCAGCACCTGCCCGTCGGCCAATTTAACGGACACAAATCGGCCGCCCTTTTCGCCGCTTCGCAAGGGATGGACCGTGACGGTCACTTGATCCCCAGGCTTCAGCGTGGTTGACCTCCATCCGGTGCGGGCCATCGTGTTTGGACTGTTGCATTCCACGCCCCATCGATCCGTGCCGCCGTTCGCATTCGGCACATCGATTTCGATCCAGCTGTGAGGATTCGACCAGCTGAAATTGACGATCGTTCCCACGAGCTCGACCTTCTTGTCCCGGTCAAACATCGCGGCGGAATGATGCGCGAACGCCGATCCGGCAAACGCAAGTACCAGCGCCATCGCGCATACAATTCGTGAAGTTCTCATCGGCTCGCTCCCACTCTTTGATTTCATCCAGCCAATATGATGCCGCCGGGTCCTCAGCCTGTTTCTCTATGTCGCTGGCAGCAGTCCTCCCCTACCCAACTGCGCCGATTATGCTCCAAATTGGCCCAATCCTGCAAGAACCGCGAACGCTTCGTAGTGCATGGGTTGGTGGTAGCCTATTCTCGAAAATTTGGAAATGTCGATTTGGTCCGCTCAAACAAGGAGTCAGAACCAATGAAACACCAGGATATCTCTAGTCTCCTTGGAAGCGTCCAGCGCCACGCCTCAGCCTGGTTTGCATCGATTGACAACCGTCGGGTAGGCGCCACTGCGTCGGCCGAGGAGTTATGGCGAATGCTCGGTGGCCCGCTGCCCCGTGAGGGAATGGCGCCGGATGTCCTCACTCGGATTCTCGCCGACGCCGGCATGAACGGGACAGTGGCCTCCGCGGGGCCTCGTTACTTTGGTTTTGTGATAGGTGGCAGTCTGCCAGCCGCACTCGCCGCCGATTGGCTTGTATCGGCGTGGGATCAAAACGGCGTTGTCTACGTTTCGTCTCCTTTGGTCTCAGTGATTGAGCAGATCACGGGGTCATGGTTGCGCGAACTCGCCGGCCTCCCTCCCACGATGAGTTTTGGGTTTGTGACCGGCTGCCAAATGGCGAATTTTACCGGACTGGCCGCCGCCCGGCATCGCGTGTTGCGCAACGCCGGATGGGATGTAGAGTCAGACGGACTTTTCGGAGCGCCGCCCATCGATGTGGTGGTCAACGAGGAAGCGCATTACACCATATCCGTGGCGCTTCGATTATTGGGCCTCGGATCCGATCGCGTTCGGCGAATTCCCACGGATAGTCAGGGCCGCATGCGCGCCGACAATCTGGCCGCTGCCCTGCGTGCGCATCGCGGACCCTGCATTGTTTGCGCGCAAGCCGGCAACGTGAACACGGGCGCAATCGATCCTCTTCGCGAAGTCGCCGAATCGGCAAAGGACTGCGGCGCATGGTTACACGTAGACGGCGCGTTCGGTTTCTGGGCCGCTGCTTCACCCGAACGCGCGGCTCTCGTTCGCGGTATCGAGAACGCCGATTCGGTGGCGACCGATGCGCACAAGTGGCTCAACGTCCCCTACGATTGCGGGATTGTCTTCTGTGCCGACGAAGCTGCGCATCGCAGCGCCATGTCCCTGGCCGCCGCTTACATTGTCACTACAGGAGGCCAGCGCGATCCCCATGAATTTGTGCCGGAAGAGTCGCGGCGCGCGAGGGCCATCCCCGTTTACGCGGCTCTGCGATCCCTGGGACGCCAGGGGATCGCAGAACTGATCGAACGCAACTGCCGGCAGGCAACCCGGTTTTCTGACGCCTTGCGGGCCGCAGGATATGAAGTACTCAATGAAGTGGCGCTCAACCAGGTTCTGGTTTCGTTCGGCACGCCGGAACAAACTCAGCGCACTATCGCGGCGGTGCAGCAGGACGGCATCTGCTGGTGCGGAGGAACCGTGTGGAAAAACCAATCTGCGATGCGCATCAGCCCGAGTAACTGGTCAACGACAGACGCGGATGTGGAGCAAAGCATTGAAGCGATCCTGCGAGCTGCACGTCACGCCCGATAGATCAGCGACAGCATCCTGTACTTACGCCCGCGCCAAAAGAGGCGACCCACTCTCTTTGACGTAATAGTTCTCGGGGACGAATACAGCTCGGCAATATGGACAAGCCTCGCGTCCCGAACGCGGCCTCGGCGGCCTGTGAGCTAAGTGGGTGTCCGACTCCGCCCGGTCTTCCAGCACAATCTGGGCGGAGCAATTCGTACAGCGGCAGCATACGTAGGTATACATGATTGAACTCCTTCTGTTTCGGGCGACCAGGAACCCTGGGGTGTGTGCGTGACGCGTCAACCGCCGCGAACGAGTTCAAATCGAGAGAATGGGCTTGAAGAATTGTTCCGGTTCGCGGCTGCTTCTAAAGCAAACACCCGTCGTGTAACGCGACGGTAAGAATGAAAACGCCCAGAGTATAACACCGCCCGAGCCTGCAAGCCACTCTACAGAGCAAAGGGTAGTGGGCTTTTTTGACGAACTGGCCCACTACCGAGCAAAGCAAGCATCGTAGGCGAAGCATGCAACTCGATTTGGTTTACGCCATCCGGGATGGCGAGCAGTAATCAATTGCGGTTCGCGGCCACGAAATCGCACGCAGCCCGCAGCTCGGGGAGATCGGCGCCCGGCAAAGATATCACTACATCTCCAGCGAGTTGTCCCAACGATTAAATCTTTGCGGCGCGCCCTCGCAATGTGATACCCAAGTGTGCGCCAGAATCACCGCAACTGGCGGGATTCAGAAATAACGCGGCGATCGACAACCGGAGGAATCCAATGTCCGAAGCAGCCAACCGCAACGAGCAAATTGTGCGGCACTTTTTCGAAACGCTGAGCTCGGGGGATCTCGAAAAGCTGCGGCTATTGCTGCATGAACAGGCCACCTGGGCAGTGATGGCCACGGGAATTCCCGGCGCGGGCGAAAAAAAAGGCCGCAAAGAAATCATTGACGTGTTTCTCGGGCCGGTGCGCGGCATCTTCGTACCCGGCGATCCCAAGGTTTTGATCCAGCATTTAATTTTGCAAGGCCCGTACGCGGCCGTCGAAGCGAAGGGCGTCGGGCACTTTAAGAACGGCAAAGAATACAATAATCGCTATGCGTTCATGATCGAAATCAAAGACGACAAAATCTTCTCGCTGCGCGAGTACATGGATAGCTACTACGTTAGCACGCTTTAGGTGCGCGGAGTTTCAACAGGGTGCCACGTCATCGGCGTCAAGCCCCGCCGAAAACTGTAACTCCGCCGTCGATTCGCAAAACCGCCGCCGTGATGAAAGAAGCATCCGCCGACGCCAGGAATACGGCCGCCGCGGCAATATCTTCGGGAGTACCCAACCGGCCGAGCGGCGTCCGTTGCCGCCGGGCCTCGTAAAGCGCATCGTCGTTGTCATTCATCGCGCGCGCACCCGGTGTCGGCACCGTGCCCGGGCATACCGCGTTCACGCGGATCTTGCGCGAGCCGAATTCGATGGCCATCGAACGCGTCACCGATGCTACTCCGCCTTTAATCCCCGAATAGACCGTCGAGCGCGGCACGCCAAGTTCCGCGGCCGGCGACGTGTTGTTGATGATCACTCCGCCGCGTTCGGGGTCCATATGCAGCAGCGCAGCTTGCGCGGTCCAGAAAAGCGACTTCAGCCCCACCGAAAGCATGCGTTCAATCGTATCCTCGCGCACTTCCGAAACCGGCTCGCGCCGGAATACGATCGCATTATTGGCCACAATATCCAGCCGGCCGAATTCCGAAACAAGCTGATCCACAGCGCGCAGCACATCATCTCGCCGGCTGACGTCGATAGCGAAAGCGCGAGCTTTCCCTCCGCTTTTTTCGATCTCGCCAACCGTTGACTTCGCGGTAGCCGGATCGATATCCGCCACGCCCACGATGGCGCCTTCCGATCCAAACGCAAGCGCCATCGCCTGCCCAATCCCGCGCCCAGCCCCGGTGACGAACGCAACCTGCCCTTTCAGACGCGCCATCATTTCACTCCTGCCCGCTGAAGATGCTTGTCCGGACTGGAAAAGAGAGCCGATTCACGGCAATGCTCAGCGCAGCACTGAAGCAGCAGCATCGCTTCGCACCGACGCGACAACCCGCGATTGGCCTTCCTTGATAAGATCCGCGCCCTTTTCCGCAATCATAAACACCGCAGGCGCGGGACCCGCGGAAGGCAGCGCCGGCATAATCGACGCGTCAATCACTCGTAGCGATTCGATTCCGCGAACGCGCAACCGCTCATCCACCACCGACATCGCGTCCTGCCCCATCTTGCAAGTGCCGCTCGGATGGCAAAAAGTATTGGCCGCCTTGTGCAGGTACTCGCGCAGATCAGTGTCGGTCCTGCACGCATCGCCAGGTGTATCTTCCCCCAGAATGCGAGACTTGATCGGCTCGGTCTGAAAGATGCGCCGCACGATTTTCACGCCGGCAAGCAGTCCTTCTTCGTCGCTGGCCACCGCCAGATAATTCGCAAACATCGCCGGGGCTTGCCGTGGATCGGCGGACTTGAGCAGCAAACGTCCTCGCGATTTTGGCCGCACGTACGCAACGCCGCCCGTCACCCGCGGTATCGGATCCGGCGCAATTTTTCCGCTGTTGTCAAAAACATGGCTCATCGGCCGAAAAACAATTTGCAGATCGGGACACGGAGCGTCCGGAAGCCCGCGCGTCAAGGCCGTAGCCTGCGACGCGCCGTTGGTCAACGGCCCACGCTTCGCCATGTAGTAATTCAGCGCGTGCCAGGCCACGCGAAATCCTCGCAACTGCGGGTTAAGAGAATTCTCCGCAGCGGTTCTGTACGTGCAAGTCGTGTACGGATGATCGTGCAGATTCTCTCCCACGCCGGCTAGGTCTGCCACCACCGCGATCCCATGCTCCTGCAAATGCCTGCCGGGGCCAATGCCGGAAAGCATCAGAATTTGCGGCGAGCCAATCGAGCCGGCCGCGAGAATCACCTCCCGCCTGGCCAACGCCTTTTGGATCGTTCCAGCGCGTTCGTATTCGATGCCTGTGGCGCGGCGATCCTCCGTCAGCAAACGGCGCGCAAGCGCGGATGTTTCCACCACAAGATTCTGCCGATGCCGCGCAGGCCGCAAATATGTTTCCACCGCTGATTGGCGCACTCCCTTCCGTACGGAGTTGGGCATCAGGCTGATGCCTTCGGAAACCGCGCCGTTCAAATCCTTGCTGGCGGGCAAACCATTCCGCATGCCCGCCTCGATAAATGCGCGTGTAATGGGATGGACGTACGTGGGATAGTTCACCGCGAGCATGCCTGCGCCGTTTCGAGACTCGGCCGGCAAATCCTCTCGCCGCTCCAATTTATTGAAATACGGCAGCACGTCGGACCATCCCCACCCCACGTTGCCGAGCCGCCTCCAACCGTCGTAATCCTCCGCCTGCCCGCGAACGTATGCGCTGCCATTGATCGAGCTGGATCCGCCCAGCACTCTTCCACGGGGCCAAAAAATCGGCCGCTTGTTAAGATGAGCTTCGGGCTCGGTATAAAAACCCCAATTCAGCGTCGGATGCGTGAAAAGCTTGCCCATAGCCAGCGGCATTTTGATCCAGGGGCTTTCCGGCTCAGGTCCGGCCTCGATCATCAGCACGCGAACCGCGGAATCCTCCGTCAGCCTGTTGGCAAGGACGCACGCAGCGGTCCCTCCGCCGACAATGATGTAGTCGAAACTCCGAAGATCAGGCATGCACCGAGTTTAGTCCGTGGTGAATTTCCAATTGCTCGGCCCGCGCACAATCCATCCCACCGGCGAGTTGAAATGAACGGCGAAAATCCGCGCCGCCCGGTTTTCATATCGCGTTAGAAATTCCCGCCGCGTCTTGCGCGACATTTCCTTGTCCACGCACCCGACCGAGCATATTTCCGGCTCGGCAAATTGAATCGGGTTGTGAAACACGTCGCCGGTCACGATCGCATGTTGCCCGCGCGACAAAATGTGCAGGCTCACATGCCCCGGCGTATGCCCGTGCGTGGGCTCGAGCCACAGCTCGTCCGTCAATCGGTGATTCGTCTCCACCAGATCGGCCAAGCCCGCATCCAGAATCGGCTGAACGGAATCCAGAATGTGCCGCACGTCCAGCGTTTTTTCCTTGAGAAGCGTTTCGCACCATTCCCATTCGCGCCGCCCGAATAAATATCGCGCCTTTGGAAACGTGGGCACCCAGCGCCCATTCTCCAGACGCGTGTTCCAGCCGACGTGATCGAAATGCAGGTGCGTGCACAGCACCGTATCAACTGTCTCCGGCGGAAATCCCGCCGCCGTCATGTCTTCCAAAAATGCCGTCTGCAAATCGCTACAGTGCGGAATTTCGCGCGACCGATCGTTTCCCACGCACGTGTCCACCACGATCCGCCGCCCGCCGGCCTCCAGCACAAACGCTTGCACCGCCAAAATAATTTGCCCCTCGGGAGTGACGAACCGCGGCACCAGCCAATCGTATTTCTTGTAGTTCTCGGAAGTTTCCGCAGGAAGCAGCGGCGCCCAGGGAACGCGCTCCGCCGATTCCATCACGCTCGTGATTTTCACGTCACCGACTTGCCACCGCCCAATTCGCGACTCGCCCTTCCTGTAATCGTGCGGCGTTTCACCAGCGTGGCTCGCGGCGCCGCTCACGCCTGCGCCAGCCGCATGCAACGCGGCGCCCGCATCTCTTGTTGGTTCCATCGTCTGCTCCTTCAGCTTCCAAGGGCTATGGTCGCCCTGATGTAACACCAATTTGCGCTTCCGCGCAACTCGCATCCGCGAGTACGGCCGCTCCGAGGTTCACATGTAGCGCCATCTCTTCGGGGTGGCATCTCGATCGCGCGGCAAGCGCCCTCGCCCATTCATATACAACTTGCAAAGGTGATAGAACAAACTAGAATCCTGCCATCGCAAGCGCGCGCAGAGATTGTTCGGCGGTCACGCGGGAGACGCAAATTGAAACAAAAACCGCAATTCTATGGCTGGACGCTCCTAGCGGTTCTCTTCTCGCTGGATTTTGTCAACATGGGATTTCCGGTCTACGGTGGCACCGTCATCAACAGTTACATGTTGCATCAGATTCACATGAGCCGCAGCACGCTCGGCCTGGGATTCACTTTTTCAAACTTGTTCGTCGGCTTGTCGGCCACGATCGTCGCAGCGTCGATTCTCCAATGGGGCGTGCGAAAAACTTTCGCAATCGGTTCCGCGCTCATTTGCGCGGGCTCGCTGTTTCTGGCGTTCGCGGCATCCAAGCCCTGGCATTACCTCGCTGGCTATGGCGGGATTGTCGGCGTGGGCATGGGTTTTGGCACACTCGTTCCCGCGGGCACCGCCGTCACGCGTTGGTTCAAGCGCTACCGTGGACGAGCCATGGGAATCTGCTTGGGCGCTTCTGGGATCGCGGGATTTGCGGCCGCGCCGCTGCTGAATAGAATACTCGAAGCCAGCGGCGGCAACTGGCGCGTGGGCTGGCAGATTGTGGCGGGGGTTGCGGTAATTTCCGGAATCGTCGCGCTGCTTTTCGTCAAAGAGCGTCCCGAAGATTTAGGACAGGTCCCCGATGGAATCCCGGAAGCCGAATCAGCGCCAGGCTCTCGGACACCGCATGGCGCGCATGAATTAATCACCCAATACTCGTGGACGCCCGCCGAAGCCTACAGGACAAAATCCTACTGGCTGATCGTCGCCGCGGGAATCACCTGCCAGTACCCGCTTTTTTTCTTCGTCGCGCACTGGATTCTCCACGCGCGCGGCGCGGGCATTCTTGCTTCCGACGCCGCCTGGACCATGAGTTCGTTCGCCATCGGCGGCATCGTGGGACGCCTCATCGGCGGCTGGCTGATGGATACCATCACCGGCCGCTACGCATTTATGATCGGCCTCTGCCTGTTCATCGTCGGCTCTTTTCTCGCGCTGAAAGTAAGTCCAAACGCGCTCGTCCTCGCTTTCGCCGCCGCCATTTTGTACGGGCTGGCTTTCGGCTGGACATTCACCTGCATGAACACCTGCACGGCGCATTTCTACGGCACCACCGCTTTTCCCAAGCTCAATGGAACGATGATTCTGCTAACGTCCGTGCTCGCCTCGCCAGCCGGATTTGTCGGAGGGAAAATCTTCGACAATTACGGCGGCTACGCGCGCGCCTTCGAATTGAACGCGCTGCTTGCCGTTGTCGGCATCGTAGCGATGGCCTTCGCGAAGATGCCGCGCCCGCAGAGCGCCGTGGTCGCGGAGACCAAGGCCGCCTGATTGGCTAGACTGTCTTCGCGGTCCTCAAGTGCTTCGGCCAGATCCCGTACCTGCCTGCGGAGAGTATGCCGTTCGGATCGACAGCATCCTTCAGCGTTTCGTTGAAACGCCGCAGCGCGTGGTTATTGAACGAGTATGCGTTCATCACTGCGCTTTGATACGCCGAAGGCGTGCGGTATTCTCCCCAGCCGTGTTCCGCCCCAATTTCGACCAATCGCTTGAACGAAGCCCGATTCTTCTTGTTCGCCTCGATATCGTGCGTGATCGGAAAGCCAAAGATGTAAATGAAACTCCTCTCCCAATACGTCGAGGGCAGGCTAAACGACGGAATCGGCAATCCCAGTTCCCGCGCAGCCTGCGTAAACACGCTATTCGCTTCGAAGATCGCTTCTCCCGTCCGGGGGATGATCGGCGCAAACCAGACATGCCCGGTCCCGGGCGTGGGATTAATTTCCGAGCGCGCTCCCATCGAGAAATTAGCCAGGCTGGGTATGCCGAACTGCGGTTTGTGGACCTCTTCTCGTTGCTCGGCAGTCAGCGGCAGCTTGTACGATTTGCCGTCTTCAAACTTGGCTTCCGGAATCGCTGAAAATTTCTCTTTCGCGAATTCCCAGTTTGCGGCGTTGGCTTTCGGCGCTCCGTAAAAACAAAGCGTGCAGCTCCAGTAGCTGATGCCTTTCCTCAGCGCGTATTGCTCCAATTCCGGAGACGAGTCGCCGTTCGGCTTCGCCAGCAGCGCCGTAAGCTCCGGGTCTCTCGATCCGGCGCTCGGCGCCCACGGATCGCCCTTGCCCCATTCCATTTCATGCACTCGCTCGGAAAGCGGCACCCTTCCCAGCAGCGGGCTCCCGAGTTCCGGCATTCCGTTGGTGACGCGTGTGTTCTCGAGATTCGTGAGAATTTCGACCAGAGGGATCAGATCGTCGTGCCTTGGCACAAATACCGTGCCTGATAAAAACGAGTCCGGCTCCGGCATCAGCCAGAAGCCCATTTTCGTCACAACTCCAAAATTCGACTGCGAGAAAATTCCGTCGATCCAAGGACCGAAACCGGACTTGTATTCCTGCCAGGTCTTCGCGCCCGGCAGAGCGCCCATGCCCGTGCGCAGCAACTCCCCGTTTGCGAGCACCACCTCCATTCCGCAGTGCGAGTCGAAATGGTTGCGAAACTCCGGCATCAAGTACCCGCCGCCGCGGTCCAGCGAATTTCCAATTGGGCTGCCCCACCCTGGATCGGGAACGTCCACCCACAGCTTCAGCCCCTTTTCCTGGATGTACCGGTAAAGATCAAAGTAGCTGACGCCCGGCTCGACCAGCGCGTACGCATTCTTTTCGTTCACTTCCAGAATCCGGTTCATCCGCTTCAGGTCGAGCACCACGCTGCCCGATAAAACGGGCGCGGATCCGCCGTATCCGAGATTCTTGCCCGTCGAAATTGTATAAATGGGAATCTTGTAGGCGTTCGCGATCTTTACAACTTTCTGCACCTCTTCCACATTGTCCGGAGCCACCGCCGCCGACGCGACGAGTTCGTCCGGCTCGCCCCAAAAAGGAGAATAGGCGTCGCGATAGAGAGCCACGTCCTCGTCGGTCGTGAACACCCACTCCTTGCCAACTGCATCTTCAAATTGCGCGATCGCTTCGGAGAAATCCTTGCTGCTCACACCGGGAGGAATTTTCATGGCGTGCTCTACCTCTCTCGTGCGGGGAAGTTGCCACAGGAACATCGCGCCGTCAACCCATTCACGTCGCCGCCGAAACCGCAATATCCGAAAGCCTCTGAAATCGCTCGATGTTGTCGATGCCATTCATCACCCCGGCAGTGAGGCACACAAACGTCATCTGCCGTTCCGGATCGACCCAGAAAATCGAACTCCCAGCCCCGTAATTCCCAAACGTCCGCGGCGAAGTAAGCGTTCCGAATAAATTGTGGCAAATCGTGTCTCCCCGCACTTGAAAACCCAGCCCCAGATACGCGGGACAATCTTCCCAGCCTCGCGCCGCCATCCACGGCTTGTACAGCTCGTTCGATTTGTCGCCGGTCCAATTCCGGTTCGCGAGATCAAGAATCGCCGGCGACAAAATCCGCGCGCCATCGAGTTCGCCGCCCCGCCTCAACATTTCCGCGAACCGGAACAAATCGGACACAGTCGTGATGCCGCCAACCCACGGCATTTCCGCGTTTTCCTCCTCGAAAGCGCCGTTGGGGCCCAGGTTGCTGTGTCCCAAATGATCGATGGGCGCCCGGTCCATGAAAATAGGAACGATATGGCGTGCCTTCAGATCCTTGCGCACGCCAATCGAAGTGTCCTTCATCTTCAAGGGCTTCAAAATCTCATCCTCCACCAGGCGGCGATACGAGCGCTTCTTCGGATCGGTGCGCCGAACCGCGTCACCCATCAGCGCATGCGCCGCCATCGGCGCATAGTTGATCACTTTGCCCGGCTCGTCCGTCGAATGCACGTTTTCGCAGATGGCCGCCACGATCTCGTCCAGCCTGTCGATGTACATCCCCGGCTTCGGCGTAAATACGCTCGGCAACCCGGAGCTGTGCGTCAACAAATGATAGAAGGTGACGTGCTGTCGCTGCCCTCCCGAAAATTCGGGAATAATCTCGGAAACTTTGGTCGTCAACGCAAACTCGCCGCGCTCGATCGCGCGGAATACCAGCACGTTGGTAATGGCCTTGGTGGTCGAGAAAAGGCTGAAAACCGATTTTTTGGTTACCGGTTTCTTGTCCTTCGGATTCGTGAAACCAATCGCCTCGTGAAGCCCGACGACGCCATCCCGCGCCACCAAAATCACCCCGCCGTAGTAGAGGCCGCGCTTGATATCGTCTTCGATCACCGCTTTCAGATAACGCAACCTGTCCGCCGCCAAACCATTCTGTTTTTTTCGATCAGCCATTTGAGTTCGCTCCTAAGAGATCGTCGCGGCACGCATGCGCAGCGGCAAACTGCGCGTCCAAGTGCGCCCGTGCTATCTGATAGCGCCGATGCTGTCCGGCACACAGTAATCAGCGAGAGCAACTTATGCAACAAGGAGATTCGCGTGGCGCTTGAATCGTGCATTCCGATAATTCCAAGCGCGGACCTGGAAAAGAGTCTGCGATTGTGGGTGGATGGCCTCGGTTTCCATATGGATTCAGAAATGCGGGAGGGCGGTACGCTGACCTTCTGCATGCTTCGCAGAGGCGGCTTGGCCTTCATGCTCAACAGGCGAGCAGGCACACCCGCCAAGCCGGAGGACTATGAGGGTATCCGGCTTTATTGGGCGCCATCGGATATTCGTGAGGCCAGAGATCGACTGAAACAGCTTGGTTACAATGTGTCGGAACTGGAAGAAAGAGACTACGGCCAAACGGAGTTCTTCCTCACCGACGACGATGGCTACTCCCATTGCTTCGGCGTAGCGACCAGAACATAGAATATTCGCGCAATTATCGGAGCTCACGCGCGGCAAGCGTCCGCGCGCCCGCACTGCTTCGTGCGAGCGCTACTTGCGAAAAAGAAACGTCAGAAGAAACAGCGCCAGCCTGAAATTCAGCAGCTTCAAACCGTTGCGCGCCTCTTGCGGCGTTAGCTTGGCGGTCATCGGCATCGACCCGAACACTTTTCCTTTCATCACCAGCTTGCCGCCCTCGGTTTCGAGCGACGCGATTTGCAGCAGCTCGCCATTGTCCGGCCCGAGGATTTTCATCATCGCGCTTGTCCGATCTTGTCGAACGTGATTTTCAGGTCTTCGCACATTTTCATCGCCGTCGCGCGCCCCGCCCCGAATACGCCGCCGCCGGGATGCTGAAAAGGACCCACTAAATAAAGTCTGTCCACGCCCGGCACCGTGTTTTGCCCGAGATCGGGCGTGGGCCGGTGCGAACCCGATTGATAGATGTACGGAGCCGCCCCGTGCAAATCACCCCGCTGAAAACTCTCCGAGCAGCGTTCGAGGTCCAAGGGACTGTCGCAGACGTAGGCGATGATGTTTTGCTGCGTCAGATTTTCCACGTACTGCGCGGTCCGCTCAATCATCGTCCGCGCGAACGCATCCTTTGCTTTGTCCCAATGCTGGGGCCCGCCATCGGGATGCGAGTAGGGCACGTAGTCCCAGATGTGGAATGTGGCTTTCCCCGGAGGACAACGCGTGGCGTCAAAATTCGATGGGCAGGCAATGCCCAGCAACGCTGTGTCCGGAATGCGTCCGTATCGCAGCGCGTCGAAATACTGCCGCAGCACGGTCATGCTCGAAGGCACCAGATCCGTAAAGTAGGACTTGCTCACATGCGCGCCGGCCTTGAAGCGCAACGGTTCGTTCAGCGCGCCGTGAACCGTGAAGCATGAATTCGCCGAAAGCTCCACCTGCTCCGCGTCGCGCGTGATTCTGCCGTCGAGTCCCGGGACGTATCGCCCGAGAAAATGTGGATGGATGGAACCGATCACCCCATCCTTCGCGCTGTATTCCTCACCCGAGGCTGTTCGAACTCCCACGGCGCGTCCGCTTTTCACCACCACTTTCTCCACCGGCGTGTTCGCAAGAACTTTCCCGCCGTGGTCTTCAATGCAATGAATCAGCGACGCGGTTAGCGCACCGCTGCCGCCCTCCGCCACTCCGATTCCGTACGTCTCCATGAATCCCAGGAAAACGAAAATTCCGATGCCCGTCCCTTTCTCTTCCGGACCGGTAAGGTTTTCCGAAACCATCCGCGTAAAAAACAAACGCACTTTTTCATTCTCGAAATTGTCCATGATGATGTCGTACGGACTTTTCTGCATCAGCGCGAAAAGTTCGCGCCCTTCCGCGCTCTGATCCATCATCGCGAAACTGGCGCCGAGCGGAATCGGCGGTGTATAGAGCGAAGCCGCGAGCATCGGCAGATACAGCACGGCCTTTTCAGCAAATTTCAGGAACGCGTCCGCGTCCTTCTTGGAGAACTTCGCGATTTCCTGGTACGTTTTGTTGCGATCGCGATACAGCCCGATCGTCGAGCCGTCGTCGAAAACGACCATGAACGGAATTTCGGGATAAATGTACTTCAGTCCGTAGCGCGCGAGCAGCTTCAGTTCATCGTTCTTGATCAGCGGATTTCCCTGAATAAAAATGTGCCCCGTGCTGAACCGGTCATGCAAATATCCCGGCCCTGTAAGCTCCGCCGTCACCACGCCGCCGCCAAACCACGCGTTGCGCTCCAGCACCAGAACGCTTTTGCCAGCCGTCGCCAGATACGCGGCCGCCACCAGTCCGTTGTGCCCGGACCCAATCGCGACAATGTCGTAATTCTGCGGCATCGCTTCCTCCTGCGGCTCCACCGGCCAAACCTACGGCTCAAACCGGACCACGTGTGAGGCTCCAGAGACTGTCACAATCCCCGAAATGGGTCAATCGCCGCCCGCCGAGTCCTGGCCGTGCCGGGTATTCGGGCCGCGCGCGCCCCTGGCGATCTGAAAGTGGGTTTGCGGTGCGAAAAACGACGAAAATGGCACGCTAAAGCCCATAATTTGTTTCGAGCTAGAAGCTTCCCGTTCACCAAACTCGCAACAAACTCGAAGCTTTTCGGGTCCCCCAGTCCTTAGGAAACGCCTCGGAATCTGCTAAACTGAGTCGAATTTTGCTGAGTACCGGGCGCTCGCTGAGGCATCTGATCTCCGGTGGGGCCTGGGAACGCGCGACGCCCGTAAATCCAGCAGGCACAATAGAAATCGGTCCAAGTAAGATGACCGCAGTCAATAAGCCGCTCGTATCCACTGACCGCCCGCGCACCGCGGTGGGCCAGCAGCTGATCGAGAAGATCGGTAACACTCCGCTAATCAAGCTGATGCGGACGGGCACGGAGTTCCCGAACGTCGCCATCTGCGCGAAGGCGGAGTGGTTCAATCCCGGCGGCTCCGTAAAAGATCGCGCAGCGTATTCGATGATTCGCGAGGGTGAGCGGAGCGGCTCTTTGCGCGCTGGAAAAATAATTCTGGACGCGACCAGCGGAAACACGGGCATCGCGTATGCGATGGTCGGCGCGGCGCTCGGATACCGCGTGAAACTTTGCTTGCCGACCAGCGCGTCGCCCGAGCGAAAACAGATTCTGGCCGCTTACGGGGTAGAAATTGTGTTCACTCCAGGCGATGAAGGAACAGACGGAGCGATCCGGCGCGTTCGTGAGATTTACAACGCAGATCCTGAAGAATATTTTTATCCCGATCAGTACGGAAATCCCGCCAATCCCGCCGCGCATTATTCGACGACAGCGCCGGAAATCTGGGAGCAAACGAAAGGTCAGATCACACATTTTGTTGCGGGGCTGGGAACCAGCGGGACATTTGTGGGAACCACGCGGCGGCTCAAGGAATTGAATCCGAAAATTCGCTGCATCAGCATGCAACCGGACTCGGGTTTTCACGGCCTCGAAGGTCTGAAACATATGGCCACGGCGATGGTGCCCGCGATTTACGACGCGAGTTTGGCCGACGAAAATATGGAAGTACGCACGGAAGACGCGCAGCGCGTGGCGAAAAAACTGGCGCGCGAGGAAGGAATTCTGGTGGGCGTCAGCGCCGGAGCCGCGCTTTGGGCGTGCCTGGACGTCGCGCGGCGTTTGCCGTCGCGAGAGCCTGCGCTGATCGTGACGGTGTTCCCCGATTCGGGAGAAAAATATCTGAGCGAGCGGTTCTGGAGCGAAGGGTGAACCGCGCCCCGCTGAAAGTTCGCGGCGAAATTATGCGCCGCATTCACGCGCACGGCGTGGAAACGTATCCGCACGAGTGCTGTGGGGCGCTGCTGGGCCGCGACGGAGATGAATCGCGCGAGGTGCTCGACTTGTTGCCGCTCGCAAACCGGCGCGACGATTCGCCGCGAAACCGTTTTGAAGTAACAGCGGATGACGTCCGATTGGCGGAGAAAACCGCACGCGAGAAGCGGATTGAGCTGATCGGGTGGTATCATTCCCATCCCGATTCGCCCGCGCGCCCGAGCGAATTCGATCGCGAGCACGCGTGGCCGTGGTACAGCTACATCATCGTGAGCGTGCAAAAAGGGGAGCCGCGGGACACAACATCGTGGCGGCTGCATGACGACCGGGCGGCGTATGACCCAGAGGAGATCGAAACCGTCGCGCATCCCGCGAGCATCAAATAGTCAATATGAGGAGGGCTTAAAATGTCAGTGAATGTGGTGATTCCAACGCCGCTGCGAGCTTACACAGGTAGAAAGGAAGTCGTCGAAGTGCAGGCAGCCACCGTTGCGGAGGCGCTTTCGGCGCTCACCAGCCAGTTTGGAGAATTGAAAAAGCACCTCTTCGCGGACGACGGGCGCTTGCGCAGCTTTGTAAATGTGTACGTAAACGATGAGGATATTCGCTACCTGCAGAAGGATCAGACGAGCCTTCGCGAGGGCGATACAGTGAGCATCATACCATCCATTGCGGGAGGGTGTCTGTAGAGCCCTTTAGCCAGCCCAAGCAGATCCCTCATCTAATCCGCAAAAAGCGCGGCTTGGTTCGGGATGACAACTGGAGGCGCGGAACACTTCGCTCCCTTCCTCCGTCAGGGCAGGCAGAATGACGGAACGCAAATTTAGATATTGATGGAGACGGGAGACGTTCATGGCGACGAAAACGCAAATTCCAGTAGCTCCGGGCGCGGGGCTTTCCAAGCAGGAAATTCTGCGCTACAGCCGACACTTGATCATGCCCGAAGTGGGGATGGAAGGTCAGCTTAAGCTCAAGAAGGCCAAGGTGCTTTGCATCGGGACGGGCGGCCTCGGCGCGCCGCTCGGGCTTTACTTGGCGGCAGCCGGAGTAGGCCGAATTGGTTTGGTGGATTCTGATTCCGTGGATTTCACAAACCTGCAACGGCAGGTTCTCTTCGGAACCAGCGATGTGGGCCGGCCGAAAATTTCGGCGGCGGCCGACCGGCTGCGAAATCTGAACCCTGAAATTCAAATCGATGCGTACGAGACGCATTTGACCAGCGAGAACGCGCTCGACCTTTTCAAGGATTACGACATCATCGTGGATGGCACAGACAATTTTCCGACGCGCTATCTGGTAAACGATGCTTGCGTGATCCTCGGCAAGCCGAATGTGTACGGCTCGATTTTCCGCTTCGAGGGCCAGATTACGGTGTTCGGCTATCCGGACGGTCCGTGCTACCGCTGCTTGTATCCCGAACCGCCTCCGCCGGGCTTGGTGCCTTCCTGCGCGGAAGGGGGTGTGCTCGGAGTGCTGCCGGGAATCGTCGGCACGATTCAGGCGGCGGAAACGCTGAAGCTGATTATCGGAAAGGGCCAGCCGCTGGTTGGAAGGCTGCTGCTTTTTGACGCGCTAGCAATGAAATTCCGCGAGCTGAAATTGAGGAAGAATCCCGAATGCCCCGTTTGCGGCACGCATCCGACGGTGACGAAGTTGATCGACTACGTCCAATTCTGCGGCATTCGCGGCGAGGAGGCTCCTAGCACCGTGACAAATATTCCTGAAATTACTCCGCGCGATCTGAAATTGCGGCTCGACAAGGGCGACGACTTGTATATTCTCGACGTGCGCGAGCCGCACGAGTATGACATTTGCAATTTGAACGGGCACTTGATTCCGCTGGGAGAGCTTCCGCGGCGCGTTCACGAGCTCGATAGTTCGCGCGAGATTGTGGCGCATTGCCGCAGCGGGAAACGTTCCGCCGAGGCCGTGGAATTTTTGCAGAAGGCCGGCTTCCGGAAGATATGGAACCTGAAGGGCGGGATTTTGGCGTGGTCGGATGATGTGGATCCGAGCGTACCGAAATACTGAGCGGCAGATTTTTGGTTTTCGCCGCGGTTTCTGCTACATCGAAGAGAGGTCCTTCGACGTCTGATCTTCCGGGCTCGACTAACCGTTGACCCGGGAGCCCTTTCGATCCCGGCGCTTCGCGCGAAACCAAAAGCGCGGGACACTCCGCCCAGGATGACGTGGTGGGTAGGGGGTGAAGGAATCCCGGGGCTAAAGCCCTGGTTTATTTGAGGCTAATTCCCCCGCATGAATGCGGGGGCTTCCACCTTCAGGCGGAATGACGATGGGATTGGAGGATTGAATGGCGGCGACGACGATTACAGTGCGCACTGACGGTTCGATTCGTATTGAGGGAGATTTCCAAGTGCTGGACCAGGACGGCAAGGCATTTGGATTGGCGGGTCGCACCAAGATTGCGCTCTGCCGCTGCGGACATTCGGAAACCAAGCCGTTTTGCGACGGCTCCCATAAAAAGGTGGGATTCCAGAGTCCGATACAGGCTTACGATCTTCCTCCCGTGGTCACCAAGCCTTAGGCTGACGAAATCCCGGCCACGACAGCTTCGCCGGAAAGAATTGTGATCGTAACTTCCCTAACCGCAGGCGCGTCTGGAGCGCGCTACGATATTCTGGTTTTTCCAATTCAAGGAGGAATCACGTGGCTGAGCTTAAGTCCCCCGCAAATAACGGCGAAATCTCGCGCGACCGCCTCGCGGAATTGTTGAACGAAGACCTTTCCCGCGAATATCAAGCCATCATCTCTTACGTGGTCTATTCGCAGGTGCTCAGCGGCGCCCAATACATGGACATCGCCGCGCAGCTGGAACTCCACGCCAAGCAGGAGCTCGATCATGCCCTGATTCTTTCGCGGCAGATCGACTATCTCGGGGAAATGCCGGTGGTGACTCCCAAGCCGGTACGCACGTCGAAAAATCCGAGAGAAATGCTCCGGTACGATCTGGAGAACGAAATGGAAACGGTTCGCAATTACCGCGATCGCATCCGGCAATGCGAAGCGCTGGGAGAATACGCGATGGCGGAACAGATTCGCCAGATCCTCATGCAGGAGCAGGACCATCAAATCGATTTAGCCACCGCCCTGGGTGAAGCGGTGCCGAACATCGCCGGCGGTCCCAAAGGGCGCAGCCTGCGCAAGCGCAAGTAAGCGGCTGAAGAGCAACTCCCCACATACTCACCACGCCGCACTGGCAACATCGGAATGAACTCGCCCATTCACAGCTTCCATTGGAAAGGACGGAACAAAAATGGAGAAAGACACTTCAGCAAGGGAACAATCGGCTGGGCTTGCCGGAAAAGCCGGCGAATTCCTTATTGGCAATGATCTCCGCGTGACTCGCCTGGGATTTGGCTCCATGCGCCTTACCGGCAACGGAATTTGGGGCGAGCCCGCAGACCGGCCTGAGGCAGTGCGGGTTCTGCGGCGCGCGGTCGAACTGGGAGTTAATTTCATCGACACTGCGGACTCCTACGGCCCGAACGTGGCCGAAGAAATTATTGCGGAGGCTTTGCATCCCTATCCCGCCGGCCTGGTAATCGCGACGAAGGGCGGCTTCGAGCGGCCGGGGCCAAACAAATGGGTCGAAAACGGAAAGCCGGAACATTTGCGATCCGCCTGCGAAGGAAGCCTGCGACGGCTGCGCCTGGATCGGATCGATCTCTATCAACTCCATCGAATCGATCCAAAGGTGCCGGCCGAAGATCAGCTCGGCGCTTTGAAGGATTTGCAGGCGCAAGGAAAAATCAAACACATCGGCTTATCCGAAGTGAGCGTGAAGCAAATTCAGGATGCCCAGAAGATCGTTTCCATCGTAAGCGTCCAGAACCGGTACAGCGTTACCGATCGCGGGTCGGAAGGGGTTTTGGAATACTGCGAGAAGCAGAAGCTCGGATTCATTCCGTGGTTTCCACTCGCGGCCGGCAAACTCTCCGGCACGGACAGTCCGATCAATCGCCTCGCGACGCAACTGAAAGCTACGCCATCGCAGATCGCGTTGGCATGGCTTCTCTCACGATCGCCTGTGATGCTGCCGATCCCCGGGACGTCCCGAGTTGAGCATCTCGAGGAAAACGTCGCCGCTACCGCCTTGAAGATAGACGCGAACCAGCTCAAGGAGATTGGGCGGGCGGCAGGGGCAGACTAGGCGATGCGAAGCGGAGCGAACGATGAGGGTCCGCGCACGGCCTACGGCGGTAGCGCGAGTGCCGTGTGGTAAGATTTATTCTCTCAGCCAGATTGGGAAGGGGAACATGCTGGAAGCGACCACCGTTGTAACACCCGCGCGATTCGAGCAAGGACTTCGCTATGCGGATTTTCTGGCGCAAGCGACCGTCAATCGAGACAAATTTGAGCTGTATCACAAGGAGTCGCCGCTTTCGGCCGAGGACATTTCGTTTTTCAAGAAGGCTGCGGCGTTGCCAAATGGTCCAGCGAAGATACTTGCCTTGGCGGAGGCGTGGTGCGGCGATGTTTACCGCGAACTGCCGACCGTGGCGCGGATTGCCGAAGCGACGGGGATGAGCCTGCGAGTGTTTCTTCGCGACGAAAATCCCGACATCATGGACGAGTTTCTGAGCAACGACGGAAAAGCGCGCGCGATACCTGTGTTCGTCTTTTATACTAGCGAAACTCGCTATATTACGCACTTCACGGAACGGTCGGCGGGGGCGCATGCAGAGCTGGCCACGATTATGGACGACGTGAAGCGCCAACTGAATTTGCCTCCAGCAACTACTTTTGCAACGGTGCCGGAGGCCGAGAAGCAAGCGTTCCTCCGAGAGGTGATCGCGAGAATTCGTCCACGGTTTCCCGATTGGCAGAAAGAATCGATCAAAGAGATGCGCGCGCTGCTGGCGACTGCGATGAAGTTGCCGGATCGCGGATAAATCGAGGCGCGCGGAGATGCAAAAGCCGATTGTGTACACTATCCGCGGATGCGATGCGTGCGTGAAACTTCTCCGAAAGTGGGACGCCGAGGGCGTCGCGTACGAAGAACGGCGGGTGGAATTGGATCAAGAATTGTTAGATCAAGCCCGCACCTATGGCGATATGGTCCCCATCGTGGTTTGGCCGGATGGAAGAGTAGAACAGGGATTCGAGGGCAACCTCGGCTGCTTTATTTGAGACTACTCCCTCGCGATACAACGCGGTGACGCGTCCCGATTGGCCCCCGGCGTCCTATTTCCCTTTGTAATCGACAAAGAGCTCGGGAAACTGCTGCTTCAGCGCGGTGATCTTCGGCAGGTCGCAAATCTTGATGTAAGGATTGGTGGGATTCTTCAGGGCGTAGTCCTGGTGATAATCCTCGCCGCGATAGAAACCTTTCAGCGGAGTGACCTCGGTCACAATTTGCTTCGGAAAGACCTTGGCGGCGTCGAGCTGCGCGATGTAAGCGGTGGCGATGCGCTTCTGCTCATCGTTGGTATAGAAGATGGCCGAGCGGTAGGAGGTTCCAACGTCCGGTCCCTGACGGTTGAGTTCGGTTGGATCGTGAGCCACGGAAAAGAATATGCGAAGCAGCTGGCCATAGGTGATTTGGGACGGATCGTAAATCACCTCGACCGATTCGGCATGTCCGGTTGTTTCGGTGACGACTTGATTGTAAGTCGCGGTGGCCGCCGAGCCCCCGGCATAGCCCGCAGTGGTATTGAGGACGCCTTTGACGCGTTCAAATACGGCCTGAGTGCCCCAGAAACAGCCGCCGGCAAAAACGGCCGTCTCTTTTCCGGCGGCATGTGCGCGAGGCGCGTCCACCTTCGCGGGAGGAATCGGGAGCCGCTCCGGCGCGGAGATCGCAGCGCAAGCTAGAATGGAGAACGCGAATCCAAGACTCAAAAGCAGGCGGGCTGGCATCAGCAGGCTCCTCACAACTTCGGTTATAGGATGCTTTTCCATCACAGCGAGTATACGTCCGGGCGGGATTGAGTCGTAAGGTACGTTGCTGTTTGCGGAAGCCGCGCCAGCCCTGCAGGAAGCCGCCATATCTCAATTCGCGACGCTAGCCGACCAATTGGGGGACTCCAGTGTCAATTTGCGACTGCCTGAGTGCGTCTTCTGGGCACGTCGGTTCGTATCACACTGCAAATAAGCCAGTTACAACATGAAGTTAGATGGTTCTAGAAGGCCTATTACTTGCAGGTTTCTTTGCGGGGATAAGTGTCATTTCTGGGGGCAGTGTGGGCATCAAGGAAGATTTGCGCAGTCATTTCCGGTTTCGTCTCGTTCTGATTGGGACGATTGCGCTGGCGGGCTACTGCGTCCTTTTGTGGTTCCTCCGCAGTTCGTCGTACAGGGGTGAGCCGCTGCTGGATGCCTACGTGGAGATGGCGGGAAGTTTGATCGCCTTTACGTTTGCAGCCAACGCCATGGTGCGGTTTCGCGGAGTGCACGATCGAATATCGTTGATCCTCGCATTCGGGTTCGTGGTGGCCGGCTTAATCGAGGCGGGGACGAGCATGGCCTTCTACCGGGGAATGCTGGTGACTCCGGTGGGAGGAGAGCACATTGCGCTGGGATGGCTGGCGGGGCGGACATTGCTCGGAGTGTTGTTGGTGGCCGCGCTGGTGGTGGAACGGCGAATTCCGATAGCGCGCGAACCGGGAAAGGAAATTGCGGGTGCGACGCTGGTCGTCGGCGCCGTAGCTTACCTCACCAGCGTTTTCTACTTCATGGTTCCCGGCACGCCAAAGATCGAACCAGGCGCGCTGGTGCCCCGTCCATGGGACCTTGTCCCCGCACTGATTTTCGTGGCGGCGACGGTGGGATTCGCATGGAGGCTGCGGCGCGCAACCGCGGCGCTCGACCGCGCTTTATTCATTGCCGCAGGGCTGAACGTGATCTGTCACCTAACGATGAGCCAATCCCAGCGGGTGCTGGATGCGCCCTACATGCTTGCTCACGTCCTGATGGTTTTCAGCTACGTGGTGGTGCTAGGCGGCACGCTATTGGACAACGCCGATCTATTCGACAAAGTGAGCCACATGGCCGCGTCGGATTCGCTGACGGGACTCGCCAACCATCGCCGCCTGCTGGAGTCGACGGAAATGGAGATTGAACGGTGCCGGCGGTCGCACCGAGGTTTTGCGGTGCTGCTGTTCGATCTCGACGACCTCAAAAAGATAAATGACAAGTACGGCCATTTGACGGGAAGCCGCGCGATTCAGCGCGTGGGCATGGTGCTGCGAGACTGCAGCCGCGCGATCGACACGGCGGCGCGATACGGCGGCGATGAATTCGCGCTGGTGTTGCCGGAATGCGGCCAGCGGGAAGCCGAGTTGGCTGCGGCGCGAATCTGTGAACGCGTGTCTGAAGACGGGATCGAACCCCGTCTTTCAATCAGTGTGGGCCAGGCCATTTATCCCAAAGACGGCACATCGATCGAGCAGCTGCTGGGAGTCGCCGACCTTGCGCTTTACAAAATGAAGGGGCGAAAAGTTGGCAAAGTGCGCTTGAGTCAAATTGTGGCGTGCCTGTAATCGAAGGCCAGGGCCATAGATCATGCGGATCGGCATATCCATCTCGAAGGACAGAGAGGTCGCCACATTACGCCGCGAAATCCGCGTTCCAATGGAAGTGGGAGTGGATATAAGCGGCCACGCACGCGTGGCCGGAACCGAAGCTACATTTACCCAAAATGTTAGCGCGCGGGGGGCTCGCATTTTGAGCGTGCGCCGTTGGAAAACAAACGATCATCTGGTGATTACCATGCGGACTGGATCCTTCCAATCGATTGCGCGTGTGGCTTATTGCCAGGCGATTCCCCACACGGGTTACGCACTGGGAATCGAATTCCTGGCGCCGCGCGGCCAGTGGGTGGTTTCCGACGGCTTGCCGCATTAGGCATTTTCTTTCTTGGCCCACTCGGCTGGGCTACTGCACAAATCCCACATTGGGTTCCTGGTCGGGTCCCGGACCTTCCGGCAATTTTCCGAATTGCGCCTCGTATCGCGCCACATTTTCCTGCAGCGCACGCAGGAGCCGCTTAGCATGCGCGGGGTTCACGATCAGGCTGGCCACCAATTTTCCCTGGGGCACCGTGGGAAACATGTAAATGAAATTCAGCGTGAATTCCTCGGCGTTGTGATGGACCACCACCAGATTTGAATATTGGCCGAGCAATTCCTTTTCATCGGCCTTGATCTGCACTTGCTGCTTCGATGTTTCGGGCATTCTTTCCTCCTTCGTGCCGGCTCTTGACTATAGCAGAGCTATAAGCGGCGACGGCGCGCTTCGGCAAGGGTGATTTATGTAATTCGCGCCATCCATCCGCAAGCAGCCTGTGAGAAAATTCCGTCGAGCTAAATGACCGGGGAACAATTAAAAGTGCGGCACGCGCGTGCGCGAAATGGGTCGTCGAAAAGCGGCCTTCGAAGGTTCGGCATCATCGCCTTATTCAGTGTTTTGGGAATCAGCATGCTGCTGGTCGTTTATCTCGCGCGGAATTGGAGCGTGATGGCGAAGGCGCGGAAGCTTCAAAATCCGGTGCCTTCCACCGCTGAGGCACTTGCGGCGGGCAAGGAAAGTTACCGCCAACACTGCCAAAGCTGCCACGGGGCAAATGGCGATGGGAAGGGTGATAAGGCTCCCGAGCTTTCCGTGGCTCCGGGAGACTTCACCGACGCGCGGGAGATGCACCACTTCGCCGACGGCGAGCTTTACTGGCAGATTACTTACGGGCGCCGGCCGATGCCTGCCTTCGCGAGCAAGCTTAGCGAGGAAAAGCGCTGGCAGCTCGTGGACTATATCCGCACATTCGCTAGCCAACGTGAGCGCTGACCAAACTTGTGCTCGCCTGAGGGCGGTCGCCACAACCGTGAAAAAGAGACTGCAAGATATCGCGCGGCGCGCTACACCCCGGCGACGGCAAACGGCCGTTGTGGTTTAACGCGGTGCGGGGCAGGGCGGAGTCCCAGGATACGAGGAAAATCTTTACACGAGGGGTCGAATTCGCGCAAGTACCTGTTGGTGTAAAGAAAAATCGTCTACGGTGAAGACGCGAGTGCACATGAAAATCGGCAACTACGCCGCGCTGGCAAACGGCATAACCGAGCGGGTAAGCGGCGTGCACCGGGTCAGTCCAAACCCACCATGGCTAAAGCTAGAATTCAAGTGGCGTCCTTTTCGCGGGCCTGAAAGGCCCGCGCCCCCACCGGACTGCGGATTGCACCCGGGTGCATGGCTCGGTTGTAAGAAGGTCACTGGACCTTTGCGAGGGCGTCGCTGACTTCCTTCACGTCCGGAACTACCGGGATATCGTAGTTTTTGAACCAGGCGATTTTTCCGGCGCGGTCCACGATGGCGATGGCGCGTCCGGTGATGCCTTTATCGGCGAGATAGACGCCAAATTTTTCGGCCACCGCACCGCGAGGCTGAAAGTCCGCGAGCAAGGGATACTGAATGCCCGTTTTTTCGGCAAATGCCTTGTGGGACCACACGCTATCCACGCTCAGGCCCAGCACTTGCGCATCGAGCTTATCGAACTGCTTCATATCGTTGACGAGGCAGACATGTTCGTTGGTGCAGACGGGACTCCAGTCCAGCGGGTAAAACACCATCACCACGTTTTTCTTGCCGCGATAATCCGAGAGCTTCACGTCTTTCTGATTCTGATCCTTCAAGGAAAAGTCCGGAGCTGTGGTGCCTACTGAAAGAGCCATTCCAATCCTCCTGATTGTTCGCGCGAAAATCAAAGCTTCAAACGCGTTGTTGATCATAGCTGAAGCAGCAGAGCGGGACAAATTGCGTTTGAAAGATGGCGACTGCGGCGCGGAGAAGAGGCCCCACCCTCGCAAAACCCGCGAGGATGGGGCACCCCGCAAATTCAAAGTCGGAAGCCGAGAGATTTTGACAGCGAGCTACGGCTTCGGAGTTGCCGGTTTTGGAGTCGCAGTCCTTGGCGCCGGTTTGGAGGGCGTGGTTGATGCCTCTCCGGCCTTCACCGGGTAACTCTGGTCGTACAGGCGAATGATCTCCTGCGTCACATCGACCTGATTCGCGGCATAGATCACGGGCGTCTGCTGGGACGAGGTATCGAGAACCACCGAATAACCATTCTCCTTCGCATACTTATCCAGGACTTCGATCATCTTCCGCCCGATGCGGTTAATGAGATCCTGCTGCGCGTCGTTCGAATCGTCCTGAAACTCCTGCTGCTTTCGCTGAAAGCTGCGGGTTAGTTGGTCGCCTTCCCGCGTCAGCCGGCCCTTTTCTTCGTCGCTCAGCGTGGCCTCGCCGGCTTGGAGCCTGGCGCGCACGTCTTCGATCTGCTTTTGCATGTTCTGCAGCTCGCTGGTTCGAGGAGCAAACTGCGACTGCAATTGGGCGACTGCCTGTTTCCCCTCCGCCGTTCCCGCGATGGCCCCTTGTACGTTGATAACGCCAACCTTTGCGGACGCGGATGCAGCGGCGCCTGCTTGCGCCCACACCGAGGGTGCCATCAAAAGCGCTGCCAGGAACGGTACTGCTGCTCGAATCTTCATCCTTACTCCTTGGCTAAAAATCACTGTTAAATTTTTCAGAATTGGAAGCCGGAGATTATAGCCACTATTCGACAGCATGGTCAACGTGATTTGGCCGTTCTGGGCGGGCCAAACCAGTCTCTTGAAACTCCGATGCCCGCCATTTGGGCGGGGTTGCCGCACGAAGCGCTGCCACGTCACTGTGGCAACGGAACGAGCAGGACGCGATTGTTGTCCTCGTCCGTCAGGATGCCGAGGTTGAGCTTGAGATCGATCGCCACAGCATTGGGACCGAGCAGCGGCGAAGAAATTTGCGTTCCCCCCAACCCCAACACGGTACGAACCTTAGGACCCAGGCATTGGGGCGCCGACGGCACGGGCGGGCAGACATACGCCATCACCGACATGGTGTGACTGACGGAATTTACCGTCACCAACGTGCTGGTCTGAAAATTGTAATCGATCGACGTAGGCCCGATTCCCACGCGCACCGGCGTTTCGATGAAAGTAGCCGGATCCACGATCACGATCTCATTCAGCAGGCTGTTTGCGGTCAAAAACACTTGATTCACGGGGTCAAAGGCGATTCCGCTGGGATTATCCAGGCCCGTGCGGACGCTTCCCGCAACCCCGCCGGTGGACATGACGATAAACTGCATGCTGCTGGTGGATGAAGCGGTAACTACGCCCGCGAAGTCCAGGTTCGGATCGGTTGCCAGCGCCACGGGATCTTGATCCACAGCCACCGTGGAAGTGGTGCTCGATGGCGTAGCGGGAAGAGTCAGGAGGCTCACGTCACCGGTGCTGGAAGAAGAGGTGCTGGGATTGGTATCGGCGATTGCACCGACGCCGGTGTCTTGGTTGATGGCAATTCCGGCCGGCGCGGTGCAAGCGGCGCAGAGCGTCACTAGAATCGGCGCGGGCACCGGAATTCCCGCCGCGACGTTCACGACGGAAGCGTCGTTACTGCCGTTGTTCACGACGATGGCCATGCCAAACCGCGAGATGGCAGCAACACCCGCGGGAGTAGTTCCCACGGTGATCGGCGCGCCAATCACCGTGCCCCCCGTGCCAAGCGATTGCGGAGAAAGCGCGGGAGATGGTGACGCGAGCGAGACCAGAGAAAGCGTGCCATCTCCGGAATTGGTGACGTAAGCGAGGTCACGATCGGTATCGACTGCAACACCAACAGGCGCGCTCCCGACGGCTACCGACTCGATGACGGTAAGCCCGGCGACATTCGAAGCGGCGAGCGAGGGATTTTGCACTTGGACAATGTACCGGCGAGGCTGCGCGAGCATGTTGGCGGGCACGGTCGCGACGACCTGCCGCGCAGACACAAATGCAGTGGGTACGGCGACATTATCGAGAAGCACCTGCGACCCGCTGACGAATCCCGCGCCGTTGACGGTAAGGGCCAAGCTTCCGGCGGCAGGACCTCCATAGACGATGTCCGAACTCGTTTCGGCAATCTGCAAAGGATTGATGGCGGGGCCGAGTGAAAGAATGGCGACGGTGCCATTGGCATTGTCCACCACCACCGCTTGATTGCTTATCGGGTCCACCGCGACGGCTTGTGCGGACGGGGAAGTGCCCAAGCCTCCCACTGTTTGCAGGACAATTCCGTTTTCCAGGTCGACCACCACGGCGCTCGACCCGCTAGGCGTGCCGCTGACAGCAATGCCGACGTTCTCAAGCGGGCTCACTGCCGCGGCGCCGAATCCCGGCTGGCCAAATGAGCCGCCTCCGGGAAGCGCGACGGTGGCCACGGAATTGTCCAACAGGTTGAAGGTTGTGAGGAGTCCGCTCGTCGGATCGGTCAGCAAGGCCTGATGCGTTTCAGGATTGATGCCCACACCTTGTACGCTCGTTGAAATCGCGAGGTCCGCCACCACCTGCGGGGCTCTTCCATTGGGCACGCCGGCGGGACTCGCATCAACGCCGAGATCAACCATACTGATGATGCCGGAGCCACCGGGCGTGACTACAGCCCAGTTGAGTTTGGGATCAACAGCCACAGCCGGCTTTGCTCCCGTGCTGTAGAGGCTCGAATTGCCGCCGATGACCTGCACGGAGGAGAGCGCAGGCACGCCTCCGGTATCAGATACGTCGAGCACCATAGCTTGATTTGTGGACTGGTAAGCAACAATCGCGCGATGCGTTAGAGGGTTCACGCCAATCGCAAAAGGCAACGGAGGAGTTGCGCCAGTGGCGATGGAAACGTTCAATGTGGCGACGTTGCTGGTTTTCAGGTCAACCGCCGACACCGTTTGATCGGCATTATTCACCACCAGAACAACGGGATCGGCCAGCAGATCGTCGACCGCGACGCCCGTTGGCTGATTGCCCACTGCGATTGTCCCAGTGACGGAGTCGGTGGCCAGACTGATGAGCGAAATGGAATTGCTGCCTGTATTTGCGACCACTGCGATGCCGTCAGCCTCATCCACCGCGACGGCCGAGGGACTTGTTCCGACAGCGATAGATGGCACGGTGGGAGATTGCGGTATCAAGGCGGGAGACGGTGTGACAGCTAAGTTCAGTGCGGAAATGGAAGCGGCTCCCGGATTGGCCACCAGGATCGGGTAAAGACCGGGAGTGGCGAGCGCAGCTTGCGGAATGGATACGGTCAGTTGACGGCTGTTGTTGTACGCGGATATGACCGCGCTGCCGTTGAAGGTCACCGCAGTGCCCGTATTGGGCGGAGCAAGACTGGGCGTGAAAAAGCCGCCGGTCAAAATAACATTGGCGCTCGCGTTGTTCTGAGAAACGCTGTCGGGAGAAGAGGCAACGACGGCGGGGCGCACGGCGACCACCGTCAGGTTTGTTGGCACGGAGGAATTTCCGCTCTGGGATTGCACGACTATCGGAATCGATCCGGCCTGCGCTAACTGGGCAGCCGGGATGGTAGCGCGCAGCAAAGTGGTGCTTAGAAACACAATGTCAGCCGGAGGAAGCGCCACGCCTCCCACCAGAACCGAGCTTGTGGATAAAAAGTTCGAGCCGGTCAGGTATGCGTCCTGCTGGACCGAACCCTGCGCCGCAATCGATGGATCCATCGAGGTCAAGGCGGGCGGCCCAGCCACAGCGACGGTTACGGAAGCCGTGCCAAATTGCGTGGGATCGGCGGCAGAAGTGGCCTCGATGATGACGGTCTGGCCGGTACCGGGCGCCGTATACAACCCGCCCGCTGTGATCGAGCCGAGGCTGCTCAAGCCGCAATTTGTGGGCGCAGCACTTGATGTTCCAGCTGTCTGGCACACGGACCACGCAACCCCGGTGCTCAACACTCCCGGACCTGTGACGGAAGCGTTGAACTGGAAAGTCTCTCCCGTGCCTAGGGTGGCGGTTGGCGGCGAGACTTGCACGCGAATTCCGGAATCGACCACCACGGTGAGAAAGCCGAATGCGGTGGTTTTCGCGCAACTGGTCGCTACCACCAGGAAGGTATTCGGCTGTGGTGGCGCACCCGGAGCCGCATACAGCCCACTCGAGGTGATGGTGCCGAATCCGGTGAGCGGCTTAGAAACGGTGGGTATGGGACACGATGCCGGACCTTGCCCCTGGCTGCAATCCGTCGGCGCGACGGTTGTCGATTGCGGCGTGCTTGTGGGTTTACAAATTTGCCAGAAAACGCCGGTTGCGGCACCTCCGGAAACGCTCGCCGAAAATTGCACGGTGCTATTCACCAGGATCGTTACGCTGCTGGCCGTCGCGCTGGAGCTCGCTGCTGTAACGGTAACGGCCACTGGCGTCGAGTTCGACGCGCAGCCGCCGGCGAACACGGTAAGGAGTATTAGCACCGTTCCCAGTCCCGCCGCTTTCATGTCCTTACCTCCCGGCAACTCTCGGTTGAACGTCTCTGGTCCCCATTTTGTGGGTGAAGCCCGGTTGTCTCGAGCAGTCTCCGCAGCTTCATCAGAACGTCCGGCTCACTGCGAATCGCAACGTCGTTTTTTGCTCGAATAAGCTCGGGGGGACAGTTTGCGTGGACCGTGTCAGCGCCAGGAAGCTTTGAAGGTCCGGCACGATCTGTGTGTTATAGACGCCCAACTGCTGCAAACTGTTCCGCTCAGCCGGAGGAACGTAGAAAGCGCCGAGCGGCGGCTCGATGGACTGAGTAAAACGCGAGTAATTATACGCATAAAAGATGCGGAAAGGAGCCTGAATAATCGGAATCTGGAAATCAAGCTCGATGCCCGTAGACGCGTGCGGCCAGAAATTCGTTCCGTGTGCGATTTGGAGATTGTGGGGCACCTGCAAACAAGGCGTATTGGGCAAACATGGAAAATCGGCATTGGGATACTGCTGTTGTAGCGAAGCGATCGCAGAGGGATCGAGCTGGAGCTGCGACCTCCGCAAGATGCCATTGACGGCGAGATCGTGGAACAAGCTCATGACGACGTAGGATTTAACGATCGGAATCCGGTATTCGACGTTGGATACGGCTTCGAGGTCGCCGCCCGGCCGCGTGGGAACAAATTCCAGCACGTTGACCGGCAATGAAACTGCCGTCGGCTGCCCTTGGGCGTTCAATCGCCGCGGATCGACGTAAGTGATCGTTGTTGTCGTCGAGAACGGAATGAAGACAAAAGGCGAAATGGTGTAAAAGTCGAAGCCGCGGACGTCGTTTTCGCCGCCTGCATAAAAGCGGTTGTTGGGGGGGACCTCCTTGCCTCCATAACCGGAGATCATGCTGGTCTTGAAATGCATGGCGAATACGTTGCGGTGATGATAAGTGGGGTGGAAATAAGACATGTCAAAGATGTTGCTGATCGTATTGACATTCCCGCCGAGCGGCCCGCCCGCAAAAGATGCTCCGTAAGTGAAACTTTTTCCGTGCGTGGGGAAAATGGGGCTGTCCCTGGTGTCGTAGGTGATCGTCGGAGTGATCTGGCTCTGTCGGATGCCGTTCAGTGCCGAAGGTCCGGCCAGACTGGTGAACTTGGTGAATTCGAAGAGCAGGGTTGCAGACTGGCTGAACGGCGTGATGTTGGTTGTCGACCATCCGTAGCTCAAGCCAAGCCGGGCAAAGGAAAATTTGCGCATCGGATAGCTGGCGAAGATTGTGAAACCCCGGGAGTCGGTATTGTAATTTTCCTGGAGGGCGGGATCGATGGCCACCGGCTGGCCGACCAGCAGTCCCTCTTGCCGCGCTGTGTTGTAGTCAAACTTGGAGTAGAAGATGGTGAACCCGGTTGAGATAGGGCGGTCGAATAAATACGGCTCAGTGAAACCAAAAGTGGCATTCGTCTGAATGTTGCCAACTTGCGCCGAAAGGGTAAGGGTTTCACCCAGCCCCAGGAAATTGTTCGTCTGATACGAAGCCCCGATGAAGCTACCGGAAAGCCCGCTGACGCCGCCCGAGAAGCTGACGGTTTGCTTGCCCTTCTCTTTCAGCTTCAACCTAATATCCACGGTGCCGGCCTTGACGTTGCGCTTCAATTCGGCACTTTCGGGTTTGATCGGGTCGAAATAGCCGAGCTGATTGAGGCGCAGGATGCTCAGTTCCCAGAGACGGTTATTGAATACCTGGCCTTCATCGAGTAAAAGCTCGCGGCGAATGACTTTGTCGCGCGTGGTGGTGTTGCCTGAAAATTCGATGCGGCGGACGAAGAATTGCTTTTGCTGATCAAACTGGAGCGTAAGGTTCACGACCTTGGTGTCGTCATGCACGTCGAACTCGGGCTCGGCGGTAAAGTCGATGTAGCCGTATTCGCCGTACAATTTCCTGTAATTGTCGAGTGATTTGCGTATCTTGTCGGCATCGAAAATGTCGCCCGGCTGCAAAGGGAACACACGCGCCAGCACCTCGGGCTTGAAGATCAATCCCTGATCGGGATCGGCGCTTCGGAAAAGCAGCTTGCCCATCCGATATTGCTGGCCTTCCTGGATCGAGACGACGATGTTGGTGGCCTTGCCATGCTTCGATCCGATTCCGGGTATTGGCAACGGGATTCCGCCGCGCGATTCGTCCACCGTTTTCAGATCCTTCACGTCCACGACCACCTTGAAATAACCGTGATCCTGATAAAGTCCTCGGACGCCGACTTCAAGATCCTCGTCCAGCTTGGGGCGGTCGAAGGTTTTCGCCAGTACCGGAATGTCGGTGATGCCGAGTGGAATGCCGTAAGGGCGGTCGTGGCGCATGGTTCGAATGATTCTGCGGCTGGAAAAAGCCTTGTTTCCAACGATAGTGATCGCGCCGACCTTGACCTTGGGCCCTTCATCGATGTTGAAGACCAATTTAACCGCGTTGCTGGCTGCAATGCGCTCGTAAGTCGGCTTCACGGTGGCAAACTGGCGCCCGTGCTCGGCCAGCAATTCCTTGATAACCACTTCCGCCCGCTTGATTTTGGTGGGGTCAAATTGGCTCTCGACGCTCAGCCCCACTTTCTTCTGCTTAAAAGCGTCCAGAATATCCGATTCCGTGATGGACTTGTTGCCTTTGTACTCGATGCGGCGGATGATCGGCCGCTCCTTGAGGTGGAAAATTATTATTTTCCCATTCGCTTGGCGCGGATCGTCCTCGACCTCGAGCCAAATATCCTCGAAAAACTGCGTGTTCCACAGCGCCAGAAAATCACGCCGGACCGCATCGGGGCTGTAAGGATCGCCCGACCGCGAGAATATGCGCGTGAGCAGCGTATCTCGCTGGACGCGGCGGTTTCCTTCAAATTCAATCCGTGTGATGACGTATTGCGGCCCGGTGGATTCCTGCGCCTGTTGAGCCCAAACCGATTGCGCGGCGCAGAGAGAGAGGAAGCACACAACGGCCAGAATTTCCAAGGCGCGCGAAACAGTTTCGCTGCTGGCGGCCATGCTTCTGGTCAAGGCCGCGGTACTCCGCCCAATTTTTTTTGCTCCCCCGCCGGATGCGTTTTAATCCGGCTCGCGCGTGTAGGATTCTTAGTGGGCCACCGGGGTTGCTTCCACAACGGGGCGGAAAGAAAGAGCGTCGCCGGAGAGGAAAATTTCGAGCGTCGCGGGTCTTTGGAGTCCGCCCTGTATGAGAGCTTCCGAGAGTGGGTCTTCGACGTACTTTTGCAAGGCGCGCCGGAGCGGCCGCGCGCCGTAATTCCTGTCGCTGCAGGTCTTCTCAAGAATCCATTGGCGGGCTTCGGGCGTCAGCGCAATCTGCACCTGCCGGTGTATCAGGGTGTCGTTGATCTGGCTCACCAGCAGATCGATAATGAGCAACAGATCCTGATCCGTGAGCGAATTGAACAAAATCACCTCGTCCAGCCGGTTCAGGAATTCAGGATTGAAGACTCGCTTCACCTCGGCCATCACCATGTCGTCCTGGCTTTTCGCCGCGGCGACTTCATCCGCCGATTGAAAGCCCAGCCCCGACTGCTTCTGCAATTGCCGCGCACCCAAATTCGACGTAAGGATGATAATCGTGTTGCGGAAGTCGACGGTATTGCCGAGCCCGTCCGTCAACTGGCCGTCTTCGAACACCTGAAGGAGAATATTGTATACGTCTGGATGGGCCTTCTCGATTTCGTCGAGCAGGATTACCGAATACGGCGTGCGGCGAACGCGCTCCGTCAGTTGCCCGCCTTCTTCATAGCCGATATATCCCGGGGGCGCGCCGATCAATTTCGAAACGGAATGCTTCTCCATGTATTCGGACATGTCGAAGCGAATCAGGGATTTCTCGCTGCCGAAAAGGAATTCGCCCAGCCGCCGCGCCACTTCGGTTTTTCCCACGCCCGTGGGGCCAAGGAACAGGAAGCAACCCACCGGCCTGCCCGGCGCCTTCAGCCCCGCCCGGCTCCGCCGAATAGCCCGCGCCAGCGAAGTGATGGCCTTG
>CAVPCI010000011.1:0-166744 GCA_963702375.1 uncultured Acidobacteriota bacterium
TCTTCATGCCCGCAGCGCCGAAAGTTTGCGCCAGCGCCGCGCGCATCAGAGGGCTGCCGCCAGACAGATTCACCGCTTTCTCACCCTCGGCGATGGCCTGTTCATAGCGGCCCATTTTCCTGAGTAACAGGCCCAGAACCCAATACGTAACGGGGTAGTTCGGATCCAATTCGACAGTTCGCCGGAGTTGTTCGATGGCCTCGTCGTATCGCAGGGCCATGTAGAGCGACCATCCGATAGCGACGCTGATAATGAGGGACAATGGATCGAGCTCCTGGCTTTTTCGCATCCTGGCGATGGCCTCTTGGTGGCGTCCCATGGTCATCACATACTCGGCATACCAATGATTGGCAGTCGGATAGACGGGATTGAGCGCAAGGCTGCGTTTGAATTCGATCTGAGCCTTTTGCCACTGCCAATCGTGAAGCCACAAGCCGGCAGCCAGAGGCGTGTGGGCTTCGCCGAGATCCGGATCGAGACGCAGGGCCTCCATCGCGGCAGCTTTGCCTTTAGGGTATGCGTCCTTCGGCAGAAGATAGCTATTCCATCCCAGAAGCACGTAGGAATCGGCCAAGCCGGAATAAGCGAGAGCGTAAGTGGGATCTTTCTCGACAGCTTGCTGAAAGTATTCGATCGCCTTATAGAATCCGTCTTCGGTCCACCTGTTCCAGTGATGACGACCTTTTAGGTAAAGCCGGTAAGCCTCGGCATCGTCCGTTTGGCGTTTGGTTAGCCGCTTCTTTTCCGCACGGGTGAGCCTTAACCGCAGCTTCCCCGATATTTCGTTGGAAATGTCGTCTTGAATCGCAAAGATGTCGCCAGGCTTGCGATCATATTGCTCGCCCCACAATTGGGAGCCTGTCGCGACGTCGACTAACTCGGTCCCGATGCGCAAAGAGCCGCCGCTTTGCGTCATTCTTCCGGTGAGCACGGCGCGCACATTAAGCTCGCGACCGACGGCTTGCGGATCAATGCCCCGCCCCTTATAACGGAATACCGTGCTCTGGGCCATCACTCGCAGCCTTGGAACAGTCGCCAGCGTATTAATCAGATTGCCCGCGATTCCGTCACTGAGGTATTCATACTCCGGGTCGCGACTCGAGTTTTCGAAAGGCAAAACTGCAAGCGAGTCAATAATCTTGGAGACTCGCTGCGGGCGGAGGGTACCTGTTCGCGGGGTCAAATTCCGCGCCGAATGCTCTCGGCTCGAACGTAAATGACTCGCAGTCGATGTCTCGATGGATTGCGTGTCTTCTTTCACAGCGCTCAAGCTGGAATCGGCGCCTCGCTCCAGTCGTTGCAGATCAGCGCGTATGTCTGCCGCGTGCTGATAGCGCCGGTCTCTATCCTTGTGGAGCGCCTTATTGATGATTTCTTCAAGCCTCGAGGGAATATCGGGATTGATGCTTCGAGCGGGAACAGGGGAGCGCGTGAGAACGGCCTCGATAATCATGCCGCCTGTGCCGCCGCCAAACGCCTGGCTCCCTGTGGCCATTTCATAGAGCACGAGACCGAGCGAGAAGATATCCGTGCGCGGGTCCAGATTGTCTCCGCGGATCTGCTCGGGTGACATGTAGGAAGGAGTGCCGCTTATGATCCCCACGATCGAAGTGGAATCCGAAGCTTCGCCGCCGAAATCCGCGTCCGCACTCGCAACCCCTTTGAGAACAAGTTTTGCAAGGCCAAAGTCGAGAACTTTCGCCTGTCCACGCTTCGACACGAAAATATTTGCTGGCTTGATGTCGCGGTGGATTATGCCTTGGGCGTGCGCCGCATCCAAAGCTTCCGCTATCTGGATCCCAAGTTTCAGGATCTCTTCGAGAGGAAGCGCCTTCCCATGGATGCGACTCCGCAGCGTTTCGCCGTCAATGAACTCCATGGCGATGAACGCTCGGCCGTCCTGCTCGCCGATGTCATAGATGGTGCAAATGCCCGGATGATTTAGAGCGGATGCGGCGCGCGCCTCGCGTCTAAAGCGCTCAAGCGACTGCGGCTGTTGTGCCAGTTCTTCGGGGAGGAATTTCAGGGCTACCGCACGGTCAAGCCGGCTATCGTGAGCCTTGTATACGATGCCCATCCCGCCAGCGCCAAGTTGCTCCAAGATGCGATAGTGTGAAATGGTCTGACCAATCATTGGCAGGCAACGTTTTAGGTGAGCCGAAGTTCAGGCTACAGCGTTGGATCGTCGGGGCCGGCTTCCGTGAGCGGTTTTCTTCGGTCCGTTTTTGGCGGCTTGGGCGATCCAATCAGACTCAAGACTTTCGAGCCTTCACCGAAGCTGTTCGCGGCCGCGAGAGGCTCTTGCTCAAGCGTAATGTTCTTGTTGCACAGCGTACAAACGAGCGCTGCGTAAGCCCCGCCATCCGCCTGCCTGAACATGTTGCAGCGCATGACGCGCCCGCAACAAACAGGAACCCACATCGTGGAGGCTTCGTCCGCAGCCATGAGTCTCCTCGCCGGATGCGAATGCCGGAGAATTATACACTGGAATCTGCTCGCGAAGATTCGCGCGACAGCCTAGATGGCGACCTCGCGCGTGTTAAGCAAAAAACTGTTATCGATCAGGACGCCATTTGCGGCGGGTTAAGAACCCCGCCTTCCGAAAGCCACAGTTGCTACACGGAGCTTTTGCCGGGATGGCGGCTACTTTTCCCAGCCAGATCTCATGCCGTAGGGCATCGGCCAGGAAAGGCCTTCGATCTCGTGGATCTTGCCGGCTTCGATCTTGAAGAGCTGCGGCTCGACGAAGGTGATGGGCCGGAGAAGCTCCGCGGGAACCTTGACGTCACCCACTCCCGGAACGGAAACCGATTTCACATTGCCTTCGTTATCGAGAAACGCGAGGTTCAACACCAGGCCTTGCTCCACATCCACCACCAACGGGCGGCGGTCGCCGACTTTGGAGAGGGCGCTGAAAAATCCGCGGTCGATTTCCTGCGCGCAGCCTTGGCTGAACACGCGGAAGGCGGGCTGCGCCGGATCCACAGCGGGTCCGTCAGAATTGTTTGTGGCCGCGATTCCGTTCTTTCTGCGGGAACAGCCATCTGAGAACGGCGCGGCGGAACCTTTGTTTTGCGAAAAAGCCTCGAAATACTGATCCGTGATGGCGATCAATTGTTCGCGCGGCGAGCGATCGGCTGCGGGCACCGGCTCGAGCAAAGTCGAAGCTGGCGACACAAAGCCCGCGGGCCTCAATTCGTCGATCATTTTTGGCGTCATGATGCCGGCGGTATTCGAGCCAAGCCCACCTTTTGGCCTCAACTGCTCGCGGGCCACGATCATCTCCACCTCGGCGATGCGGCGGTCCTTCACTTTCAGCCGCAGCGCCATGGTTCCCAGAAGGGTTCCTTTGAATTCGTTGATATCGCCGTAATATCCGACCTCGCCCGTGGCCGGATCGGAGAGATAGACGCGGTAGGTACCGCGCCCCGTGAAAGTTTTCCAGATGCCCTCGCCGGGCTTCACCAACTCGCCATTCTCGGTGTACTTCACGTCTGGCGCGAACGGAACGTTGCACGCGCAGTGAGAGATCAGCGCGTCGAAATACCGATCGACAAAGCCGTTCAAGCAGGCGCGGTCGCAAGGCGTGGAGCTGGCCGGGCTGGATGGCGCAGGCAGATACACGAGCGACTTCCCATGGTCGGGCGCAGCCAAGCCGGGCGATGCCACACCGCAAACCGCGACGAAGAAGGCGCCAAGCAGCGCAATGTGCGCAAGAGTTTTGGACATGATGGTCTCTCCCGGGCCTATCTGCCGAAAGCCGGCTGGGCGTTGAATGGCACTTCGTACATGGTCATTTCTATGAGTCGAATGCTTCCATTTTCGATTCGATATGCCTCGTTCGACTGATTGGTACGAGGCGTCATAAAGTAGGGAGGAACCTTCCAGATGCGGCCGTCGGTGAGACGCACTTCCGTGACGGTTCCGTCGAAGTCGAGATAGGCTGAGGCGAGGACCGATCCGCGTTCCGTATCCACCACTAGAAACCGCCGGTCGCGGCATCCCGTGGTGAAACCGAGAAAACCGAGCTCATACTGAGCTTTACAACCGAGCATGGTGAAATCGCTGATATCCGTGTCCGAATGCCCGTAATTCTGCGGCCTTGGCTGATTGGTGGTGGGGACCGCATCTTCGATGCGACTGCAATCGGAGGTGAAGGGATAGATGCCTTTGCCGTCATTCTTCTCGAGTGCTTCGTAGTACATGTACGCCGTTGCTTCGAGGGCCTCGCGGGATTGGCGTCGCTCGGGCGGGATGGTGGTGAGCCAACCCGGATGGGGCTTTGCCATCTTTTCGTAGAGCGCGGCGCCACGGGAATCGTGCGCCACGAACTGCTCCGCCTCGGTGATGATCTGGTTTTCGACTTTGAGCCGCAGGATCAGGATCGCGCCCACACCGTTTTCATAGATCACGCCGATGATCCCGACGTCGCCGCTTTCGGGATCGGCGAAATAATGGCGGTAGGTGCCGAGAGCGGTGGCAGTGGTCCACAGCGCCGTCCCTATCTTGAGCGGCACGTTGTCCTGGGCGAATTTCACCGTGTGCGAAAGCGGAGCGCGCGATGGATCGTGAGCCACCATCGCGTTCAGGTATTTGTCCACCATTCCTTCGAGGCAGGCGCGGTCGCAGTTGGCGGCTTGGGCGGCGCGAGGCTGCGCCGGGAGCGATGGAGCGCCGACCGCCATCCAGAAGGCGAGCAATGATATTGCGAAAACCCGCAGACAGAAGATACCTCTCAATCTCATGGTTCCCTCTCCATAGGCAGACTCCGCTGCGGACCGCGCGGCGAAGGCGCCGAGCCTCACGGGAAGAACGATCTCGCCGTGATTCTTGCGACCCAACGGAGAGGCAGATTACAGAATGTTGCACCCAGAAGCAACGGACGAACACTGCGCCGGCTTGTCCCACGTGACTGTTAGGAGCTAAAATGAATGGTTGGGGAAGCGGTCCCCGGCGGCCGGGTGGTTGTTCCCACCAACCAGTCACCGCTTCTTGTTTGCCCTCCGCCCGATTCTGGCGCGCGGAGATGCAAGAGCGTGCCTCTGGGGCCGCCGAAAGAAGAAAGCCGTGCGAACGAACCCTAACACCACCTCCGGGGGTTTTACAGGGACGAGCGAGCGGCGCGCCCATCCCCGCTATCGGCCGCAACCCTTTGCCTATGTCAAGGTGGGTGAACACAATGGCGGCATTGTTATGGACGCGAGCGACAGCGGCCTGCAGATGGCGGCCGCCAACAGCCTGGCCCCCGAAAACGTGGTTCGGCTGTCCTTGCAACTCGGCGCTTTCGCTGAACCTGTGGAGGTAGAAGCGCGGGTTGTGTGGCTCTCGGAGTCGAAGAAAACCGGCGGCTTCGAATTCGTGTCGCTTACGGACGAAGCGCGGGATCAGATCCGCGAGTGGCTTTGCGGAGACGCTGCTAGCGCCCCATCTTCGGGACCAAAAGCCGTGCCGACTCGGGTTAGAGACCAGCGAACGATAGAAGCCGGACGTGAGGCCGGAGCGAACGGCGCAATCCCCGAAATTCGAAGGCCCGTGGCTTCAGACTCCGCGCCCAGGGGATTCGAGACGATGTTTCCGCCTGAGGGTCAGCCAATTCCGTCCGGTGATGTACACGAAGCGGCCGCTCCTGACGTCGTATCCGCCGAGAGTCACGTAGCAAGCCGCTCGGTGCGCGAAGCCCCCGTTGGCCGAAGGCTAATCGACGATCGTGTGCCACGCCTCAGCCCGATCCGCGAGCCCGCGCCTTCTAGAGGAGATCCGATCGGTGAGCGTCCGTCAAATCCAGACCGGTTTCACGAGCGTGAGCCGTTACGACCTCCCCCGACGGAATCACGCTTCCCGGCCCGGGCGATTTTTGCCGATTCCCCCTTTCAGACCCCTCCTCGTGAGCCGCCGCGATGGTCCAACGCACGCATGGGTTTGCTGACGGGAGTGGTGATGGTGATATGTTTTGCCGTGGGCATGATTGCCGGAAGGGTCTGGATGGGGAGGTGGCCTCAAAGCTGGAATTTGGAGGCGTTGACTGGAGGCGCATCCGCGCCAGCTCAAACACCGCCCCCGCCTGCCGAGGCGACCGCCCCAGCTGAGGGTCCAGCGGCAAATCCCGAGGCAAATTCAAAGGCAGCTCCAGACGCAACTGCAAAGACAACTCCAGACGCAGATGGAAACTCAGCCGCGCCAGCCTCCACTCCCCCTGCGGTTGCTACTCCTGCTACGCCTGAAAGCTCGGGTGCAATCTCAGACGCCGGTGCAGCTCCAACTCCAAGTGCGAAGCAAAACACGAAAGAAAACACACCTGCGAGCGAGGAAGCCTTGGCCCCCCAACTCGCGGGAAACTCTATTCTCGTTACTGCTCCGGCCGCGGGTAGCCCTTCCGTACGTGTGTCGTTGCCGCAAGAACCCCTGACCGCTTCGGCATCGGTGGCAATTGGCGTCAAGCGCTCGGCCCTGTTGCCGCCACAGTCCGGGCCGGTATCGGCTCACTCTCCCGAACGCCTCGAATTCGGCAAAATCATTGCGCAGGTGCCGGATGTTCTTTCTCCCAACATCCCGCCCATGGGCGACCCAATAGTCGTTTTACGGGTCACCATCGGCGAGCAGGGAGAAATCAAGAGCCTCGTGCCGATACGGGGACGCGACGAGCTAATTCCCAAGGCGGAGAGGCTCGTTCGTGAGTGGCAGCAGTTCCCAGCGCGGCTGGGCGGCCAGCCTATCGAATCCACGGAAGAAATAATCCTAACCTTTCGGACCGGACCTTGAAGGAACCGCGAACACGATTTCGCCGCGCTTCCCACCTTGTATCTGGCGCAGGCCGCTAATTTGAGGATAACTCGCAGAGCCTAACCGCGCCGCACCCGCGCACCCAGCCGGATTAGACCGTACATCAAGACACAAACAACGAAATCGACGAGAACTCCGCCATCGATGGCAAATCCCTGATGACGCAGTGAGTCCGGCAGATACGGCACCAGCGAGAAGTAATAAATGGCGTTGCCGAGGAGGATCGCGACTAAATATTCAAGCCATCGGCGCGGAGTTGCTCCAAGAAATTGGCGGGCCATTATATTTATCAGTCGCCTCGGACAGCCGGCCTTGAGGATACCTCACGCGCGCGCCCAGCTTAAGCCAGCCGATCAGACGAAATTCCAATATAGTGTGGCGGGTGCCCGCATGCAAACTGCCGCCATCGCTGTGGGTGCAGGTTTCTCGATTCGGGGTGGTTGCCTTCCCACCGCCGACTATGCACAATGGCCGCGAGTTCAATCGGCCATCGTGGATTGCGGCCAGCAATCACGATGCCAAGAAGTTGCAGCCGCCAAATGAGTCGGCGGTGCGAACGAGGTGAACCCTTGCGAACGGGGAAGATTTGCATCCTGAGCGGGGCGGTGTTAGCGAGCGTTTCGTTGTTGGCCGCCGTGATCGTCGCGGAAGCAAGAAAACAAGTCGCGACGGAGGAAAGCGGTGAGGCGCTATACCGCCAGGACTGCGCGAGCTGCCACGACGCAGGAATATCGCGCGCACCGAGTCGCGGCGCGTTGGGACAGATGTCTCGCGAAAGTATTCGCCTGGCGCTCACGAGCGGGAGCATGGCGCAACAGGGAGCGAATCTATCTCCCGCGCAGATCGATGCCCTGACGCATTTTCTTTCGAAACTAGATTCAACAACGGGAGCCGCCTCAGGAGCCGGGGCATGCCCGATGGGCGGCCTGCAATTTTCGCCAAAGCCTGGCCAGCCTGAATGGGGCGGATGGGGCGTGGACGCGGCGCAAAATCGTTTCCAACCCGGGGCCATGGCGCAACTCCGCGCGGCGGACGTTACAAAGCTCGAATTGAAATGGGCGTTCGGGTTTGCCTACGCGACGCAGGCCTATGCCCAGCCATCCGTTGTGGGTGGGCGCATCTTCGTGGGTAGCGCCGGGCCGAAAGTTTATTCACTCAATGCGAAAAGCGGCTGCACATATTGGGCAAGCGAGACGGATGGGCCGGTTCGCACGGCGATTAGCGTGGGCGCGAGGGGGAACGGCTGGTCCGCGTATTTTGGGGATCAACACGGCAGTGTCTATGCAGTGGATGCGGAGACGGGCAAACGTCTATGGAAAGTTCGCGTGGATGAACACGCGTCCGCGCAGATCACGGGTGCGCCTGCGCTGGTGGGAGACAGGCTTTACGTGCCGGTGTCGTCCCTGGAGGAAGTGGCGGGAGCGGATGCAAAAGATGAATGCTGCAAATTCAGGGGCAGTGTTTCAGCACTCGATGCCGCAACCGGCAAAGTGATTTGGAAGAGCTACACGATAGCGGAAGAGCCCAAGCCAGTTCGCAAAAATTCACAGGGCGTACAACTCTGGGGACCTTCTGGCGCAGGCATCTGGTCTTCACCGGCAGTGGACGTGAAAAACCATATGGTCTACGTGACAACCGGCGACAATTACTCGGACCCGCCCAGCGACACTTCCGATGCGTTCATGGCCTTCGACATGGACACGGGAAAAGTTGCTTGGTCGAGCCAGATGCACCGGGGCGATGCGTACAACGTCAATTGCGATCTTCCCGCCGCGAAACAAGTGAATTGTCCGGCGGCCAAGGGGCCGGACTTCGACTTCGGGTCGTCGCCTATTTTGGTGGAGCTTTCCGGTGGCCGGCGCGCGCTGGTGGCTGGCGCGAAATCGGGAATCGTTTATGCGGTTGATCCAGATCACCAGGGCAAGCTTCTTTGGCAAACGCGTGTGGGCCACGGTGGAACGCTGGGCGGCGTGCAGTGGGGAGCCGCAGCCGACAGGGAAAACATTTACGTGGCTTTGTCGGACGTGCAGAGGCGCGCCGCACCGCCGGGATCGGCGGCCGGACGCGATTCAGTTTTTGGCGTTCCCTACGAACTGGATCCAAATGCAGGCGGCGGGTTGTTCGCGCTTAGCCTCGATACGGGAAATATTATTTGGCACACTCCGCATCCCGGTTGTCACAAGGCTGGGTGCAGCCCAGCGCAATCCGCGGCGGTGACGGCAATTCCCGGCGTGATTTTTTCGGGTGGCGTCGACGGCCATTTGCGAGCGTACTCCGCCGGAGACGGCAAAATTCTCTGGGACATGGATACCGAGCGCGACTATCAAACGGTGAACGGAGTGAAGGGCCATGGAGGATCGCTCGACGGTCCTGGCGCGGTCGTGGTGGCGGGGATTGTGTACGTAAATTCCGGATATTTCTTCCAAGGAAGCGCTCCCGGCAACGTATTGCTGGCATTTTCCGTGGACGGCAAGTAGCCGCATTCGTTGGGCAATCCGATTATTCCTCGCGTGACCATGCGATGACCGTAACACTTGCCAATCCGGTGAAATACTTGCGAGGAGTTGGTCCGCAGCGAGCCGCTATTTTAGAGGAACGCGGAATCGGAACGGTTGCCGACCTGTTGAGTTATTTGCCATTTCGCTACGAGGACCGCATGCATTTCACGCCGATTGCGGAAATTGTCTCTGGGCAGGTTCATACGGTGCTTGCGGAGGTCGCTAGCGGCAATATGGTTCGATTCGCGCGAGGCCGCAGCCCGGCATTTCACGTGACAGTGAGGGACGGCTCCGGCGCGCTGCACGCGCGTTTTTTTCATGGCGCATATCTCCAGCAGCGATTGAAAGAGGGACAGCGGCTGGTGCTGCACGGAAAGGCTGATCTGGACGCGTACCGGCCAGGCCGCATCGAGATGGTGAATCCGCAGATCGAACTCGTGGGGAGCGATCAGGGCGCAGCGGACTCGACGGAAGTGGGCCGCATCGTGCCGGTCTACGAAGCGATTGGCGCAATCAGTTCGCGGATGCTGCGGCGGATCATTTATGGAGTCCTGCTGAATTTCGACGGCGACGTTCCCGATCCTCTGCCTGAAGAATTGCGGGATCGGCACCGTTTCCCCACGCGCCGCGAGGCCGTGCTTTACGCGCATTTTCCGCCGAAGAACGAAAATCTGGAATTGCTGAACAGCTTTCGCAGTCCCGCCCAGATGCGATTGATTTTCGAGGAATTCTTCTACTATCAGCTTGCGCTGGCGCTGCGCCGCCAAAAAGAGCATCGCCAGCGCGGAATCGTGATGCGCGTCCGCGAAGCAAAGATACGGGATGCGTTGAAACGAATCCTTCCCTTCAAGCCGACAGCCGCGCAGAAGCGAGTGCTGGGCGAAATCGCCGCCGATCTGGAACGTGAATACCCCATGCACCGGCTGCTGGAGGGCGACGTGGGAAGCGGCAAAACAATCGTGGCCTTCGAGGCGGCGACAATCGCAATTGAGAATGGCTGCCAGGTGGCGCTGATGGCGCCGACCGAGATCCTTGCGACACAACACTTTCTTTCGGCACGGCGCATCCTCAAGCCCGCCAGATACGGTGTGGATCTGATCGTCAGCGGCCAGAAGCGCGCGGAACGCGATGCCGTACTGGCGCGCGTGGAAAGCGGCGAAACGAAGTTGCTGGTCGGCACGCACGCGTTGATTGAAGATCCGGTGAAATTCCATCGGCTGGGACTTGCGATCGTAGACGAGCAGCACCGTTTTGGGGTGCTGCAGCGGAAGCGCCTGATCGAGAAAGGCACTGCGCCGCACGTCCTGGTGATGACGGCTACTCCCATACCGCGCAGCCTGGCGCTAACCCTCTACGGCGATCTTGATCTTTCCGTGATCGACGAAATGCCGCCGGGGCGCACGCCGATTGAGACTCGCTGGACGTCGGAAGCGCAATTGCCGGGCGTGTGGGAATTCCTACGGCGTGAAATCGGGCGCGGGCGGCAAGCATTCGTACTCTATCCTGTGATCGAAGAATCGAAGCAGGAGCTGAAAGCGGCCACGGCGGAGTACGAGCGTCTGGCGAAAACTGTATTCCCGCACATGCGCGTGGGCTTGTTGCACGGACGGCTGAAAAACGACGACAAAGACGCGGTGATGGAGCGATTCCGGCGTCGCGAGCTGGATATTCTGGTGGCGACAACGGTGATTGAGGTTGGCATGGACGTGCCCAATGCGACTGTGATGGTGATCGAGCACGCTGATCGCTTCGGTCTTGCACAACTTCATCAGCTTCGCGGACGTATCGGACGGGGCTCGGAAAAATCATACTGCATGCTCGTGGCTCCCAAGACGATCACCGGAGATGCGCGAGAGCGAATCGAGACAATGGTGGCTACATCGAACGGCTTCGAAATAGCGGAACGCGACCTGAAGCAGCGCGGCCCGGGTGAATTCTTTGGCACTCGGCAGCACGGCGATGCGGCATTTTCGTTTGCCCAGCCGTTGCGGGACCATGAACTGCTGGAACTGGCGCGTCGCGAAGCATTCGCTCTGGCCGAAAATCCGGATCAGGCCGGCAATGTGGTCAGCCGGCTTGAATCGATCAGCCCGGCTTGGCAGAAGCGATACCAACTCGCGTCTGTGGGATGAAGACGTGCGCGTAATAGCGGGAAAATTCCGCAGCCGGAAACTGAAGGGCCCTGGGCTTCTGCCCCTGCGGCCGACCAGTGATCGCTTGCGCGAAACGCTTTTCAATATTCTCGGTCCTTCGATCGCGGATTCACTTTTCGTGGATTTGTATGCGGGCACTGGCGCGATCGGCATCGAAGCGATCAGCCGGGGAGCTCGCCAGGTAGTTTTCGTCGAATCCGATGCGAAGGCAGCGAAGTTGGCACGCGAGAATTTGGCCGTGCTCGATATTTTTGCCGGCGCCGAATTTATCGAAGCGGATGCGGCGAAAGCTTTGGAAAAACTCGCCAAGCGGCGGATGCTGGCCGATTTCATTTTCCTCGATCCGCCGTACGAGAGTACCGACGAGCATATGGCCACACTCGAGTTCCTCGATGCATCACATCTGATTGCGCCTCAGGGCATCGTGATCGTCGAGCACAGCAGGAAAATGCAACTCATTAGGCGGCTCGATCGCCTGGAGCGAACACGCTTGGTCGAACAGGGTGATGCCGCCTTAAGTTTTTACCGCCTGGCAGCCGCAGCGTAGCTGGCGCGCATCCAAGCCTCTCGACGTATAATGCTCGGACCGATGCACACCCTTCTGCAACCCGACCAGCGACCGCCCGTGGATTCTTTGGTCGAGCTGGAGCCGCATTCGCGATTGCCTCGACTCGACCTCGGGATCGACTGGGAAACCCCGGGAGAGGGATTCATCACCAGCCTACGTGGTTTTGTGGGCGGGCCGCGGGCGCCGAAAGAAGGTGAACTCACAAAGGACCGCGGCTTTCACGTTGATTGGATACGCGGCAGGATGCCCGCGAGGGCTTTTACAGCGTCATCCTTGTGGCACGTTGCGGTGATATGGCTCTTGATCCTGCCGATCTGGGGTTTCTTGCCCGAGCACACTCCCAAGCTTGCCCCGGTGCAAATCGAGTTAACGTGGTCCGGTGAACAGCCTGATCTGCCGCGAATTTCCTTGCCCGCTGCCGTCCCCGTCCCTCGCGAGAAACCGAAAAATATTGCCGCCAGCGTTCCGGAGAATCCGGGCGCGGACGCTTCTCGCGCGCGACAGACCATCCTTTCGATTCCCGTGCGCGTAACGCATCCCAGACAAACTCTGATACGGCCGGACGCGCCGAGCGCCCCTCCGAAGGTCGTGCCGCAATTGCCGAATATCGTACAGTGGTCAGCCGCTCAGCCACAGAAGCCGAGATTCCAATTGTCCGTTGCGAACTCGGCGCCGAAAGTTCGGCGCCGCGCCATTCGGGACGATGCGGCACCGGAAGTTCCGAAGCTCGCGACGAATCCGGTTCCTTTCGATATCGTCTCGAAGACCAGCGCGATCCCGCGCCCAAAAATGCCCGTAAGCGCCATGTCGGCGCCGGTTGCCCGACAACGCGAAACGCGCGCGGAAGCTACAGCCGCTCCCGAAATCGGCGCCGCGGATAGCAACAGCAGCCGTCGGATCATCGCGCTCTCCGCAACACCAGGTCCACCCGTTCCAGTTGCTGAAGTACCCGAAGGAAATCTGGCCGCGCGAATTTCGACTTCGCCAGAAGGCAAAAAGCCAGGAGCCGTTGCCAACGCAGCAAATCATTCGACGGGACCGGGCGCTGGTGGCGGCGCCGCGTCCTCGGCGACTGGCGGCGCGGGTGCCGGGTCCAATTCAGGTTCGCTCCCCGCAGCGATCAGTATCGCTGGAGGCGGCGCACCAGCCGGTCCGGGGGGTATCGCCCCGTCAGCCAGCCGTTTGAACACTTTGAATCTGAATCCGCCGAATTCTTACCAGCCGCCCAGTAATTCTCGGCGAGGACCGCCAAATGTGAGCGCCCTCGATCCGAGCTTGCCGCCGGAAAAAATTCTGTCCGGCAGCGAGGTGTACACGATGCACGTGAATCTCCCGAATCTCACCAGCGCCAGCGGAAGCTGGATTCTAAGCTTTGCGGAATTGGACGAAGACGACGGACCGTCGGTCGCGACGCGGGAGCGCCTCGCGGGACCAGTCCCTATTCGGAAGGCCGACCCGAAATATCCATCCGATCTGATCAAAGCTCACGTGCAAGGAGAAGTGGTTCTCTACGGAATCATCCGCAAGGATGGTTCAGTCGATAGCATTCAAGTTGTTCGGGGGCTCGATCCACAACTCGACCAAAATGCGATTCAGGCGCTCGGCGAATGGAAGTTTCGTCCCGCGACGCGCGCAAGTAGGGCGGTGGATGTTGAGGCCGTCGTGCACATCCCTTTCCTTTACCAGGACCCGCGAGATTACGGCTCTCGATAGCGTACGCAAGCGCCAGCTACTCCGATAAGATTTCAACCAGCCGCGAAATATGCTCGCGCGTATTATAGATGTACGGCGCGATGCGCAGCGCGTTCTCGCGCAAGCTGACATGCACCTGCGCGCTTCGCAGCCTCTCGTAAAGCGACGGGGTATCGCCGGGGATGGATGCGGAAATGCACGCGTACGGTCCGCGTCGATCGCACTCCTCCGGGGAAGCAAGCTTGCACCGCGTGCCGGGTAGACGCTCGATCAACTCATCCACAAGCGAGCGGGTGTGAGCCGCGATCGCATCCGTGCCGACGCGCAAGAGAAGGTCCAGCGACGAATCGAACGCGGCCAGATTCGTGAAATTCGCTGTCTCGGCGGAGTCCCAGCGGCGGGCCCCAGAAACGGGCTGTTGATTTTCGACTGGCAGCGCATGGAAATTTCGTGCGCCTTCGAGCGCCATGAAGTAGACCGAGCCCAGCGTCAAACGTTCAATCCATTCATTCGCAACCCAGAAGAATCCGGTGCCATACGGACCGAGGAGCCATTTATATCCGCTGCAGACCGCCATCGCCGCGCCCAAGTGACGAATATCCAGCCTCATAGCTCCCGCGCACTGAGAAATATCGAGAAGCAGCGCGGCGCCATATTTCTCGCAGGCTTGCGCGACGCGACGCGCGTCGAGCCTCGCGCCATTATCGAACCGCACCAGGCTTGCTGAAACGACGCGCGTATGTGGCCCGATGTGGTCAATATAATCATCGGCTGTGATGAAGCGGTCCCTCGGAGCGATGATGCGCACGCGGAGCTTCCCTGCTTTTTCATAGCGCAACCAAGTTGAGAAATGCGCCGGAAACTCGCCCCGTCCGACCAGCACTTCGTCGCCCGGCTTCCAGTCAATGCCGGCCGCAACGGAAGCGAGACCCGCGCTCGCGCCCGTGGTCACGGCGATTTCATCGGTTCGGGCCCCGATCAACGCCGCCGCCTTCTGGCGTATCCGGTCGGGAAGATCGAAGTACGCGGAATCCGGCAAGCGGTCGGGCCGCTTTTTCCATTCGAGCGCAACCTCCGCTGCGCGAGCTGCCACAAGCGGCATCGGCCCCTGAAGAGCGGCGTTCAGATACGTGACGCCTTCGAAATCGGCAAATTCATGGCGGTAATCGGCGAGCAATTCGGCACCCTCCCTCACTTGATCGTATCGGGTACTAGGGTTGACGGAAAGCAGCGAAGATCAGCGCGCACGCGACAAATTGGACTGCAACTGTGGCGGCCGCTAAAAATGCCCGCGCAGGTCGCGAAATGCGGAAAGGATCAGCAATTTTCCTGTGCCGCTCTCGAGCTCCGATTTTTCCAGTTCCCAGGTGGCGGAATGGGGAATGAACACAGCATTCAGGCCTGATTGCAATGCGGGATTAATGTCGCTGCGTGGGCTATTCCCCACCATCCAGCCATGTGATTTTACGATCTTGAATTGATCGATGATCCGCCCGTACGTGCCCGAATCCTTCTCCAGTACGATTTCAATCGCTTCGAAATAGGACTGCAAGCCGGATCGCTCAACTTTAGCGGCCTGCTCGGCAGGTTCGCCTTTCGTCAGCAGAATCAGGCGATGATGCTTCGAGAGATACACCAGGGTTTCGGGGACGCCATCCATGATATGGGGAGGTGTGCTTTCCAGTTCCAGCGCCGTCCGCTCGATTTCTTTCACGATCTCGCGCCGCGCCGAATTCCCCGCGAGCTTCAGATACGTGTCTTCGAGCGACCGGCGGAAGCTGCGGACGCCATAGCCGTGCTGGCGGATATTCCTGCGTTCGGTTTCGTTCAAGATGTGCCGGATATATTCGCGCGTGTAACCAAGGTGCTCGAGCTGGGAAATGAAATCATCGATCGCCTTCTCGAAGAAAATATTGTTTTCCCAAAGCGTGTCGTCCGCGTCGATGAGCAGTGTATGTCGCGCCATGGGGAACTCCGAGCGTTGATCTTGCGTCAGCAGAGGAGATAAGAGAAGGGATTTTTCAGGGAGCTCTTTCCGCAGATATCACGGATATCCGATTGCACCAGGCGAATTCGTCACTGTGGGACGGCGAGAAGGGATCGTCTTACGCCGACGCGGGAAGGAACTCGTACCGCTCGATTCGCGCAGCCACGCCCCGCCTGCCATTGTGCGACTCCACACGCAGGACGCGCGCGTAGCACCGAATGTGCACGTCGCCCGCGAGCGTAATCTGCTGCGGCAGGGTGAGAACGAACTCGATCGAGCTGCCGGTTTCGAGGCTCGCTTCGATCAGGAAATACAGGCCGCGAAAGCTGACGTCTCGCGTTTCGCCCGATTTTTCGGTGACGCCATTTTCCGCCGAGAATCGCACCTTCAACGGCAACATCATCGAGAAACGTCGGGCGGCTCGCCTTTCCATATCATTTGTCATGAGCCCTCCGCTTCCCCGCACCTGCGCCAAAGCTATCATTGCTCGCTGGGCCGCGCAACGCATTTCCCGAGCGAAGGAAGGACGAACCTGTTTGACCAATTCGTCCACCGCCGCTACCATGAATGCATGTTTCCGCATGCAGGGCGATGCGGCAGTGCGCCCGCGCACAAACCATGGATGCCGGAGCCATAGGCTTCGACGAATGGCTGAGGTTTTCCATCGAAGTATTTTTCTCAAAGGACCAGCAGGTCGCCTCGAAGCATCCCTTTGGACCGCTTCCACTGTCGAGCCAGACTTTGTGGCCGTCGTCTGCCATCCCCATCCGCTCTACGGCGGCACGATGCACAATAAAGTCGTCTATCATGCTGCCAAGGCTCTGCATCAGCGCGGCGCATCCGTGTTGCGCTTTAACTTTCGTGGCGTGGAACAAAGCGAAGGTGCGCACGACCTCGGAATTGGCGAGGAGGCGGATGTGCGCGCGACCTTGGATTACCTATCGGCGGAGTTTCCCGGCAAACCCATCATTCTTGCCGGATTCAGCTTCGGTTCATGGGTAGGCCTGCGAGTCGGTTGTGAAGACGCACGAGTAACCAGGCTGATCGGCCTGGGCTTGCCGGTCGACAACAACGTTGACCTAAGCTATCTGCGCGCCTGCGCCAAGCCCAAGCTGATCATTCAGGGCGGCCGGGACCAATTCGGCTCCCGCGCGAATATCGAGGCTCTATTCACAACAATCCCGGAGCCCAAGCGCCTCGTGATTGTTGAAGGTGCAGACCACTTCTTTACCAGCCATCTGGATGCCGTTGGTACCGCAATTGACGGTTGGCTTGACCACCCTCCCGCGTCCCGCAATTAAGATTGACACCCCTTCCGGGCCCGTGATAAAGGTGGGGCATACGTGGCACCGGCTCAAGGCCGGTTTGCCGATTCACCCAGGCGCGGAACACCAAAATTCCAGACTGGGTGTTCGGTAACAAACCCCACCCACCCCGGGAGGCGAGGCCTTTGGGCTTTTGCCTCCCGTTTTTTTTGGCTACCTCATGGTCTCGAACAAGGTGAGGGCGTCGCGGCTCCCGCCGCCGGAGGCCGGGAGCTAACTGGACGTGCAGGCAGCCGCGTAGGATCAACGACGCCCCAATACGCAGGTTTCGCTTGCAGATGCTCGTCAAAGAGCAAAGGCAGGTCCAATCGCGCAATTGGGAATTTCCTAAGCCAAGTGTGGTCGTCGGCGAGTCCCCAGAACGTGACCCCGCTGAGTTCGCCTTTTAAGTTGCGAAAGGTCTGGAAGAGATCGCGGTAGCGGTAGCCTTGCTCGATCAGTGCGTCTTGCGATATGGCCGGACAAGAATCCGTAGAGTTGTCGTAGAGGCTGACATCCAATTCGGTGATCTGGTTATCGACGCCTAGCGCCGAAAACATATGGACCGTTTCCGCGATTGCTTCGACGGACGGCTCGTCGATATTGATGTGCATCTGATGGCCGACGCCATCGATCGGCACACCGCGAGCTTTCAAATCGCGAACCAAGTTGTAAAGGAACTTTCGCTTGATAGGGTTCGTGGTGCCGAAGTCGTTGATGAAAAGCTTGGCCTGCGGCGCGGCTTGGTGAGCGGCGCGGAAGGCGGTATCGATGTAGTCCGTGCCAGTGAGTTCGAGCCACCGTGAACGGCGGAAACCATCCGGTTGCGTGGGATCGATGACTTCGTTTACCACGTCCCACGCGTAGACATCGTCCTTGTAATGCGAGACCACGGTTCGAATGTAAGTTCTCAGCCGTCGCAGCAGCAGAGCCTTACTTTCCGGACTGGGCTGGAGGTTGTTACCTTCGGCGTCCTTGAATAGCCAGGGCGGATTTTGCCGGTGCCACACGAGCGTAGTACCCCGCATCAGCATGTGGTGAGCTTTGGCGAAGTCGACCAGCGCATCCGCCACGCTGAAATCAAATGCACCTTCGGTGGGTTGCAGGTAAGCCATTTTCATCGCGTTTTCAGCCACTATGCTGTTGAAGTGTTTCACAAGAAGCTCGGCGTGTGGTCCGCTGAGGGCGCCTGGCCAAATCGCCGCACCGACGGGAAAATAACCGCCGAGCGTCTGATACACCGGCGGAATATCGGATTGAATCTGAATTGGGGAACCCTCGGACTCAGTCTGAGCAGCAGCCGTAGATACAGCGACGGATTGCGGAAAAAACACCATCACGATGGCCAGAATTTCGAACGCTCGGATCCTCATCGGCTGCCTGCGCGTTTACCAGGAGCTATAGGGCGTGTTTGTAAAGGGCGAGACTTTGTCGGATGAGGAATGCACGCTGCAGATGCCAGTTGAAGTTTGATCGGCGTTCACGAGCAAATCGCAATTCTCAGTGGTCCAGTCCGGGGTGCCGGTAATCGGATCGTTCGGAATTTTTCCGAGGTATTGCGCTTGGACGAGGTCGTCGAGCGACGTGGGCGCGGCCTCTTTATCCGCCGTGTAATTCTGAATCGCCTTATTCATCTCGGAAAGGTCTTGGGTCAAGGCCGCTTCATGGGCTCGAACCATCGCCTGGTCGTAGCGAGCCGCGCTGATTGTCGCCAGGATCACGATGATCGCCGCCACCATCAATACTTCGAGCAGCGTAAACCCTCTTTGCCCGCGCCGTCTTCGTTTAGCCGTGTTTTGTGCCGCGTTCATCAAGGATCCTTTGGCTAAGCGTGCTGCCGGTTACCAATCCGAGTAGTTCGTCCCATCGAGCGCCGTGCCCGTTGCCTGGCTGTATACGTCGAACACATCCTGCCCCCCCCACGACTTCGAATCGGGATCGTCTTGCGTGGATCGCAAACCCCAATCCTGGTTGCCCGTCATGGGGTCCTTGGGGATTTCACGAAGGTATCGGACCTTCTTGTCCTTGTCCTGGGCGCTGGTCAATTGAACGCCGTTCACCAGCGTTTGCAAGTCGGGAGGGTATCCTTCGGTTCCCGCCTGCACCTGGATTAGGTTTTTGTCCGCATCGTCCTTATAGTGATCGATCGCGTCGCGCATTTCGCGCAGATCGTAGCGAAGCGTTTCTTCTCTGTGCCGGACGACGGTAACATGCGCCATCGGCATCGCCACAGTGGCCAGCACCATCAGGATGGAACAAGCCACGACCAGTTCGAGAAGGGTTAGTCCGGCTTCGGTGCCTCGAGCGCGGGAGCACAGGTCCGCTCTTCGCCTTACGTCGACGCCCTTTTTGTTGCGCGACATACCGCCCATACAGCCTATTGTACCTGTATCGTAGATTCTCCGGAGACCACTGGGATCGTTCGCTGCTGCGAGTCGTGCGCATTGACCTGAAGAATTTGCAGCGCGGTTTTGCCGGGGGCCACGCCTCGCACCACGATCCCGAGCAGCGTGCCGGAACCATTCACGCCGGGCGTGTTCGGCTGCCGCGTTGCCGAAATGACCACCTCGCCGCGCTGCGAATCGATCCGCTGCACGATGGCGATTTCCTGCGTGCCGCCGGAGAGAAAACCGCCGTTGCGCACTTCCTCAACTTGGACGACTGCGGGATCGTAGTGAATCAAAAGCGGGATCGAATAAAGATCGCTCACGTTCGAGATCGCCAGGCCAAGAGTCGTCGTATCGCCGGGCTTCAAGGTTGCGGCGGACGGATCGAAGTGTAGTTGCGCAGCGGGAGCCGCGCCTGCTGGGGGAGCCGTTTGCGACGGGACGGACGTGGACGGCGCATTGGGAATCGCCGGCGTGGGGGTCCCGTCTTGGTCCCCGCGGTAAACGCGGGCATCCGTGTCCGTCCCAGCCGCCAGCGTTCTGAGGTTCTCCGCCGTAATTGAAGGCAGCCGCAGCACGTGCGGTGTTACCACAATCAGCACCTCATCTTCTTTAACTTCATTGCTGTTATCCGAAAAAAGGTAACGGAAGAGAGGAAGCTGTGCGACGCCCGGAATACCGTTGAGATTTTTCGTCTGTGTGCGCTCGATCAACCCGCCCAGCACGCTCACCTCGCCGTCTTTCAGCCGAACGTCGTGCTCGATCTTACGCTGGCTGATAACCGGTTGATTGATCCCGCCGATGTTGCTCGTTCCCGTAATCGAGGATACTTCGATCGAAAGCTTCATGCTGACATCGCCATCCGGATGCACGCGCGGCGTTACGTCAATGTTTACTCCGACGTCGATGTATTGGAACTGGGTATTCACGAGGGGATTGATCGAGCTGGTCCCCACTCCGACACCAGCCTGAAAGCTGCCTGTGGCCACGGGGACTCGGTCTCCAATCTTCAGCGTGGCCTTCTCCCCGTCGCTCACGCGTACCTCGGGATCCTGAATGATTCTCGTTTTGTTGTCGGTTAGAATGGCGTTCGCTGTCGCGCCAGGCAGCGTCAGGCTGTAATCCGCGGTCGAAAGGTTTTTCAGGCTATTCAGCGCAATTTGCGGGGGCGTGGCCGTGCCACTGGAGCTGCTTGAACTGCTCGAGCCGGTGCAGCCGCTGTTGGTCGGCTGATTCGCACAAACTGGAGTGAACGTCAGCGTGGCGCTCTGCCCTGGCAGAATTCCGAGATCGCGCAACCGGTCCACGCTCGCGGTCACCACCTGCACGTGGACCAGCACTTCGGGTTTCGCTTTATCGATGTCCCGGATGATTTTGGACGCGAGAAGCAGCTTGTCCGGAGTATCCCGAATCACGATCGCGTTCTGCGCGTTTACCTGCTGCACGCGGCGCATATCGAGGAGTTGTCTCAATCCAGTCACTACCTCCGTCAAATCCTGGGGCGTCAGCGTATTCGACAAGTAAAAGGTCCGCACCTCCTCATCTTCCAAATCCCTGCGCTTTTGAGGATTGTCCGGCGCCACGATGATCACGCTGCTCGTGAGCGGCTTCCAAAAAGACTTGCTCTCAAACGCGACGGCGTCGAGTGCTTGTTCGAGCGTCACGTTTGGCAGGTCCGCTGCGATTCGGCGCGACGTGAAGTCCGGATCGAAAATCACGCTCAATCCTGCCAGCTTGGCGACGGTCTCGAAGACCACCCTCGCATCGTTGGTCATCTTCAGATTGATCAGCTCGGGCGAAACAGGCTTCAACTCCGGCGGCGCCGCCAGCAGGTCCGACTCCTCTGACGGATTCGGATTTATGGTCTTCGAGGTTGCCGTGGCGCCCTTTGCGGCTAACAGGTCCATCGTCTTCTTTAGTTCCTGGTCTGCAGCGCTATTTGAAGGATCGATCGCAGCCGCCTTCTGGAACTCCGCAAGCGCGAGCTGAAGATCGTCCGTTTTCAGAGCCTTCTCGCCCTGCTCGAGGTGAAATTGGCCGGCGGCAAAGCGCGTGTGCATTTCGCGGAGCTTGTACTCGGCGTTGGAAGGGTCGGTTCGCAGAGCGCGTTGATAGTCGACGAGGGCCGTGTCGTAGTCCTGCAAAGTCTCGGCCTTCCGGCCCGCGCTATAATCTTGATTTCCTTTGGGACAGCCACCCAGAACAACCGTGGCCAGGGCCCAAAGCACTAAAAGGGGTGAGCGGCGCAACCAGAACCTCCGAAAAATTGGGCTTGGTGTCAGGGAGTCTAGCACCCGCCCTATGATGCGGCAAGAAAACGTAACCGTTGCCGGTTATTTCTCACGATCTATCTTTTGTGACCTCCGCGTTAACAGCATCCAAAGCCGGTTCATTGCGGAACGTCCACAGGTGACGTCACTTGCGGGCCGTTGTGCGCGGCGGCTATCATTACGGCACCATGAATGCGGCGAAACAGGGAGATAAAGAGCGCAATAAGATCGTCGCGCAGAATCGAGCCGCATCCTACAATTATGACCTCCTGGACACGCTGGAAGCGGGCTTGATCCTGGTAGGCACCGAGGTCAAAACTCTTCGCGAAGGGAAGGGCACATTGCGCGAAGCCTATGCCGAGATTCGCGCTGGGGAGCCTTGGCTGGTAAACTTTCACATCCCGGAGTACCAGCCCGGCGGACCCCGGAATCACGATCCCCTTCGAAAACGCAAATTGCTGCTCAATCGCCGGGAGATCGATAAGCTCGTCGTTCAAACGCAGCAGAAGGGCATGACCATTGTTCCCTTGAAGATTTATTTCCGCGACGGAATTGCGAAATGCGAACTCGCGGTGGCCAGGGGCAAGAAGTTTCACGACCGGCGCGAATCCGAACGCCGCAAGGAAGCCAAACGCGAAGCGGATGACGCAATCTATCGCTCTCGCCGACGCTGACCGCACGCACAGAATACGACCGAAAGCGAAAGGACGACATGCAGATCCAACTCGAAACTCAACCTTTTGCCTCCATTCAAGCCGATGCCCTGGTTACCTACGTCTTCGATAAGGAGAATAAGCTTGACGGGCTTCTAGCCGAAATGGACAGCGCGATGAACGGCCGCCTCAGCTCGCTCGCCGCGAACGGTGAGATCACCGGCAAAATGCTGGAAACCCTGTTGCTCCACTTCCCCGAAGGCCTCGCCGCCAAGAAACTGCTGCTCGTGGGCGCGGGCAAGCCGGATAAATTCTCCGCCTCCGACCTGCGCAAAATCGCCGGCACAGCCGTCCGCCAGTTGAAGTCGCGCGGCGCCAAGAAAATCGTCTTCCTCGCGCGCGAGGGCGAACGCGATCCATCGGCCGCGCAGGCCGTCGTCGAAGGCTTGATCGCCGCCGATTTCGAATCGGACAAATACCGCACCGAAAAGAAAAATCGCGAAATTCAATCCGTTGGCCTCGCTGGATTCGATGGAGGTCTTGGAGTGGACCTTACGGCCGCCATCAATCAGGGCAGCGTGATAGCCGAATCGCAAAATTTCGCCCGCGATCTGATCAACGAGCCGTCCAATAAAATGACGCCGCGCATCCTGGCCGCCCGCGCCGAAGCCATGGCCAAAGAGGCCGGCCTTGGAATCGAAATTCTCGACGAGCGAAAAATCGCCGAGCTGAAAATGGGCGCGCTAATCGGCGTTGCGCAGGGAAGCGTGGAGCCGCCGCGTGTAATCGTTCTGCGGTACGAGCCGCTCAATCCCAAGCCGGGCGCGCCGGTGCTCGGACTCGTCGGCAAAGCCGTCACCTTCGATACCGGCGGCATCTCCATCAAGCCCGCGAACAACATGGAAAAAATGAAATACGACATGGGCGGCGGCGCCACCATGCTCGGCGCGATGCGTGCCATCGCCGCGCTCAAGCCTGCCATTTCCGTGATCGCCGTGATTCCTTCAACCGAAAACATGCCCGGCGGCCGCGCCCAAAAACCCGGCGACGTTCAGGTCGCCATGTCCGGCAAAACCATCGAAGTGATCAACACCGACGCCGAAGGCCGCCTCATTCTCGCCGACGGCGTCTTCTACGCCCGCAAACTCGGCTGCACGCATCTGATCGACGCCGCCACGCTCACCGGCGCAATCGAAGTCGCGCTCTCCAACGTCCACGTGGGAGCCTTCGGCACCCCGCGCGAATATCTCGATGAATTTCTCCAGAGCGCCAAAGCCACCGGCGAAAAAATGTGGCCCATGCCGATCGACGAAGAGTATCAGCAGATGATCAAGAGCGACATCGCTGACATTCGCAACACCGGCACCGGCAAAGGCGGCGGCGCCAGCACCGCCGCATGGTTCATCAAGGAATTTGTGGAGGACACGCCGTGGATCCATCTCGATATTGCCTCGACCTGTTGGGTCGACGAAGGCCGTCCCTGGCTCGCCAAAGGCCCCACCGGCGTCGCCATCCGCTCGATCGTGGACTTCGCCTTGAAGATGTAAACGGAGCCAAAGTCTCGCATTCCTTCACATCTTCTCCGGCGCGGCGATCCCCAGCAGCCCCAGCGTGACCACCAGTTGCTCGCGCACCAGCGACGTAATGCGCAATAGAAACGCGCGTTTCTCCGCATCTTCCTCCGAAAGAATGTGGTGCTTATGATAAAAAATGTTGAACGCCTGCGCTAGCTCGAACGCGTAGCGCGTCAAAAACGCCGGCTCCTGCCCGCCGACTGCCGCGTCCACTCGCGCATCCAACGACCCTGCCAGCACAATCAGCTCCCACAAGTCATCACCGGTGGGCGTCGCAAGAAATTTCGTCGCGTCAATTTCGCCGGTCTCCAGCCGCACACGATTCGCGGCATCCACGCTTTCAAATTCGGGATGAAGCTCCAGACTCTTGCGCAGAATTCCGTTCACGCGCACCACTGCGTATTGCGCGTAAGGCCCCGTCTCGCCTTCGAAGTTCAGCGCGTCCTTGAAATCGAATGCGATTACCGTGGAGCGCGTGAAGCGCAGCAGAAAATAGCGCAGCGCACTGATGGCGATTTTATTCACCATGTCGTGGAACTCCGCTGTGCCCGCCATTTCCGGATGGCGCGTCGCGGTTTCTTCGCTCGCTCGCGCAATCAATTGATCGATCAAATCGTCCGCCTTCACGCCCTGGCCCTTCCGCCCGCTCACTTCGATGTAAGGCTTCTTCGCGTCCTCCGGCGGAATCTCGTAGCCCATCTCCAGAGCGCAACGTGGCGTCAGCGCCACCACATTGTAGGAAAAGTGCTTCAGGTGATCGGCTTCTTCCGCGTGCCCCAGCGCGCGCAATCCGGCCACCACCACTTGCTGCGGATACGCTTGGCGCGAATCGATCACATTGAACACTTCATGCGCGTGGCCGAACTCCGGCGCGCCCGCGTCGTCGGATTTCGAATCGGTCGTCCACGCTTCGTGCCCGTCGGGATGCGTGTGAAACCGTCGATAGTGAAAATCCCGGTCCAGCACGCCGAATTTCCACAGATGGTAGGCGATGTCTTTGCCCACGTAGGTCACGGTGCCGTTCGAGCGCACAATGATTTTCGCCTCAGCCATTTCGTCGGGCTCCTCCGCGGCCGCGGCGTCTCCTTCGGAAACCTCTCTATCCGAAGAAAGCTGCATCACCCAGCAGCCCGCGTTTTTCCCGGCAGTCGCCAGCTCGATCGCGCCGCTCTGTTTCAGCAGCTCAAAAGCGGCATCCCAGAATTTCAGGTGAAGAATTTCGCTCTCGCGCGACAGTAGATCGTAGTCGATCCCCAGGCGATCCAGTGTCCGAAGATGGCAATGGACGATTGCCGTTGACACCACTTCCGCCATCTTGGCCGCGTCGCCGTGGCCCTCTTCGATGTCCTTGAGCGTTTGCGAGCGAATTTCCAGCCGCGATTTATCTTTCGCCAGCCACAGCGTCACGCGGGTGTAAAGGTCCCAGCAAAAATAATCAAATTTCGGGGCTGCGGCGAGAGCGCGCACCTCATCGAGCGTCTTCGGTTCCAAATGAAGAAATCCCAGGACCACGTCCGCCACCTGCACTCCGGTGTTGTCGATATAGTTTTGCACCTCCACGCGTCGCCCGGCGTAGCGAAGGATTCGCGAGAAAGTGTCTCCCAGAACCGCGTTGCGCAAGTGCCCGATGTGCGCCGCCTTGTTTGGGTTGATGCTGGTATGTTCGACAACTGTCTTGGTCCGGACGCCGGCTGATGCCGGGCCGCCAGTGCCCGCCGATTGACGTCCGGCCTCTTCGCACGCTGCGCGAAAAAATGCCGTCCGGTCCAAAAAAAGATTCAGGTAGCCGCCGCCCGCCACCTCCACGCGCGCCACCCCTTCAATCGGCTTCAGCGAATTGGCAATCTCCTGCGCCAACGCCCGCGGCGGTTTTTTCAGGCGCTTGGCCAGTTCGAAACAGACCGGCGAAGCGACCTCACCCATAGCCAGCCTGGGCGGCCGTTCAGTCGTCACCCCAACATCGGTCTTGTAGCGCTCGCGAATATGATGTCGCAGCGCCTTGCGAATTCGCTCGTCAATCGCCTTATACATGTGCCTCCCAGTGGCTCGGAGAATCCCGCAACTACGGGAAACGATCGCCCCGTCGCCGAATTTTCTCGATCAGGCGCGCTCGTCGAAGAAATAGCAGCCGACAATAGTATCAGCTAACGCGTCCTCCTCCGGTCTCTAACGAAAAGCAAGATGCCACCCTGAAGGGGTGGCGCTACACAAGGCTAGACGCCAGTGTTTGACGCTCATGTTTCCTTGTGCTAAGAGACGGCCCGGGAGAACTGAAGCATGCGCCATCGGATCCAGCCGCCGTTCATCCTTTTTCTTTTGTTCGCGGCGGCTGTTCTTGTCCCGACGCCTTCCTGGTCCCAAACACGCACAGTTGCGGGTGATTTCGTCATCGAGCCGCCCACACTGGTTTCGCTCGGTTTTGAGTGGCGAATCGCGGGAGACGACAATCGCAATGCTCGCGTGGACGTGACCTACCGCAAGAAGGGCGAGCAGCAGTGGCGAAAAGGTCTGCCTCTTTTGCGCCTGCAGCGTGAGCAAGTTTCGGGCGGAGCGCCGCGCGATGGCGGCGTCCACTACTTCAACTATGTCGCTCCCAACATGTTTGCCGGCAGCCTCCTGAATCTCGAGCCCGATACAGAATACGAATGCCGCTTCGTTCTTTCCGATCCTGACGGTGTGAAAGGCAAAGCTGAAAAAACCGTGGTGGTGCGCACGCGCAAGGAGCCTCAGCCCGCGGAAGGTGGCCGCGTTTATCATGTATACCCGTTCGGCTACAAAGGCGCGAAGCAGCAGCCTGCCTTCACCGGCCTGCTCGCCGCGTATTACATGGGGTCTGATGAATCCGATCACTCGAATGTGATGCCGCCGCGCGTGCGCCCCGGAGACATCATCTTGCTCCACGCCGGCCTCTACAAAGACAATCGTTTTATCTACAGCGGCTTCGATCGCACCGTCGCCGCCTATGGCACGCCCTTCGACGGAACGTATTACCTCACCGAGAGCGGCACGCCCGACAAACCCATCGTCATCAAAAGCGCGGGAGACGGCGAAGTGATCTTCGATGGCGATGGTTGCCAGAATCTCTTCAACCTGATGGCCGCAAATTACAACTATTTCGAAGGCATCACCGTGCGGAATACCAATGTTGCGTTTCTGCTCGGCTACAAGAATATTGGCGGCTCCAGCGGATTCACGTTGAAACATTCGCGCCTCGAAAATATTGGCCGTGGCGTGGAAGACGATTGGTCGGGCTCGAAGAATTTCTGCATCACGGATAACGTCTTCATCGGGCGCCACAATCCGGAGAAATTGCAAAGCTGGTGGACGCCTGCGGTGTGGGCGAAATTTCCAGGCTATCCCGCGCCGATCACTTCGGAATACGCCGTGAAAATTTACGGCCAGGGCCACGTCGTCGCCTACAACTACGTCGCCAACTGGCACGACGGCATTGACATCGCCACCTACGGCGATCCAGACGGCAGGCCCAATGAGTTACCGGATCGAGTTCCTATCGACATCGATTTCTACGGCAACGATTTTTACAACATGGCGGACAACTGCATCGAAGCCGATGGGGGCGCTCACAACATTCGCGTTTTTCGAAATCGCTGCTTCAATTCGGCCGGCGGAGCGCTCAGCGCGCAGCCTACGTTCGGCGGCCCGCTCTACTTCTATCAAAATCTCGTGTACGACACGACCACCGGCGGCCCTCTGAAGCTGATTGATACGCCGGCGGGCGTCTTGATTTACCAGAACACGTTTTTCGGCCAGGGCCGCCTGATGGGCCCGGCCTCCAACATTCACTTTTTGAACAATTTGATTCTCGGAGACGGCTGGGCCGATCCCATCCTCAATCTTCGCACCTACACGAATTATTCCACTTCGGATTACAACGGCTTTCGCCCGAATCCAAACGTAATCAATGCTTTTGAGTGGACTTCTCCCGCATTCGAAGTTGCTGCCGACTACCAAGGCAAGCTCGTCACCCGCAATTTCAAATCGCTGAAGGAATACAGCGAGGCCACCAAGCAGGACCAGCACAGCGTTTTGGTGGACTACGATATTTTCGTGAATGCGAAAATTCCGGACAAGTCCGATCCGCAGCACCTCCACAACCCCGAGGATTTCGATTTCAGGCTAAGGCCGGGCTCGGCAGCCATCGATGCGGGCATTCTACTGCCAACAATCAATGACGACTTCACCGGGAAAGCCCCCGATCTGGGCGCCTACGAACTCGACCGGCCATTGCCGCGCTACGGACCGCGGTCGTGGCCGCTGGGCGCACCAGGCAGTTCAGCGCCGAGGTCAGTCATTGGTCCCCCGCACCAAGCATCCGAGCCGTAACGGTCGGCATCTCGCCAAAGAACCGCGTTTTTACTTTTTGGGGAGCATAAGATTCTTGAGCACGGACGCGAGTTGTTCAGCGATACGGCCCGTTTTCGCGAGGGATTCGAGCTGCCTGTAGATATCCTCCGCGTCACCTTGCTTGCGAACGCCGACGGCGCACACGACGACCACGTGATGCTCGGGATAAATTCGGTAAACTACCCGGTGGTTGCCGAACTGATGCTTCCAATAACCGGCCAGCGAACTGCGCAGCGGCAGTCCGTATCCTTCAGGGTCAACGGCCAGCTTCTTCTCCAAGACCTTTCGGAGTTGCTTCCGCACGCTGCCGTCGAGAGATTTGATATCCGCTGCGGCATCTGACGTGTATCTGAGTTCAAAGGTAGCTTTGGAGCGCGTCTCTTCTGGCGTTGGCGCAGAGGGCGAAGGCTGCTTTCGCCCCTTGCTCATTTGGCGAAAACATCTGCTGTTGTGAGCAGGCGGCCTGCTGCAACATCAGCGTCGATGGTCTTTGACAGCGCCAGCAATCGGTCGGCGAGATCCCGATCCGCGAGAATCTCCAGGGTCGCGAGAATTGATTCGCGCTCCTTCACTAAGGAATCTAAAAAGTCTTTGTCCACCAGGTACTTTGAGGGCTGGCGGCGGTTCTCCACCAACACCACGCGATTTGCTGTCGCTTCTTTCAGGTATGTTTTGAGCTTGCCCCGAAGTTCGGTGGCCTTGACTTTCTTAACAGCGATGGAAGTTCGTGCCATTTTTGAACGCCCCCTAATGTACGCTACGCATCTACAAATGTACATTTAATTGTCAGGCCGTGTCAAGCCGCGGCCCGGCTCTTGTTCGTAGCCTTTAGCACCGGCGCTGCGTTTCGTTTTCTTTGGAGAAGGGCGTGCGGCTGAAGCTACCGGAGTCAAGGTCAGTTAAAGCGGGGAAGGCACGGGCTCGGGAACGCTCCACTCGTCTAGTCGATGCATTGCGCCGCAATCCAAGCACTTCGTCGCGGAAAAGTGAGCCGAGCAATTGGGACACACAGCTTGCGTTTGGAAGGTATCGAATCCATTGTTGCACAGACTGCAAATCCAATAGGGTCCCACGAGCGGTGCCGCCTTGCACGACGGGCAAGCGAAACCTTCGCGACGCGGCAACTTGGCCACGCGTGATAACGCCAGCGCGTGCTGCAATCCGCTCCAGCAATTCATCAGAATAAAAACCGCGAGAATTGCGAACCAGGCGGATCGCGCCCACACCGCCAGCGCGATCAACCCCGCGACCCCGATGAAGCCGATGATCGTAGCGGCCAGCAGGCTTCGCGCGCGCCCGATGCCAAACCAAAGCAGCGACCGAAGAATCTGGCCGCCATCCAGAGGATAAATCGGCAGCATATTGAAGATCAGCAAGCCAAGATTGATCAGCAAGACGGAGTGCAAAAAGTGGTACGCATTGGGCATCGTTTCCGCCCAGCCAGCCGACCGGCTCACTAGATCGAGCGCATACAAAATCGGAGCGAGGGCCACATTCACCAGCGGTCCGGCCGCGAGGCTCCAGAGCGTGGCGCCCGGTCGTTGCGGAGGATCGACGTATGCCACGCCGCCAAGAGGCCACAGCACGATCTGATTCGAGGTCCCGCCAACCTGCCGGCAAGCCAGCGCGTGCCCAAACTCGTGAAGCATCACGATTAGAAACAGCGCGAGATATTCCAGAGCGTTCCAGGAAAGAGAGGAATAGCTTGTGGCGCGGTCCTGGATTTCATACGCCGCCACCAGAAACCACGACCAGTGCAAAAACACGTCGATCCCGGAAAAACGGAACAGGTGAAGCGAGCCTTTGCGAATGTTCATCGTATACAAGATTTATAGCACAACGCGAGTCGGCGGGCCGTCCACCACCACCAACGCATACCAAAAGCCGGTTCTTGAAAAGCTACTTCGAAGAAGCCGCCGAAGGCGAGGCTACGTGCTCGGGCCGAAATCCTATTCCGATGATGCGCGCCGGTATGCGCCGCAGGACTGGCATTCGGCGGAACAATTTCAGTGGAAGCGGCAGCGACTGAATTTTAGTCGTGCTTCTTAGCGTGGGCGTGATCACTCGATTCTGAATCAAGATTTGGAGACCCTGTGTGGCGCGCGTGGGAAACATGCGGCGCCGCTGAATATTTTCGAGATGGCGTTCCGAGACGGAATTGCGTCGGAGCGGGTCGGCAAGAATATTGGCGGCGGCCACCGCATCTTGTATAGCCAGGTTGATTCCTACACCGCCGACGGGAGACATCGCGTGAGCCGCATCGCCGATGCACAGCAATCCCGGGCGATACCATTGCCGCAACCGGTCCACGGCGACGGACAATAGTCTGATGTCGTCCCAATCCTTGAGTTCATTCACTCGATCGGCTAGGAATGGCGCGATACCGGCTATCTCATCGCGAAAACTTGCGAGACCTTTTTGGCGCAACGCATCGAACCCTCCCTTGGGAATGAGGAACGCGCATTGCCAATATTCGTCGCGATCCAACATGACAAGGAATTTCCCAGCGTCGATCCTACCCAGAGCCTGGCCCGGGTCGCCGGACTTGCGCGAAATGCGCATCCACAGCACATCGATCGGAGCGCCGAGCTGCATCACTTCGAGCCCGGCCTTTTCCCGAAGGATCGAGCGCCGCCCGTCGGCCGCAACCGTGAGATCGGCGCGAATTTCGATCTCGCCGCCCTTCGTTTTTGCTCGAAGCCCTCGGATTTTCCCGCCATCTTCAATCAAGTCGAAAGCTTCGGAATCCATATTGAGATGGAAGCCGGGATAGCGCTCCGCGGATTCGGCCATAAAATTCAAAAAATCCCACTGCGGCATCAGCGCGACAAATTTACAGTGCGTCGGGAGGTGCGAGAGATCAGCTATCGGGACCTGGTAAGGCCCGATGTATCCCGATAGTTGGCGGACTTCTTGGTGCTTCCGCTTGAGAAATCCTTCGAGCAGACCCAATTCGTATAAGACCTCCAGCGTCGAAGGGTGCACGGTATCGCCGCGAAAATCGCGCAGAAAGTCCGCATGCTTTTCGAGTACCGTCACTTCGATTCCGGCGCGCGCCAAAAGAAAACCGAGCATCATGCCTGCCGGTCCGCCGCCCGCAATGCAGCAGCGCGTGGCTATTTTTCCCGAATCGTCGGATGCAGCTGGCATTGTCCTTGATCTATACTCAAAGTCTACCTGAACGCAGGCGAATAGAAATCACCGCATTTCTCCGCACAAAGAGCTTCTAGATTGAAGTAAATATTTGAACTAGCTCGTAACATCTTTGGGTAAGAAAACGCCTGTAGGGCCCAACTTTAAGGCTGATTTCGGCGACCGGCTGGGCCTCGGAAGGTTTGGGTGGGGGGGAACCGCGACCCAGCCGCATCGGCGAATGCAGGCACTCTAGCAGACGATTCGCCGGGCGCGTTCGTCGAATTATCGATTGGAATGATTTGTCTTCCAAATCCCTGTAACTGATTGATTCGTTGCGTGTTGCCGTGTTGCCTTTACAAAACTTTAACATTCGAGACCGTTATTTTCGCTTGCCCTTTTTCCGGCCCAAGAACTTTTCAAATGAATCCTGGCTCGCCAGGCGGTGGAGCAGCGCCCGCCGCCGCTCCGCCGAAATCGGTTTTTTGAACAATTTTCGCCGCGCGGCGCCAAGCTCTTCGATCCAGCGTTCGTACTCGTCGCCGAACTCCCGTTCGAACTGCTTTCGCAACCGCTGCGCCAGAGCGGGGCTATGGCCGCCGGTGGAAATGGCGATTTGGAGCGTGCCTCGGCGTACCACCGAGCCGTAATAGAAATCGCAGTGCGCGGGATCGTCCACCACGTTGCACAAAACGCCGCGGCGCCGCGCTTCCCGGTAGATGCGGGCGTGAAGGGCGGATGAGGAGGTGGCGGCCACGGCCAGAAAAATATCCTGCAAATCGGAAGAGCGGAATTTGCGCGCCTCCCACTGGATTTTTCCGGAGAGCGCCCAAGCGCGAATGGGGTCCGTTGCGCTGGGCGCTATCACGCGAACGTCGGCCTCCGCTCGAAGCAGGCTTGCGATTTTTTCCTCGGCCACTCGCCCCGCTCCGATGACGAGACAGCGGCGTCCGCCGAGTTTCAGAAACGCGGGGAAGAGAGGCATTGCTTAAATTCCTTGTTGATCGCTTGATAGTCCGTTACGGACGCGCGTCCTCATCGGGCGTTCACACGATTTCGCCGCGGACCAGATCGTCATAGGTCTCGCGCCTTCGGGCGACGCGGAAACGGCGGCCTTCGACCAGAACCTCGGCGGCGCGGCGGCGCGCATTGTAATTCGATGACTGCGCGAAGCTATAAGCTCCCGTCGCCCAGATGACCAGAAGATCGCCGGGCTGGACGGGAGGGAGCGGCCAATCGCGGACGAAAAAGTCTCCGGATTCACAGACGGGGCCGACAACGTCTACCAAAGTATTTTTGGCGGCGGACGAGCGATTGCGAATCGCCGGCGTGATCGGATGGGTGGCGCCGTAAAGGGCTGGACGAATCAGGTCGTTCATGGCCGCGTCCACTACGACGAAAGTCTTGCCGCGATTCTGCTTCACGTATAGCACGCGGGTCAGGAGGACGCCTGAAGCTCCTACAAGTGTGCGTCCGGGCTCAACCAGCAAGGTACAGCCGAGAGGCCGGACGATTTCCGCTAGCGCTCTAGCATATTCCACTGGGGCCAGGGGTGATTCGTCCGTGTAGCGGATTCCGAGGCCACCGCCGATGTCGATAAAGGTGAGGCGAATGCCCTGATCCGCGAGATCGCGGACGTAAGAGGCAAGGCGCGTTAGGGCGCGGCGGTATGGGGCCAGGTCGAGAATTTGAGAGCCCAGGTGTGCGCTGATTCCAAGCCACTTTATCCAACGGGAGTTCTTGTGCTCGAGATAGAGCCGGCGTGCTTCCGGCCAATCGATACCGAATTTGTGATGGTGAGAGCCGGTCGCGATATGTGGGTGACCACCGGCCATTACATCAGGGTTGACACGAATTGCGGCCAGAGGTGGGACATACGTGTTGACCGGGGGTCGCGTGGCTTCGCTAAGAAGCAAGTCGAGTTCGGCGGCCGACTCGATGTTGAAAAGGAGTATTCCGCCCTTCTCGGCGCGCCTGCCGGGATAACGAAGGGCCGCGCGGATTTCATCGCGCGTTTTGCCGACGCCCGAGAAGACGATGCGCCGGTTAGGTGCGTGGACACGGCGGAGACGGTCGAGTTCACCGCCTGAGACGACGTCAAAACAACTGCCGAGATTCGCGAGAACGCTCAGAACCGAGAGATTTGAGTTCGCTTTTACCGCATAGCAGAGCCGATGCGGCAGTGAGCCGAAGGCGCGGTCGAGGCGGCGATAAGCGGCTTCGATGCTGGCGCGGCTGTAGACGTATGCAGGCGTGCCGACGGCATCCGCAAGGCGAGTGAGCGCGACGCCCTCGCAATGTAGAAGCTGGCTTTGCCCGGACCCAGAGCGCTTGTAGGCAAAGAACGGCGTGTAATCGGTTGGATCGGCGCGGCGCTGGATTTTGCGCTTGCGAGTCGAGGTTGTGGCTGGTGTCATCTGGGCGCGCGAGCACCTGGCGCTGGATAGCGTGCAAAAATCATGGGTAGCATCATACAAAGTCCGGCGCGAAAAGCCACGTTCGAGCGCGATCAGTAGCGTCCTGCTTTGGATTCTGAACTGACTCTGGCACTGGAGGGCTCGCGCGGGTGGAACAGCGCGGGCGGAAGAAAGCCAACGTCCGGGTACAGACCAAAACCTGATCTTGCCGAAAATTAACTGCTTCCACTTATCGCCTGGTTTACACTGCCACATAACTTTTGGGCCCACAGGAGATACCGATGAGGACAGTCGATCGAAATGGCCGGATTACACGGCGTGTTTTTTTCGAACGTACTGCCCGAGCTGTTGCAGGGGCAGGACTGTTGACGACGGCCAATTCTGCCGACGCAGCGAACATGCGAGCGCCGGAGGCGTTGAACGCTAATCCGAAGCCCGTGCCGGGCAAGATTGCGCTCGAAGAGCACTTTGTTATTCCCGAAACTCTAGCTGCGAGCTACGGTGCTCTGGGAGGTCCAGAACTTCAGCGGCAGTTGGAAGATATAGGGAGCGCTCGGATCGCCGAGATGGACCGGGGCAGCTTGGACGTTTGTATTCTTTCGCTCGTCGGGGATGGAATCCAGGCGATTCCGAATGTTTCGGAGGCTATTCGCATAGCGCGGCGAGCAAACGATCATCTGGCTGAGCAGATCGCCAAAAATCCAAAACGCTTCAAAGGATTCGCTGCATTGCCGCTCCAGGATCCGCAGGCTGCCGCCCAGGAATTGACACGCTGCATCAGAGAATTGGGGTTCTGTGGCGCGCTCGTCAACGGATATTCGCAGATCGGCACACCGGATTCCACTGTGTTCTATGACCTGCCGCAGTACCGAGACTTTTGGGCGACTGTGCAGCAACTTGATGTGCCATTTTATCTTCACCCGCGGGCAGCATCCGCACACCAGCCGGCTTACGAAGGGCATCGGTGGTTGACGACTTCTGTATGGGGATTCGCGGCTGAGACTTCGATTCATGCACTTCGCCTCATGGGCAGCGGCTTGTTCGACGACTATCCCAAACTCAAGATTATCCTGGGTCATCTGGGAGAAGGTCTCCCCTGCAATATTTGGCGGGTTGACAACCGCGTATCGAGAACACTCGGCGCCAGACCGAGCGCCAAGCTTCCCATAGGTCACTACCTGCGAGAGAACTTTTACATCACGACGAGCGGCAATTTCCGCACGCAAACACTCACTGAAGTCATGATGGAAGTGGGCGCCGACCGCATTCTCTACTCCGTTGATTGCCCATTCGAGGATGTGGCCATTGCAGCGGAGTGGATGGATCACGCTGCAATCAGCGAAGAAGATCGGTCGAAGATTGGCCGACGTAATGCAGCGCAACTGTTCCGAATTTAGTCTGTCCCTGCCAAATTGTCGCTAGTCAATGGTGGTCATACTGCGGGGACTATACAACGGATTTATATCAATTGAGTTTTTGGAAGGGCGTATCATCCCGAGGACATGCACGCCCCGTCGGACAATGGTCAGTCAGTCGCTGCCGGGTCTGGACTTGACGATCCGCGGGTCCGGGCAGTCCTCCAACGACTTCACAAAGATGCCAGAGGCGACATATTTCTGCTTGCGCGGCTGATACCTGTCGCGCTGTTCGCCAAGTTGAAGAATGTGCCCTTGGTTGAGGCTGCCAAACCACTCGTCGCCAAAGGGTACTTCGGTGTCTTTCCCACGGTCGGGAATCTGCTCTACCTCACTGCACTGGCAATCGACGCGCGGCACGCAGTCGAATTCGGAACATCCTGTGGCATTTCCGCTATCTATCTGGCTGCGGCAATGCGAGACAACGGCGGCCGCTTCGTCGGATCGGAAATCGAGCCGAGTAAGGTCGCGGCGGCACGCCACAATCTCGCTGAAGCAGGGCTGTCAGATTTTGCTGACGTGCGGGAAGGAGATGCGCTACAGACCCTTAGAGACCTTGCTGCTCCGGTCGATCTCGTGCTGATTGACGGAGATAAGGATCTTTATCTGCCCGTGCTCGAAATTCTGAAACCAAAGTTGCGCAAGGGGTCAGTCATTGTCGCCGACAACGTCCGTCATCCATTTATTGTCAGGAAGACGATGGCACGCTATGTCGCTCACATGCACGACGCTGGAAACGGGTTCCGATCGACGACACTGCCGATTGGCGCATGGATTGAATATTCCGTCTTCGAGGGCTAGGGAAGCTCTTGCGGCCCTCGAATCAGGGTGCTGAGACGTTTTAAGGCTTAAGACCCGCGGCGACCTGCCGCGAGCGGCGAGATAATCATAGGTTGCATCAATCTCGTCAGTGAAGCTGGATGAGAGTCCACGCGCGGTCTGCGACATGCCGCCGACCTGGCGCCAGGTCGCATTCCCAGACTCTATTCACTCCGGGTTGGAAGCACCTTCCTCAATGTCGAAATCGCGCGCCGAATGAACGCATCAGCTTCGATTAGTGAATGATTGAGGGCCGGATCGAAAGCCAGAAGGAGGATGTGGCGCAAAGCCTGTTCGGCTTCGTCTAGCTTGCCCAGCGACTGCGCGACGAGATAATTCCAGTGAGGGGGCCGATGTAAAGGATCCATAAACCACCTCGGAACCGAACATCGGGCTGGCGAATCGGGGCACCGAGGACATCGTAACTCGGAAGCCCTTCCTACACAAGAAGGCCGAGTGCGACGGTCTTGTAAAGCGCATGGGAGTCAAGACTCTCTTGCAGCTCACGCCCAGGTTATCTTCAGTTCTCGTAGTCACTCGCAATTTCTTTCTCCTTCTGGATTTCTCACCGCCCAATCGGACGAGATTCAGCTTTGGCGCCGCCCGGCCAGCCTGTGCCACGCTTGTAGGCCTGCGGGCCTTCGAAGACAGCCTCGACGCGCGAGATTTTGCCATCCACGAACTTGAAGATTTCCGTGTTCAGAATCTCGTTCGGCTCGCGCATTCCTTCCGGCATGGCGAATCGGTGACCCTCATAGGTCCAACTCTCGACGTTTCCGCGGCGCATGAAATCGAACGTGGCAAAAACGAGCTGGCGCTTCACATCGATGATGGGAAAGTGCGCGTCCTCGTATCCGGTGATGAACGAGTACTCCATGTAATCGAGCTGCTTGCCGCAGCCGATCCCCATCATGTTCGGCCGCGGCGCCCCGCCGGCAACCTCGGTCGGCTGTCGTCCAATCGGCACCGGCGGCGCGTCGTTGGGGCCGATCGCCGTCACATTGCCGTCCTCGAGGCGAATGCAGGATTCTGCGTAAGGCGCAAGATGGCCGTCATGAAAGGCGACCGAGCGCATATAGCCAAGGGCGCCCTTCTGCAACTCCTCGCGCCCGAGTCGCGTAGCAGGGGGCTCTTCGCGGTTCATGATCTCCATCCAGCTCGGATCCTTCGGTGGCAAGTTCTGCGCGGATTGCACATGTCGGTCGACCACCGTTTCGATCTCGACGATTTTGCGATTCACGACCTTCAGACGAACCATTAGCAAGTCCGGAAATGGGATCTCATGATTCTCCAGCAGATTGACGTAAGTTGCGACACCACCAGTGGAAGGATCGAAAACGTCATGCCGATAGGGCCCGTAGGAGTTGAACGTGACCCATAGCCCGTCCTTACCTAGCTCGAGCTCAGCGCCGTTCTCCGTGTAGCGATGATGCTCCGCAAGCGGCAGCGTGGAAGAATCGTGCGTGGCGAGAGCCTGGAGATACGCGTCCATGAAACCCTTGAGGCATGCTTCGTCGCACGTCTGCGTTCGACCACTGGCGGAGGCGCAACAGAGCAAAGCCACCGCCGCAGAGGCTAACCACGCTTTCTTGGTGGGACCTGTCGTAATAAATCCCCAAATCGTCATGTCGCCCTCACTTCTGAACCATCTCGATTCAAGCCGAATCTGAATTGGTCCCCGATCATACCGGGATCGGCGCCTATGCCAAAGTCCTGCCGGTCGAATGTCGGGGGTTCCTCGGTGCGACGTCGCATGGGACCGGGACCCCATCGGTGGTTCAGTTCATTGATGGTCTGTCCTCAAGTCGTGGTCGAGGTTCCGGTGGGCGGCCTGCGCTTGGTTTCCGAACGGGGGGCAGGGAAAAGGAAATGTCCGGTACGACTAATCAGGAGTCAGAGGAGCGTTTCTGACGGAATTGAACCCATGCCGCCTCTCGAGTGTTCTCGGGGTCGGGCTCGGTTCGTGGTCCCCAGCCCTCTTACTTAACAACTACGGCAACAATCGCGCCGATCACACAAACAAGAGCCCACACAGCAACCAGAATCTGCAAACGAAGGGTTCTTGGGCTTGTCTGGGGCGTTGCAACCATAAACAACGACGGCGAATTGAGAGCTGCCTGAACTCTGGGCGTTGCCGCTCGCACGATTCCCCAAACCAAGCAGGCCAAAAGTCCGCCAAGAAACAACACGACCGTAATAAATCCGACGACCGAGAAGGCCCAAAGGTTCCTCGCGTACAAATAAAACACCACGGCGTAAAGGAACCATGTCACGAAGGCCGACCACAGAAAAAGAGTCCGGTAGTCTTTCTTAGCCAGTTTTTTCCCGGGATCGAGCGACTTCCAGTAACCTGCGCAAATCATAAAAAGAGCGACCCCAAGCAGGGGCGTGACCCAAAGGTCATCGATCAGCGATTGAATATTTACTGGTCGCATGTAGCGGAGCCTATGCCGATGTTAGCAGCGCCGACGACGAACCTTAAGCCATCAAGGAATGGCATTTGTGGAATAGGTTACAGGCACCTGGGCGTTACGGATGCGAGGCCCTAAGCTGTTCCGCACGAGCGACGGCGACATTCAGAATGAGTCCATATGCCGCCTATGCCAAAGCCCTGCCGGTTGAATGTCGTGGTGGCCACGGTGCCACGTCGCATGGCGCCCATGCGCTTCATTTCGGCTCCTTTTGCTGCGATCAATTTGGCTCTTTACGGGACCACGCTTCGGTGTCACGGTTTTGTTGTTAACGACTGATCTCGTTTTGAAGGAGTTTTGTGATCCGCATCGAAAGCGCGGAAACACCCGAGTTCGTGGCCACGATTCGCAAGCTTTTTGTCGAGTATTCGGAATCGCTGGCAGTGGACCTTTGCTTTCAGGGATTTGCAGAGGAATTGTCCACACTGCCCGGGGACTACGCGAGGCCTGCTGGACGGCTCGCGCTCGCGTTTCAAGGAAGCGAAGTCGTTGGCTGTGGCGCCTTGCGGCCACTCGGCAGTGACGTTTGCGAGATGAAGCGGCTCTACGTTCGTCCAGCGTTTCGCGGAAAGGGTGTAGGCGGCGCAATGATCGACGCGCTGATCGGCTCGGCACGGGAGATCGGTTATCAGCGGATGAGGCTGGATACGCTCCCATCGATGGCGACTGCAATTGCGATTTACCGTTCGCTGGGCTTCAGGGAAATCGCCCCGTACCGAGCGAACCCTGTGCCTGGGGCGTTATTTTTCGAGTTGGACTTGCGGTAAACTTGCCAGTCTTAGCGAGTACGACCGGCAGTTTCGAAATGCCGGAGTCGATAATCTACCCAGCCCGATAATCACAAGGAGACAACCATGAAAATCGTAGTCATCGGGGGCAGTGGGCTTATCGGATCAAAACTCGTGCCGAAGTTAAAGGAGCGCGGGCATGAGGCTGTCGCGGCGTCACCGAATTCGGGCGTCAACACCATCACGGGCGAGGGACTGGCCGAAGCGCTGAAGGGTGCATCGGGGGTCGTTGACGTATCGAACGCCCCCTCGTGGGAAGACGCGGCAGTGATGAAGTTCTTTGAGACATCAACCCGTAACCTCCTCGCCTATGAAGCGGCCGCAGGCGTGGGGCATCACGTTGCGTTGTCAGTCGTAGGGTCTGAGCGTCTGCTAGAAAGCGGCTACTTCCGTGCAAAAATCGCTCAGGAGAATTTGATCAAGGGCTCCTCAATTCCCTACTCAATCGTCCGAGCGACGCAGTTCTTCGAATTCGTCAAGGGCATCGCAGATTTTTCCACCGATGGCAACAAAGTACGTCTGCCAACTGCGCTCATTCAGCCCATGGCGGCCGACGATGTCGCCAGTGAGGTGGGAAAGACCGCGGTGGGCACGCCTGTGAACGGCACCGTTGAAGTTGGGGGCCCGGAAAAGTTTCGTCTCGATGAACTCGTGCGGCAAGGTCTAGCCGCATGGAAGGATCCGCGCGAGGTTGTCGCTGACCCGCACGCGAGCTACTACGGCATAGAGGTTAGCGAGCGCGCACTCGTTCCGGGCGATGAGGCGCGGCTCAGCCAGATGCGTTTCGCGGACTGGCTTAAACATTCCGCATTTCGGGCGCATGCCTGATTAACGAGCTGACTTGCCGGGTGCTACGTCCTAGAGGTTTGAGATTCTCCTCACCAGTCACTGAGGAAGATTGAATCTTGCACTGGCCGTCTTGTTATCGTATAAAGATTTTATAAAGATGGGCGGACTGTTTTGAGGGTTACTCGTGCGCATTAAATTAACGCTCGCGACTGTGGTTGGTTTGTTGTTCTGCACCCTCGCAACCATGGAGCTTCCTGAACTGATCAACCTCGTCGACGACACCTCGAACGATTTCTCGCTCGTCGTATTCGCAGAAAATGTGATGACCGTAGTGAAGAATCGGATGCTCCCGCAAGGGCGCCCCGTGTTGGCGGATATCCCGCGCCAACAGGCGGCCGCAACTTTCCAGGCTCACTCCTTCGCATCTCTCCAGACTCATTCCTTGACGCGGACCTCGGACGACACGCTCCACTTGTCGTGCGTGCAGCGAACATAATCTTCTCCTCTCGAACCACAGGCTGCTTGGGCGAATCCTCCTAAAGTCGCGAGACGGGACAGTGCTTGTTCCGGTCGGTATGCGGATGGAACGTAGGTCACAAGATAAGAAACGTACACGACAAATGAGCTTAAAGCAGGTGATAAAACGGTTTGTCCCGAAACCGATGTTGGCAGTACGCCAAAAACGTTCAGAGGCTCGTTTGCAGATTGAAAATCTCCGCAACGCTACTAGACCATTGCATCCTCGATCTTGTCCTATATGTTCTTATCACGGATTCTTCAGCTGTTTTGGAAGGCCCCCTCGATTGGATGCGCAATGTCCATCTTGCGAAGCGCTTGAGCGACATCGGCTATTTTGGTTGTGGTTTAATGCAGATAGAAGCAAGTTAGCAGAGCCGATACTACACTTTGCGCCCGAACCCATTTTGAGCAAACAGTTTAAGAAACTTTATCACGCCTATCGAACCGCAGATATGTTTAGCGATGCGGACTTGAAGCTAAACATTGAAGCTATTGATCTCGCGACAAGTAGTTTGGGAACCGTTATTTGTAATCACGTTTTAGAACACGTGTCAGACAAACAAGCTCTCTCCGAGATTTATAGAGTGCTGTCAGACAATGGGCAGTTCGTTTGTTCAGTGCCTATAATTGAAGGCTGGGAGCAGACCTACGAGAACGAAACAATAACGACGCCCCTCGAAAGAGAACTTCATTTTGGGCAGCAGGACCACGTTAGACTTTATGGCCGTGATTTTAGAGACAGGCTGCGTGAAGCGGGCTTTACAAATATTCAAGAAATAACAGCAGAAGGTCAGAACATTGTAGATTACGGACTGCTGCCAGGAGAAAAGTTCTTTCTCTGTGGTAAATCATAATCCCTCGAGAGATTTCCTCTCGCTTGGCGTCCGGTAAGCCGACTTTGTCATGTTCGCTTGGCAACGACTGACGATTGCGATTATACTGCTGCCCGGAACGCGCCACGCTAGACTACCGCGAGCGCAGCAGACGAGTGGAGAATGATCAGTTCCTCTTTGAAGCGGCGTCACTACCTTCCTGATTCCGGACAGGGCTTTACTTGACTTCGCCCCAACCTGCGTCCGGTGGTCGCTCCGCAGTAGCCAGTAAAAAATCAAATAACTAGAATTGGTGGGCGCGCGACGCGCCCGTAATCCTAATTTTCGGGAGTTGCTAAAACCGGAGGCAGCCATGTCCGACTTCCAGAGTTTGCTGGCCTCGAATCAGCACGTTTCAAAGATAGTCCTCGGTGCAAACGCCGACCAAGTGGATCAGGGCCGTATGTTTCCGCGCGAGAATATCAAGGCGCTCGGCCAGGCGGGGCTGCTTGGGCTTCTAGTCCCGGCTGAGTTCGGCGGAGCGGGGGGCGGCCTGGCGGAAATGTCGCAGGTGCTCGATGTGCAAGCACAAAACTGTTCCTCCACCGCCATGGTCATGCTGATGCATTACTGCGCCACAGCGGTGATTTCCTCGAAAGGCAGCCACAAACTGAAGCAGCAAGTCCTTCCCGCAATGGCGCGAGGAGAGCAGCTTGGCACGTTAGCCTTCAGCGAGGCGGGTTCGGGCGGACATTTTTACGCGCCCGTGAGCCAGGTCAGCAAGAATGGCGAAGGGAAGCGTCTCAGCGCGTCGAAGAGTTTCGTGACGAGCGCCGGCGAGGCGGATAGCTACGTTGTCTCCGCACGAAAAACAAATGCAGCGAAAGCCACCGAATCCGATTTGTATTTGGTGCCAAAAAGCGCCCCTGGATTTACCACGCGCGGACGGTTCGAGGGACTTGGTCTCACCGGAAACGGCAGCGCGCCAATGAAACTTGAAAATGTGGCGCTGGAAGACGGGTGGCTATTGGGCCCGGAGGGCAGCGGATTTCAAACTATGTTGGAAGTGGTTCTGCCGCCCTTTCAGATCGGGGCTGCGACTGTATCCCTGGGCATCGCCACGGCAGCGTTCCAAGCGGTCACTGGTCATGTATCGGCGCGAAAGTACGAACACACCGGTGGAACTGCCTTGTCGACCATCCCGCGGGTGCAATTCTTGGCGGCGGAGATGGCGCTCGAATTGAATTCAGCGCGGGCTTATCTCAACGAGACGATCCAAAAGGCGGTGGCGGGCGATCCTGGGGCGATGTTGGATATTTTGAGTGTGAAGGTGAAGGCCGCGGATGCGTGTGGTGCGGTCGTATCGCGAGCAATGACGCTGGGTGGTGGCTGGGCTTTTGGACGGCGCGGCGGCCTAGAGCGATTTTTCCGCGATGCGCAGGCCGCGGCTGTGATGGCGCCGTCGAACGACGTGCTGAAGGAGTTTATTGGGAAAGCGTGTTTAGGCTTGCCGCTGTTCTGAATAAGGAGAAGACATGGCGAGTGCAGATAAGAATCAAAACGGGACTTTGCGTGTGGGTGCGGTCGCGTACGATCCGAAGGTGGTGACGATCTGGGAAGGTTTCAAAGTTTATTTCGCCGCGCGCGGCGTAGACATCGATTACGTACTGTTCTCTACCTACGATGTGCAGGTGGAAGCGAATTTGACCCGTCAAATCGACGTTGCGTGGAACTCGCCGCTCGCGTGGGTGAAGAGCCAGATTCTGACGCGAGGAGGATGCCGAGCGATTGCGATGCGCGATTCAGACCGGGACCTGACAACTAAGATAATCGTACGAAATAGCTCGCCATTGGTTTCGCTGAGCGATTTGAAGGGCAAAACGGTGGCGGTTGGCGCTTCGGATTCGCCGCAGGCCACACTTATTCCGCTTTCCATGATTGCTGATGCGGCAGTCGATCCACGCACGGACTGCCGGGTTCTCTACCACAACGTGATGGTTGGAAAACACGGTGACCATGTTGGCGGCGAGCGCGATGCGGCCAGGGCGCTTGCGGAAGGCAGCGCCGACGCCGCTTGCGTGCTCGATGGCAATTACAACATCTTCATAAACGAAGGCACTCTCGATCCGGGCGTAACCAGAGTATTGGCCACAACAGCGCCCTTCGATCATTGCAATTTCACGGTTCGCGCGGACCTGCCCGAGGAGCGGATCAAACCGTTCGCGGATGAATTGCTGGCGATGTCCTTCGTGAATCCCGAAGTCCGAGCGTTTATGGAACTCGAGGGCTTGAAGGAATGGTTGCCGGCTCGGACCAGCGGGTACGTCCAATTGGAAAAGGCTACGCAACGGTTCAATTTTTTCGACTCGACGAGATCAGCGGCCGGAGGATCATTCTAGTTTCGCATTGGCCGTTATGCCGAACTCCATACCGAAACAAAAACTGGACGTGGAAGACCTCGCGCTGCACGAGGGAGCGCCCGTGCTGTTGCGGCTGGCCTTGGCCAAGTTGAATCCCGGCGAGTGGCTGGAGGTGCATGGACATTCGGCTCAACTCGGAGAACAGATCGCCGCCTGGTGCCGTAAAGAAGGACTTGGGTACGAACGTCCCCAGGGCGTCAGAGATGCGTATCGAATACAGCGCGGTGGCTTCGCGCCATCAATTGTCACCTCTCGCGCGGAAATCTCGGAAGTCGCAGAGCCGAAATGGGGCCTGGCGCCGCGTGGCGCCACGATCGAAGACGCGGGACCCGAGTTCCATTTCACGCTGCGCACGAAACGTGACGTGTGGGCACGGGAGTTGAATAGCATCTACAGGCAGGCTACAGCCAATCAATGGTCAGCTTCACGCGACATCCCCTGGACCGAGCTTCCGAGATTGGCGCCTGAATTGGAGGCGGCTGTCGGGCAGATCATGACGTTTCTCACCGAGAACGAATTCGCGGCGCTTTATGTTCCCGCGCGTTTCATTCCTCGAATTCATCCTCATTACCGTGAAGTGGTGGAGGTGCTCGCGATGCAGGTGGTGGATGAGGCGCGGCACGCCGAAGCGTTTACCAGGAGAGCTGAAGCCGGTGGCAGCGGGCTTGGCACAACGGCGGCGAGCGGGCAGCTTTCGTTGAAGACACTGCTCGAAGAACCCGATTTTACTACGGCAACTTTTCTACTATGCGTCATGGGTGAGGGAACGTTTCTTACATTGTTGAGCTTCTTGAGTGAGCACGCACCTGACCCGGTTACTGCGGCCCTTGCACGACTGGCACATCGGGATGAAGCGCGACACGTGGCCTTTGGCACCGAGCATTTGCGCTACGTGTTTGAGCGAGAGCCGGAGAGACGGTCGTCGATGGAGGTGGCGATTGAGCGCCGGAGCAGCGTGCTGGCGTCCGTGTCAGGCCTGAGCTCTTACGTTCACGATGCCCTGGTGATCCTCGCAGGCGGGGGCATCGCTGTTGCTCAAATCCGCGAAGGTGCGCGGCGTGTGGCGAATCTACATCGCGAGATGGACCGGGCGCGTCGAGAACGCCTGCAGGCACTCGGATTCGCAGCGGCAGATGCCACGCGAATGTCGGAATATCACACGAAGAATTTCATGTGAGCTTGAATCCGATTCACATCGAGTAACAAGCGCCTCCGCAGTGAATCCATGTGCCTGATTAACGGCTAATCGGAAAAGTGAAGCATTACTTCAAACGGACGATAATCCGGCGAATCGGGAGTTAGCCTGGCTGCTTGCCGATCTTCGGAGACGGAGCCAAAGAAAAGAATAGAACCCACGATTCCCCGTTTTGCGAGCCCCATTGACGTGCAGCCCCTCACGTCGTAGATTTTGCGCCAACACTGCGCTGTGAAGGGACAACTGTGACGAAGAGAATACAACAAGCCCAATTAGCAAGTACCGACGCATTTCAGGATTTTTGGAGGAAGGCAAATGCGATTTCCAATACTGACGTTGTTGGCCGTGCTGTCGACAACAGTTCCGGTCGCGGGCCAGGATGCCTGCTCCTGGTCGCGCGACCTGCGCCTCGTGAACGGCAAGATTCATACTTTCGACCCGCAGGATCGCGTCGTCAATGAAGTAAGCATTCAGGAGGGACGGTTCGCTTATATCGGCCCGCTGGGAAACCGCAAACTGAATCCTTGCACGAAAGTACTCAATCTCCATGGGCGCGTGGTCGTCCCGGGCCTGATCGACAATCACAACCACTTCATATTGTTTAGCCAGCGGCCGGGATACGACGTGATGGTCGAGACGGCGACAAACATCCCGCAGGCGATGGCGCTGCTCAAAGAACGAGCTCGAACCGTTCCTGCCGGAGTCTGGGTAACCGCGATCGGCGACTGGACTCCCCGGCTGTTCGCGGAGAATCGGCTGCCGACGCTTGCGGAACTGGACCAAGCAGTCCCAGATCATCCCGTGTTCTTCGCCACGTTCGGTCCCGCAGTTACGAACAACTTGGGGAAGAAGTTTTTCGAGAGCAAGGGTATTACCGTTGGCGCGACGGGTGCGCTGGCGGGTCCTGCAGCCAACGCCGCACTGGGGCTATTGCGCAAGATGCAGACTCTCGAGGACAAGATTCGAAGCGCCGAGTACGCGCAGTCGTACGTGCTGCGCTACGGTCTTACGACCAGCGCGGACATGGGCGTGTTCGCTGACCCTGACAGCCCCGATTTGCAGGACAGCTTTACATTTCCCGGGATTGCGAGCGCCAATCCGTGGTCTGTCTATGACCAGATTCTCGCGCTAGACCACGAACACAGGCTCGACGAGCGCGTCCGGCTGTTCATGATCTCGATGGACAAAACGATGGCTCTGCCGATTTTGACCGAGCGCCTGCTCAATGTTTTCCCAGACTTTGGCGACGGTATGCTTCGCGTTTCTGGGATCGGAGAATTTGCCAGCCCATGGTTTGCGAATTTTGCAGGTGGGCAGCACCCCGAGAACTACGAGGCGGCCTTGCAGTTGGTTGCGAAGCACGGGTGGACCTATCAACAACACACCTTGTCTCTGCCGGAAGTGCAGTTCACGGCGCAAACCTACGAAAAGGTCAACGCCGTCACGCCGATCGCGGATTTGCATTGGTCAATCGCGCATGTGCGGACGATCGACCCACAGACGCTCCAGTCAATGAAAGCTATCGGTGTGGGTATGGCACTCCACGGTTGGAAATATCTTCAGGGCGGCCAGGGCACGCCAGCCGGCCAGCCGGCGGGTCCGCCCTATCGCACTATTCTCGACAGCGGCATTCACGCCGGCGCGGGTTCCGACGCGGGCGACATTTCCGTGCTCGATCCCTGGTTCGAAATCTATTACATGGTGACGGGCAAAGACTGCGCCGGCGCACTGATCAACTCCGGCGAGCAGGTCACGCGCGAGCAGGCCCTCCGCATGTACACGGCCGACAACGGCTGGTTTTTCCACGAGGAAAGCGACCTGGGCTCGATTGAAACGGGCAAACTCGGCGACCTGGTCGTCCTGAGTGAGGACTATTTTGATCCTAAGCGAGTCTCGGATGAGAGAATAAAGGAACTAAAATCCGTGCTCACCGTTGTCGGGGGCCGCATTGTGTACGGCGACATTCACTAGGACGTGCGAGTGGCGCAGAGATGGGACAGTTCATCCGCGGGATTCGTCACGAGCAGAGTCACCTGTGGAGATTAAATCGCGATTCCACGGATTAATCCGCGGATTGCGCGGGAAGTATTCCGGTGGTGTTTCGTTTGGGCACGTAGCCAACGGGAATGAGCGCAATTTCCTTCATGGATTTGAGATCTACCGCCGACACGTCATTCGTAACAGCGTTGGACACGTAGGCCGTCTTACCGTCGGGCGTGAGGGTAACCCATGCCGCCCCTTTTCCGCCCAGTTCCGCACTCCCCATGACCTTCAGGTCCGGAATCGAGTAGGAGTACAGCTCATTATTCAAGCGGCTGCAGACCACCAGCGTCTTTCCATCCGGAGTGACCGCCATACCGTGAGAGGGATCGGCGCCGCCGGGAACCTCCGATTTCCCCGGGGCCAGCGCGGGGTTCTGAACGCGCCGGATCTCCTTATGAGTCGCAAAATCCACGACTGCGAAGCCATTGAAGTTGGTTAACTGGACAAAGATCCACTTGGTCGAGCCGTCGGGATTTTTCGCGAATGCCATCGGACGGATGCCTCGATCCAATTGCACCGTCCAATCGGTCTCGTCGGTCTGCGTGTCGATAACGTTGATGGTCTTCGCCTGAATCGATCCGGCGACCAAATACCTGCCGTCCGGCGTGACGTAGGGATTGTGGATCGTGCCTTTGGTAGGCAGGGTTTTGACGTTTTTCAAAATGCTCGTGTCAATCACGTCGACGCCGCCGGGGGCCTGGATGATACCGACATAGACGCGCCGTCCATCGGGGGCCACGGCAATATTGTTGGGATGGCCGCTCAGAGGAATGCGCTGGGTAACCTTCAAAGTGGTGCTGTCAACCACGTCGAGTGTGCTTTCGGCTTCGTCGCTGATATAGATGCGGCTGCCGTCGGGTGCCACGGCCACCCCGTGGTTTACCTCGATGCCCTCGATCACGCCGACCACTTTATTTGTGGCGGGATCGATCAAATGAACGTTGTCACCGGCACTATTCGTCTGGATGATCCGGACCACTCTATTCCCAGCCGAGCCAGCAGTCATCGCGCACAAAATGACGCAGACGAGAACGAGTACAGACCCACGAAACACGCGCCTATTCATCGTCGCCTCCAAACACGAGAATCCGCTGGAAAATCCGCTATCTACTACGGGCCCTGAGTATTGCCGGTTTGGCCCAACACCCACTCTTTCAGAATCTCCCATTCGGGATCGTTTCGTGAATTGAAATGTTTGCCACCACTGTGGAAGAAATCGCCGCCAGCCGTTTCGGCCAAAGGATGTACGAGCAACGCACTCTTCAAGTCGCCAGGCGTCACGACCCGCAAGGTGGCCTCGAAATTCTTGCTCGATTGCTCATCGTCCCAAGTGGCGCTTCCCGGCGATAGCGGCTGCAATCGAAAAATCGCCGGGGCGGTTCCGCCCGCATGGCAAGCGACACAACGCGCGTGGCCGGGGCGCTTGGCGAGGAAGATCGGCTGCACTTTGGTTTTGAAAAACTCAAAATCAAGCGAAGCAGACTTGCCGGGGGAAACGCTCGAAGGAGGAGACGGTTGTTGGGTTAACAAGCCAAACAACAAAGCCCAAGAAACGCCCAAGCTTCTCATCTGCGCCGGCCCCGATTCGGTCGAGAACAATTTCGGCAGAGCCTAGCACTCAACGCCCTGATTAATCAATCTGGGATTCCCGTGTTTACTTCCCGCTTAGTGTCCCGAACGCCGGGTGTGTGCCGAATCTATTTGAAGTACGGCTGATTAGATGACGTTGTCGGCTCCCGCTTGCGAGTACCGAATTGTTGACATGGGGGCGGCAAAGGCGCGAATGTGAGATAGCCGAAAGACGGTGTTCGCCGTGTGCCCCTTAGGAAAAGGAAAGGAAGAGAAATGAGTTCGCAACCTCAAACGCACGTGAATCCGGAGCGCCTGATGCAAATCACGTGGAGCTTCGCGCAGCCCTTGGCAATTGACAGCGCGATACAGAATCGCGTGTTCGATGTGCTGGACTCCGGGCCGAAGTCCGTGGCTGAAATCAGCAAAGAGACAGGCGCTTCGGTGCGCGGCCTTACCGCGGTGATGAACCTGCTCGCGCACATCAATCTGTTGGCTAAGTCCGCTGACGGCCGCTATTCGCTCACTCCTGAAAGCGGTGCGTTTTTGGTGAGCTCGAAGCCCGGCTACATGGGCGGCTTCATCCATCAGATTGGCACGCGGCTCGCCGAGGGCTTTCTCCAGTTGCCTGAGGTGATGCGCACGGGCAGACCTCCGGAAGGCGACGAAAGCGAAAGACCGGAAGCGGCTGCCTTTTTCGAACAGCTCGTGGTGGACATCATGCCGCTAGCCTACCCTCCCGCGCAGAAGCTGGCCGAAGTGCTGGGCGTTTCGCGCGCAACGCAGCCGATTTCCGTGCTCGACCTCGCCTCGGGTTCCGGGGCGTGGGGCATCGCGCTGGCGCAGGCTTCGCCACAAGTCCGCGTGACGGCGGTGGATTGGCCAAGCGTGCTGACGGTGACGCGGCGGATCGCCGGACGATACGGGGTCGCGGAGCAATTCCACGATCTCGGCGGCGATCTGTTTAAGGTTGATTATGGCAAGAGCTATTCGGTCGCCACGCTGGGGAACATTCTGCACATGCTGGGTCCGGCAGAAAACAAAACGCTGCTGAAGAAAACATTCGATGCGCTCGCGCCCGGAGGGACGATCGCAATCGGCGAATTCCTTGTGGATGACGATCGCGGCGGCCCGCTTGTGCCACTCACGTTTGCGATCAATATGTTGCTCCATACGACGAACGGGAACGCATACTCGTTCGCGGAGATTCGTTCCTGGCTGTAGGAAACGGGTTTCGTGAACGCGCGCTTGCAAGCGGCACCGGGGCCGTCGCCGCTGGTACTGGCGGAGAAACCACGCGCTTGATTGAAGCGAGTTCGGGCGCGAGCGAAGCGCCAGGGCGACGCTGCCGGGGAGAAGTGAGAGACGGCAGGTGTGGAGGAGTGATTCTCACTACTCCGCTGTGAGGCTATGAGGCACGAATGATACGTAGAGTGATACGCAGAATATTTCTAGTACTGGGCGCGCTCCTCATTTTGGTTGTGGTCGGCGCCCTTTGTTATCGCGCTTGGTGGCAACACCGAATCGCAAATGAGGCGGCGATCACTTCGCCGAATGGTATTGACGAAGCGAAGTTCATCGAGATTAACGGTGCGCAGGAATGGATCAGCATTCGCGGCGATAACAGGGACAATCCCGCGCTCCTGTTCCTGCACGGAGGGCCCTCGGAAGCAAACTCGCCGTTTGTCTCTCTCTACGCACCCTATCAAAAGGACTTCGTTTTCGTCCAATGGGATCAGCCGGGCGCGGGAAAGACGTATATCAAAGCGGGCAACCATCAACCGAAGCTGACTATTGAGAGCATGGCGGCGGACGGCGTGGCCGTTGCCGAATACGTGCGGGGCGCGCTGCATAAACCGAAAGTGATCCTGATCGGCCAAGATTGGGGAGGTGTGCTTGGCCTGCAAATGATCCGACAAAGGCCAGATATATTTTCGGCCTTCGTTGGCACCGGCCAGATTATCAGCGAGCTGGGCGGACAGGACGTCCAGTATGAATACGCCTTGAGCCACGCGACAGCGAGTCACAACGAGAAGATGCTGACTGCGCTGAAGCAAATGGGTCCTCCACCCTACCGCACGCTCGAGAGCTATGGCCGCTTTGAAGATTGCTGCCGCAATCCATTCTGGCCGGCCGATGACGTTGCGGGGATCAATCGCTTGCAGGCTCTGCTGGTGTTCTCGCCAAGCTTGTCGATTACTGAGGTGTATGGCTGGACCAAGGGTTTGCGAACAGGCGAAAAAGTGCTCGATACGATGCTAATGACGATGCCGGACTTTCGCAAGATGGATACCGCATTTTCGGCGCCGGTGTTCTTTATACAAGGCGCGGATGACAACGTCGCACCCACGAGCCTTGTCGCCGATTACGTTTCCGAAGTGCAGGCACCCTTCAAGAAACTGGATGTGGTGCCTGGCGCGGGCCATTTCGTGATGTGGATGCACCCGGGCGAATTCCTCAACGCTTTGCGCGAAGACGTGCGTATAGCAACCGCGGAAGTAAATTAAGGCTCGATGACACTTTGGTTACGGGGATTGCGTCTGGGCAACTGGGGCGTGGAGTTTGGCTAGGGCTTCGCCGGTGGTGATCAGGCGGGCGCCCTGGGTTTGCAACTCATTGAGGGACTGGCGGGCGGCTTCGGGGGAGAGGGCTTCGATCGCGTCCTTTACGATTGAGACTTTGCGGTGGCGGTCGAGCAGGCCCTTGGCGGCGAATTGCACGCAGTATTCGGTGACCACGCCGAAGACGATGAATTCGGTGTCGGCGGGCAGGAGCCCGACTAGTGTGCCCGCCTTCGGATTATCGAAGACGTCGAGAGTCTGTTTTTCGAAGATTATCTGCGGGAAATTCAGAACGTCCTTGGGCAATTCGCGAGACGCGTCGTTTGGAATCGTGCGAGAACCTTTGGCTAATCCTTCCGGGATTATTTGGGCACCGGGAGTGCCGGCAATGCAGTGCGAGGGAAATTTCTGAAATTCCGGATCGTTCTGTGCGTGGGCGTCGCCACTCGCGACGATTAGTGAGCCCGTTTCGGTTCCAGCTTTTACCAGGCGCGCGATGCGGGGGATGATTTTCTCGGCGCCGGGGACGTAGAGGTTTCCTCCGGGCAGCATGAAATCGGCCTGCGCATCCACTTCCCAAAGAATTATTTTTCGCTGCGCCATAAACTCCAATCCTCAAACTGAGAAGCAAAAACCCCCACCCTCGCAAAACCCGCGAGGATGGGGCACCCTGAAGTTCAAAACCGCACTTCCTCAACGCACCCCAAAATGCGAGGAGCACGCCCGGGCAAGCCCGGACGGCAGACGGCGGAAGCAAGCCTCCGCACTCCACGCCTCTATGAATGCTCTAAACCTACTTTACCGCGGCGCGGTGGACGCGTTCGCGAACCTTTTCGAGGGAGGCTTTGAGTCCGCTGCTGTAACGAACGGGATAATTTGCGGCGCGGGCGATCTGGCGGTAGCGCTCCGGAAGCTGCGCGAGGCTTGCGGTGCATCTATCGCGGAGAGCGCTGAGCGGCTCCGGCGGAACCACGCGACGCCCGTCGCGCATCATTTCCACGAGGAGCGGCTCGCCATTTTCCGGCTCTTTCTCGAGGGCAATTTTATCGCTTGCGAATTTGCCGGCGGGGGAGGAGTGGCGAAATACTTGTTTGCGTCCCGGATAGGTGGCCTTGGCGCGCGTGAGTTTCGCGGCTTCGCGCGCTTTTCCGCCTCGTTCCACTTCGACGAGTTTGTAAATCATGTTGAGATGCGGGGCATCGACCGGCGACGCCAGCGCGGTGCCGACGCCGAAGGCATCAATCGCCGCCCCTTTGGCAAGCAGCGCCGCAATTTTGTATTCGTCGAGATCGCCCGACGCGAATACCTTCACATCTTTCCAGTTGGCGCGATCGAGTTCGCGCCGAACCCAGCGGCTATCTTTCACTAGATCGCCGCTATCGAGGCGGACGCCAGCGGGCTTTCGTCCCATGGCGATAATTTTCCTGGTGGCCTGGCGAACGTCGTAGGTATCGAGGAGCAACACGGCCTCCTCCGGAAATACATCGAGGAAATTGCGGAAGGCCTCGCCTTCGTCTTCGTGGGCCATGACCCAGGAGTGCGCCTGCGTGCCGTAAGTATTGATCCCGAAGCGCTGGCCCGCGAGAACATTGGAGGTACCCTCTGCGCCGCCGATGATGGCCGCGCGCGCCGCAAACAGGCTGGCTTCGCTGCCGTGCGCTCGCCGCGCGCCGAAATCTACAACCCGGCGGCCCTTGGCGGCGGTGACAATCCGCGCGGCCTTGCTCGCGACCATGGTCTGGTAACTGAGTGTGGCGAGCAAATACGTTTCCAGAATCTGCCCTTGGATGACCGGCGCAGTGACGCGCAGCAGCGGCTCGCCGGCAAAAACCAACGTGCCCTCGGGCATCGCCCAAACGTCGCCGGTGAAGCGGAATTTTCCCAGATAATCAAAAAATTCCGCGCCGACGTGTTGAAATACCCTGTTTCGTCTCAGATAGCCGATATCGTCAGGCGTGAACTGAACGTTTTCGAGGAACTCTATGGCTTGATCGAGCCCGGCAGCGACCAGGTAATTTCGCTTCGGCGGGAGGTGCCGCACGAAAAGCTCGAATGTGGCGATGCCCTCGAACCGCGTCTGCAGATACCCCGCAGCCATCGTCAATTCGTACAGATCGGTTAGAAGGCCCGAGTACTCGCGCATGGTGTGCAATTCTCTCCGGGGGGACGCGGAATGTGGCAGCGGTTCTCGTGGAAGAGCAGAGTCAAGTCGGGCGTCCGAAGAATCGCAGCGACCGAAAGACAAAACCCCCAAGGCCCTCTCATCGGGAGGACACACGTGGGGGTTCCGTCGTCGAAGCCTTTGGCCGGATAGGGCCCGAAATGTGTTACTTCAGTACGGCGTCTTTGAAGGCTTTCGCGGCGCGCAGACGCACAACCGTCTTGGCCTTGATCTTAATTGCCTCGCCGGTGGCTGGATTGCGCCCCATGCGGGCCTTGCGGTGTGCCTTCACGGCGCGTCCGATTCCTGGGATGACGAACTTGCCCGCGCTCTTGGCTTCCTTCACCGCGAGCTTGAACAATTCGTCGAAGAAGGAGGCAGCCTGCTTCTTCGAGATTGGCTTCTCGGGGGTGCTCACCTTGTCGGCGATGTGGGTGATGATCTTGGATTTGCTCAACGGTGTGGCCATCGATTTCAATTTCCTCCTCAAGTGACTTGCGTGTGGTTCCCGGGTTAGGGACCGCCGGAACTATAGCCGTCCTTCCCCGCGAACGCAAGCACTAAGCTGAAAAAACGCCTGCAAAATCGGGCTTTTATGCGTCTCGAGATTCCGCGCGGGTGCCGGTCAAAGGGCGCCGAGATTTTCGTAGAACAGAGCGACGGCTTTAATGCCGCCAAAATAATTCTCGAGGGCGATGTGTTCGTCCGGCGCGTGGGCATTTTCATCCGGCAATCCGAATCCGAGGAGCACGCAGGGGACCTTGAAGGTATCGTGCATTTGAGTGACGAAGGGAATCGATCCGCCCTCGCGGATGAAGACGGCCTTCTTGCCGAAGCCCGTCTCCAGAGCGTGAATAGCCTTTTGAAAAATCGGATGCGAATAGGGCGCAACCCACGGTTTGCCGGTGCTGAGCACTTCGAATTGATGCTTCACGGTTTTTGGCAACAGCTTGGCGATGTGGCGTTCGACGAGCTTGGCAATTTTCGCGGGATCCTGATTGGGAACCAGGCGCGTGGAGAGCTTTGCGTAGGCCTTGGAGGGAATTACCGTCTTCGCGCCTTCTCCAATATATCCTCCCCAGATTCCATTGATCTCGAGCGTCGGCCGAGTCCAAAGCCGTTCGATGATGGAAAAGCCTTTTTCTCCGCAGAGAGCCGGCGCGCCCACGGTCTTGCGGAATTTTGCTTCTTTCCATGGAAGCGAATGGAGCGCCTTCTTTTCCTGGCGCGAGAGCGCGGCAACGTCCTTGTAAAAACCCGGAATCGCCACGCGAAAATTGTAGTCGTGAAGCTTGGCGATCATTTCGGCCAAAATTGTGATGGGGTTGGGAACAGCGCCGCCGAAGGCTCCGGAGTGGAGGTCCTGCGCCGGTCCGGTGATTTCCAACTCGTAATAGTTCAAACCCCGGAGGCCATAGGTGATCGAAGGAACGCCTTTGGCCAGCATGGAGGTATCGGAGACAATGAGCGCGTCAGCCTTGAGGCGTTGGCGATTCTGCTGCACAAAATCCCACAAGCTGATGCTGCCGATTTCCTCTTCGCCTTCGATCATCACTTTCACGTTCACGGGGAGCTTGCCGGACGCTTGCCGCAGCGCTTCGAGCGCTTTCAAATGGATATGGACCTGCCCTTTGTCGTCGGCCGTGCCGCGACCGTATAGATTTTCTCCGCGCACGGTAGGATCGAACGGAGGAGTGGTCCACAAATCAAGGGGCTCGGCGGGCTGCACGTCGTAATGTCCGTAGATTAAGACCGTGGGCCTGCCGGGGGCTTGCAGGGATTCACCGTATACGAGCGGGTGCATCTTGGTGGGAACTATTTCCACGCGGTCCAAACCGGCGGCGCGGAGTTTTTCCGCGACCCATCGCGCGGCGCGCTCGATATCGGGCTTGTGCTCGGTTTTCGCACTGACGCTGGGAATACGGAGCAGCCCCTTCAGCTCTTCGAGATGCTCGGATTGTTTCGATTCGATATGCTCGATCAGGCCCATTCAAGGCTCCCAGAGCGAACTTTCGCCCTAATTCGCACGCCGCCATCTTATCCGACCGGGCACGTTTCGGGCGACTTTTTGCTAACTGCCGCTTTAGGCACGCGCGCGATGCGCTCGAATTGACTCGGCTGCGGCGGCGTTGCACCATAGCGTTATGACGCCGGAAACACAAGCGACCATGCAGCGCCGCAGCTCACGCGTTTTCACGCGGATTGCGATTCAAGCGAAGGGTAAGAACGACCACGCACGACGATTCCACTCGAAGAGCGAGACCATTGTGATCAACGCGCATGGCGGCCTGCTCTATCTGGGCGAGTCGCTCAGTTTGGGCGCGGAAATCACGTTGGTGAATCCTGCCACCGAGGAAGAACAAGAGTGCCGTGTCGTGTACGTGGGCGACACGTCGGACAAAGGTACGCGGATCGGCGTGGAATTTTTGTCGCCCAGCCCCCATTTCTGGGGCGTAGAATTCGCGCAGCAAGACTGGCCCTCCAACCCGTCCTCGCGTGAAGCAAGAGCCAACCCGCAGTAATCGCGCCACGCTCAAAGGCGCGGCGCTTCGTTCAAACATCTGCTTGCATCCCCCTGCGCGGTGACTACAATGGCGTAGTTTTTGGGCGGAAATGTGCGATGCCGCGAAGGAGACCCACCGTGATGCGTGCCAAGAAATCGAAAATAGCCTTCTGCGCGCTGTGCATGTTCGGGGCGGGCGCTTGGTCCGCCAGTGCACAAGCGCAAAGTGAGGCGGGCACAATCGCGCCGGTTCAAAAGTGCGCCGACCTGGTGAATCTCCACATTGCCGGCACGAACATGACGATCACGAAGGCCGAGGCCATGCCCACGACGCCGCCGGGAACGCTACACGCTGCGAGCATCACAGGTGCTGTGATCTCGGTGGCGATTCCGCCCTATTGCCGCGCAGAGGGGGCCATTGATCAGCGCACCGGCTTCGACAACAAGCCCTACGCGATCGGTTTTGCGATTGCCTTGCCGGATAACTGGAACGGGCGATTTTTGTTTCAGGGTGGCGGCGGCCTCAACGGCTCCATCACTCCGCCGCTAGGAGGGCAAGCCGCTGGCGATGCACCGGCTCTCGCCCGAGGCTTCGCCGTTGTCTCGACCGATACGGGGCACAAGGGCGCGGTGTTCGACGCGGCTTTTATGAAGGATCAGGTGGCGAGCCTGGATTTCGCCTACATTGCCGTGGGCCGAGTGGCGGTTCTGGCGAAGGAAATCATCGCGGAGTATTACGGGCAGCCGGCCAAGCATTCCTATTATGACGGTTGCTCGACCGGGGGGCGCGAAGGCATGCTGATGTCACAGCGCTATCCCACATACTTCGACGGCGTCGTCGTGGGCGATCCGGCGATGCGCACGGGTTACTCGAATATCGGTCTCACTTACGCGCGGAACGCTTTTGCGGCAATTGCGCCCAAAGACGCCGCCGGCAAGCCGGAACCCGCCAAGGATTTTTCGCCAAGCGATAAAAAACTACTTGCCGACACAATCATGAAATCGTGCGATGAAAAAGACGGGCTGAAAGATGGCATGATCTTTAACACCGAGGCGTGCCAGTTTGATCCCGCAGTTCTGAAATGCAAAGGCGCGAAGACGGATAGCTGCCTCACGGATCAGCAAGTGGGCGCGCTTGAGAAAGCCTTCAGCGGCCCGAGGGATTCGCATGGGAACGAAGTTTACGCTCGGTTCCCATGGGACACGGGTTACATCCTCAGCGCCGGCAGCGGGCCGTTCGCCGTATTCTCCAGCTTCCTGCCGACGGGAGGACCGAGCATGATCGCAGCCGTACAGCCTCCGGCAAATCTGACCATCGATCAAATGGTTGCAGGAGTCGAGGCAAACGAAAGTCAGACGCTCTCGGACACGACTTGGACGAACCTCTCGTCGTTTTCAGAGCACGGCGGCAAGCTGATCTTCTATCATGGCACGAGCGATCCCGTTTTTTCGCCCTTCGACACGCTCGCTTACTACGAGCGGATGGCCAAAAACAATGGCGGCCTCGATCAAGTTGAGAATTGGAGCCGCTTCTTCTTCGTTCCCGGCATGAACCACTGCGCGGGCGGCCCCGCCGCTCTCGACAATTTCGACATGCTTGGCGCAGTGGTCGATTGGGTCGAGAACGGCGTTGCTCCAGAGTCTGTGGTTGCGAAAGGGAAGGCGTTCCCGGGGCGCACCCGGCCGCTATGCGCGTATCCGAAGCACGCGCAGTACAAGGGCCAGGGCGATCCGCAAGATGCGGACAGCTTCGAGTGTGTGAGGTAATGCATTCTTGCTGTCGCGGGGCATCTCGCGAGACATCACAGGAGGCCATCCGATGAATTCCAAACGCCGCGACTCTTCTTGCGATTTTTCAACTGATGCAATCGGCCGGCGCGCGGTCCTCAAAGGGTCGATGCTCGGCGGCAGCGCCGTGCTTGCGGAAGGGCTGCTTGGCGGGCTGCTTCCGAATCCAGCGCGTGCGGACGCGCGCGATTTGGGGCAGGAGGCGAACGCGACGAGTGCTGCCAGAGACACCGGCGGGAAACCGTTGGGAGAAATCGAGCAGATCAAGCTCGAATATGTTTTTCAGATCCGCATAGAATTCAGCGAACGGGTCTCGTTCCAGACCCCTAACGGCCGGCGCGCGTACGTCCCGGCAGTTTCCGGCGTAATCGAGGGTCCGCGGTTGCAGGGGCGCGTGGTTCCGCGCAGCGGCGCCGATTATGCGGGGAACGGCCGGCTCAACGCGCACTACATGCTGCAGGCGTTTGATGGCACGATGATCTACATCCACAACACGGGATACATCTACCCGAAGAATGGCAAGGCAATCGACCGCAACGACCCGAGCTGGGGCGGCGATTCAGATTTTTACTTTCGCATTACACCGGTGTTCGATACGCCGGTGGGTCCTCACGATTGGCTCACGCGCACGGTGATTGTGGGGAGCGGGAAGCGGTACGCCAACCCAGACCACACGGTTTTCACGTATTACGCTGTGTTGTAGGTTCGGAGACGAAAATCTGGAGTTGTCGTAGGGGGTTCGATCTACATGAGAATTTCGATCTTGCGTCAGGTATTCGTCGCTCGCTTCGCGCTCGCTTTTGCGTTCTCGATGATGGCGGCGGTCATTGCGCTTGCACAGGCGCCAACGTTTCCGCCGGTGTCGTATCCGGCAGCGCCATCCCGGCGTGGCACTGTGGAGCGCATCAAAGTGCACGGCAAATCGCTGGGGGGAAATCTCGAGGGCGATTCGCCCGATCGTGATGTTTCGGTCTACCTCCCGCCCGGCTACAAGACACACACGAAGCAGCGCTATCCGGTCGTATATCTCCTCCACGGCTACATGGACAATGACATCAACTGGTTCGGTGAGAAGCACATCTTCGTCGACGCGCCGCTGGCAATCGACCGAGCTATCGCCGCAGGGGCCCGCGAAATGATTGTAGTGATGCCCAGCGCCTACACCGTTTACATGGGCAGCATGTATTCGAATTCGGTGACCACGGGAGATTGGGAAGCGTTCATCACGCAAGATCTGGTTTCGTATGTTGACAGCCATTACCGCACAATTCCGCAGCGCGCGAGCCGCGGCCTAGCGGGACACTCGATGGGCGGATATGGGACGATTCGAATCGGCATGAAGTATCCCGAAGTTTTTTCGAGCCTTTATGCCATGAGCGCGTGCTGCCTTGCGCCGAACCGCAATACGCAGGGCGCGGCGATGGAAAAGGCCGAAGCGATTCGTAGCGCGGCCGAACTGGCCAAAACGGATTTTGGTACGCGCGCCATGATTGCGTCAGCGGCGGCTTGGTCGCCCGATCCTCAGAATCCGCCGCTCTATTTCGATCTTCCGGTGAAGGACGGGAAACCCCAGCCGTTGATCGAAGAAAAATGGGACGCGAACTCGCCGCTGGCGATGCTCGATCAGTACGTCCCCAACCTGAAGGAATTCCATGCCATCGCGCTGGACGTGGGCACGAAGGACGGGCTGATGCCGTCGATCGAGGAACTGGATGGTGATATGACGACTTTCGGGATTCATCACACGTTTGAGACATACGAGGGCACGCACGTGAGCGGAATCCAGAAGCGGTTAGAGGAAAAGGTGATTCCCTTTTTCTCGGAGAATTTATCGTTCGCGGGCGCGAAACGCTGAATGGCGTGCCGGCGGTGAAGCGGGTATACAATGCCCGCAGTTTTCGGGGCTCGAAGCAAGTTCGGGCCACTCACACAACAGTCGAACTGCCGTTTGGGAAACCTGCTTCAGCGAGGGGGACCCATGAAGATCAAAAACGCCGGGTTCTCGATCGTGGCGGGGATTTTTCTTTCGCTCGCGTGGGCGCCGGGGATTTCCGCACACCACTCTTTCGGAGCGGAATACGATCTCGCCAAACCGATCACCCTGCATGGGACCGTGGTCAAGTGGGAAATGATCAATCCCCACAGCTACATCACCGTCGAAGTAAAGAATGACGATGGAACTGTGACGCGGTGGAGCGTGCAATTCGGAGCTCCCAGCTTCCTTTACCGAAACGGCTGGAGGAAGGATTCCGTGAAGCCCGGCGATGAGCTCACCATCAGCGGCTACCTGGCGAAAGACGGATCGCATACTGCGTTTGGGCAAGTGGCGCATCTTCCCGACGGGCGGCGGGTTCTCGGGGGGCCGGCGCCAAACGCGTCCGCAACGCCCAGCGGCGATCCGGCGGCACCCGAGAAGAAATCGGGGCCGTGATCGGTGGCGAGTGAGGATTTGTGAGGGCTAGGAACGTTATCTTCGCGGCGGCGCTGGTATTCGTCGCGATATCGCCGGCAGTCGCGCAAGTTCCTCAGGAGGCCGCGCAAAATACGGCCGATAAACCCGAGCAGTCCATGGCTATCCCGCGTCTCGCCGACGGCCACCCCAACCTTCAGGGGATTTGGCACAACGAGGTGGGCGCGGCGGCGCTGCGCAAGGCAGGACCGTTCGGCGACTACCACAGCCCGGGCGTCCCGCTGCCGTACCCGTATCTGCCGATTACTCAAAAGATCAAGGATTACCGGTTCGCGCACGATCTCTACGGCGATCCCGAGGCGCACTGCCATATTCCCGGCGTGCCGCGGGAAATCGAGCAGCCCTCGGGGATTTTCCCATTCAAAATTATTCAGGATGAGAAATACATCGTGATCTTGTTTGAATACACGCACGACGTTCGCATCATCCCCGAAGATGCAAGCCCACATCCGAGCCACTATGCGGCTTGGGACGGAGACTCGCGCGGGCACTGGGATGGAGACACGTTCGTGGTTGACGTGGCGAATTTCAACGGCCGGACGTGGCTCGACATGGACGCGAATTTCGTAGACGAAAACGAGCACGTGGTGGAGCGCTACACGATGACCGGTCCGAATTCGATTGCCCTCGCGGCGACGGTTGAGGATGCCACGGTATTTTCTCGACCGTGGACGATGCACTTGACGCTCAAGAGGAATCCTGCCAAGGAGCATCTGGTGGAATACGACTGCCACGAGGGCGAACGCGACGTGGATCACTATCTTCGGTCGGAAGGCAATCAATCGAGCAAACATGAATAGGAAACTTTTGCTCTCGATTTGGGTGGCTGGGGCGGCGATGTGCGTTGCATCCGCAGTTCCAAAGACCGCGCGGGGAAATCCTCCGCGAGAAAGCGAGAGGTACTCTCCGCCGCGCCTTTCGGATGGCACGCCGGATTTCCGCGGCATCTGGCAGGCTCGGGCGACCGCGTATATCAATATCGAAGGACACGCCAAAGAAAAGGGAGTCGCGGCGTCGAAAAGCCTGGTGATCGACACTCCTGACGGGGAAATTCCGTACTTACCCGATGCCCGGAGGCAGCGCGATGACAACTTCGCGAAGCGCGAGAGCGCCGACCCTGCTTCCAATTGCTTTCAGGCGGGCGTACCCAGGGCGGTCTATCTGCCGACGCCGTTCCAGATCGTTCAAAGCCCGGGAAATCTGGCCATCGTTTATACGGACGCGCACGCCTATCGCATCGTCGATCCTTCTACGATGCCGCACGACGATGGCATCGACTACTTCATGGGAGATTCGCGCAGCCATTGGGAGGGAAATACCCTGGTGATCGACGTGGTCGATCTGGGGGACGAGACCTGGCTGGATGAAGCCGGGAACTATCACAGCGATCAGTTGCATGTGATCGAACGCTACACGCTTGTTGGTCCCAACACGATACGGTACGAGGCTCGGCTGGAAGACCCGAAGGTTTATTCCAAGCCCTGGAGCATTCGCTTGCTGCTTTATCGGGAGAAGGCGAGGGCCAGAATTGCGGAAGATGAATGTCTGGAGGGTCCTGACCGGCGCTGGCATCACCTCTCACCGTCTGATCCAAAAGCCGTTTTGCACCACGATTACGCAGCCGAATTGGCGGCTGCGGCGAAGAACAATACCGATCAAGCAAAATAATAGTCCAGGAATACGCCCCTTCGGATACAGCTCGTCCACACGATGCGGGCCGTGGCAAGCCTCAGCGGTGCCGCTTGACTGAATGCGGGAGCACGCCCGGGCAAGCCCGTGCGGCAAACAGCGGCGGCAAGCCGCCGCACTCCACATGAGGCGGATGGCAAACGTCACGCCAGGCGTCTGGGCTGGTCATGGCATGCCAAATGGGAGCCGGGCGCGCTTCGGGAGGCATCCTGATTGCCCGTTGGGGCCATCTCTAGTAGTCTCTACGATTGCTTTTAGCGGCTGGTTCCAGCCTGCCGATTCAGGAGTGACAAGCTTGGGGAGTAGGTCTCGCCTTTCACTATTGCTGATGATCGTGCTGGCCGTGGCGCTCACGGACTGCCAACAGCAGATCAATTTTCCGACGCCTACGCTTAAAGCGCTCTCTCCAAATAGCATTCAGGCGGGCGAGCCGGCTTTTACTTTAACCGTCACCGGAAAATCCTTCACGCCGTCGTCGTCGATCGAGTGGAACGGCCAGACGCTTTCTTCGGCGAGCAATCCGGGTCTTCCGTCTACTATTTTCGTCAGTTCCACGACACTCAGCGTGTCGGTGCCGGCCGTCCTGATTCAGAATGGGGGCGTGGCCCAGGTCCAGGTGTCGACGCCGCAACCGGGCGGAGGCGTGACCCTTCCGCTTCCCTTTACAATTAGCGCCAATGCAAGCTCCGTGCCGCAGATCACTTCTCTTTCGCCATCGGGAGCGTTCACCGGGAATGCCGGCTTCACGCTGACGGTAACCGGCAAGAATTTCGTCTCGCAATCGACCGTTACGGTCAACGGAAATAACCACTTCACCACTTTCATCGGCTCAACTTCGTTGCAAACTTCAATATTTGCGGCGGATCTGGCGACTTCCGGAACGTTGCAAATTGCCGTCGTGAATCCCGCGCCGAACGGGGGCTCTTCCAATAGCTTTCCGCTGTCCGTCAAGAACCAAACACCCAGCCTCACGTCGCTGAGCCCCGCTGCCGCAACCGCGGGAGGCGCCGCCACCGCGATCGCGTTGACCGGCGTGGGCTTCGTCCCCAATTCCGTGGTCACGATCAATGGCGCGGCGCGCACCACCACTTTTGATAACTCGACGACTTTGGAGGCCTTGCTGACGGCGGGAGACCTCGCATCGGCGGGCGTCAACCAGGTGCAAGTGGTGAGTCCCGCGCCTGGGGGCGGCGCGTCGAACATTGTTACTTTTGCCGTCAATCCAACAAACTTGTTCGGGCTGCCGATGCTTGTCGATCTGGCCCGGGACGGGAGCCAAGCTGACAATGGAGTCTGCGGCGCAACCTGCTCGGGCACGATTCCCACTCTTTTGACGGCTGGCCCCGCCGCCACGCAAACCGGCGAGCTGGTGGCTTTTGCTTCCAATTCGACCAATCTCCTCGCAAATCCAACGACAGGCTTAAGCAATATTTTTCTACGGAACACGTGTCTGGCCACGACCAACGTGTCGACCTCCACCTGCGTGCCAAGCACGTCTGAGGTGAGCCTGACGCCTAGTGGCGTGGCGCCCGATGGTTCGAGTTCGGAGCCTTCGCTCGACAGCGCGGGGGCTCACGTTGCTTACACGTCCACGGCGAGCAATCTCGTCAACTACGTCTCGGTTTCCGGCGGCACGCGGCAAGTTTACTGGCAGCCGACCTGCACGACTACCAGTGGGACGACTTCAGGGTGTACCGGCACCGCCACCGGGACGGCGGCGCTGGTTTCCATCTCAGCGGACGGATCCACGGCCGGGAACGGCGATAGCTACAATCCCGTGATTAGCGCGGACGGTCAATACGTGGCCTTCATTTCGCTGGCGACCAATCTGGTTCAAAATGTGGTTGCCGACGGGATTACGCCGCAGGTCTACATCCGCGATACCTGTAACTTGGTGCCGCCCGCATCGACTGGATGTATTCCCACGACATATCTGGTTTCGACGGCGGACGGGATCACTCCGGGGAACGCCGCCAGTTCGAACCCTGCAATTGCCAACAATGGACTTTTCGTAGCGTTCGCATCTTCCGCGAGCAATCTTGGCGCAACCGCGCCGAATCCCAGCGCGGCTGCCGAAATCTTCGAGCGCTCCACCTGTGTGACCACAATCGCCACAAGCGGCAACACGTGCGTGCCAGCGACGAATCTTATTTCCACGCCGGACGGCGTGACGCCGGCGGATGGCGCGAGTGCCGAGGCTGCGATTTCGAGCGACGGCCGGTTCGTGGCCTTCGATTCCACTGCGACGACGCTGATCACCGGCGTTGGACCCACGCAAGAGGTTTACGTGCGGGACACGTGCACCGGAGCCGCTACGACGCCCGCTTGCGTCGCCTCAACACATCTGATTTCCACGCCGAACGGCACGACACCCGCAAACGCGTTGAGCGAACATCCCAGCATCAATCAGTGCGGTTCCTCAACCACCACTTGCTCCTCGGGCCAATACGTCGCCTTCGCTTCCCTGGGATCCAATTTCGGCGCCAATTCTGCAAATGGCATCGAGAACATCCTTCGTGCGGGATACCTGCGAAGTCCTGCCGAGTACTACGACGCTCTGCGCGCCATACACGATCCTTGCCAGTCAGGCGGGCGGCGCGACGCCTCCTCCCGCAGATGGCAATAGTATCGTTCCCTCTATCAGCGGCGACGGCGCCACGGTGAGCTTTATTTCGTTCGCCGATAACCTGGTGGCGCGCGACACGAACGCCCTTCAGGATGTTTTCCTGGCTGGCGCGAATCTCACCTTTAATCTCACGGTGACCTTGAACGGAACGGGATCGGGAACGGTGTCGGACGGCACGGGCCAAGTCAGCTGCACACAGACCGCGGCAACGTCCACTACGCCGCTCAAAGAATCCGGCACGTGCATGGGGCGCTACGCGAGCGGAACCTCGATTAGCCTGACCGCCACCGCGACGGCTGGCACTCCGTCAACCTTCACGGGCTGGGGCGGCAGCGCTACCAGCGTGACCGGTGCGAGCTGCAGCGTCACCGCGGGGACCACCACCAGCGGAACTTGCACGTTCTCCATGATTCAGAACAACACCGCCACAGCTACTTTCCACTGATTGGTTTCGTTTGACCGACCTCAAGCGGGATTCGCGACACTTCGCCCGAATAGGCTGGATGCGAAGGATGCTGGAAAAAGGCGGGAAAGAGGACGGGTTGGTTAGCGTGCTACGGCTCTATTTAGAACCGTTGTCCCCGCAACGCAGCTCCCAACCCGCAGCTTAGGTTACGTAGCTGGGCGGCTGCGAACTATAGGTCCGGCGACACATTTCCACAGTACTGGAGTATTAGTACCACCGCCAGTCTCTGACGGGTTAGCCGGGGCCTCAGATAGCTTAATCTCTTACCGTAACGGATACGTCTGCAGCAGGCGGCAAGCGCAATGTGACGGCTGTGTTCTTGCCTCGGCGTATTGAGATGCGCTTGGTCCAATTGGAAAACATGCCGTGCGAATAGGCCTGCAAATCGTATTGGCCTGTTTCAAATCGCGCGAACTGGAAATGACCTTGGGCATCCGTGTGCGTTGCATAGGGACGCGAGCCGTCGGACGTCTGCATGGTGACGGTTGCGTCGGCGACGGGCCGGCCGTGCGCGTCCAACACCGTTCCCTCCATGGTGCCGGTTGCTACTCTGGCGTGTACGGGCGCTGCGAATCCGAGAATCGCGGCGAGGAACAGAAGCAGCGGGAATATCCGGGGTTTTAGCATGTCTGCCTCCCGACTTCTAGATGTCCGCAATCCATTTTAGGAGGAGTTCGCGTTTCACGCGCCGATTTCAAGGAGCAGTTTTCGGCTGGGTCACCTGTCCGTTGGTTCAGTAGGCTCATGTCCGAGCCGCCAGCGGCGCACCCGGGAAAGGCTTCCGTTGCTTTTTTCAGAGCGGCAATGTGTTTTCTGTCTGCTACGATTCACACTCAATCATTAGAGATAGAAGAGGAGACCCGGATGCCGCGCTACATCTCGCAACATACGCTCGCATGCCTGACGCGCCAGGGCGCTGACCAACTTTCTTCGCGGCTCCAAAAAGAGGGGCCGGTTTCGGCGCGCCGCGTCCTGGTGAACATGCACGAGGGAAAGATGCTGGTCGAGTTCGACGCTCCGGACCGCGGGGAACTTGAGAAATGGCTGGCGACCGAGAAATTTCATTTTGACTGGCTGTTGCGGATCGAGCTCGAATCCGCGGGCGGCGCTTCGCTGGCTCCAATTTAAATTCCGGTAAGCGGCACCAGGCCGATACCTCTTCCGAAATTTTCAAGAAATGCTTAAACTGGGCGCTCGTCGCTTTCGCGTCTTCGGGAGAAAGTTCTTTGGTTCAGCGCGCCCTCATCAGCGTCTACGACAAGAGCGGGATTGTGGATTTCGCGCGCGAACTTGCGTCACTGGGAATCGAAGTGGTCTCGACGGGCGGCACGGCGAAGCTGTTGCGCGATGCGAGCATTCCGGTGCGCGATGTGGCGGAGCTTACCGGCTGGCCGGAAATGCTCGGAGGCCGCGTGAAAACGCTGCATCCGAAAGTACACGGCGGCATTTTATTTCAGCGCTCGAAAGCGGAGGATTGCAAGCAAGCCGCCGATCATTCCATCGTCCCGATCGACCTGGTGGTGGTGAATCTGTATCCATTTTCGGCGACGGCGGCGAAGCCGGACGTCACGCCCGACGAGCTGATCGAGAATATCGATATCGGCGGGCCGGCAATGATTCGCTCGGCGGCGAAGAATTTTCAGAGCGTGGGAGTGGTCACCGATCCCGGCGACTATGCTGAAGTCGCGGCGGAGTTACGCGAGCGGCGTGAATTGAGCGTCGCGTCACGGCTCGCACTCGCGCGGAAAGCGTTTGCACGGACGGCGCGCTACGACGGCGAAATCTCGACGGAATTGGAACGCCTGGCCGCGAATGGCGATGTGTCGATGCATCCCGCGGAAAAATTGTCGGAGCGGATTCACGTGGCGCTCGAACGCCGGCAAGCACTGCGCTACGGCGAAAATCCTCACCAGGCGGCGGCGCTCTACATTCCTGCGGGACGGCCGACGACAGGTCTGGCAGGCGCGAAACAGCTTCAGGGCAGAGAGCTTTCCTACAACAACCTAGTGGACCTCGATGCCGCGCGGAATTTGGTTTCGGAATTTCGCCGGCCGGCCGTGGCCATCATCAAGCACAACACCCCGTGCGGCGCGGCGGAGCAAGAATCGTTGCTTGATGCATACCTGAGGGCGCTGGCGTGCGATCCTGTTTCGGCGTTTGGCAGCGTGCTGGCGTTCAACAAAACGGTCGACGCGGCGGCAGCCGAGGAAGTAGCAAAATTGTTTGTAGAGTGCATTCTGGCCCCGGGTTACGAACCCGCGGCGCGCGAGAAGTTCGCCACCAGGAGGAATCTGCGGCTTCTGGAGATGCCGTCCGAGACGACGCCTGGTGAGCTTGAACTGAAACGAATCTCCGGCGGCGTCCTAGTGCAAGAGGCGGACAGCATCGAGCTTGCCGAGGCAGACCTGAAAGTTGCAAGCCAGCGCAGCCCCACGGACGCGGAACGCCGCGCCCTCCTTTTCGCGTGGAAAGTTGCGAAACATGTGAAATCAAACGCCATTGTATTTGCGGGTGAAGGCCGAACTTTGGGAATCGGCGCCGGGCAGATGAGCCGCGTTGATTCGGTGAAAATCGCGGTGATCAAGGCAGCGACGTCCGGACTTTCGCTGGCAGGGAGCGTGGTCGCGTCCGACGCATTTTTCCCATTTGCGGACGGCGTCGAGGAAGCAGGGAAGGCTGGGGCGACGGCGGTGATTCAGCCGGGGGGCTCGGTGCGCGATCAAGATGTAATAGACGCCGCGAATAAGCTGGGCATGGCCATGTTGCTCACCGGGGTGCGTCACTTCCGCCATTGATGAATACAAATGGGAGCATCATCCAAATCGGGCGGTCTGACGGGGCTGCGTGTGCTCGCGCTTGAAAGCCGCCGCGCTGCTGAGATGGCGAAATTGATCGAGAATTACGGCGGCCGCGCAATCGTCGCTCCTGCGATGCGTGAAGTACCCCTTGAATCGAACACCGAAGCGCTGGAGTTTGCTCGGACATTATCCAAGCAAGGTTTTGACATGGTGATATTTCTCACGGGCGTGGGCACACGCTTTCTGGTCAAAATAGCTGAGTCGATTGATTCGCGAGAACAATTTGTGGCGGGGCTTCGGCACGCGGCGATTGTGGCCCGAGGCCCAAAACCAGTGGCGGCGCTCAAGGAATTAGGCGTCCCCGTGACGCTTGCCGTCCCGGAGCCGAACACTTGGCGCGACCTGCTGCGAGCGCTGGACCAAAAGAGCGATTCGCTCCCGCTGGTGGGACGCCGCGTGGCCGTGCAGGAATACGGCTCGTCCAATGCGGAACTGATTGCCGGCCTGCAAGAGCGCGGCGCGACGGTCACGCGCGTGCCGGTCTACCAGTGGGCATTGCCGGAGGACACCGGGCCGCTGCAGAACGCCGTGCACGCAATTGCGAGCGGCGAAATCGAGATGGCGCTATTCACGACCTCGGTTCAAGTGGCGCATCTCCTGCGTGTGGCAGAGGAAATGAGGCTCGAATCGTCGCTTCGCCGCGCCTTCGAGCACGTTGCGGTCGGCTCGATTGGACCAATCACCTCGGAGGAGTTGCGCGAGCACGGCCTTCATGTGGACTTCGAGCCGGAACACCCCAAAATGGGCTTCCTAGTGAACGAAGCCGCTCGACGCGGACCGGCAATTGTGGAGAAGAAACGGAGAGAGTCATCCAATTGAGGCGAGAACAAGCTCCGCATGGGATAAGGCCGTGCCGCTGCGCCTAGATGAAATCGCGGAATGAGCCGGAAATCATGCGGGAGTCACGCTTTTTTCATCCGCTGTTAAAGGTTCGGACGTATCATAGTCGCTACGGCTAGTTGTGTCTTACATGGCGACACTCACCCCAGATATTGCGGAAGCCCCAACAGTTCCACAAACGGCGCCGGAGACGTTGTCGGCGGCGAAGCGTCCGTATCCAGGCGCGCTGGTAGTGGTGGAGGGGATCGACGGCTCCGGGAAGAGCACTCAGCTCTATTTGCTGAAGCGCTGGCTCGAAATCGGCGGGTACCGGATTCATTTCACGGAATGGAATTCGTCGCCGCTGGTGAAATCGGCCACGCGGCGCGGCAAACAGCGGCGGCTACTGACGCCCACGACGTTTTCGATGCTGCATGCGGCCGATTTCGCCGACCGCTGCGAACGTCAAATTTTGCCGTTGTTGCACGGCGGCTATTTGGTGCTCGCCGACCGCTACATTTACACCGCGTTTGCACGCGACGCGGCGCGCGGCTGCGCCCCGCACTGGCTGCGGAATTTGTACAGCTTCGCGCCCGTGCCGGATATCACCTTTTACTTTCGAGCGCCGCTCGATGTGGCGGTGAACCGGATTGTGGCAGGGCGCCCCAAGCTGAAATATTACGAAGCGGGGATGGACCTTGGGTTTTCGCTAGATCGCGCGGAGAGCTTCCGCATTTTCCAGGAAAAGATTTTGAGTAACTACGATCAGATGGTTGAAACGGACCGCTTCGTGCTGATGGATGGCACCGTCCGCGTGAACAAGCTGCAAAAGCTGATGCGCCAGCTCCTGGGCGACAAAATCAATCTCGCGCATTTTGGTCCCAAGAAAAAATGAGGCGCTCACGGCCTGCAGTTTCGCGATTGGCTCCATCAAACGGGAATCCCGTCAAAGCCCGGAAAAAAGCCGGCAATAACCACGCCCCACCGATCCGCTTTTACGGCGTCCCGCTGCCCGGAGTCCGGCCCGAAGAGCTGAGCGGAAGCCTCGTTGTGGTGGAGGGAACCGACGGTTCCGGGCGCTCCACGCAGATTTCGCTGCTCACGGAGTGGCTTGAGGGCGAGGGCTTCGCGGTGCAAACGATGGGCCTGCGCCGGTCTTTTCTGGTGGGAGAAGACATCGACGCGCTGCTCGCCGAAAATGCGGTGACGCGCACAACGCTCGCGCTGATGTACGGAACCGATTTTTTCGATCAGCTGGAGCGGCGCATCCTTCCGGCGTTGCGCTCGGGCTTGATCGTTCTGGCCGACCGGTATATTTTCACTCTCATCGCCCGCGCTGCGGTCCGGGGAATTGGGCGCGACTACTTACACGGAGTATACGAAATCGCCCTGCGGCCCGATCTTACGTTCTGGCTCAACGTGAAGCCCGAGGTGGCTTTTGACCGCGAATTCAAGAAGTCACAGACGATCAGCTATTGGGAATCGGGGCGAGACATGTCCCTTTCCAACGATCTATTCAAGTCCTTCATCCGCTACCAATCCATGATCAAGCGCGAGTTCGAATATCTTTCGAAGAGGCACGGATTTATCGAATTGGATGGCGAGAGCAGCGTGGCGCGGGTCAACCAGCTATTGCGCAAGCGAATCGCTTCGCATCTGGGCATACGCGGCACGCACTACAATCCTTCGCACGCCCTTGCGCATCTCTGGCGCTGAAGAGTGGCAGCACCGGTACAACTCGCCTCGATCGACGCCGGTTCGAACGCCATTCGGCTGGCCATCGCGCGCGCCACTTCTCCCCATCATCTTGAGATTCTGGAGGGAGAGCGCGCCACCGTGCGCCTAGGGCACAATGCGTTCACCCGCCGCTTGCTGGACGAGGACACGATCGCGGGAGCGGCGCGCGCTTTCCGTCATTTTCGTGACCGGATGGACAGTTATCATGTGACCGCGTACCGAGCGGTGGCGACATCCGCCGCGCGCGAAGTGCGCAATTGCCACCGCTTGATCGAACGAATTCGCCGCAAATCGGGAATCGAGCTCCAGGTGATCAGCAGCGCGGAAGAAGCGCGGCTCGTTTGCACGGCGGTGACCTGGGCGCTGGGCGAAACTACTCAACCCCGGCTCATCTTCGATTTGGGCGGGGGCAGCCTCGAATTCAGCTTTCTGGAGCGCGGCGTCGTTCGGAAGCGAGTGGCGCTTCCGCTTGGCACCATCCGCCTGATGGAGACATTTTCAATCGAGGGCGCGATTGACGAGGACAAGGCCCGGAAGTTGCGGCATCACGTGCTGGCGCTTTTGCGCAGCGCGATGCCGTCGCCTCCAAAGCTTGACCGCGCAGTTGCCGTGGCGTGCGGGGGAAACGCGGAGGCGCTCGTGCGTCTGGCTCCGGGCCCGCTCGCCGGCCGGACGCCGACAATCAACCTGCGCTTGTTGAAGGACCAGACTTGGCGAATGCTGTCCCTGGACGTCGCCGGACGAATGCGGGTCTTCGGCGTGCGAAAAGACCGCGCGGAGGTGATGGGAATTGCGGCGATCGTCATTACAGCGGTCGCGAAGTGGCTGACTCTGCGGTCGATGCTGGTCCCCGGAGTCGGTGTCCGCGAAGGACTGCTGCTCGATTTGCTGGCGGAGCAGTATTCGGGCGGTGCCGTGTCCGAAGAGGAGAAGGGACGCGCCGCAAACTTGCTGGCAGGCGCGCGATGGTTCGCGCGGCGCCTCAATTACAATGCCCAGCACGCGGACCAAGTCGCGAAGATCGCGCTCTCGCTTTTCGATCAGTTGCATCCCATTCACGAAATGGGTCCGGATCAGCGTAACATCCTTGAAATGGCGGCTTTGCTGCACGATGTGGGTCATTTCGTTAGTGAAAAGGCGCACCACCGGCACGGCGAATATTTGGTCCGCAACGGAGAAATCCCCGGACTCGGAGGATGGCGGCGCGACATGGTCGCGTGTTTGGTGCGCTATCACAATGCCAAGTCGGAGCCTCAGATCGAGCACGCCTCCTACGCAGCTCTTGATGGCCCGCAGAGACACGACGTGCGTTTGCTTACTTCGCTTTTGCGCATCGCCGAGAAGCTTGAATCCGAGCATGCGCAGCGCATTTCCGGCGTTGACGTCCAGATTTCAGGGCGCCGAGCGGTTTTCCTGGTGCGCGCCTCGGATGGAACGCGTCTCGACTTAGCGGGGCTCAACCGGAAACTGGATTTATTCCAGAAGGAATTTCATTTGAAAGCCGAATTTCGGCGGGCTCAGCGCAGAGCCGAGGTAGCCTAGAATGGTTCTCTACTTGATTCGTCACGGCATCGCCATTGACCGCACTGATCCCGAGGCTCCTCCCGAAGCCGAAAGGCCGCTGACGGCAAGAGGTATACAGAAGACCCGCGCGGCGGCTCTTGGCTTTAGCGAGACAGGCGCAAAACTGGATATCGTTATCACCAGCCCCTACATTCGCGCGGCCCAGACGGCGGAAATTTTCGCGGAGGCGCTGGGTCTCGCGCCAGAGAAGATCCGAGTGAGCGATGCACTGAAGCCTGCCGCAAATCCGGCGGACATCCTGAAAGAAGTCGTACATCTGAGAGCAAAAGAGATCGCATGCTTTGGACACGCGCCTCACCTCGATTTGACCATTGCTCAATTGGCGGGTGCTCGCGGCCCGATCACCGAACTGAAGAAAGCGGGTGTCTGCTGTTTCGAACACTTGCAACCGCGGGGCCGGTGGGAATTGCGCTGGATTCTGACCGCCAAATTGCTGCGAAGACTGGCCGATTAGGCGGCCGCTAAGCGATCCGCCGCCGCGAAAATGAGGCCGCCACCAGGGTATGCCCCTGCTGAAAGCCGGATCGCCAGATAGCCCATGGTGAATCTGATCCTCTGGATTTCGCAAGAAACTCTTTCAAGATAGGCATGCGCTCAGTCGCGAGTTTCTCCTGCCACTTCTCGAGAGTCTGGGGATCCAATTTGGAAGCGTGCCTGCGCAGAGCGCTTCGAAGCACGTCGATATCGTGAATGTCGCCTAGTTGATCCTGAATTTGCTTCAAGTCAGCGGACCATGCCTCGTAGCGTTCAGGCAAAAAGTTTTCCACCATGTAGCGAAAATGTTTGAGGCCGATGCGGAGCCGGTGCCACGCGATGCTGCTACGCTTCCTTTTGGCATCTTCATAGAGCTTGGCGGCTTCGTTTAACCTTGCCAGAGCGAGCCGCTGAAAAACCACGCTGCCCGACGGGAAGAAATCGGCCTTGGGCTGCAGTTTGCGCTTCAGTTTCTTCCATTCTTTTTGATCGAATGCCGCGAGCGCAGCGGCGGCGGCCTTGCGGTGCCTCCTTTCCTCGTGGGAAAGCAGGTTCAGCATGTATTTGCGAACGGGGTCGCCGGCGGGGCCGCACTTCTTCACCCAGTCCCGTTCCACCTGCGTATCGTGCAAATCGCCCGAGGCGTGAAATAGTTTGCGGCTGACTTTCTTAATCCTGCGCCAGCGTGAGCCAGGGCTCACTTCGCTGAGAGCTTCAGCCATGGTGCGGCAGCGTCGCAGAGCTACGCGCAAATTATGCACGTCGTGCTTCCGCCAATTTGGCTCGACTTTGGGCGCCGTTTCCAGCACGCGGTCCATCCACACTTCAAGACCGATTTGCCGATGCGGCATGATTTGAGGCAATGAAACGGGAGCCGACACGCGAAATCCGATCTATCCGGTAGGCCAAGAACGACAGGCGCTATATTACCTCCCGACGCGACCTTTTTCCAGCGGCGGCATGCGCTTGACCGCTTTTTTTGAGGGCGCGGGATCCCAAAGAAACGCTGAGGAGCGCGGCGGAACGCATTTGGACGCACTACGAGGATACAGACAAAATCTTTACACGGGAGGTCAAATCGATGCAAGTACCTGTTGTTGTAAAGAAAAGTCGTCTACGGTGAGGGGTGGCCGATGGGTCTTTTTGGCTTGTTTCGCATCGACCGGCTTCCCAAAGTTGAAGCTGTACGGAGCGCATTGGCCTAAATCCCCACGAAGCAAAGCGGTTCGTCAGAGCCGAGTTTTGGTGTACATTGTTGATGCTGCGCTTTGGTGGTGCCAGCGGCCTGCCTCCTGGAAGGAATTGGGGAATGAATCCGACGAAAGCAGAACCGGCGGTTAGCACGGAGACTTCGGCGGCTACGCGCCGGGACACGGTAACCCTCATTGATAACCGCAACGGCCGCCGGTACGACGTGCCGATCAAGAACGATACGATCCGGGCGATCGATTTGCGGCCGATTAAAATCAGCGAATCCGATTTTGGGCTGATGAGCTACGATCCGTCGTTCTCGAACACGGCATCCTGTACGAGCAACATCACCTACATCGACGGCGACAACGGCATTTTGCGCTACCGCGGCTATTCGATCGAAGACCTTGCGGAGAAAAGCACCTACCCCGAGACGGCCTACCTGATTCTACACGGCGAGCTACCCACAAAATCACAACTGAGCGATTGGAACTATCACATCACGCACCATACGTTTATCCACGAGAGCATCAAGAAATTTCTCGATGGTTTTCACTACGACGCCCACCCCATGGGGATGCTGATCTCGACGGTGGCGGCGCTTTCAACTTTTTATCCCGACGCCAAAGATATTTTCAGCGCGGATTCGCGGCGCAAGCAAACCTACCGACTGATCGGCAAGATGCCGACGCTGGCGGCATTTGCGTACCGGCACAGCCTGGGCATGCCGTTCGTTTATCCCGACAACGATCTGAGCTACTGCGGGAATTTTCTGAACATGCTGTTTCGCACCACCGAGCTGCAATACCGCCCCAATCCCACGCTTGAGCGAGCGCTCGATATTTTGTTCATCTTGCATGCGGATCACGAGCAGAACTGCTCGTCCACTGCGATGCGCGGCGTGGGAAGCTCACACGTGGACCCGTATTCCGCGGCGGCCGCGGCCACGGCTGCACTGTATGGCCCGCTGCACGGAGGCGCGAACGAAGCGGTGCTGCGCATGCTGATCGAAATCGGGTCGGTGAACAACGTCCCCGCCTACGTGAAGAGCGTGAAGGCGGGCGAGAAATTGCTGATGGGATTCGGCCATCGCGTCTACAAAAACTACGATCCGCGAGCCAAAATCGTGAAGCGCATCGCATACGAAGTGTTTGACATCATGGGCCGCAACCCGCTGATCGATATTGCGCTCGAATGCGAGCGGATTGCGCTCGAGGATGAATACTTCGTCAAGCGCCGTCTGTACCCGAACGTGGATTTTTATACGGGATTAATCTACCAATCGATGGGTTTCCCGGTGACCATGTTTCCCGTGCTTTTCGCGATCCCGCGAACTTCGGGATGGATCGCACAGTGGGAAGAGATGCTGCTTGATCCCGAGCAAAAGATTTCCCGGCCTCGCCAGGTTTACACCGGCTACGATCTCCGCAGCTATATTCCAACAGATCGCCGCGGCTAAGAACTCTTTCTGGGCGCTCCCACCGGCGAAGCTTTCTTCTCACTGGGGATCATCGTTCGCGCGCCTTTCGCCATTCCAGTGCCCTTAAAATGCATTGCATTCGGGCACGATCTCTGGCAAAACACTGGGACGCCGCGCAGGCTGCGCTAATGAATATCTCCACACGCAAGTTCGAGAACGCCACCATCGTGGACGTGGTCGGAGACATCACGCTTTACAATTCTCCCGAAGTACGCAAGAGCCTGCTTGGCACGCTGAGAGACCAGGCTGTGAGCCGCGTTATCGTAAGTCTTGAAAGGGTCAACTACATCGACAGCGCCGGAATCGCTTCGCTCGTCGAGGGCCTGAAAGTCTCCCGGGACCTCAAGAAGGGATTCGCTCTCTACGGCCTGAGCCCGACGGCGCGTGAAGTTCTCCAGCTCACTCGGCTGCTGAAAGTTTTTGAGGTCCACGACACGGAACAGGAAGCTTTGCGGGGGGGCAGCGGCGGGGCTGTCGCCTCCCAGTAACGGGGACCTCCAGACCTCCAGATGCCATTCGTAGAAACGATCGGCGAAGCCACAATCGATGGATTGGCTTACGTCGGGGGACTGGCGCGCCTTGCCGGCGGCGCCGCGCGAGCCGTATTTCTCGAGTCCTTTTTTGGGCGAAAGCTCCGATGGCAGAGGGCGGTACATCAAGCCATGTCCATCGGCGTAGAGGCGATCCCCATCGTCTCTCTCATTTCCTTTTTCGTGGGCATGATCCTGGCGTTGCAAGGAGCCTACGAATTGCGCACCCTCGGCGCGATGCAGTTGGTCGCGAGCGCCGTGGCCATTTCGATGACGCGGGAGCTGGGGCCGCTGATGACGGCGATCGTGGTGATCGGCCGTTCCGGATCGGCGTTCGCCGCGGAAATCGGCACGATGAAGGTCAACGAGGAAATCGACGCGCTGGAAACGATGGCGCTCGAGCCGGTTCGCTTTCTGGTGGCGCCGAAATTCCTGGCCATGCTATTGATGATGCCCTGCCTTACCGCGTGGGCGGATTTCATGGGCATCTTGGGCGGAGGCCTCTTCGGCGTTACCAACGCCGGCTTCACGTGGGCCACCTATATCCAGGCCACGATCGATGCCATGGCCTTGCGCGACGTCATCACGGGCCTGATCAAGAGCGTGATGTTCGGCCTGGTGATTACCGCTGTCGGTTGCCATGAGGGGTTTTCCACGGGCCTAGGCTCGGAGGAAGTTGGCCGCTCGACCACTTCTGCGGTGGTGAAGTCTATTTTTCTCGTTATCGCGGTAGATTTGGTTTTCACGAGCATCTTTTATTTCACGGCGCCTCGATAGCCGTCGAAGGGGCTGTGCCGGGATCATGCCCAAAGAATACGCGTCCGGCGAATCGGCCGTCATTTCAGTACGGGACCTTCGCGTCCGCTATGGCACCCAGGAAATTCTTCACGGTATCAATTTCGAGGTACAGCCCGGCGAGACACTGGTGATTCTGGGCGGTTCGGGCTCCGGCAAGAGCACGCTTCTTCGCACGCTTGTTGGCCTCGAACAGCCGAGCGGCGGCGAAATCTGGATTCGTGGAACGAATTTCGCGAACATGCCCGAGGCCGAGCGCGACGAGCTGCGAAAGAAGATGGGAATGTCGTTCCAGGGCGGAGCGCTATTCGGGTCGATGACCGTGGGAGAAAATGTGGCCCTTCCTTTGCGCGAGCACACGCCGCTCGATGAGTCCACCATCGAAATAATGGTGCGCCTAAAGCTCGATCAAGTCGGGCTTTCGGGCTTTGAAGGCTACATGCCGGCGCAATTGAGCGGAGGGATGAAAAAGCGCGCCGCTATTGCCCGCGCGCTGGCTATGGAACCCGAAATTCTATTCTTCGATGAGCCCTCGGCCGGTCTCGACCCCATTATCGCGGCGGGGATCGATGAACTGATCCTGAAACTGAAGAAGGCATTCCGAATCACCATCCTGGTGGTAACGCACGAGCTGGCCAGCGCATTCCTGATTGCCGACCGCATGATCCTGCTCGATAAGGGAAAAATCGTCGCCAACGGAACGTCGCGGGCGCTCCGCGAAAGTGCGGAGCCGCGCGTGCGGCAGTTTCTAGACCGCGTCCCCGAGCCTGAAGTAGCAGGCGAAATCGATTACCTGCAGATGCTGACGGGAGAAGGCCCTTTCCAGCGGCGTTGAAACTGGCGAATCGCGTGCCACATGTTATACTCCCCGGCATTCTCCAAGTACCCAGCCCGAATTGCCGGGGCGTGAACCGGGCTGGAAACTATTGAGGAAACCAGTGGAATCGAAGCGGGAGCAGGCTCTCGTCGGGATATTCGTTTTAGTGGCCGCTGCCTTGCTCGCCGTGACGGTGTTTCTTCTTTCGGGAACGTTCAGCCGCGGCAACGTCCCCTACCGAACCTATTTCAAGAATGCGGGCGGACTCAGTCCCGGCGCGGAAGTCCGCTATGCCGGAGGGCCGTCGGTGGGACGGGTCAAAGAAGTGAAGAGCGACCCACAGAATCCCACGCGCATGGAAATCGATTTTACCGTCCAGCCTTCCGTCCCGGTAAAGATCGACAGCATTGCGGAAATCACGAGCGTCAGTCCCTTGGGCGATAATTTTCTTGGAATCGTCCCGGGCACGCTCGCCGCCCCGAAGGCGCCCAGTGGCTACACACTCAAGTCTCTCGAATACACCAGCTTTTCCGACGTCACCGCGCTGATCGCCCAATTGGGTCCGAACGCGAACGACCTGCTGGCGAATTTGAACGATCGCGTGGTGGCTTTGAAGGACACCATCGATCGCGTGAACGACTTGCTGGACGCGCGGAACCGCGCCAACATCGCCGCGAGCCTCGCGGACCTTCACGGGATGCTCGATGAGAACCGGCAGGCGATTCATTCGACCCTGAACAACGTGAACGCGTCGAGCGCGAAACTGGGGCCTCTGATCGATGATTTCCGCAAGACTTCCGGGCAGGCAAACGAAGCGCTCGCTCATCTGGACGCTGCGATCTCCGAGGATCGCCCCGATCTCCACAAGGCGGTGAGCAACCTTCGCCAGTCGCTCGATTCAGCCGTAACGCTCACGAGCCAGCTCGATCGCTCGCTGGACACGAACTCTGAAAACCTCGACGAGATTATCGATAATCTGCGCCACGTGACCGAGAATTTGAATTCGTTCACCGAGACGATCAAGACGCGGCCTTACACATTGATTCGCGCATCCGGCGTCAAGCCGCGAAAGCCGGGCCAGGCACCGCCCAAATAGAAGAGGAGGGACGAAGAGTGACGAAGCGCCAGGTGCAACAAGCCTTGCTCATTATCCTGGCCGCGGGAGTCACCGCGGCGTGCGGCGCTTCGCGGCCCGTGAAATATTACGTGTTGGATACCGGCACCTCAGCGTTGCCGGTGCCCGATTCCTCTCCGGCGCGCTTTCCCGTAAGGCTCCTGGTCGGCCGCGTTACCGCTTCACACCTATACCGCGACGACCGCCTTGTCTACGGAAGCGGGCCCGTTCAGCTTGGCACATACGAATACCAGCGTTGGGCGGAACCGCCAGCCGGTATGATCCAGGATATGCTCATTCGCTCCTTGCAGTCGACGGGAGCCTATCGTTCGGTATCTGGCCTCCGCAGTAACGCGCCCGGTGATTACATCGTACGCGGCCATCTCTACGCCCTCGATGAAGTGGAAGGGCCGGCCCTCTCAGCCCGCTTTTCCTTCCAAATCGAATTGTTTGATCCTAAAACCAACGCCACGATTTGGTCCGATTCTTACGCCCATGATGAACCGGTCACCGGGAAAAACGTTTCTGACGTGGTCGAAGCGCTGGACCGTAACGTGAACGCCGGCATGGCCCAGCTCACCTCCCGCCTCGGCCAATACTTCGCAGCCCATGTATCGGAGCGGACGCCCGCGCAATAGGCCCGGCATTTCTGGGTTGATTCCTAGGTGAACGCAACTTTCCGAAATCTTGACACGCACCTGCATCTCACCCACAATAAAAGTCCCTTCCAAAGGCTCGGTCTCCGGGCTTAGATTCCCGTCCCCGATGTTTGCGACGCTCGTATAACGCAGGAAATCCTCTCCTTCTTGCCGGACGAATGCGTCTGTTTGTGAGCAGCGGCGGTGAGGCGCGCTGCCGACGAAAGGGAAAAATCATGCCACATGGTTTTTGCTATTTCTGGGATCCCGGACTCGTGTGGCTCCACGTTATCTCTGACTCGCTGATCGCGCTGGCGTATTTCGCCATACCCGTGATGCTTGTCTGGTTCGTGCGTAGGCGGCGCGATGTCCCCTTTACCTGGATGTTCGTGCTGTTCGGTGTGTTCATTGTGGCCTGTGGTACGACGCACCTCATGGAAGTGTGGAATATCTGGCATGCCAACTACTGGGTTGACGGCGTGATCAAGGCCATCACGGCGGCTGCCTCGGTTCCAACGGCGATCCTTTTGGCCCAGATGATGCCGCGTGCCCTGAGCCTCCCCAACGTCAGCCAGTGGATGCAAGCCAATGCTCAGCTCGAAAAGGAAGTGCGCGAGCGTCGCGACATCGAACTCCAACTGCGAACCAGCGAAGCCGTCTATCGCGAGCAGGCTGAGCTGTTGGACCTAACCGACGACGCCATCTTCATCAGAGATATGGAGGACAAGATCGTCTTCTGGAACCGCGGAGCAGAGCGCTTGTATGGATGGCGAGCGGACGAGGTGCGAGGCAAACTCGCCCGCACGATTCTTCAAAAGCGCTTTCCGCAGCCCCTCGCCCAAATTGAGGCGGAAGTCTCTGAACGAGGCTCTTGGGAAGGCGAATTAATTCACCGGTCTCGCAGTGGTGGCGAAATCATTGTCTCCAGCCGTTGGGTGCTTCGGCGCGATCTGGCCGGCAATCCGACAGCCATCCTGGAGAGCAATAGGGACATCACTCGGCGCGCCACGCAAGAGCAAATGTTCCGTACCCTGCTCGAGTCAGCTCCGGACGCCATGGTGATTGTTGACGATGTCGGGTGCATCCAGATGATCAACGCGCAGACTGAGAAGCTTTTCGGCTACTCGCGCGAGGAACTCGTTGGCCAACGCGTCGAGTGCCTTATGCCGGAACGGTTTCGGCCCCAACATATCCACCACCGCCAGGGTTATTCACAATCACCTCGGTCGCGAGCCATGGGCGTGGGACTGGATCTCTACGGCCGGCGCAAGAATGGGACCGAATTCCCGATCGAAATCAGCTTGAGCCCAATCAAGACTGTCGGAGGCACCCTCGTAGCAAGTGCAATTCGTGACGTCACGGATCGGCGTCTCGCTGAGGAAGCGCTCGAATCGAACCGGAACGCACTCGCACAGTCCAATGTCCAGCTCATTGCCGCGAACAAGGAACTGGAAGCCTTCAGCTATTCCGTCTCGCACGATCTCCGCGCGCCAGTGCGTCACATCGACGGTTTCGCACGGCTCCTGGGTGAGACGTACGGCGAGGAGATGCCTCAACAACTTCGGCATTACCTCGAGAGGATTCTTGCCGCGGCCGACCATATGGGTCGCTTGGTGGATAGCCTTCTGAACCTGGCCCGAATTGGACGAAAGGAACTTATTCGCCAAGAAGCTGTGAGCCTCGGCGATTTAGCGCGGAGGGCCGTTTCGGATTTCTCAGCCGAAACGGAAGTACGCGGAATCGAATGGCGCATCCACGCTCTGCCGGCGGTGAGTTGCGATCCGGAGCTACTGACCTTGGTATTTTCTAATCTTCTTTCCAACGCCCTTAAATTCACGCGCAAGGTCGAACACCCAGTGATTCAAGTTGGTACCCAGGTGAACGGTACCCGGGTGACGATCTTTGTCCGCGATAACGGAGTGGGCTTTGATGCCAGATATGCCGATAAGCTATTCGGCGTCTTCCAGCGGCTTCATCGCGAGGAGGACTTCGAGGGTACCGGCATCGGGCTTGCCACGGTTCAGCGGATCGTTCAACGGCATGGCGGAGACGTGTGGGCAGAGTCCACGCCGGGTCAGGCGACAACATTCTATTTCACGCTGGAACCGAAGTTGCAACGTACCGCGCCGAACGCGGCAAAGGAGGCGAGCCGTGAGCAAGCATGACGGAGTGGAAATTCTGTTAGTCGAAGACAACCCTTCAGATGCCGAGCTAACCTTGCACGCTTTGCAGAAACACAATCTCGCCAACCGCATCCAGCACGCTAGGGATGGGGAAGAAGCCTTGGACTTCATTTTCTGCCGTGGAGTCTTTTCGGCGCGCCGGGCAGAGACCGGACCTCGGCTCATCCTGCTTGATTTGAAGTTGCCGAAAATAGACGGTCTGCAGGTGCTGCGGGAAATCAAAAGCGATCCCAACACCAAGCCGATTCCAGTGATCGTACTGACCTCATCGAAAGAAGAAAGGGATCTGGTGAACAGCTACCAATTGGGCGTTAACAGCTACATTCAAAAGCCCGTAAACTTCGCCGAATTTCAAGACGTAGTTCGGCAACTCGGTATGTACTGGCTTTTGCTGAATGCCGCGGCTCCGGTAGTGGCGCCGCTTGCTCGCTAGAGCCGCAGGTAACAAGTAATCTGAAAAACGAGAATGAGCAAAACCCACAGGCCCGCATCAGTTCCAGACAAGCCCCTGCGATTGCTTTTCGCCGAAGACGATCCGAACGATCTGGAACTTTGCCTTCGCGATCTGGAGAAGTCGGGACTCAACTTCCAAGCTGACTCCGCCTTCACGCGGGAAGACTTCGCGCAAAAGTTGCGCGAGGAGCCGGCCGACGTTGTGATCTCAGATTACCGCATGAAGGGCTGGACCGCGATGGACGCTCTGGCCATGATCCAAGCATCTTGGCCTGGCGTGCCTCTGATCCTGGCGAGCGGCACGCTCGGCGACGAACTCGCTGTGGAATGCATAAAGAAGGGCATCACGGACTATGTGTTGAAGGGGCAGCTTGCGAGACTGCCAATGGCGATTCGGCGCGCGCAGGAAGGTCGAGCGCTGCGCGAAGCGGAGACACGAGCGCTCGAGGCACTGCGAGAAAGCGAGGAGCATTACCGCACGCTCGTGGAGAATGCTCCGGAAGCGATTGTCTTGCTCGATGTCGACCAGAAAAAGTTTGTCGATTGCAACGGTCGCGCTTCATCGCTTTTCCGTCTAACCAGAGACGCGCTCCTGCAGACTGGCGTGAAGGACGTAAGCGCTCCGGCACAACTCGGCGGGGAAACTGCCGAAATCATGGAGCGCCGGTTCTCCGAACCGCGATCGGAGGGCGCCACCGCCCACTTCGAATGGATGTACCGCAACTCGCAGGGAGAGGAGCGCTCCGCTGAGGTGCATCTGGTCCGCTTGCCTTCTGCGAATCGTCATTTGATACGGGCCAGCATAGTAGATATCACGGAGCGCAAACAATCCGAGCTAGCTCTGCGGGATAGTGAAGCCCGCTATCGGGGCCTGGTCGATAACGCCACGTATGGAATCCTCTGGATCGAGGAGCACGGAGGGAAACTGCTCGATGCTAATCCCGCAGTTGCGGCAATGCTTCGCTATGAATCCGTAGACGACTTGCTGGGCATTCAGTTCAGTACGGAACTCTACTGCAATCCGGCCGACCGGGCCGCGATTATCGCAGAATACAGGCGGTCGGGGCACGCGAGTGCGACCATGGACTGGAAACGCAAGGACGGAAAGGTTGTGACGGTCCGTGTGAGCAGCCGCCGGGCGATGAATCGGGACGGAAAGTCGGAATGCGCCGAGGTCATCGTCGAAGACGTAACGGAGCGCAGAGCTCTCGAAAGGCAGCTCGTCCAAGCGCAGAAATTCGAAGCGATCGGGCAGCTGGCCGGCGGAATCGCGCACGACTTTAACAATATGATTGGCGCGATTCTTGGCTGGGTTGATCTGGGACTCGACGAAACCGACGCGGATTCGCGGTTGCACCGGCATTTCCAGAAGGTACGCCACCAGGCCGAACGCGCCGCCGCGTTGACGCGCCAGTTGCTCGCATTCGCCCGCCGGCAGATCCTCGAGCCGCGCAACGTAGACCTGAATCAAACCACGATCGAGACCCTCAGCCTGCTGGAAAAAGTGATTGGCAGCAACATCGAGATCAAGGCCAACTTAGCGCCCGATCTTTCGGTGGTGCGAGCCGATCCGACTCAGGTCGAGCAGGTGCTGATGAATCTGTGCATCAACGCCCGAGATGCCATGCCCGACGGCGGCTCGTTGATTATCGACACCTCGAATATGACCCTGGACGCGGCATTCTGTTCCCTTCAGCCGCTGGCGCGGCCCGGCGACTACGCGATGCTTGCGATCACCGATTCAGGCACCGGAATGGATATAGCCACGCTCGACCGGATTTTCGAGCCGTTCTTCACGACCAAAGAGATGGGAAAGGGAACGGGGCTTGGGCTCGCTACGGTCTACGGGATTGTCCGGCAGCATGGTGGTTTTTTGAATGTATATAGTGAGCCCGGCGTCGGCAGCACATTTAGAGTTTATCTGCCGGTAAGCACCACGGCTGCGCCTGTGCGCGATTTGGCCGAGGACCCGGGGCCAGTCGCCGGTGGGACAGAAACGATCCTGGTGGCCGAGGACCACGAGGGATTGCGTCAGCTAGCCCAGGAAACTCTGACCAGCCTGGGATACAACGTTCTTTTGGCTGCGGATGGGCAACAGGCACTGCAAGAGTTCCAGCGATCCCCGGGAACCCATCTTGCTCTCCTTGATGTCGTGTTGCCGAAACTAAGCGGCCCCGAAATCTACGCGAAGCTACAGGAAACGCATCCGGGTCTTCCAGTGATCTTCGCAACCGGCTATAGTCCCGATTTGGCGGTGATTCAAAGGGTGCAGCAGCAAGGCTTTCCTATATTACAGAAGCCTTACTCCTCGCGAAGTCTGGCGCGCGCAGTGCGAAAAACGCTTGATAGCCAACCGCGTCCCGTCTTAAGCGACTAGGGTTTTTCGATTAGCGGAGTCCCTGCCGCTGCATCGCTAACAAGTTCGCGGCTCGAATAACTTAAGGAACTGATCGCGCGGAGCCGGTTCGACGGCAACAACGTCCAGATTGGCGCGCACGTGCTCCACACTGCTCATTCCCACCAGCGCCGTGGTGACACCCGGAACTGATCGTGCAAACTGCAGCGCCTGCGCGGAGTGGTCCTTCAGACCAAGCGCCGCACCGATATAAGAGGGCAGGTTCTTCGTGAGTTGCCCCTGAAGAAGCGCGGCGCTTGATATGAGGGTGATCCCCAGCGCGCGGCCTGCCTGCACCATGGCCATTGTCTTTCCTTCCACCACTTGGTTCGGCCGCAGTAGTCCCTCGGGCATCGCGAGATTTAGCGGCAACTGCACGAAACGGAAATGATGGTCCGGCCCGCCCGCTTCGCGCGCGATCGCTTCCATTGCGGCAAGTGAAAGATATCCCGGCGAGTTGCGCTCGTCGCGGAAGGCGTTCCACGTAGCCAGGCCGTACGCGCCGATTTTCCCTGCGGACACCGCGGATTCCAAAAATTGGAATGCTTCGCCGATGCGGCGGCGGAATTCAGCGGCGGTCACCTCGCTCAACTGCGTTTCCGGATTGTGCAGATAGAAAATATCCACGCATTCGATGCCCAGATTGCTGCGGCTGCGATCCAGTTGGTCGGAAAGATAGCCGGGCGCCATGCAGTGGCAGCCCGCCGCGATATCTTCCGGACGGAAGATTCCTCTTTCCAGGTACTCGCGTGAAAAATAGTCGCTGGCGTCTTCCGGCATTTCTCCATCGGGAGTCAGGAAACCCGCCTTGGTGCATACAACGATCTCTTCCCGGGAAAATTCATTCGATGCCAGGACTTTCAGCGCCGCACCCACCGAGCGCTCGCTGCGCTGCAGCCGGTAGTTGATAGCTGAATCGACCACGTTTACGCCGCCCCTCACGGCGGACATGATGGCGCTTGTGTATCCCTCATCGGTCGCACGATCGGGTTCTCCGAGATATGTCCCAATCCCGATCGAGGAAAGCACCAGGCCGCCCTGCACGTCGCGGAAATGACCGGCGGCGGCGCGCCCTTGAAATCTCGCAGCATAGCGCAACGTGGACTGCGCTGTGGCGCGCCCCGGCATGCGTTGGTTGCTCGTCGCAGGAGATGGCATGGAACCTCGTTTAGTTAACGCGCCAGAAAAATCCCAGCAGGTTCGCGAAAAGCACCGCTCCGCCAGCGGACTCTCACGAAACGCGCGCTGCTATTTCTTCCACCGGCTCGCCTGATAGTCCTTGCGCATCGATCATCTCCCTTGCCTGCACTCGAATCTTGGGAAGATATCGCGCGAAAGCGATCGCTCCGGCAATCGTCAAAGCTCCGCCGATCGCCACCGTCAAAGGAGCGCCAATGTGACCGGCCGCCGCCCCTTCAATCAGCGCCCCAAAAGGCGACATGCCCATGAACATCATCGAATACACGGCCATGGTCCTGCCCCGCAGCCGGTCCGGCACCATCGATTGAACCAGCGTATTCGACGAAGACATCTGCGTCATCACCGAAAAGCCGACCGGCACCAGCAGTATCGCTGAGAGAACCCACCAACGCGAAAATGTGAACACTATTAGAAATACTCCAAACGCGGCGCAGGCGATGGGAACCAATCTGCCCAGTCCGCGAACTCCCCTGCGTGATGCAATCATCAGTGCGCCGCACATCGCTCCCACGCCGGTGGCCCCCATCAATATGCCCAGCGTTCGGGCATTCCCGTGCAGAACTCTCGCCGCGAATATCGGCATCAGCACCGTATAAGGCATGGCGACCAGGCTCACCAGGCCGATCAATAGAAGCAGCGCGCGAATCGGCGCGGTGTTGCGCACGAAGCGAAATCCTTCCGCAATATGCTCGAAGGGAGACGCGTGGTGCGTCACCGCCGGTTTAGGCGGGATTTTCATCATCAGCAACCCGGCGATCACGGCGATATAACTTACCGAATTCGCGAAAAAACACCAGCCCTCGCCGATGCTCGCCACCAGAATCCCCGCGATCGAAGGCCCAATTATTCGCGCCCCGTTGAATATCGTGGAGTTCAACGCGATCGCGTTCATCAGATCTTCCCGGCCGACCATTTCCACCAAAAATGACTGGCGAGCCGGGATGTCGAATGCATTCACCGCGCCCATCAGTGCCGCTAGAATGATTACCTCGGTTACCGTCACGCGTTTTGTCAGCGTCAGCATCGCCAGAATGAACGCGAAAACCATCGACGCAACCTGCGTGGCGATCACTACCTTGCGGCGGTTGAAACGATCCGCCACCATCCCGCCCACCGGCGACAACAGAAAAACTGGAATTTGCCCTGCAAATGCCACAGTACCCAGCAACAACGACGATCCCGTAAGCCGATAGACGAGCCACGCTTCGGCGACGATGTCCATCCAGGTGCCGATCAGCGAGATCGATTGTCCGCTGAAAAATAATTGGAAGTTCCGGTGCTTGAGCGACCGAATCGTATCGTGAAATCGTGAACGGCTCGCCACCCCACGGGCCGCGGCAGGCCCCGTTGTACCCGTTTCCGCCATATTCTTAAATTGTACGATGCAACGCCGCCGGCTTGGCCGAGGATATTGCCGGCGTTGCTCAGGAACCGAGCGGTTCCGGTGAAGAAGTACTGGGAGCCAGAAGCCGGCTGCAGGCGCGCAAGATGCGGCGGAAAGGCCAGTCGCCCTCACGAAAGAGAATTTCCCCGCCCCGCGGTCTCGAATAAAACCAGCGCGCCACGAGCGATAGATGCTCCGGCAATTCCGCCGGCGCGGCGCGCAAGCCATACCGTTTTCGCAAACTTATGGCGTCGGATTCCCCGCTTTCGCGCGCAGCGGTCGCGGCCCGCGGTTGCAGCGCCTGACGCAAGATGGCCTCCACGGAGCGCGGCTGGCTCGAGAGTTCGGCGAAGTCCAGGAATATCGGTTCCGCAAGCACTCCGCCGAGCAATGGAAATACAACGATGGTTTTCTCGTCGCTCCCGCGCTGAAGGATCACCGCATCCAGTTCTTCCACTCGCCGGGCCAGTTCCGGCAGCCCGCGCAACGCGGCGCCCACTTTCTCCAGACGCTTGTGCAGTGTGGCCGCTCGTTCAAAATCGAGAGCTTCGCTGGCCGCTTCCCGTTCGCGTTCGAATTTCGCGGTGAGTGCGCCGCCCGCCGTGTCAAGCGTCCCGAGTACCAGGGCCACCTCAGCGTCGTATTCTTCCTTCGTGCAACCCGCGAAACATGGAGCCAGGCACATCTTCATTTCCGAATAGATGCACCCGGGAAAATTCGGATCGCGGCGGATCTTGATCTGGCAGCGGCGAATCTTGAACAAATCGAGAAAACCTTCCGAGAACGCCTCCGCCGAACGGCGCGAAGCAAATGGCCCGAAGTAGAATCCTTCGTCGGCGCGTATGCGTCGCGTCACATGGCAGCGAGGATACGCGTTGCGCAGGTTGATCTTCAGCACCGCTGGTGGCCGTAGTCGCAATAATTCCCGGTAGCGGTCGGGGAAGAACTCGCGGGCCTGCTCGTAAAGGGTCAGCGTCTGTTCGAATTTCGAACCTGTAGCTCGGTAAGCGACTCGCGCAGCCAACTCCCGCAAGTTGAGCCGTTTCGAGTTTTCTTCCGGCACACCCAGAAGTCGCTGCGCGGCGCGACGAATGTCCGCCGTCCGCGCCAGATACGGCCGCCCGGGCTCGCGCATTTCGAGAAGCACGACCCCGGGTCGCGACGGTAGCGCCGCAAAAAAATCCGCATCGCGCGCCGCGTCGAATGGCCCGGAACTGTCGAGCGGAAGCACGGGGGAAGAATACAACGGAGCGAAAGCTAATTGCCCTTCAAAACCCACGACGCGATCACCAGCCGTTGAATTTCGCTGGTGCCCTCGTAAATCTCCGTAATTCGCGCGTCGCGATAGGCTCGTTCCACCGGATATTCCCGGCTGTAACCGTTGCCGCCGTGAATCTGGATTGCCTTGTGGGTCACCCGCGTAGCCATTTCGCTGGCGAAGAGCTTGGCGATGGCCGCCTCCATCGAAAACCGCGCGCCCGAATCCTGTTTCCACGCGGCGCGGCGGGCTAGCAATCGCGCCGCATCGATTTCGGTGGCCATGTCCGCGAGCATGAACTGGATCGCTTGAAACTCGGCGATCGGATGGCCGAACGCCTGCCTCTGCCGGGCGTAATCGAGAGATGCATCAAAAGCGCCTTGCGCGATTCCGGTGGCTTGCGACGCGATTCCGATCCGGCCACCATCGAGCATCGAGAGCGCGATCTTGTAGCCTTCCCCCTCATTCCCGATTCGATTCTCAACCGGCACTTCGCAATCCGTGAACGAGAGTTCCGTGCAAGCCGTCGCATGGATTCCAAGTTTCTTTTCCTCTTTGCCCACTCGGAATCCCGTCATGCCTTTCTCGACGATCAGCGCCGTGATCCCTTTCTCCCCTTTTTCGGGCTGCGTGTTCACGTACACGATTCCCGCGTCCGCCACTCCGCCATTGGTGATCCACGCCTTCGTGCCATTCACCGAGTAGCAATTGCCCTTGCGCGCCGCTTTCGTCGTCAGCGCCGCCGCGTTCGAACCGGCCTGCGGCTCCGTCAGGGCGTAGCACCCGATCTTTTCGCCTCGTGCAAACGGCGCCAGAAATTTCTGCTTTTGCTCCTCTGTTCCGAAATGGTTGATCGTCGCGCAATACAAAGAGTTCTGAACGGAAAGGATCACGCTCGTTGACGCGCAAACTCGCGCGATTTCTTCCATCACGATCGAATAACAAATATGGTCCATTCCCGCGCCGCCGTATTTTTCCGGCACCGAAATTCCCGTCAGGCCCAGTTCCGCGGCTTTGACCACGATTTCATGCGGGAAGCGGCCGGTTTCGTCCAGCTCTTTCGCCAGGGGTTTCACTTCGGCCTCGGCAAAATCACGCACGCTCCGCTGTAGAAGCTTCTGCTCTTCGGTGAGTTCCAGGTTCACAAGTTTCTCCGGCGCCTTATCCGCATCCAGGCCCCCAAGCAACTGGTATCAATCTGCAATTGTACAGCGAACCCGCCGCAGCGCGGTTTCGTCGCTTTTCCTCAGGCGGTATACTTGAAAAGTGAACATTGAAAGGAGCCTTTGAGATGGAACCACGCCTCAATCCGTACAAACTCTCCCCGAAAATCTATGAAACCATGTCCGCTCTTCAGGCCTATGTCGATTCCTGCGGACTCGAACGGCCTCTTCTCGAACTGGTAAAGCTCCGCGCATCGCAGATCAATGGCTGCGCGTACTGCATCGACATGCACACCAAGGATGCGCGTGCGCTCGGTGAGACGGAGCAGCGCCTCTACCTGCTCAACGCCTGGCGAGAGAGCCCCATGTATAGCGAGCGCGAAAGAGCAGCCCTCGAATGGACCGAAGCCGTCACTCTGGTAGCCGCCACCCAAGTGCCCGATGATGTGTATGCGAGAGCCGCACTCCAGTTCAAGCCCGATGAACTCGCCAACTTAACCTTGGCGATTGCCACGATCAATAGCTGGAACAGACTGAGCATTGCCTTTCGGGCCGTGCCGGGATCCTACAGGTCCAACTTGCAGCGTTTGGAGGCCAAGGCCTGAAACCATCCGCGCCCGTCAGCCCTTCTTACCCCTCCTGGGATGCCGGCTACGGGTCCCGTTTGCGGCCATGCGCGCAAATCCTCTATACTTTGGAAGTAGGAAGACGAGCCCGTATTGACCGCGGCGCTTGCCGTCCTGGCGCCCACAAACGTCCAATGCCAGACATTGCCGAAAAAATCAAAAAGAAGCTGCAGGATGAAATCGCCGTCCTCGAACACGAGCTGCACACCGATCTCCCCAAGGAGATCATGACGGCGCGCGCCCATGGCGACCTCAAGGAAAACGCCGAGTATAAGTATGCCAAGGAGCGGCAGTCCTACGTCTCGGCGCGGCTCGGCCAGCTTCACCAGCGCATGGCCGATATCTCCATGCTCAATTTGAGCAATCTGCCCAAGGATCGCGCGGCATATGGTTCGCGCATCGTCGTGCTCGACGTTGCAAAATCCTCGAAAATCGAGTACAAGCTCGTTACGGTTGAAGAGGCCGACGCGGCGAAAGGCCTGATTTCGACTACCTCGCCCATCGGCCGGGCGCTCCTGGGAAAAAAAGTCGGCGACGAAGTAAGCGTCACCACTCCGGCTGGCGTAAAGGAATACGAGGTTGTACGCCTTACCACCATCCATGATGAAGAATAGTGCAGGATCATCCCGTTTATGTTGACGCGGACCATCGGCCGCCATAGTTCTTGGCCCATTGACCGCCTCGCGGCTCTTTTGGCTGCTACGGGAATTCCTCCCAACGTAATCACCTGGGCCGCGCTGGCCGCGAATTTCTGGGCCGGAGTTCTGTTCGCCAGGGGGCGCTTCGCTGCCGCCGGCGGCATGATGATTCTGGCGGGGCTCTGCGATCTCCTCGATGGACCAGTGGCGCGCCGCCAACACCGAATTTCTCTGTTCGGCGGCTTCCTGAACTCCATCGTTGACCGCTATGCGGATTTAATCCTGTTCCTCGGCCTGCTCGTCTACTACGCGCAGGTGAACCGTTTTCGGTATGCCGTGCTCGCGGGTGCCGCCATGGCTGGCGCTGTGATGGTCAGCTATGCCAAGGCGCGCGCCGAATCTCTGGTCCCGCGCGGCGAAGTCGGATTCTGGGACCGCCCCGAGCGCCTAGTCCTGATGATTCTCGGTGCTCTCTCCAATCGCATGGAGATTGCCCTGTGGATCCTGGCCATCGGCCCAAATCTCACTGTCATCCATCGCATCATCCACACCTGGAAACAAACGAAAACCCCGGCGCCGGATTCTCCAACGACCATCGCTCATGACAGCAAACGCGACGAAATCCCCGACGGCCGTGTCCTTACCCACTCGGCAGGTCGCGGTCGCGCCTAGCTGTTCCTGCGTGATGCCCAGACCTACTAACGAGTCGGTGGAATGTCCAAAGGGCCCAATTGACACGAGTCATATCATATGATATAGTTTAAGACCTATCAGGAGGTGTTGTATGCGATGTGGTAATCCAGCAGTCGCTTGGACTTGGGCAACCGCAGTACCTTGGGCCGCTTATCGCCCGTGGAATCGTTGGGGTCGATTCTTCGGTGGCGGCGAGGTTCGCCTCGCTCTTCTTTCCCTGCTTGAGGACGGCCCCAAGCACGGATATCAGCTCATGAAAGACCTCGAAGCGAAGTCTGGCGGACTCTACCGCGCCAGCGCCGGTGCCACCTATCCCACTCTCCAGCAACTCGAGGACGAGGGGCTCGTTACATCGGACCAGGTCGAAGGCCGCCGCGCCTATCAGCTCACCAACGCCGGCAGGGACGAACTCAAGCAGTCCGCCGACACGGTCAAGAAGATCTGGGATCGCGCGCAGTCCTGGGGCGATTGGGCGCCCTGGATGGGACCCGCCGGCGGAATGGTTGCCGCGCCCGCCGCAGGCGTGATGAAGGCAGCGATGCGAGCCGCCACCCGTGGCGCCGAGAACTCCGAGAAGATCTCGCGCATCCGCGAGATTCTCGAGCGCGCGAAGAAAGAAATCGAGAATATCGGCTAAGGACCTGGCAATCCAATCTCGATTGGGGCTGCTAGCCGACGTCGGTGGGCCTGCGACTACTTTGACGCCCGCTCGGCGGAATCGCTTGTTGTTACCCGCCATTCACGCGACTGAGGTAAAATCAGCCGGTCCGAAAAAACGATTAAGGAGGCAATTTCATGCCATTACGCGACACATTTCTTCCCGAGTTCGAACACGAAATGACCACCACACGAAAAACCCTGGAGCGGGTTCCCGAGGACAAAGTTGATTGGAAGCCGCACGACACTTCGATGGCGATGGGCCGGCTGGCGGGACACATCGCAGAGATGTGTGGCTTCGCTGCCGCAACTTTTCAAGGCGACTCCTTCGACTTTGCACCGCCGGGAGGGGCTCCCACGCAACCAACGGTCATGAAGTCCCGCCAGCAGTTGCTTGATCTCTTTGACAAGAACGTCGCTTCCGCGCGCGCCGCGATTTCGAAGGCGAGCGACGAAGACCTGCAGAAAGTCTGGACGCTGATGAACGGCGGTAAGACCTTCTTCGCCATGCCGCGCATACAGGTCCTGCGTGGAATGATTTTGAACCACGTGATCCATCATCGCGGCCAGCTCTCCGTCTATTTGCGGATGAACAAAGTTCCGGTGCCTTCAATCTACGGCCCGTCCGGCGACGAAGGCCGCATGTAGCCGCTGGAATCGTCCGCGCGCCCTGTTTGTGCGCTCCATTTGAAAACATGCTCTCGCGGATCGCCATGAAGGCGATCCGCAATTGGGAGAAATACGCCGGCTCGTTTGGCGAGGCCGTGAGCGATAGAGGATTTGCAGAAAGTCCACCCAACCTCGTACTTGTAATTCCCGCCTCTCATGCTAGCGTTGACAGCGAGAAGAATTTATGATGACGCGCTACAAGTCGAAGATAGGGTCGGGCGATGCTCCGCGCCGAATTCGGGTCCGCGGAGATTCGTTGCCACTGGCTGCTCGTCACTCTAGGCGAGTAGAAAACACTCTAACTCATTGGAAACAAAGGTTCGCTGTTCGCTCTAACCGTCACACTTTTGGGGTGCCGGGATCTCCGAATTTCTCTCGTCGCTGGCCCGGGCAACCGCTCACCCAACTGCGGCCCGGTTTTGCGGGAATCTTCACAAGCGATTACAATAAAGAGCTAGGCATCGTAAGAGCCGGTCGCCGCCTTCCAATCCTAAAGAGATTGAAGACAGCAGCAAATAATCATGGACGTTGAAAAGGTAATAGACAACGTAGTCGCGCGCTTCATCGGCACGAAGCATGAGCGCGACGTCAAGCGCATCCAGCCGTTGGTGGAGGCGATCAACGCGCTCGAATCGGAGATGCAGAAACTCTCCGACGAAGAGATCGGTGCGCGAACGCTCGTGCTGAAGGCCGAGGTGCAGGGCAGGCTCGAAGGTGTCGAGCGCGACGACCCGGACTTCAAGCGCAAGCTCCAAGACGCACTCGAGCCCGCGCTCGTGCCCGCATTTGCCCTGGCTCGCGAGGCGGGACGCCGCACCATCGGCATGCGGCACTTCGACGTGCAACTCATCGGCGCAATCGTGTTGCACCACGGAAAAATCGCCGAGATGAAAACCGGTGAGGGCAAGACTCTGGTCGCCACGCTGGCCGCCTATCTGAATTCCCTGACAGGCAAAGGCGTGCACATCGTAACGGTGAATGATTACCTCGCGCGCCGCGACGCCGAGTGGATGGGTCCGATCTACAGCATGCTGGGACTGACCGTGGGCGTGATCGTCCACGATTTGGACGACGCGCAGCGCAAAGCCGCTTACGGAGCCGACATCACCTACGGCACCAACAACGAATTCGGCTTCGACTACCTGCGCGACAACATGAAATACGATTTGAAGGATTGCGTCCAGCGCGGGCACTACTTCGCCATCGTGGACGAAGTGGATTCGATCCTAATTGACGAGGCCCGCACGCCGCTGATCATTTCCGGTCCCGCCGAGGAATCCACAGACAAGTATTACCGCATCGACAAAATCATCCCGAAGCTGATCAAAGAAATCGACTACACCGTGGACGAAAAGATGCGCACGGTGACTCCGACCGAAGAAGGCGTCTCCAAGTGCGAGCGGCTGCTGAACTTGGGAAACCTTTTCGATCTGGCGAACATGGATATCAATCACCACGTCTACCAGGCGCTGCGCGCGCACGTGCTCTTCGAGAAAGACGTGGATTACGTCGTCAAAGATGGCGAAGTGGTGATCGTGGATGAGTTCACCGGCCGGCAAATGCCGGGCCGGCGCTGGTCGGACGGTTTGCACCAGGCTGTCGAGGCGAAAGAAGGGGTGAAAATCGAGCGCGAGAATCAGACGCTCGCGACGATCACATTCCAGAATTACTTTCGCATGTACAAGAAACTCTCCGGAATGACCGGAACCGCCGAAACCGAAGCGCCGGAATTTGACAAAATCTACAAGCTCGAAGTCGTCGCCATCCCAACGAATAAGGCGCTAATTCGCATCGAGCATTCGGACGTGGTCTACCGTACGGAGGCGGAAAAATTCGAAGCCACCGTCAACGGAATCCTTCAGGAGGATGGCACGCGAGCGGGCGGCATCCGGCAATATTATGAAAGCGGGCAGCCGGTACTCGTCGGCAGCATCTCGATCGAGAAGTCGGAAAAAATCGCCGAGCTGCTGAAGAAGTCAGGCATCCCTCATCAAGTATTGAACGCCAAGCAGCACGAGCGCGAAGCGAAAGTAATCGCGCAGGCGGGCCGCAAGGGCGCCATCACCGTCTCCACAAACATGGCCGGCCGGGGAACCGACATTTTACTCGGCGGCAACCCTGAAGCGATGACTCGCGAATACTGCCTGAAAAACAAACTCGCGATGCCGTATTTGCCGGCAAGCGCGGTGCTTGGCGCGGCAGCCGGGTCCGAAACACCCGCGCAGGCCGATGGTGCCCCGCAAAGCGGCAATGGTGCCGGGGGCTCGAACGGCGCGGGCAATCCGGCAATGGTGCTCTTTCAACAGGAAGGCAAGATTTTCCAGGTCCCTCTCGATCAATGGAAGCCGCTTTACGACCAGTTTGCGGAACAGTGCCGCGCCGAACACGATGACGTGGTGGCCATGGGAGGGTTGCACATCCTGGGCACCGAGCGGCACGACGCGCGGCGTATTGACAATCAACTTCGCGGCCGCGCGGGAAGGCAGGGCGATCCAGGATCGTCGCGCTTCTTCCTCTCGCTCGAAGACAATTTGCTGCGGATTTTCGGTGGCGAGCGCGTGAAGGGCCTGATGTACCGGCTGGGCATGAAGGAAGGCATTCCCATTGAATCCAGGCTGATCAGCAAGAAGATCGAGGGCGCGCAGAAGGCCGTCGAAGCCCAGAACTTCGAAGCGCGGAAACATTTGCTGGAATACGACGACGTAATGAATAAACAGCGCGAGACGATCTATTCGCTGCGCGGTTCGTTTTTGGAAGGCCGCGATCAAAAGGAATTTGTGCTCGAACGCGCCGAAGCCATCATGAATCAACTGGTGGAAACCTATTGCCCGCGCCAGCAGCACCCCAGCCAATGGAATGTGACGCAACTCTCCAATGAATTGCTGAATCAGTTTGGTTTCGATCTGAAGACGGCCGAAATTGAACCTGCCGAGCTCGGGTTCGATGAGCTCGCGGCGGTACTGCCGGAAAAAATGAAAGCGCGCTACGAGGGGAAAGAAACCCTTTTCGGCGCGCCGACGCTTCGCTGGCTCGAACGGCACATTTTGCTGGATATCGTGGACGCGCAGTGGAAGGACCACCTGCTGACGCTCGATCACCTGAAGGAAGGCATCGGGCTTCGCGGATATGGGCAGAAGGATCCGCTTGTGGAGTTTAAGAAGGAAGCCTTCACCCTCTTCGACGATCTGATGGACCGCATTGACACCGAAGCTGTCCGCTTTCTCTTCCTCATGCAACCGGCCAAGCCGCAGGACGAGGCCAGGCAGATCGAGGAGCGGCAGCGGCGCCAGCAGAAAAATTTGCAGTTTCAAGCCGGTCCTGCTCAGGCCGAGGCGCCCAAGCCCGTCCGCTCAGGCGCCAAAGTAGGGCGAAACGACCCTTGCCCTTGCGGCTCGGGGAAAAAGTATAAGAAGTGCCACGGCGCCGCCGCCTAGGAATCCTTTCGCAACACACCCCTGATACTTCTTCGCTTTCGCAAAAATTATGGTAGGCTCGGCCCACTTGCCTCGGAGTTTTCACCGAGGTTTTCTGGGGTTTGCCATGAAGGCAGCAGCGCCGGGGAGTTGCCGCAGAACTCCGTGCGCCAATTCGATTCCCACAGCCCTGGCCGCCGAACGATTGTGTCTCGATCATTTTCTTGACGAAGCATTTCTGCGCACCGATCACACCTTCGATCGCTGCCGCCAAGGCGGCTCCATGAATCCGGGCGATCTTGAATGGCTGCTCGCGGATGCGCTGGCAATCGTGAAAAATCTCGAAGAAGGCGCGGCCGAGCCCAATCCGGATCAACGCGACCGGATGCTGGAGCTGTTGCTGATTTTGGCCAACCTCAACGAATACGTTGCCCACCATTCGGTGCGGCTGGACCGTCCCGCCTGACGGTTCTCGCCTGGAAAGCAAACCGTACCTCATGCGAAAACGTTAATACCGGAAACGTCCGGCATATTGCATTCCGCGGAAGGTCCCTGCAAGCTGAGGAGGCTTTCTGGATCGGACAATGCCAGACGAAAAGAAGCTGGACCCCTTCAAGCCTGCGGAGCCGAACATCCCTGGAGTCCCGTCAGCGGCGCAGAAACGGGTCACCGGGGCTCGAACTGGGAATTCGAAACTCTCCGCGATCCCATCGCTAGCGTGGATCATCACAGCAGCCGCGGGGGTGGTGATTATCGGCGGAGGATTGGCATTTCATTTAAGCCGTAGTGGTTCGGGCGGACCGAGCGTATCCCACGCTGCGCCTCTTGCTGCTCCGGCCCCAATGAAACCTGCAAAACCAAAGGAAATCCTGCCGCTTGGGCCTGGAGTAATCGCCACAACCCAAGAACTGAAGCAGACATGGTCCGCGAAACGATTTCTATTCCCCGATTCGGCTACGGGCCAGACCGGGCCGGCAATGGCCGTGCGGCTGCCGCGCGGGCAGTATTGGGGATTCTCGCTGCAGGTGCCATTTGGAAGCTGCCAGCTAGAATACGTGAGCAACTTGGAGATATTGCGGCGCGATTATCAGTTTAATGCCGACCATCCGATGGTAGTTAACCCTTGCGATCATACAATTTACGATCTGTTGCGCTACGGATCCTCCAGCGCCGGGTTGGTGCGCGGCGACATCGTACAAGGGACCGGAATCAGGCCGCCGATCGCCATCGAAATTCGCGAGCGCGGCAACGAAGTTGTCGCCGTTCGCATGGAATGACGCATTGCAGGCCGCGAAATCCGAGATGGACGCGAGCGATTTGATCTCCGTATCTCAGCCCACCCAGCAATCGCCTAAAAACTTGCCGCGAGGCGCACGGAATAGCTTCGCGGTGGCGCGATTGCGTTTCCGGAAAACAGGCCGCCGAAATCGATCACATTCAGCCGATCGTTCAGATTTTCTACGTCCAACTGGGTCCGCATGACGAGAAAATCCGACTTGTAAATCTCGGCGCCCAGTGAAAGGTCGATGGAGAGCGATGGCCGCACGCGTCTGCGATCGAAATTTACGCGATCCACAACCCTCTGACCGTACTCCGAAAGAGCCAGGTCTTCAGTGCCGTTGAAATCAAAGGGCAGTCCGCTGCCGTACTGGGCTCCTCCGGCGATCCAAAAGCGCGGCGCGACGTCATAGCGCGTGCGAAAGCGAACGGTATTGCGCTGGTCCTGTGAATCGGGGAAGTGTCCCGAAACTTGGGTCGTGTCATTGACCGCATCCTGACCGAGAAACAGCCCGCCCACTACGGGGAACCACGCGTTGCCGACCGTATACGAGTAGCTTGCGAAACCCGAGAGCCCGCGCCACTGCGGCAGATCGAGCCGCGCTTCGGCGCCGTAGATCACGGCTTTCCGAAACGCAATGGGGAAGCTTACACCGGTATTCAACAATTGATCGTCATCGGCGAAACTATTCAGGAGCCTGCGAAAATAATTCGCGTCCAGCTTGAATTTTCCGAAGAAGGCCTTGGTCAGGCCAGCCTCGTAGTAATTCGCGCGGGAAGGCTCGACAGGCAGGCGAAGAACGTTCGGATTAAGCGAGAGGACCGCGGGAGAACTGGAAAGAAGGATGTTGTTCCATGAAGGCGTCTGAAAGGCGCGATCGTAGGAAACGTGGAGAACCAACGCGGCGGATGGGAAATACCGCGCAACGGAAAGCCTGGGGCTGACGGCATTTTGATTTACGAGCAGCTGATAGTGATCCCAGCGCAGGCCCGCGCCGATCGTCCAATGCCCCAGGCGAATCAGGTCCTGCACGAAAGCGGATTGCTCAAGGTCGGGACGGCTGCCCGCGCTGGGGTTGGAAAGTCCTGGAAAGTTGAACGTGACAGGCGTGCCTGGATCGAAACGCGAAGGATCGGTGATGGTGCTGGTGAAGTTTTCGTGCAAGAACACATTGTCCGATTCGATTCCGATCTTCCATTCGTGAATGCCGCGATGGATGGAAACATCGCCCTTCAAATATCCTTCGCGGAACCGGTTGTGTTGAAACGCAATAATGGGTGTCGAGAGCGGATTGGAATACAGGTCATTCGAATTTTCGCGCACCATGCCGCGCAGGTCGGCCACCACGTCGGATGAGAACGTGTGCTGGTAAGCGACAATACCCATGGTTTCAAAATTGTCGCCATTCTGGCGCTGGCCCGCTGCTTGCTGCAGTTGCTCGTTGGGAATCAGATACCGCGAGAATTCGTGGCGAACGCTCAGATTCAAGCGGTCACTCGGCGTGAAATCCCGCTCGTAGTCACCGGAAAAATCTCCGGTTGTTCCGGTGTTGGTAAAGTTCTGCGGGACCACCGGATTCAGGTAGTGGCCGCTGGTGTTTCCGTCCGCGCTAAAACCGAGGGTGTTTTTTCCCCATACATCCTGCGCTTGAACGAAGGCCCCCGCGGTATCGAAACTGCCGCCGGAAAGAACCGCTTGCCCGTGGAAACCCGATTGAGTGTTCTGCTGCGTATTGATTTCCACCACGCCGCCTAACTTTCTCCCGTATTCCGCGGGAAAGCCGGCGGTATAGATACTCATGGACTCAACGTCGTCGACTTCGATCTCCGGGCCAAAGCTGGGGGAGCGATTGTCCATCAGCGGAATGCCATCCACGACGAACTGCGTGTCATATTCTGAGCCGCGCGGATGGAGCACGGCGTTGCCTTCGTAGAGCCAGCCTGGCTGGGAATTGACTAGGTCCTGCAGGGAACGCCCGGGGAGAGAGCTCAACCTATTCTGAATTGTCGCGGAGCCGATCTGGTTAACGGAGCCGGCGCGATCAGGGTCGATCAAAGTATCGTCCGCCGAAACGGTCACCGAAGCCGTGACGGGCGAGAGTTTGAGCGTTATCGTGTAATTCAGCGGCAGTGCAGAACGAATCTCGACTGTTTGAGATGCGGGAGCAAAGCCCTGCTGATCCACTGTTATTCGGTATACGCCGTACGGAAGGTTTTTCGCGATCGCGTTGCCTGCGTCGTCGGTGGTGAGGATGCTTCGGTACTCGTTTGCAGAACTGGATATCTTGATTTTGGTTTTCAGGCCGAGCCCGGAAGGATCGGTTATCTTAAGCCGCAACTCACCTGTATTCGTCTGAGCGCAAACTCCCGAGCCGCTCAACAGAATAACGATAAGCAAAATGTTCCACGCGCAACGGGTCGCGGGTCGCATCACTGGCCATTGTGTCACGTGTTCCGGTGGCTAGGACGCTAGCTTTTTGAACCTCACCACTGTGGTTGATCGGATCTGGAATCTTCCCAGCTGCTCCATCCCGAGCCCATACCGTAAGGTGCTTGCGTGAGTACCGCCTCGATCTGATGCAGCTGGTTATGATCGACCTTAAAAAGCTCCGCAATTTCCCACGTGAACGGCGTTGTGGGCCCCGCAGTGACCGCGCGTCCGTCGGGAGTCTCGAAGTTTCGAGTATCCCCCGCCGAATGATCGAAAAAGACGAAGCTGAAAACAATCCCGCGGTCGCGGTCAACAATGGGGTAGCGGCGGTCGCGGATACGCGTCACGAAATGCAGCAAACCGGAGCGAAACTGGTCCGCGCACGACCATCCCGCGGAATACATCGTCGGATTCGTCGCCGGATCGTATTTGCGGGATGGAGCGGGACGTGGAGCGCCGGACGCGGTTAGGCCCGGCATGGGAGTGAGGTTGTTGGTGGTCTGCATGCCATTTTCCAGGCGATTGCAATCGTCGGCGAAAAACGAATAGTCGCCCTTGCCGTTGTCCTGTTGCATGCCCGAGAAATATTTGTTCGCGGTCTTGATCAAATCGAGCCGTGAGACGCGATCGGCCGAGGGAATGTCTTCTAAAAAAGCGCTGCGGGGGCTGCCCATCTTCTCGAGATTCTTCGCGCCGCCCTGGGCCATTTGTCCGCGAGCAACGATGGTCTCGGCCTCGGAGACTTTCTGGTCATCAATCTTCAGCCGCAGCGCGACGATCACGGGCTGGCCAGCCTCGTCCATGGTTCCGAGAAATCCTACTTGGCCGGCCGGGACGTCGTCCACATAGAGCTTGTAGTTTCCTCGTGCGGTCGCGGTTCGCCAAAACCCGTCGCCCAGCTCGAGCTGCTGGCCATTCTCGGTGAACTTCACAAACTTAGTCACAGGAATCTGCGAAGGATCGTGCGCCACAACGGCGTCCAAATATTTATCCACGAGTCCATTCAAGCAGGTTCGATCGCATTTGCTTGAAGACGCGGAATCCGCTTGATTGGCCGCAGCATGAGCGTTCGTTGCGACGCCGATCGCGGCAATGAGGGCTGCGGCGCTCAAACTAGCTACCATTAAGAGTTTCCTATTCATCGCGTAGTATTCTCCTGGATCCAAGATCGGGCCGACTTATAGCAGAACAAACACAGGTTTAGCAACTTGGTGATCACAGACGCGAAATGTACGCGTGGCGTTACTTACGATCTGAAGCGGAGATGCTTTCAGGTGAGAATGGGCATCAGTGCGCGTTACTTATCGTGCGCTGCGACATCTGGCACCGGCCGGCGAGTCCCGATGCCGATTTCCATGGCGGTGTTCTTTGGGAAGACCACATCGTGGCCTCGGGCGATGAAGTGCGTATAGATCGACATGCCGCCTCCATAAGCGCCCATGGCCATGCCCAAAGGATGTGAGTGCACGGCAAGGCCGAGCGCGATGCCGATCAACTTGTATCCGCCTGCTCCTCCGGCCACGCGGTTGCTTGTGTTGCCCGCAGGATTGCCTCCCGCTCGCGCGTCGGAATCTCCCGCGAAGGAAACGGCGGCGAGGCTCAGTGAAATTGCGGTGGCAAGATAGCGTGACTTCGAAGTAGTAGCTTGCGCCCCGCCTTCGGAATCGAGCTTCAGATTGCTGGCCTTTCCCGCCTCGACGCCCGCCAGTGTCGCCTCCACTTTCTGTTCTACTCCGCTGGGAAGACTCAATTCGTGAAATGCCATGCGCAGTTGCCCGTTGCGGCTCATATGGCGCGCCGCCTGCACTTGAACCACCGAACCTTTCAGCAAACTTCCTTCTGGAAGGATCAATCGCCCGTCGTCGAAGAGCGGCTGCGAAACCATCGCTTCCACATCTGCGCCCTTTTGCGTGCTCGCGGAACTCAAGGGAGTGATAAGCCGCGCCTGAACCACGCTGCCGTCCGGAGGCGGCGCCCCGATCGAGGACGCCAGCGCGGGAGTCAGCGGCTCGCTGCCGAAATTGAGCGGCTGCTGCAGTTGGGCGAAATACACCACGCCTTCCGGCAAGTACTGCGGGTGAATGGGAAGTTGCGCCACTGCGTACCGCTCGATCCGACGAAGCTTGCCTGGCTCTTTCACTTGCTTCATGGCGCTGTCCCATTCCTGTTTGGCCTGTTGCTTCGCCGCCTCCGTTTTAACCGCCGCCGCGTTCTTGATGCCGTTTTTCTGATTCGAATCGCTCGCGGACGAAACAAACTGGATAGGCTGCCCGGATCCAGGCGTAACCACCGTATGAACAGCCAAATGTTTTCCGCCGGGCAGAATCAGTTCATCAAATTCGATTTCGGTTTTGCGCGCGGGCGTGAAATCGGCGTCCAAGGCGGCAGTGGTGCGCCGCCCGGCGGATGGATTTTGGATCTTGATAATCTGGCCATCCACCTCGGTGCCCACGGGAATCACAATTTTGTCGAACGAGTACACCGGCTCCACGATTCGTCCCTCAATGGGCTGACCGGGTTTCTTCACGCGGGTTTCTTTGGGGAGCGCCACCTGCAAGGGCGTACCTTGTGGCACTGTCAGATCGACCGTCTCCATTGCCGCGGATGTATCAACTTTGTGCGAAGACGCCGGATCTGAGCTGCGGGCGGAATCCTGCTGCTGCGCATACGCGCACGGCAGAGCCAGGCATGCACATGCCAGAAAACCGCCGATTATTTTCCGCTTGATAGCCATCTTCAGCTTCCCTGCAGCGGCGCAACTTCCTTTGGAGATGGGCTCAGAAATAGATGATCAGAGATAGATGCCCCAGCTCCGGCCGCAGTTGTGCGTTCGCTACTCCTTGGGGGCGGCTCTATTGTATTCCTCTTCGAGCTTGGCGGCTGCAGCGATCGTTCGCGGTCGCGCGTCAAAAGTTTCCACAAGCCGATTCGGAAAATTCTGACAGTTGAGACGTTTTCTCCTGGTGATGCGGTGGGGGTCTTTCCTTGGCCCAGACGATAATGACTACGAAACGCTGACGGCCGCCACCGGCTCCGTACCCACGCTCGGCTGGACGATTCGGTCGTAGAGCCACATCAGCGCCGCCGTTACCACGCCGATCGCAACGACTACCCACCACATAGCCGCAGGCCGATGCAGCACTTCACCGAACTCGTGCAGCAGATACCCGCCCAGCGATCCGGCGATGAAATATCCAATGGCGATCGGCAGAAATGCGTAGCCCATGTAAAGCCCCTGCTGGCCGGGAGGCGCCAGGCGAGAACAATATTCGTAGTAGCGCGACGCTTGCGTGATTTCTCCAATCGCGAGGACCACAAGCATGGCCAGAAATGCCGGCACGCTCGGATGAACAGCTAGAAAAATCCAGGACATTCCCGTGATCAAAAAGCCGGCGGCGATCGCGCGCACCGGGGCCATTCGGCGCGTCAGGTAGGTGGTCAAAATTTGAAGACTGATTACGGTGACGGCTTCGACGGAAAGCATCAGATCCACATCGGCATTCGGGTTCACGTATTTCCTAATGAAAAGCGGCGCGGAAATCCATATCTGCCAGAAGACGATGTAAAACCCCGACGTAATCAGCAGGAACATCACGAAGCGCAAGTTGCGGAGAACCGCGAACATATTTTTCAGCGCTCTTCCGAGGCTCGGCGCGCCTTCGCCGGCCTGGCCGGGTTCGCGGAAAAAAAGCAGCGTCACCCAAAACATCAAAAACACGCTAAGCGACGCCATGCGAAATACGTTTTCCATTCCCAGACCCAAGCGCTTGCGCACTAGCCACGCCACCATGGGGCCGAGCGCGCCACCAATATTCACCAGCGTGTAGTAAATCGAATATCCGAGCGAGCGCACATTTTCTGCCGACGCGCGCGCCGTCGTGCCCGCGACGCACGGTTTCACCAGCGCCGGCCCCAGCGAGGGAACCATCAGAATGGCGAGCACCAGCCACTTGTCGCCGAGCGCGTGCCGGATCCCCGCCATCCACGGAGCCGAAAGCGAACCCAAGAGGAAATAGCCCAGCGTCAACACCAGGTACGCGAACATCAAGCTTCTGCGAAAGCCAAAACGGTCCGCCAAAGTGCCGCCGAGAACCGGCAAAAGATAAACGGCCAGGCCGAAGGTACCCATGAGCCAGCCCGTCAGCTCGCTCGAAAAGTGTAGCTGCTCGCTGAGATAAATCGCGAGCACGGCCGTGGTCCCGTAATAGGCCAGGCGCTCGAAAATCTCGGTGAAGTTCGCGATCCAGAAGGGACGCTCGAAGCCCGAACGGATTTCACGCCAGCGCTGGGTGAGCCCCACAGGTTTTCCCCTTCGTCGCCGGGAACGCGCCAAATCGCGACCAAACTGCTGCGATTGTAGACGAGTTGAGGGCTGCTGGGGGCCTTATGTTGCATCAAGATAGAAGAATCTGATGCTTCAAACTAGAAGCAAATTCCGCGGAAAAAGCGCCCCAGATGGCCCCATTCCGCGGGCCGATCACTTTCGGAAACGGAGGGAGTCCGCGAGCAAGGCCGCGCTACTCAAACTGGATGAGGATGATTTGGGGATTGGTGCCGAGGCGCAGGGGCGGCCCCCAGGTGCCGGTTCCCCAGGTGGTAAACACGAGCATTTTGCCGAAGCGGTTCAGGCCATGCACGTATGCGCCGTAAATTCGCCGTGTGATCCAGGTGAAGGGCGCAAACTGGCCGCCATGCGTGTGGCCTGAAAGCTGAAGCGAGATGCCCGCTGCTTCGCTAACATGCAGATGGTGAGGTGCGTGCGTTAGAAGGATACTCGCGCGAGCTGGGTCAATGGTAGCGCTCTCAAGGATGGCGGGGAAACGTGCGGAATCGTTGGCCTCTCGATAATGGACGCCGACGAGCTGCAATCCTTCGATCTCGACTTTTTCGTTGTTCAGCACATGCACGCCGGAGCGCGTTACCGCGTCTAGATATTTTTGGCGGTCCGTGAATTCCTCGTGGTTGCCGGTGACGAAATAGGCTCCGTGCGGCGCAGACAATTCCTTCCAGGGTTCCGCCAAACGGTCGAGGGGACCGGTGGTGCCGTCATACATATCGCCCGTTATGAAGACGACATCGGGACGCAACTGGTTGAGCTTCCGGACGATCCCGCGCATGAAAGGCAGATCGTGCACGTGGCCCAAGTGCGTGTCGCTCACCAATGCCGCCACGCGGCCGTGCCAGGGTTCCGGCAAGCCCGGCAGATTTAGTGTGAGTCGCGTGATGCGAACCGCGTTTGCGTTGATGACGGCCGCGACGGCCGCCAGCAGAGCCAAACCGAAAAGCACATCCGCAAGCACGGCCTTCTCCACATGCTCCGCCAGGAGCGCGACCACGTAAGCAATCCAAGAAAAACAAGCGGCGAGAACGAAGTAGCTGAACGCTCCAAGCCACACTGCGGATATTTTATAGAACAGCCGCACCGGCCACGCAAACGATCGCCAAGCCAGCAGCGAAGCGGCGACGAAAGTGAGCGAAAGCAACAGCAGCACAAGGCGTAACGCGAAAATCGTGTGGCTATCAGTGATCTGCTGGAAGTAGATCCAAGTCTCGCAGACGAACCAGTGCAGCAGAATCAGCAGCGATTGAAACACAAGGATGAATGCGAAAAAGCGCGAGCGCACGCTGGTAGGTTCCCGGGAATGCCGACGGCTCAGATGGCGCGGCTATCCATTCTTGCGCTCGAAATCGCGCATAAAGTTCACGAGCGCCTCGACTGCCTCAGGCGGGACTGCGTTATAAAGTGAGGCGCGCATGCCGCCGACCGACCGGTGGCCCTTTATACCCACGATCCCGGCCGCTTCCGCTTCCTTGACGAAATTTTTCTCGACGGCTTCATCGCCGCCGGCCACGCGAAAGACGACGTTCATTCGAGAGCGCGATCCTCGCTCCACGGGGCATTGATAATAGCCGCCGCTTTCAATCGCGTCGTAGAGAAGCTTGGCCTTGGATTCATTGCGATTTTCAATGGCCGCGAGTCCACCCTCGGCCTCGATCCAATTGAGCACCAAGCCCATCATGTAAACGGCGAAGGTGGGCGGCGTGTGATAGAGCGAGCGATCTTTTATGTGCGTGCGATATTGGAGGATTTTGGCGATTTTGTCGCCCGCACGTTCGGCGAGATCGCGGCGCAGGATCACCACCGTTGCGCCGGAGGGGCCGAGATTTTTCTGCGCGCCAGCGAAGATCAGTCCAAACTGGCGGACGTCGATTGGCCGCGAGCAAATATTCGAAGACATGTCCGCAACGAGCGGAACGGCGCCAGTGGCGGGAATTTCGTTCCATTCGGTGCCGTCAATCGTGTTGTTGGTGCACATGAAGACGTAGGAAGCATCGGGCGCGAGCCCGATTTCATCCGTTCGCGGCACGCGCATGAATTTAGCGGATTCGGTGGACGCGGCCAAGCGATAGGTGGCGAGCTTTTTCAGTTCCTCGATAGCCTTGCTGGTCCACGAGCCGGTGTGCAGCACGTCCACCGCTTTGCCGGGGAGGTAGAGATTCATCGGCACCATGGCGAACTGCAAGCTGCCGCCGCCCTGCAGAAACAAAACGGCGTAGTCGTCAGGAATGCCGAGAACGCGCCGCAGCGATTGTTCCGTTTTGTCGTTGATGGCCTCGAACTCGGCGGAGCGGTGGCTCATCTCCATTACCGACATGCCGGTGCCGCGATAGTCGAGCAGTTCCTCGCGCACGCGTTCGAGGACGGGCAGAGGAATCGCCGCCGGACCCGCATTGAAATTGAATGCGCGCTTGGTGACGGGCTGTGATAAAGCCGATGCCGATGGATTCACGTCTGAGCGTCCTTGAAATAGAAATTCCTGCGATCCGGAGCTTTGGCCGAATCATGCAGACCTTCAGAATACCAGAGTCTTTCAAGCTTTGCGCAGGCGCGCGAGTCGGGAGACGGGCGAGCGGAAGCGAGATGTTTTTCTTGAAGATGTGTAACGCTCAGAGCACCCTGCCCGGAGGAAGCGTTGTGCACGTGATTCGAAAGCCGCATATTCGTTAGAAGCATGACGAACTGGCGGCATTCACTGACGGTGTATCGAGATCGGCGCGTCTTGCTGATCTTGCCGCTTGGTTTCGCCAGCGGCCTGCCCTTCTTGCTTACTTTTTCAACGCTTTCGGCGTGGCTCGCCACCGCCGGGGTGAGGCGCGCGGCGATTGGCGCGTTCGCTTTAGTAGCCACGCCGTATGCGTTCAAGTTCGTGTGGTCGCCACTGATGGACCGGCTTCCTCCGCCGCTGCCATTGGGACGGCGGCGCGGGTGGGGAATCACCATCCAGATCGCGCTGGTGGCCGCGATACTCGCCTTGGGATCGTGCGATCCGAAACACAACCTGACCCTGATGGCCGCGCTGGCGCTAGTGGTGGCGTTTCTCTCGGCGACCCAGGACATTGTGATCGACGCCTACCGCGTGGAATTTCTGCCGCTCGATTTGCAAGGACCGGGAGCGGGAATGATCGAAACCGGGTACCGGATTGCGATGCTGGTCTCCGGAGCCGGCTCGCTGGTGATCGCCGCACGCGCGGGTTGGTATGCGGCGTACGCGACCATGGCGGCGCTGCAGGCCGCGTGCATGCTGGTGCTGCTATTCAGCCCGGAGCCGCCGCTCGCAGCGGAGGCCGCGCACATGGCCAAAACCGGCGGTGGACGGGAATCGCTGGGCCAGTGGTTCGCGAGGACCGTGGCGGGGCCGTTCGCCGATTTCATGCGCCGGCCGATTTGGCCGGTGATTTTGCTGTTCGTTTTCGGCTACAAGATGGGCGTGGGAATGGCGGCGGTGATGTCAACGCCGCTCTACATCTCGCTGGGATTTTCGCTGGACCAGATCGCCGCGGTTTCGAAGTTCGTGGGATTCTTTGGCACTGTCGGAGGAGCGCTGCTAGGCGGGATCGTGACGGTGCGGTTTGGGATCATGCGCTCGCTCATGGTGTGCGGTATTTTGCAGTTGGCGGGGAATCTGTTCTATGTGCTGCAAAGCATGGAGGGTCATCGTGTTGGGTACCTGGCGCTGTGCGTGACCGCGGAACAAGTGACGACCGCGATGGCGAGCGCGGCGCTCATCGCCTATCTCTCCAGTTTATGCTCGCCGGCGTTCACGGCGACTCAGTACGCTCTGCTTTCTTCGCTGGCCTCGCTCGGCCACAATGTAGTGGCATCCTCGAGCGGGGTGCTTGCGGAGAGGCTTGGCTGGGTAACCTTCTTCGCGCTTACGACCGTGGTGACCGTGCCCGCACTCTTACTGCTCGCCTGGATCGCGCGCCACGAAGTTAGAAATGCCAACCAGCGGTCACCTTTGCCCGTTTTGACCAAGGACTGAGCGGCCATCGATCGGCGCTAATTACACCCAGCGTGGGATGAAATCGACCACTTCCTGCATTCTAGAAGGAGACGGCCCGCAAACCGTAAAAACCGGCCGAGAGGAGAACGCGAGATGAAGATTTCCAGTGGTTCCGTACTTCGAGTGAGTCCGTATTTCGTATTGGCCCTAGCCCTGGTGCTGTGGGCGCGTCCCATAATTCACGCACCCGCTGCGCAAGCAGATGAACAGGCAATCCCGGCGGTCGGCACCATGGCTCCGGACTTTACCCTCAATTCGCAGGAAGATAAGCCAATCAGCCTGCACGATTTCCGCGGCAAGTGGGTGGTGCTGTACTTCTACCCCAAGGACCAGACGCCGGGCTGCACGATCGAGGCGCACGGTTTCCAGCGCGACCAGGCGAAGTACAACGAAATAAATGCTGTGGTCGTGGGCGTGAGCGTCGATACGGTTGAATCCCACAAGGAGTGGTGCGCCAAGGATGGCATGAACTTCAAGATGCTCTCCGATGCCAACAAGGAAGTGGTCACCCAGTACGGTTCCACGATGACGATCCCCCAGGCACCGCAGCTCGGCACGGTGGCCCAGCGGAACACCTTCCTGATCGATCCGACCGGCAAGATTGTGAAGGAGTTCATCAAGGTCAATCCAATGGGTCACAGCGCAGAGGTTCTAGCCGCGCTCGCGGAGCTCCAAAAGAAGTAAGCGAAGTAGCGTTACGCACGGGAGCCATGGTATCTATGGGGCGGGCTTCTGCAGGGTGGCCCGCCCTCTAACGTGATCCGACCGCTGCGCACCGCGAATTCTCGCCAGGACGAGTTTCAGCGGCTGGCCCTGCCGCATTCCGCCAGCCTGCTGCGAGTGGCGCGACGGATCGCCTCGGATCCCGCCATGGCCGACGATCTGGTGCAGGAGGCGCTGCTTCGCGCCTGGCGCGGCTTCGATCAATTTCAACCGGGGACGAACGCGCGCGCCTGGTTGTTTCGGATCTTGTTCAACGTTTTTTACGCTCACGGGCGCAAAATTCAGTCGGAGCCGCTGATTGTGTCGCTCGAATTACCGCTCACGGAATCAGAGCCAGCCCGGCGGCGGGGATTTTCCCCGTTGGACGCAGCCGAAGTAAACGGCGCTTTGGCGGCATTATCATCGGACCATCGGTCGGTGATTTTGCTGGCGGTTGTGGAGGGCTTCACTTGCCGCGAGATCGGCGAGATTCTCTCGCTGCCGGTAGGTACAGTGATGTCCCGCCTGAGCCGCGCGCGGCAGGCATTGCGGGAGAGGTTGAGTCCCGCCGGACCTGTGTTCCCGGCTACCGCGCCAAACGCGGCGGGCGTTGAGAGAGGAGCCTCTTGAATTGCAGCGAAATATTGCCGCTGCTTCCGGCTTACCTCGAGGGTGAGCTCGATTCGAGTCGTGCGGCGGAGTTTGACGCTCACTTCAAAACCTGCGCCTCCTGCCTGGAGGAGCTGGAGTGGCAAGCTCAAGTGGACGCCAGAGTGCGTGATGCCGTGCTTTCAGAACCAATCGACATAGCCGACCTTGACCGTGTCATTCGCGAGAATCTTTCCGCTGAATTGCATCGCAATGCGCGCCAGCAATTCGAGTCCGTGCGCAGGCGCTGGGCAGCCGCGACGATCGGCGTGATCGCGATTTTGCTCTTGCTCGGCGTGGGCTATCACAATTTGTTCGGCCAGCGCGCCGCGGGCGTGTATGCCGCGGCGGCCGCCGATCACCGGGTGGAAATTGTGGAACAGCAGCCCCGAGCGTGGTTCACGAATCCGTCACAAATCGAAGGACTGGCGGAAAGCCAGGGCGTGCCGCCCGTGGCGGTTCAAGTGTTCGCGTCCGGTACTTACCATCTCGATCGAGGCAAATTGTGCTGGCTGGACGGCCGCATTTTTCTGCATCTCGGGTTTTCCGCCGGAGCCCGCAGGTTCTCGCTTTATCTCCGCCCGCGTGACGCCGGGGGTCTTCCGCCTGGAGCCCTGGACTCCATGAACGCGGGCAGCGAGCATGTCGCTGCGTTTCAAACTTCCAGGCTCGCGGCCATTGTCGTTACCGGCGAGCCTGGCGATGCCGCGCCGCAGTTCGCCCAATTCGCATCGGCAAAGCTCCCATAGTTTTTCGAATTAGCCTGCTTTGTCCCGCCTTGAAGTTTTCGCATGCAACTATTAGACTTAATCTCGCACAAGAAAACCGGAGCAATCTAACGATGCTTTTGTCGCGCGATTTTGTCGGCTACATGGCCAAGGAAGTGGTCAAACGCCTGGTGGCTGGCAAGATGATCGAAACAAAGGACGCCGAAAGCTTGGCGCAGCAGGTCCGGCAGGTGATGGCCGACGAAGTAACGGTTGAAGATCGGCTGAGCGAAGAAGCGCGCGAGATTTTGAGCCGCTACTCGGAGGAAATGCGGCGCACGGGCGTCTCCTATCAGGACATGTATAAGAAAGTGAAAAGCCAATTGGCCCGCGAAAGGAAGCTTATCCTCCGATGAGCCGGGCCGCACGATGCGATTAAGCCGCGAAAAGACGGTGCGCATTTCTCATCGGGTGATCGATTTTCTGGTCGCCAGCCCCGCCGTGGATTTCATCGAAGATCGCGACACCATCCGCCAGGAAATCGTCACCATTCTTACTTCGCTGCTGAAAGTTGAAGAGCACATCGATACCGAAGCCCGCGCGAAGATCGGCTCGCAGAAAAAGGAAATCCTGGAAGGCAGCGAGGAATGGGACATCCTCTATCGGAAATACTACGCCGAAGGACTGAAGCGGCTCGGCGTGGCTGAAGTTCACGCGCGGGGATAAGGCAGTTCAGAGTTGCGCGCTTAGTCTTCTGATTCGATTCGCAAACTTTCAGCTACGCGATGCTTTCACTCTTAACTCTAAACTCTCAACTCAAAACCGCAATTTTCAAGGCTGCTGCTGTTGCTGCTGATCGTCGGGCCGCTTCTTGAGAGTGGGCCGGTCGCTATCATCCTGGCTCTGATCGGGCGACGCAGTGGTGTCGCCTCCGCCGTTGCCGCCCATATCGGGCGGCTGCGAATTGCCGCCTTTATTTTGGGCAGTGCGCTTGCGCAAAGTGGGCCTGTTGGGATTCTTGTTCTTGACCTTGATGTTCGCTTCGATCAACTGCAAGCGCTCCTTCACAGAATCGAACTCGGATGTTGACACGATGTACTGATCGCGAGCCGGCAGAATGGTGGCAATTTCTTTCTGAATGGCTTCGATGCGATCCGGCGTCGGCGGATGCGTGGCGAAAACTTTGGGAATCGTGCCGGGCTCCTTTTTCTCGTCGGTTTCCACCTTTTCGAAGAAGGAGACCAGAGAATTGGGATCGTAACCGGCCTTATACATGTACTGTATGCCCAGATAATCCGCCTCGCGCTCCTCGTCGCGCGAGAATTTCAGGAAGGTGAGCGGTATGGCGAAATTCATTCCCTGGTAGATAGCGTAGCCCGCCCAGGTGTAGGGAATGAAGATCATTGCCGGAATGGACGCAAGGTTCACAATCTCGCCTTTGGTGGCTTGTTTGGTGCCGTGCCGCGCGCAGACGTGGGCGATTTCGTGCGCCATTACGCCGGCAAGTTCCGATTCCTCGTCCGCGTGAAGAATTAAGCCGCTGTTCACGTAGAAGAATCCGCCGGGCAGCGCGAATGCGTTGACCACGTCGGAATCGATCACCTTGATTGTGAATGGAACGCGCGCGTCGGAGTTTCGCACCAGGTTTTGCCCCACGCGGTTCACGTATTCTGTGACCACCGGGTCGGTGATGAATTTCGCGCTCTTGTCCACTTCCTGCGCAAGCTGCTTGCCGAGCGCGATTTCGCGTTCGAGCGAGTAGAAGTCCAGGCCCTTACCCACGCTGCGATCGCCAATCGCGTTTACGTCGGCCTTGCTGCCGGGCTTTACATTGGGATTCTCGGTTTGCGGCACCGGCTGCTCGGCGCGCTTCTGCGCGTCCGGTTGGTCGCCCTGCGTCTGCGGCGCGGTTGGCGCCTGAGTGGTTGGAGGTGTTTGTGGCGCAGGAATCTGCTGCTGGTTCTGCGGCGCTGCAGTGGCAACCGGCAGAATCGCCAGCAAAGTTGCGAGGATCGCCGCCATGCACTGCGCCGGACAGGATTTGCTCATTGCTACCTCCGGAAGGAACCAGCCCGCATTATACACTTCTCGCGGGACTCCTAGCGCTTACCGCCAGTAGGATGGCAGGACCGTGAAAATGGTTACTTACGACGCTTCGAGCGCGCAATCGTTTGCCGGGAAAGGCCGCCTTCAGGCTTCGCGGATCTGCTGCTTCAGCCGCTCGATCTCTGCGCGCAGGCGGGAAATGCGGCTGGCAACGGATATCTCGTAGGCGAAGAAGATGGCCCATACGGCGATCCAGGCGGTAAACAGGAAATGGAAATCTTTCATATTGAGTCCTTTGCAGGAGACGCGATTAAAACAGATTCCGAGCCGGCGTCGCGAGCGTCGGCGGCCACACGCAGTTCGTCGAATTCATGGCGCAGGCGTTCGAGCCGGTAGCGATCAACCAGCACGATGATTGCGACGAATAGCATTGCAACCATACAAATTACGAGCACCTTGCTCATGGTCGGATTGAGGCCCGAATCGGCGCCACCCATGATTACGGGCCCGGGATGCTGCCCGCGCCAAAGACGATTCGAGGCATAGACCAGGGGCGCATCGAGAAAAGCAAAGATGCCGAACACGGCGGATAGCGTCGCGCGGCGCTGCGGTTCCTCAATCAATCCGCGCAGGAGCAAATAAGAAATGTAGAGCAGCCACAGGATAAACGCAGTCGTCAACCGCGCATCCCAAGTCCACCAAATACCCCATGCCGGCTTGCCCCAAAGTACGCCCGTGGCAAGGCCTGCCGTGCAACTCACCACGCCCACTTCGACTGACGCGACCCCCAACCAGTCCCACTTGGGCTTGCGGGTAATCAGCCACGCGACGTTGGCGACCAGAGCGATGGAAAGCGCTGTGAACATGGCCATCCAGCACCCAAGATGGAAATAAAATATTCGCTGGATCTGGTGCATGGTGGCTTCGTCGGGCGCGATGAAAAGCGCCGCGTAGCCCGCGAAAAAGATCAGCGCTGCGGCGATTGCCCTGATGGTAACGCGGCCTTTCATCGGATGGCCTTCACTGGATTCATTCCTCCAGCAGAAAATCGCACAGCAGCCAGGAAGCGGTAAGAAACACAATATCAAATCCAGCCAGGAATGCGACCCAGGCGCGATCCAGCGCGGGCTGCTCGGCAAAAAGCGATGCGGTGGCTTCCACGGCGGCGATCAGCAGCGGCGCGAGAATCGGCAGCAGCAACAGCGGCAAAAGTAATTCGCGCATGCGCGCGTGCGCCGCGATTGCGGAAAAAACCGTGCCGGTCACCACCAGGCCGAGCGTCCCGAGCACGAAAACGAGAATCAAGCGCCCCACAATGCCGGCCAGCGACACATTGTAGAGGACGCCAAAAACGGGAACGAGAATCACCTCCGCCGCCAATAAAAACAAAAGATTCGCCAGCATCTTTCCGAGCAGAATTGCAAAAGGCGAGATGGGTGCCATGCGCAGTGCGTCGAGCGTCTGATTGGTTTGCTCGCGGCCGAACGAGGGATGCAGCATCAGCGATCCCGCGAAAAGGAATGCGATCCACAGCAAGCCGGGACCGTAGCGGCGCGATTCGCCCGCGGTTGGATCGAAAGCAAAGCTGAACAGCACCACCACGATCAGCGCGAAAACGATGGTGGCGTTCAGCAATTCGCGCGTGCGGAATTCCAAACGCAATTCCTTCGCGAGCAAAATAGCGGCGGCGCGCGCGGTGGTCATCGCGGGAATCCGAATCGAGGACGAAAAGCAAAAGCAGATTCCTCGCTACAGGGCCGACCGTCGCGCAAGAGCGCGACGGAGGAAAAGGCGTTCGGCCCTTCCGCTCGGAATGACAATGTGCTTGCAATGAACTGGGTGATGGCCATGTCAAATGTCTGCGCGGACAGAGGCAAGCAGCGGGCGCGGATCGCCGCTTGTGCCGCTATCGCGTTCGACGCGGCCGCCGGCGAGCGCAACGGCGCGCGTGGCGAGATCGAGCGATTCATTGCGCGCATGCGTGCTCATTATTACCGTGGCGCCGTTATCGCGAAGCCGCGCAAGCGTGGTGGCGAGCCAATCGAGGCCTTGACGGTCCAGCCCGGCGGCAGGCTCATCGAGCAGCAGCATTCGAGGACGATGCAGCAGCGCGCGCGCGATAGCGAGCCGCTGGCGCATGCCGCGCGAAAAAGTGCGAACCAAGCTCGTCGCTCGCGATGCGAGTCCGCAGGATTCGAGGGACGCAGCGGCGCACGCGGCAGCATCGCCGATGCCGTAAAGCTGCGCGAGAAAGTTCAGATTTTCTCTCGCCGTCAGTTCGTCGTAGAGCAACGTGCTGTGCCCTACCATGCCGATTAGGGGCTTCGGAGAATCCTCGGCTGCGATCCCGGGGAAAAGGATACGCCCGCTGGTCGGTGTCGAGAGAAGTGCTGCTATGCGGAGCAGCGTGGTTTTTCCGGCGCCGTTGGGGCCAAGCAGCGCGACGAATTCGCCCGCCTGAATTTCGAGCGATACGCCGCGAAGCGCAAAGAAAGAGCCGAAGCGCTTTTCGACGCGCTCGAAGGAAACTCCCAGAGCAGCAGGGGCAGGAATCGTGGAAGCGGAAATCGGAGCCACGGATTCGGACACGGCGCCGGACAAATGATTCAGCCTTTCACCAAGTCGCGCAGCGTTTTCTGGACGCGATCGCGTTCGCGGACATAATCGTCTTCGGCGATCGTGCCGGCTTCACGGCGCAACTCAAGGCGAAACAGCGTGTCCTTCAATTGATCGAGGCTACTGCGAACCTCGAGGTCAACATTCGAGGAAGATTTGGCGGTTGCCGCTGCCGCCGGAGGCGCGGCCGCATTGGGCAAAGGTGGCGCAGCCATGTCGTTCGGCGCTCCCACTACCGCGGCTTCCGGTTGGCGCAGCACGTAAATCAAGCCGAGTGCAAAGAGAGCCGCAAAGCCGCCCACGAGAATCCATTTCAGACTGTCCAGACGAGCCGGGAATGTGGTGATGCTGGCGGCCGGCGTTTCCTCTCCCGAATCGGCGTGTGAATTCACCGAAGGATTTTGCGAGTCATCGGCGTTGGTCGCATTTGTCGAGCCGCCATTATCCGGCGCGGGCGGCGGAGCCGTGCCGGAAACGCTCACGGAAATGGGAGTTTTCGCAGCGACGGCTTCGCGCATGTAAACGCTGAATCCCTGCGCTTCGCCGCCGGGAGCGAAACCGGCGCCAGTGAAATGCACCGAGGGGGGTGCGAAGACCGCCAGGCGATCGGCCGAGTAATACGACATGAAGCGAAGATTTGCCTGATCGGCCGGATAGGGCAGGTGGTAGGAAATGCGCACCACGCTATCGCCCGGGCGAAATGGAAAGTCGATCGCCTGCTTGTTGTTTCCTTCGTCCACAGGAGTCTGTACCACCGGCATGCCGGAAGTGCCCACAACGGACACGTCGGTTAGCTGCGCCCCGTCTGGAAGCGCGAACGAGAAAGAACCGCCGGGACGGTAGTAGGCAACAGGAGGCTGAGTCTTGTTCGAAATATTGTATTCCTCGCCGACCACCAAATTGGAGCCGCTTGGCTGCAGGATGATGGCATGCGCCGTCACTGAAAACGCGCTGGCCTTATCGGTTGGCTCGAATACCTGCACGTCGACCGTGGTTTTGCCGGGCGTGGCCGGCTCGTGATAGTTCACGCCGCGATACACGGCGCGAATGAGCATGGGCCCGGTGCCGAGTGCGGGATTATCGAAACTGTAGCGCCCTTCGGAATCGGTTTTCGTGCTCGCGATGGGCTTCATCGTACCCTGAAGCTGGATGAGGATCACGTCGACACCGGCCGCAGGCTTACCCATGGTGCCGTTCGTAACCGTGCCGGTGACAGTTCCCGCCAAAGCGGGCGCAGAGAGAAAAAGAAGCAGCGAGGCCGGCGCGAGCCATCTAGTCACGCGGCGTGCGGCGGCAATCATGGGCGATGCCCTTTGGCGGACGCGGCTTGGCGCGTGGCGGGTGTTGGCGCGCCACCCGTTAGAATATCCATGTCGGCGAGGACGCGCGCGGCTTCGATTTCGAGCGACGTCTTGATTTCATCGTAATCCTTCTCCGAAAATTTCCCTGCGCGACGCTCGAAGCGAAGATCGCGGAGGTTTTCGTAAATCGCGTCGCGGCGCTCCATAAGCTGGTCAAGCTTGGTCCGGTGAGGCGCGGAATCCGAGGGTTCCCAGCGGACGCCGAAAACGAAAACCATGAGTGCAAGGGCTAGTAGGATGCAGGCGACTGCGATATCGAGATTACTCAATTTCGTTCTCTCCGCTCTCACGGCGGGCGCGTTCGAGCAAGCCCGGCGAGAGGCTGGGGCCGGTAGCCGGCGCGAGAATCGCCCGGTGGCGCCACCGCCGCGCGACCTCCCAGATCATGAAGAATGCCAGCAGCGGCGCCGCGATCGGTAGGATCCACACCAACCAGTTGAAACCCTTTCGCGGAGGCTCCGCGAGAACCACCTCGCCGTATTCCTGGACGAAGGATTGCAGGATCAGGCTGTCGGAATCTCCGCGAGCAACGCGCTCGTCCAGCTCCTTTAACATGGCGTGCGAGTACGTGCAGCCCACGTGATTGCAGGCGGTGAGAACCTGATTGCAGCCGCACACGCACTTCAATTGTCCGCCGAGGCCTTTGGCGCGAGCGGTCTGCTGCGCATGGGACATGGGCGCGGCCAGCAGGAAAAGCGCGCAGCACAAAAGCAACAGGGCGGCCTTTCGCCAGCCGGAAATCATGATTCGCATGGCACCTTCCGGCATCTATCCAAGACCATTTTAGCGCGGAGCGCAAGGGTAGTGGGTGTAAAGATGGTGGGCGCGGAGAGTCCCTGGCTTGGACACATTCGCGCCTCCTATCGTTTCTCGCGCACTTTTTTGGCGGGCCGGTTGACCAAAAGGACATTTGAGGGCGCGGGTGCTTGCGGGCCCCGTTTCGCGGTGATAGCTTTGACAGTCCCAACCCTGGCTGGCTTCACCAGGACTCAAAACCGCATCAGGCACTGGGCTCCCATAACGCCCCGCTGCGCAGGAGTTTCTTTTGGCAGGATGGAACGTTAACGATCGCAAGATTCCGCAAGGGCGCCTGGCGTTATTTTCCTACCTTTCGGTTACCTTGGTCATATTCCTTTTGGTGGGCTTTTGGAAGCTTCAAGTCGTCCAATCCTCGCACTATTCCGATTTGGCCGATCGCAATGGAATACGCTCTATCCCCATCATCGCGCCGCGCGGAGCGATGCTCGATCGCGACGGCCGCGTGCTCGTGGATAGCTATCCTTCGTTCAGCATTCTGCTGCTTCGCGACAATCCGAAGCTCATCGAAAAAGCGCTGCCGCAAATTGAAGAGGGCCTTGGAATCGCGAAGGAAGATCTGCGGCAGCAACTGGACGCCGCGAAAAACGAACCGAAGTTTTTGCCCGTCATCATCAAGCCCGCGGCCACCGAAGCGGACATCGCTTTCGTGGAATCGCATCGCGCCGATCTCCCCGTGCTTGATTTGATGATGGTGCAGCGACGGCGCTATCCGCACGGCGAAATGCTTGCCAACACCATCGGCTACGTGGGTGAAGTTTCACCGCAAGATTTGGAAAAAAATCCCGACCGCTATCGGCCGGGCGACATCGTTGGAAAAGCGGGCTTGGAAAAAGAATATAACGATCAGATCGTGGGGACGGACGGCATGCGCCGCGTGGTGGTGAATAGCGTCGGGAAGGTAATGCGGACGCTCGACAACGTGGACGCAATTCCCGGAAAACCAATCCAGCTGACAATTGACGAGGACCTGCAGGAGATCGCCGAGGCGGATTTCGCAAACAAGGAAGGCGCTCTCGTCGCCATGGATGCGCATACGGGCGAAGTGTTGGCGATGGTCAGCCGGCCCACATTTGATCCCAACGATTTCTCGGTACGAATTCCCAACAAGGAATGGGCCCGCCTCAATACCGACCCGAAAACGCCGCTTCTCAATCGCGCGATTCAGGCCCAGCTCGCTCCCGGCTCTGTTTTCAAAGTGGTGATGGCCACGGCCATGCTCGAATCGAAAGCTCTGCCCGCGAATTACACGGTGTACTGCCCCGGTTACGCCACTTTCTATGGTCGCCTCTTCCATTGCGATCACGCGCACGGCAGTGTGGATCTCCACAAAGGCATCGTGGCTTCCTGCGACGTCTATTTCTACAATGTCGGCAAAATTCTCGGAATTGACCGCATCGATCATTACGCCACCGGACTGGGCCTGGGCCGCCGCACAGGTATCGACCTGCCAGGAGAAGAACCCGGCTTAATTCCGTCGGAGGATTGGGTAGAGCGCGTGGGCCACCACAAATGGTATCCCGGCTCCACAATTTCGGTTTCCATCGGACAGGGCGCCGTAATGGTCACGCCGATACAGCTCGCTCGCATGATCTCGGGCGTGGCCAGCGGTGGTGAGTTGATCCCGCCGCATCTCGTGAAAAACGTAATGGGTCTGAAATCGGAATCCTTCCCGATTTCCGACGATACCGTTCAACAGGTAACTGACGGCATGTGGGGCGTGGTGAACGAACCTGATGGCACCACTTCTGGGCAGGTCAAGTTGCAAAATGTCGATTTTTCCGGCAAGACCGGAACCGCTCAAGTGGAAAGCTATGACCTGCAGAATAAGCTGGGAAAAAAGTTAAAGGAAAACGGATGGTTCGTCGGCTACGCGCCGCGGCGCAATCCGGATATCGTTGTGGCAGCCCTCGTTCAGGCTGGAGGCTGGGGCAGCACTTCGGCTGCACCGATCGTGCGCGACGTCGTGAAAGCCTATTACGACAAGAAGAATGGGCATCTGCCGGCGCCGCCCAGTACGGCCGAGGTCATCCGGCCGGCGGAAGCGATTAAGCCGGTGGCTGAGAATTCGGGAGCCGCACGTCCGTGAAGAATCGCCCGCACGTTCAGGACTTCGATTGGATTTTGCTCGCCCTCGTGGGAGTAATCAGCGGTCTAGGTGTGATGGAAATTTATTCCTCCACGCATGCGAGTGCCATGGCGGGCATGCAGTGGAAGCAGTTAATGTGGATCGGGGTCGGGATTCTCGGCATGTTCCTGATATCCCGCATCGACTATCACTCGTTGATGGATCAAGCACCGGCGCTCTACCTCGTTGGAGTTGCTGGTCTTCTGGTTGTCCTCGTACTCGGCTATTCGAGGCTGGGAGCCAAGCGCTGGATCTCGCTCGGCGGATTGGTTAATTTGCAGGTGTCTGAGATAATGAAGTTGATTATAATCATCGTGCTGGCCCGTTACTTCGCGGAAGTGCACACCGATAACCTCACGCTGACGGACCTGGCGAAAATTAGCGCTTTGACGCTTGTTCCAGTGGTCTTGATTTTGAAACAGCCCGACCTGGGAACGGCATTGGTGCTGATTCCAGTAGCGGTAATAGGGGCCTTCTTCGCCGGCATCGAGTGGAAGCATGCGGCGGTGGGCATTCTTGTTCTTGCATTGTTGATTCCGCTGGGCTGGAACATGCGGCGTCACCTGAAGCCGTACCAGCAGCAGCGTATTCAGACGTTCCTGCACCCGGAGCAAGACCAACGGGGCGCGGGCTACCAGATTTTGCAGTCGGAAATCGCCGTGGGTTCCGGCGGTTTCTGGGGTAAGGGGTTCGGTAAAGGCAGTCAGAACCAGCTCGGCTTCGTGCCGGTGCGGTATTCGGATTTCATCCTCGCCGCGCTGGCCGAGGAGCAAGGTTTTATTGGCGTTTGCGTGGTTTTGCTGTTGTACTTGGGCCTGATTTTGCGGCTGGTGGACAATGCGCAGAAGGCCAAAGATCGAGCCGGGATGTACGTGGTGATGGGGGTCACGGCGATTCTCGGTTTTCACGTTTTGGTGAACGCATCCATGGTGATCGGAGATGTGCCGGTGACCGGCATCCCCCTTCCGCTGATGAGCTACGGAGGATCGGCAACCGCTTTTGTATTTTTGGCTTTGGGACTGGTGATGAATGTCCGCATGCGGCGATTCGTCAACTGAGTTCCGCGAGTAAGTTGTGAAAGTTTAGTGGCCGCGCTCCGGAAACCGGAGCTCGGCGTTTCTAAGTTTTGAATTGAGGAATGCATCGGGTGAGGAAAGCAATCCAGCAAGATTACAGATCTTTCCTGACTGGCCCGCCGTGGCAGGCACACCGCATCATTTTCCGCCACACCGCCGCCGGCGCGCGCGCATTTTTGCGCCGCCGCATCCGGATGCTCCCTGAGGAGTTTTCAAATGTCGAAGGAAATGGTTATCTCCGCGAACCCGCACGAGACGCGGGTCGCGATTCTGGAAGAAGGACAGCTTTGTGAGTACTATGTTGAACGGGAGAAGGAGTTTGCGTTAGTAGGGAGCATTTACAAAGGGCGTGTGACGCGCGTGCTGCCAGGCATGCAATCGTCCTTTGTGGATATTGGGCTCGATAGCGACGCCTTCCTGTACGTCACCGACTTTCTCGAGGGGATCGAGGAACTCGACGAGCACGTCGAGATGGCCAGCGGAAAGATTCCGCCGCCGATGGACCAGGCCGGACTGCCGAGCGCCCCGGGTGAAACGGCAGAGCATGCCGCCGAGATTCCCACTGTCGATACGAGCTTTGGCGCGCCAGAGGGCGGCCCGCACGAGCCCGCAAATTTCCAGGCACCTGCGCCGCCGATGCCCCCAGTGAATCGTACGCCTGCGCTCAATACAGCGCAGCCGGATCGTCCACGCTACGAGAATCGCAATCGGCAGGGCCGCGACTTTGGCCAACGCGGAGGCCGGCGCGGGGGACGTTTTAACCGCGGCGGGCGTGGCGGCAGTGGGCGCGGCGGCGGTGGTGGGAGCTATGGACGCGAGCTACCGCAGTCAAAATACGCGTCGCCCAGAACTTATGATGATCGCCCGGGCGAGGCTGGCGATGCTCCTGAGGGGCACGTTTCAGTGATCCTCCCCGGAGAATCTCTCGCCAGATACAAGGACAAGCCTGCTTCTGAGAATCGCCCACCGGCGGCGATCGAGCCAAACCGCTCCGTACCGGATGAAGAAACGGGCCGGCCATCAGTTTTGCGCGAATCCGCTGAATCGGCGACGGAGACCGCCGCGACATCCAGCGCTTCGGAGTTCCGTTCTGCACACCAGGAGAACGCTCGGCCTGCGTATGCGCCGCCTTCTTCTTCAGGGTTGGAGCCGCTGCCGGGTGAGAGCCTCTCAAAGTGGAAGCAGCCCGCGCCTGAAACACCGGAACCGAGCGAATCCGAACCGATGGGTGCTTCGGCATTCCATGAAGATTCAGAACCGGACTTGGATCACTCGGATCCCGAAATGGCGGATCTTCTACCTCCGGGGGAACTGCAGGAGGTGCAGCAGAGCGCTGGCCTGAGCGAAGACGAAGCCGCGTCGCTGGCAGAACATGTGGCTGAAGCGCAAAGCGAACAGGCGGAGCGAGAAGCCGAAGTCAGAGGTTTTGGGGCCGCCGATACGGCAGCCGAACACTCCGACGAAGAATTGGTTGGAACCCTAACCGACGATACTGAAGAAGAAACGGAGTCGGAAACGGAAGGCGACGAGGTAGAACTCGAACAGGAGGAAGCGGACGCCGAAGCCGAAGGGATGATCGCGCCAGCCGCGGAGATGGGCAATGAGGCCCAACATGAATTAGCGGTGCAGCCGGACGCAATCGCGCCGGCGGTTCCGGAAAATTCTCAGCCGCAGGCTCAGCAACCGTGGAAAGCCCGTATACGCGATGATTTTCGGGCGCGCATGCAGCATCCCGCCCGCCGAGGTGGGCGCGATCGAGGCCGGCGCGATGACCGCGGCCGCCGTCCCCAACGCGGTTATAGCGGACACGGCGGGCATCACCATGCGCAACCGCGCCGGCCGCAACTCATCGCTGATCTTCTGAAGCAGGGTCAGGAAATCATCGTCCAGATCGCGAAGGAGCCGCTGGGCAAGAAGGGCGCACGCATCACCAGCCACGTTGCGCTTCCCGGAAGGTTTCTTGTCTACATGCCGACGCTCGATCATACGGGCGTCTCGCGCAAAATTGCCTCGCCGGAAGATCGGGCGCGCCTGCGGCATCTGGTGAACGACGCGAAGGGCAGCGCGGGAGGAGGTTTCATCGTTCGCACGGCCGCCGGAAGCGCTGCGCCGGAGGAAGTTCGCGCCGACGTGGAATTTCTGACGCGGACGTGGTCGGAAATCAAGGCGCGCTCCGAGCAGCGCAAAGCGCCCTCGCTACTCCATCGCGATCTGAATCTTGTCGAGCGCATGCTGCGCGATCACATGAACTCCGACTACACGGCCATCTGGGTGGATTCGGAGGAGGAGTACACCAAGGTTGTTGATTTCATGAGCCGCTTCCAGCCGGCGTTGGTGAGCCGCGTGAAGCTTTACACCAAGGAAACGCCGGTTTACGAGGAGTTCGGCATCCAGCAGGAGATCGATAAGGGGCTGCGTCCGAAAGTTTGGCTGAAATCGGGCGGGTACATCGTGATCAACCACACCGAAGCGCTGGTGGCGATCGACGTGAACACCGGGAAGTTTGTCGGCAAGGGATCGAATCGGCTGGAGGATACGATTGTCCGCACGAACCTGGAAGCGGTGAAGGAAATTGTCCGGCAGATGCGGCTGCGCGATCTCGGCGGCATCATCGTAATCGACTTCATCGACATGGAAGAGCGGCGCAATCGCGAAAAGGTGATGGCCGCGCTCGAAGATGCGCTGCGCGCGGATCGCGCTCCGTCAAAGGTGCTGCGGTTCAACGAATTCGGCTTGGTGGCCATCACGCGCAAGCGCACCAAGCAGGCGCTGGAACGCACGCTGTGCCAGCCGTGCCCGTATTGCACCGGCTCCGGCATGGTGAAATCCGTCCCGACGCTGTGCTACGAGATTCAGACCGAAGCGCGGAAAATGGCGCCGGAGATGGAGTCGGGCAGCATTACGCTGCGCGTCCATCCTGAGATTGCGAAGGCGCTGAAGACGCGCGAGTCGTCGCTGATCGAGGAACTGGAGCGCTGGACCAGAAAGAGCGTGATCATCCAGGCCGATCCCACGCTGCACTGGGAGCAGTACGATATTTACTAGAAGTGCGAGCCCGTTCCTACTCGGCATGGAGACAAGAAATGAACCTTGGCGCATCAGCAGCAATCGTGGGAGTTCTCATTATTTTGGGCGCAGCCTTGTACATACGGCGGCAGCCTAAGCGTCGTTGAACCGCACTAGAGCATCGAAGCGCCAGCAGATCCCCCACACCGTTCGCTAACCGCTTTATTGCATGTCAAATTCGAGAGCCCAGGCAGGAGTGTCTGTGCTACGTCGTATCGTCATTTTCCTGTCACTGGATTTGTGTAGTGGTAGGGCGGGACGAAGACATCCGGATATAGCTTGTAGGGGACGGTGGTCGGCTGGTCCGGGGGGAAGCCGGCGATGGGTCCCGGAGGCGGATTGCCGCCCTGATCCCAGCCCTTGTAGTAGTCAACGTAATAGGTCATGTAGTAGTGGAGCTTTTTGATTTTCCACACGCCGTCTTCCTTCACGTACTCGTTCTCGTAGGTTCCTTCCGCCCACTGTGCGCTGCGGTGCAGCATGCCGAACTGCTCGAAGGCGCGGAAGCGAGCGTTGGCCGTGAGGCCGTCGGGAGCCACATCGATTTTGGGTTGCAGCTGCATGTGATTGAAGAGCGTGCCGTATTTGAGCTGAGGAAGCGTGTGGAGATAGGAGCGCACGCGATCCTGGCCGACCCACACGCCGCGCAAGCCGATCTCGAGCGTGCCGTCTTTGGCGAAAAGGTCGGCGGTCTGGTCCCACTCGCATTTGTCGACGTAATAGCCGTAGGCCGCTTGCAGGTTGGAAATGGCGATGAAGTCCTGCGAATTCTGCACCTGCTTCTGGAGCTGGGCGACGGCGGCTTTCAGGGCTTCGATTTCAGCCGTCACGTTCTTTTTTTCCCCGTCGGCCCGCGCGGGTGCGCGATTTCCGAGGGCCACACAAAACAGCGCCAACACCAGAAGAGCTGCGAGCGAGCGCATTCTCATTGGAAGATGCCTCCGTTTTTGTCTATTGCGTCGAGGGTGGAAGGTAGCGGAAAGAGTGGTGGTTGGCAAGGCCGATTGGAACGCAGCCAGCAGAGCGTGGAGACAACAGCAGATCCCTCGCAGAGCCTAAAATAAGGAGTGAGAATCGGCGGCATCACTTAGCGCTCCGAGCGCATCGTAGTAGAGTAGTTGCGTAGGTCGTCTGGCCATCAACCCAAGGAGAGTGAAATGCGCGAGAGACAGATGCTCTCAATAATGGCGCTGGTTGTGGCGCTCGCGATCGGGTGCGCGAAGAAGGTAGATGACTCCGCGTTGGTAACGAGCATCCAGTCGCAGATGTTTTCCGACGCGCAGCTGAAGGACGCGAATCTGCAGGTGGCGTCGAACAAGGGCCAGGTCACGCTGACGGGAAGCGTCTCCAGCACCGCCGCCCACCTGGACGCCTACAAGATCGCGACACAAACTCCCGGCGTAGCGTCCGTGAACGATCAGATCACGGTGCAACAGCCGCAAGTGTCGCAGGCTGCGCCGCCGGTGGAAACTACGCCGCCGCCGGTCCGGGAATCCAAGCGGGAGCGTCGCCGTCGCGAAGCACGCGAGGCGCGAGAACAGAAGGAACATCACGCGCAACCCGTGAAGGAAGAGGTCGCTCAGAATGTTTTGCCGGATCCATCTCCGGCGCCCCAGGCAGCGCCGCAAGAACAAACTGCACCGCCGCCCGCCGAACCTGCCGCGGTACCGGCGCCAGCGCCTGTCCCGCCGGCACCACCGCCTCCTCAACCGCGGGAAATGCGGATTGATGCGGGCACGACGGTCACGATTCGCATGATTGACGGGATTGATTCCTCCGTGAATCAGCCCGGTGAAATATTCCATGCTTCGCTCGATGCGCCGCTTGTGGTTGGCAACGAAGTGGTGGCACCCAGGGGGACCGACGTGTACGTGCGATTGGTCTCCGCCTCGCAAGCCGGAAAATTCAGCGGCAAGAGCGAATTGCACCTGGAACTTATCAAGATGGAACTGCACGGCCAATCGTATCCGCTGATTAGCAGCACCTATTCGTTGGCTGGTGGCTCGCGCGGCAAAAATACAGCGGAAAAAGTGGGCGGCGGGGCCGTGCTGGGCGCGATTATCGGCGCCATTGCCGGCGGCGGTAAAGGCGCGGCGATCGGCGCGGGAGTTGGAGGCGCCGGCGGCGGAGTTTACCAGGCCGCGACCCATGGAAAAGAAGTGAAGATTCCGTCGGAAACGAAGCTGGATTTCCAGCTCGATCAACCGGTCACCATCACGGTGATGCCGCGATCCACATCGGACAACCAGTAGCCACATCGGCGAATTCAGAAAAGCGGAAGGCGAAAGGAAATTCGCTTTCCGCTTTTTGTTTCTTCGTTTCCTCGCAGCGCGAAAAGCCCGATCCAAAAATTGCAACCTCGCACGGACTGTCCTGCCAGCTCGCAAAAATCGGCTGGATGGGCTTGCGCGCCGATGCTAGGCTTACTCGCGTCGTAGAGCAGGATACGTCGCGCGGAGGACGCCCTTCGTGAAGATTTTTGGTTTCTTGTTGCTGCTGGCTGGATGGGGCCTTGTTTTGACTGCGCTGCGATTGCTTGGGGCCAGCGCCCCGCGGGCCGCCTTCGTGCTTGCGGGCTTGGGCGTTGAAATGGTGGGGCTCGCCCTGGTGATGCGCGCGCATTTGGCTTCACAAGGCGCACGCGAGTGACTCCTGCTTCCACTCCTGCGGTTCCCGGGATGCCTTGGCTGATGTGCATGGTTTTCATTCTGCTGATTCCGTGCGCCATCGCGGGCCTTGCGCTGATGAACGCGGGGCTGGGACGTTCGCGCAGCGCCGCGCATTCGATGACGTCGTCTCTGTGCGTTCTCGCAGTTGCGGTGCTGGCCTATTTCGTCTGTGGCTTCGCGTGGCAGGGGTTCGTGGGACCGGCATCTCAGGTGGTCGCGACCAGCGGCAAAGGTTGGAGTTGGATCGGGTCGGGGCCGTTTTTCCTGCGGCATCTGGCGATGAATGGTTCGCCGGCGTCGCTTGCGGCGTTATTCGGAATGCTCGGCGCGGCTCTTGCGGCAATGATTCCTCTGGGTAGCGGAGCCGATCGCTGGCGGCTGGGCCCGTGCTGTATTTCTACGGCGATTCTGGCCGGATGGACATATCCCCTCTTCGCGCACTGGGCGTGGGGCGGAGGCTGGCTCGCGCAACTCGGCGTGAATTACGGTCTCGGGCGCGGCTTCGTGGATACGGCGGGCGCCGGCGCGATTCAAGCGGTGGGCGGCGTCACCGCATTGTCTATCGCGTGGATACTGGGTGTGCGCAGAGGAAAATACGCGCGCGACGGAATGCCCGTCGCGATCCCCGGCCACAATTTAGTTCTGGTGATGTTCGGGTGCCTGCTCGCGCTGATTGGCTGGTGGGGATTGAACTCGGCTGGTGCGATCCTTTTCAACGGCGCGGCGCCGGGGGAAACAGTCCTTGTGGCGATCAACACGATTTTGGCGGCAGCGGCTTCCGCGCTGATGGCGGCGGCGATCACGAAGGTGCGCTTCGGCAAGCCGGACGCATCGCTTACAGCGAACGGATGGATTGGCGGGCTTGCCGCCAGCAGTGGAGCTTGCGCATTTGTGGCGCCGGCCGAGGCGGTAGTGATCGGCGCGGCGGCGGCGGCTTTGATCACGTTCGCCGTGGAATGGTTCGAATCGCGGATGCGCGTGGACGATCCCGGCGGCGCAATTTCCGCTCATGCGGTGGGCGGCTTGTGGGGAGTGCTCTCGGTGGGATTATTTGCGCGAATTTCGGCGACAGAATTGGGTGCGGCCGGCGCGTCTGCAATCGGTCATTCCGGACAGTGGCTCGCGCAGCTGGTGGGAATCGCCACGTTGATCGGATTTGTGTTGCCGCTTACATACGCCTTGAATTGGCTCGCCAATCGCCTTTACGCTTATCGCGTAGCAGCAGATGGCGAGCGGCAAGGCTTGGATCTATACGAACTGGGCGGGGGCGCGTATCCGGAATTCATCGTTCACAACGAAGAATTCATGGACCGGTAAATTGAAATTAGAGCCGGTGCCGAATCGAAGTTGTCATCCAGAGTGGCTGCAAACCGCTTGCAAATCTTGCAGGGGCGGGACTATAAGCTGATGCGGTGGTAACCTGTGCGTGCGCGAGGCCGTCTTTAAAGAACGTTGACGCTCAGTTTGTTCGAAATGGGAGTGAACCCATGAATAGACGTAAGCTCTTATCGCTGCTTGGAATGTCCCCGGTTCTTTTGGCGAACGCCTCCGCTAAAGCCGATCTCCTCCCGAAAAACGCCAAAGCCGAGAGCGACACCGGCTCAATGGGCGGCAAAGTGACGGCGGTGAATCCGAAGGGCACGCCGCCAGCCATAAAGCTGATACCGATGGCTCCGCGCCTCGATACCCTCGATGGAAAGACCGTTTATCTGGTAGACACGGGTTTCCACGGTTCCGATACGCTGCTGCAGCAGATGGAAATTTGGTTTCACGAAAACATGCCCAGCGTCAAAATAGTTTTTCGGAGGAAAGCCGGGCCGTATGCGCAAGACGATCCGGCGCTGTGGAAAGAGATCAAGGAAAAGGGCAACGCGACCATCATGGCCGTGGGACATTGAAGCACCTGCGCCCCAGCGACCGTCGGTCACTGCATAACAACGGAAAAGATGGGAATCCCGAGCGTACCGGTAATCACTAAAGCATTTAAGAATTTGGTGGTCCTCAACGCGGCCAAGCGCGGAATGCCGCATCAGCGCATCACGTTCACGCCGCACCCGGTGTGGGGTAAGACGCCCGAAGAGCTTCGGGTCTATGTCAACGGCCCCGATCCGGTGAGCGGCAAGCCAATGATGAAGGAGATTGTGGCCAATCTGACGACACCGCTGACGGAAGAAGAAAACAAAACGGGGATGGTTTCTGTTTCGATCGGCCCGCCAACTTTTACGGATACGCTCGATAATCTGCAAGAATTCTACATGAATAATGGCTATACCGACTTCATGCCGATCATTGTGCCGACGGAGGACAAAGTCGAAACGATGCTCAAGGCGACGAGCCACCATCCCGATGAGGTGGTCGGCAAAATGGCCGCCGGAGCTTACCCGCCATGGAGCTACAACGTCCGGCAGGTGGCTGCGAGCGCGGTTATGGCCGGAGCACGGCCCGAATATTTCCCCATCATTCTCGCCATCGCGTCTTCGGGAATTGCGTCGCTTTTCAGTTCGACAAATTCGTTCGCGTTCGCGATGGTGATCAACGGTCCGATTCGCGACAAGCTCGAATTCAACTATGGAATCGGCGCGCTGGGACCGTTCGCGCAAGCCAACGCCACCATCGGGCGCGCCTGGACAATCCTATCGAAGAATCTTGGAAATGGCGGAATTCCGGGCGATACCTATCTCGGTTCTCTCGGAAACAATCTCAATTACAACAATGTGGTGATCGCGGAGAACGAGTCGGAAAGTCCCTGGCCTCCCTTTCACGTGCAACGGGGCTTCAAGCCCGAAGAGAACGTGGTCAGCCTGTTCCGCGGCCTCGGCGTGGTGCCCGGCCAGGTGGCTCGGGGCAGCAGCGTCAACCAGAACCCGCAATTTGATTATCAAATGAGCGATCTCTTCAGCACGTTCACCGGATTTTTCGGGGCGCTTGTCATTGCCGATCCGTTGGTCGCCAAGCGCCTGAAAGAGCAGGGTTACGATACAAAAGAAAAGCTGATCGACTGGCTCTACAAGAACACGACTCAAACAGTGAAGGACTACAAGAGCAGAAACTACGCATATTTGTTCGATTACCCGCGCGCGCTACAGGGCGTGGAGCCTTACGCTACTTGGTACAAGTTGCCCGAAGATGCGGTAATTCCGCATTTCCCACGACCCGAGAGTTTGAACATCGTGGTTGCCGGCGGGCAAACCAACGCCTACCCGCAGGCCGGAAACCTGAGTTATGGCGTAAGCGTCTCAATAGACAAATGGATGTAATTGGAGGCGTGCGACGTTATAGAAGATGAGGTTTTGATGTACAAGATGCATAATAGTTAAGAAGGACGAGGTGAGAGATGAACAGGCGAAATCTATTGTCGCTGCTGGGAATGTCTCCAGTTCTATTAGCCGGAGCTACCGCCGAGGCTAAAACGAAAACAAAAAAGGCTGCTGCCAGCGCCGGCCCTGCAAAGTTAGAAGTGCTCAACCCTCGCGGTATGCCACCCCCAATTATTCTGATTCCGATGGCGCCGCGGCTTTCCACGCTCGACGGCAAGACCATTTTTCTTGTTTCCGATGGTTTCCCGAGCGCCGATCGCTTCCTCGCGCAGGTGGGCGATTGGTTCAAGAAGAACATGCCGAGCGTGCAAACGGAATACCGTCTCAAAGCTGGAGGTTTCGCCGATGACGATCCCAAGCTAAACGCCGAAGTTAAAGCTAAGGGAAACGCCGTCATCATGGCGATTGGGCATTGAAGCACCTGCACCCCAGCGACCGTTGGTCACTGCATAGAATACGAAAAGATGGGAATTCCAGCCGTTCCGATGGTGACGATCGCCTTCAAGGATCTCGCCAAAACGAATTGCGCAAAAAGAGGCATGCCGCTACAGCGCATCGCCTTCACGCCACATCCTGTCTGGGGCAAGACGGACGAGCAGATGTACGCCTACCTCGATGGCAACGATCCGGTCAACAGCAAGCCCCTGATGAAAGAGGTCGTCGATAATTTGACGAGGCCGCTCACGGCGGATGAGTCGAAGACCGGTGTCGTCACTCCTCCAGTCGGAGCGCCGACCTTCATCGACACGTCCGATAACTTGCAGCAGTATTTTCTCGACAATGGCATGACGGATTTCATGCCCGTCATCCTGCCCACGCAGGAAAAAGTGGACGCGATGCTGAAAGGCACGAGCCACATGCCGGACGAAGTGGTCGGCAAAATGACGCCGGCACGAGGCGCGTTTCCGGAGTGGAGTTATACCGTCAAGCAAGTCGCCGTCAACGCGGTGATGGCCGGAGCTACGCCGGACTACTTCCCGACTATTCTGGCGATCGCCTCCACCGGAATCTCAGCGCTCTTCAGTTCCACCAACTCGCTGGTTTCCGCGGCGGTGATTAATGGACCGATTCGCGACAAGCTCCAAATGAATTACGGCATCGGAGCGATGGGTCCGTTCAATCAGCCCAATGCCGTAATCGGGCGCGCCTGGACGCTGATGTCCAAGAACCTCGATGGCGGCGGAATCGCAGGCGAGACTTACATGGGCTCGCAGGGAAACATCATCAACTACAACAACCTGATTGTTCCGGAGAATGAAAAAGATAGTCCTTGGACTCCCTTTCATGTGCAGAAGGGATTCAAGCCCACGGAGAATGTAATCAGCTTCTTCTTCGGCTTCAGCATTTCGCAAGGGCAAGGGGCCAAGGGCCTCGGCATGAAGCCTGTGCCGCACTTCCACGAAGCAATGTCCGCCAACTTCGCGCCATTCGCTTCGCTATTTGGCGCGATGGTGATTTGCGATCCGCTGGTGGCGAACGGGCTGGGGGACCTGGGCTACAAAACCAAGGAACAGCTCGCCGATTGGCTGCAGAAGAATACCACCGTCACCGTGAAGGACGTCAAAACCATGCTGTTTAGCGGTCTGCCAAGAGGGCCGCAGGCGGCGAACCTTACCGACGACATGGTGATTCCGAAGTGGCCGAAGACTGACGCGTTCAACTTCATCGTCTGCGGCGGCCAAACCAATCCTTACCATCAGGTGGCGAACATGAGCTACCGCCTGAGCGTCTCGATCGATAAGTGGGTCTAGAAGCTTGAATTGCTGTTCCTGCGGCCAGCAAAAAGCTGGCCGCGGGATGGCAAACACTTACTTCTTGATGGACGGATCCGCCTGACTGATGCTCCCCGGAACTAGATCTGTTTTTATCGTGATTTTCTGTTTGGGGAGCAGGTTCACGTCCGTTTCAAAGACCTGATAGCCGGGCAGATCAATCTTCAGGTGATGCTTCCCGGGGCTCACCAGCATCGCACGCCCCACGCCGCCAAATTCGTGCACATGTCCCGCGAAGGCGCCGTCCAAAATCACCGCCGCATTGTCCGGCGTCACTTTTAGTTTGATCTGCGAAGTGACCGTCGCTACTTGTGCCCTCGGATCTTTCTGCATAGAAATAGCTATAACGGTCTTCTTCCCTGGCTCAACGAGAACCTGCTCCTCGAAATTGGAATAACCAGACTGTCGCACTGAAATTTCATGGTTCCCCGGCAGCAGCAGGACTTTTCTTTTGTCCTTCAATTCGTCAACGTAGCCCAGATATTGACCATCCACCCACACTCCCGAAGTCTTATCGATTTTGGTTTTTGCGTCGAAGGCGACTTCTCCGAGCACCTGATTCTGCGCCTTCAAGTGAGGCGCCAAAGCGGCCAAAAGCACAAAGCAAAGAGCGGCGCCGCAGAATATTCCTTTTTTCATCATAGTGACCTCCCCAACAATCTTTGAGCCTGATCCGAATCGCCTGGGAACGATTCAAGCCGGCAAATAACTTCCGAAATCTCGACGTGACAACCTTGGAGGTATTCTAATCGCATTCTTGGCTGCGGGGTGGGAACTTCGTGTATTTTTTTTGCGGCGCGCCATTCACATCCGTCGCGCATCGAACGGACTCCATGCCCACAAGGAAATATCCATAACGCCAAGCATCTTCGCTGAGTATCCGCTGCGGCGGATGAGTTCTGTCCCCAGCGTCATTTCTTCAGCCCTGCCTGCCAGTTCAGCACAACCGTGAAGGGAGTCTGGACAGCCGCGCTGCCACCCGAAGGAGCAGCCATCAGAAACCGCTTGCCATCCGGAGAAACGTCCCAGAAAAGGACGCCGGGCGGTACTTTGAACAGAGCCTTGGGAATCCCGGCCTGAAACACCCCGTTGGTGCTGACGTCAACGGCCATCGCCGTTCCATCTGGAGACAAATAGAACAGCTCTTTACCGTCATGGCGCCAAAGAGGAAGACCTCCTCCACCGCCTTTGGAGACTATCCATTTGCCGGTGACCGGAACTGCCTGCGCAGCGGACGTTCCGGTTGTGGAAGAAGCGTCAAACGGCCGCACGTAGATTTCGCTTCTGCCGGATTCATCGGATGAATAGGCTATCCACCGCCCGTCGGGAGAAAACCGGCCCACTCCCTGGTTGAACTCCGAGCGTTCGATCTGGATGGGTTTGCGCTCCGACCTTCCGGCGGCGAGGGGAATCAACCATAGATGGCTGGGCGGGATAGGGTTGAAATACAGCAGAAAGCGCCCATCAGGCGACCAACTGGTGGGAATCTTATACTCACCCGATTTGAACAGCAGCTCCTCTTCGCCTGCCAGGTTTGAAGTCTTCTGGTACAGGTCAAATACACCACCCCTACTGGAACCAAATGCGACGCGGCTGCCGTCTGGAGACCACACTGGGCCGGAGTCCCAGTCCGACTTGAAGGTAAGTCTTGTCGTCGCTTCGCGCGCGAATTCATAGAGCCAGATACTCCTGTTCTTCTGGGAATCAGCACGCTCGAAGGCGACTCGCTTCCCGTCCGGCGAGAGCGCCAGGCTGCGGTAAGAACCGGGATCCCCAAAGGTGCCGAGAATTCTCCCCTCTCGGTCGAACCAAGCCAGTCGACCCTGAATGTCGCCCGTGGCCGCCACTCCTGGGCCGCCCCCTGGGACATAGACGAGGACACCCGTGGCGGAGGCTGAAAAGTCTATGTTTGGAACTTGTTCGGCAACTGGTACAGCTTCACCGGTCAGTTCGAGCCGCCGGGTGTCGAACGGCTGCGCCATCAACGTGCCCAACGAGCCGACCGCCTCAGGTCCCCGCACAAAGAGTAAATATCCAACGGACGGTTCGGGAGACGGCGTGTAATACACGATGGAATGGCCGGCCACTAGTTCCTTCGACGGTTGTTCTTCCGGTTTGGTATCTAGAGAGCCGACGTAAATGCCATTGTCGTTTACGCCCGGGCCTAAGGCGCGCCAATAAATGAAATGACGACCATCCGGCAGAAACGTGGGAGCGACGGCAAGCCCGCCGGTGGTAACCGGCAGGGGTGAGCCTCCGGACGCGGCTACTTTCATCAGGCCGGCACTCGATCCGAAGACAATCTCATCGTCGCGGTTCCACGCACCCCCTTGGTATGATGCGGCGTCGCAAAGCGTCGCTGACGGACCGCCAGAAGCCTCAATTTTCTTTAGCTTGTTGGTTGACGTGGGGAATGCGATAAAGCGACTATCCGGCGACCAGAATGGCCAACCATCCGCACCTTCCGTACCGTCGAGGGGTCGCGCTTCGAGCGTTTCGAGAGACCGCAACCAAACGCGGGTCTGTCCATCCGCGCCTATGCCGATGAACGCCAGCTTGCGGCCGTCCTGCGATAGCGCGAAATCCCCGACCGCGACTTTTTCTGGCATAGGAATTTCCAAGCGGGTGACCTCGCCCCCGGGTGGCCTTTCGTGAAAGTAGAGAAAGGCCAGCAACATCATCGCCAGAAAGAAGAGGCCCGCAATGCCCGAGACGAGCCATAGCCGCCATTGGTTCTCCGGATGCAGAGGTAAGGCCGCAGCCGTCGGCTCCGGCGAGCCAGAAAGAACTTCTTCGATTGAAATGCGCGCGTCTCCGATCGCCTGCAATCGTTGACGCACATCCTTTTCCAGGCAACGCCGCAGGAGCACCCGAACATGTGGCGGTGTTGTAGCGGGGAGTTGCGACCAGTCTGGTTCCGCGCGAATGACCGATGCCAATGTGTCCGTTGTCGATTCACCGCGAAACGCCGTCTTCCCCGTCAGCATTTCGTACAACACGCAACCGAACGCCCAAATGTCGGCACGACGGTCAGCCAGCTTGCCCTTCGCTTGCTCCGGCGACATGTAAGCCACCGTCCCCAGCAGTATTCCTGGCCGCGTAACGATCTCGCTCAACGCAGGCGAACTCGCGATGTCGGTGGATGCCGTGTCACCTTCGAGAAGGTTCTCCATGCGGTGCAGAAGACCACTGACATGCACACGTTGGGCGGACGCCGCCTCACCTTCCACGGCTTTCGCGAGACCAAAATCGAGAATCTTGACGTTATCGTCCTGCGTCACTTTCACGTTCCCCGGCTTCAGATCGCGATGCACGATCCCGCGCTCGTGCGCGTATTCAAGTGCCTCGCAAATTTGCCTGGCGATGGGGAGAGCTTCGTCCATCGGAATCGCGCCCGACCGAATGCGATCGGCCAGCGTTGGTCCTTCGACTAATTCCATCACCAACGCGCGAGTGCCGCCGGAATCTTCGAGGCCGTAGATCGAAGCGATGTTGGGGTGATTCAGCGACGCCAGAAATTTCGCTTCGCGCTGGAAGCGCGCCAGGCGCTCGGCGTCACGCGCGAATTCGTCGGGCAGAACTTTGATGGCTACATCGCGCCCGAGCTTGGGGTCCCGCGCGCGATAAACCTCGCCCATCCCGCCCGCACCAATAGCGGCGAGAACCTCATAAGGGCCCAGGTGGGAGCCGAGCTGAATGGCCATAGGTCCCCGGCAACTGGAATTTGCACAGTATAACGCGAGGGATATTTACGAATTGCTATTTTTCGGAAAGGGACCTAAGGCAGCATGAATGCGATGTAGGTGTTCCCTGCCGTCTCGAAGATGTACTGCTTGCCGTCCACTTCATAGCTGATGGGATTCGAGCGCGCGGAGTGGCCCATCTGGATGTTCCATAGCGGCTGGCCGGTCTCGGCATCGAGCGCAAAAAAATTGCCTTCGTCAGTGCCACTGAATACCAAGCCGCCGGCGGTAGAAAGGACGGGAACCCAGGCCGGCGCCAGCAGCTTGAACTGCCATTTCAGCTTGCCGTTGGTGGCTTCCAGTGCGCGAATCGCGCCGTAGGATTGCTCGCCGGCAAGAGCGCGGATTCCGCCGCCGCCGACAATTCCTTTCGGCGGGCCGGGTTCGATTTTTCCCGTGCCCTTGATGAAGTACGCGCCCGTTTCATGGACGCTCACGTAGAAAAGTCCCGTTTGCGGACTGTAGGACGGACTGGTCCAGTCAACGCCTCCGGTGATGCTTGGGTAAACCAGCGTTCCCGAGCCGAGGGTCGGCTGCTGATCCGGAGCGAGAATCGGGCGGCCATTCGCGTCGAGCCCCTTCGCCCAGGTCTCCTTCACAAACGGAACGCCGGTGATGAACTTGCCCGTGGCGCGGTCGAGCACATAGTAAAAACCATTGCGATTGGCGAAGCCGATTAATTTTCGCGGCTTGCCGTCGATATTGGCGTTGAACAGAACGGGAGGCTCGTCCGAATCCCAGTCGTGATTTTCATGCGGCGAAAATTGAAAATACCATTTCAACTTTCCCGTGTCCGGATCGATCGCGATCAAGGAACAGGTGTAGAGGTTGTCACCCGGCCGGTCGTCGTCATTGAAATCCGGCGCGGGATTTCCCGTGCCCCAATAAATCAAATTCAACTCAGGGTCGTAGGAGCCATTGTTCCAGGTTGTCCCGCCGGCGCTTTCCGAGGCGCCGTTGCCCCAACTTTCCGCCCCCGGATCGCCAGGCCTGGGAGTTGTCCAGAAACGCCAAAGCCGTTTGCCGGTCTTTGCATCGTAGGCGTCGAGAAAACCGCGGACGGCGGCTTCGCTTCCCGCGATGCCCACAATAATCTTTCCATCAAGGGCCAGCGGCGGTCCCGTCATGGCATAACCCATGGCATTGTTGGCGATATGCACATCCCAGCGGACGGCGCCCGTCTTCGAGTCCAACGCAACTAGATGCGAGTCAACCGTGCCGATGTAGACCGTATCGCCCAGCACCGCGACGCCCCGGCTGGTTGAGCTCAACCCGATTGCGACTACGTGTTCGGGGAGAACGGGTGACCAACTCCACAGTTTGAGTCCGGTGCGAACGTCCAGCGCCGTCACCGTGCTCGGCGGCTCGGTGATGTACATAACGCCGTCCGCCACAACGGGAGAGCATTCCAGATTCGCGACACCGTGCGGCGGCTGGTACATCCACGCGATCTTCAAGCGCGAAACATTTTGACGATCGATCTGCTTGAGCGACGAATACTGCTGTGAAGAGTAGCCGCCGCCGTACGTCAGCCAGTTCTGAGGCTCATTTTGCGAATGCAAAATCCGCTGGTAGGGAACGCCCTGCGCCAAAGCGTTTGCTGGGCGCCATGCCAAAGCCACGAAAAGAAAAGCGTATTTACCGATTTTCATTGGGCACCCTTCAAGCTCGCAAGATACGCGACGATGTCGTTGATTTGCGCCTCGGACAATTTGTCTTTGAAGCTGGGCATCACGCTCTTGCCAGGTTCCTTTTTCAATTCACGCAAATCGGCTTTTCGGAAGGAATGGAAATCGCCCTGCGCATCTTTGATCACGATGTGGAACGAATCTTCCGCGGCGCGAGTGCCGTCGAACGCATGCCCAGCCTTGGTGACCACATGCACATACAAAAAATCGAGCTGCCCCCCGGTTTCTAGAAAGACGTGCGCCTGGGGCAAATCGGATCCTGGATACAACACAGTGTTGCGCAGGTAGGTCGCCCCGCGCAGTTTGCCAACGGTTGTAAGCTCCGGTCCGATGCCGCTGCCTTCTCCTGCAATAATGTGGCAGCCCGCGCAACCGCTCGAGTCGTACACTTCTTTGCCTTTCGCCGGATCGCCGGTGACTTTACCTGCGTCCTTGGGCGTGAGCGAAAGAAGGTACGCGACCACCTGCTGAATTTGCGCGTCATTCATCTGGCCGGCGAAGGCGGGCATCCCGCCGCTCAGACCGTTCTTAACAATGTTCGCAACTACATCAGCGCCCAGCCGAAACGGAATGCCCTGGATATTAGGACCCATCGCGCCGCCGCCATCCAAACCGTGGCAGGTGGAGCAGCGCGTCTCGAAGGCCTGCTTGCCCTGGAGGTCTTCCGCAGCGGGATTCGCAGTCGGGGAATCCTGCGCGGCTTTCGGACCAGCGCGGAGAAAGTTCGGCGCCAATCCGCTTGAAAGAAAAATGAACGCGAGAATCCCCGCTCGCCGAATGGCTGTCATCGCATTCCCCCCTGAGGATCTTTGCGGTTCCTCACCGGCGATTACGATCGGAGTTCCGAGGCGCTCGACAATCGCACGGCGATCGAGTGCATCGCGCGCGCGCCATTTTTCGCGGACGCTACCAGTAAGCGATCCATCGCCCCGCAAAAATCACGCCCACCCAGAGCACGAGCGAAAACGCACCGGCCAGCTTCGCTGCGGTCGGCGTCACCGCCGCGAGGTCCCATTTGTCCACGCGTTGGTAGATCGTGGTATGAAAAACCAGGGCGTTGATGCCTGCCAGAAAAATCAGGCACATTTTCAGCAGGAAAGCGCCGTTGTTGTAGAGTTTCGTGGCCTCAGAGGAAAACAAGAGCAGGCCGGAAATAATCATGATCGCGAAACCGCACCAAGCCCAGGGCAGAAGCGTCCTATTTAATTTCGAGACCGGCTGCTCCTTCAGCACAAGGCCAAGCAGCCGCAGATCGAGCATTCCCGTCGCGCTGACCAATATGACGATACCCCATACGTGGATGCTCTCAATGAGCGGGAAGAGCCATAGAGAATCCGAAATGTGCGAACCAACCGCTGTGTCCTGAATCCATTTGAAAATTTCCGGTGCATTTGTTGCTGCCTGCATTTTATAAGGGTCTCCGTTTCAAAGAAAAAGGAGCGGCTCTTCGACTTGCTGCGCAAAACCGCCTTACATTATGTGCGGCTCCATGTCTTGTCAAGGACGTATAGCCGCGTGGTTTCGTTCCAAAACTTTGGGTACAAGTAAGCGGACATGCACCGATCAGCGCCATTTCAGTTTTTTCACATCCACGGTGGGTGGGGGAAATTTCATGCGCATGCTTTCCAGCGTCTCGGTGATGATGTGGGAAACGGCCAGATTGCGGAACCATTTTTTGTTCGCGGGAATGATGAACCAAGGGGCGTGATCCGTGCTGCACTTGGTGAGAGCGTCTTCATAGGCGCCGATATAATCGTCCCAGAAGTTTCGCTCGGCGAAATCAGCCTCGGAGATTTTCCATCGCCGGTCCGGGTCGTCGATGCGCTGCTGGAAGCGCTGCTTCTGCTCGTCTTTGCTGATGTGCAGGAAAAATTTCAGGATGGTTACGTTGTTCTCATGCAGCATGGCCTCGAAGTTGTTGATTTCATCGTATCGGCGCGACCACACCTCCTTGGGCACCAGTTTGTGAACGCGCACCACCAAAACATCTTCATAGTGAGAGCGATTGAAGATTCCGATGTCGCCGTGCTGCGGAACGGCCTTGTGGATGCGCCAGAGAAAATCGTGCTCCATTTCCTCGATGGATGGTTTCTTGAACGGAGTTACAACGCAGCCTTGCGGATTCACGCCGGCCATTACGTGGCGAATGGTGCCGTCTTTGCCGGAAGCATCCATTCCTTGCAGGACAATGAGCAGCGCGTGCTTGTGCTCGGCGTAGAGAAGGTATTGCAGCTTGTCCAATTTCTCGATTTCTTTTTCAATGCTGGCCTTGGCCTTGTGGCCTTTATCCCAGCCGAGCGTGTCTTCGGGATCCCATTTCGCGAGCTTTACCTTCTTGCCCGGCGAAGCGATGAGTTCCTTGCTAAAGTTTGTCGCCACTTAATTTGCGGCCTTGGCTGCTGTATGGACGGAAGCGGCCCTCTCGCGCGAGTGTCGAGTAGAGTGTGCACCGATCCTTTGTTTTGAATGAGTTGCGCCATATTCTACTCGACCGAAGTGTCGATAAGGCAGCGGTGGTGAATGGCGACCGACTGGCCGATCAGACGCGCTCGGGCGAGGCAGTGTTCCTCTCGCCTTCGACAGCGACTTTGGCTCTGCACATCCGATTCTCACCATACACCTCCAAGTTTACGCTGCCACAACGTGCAACACGCCGCAAGGGGGAATCCCTGTTGACTATCTTACTTAGGTTCGGCGATCGTGCGGCCGCCGGCACATCGGGAGCGAGATTTTGCGTGAGAGCCGGCGAAGAAGAGCGATCCGCGAGCGCTAGAGAATTCTGTTCTGCGCTGGACAGCGTATCGAGGATAATGGAATCGAAGTATCGGTTTGCGGCGCGGGCACTTTTGTCCGGCTCCGGGCGCTAACAACAGCGATTGCACTGCGATTCGCGACAACTCCACACTACCAAGAACCATGGCAAAAGTTACCACATTATTCTGGGACAACGGCGGCGTGATCCTCACGAATGGGTGGGATCGCGGCTCGCGGCAGAAAGCGGTAGAGAAATTCCATCTCGATTGGACGGATTTCGAGGACCGTCATGAATTGATGCTCCACGCCTTTGAGTGCGGCCAGGTGGGACTCGATGAATATTTGCGGCGCGTGGTTTTCTACCGCGAGCGGCCCTTCACGCCCGATGACTTCAAGCAGTTTATGTTCCAGCAGTCGCAAGCGTGCGCTGAACCGCTAGCCTTTCTGGGGAACCTGGCGCGAACGCGGCGCTACTTGAATGCCACGCTGAACAACGAATCGCTCGAGATCAACGAGTACCGCATCCGCACATTTCATCTGCGGGATTATTTCGAGGTGTTTTTCAGTTCGTGCTACCTGGGATCGCGCAAACCGGATCGCGGAATTTACAGTCTGGCGCTGAAGATTACGCAGCGTGAACCCGGGGAGTGCGTTCTGATCGACGACCGCGGGCTGAATCTGGAATGCGCGCAAGAACTGGGAATGCACACAATACAATTCCAGAATGTGGCGCAGCTTCGCGGCGAGCTAGCCAAACTGGGCGTAACCACCGGCGACCCGTAGGAAGTCTCCGTACAGGCACAGCGGAAGGGGACCCAGGTCGACGGTTAGTCGAGCCTAGGGGATCAGGCGCGCCCGGCAAACGTGCTTGGCCTCGCGTGCGCCGAATTTGTGTGGAGTGCGGCGGCTTGCCGCCGCTGTATGCCGCCCGGGCTTGCCCGGGCGTGCTCCTCGCATCCGACCGAGCCGCATTTTTGACTTGTAGGGGCGTAATCCCAGCACTCGACCAGTTTCGCAATAAGGCTTGGCTGGTCATCTTTGCACCCAGCATTTACGCTGCAGGACAGCCATGCGAAGAGAAGTCCCGTCGATTTTGCATTCGTCTATCGTACTAGGCGCCAGCCAACGCAGAGAGGACCACAATGCACTTCAGAATGAGCTACGTAACGCGAGATTTCCTATACGGCGACGCCCAAATCCAAGTGTCAGACCCGGACAAGGGCATCAGTATTCTTCTTAGACAACGAAAACCTGATGATGGCGAGCCGCCCACTCTCGAAAAGAATGATGGTTTAATCGTAGCGACATGTGAGCGTGCCCTTTCGAATAGACTACAGGGCGAAGCATTTGCGACTGGTTCGCTCTCAATCCGAAAAGAGGCGGTTAACGAAGTTCAGGAAGAAATGTACGATCTAATTCAACGCACTTTGCGTCTTGCTCGGTGGAGAACAAATAGTCGCGGCGGCCCTAACCCTATTCGTGCCGGCACACAGAACTTTTTTGCTTGGTCTGCCGATGGTTCCAACTGGAAACCGGTCGCTGATAACATTTCTGCCAGGATTAGATTCCTGTGCTCCACCCGCAATTGGTCCAAAGAAGACTCAGAATTCGTTCAAACGGAGATCGTAAAAGGTTTGAGTGAACCTTTGGGCCATGAACTCTTGCGGGAGGCCGACGTGAATCGAGAATTGAACCCGCGCAGTTCTCTGATTCTTGCGGTTGCCGCTGCAGAAGTTGGTTTCAAGCAATTTGCATCCGCAATGTTAGCTGACACCGCGTGGCTCTTGGAACTCCCGTCGCCTCCGCTAACCGAAATGCTGGCGAAATTTCCTTGGGGAGCACTGAAGCTGCGAATTTATGGCAAGGTTCCTGCTGTCCCTGACGCGATCATAGACGAGTTGAAAAAGGCTGTAACTCTACGCAACAAGATAGTCCACTCCGGTAGCGCGACTCTTAGCTCGGATTCACTTGATGGCATTCTGGACAACATTAACGATTTCCTCTATTTTCTCGATTTGGTTCGGGGAGGGCAGCCGTGGCCACTTACTTGGATACATCCGGCAGTGGTCAAACACTTCAAGAACGAATGAGAACGCCTGCCACTGATTTCAGAACTCGTCGTGAAGTCCGCGTTCTTGTTTTCGTGAATTTCGATGGGGGGAATCATCCATTGCAACGCTTCTTTCAATGCTAACCTGAGTCCCAGAGGAGAACTCGTTGGCAACCACCGCTAGCCGTCACTAAGAGATGGGGGCCTTCATTCATACGAAGGAGGAAATTTCGATGGAACTGGGAATGATTGGGCTGGGGAAGATGGGCGCGTTCATGACCGAGCGATTGGTGCGCGGGGGACATCGCGTGATCGGATTCGACCGTGATGCCGCGGCAGTGAAACGCGTGGTGGACAAGGGCGCCGCGGGAATCGATTCGCTCGAGAAATTAGTTGGGCAACTGAAAGCGCCGCGAGCCATTTGGCTGATGGTCCCTTCCGGCGCGCCGGTGGACCAGACGATCGATTTGCTGACGCCCCATATGGCGCCGGGAGACACGATCATCGACGGCGGGAATTCTTATTACAAGGACTCGATGCGGCGTGCGGCGGCGCTTCAGCAGAAGAAGATGAACTTTGTGGACTGCGGCACGAGCGGCGGCGTGTGGGGTTTGACCGAAGGTTACAGCATGATGGTGGGCGGCGATGCCGATTTGGTGAAGCGGCTAGCGCCAATTTTTCAGACGCTTGCTCCGGGGCCGGACAAGGGCTGGGGGCGCGTGGGACCGGCGGGTGCGGGACACTTCGTGAAAATGGTCCACAACGGGATCGAATACGGAATCATGCAAGCTTACGCCGAGGGGCTCGACCTGCTGCGCCACAAACAGGAATTTAGCCTCGACCTGCTGCAGATTTCCAAGATATGGCAATTCGGGAGCGTGATTCGTTCATGGCTGCTCGATCTGACGGTGGACGCCCTGTCGAACAATCCCTCGCTTCAAGGAATTGAAGCGTATGTGACGGATTCCGGCGAAGGACGATGGACGGCGATCGAGGGAATTGAACTGGGCGTTCCGTTGCCGGTGATTTCGGGGGCGCTTGATACGCGGTTTCGATCGCAGGATCCGGAGCCGTTTGCCAACAAGCTGCTGGCCATGATGCGGCATGAGTTTGGCGGACACGCAGTGAAAACGGCAGCGAAGGACTGATTGCCGGAGTGGCGGCGAGCATCGAAGAGAGGTCCTTCGACTGCGTGTCCCGGCGCCCCGCAACAGCATCCGGGGTGTACAAACCGCACTTCGCGCAAATGCAAAAACGCGGGACACTCCGCTCAGGATGACGGCGCAAAGGCAAAGGCCAAAACGTCAATTGCGCCGAAGCCGCGCGAAAATCCTCAGGTCTAAAGACCTGAGCTACATGACCTGAGCTATGGCTGAAACAGCAGGGTGGGTGGTTCGGTGGGGCGCGGGGTTGAATTTGCCAGATTGGCATCCAAATTTATGAAGATGGATACGCGCGTATTTCCAGATGGCGATGCGCTGAGCCGCGCGGCGTTGGATGAGTTGCTGCGAATTGTGAGTGATGCGGTGAAGGAACGCGGCCGATTTGCCATCGCGCTTGCGGGCGGCCATACACCTGCGAAGCTTTACCAGATGTGGGCGCAGCCCGAGAAGCGCGGGATGAGGACCCCCTGGGAGCGCGTGCACTTGTTCTGGGGAGACGAGCGATACGTTCCGCATGACGATCCGGCGAGCAACTACCGGATGGCGCGCGAAAGCCTGATCGCGCACGTCCCGATCCCGGCGGATAACGTGCATCCGATGCCAACCGATGCGCCGCAGCCCGAGAAAGCAGCCGAAGCATACGAGGCCGAACTGCGCCGATTCTTCGGCGCCGGGACACCTGCATTCGATGTTCAATTACTTGGCTTGGGGGTGGAGGGACACACCGCTTCTCTTTTTCCAGGGTCGCCTGCGCTAGAGGAAAAGGCGCGGTGGGTGGCGGCGGTGGTGGCGCCCGCTAAGCCGCCGCAGCGGCTAACATTAACGCTACCAGTGCTGAATCAAGCCCGGAACACTTTCTTCCTGGTAACGGGCGCGGATAAGCGCCCCATTATAGCGGCGTTGCGGGGCCAATCCGCCCAAGGCTCCGGCGCCTACCCGGCGTCCAGGGTCCAGCCCGATGGACCGGTGGTGTGGTTTCTGGACGAAGCGGCGGCAGGGTAGAACGTGGGACCAAAGGCGTGGAAACTTCGGCGCAGATCGCTGCGTCTAATGGTCTTACGGGGTGTATATCGACGCGCCGCGACCTGCCGATGAGGTGGAGAGAAAGCGCGATATAATACGGCAATCCGAGTCCTCGCCGGGCTTGGATCAGGATGCTCGATGTGGGCATCTTCCCCGGTTACTTAATTTGATCGCGACCCGTAGGAAAAAGACAGGATACGACCATCGATGAATAGGACCCTTGCCCGGCTACCCATTTTGTTAATCACGCTGTCGATTTTGATAGCCACATGCGCATGTGCGACGAAGACGGTGCAAACCGCGCCTCCGCCTTTTGCGGCGCGAGTGGTGGTTGCAAAAGCCGAGCAGAAAACCGTTCCGATCAATTTGACCGCGATCGGCTCGGCCGAAGCGTTCACGACGGTTTCCGTGAAGGCTCAAGTGAACGCGGTTCTCGAGACGATTCACATCAAGGAAGGCCAGTTCGTCAAGAAGGGCGACTTGCTTTATACGTTGGACGCGGCACCGTTCGAGGCGGCGCTGGCACAGGCGCAGGCCAATCTGGCGCGGGATAAGGCGCAAGCGGAATTGAACACGGTGCAAGCCAAGCGCTACGAGCAACTTTACAAGGCCGGGGTTGCACCGAAGGAACAGCTCGATCAGATGCAGGCGAACGCCGATGCACAAGACGCGGCCGTGCGAGCGGATGAGGCTGCCGTCCATTCCGCGCAACTCCAGGTGGATTACTGCAAGATTTATGCACCCACCGACGGGCGCACGGGGGCGATTCAGGTGTATCCGGGGAATATCGTGAAGCAAAACGACGTGCCGGTACTTATCGTGATCAATCAAATTTCGCCGATCTTTGTGGATTTCTCAATTCCGGAGCAATATTTCTCCCCGGTGGAAAAATTCATGACGCGCGGGTCTCTGCAGGTGGAAGCGACTCCTTACGGAGACACAAAGGCGGAGTTGGGCGCGCTTACGTTTGTCGACAACACCGTCGATAACACGACAGGGACGATCAAGCTGAAGGCTCGCTTCGGCAATGCGGATCACCGGCTGTGGCCGGGGCAGTTTTCCACGGTGCTGCTACGCTTGGCGCAGGAGGAAGACGCCACGATTGTGCCCACGCAAGCGGTGCAGACGGGCGCCAACGGGGATTTCGTATACCTGGTGAAATCGGACTCGACGGCGGAGATGCGGCCCGTGAAGGTGGCTCGCGCCATTGAAGGGAATTCGGTGATTTCGAGCGGCGTGCAGCCCGGAGATACGGTTGTGACAGACGGTCAGCTTCGTCTAATACCGGGGATGAAAGTGCAGATTGTCAGCTCGATGTCGGGAAGCTAGAAAAGCCTTATGAATATCGCGCAGCCATTTATCCGGCGCCCGATCATGACCACCCTGGTCATGGCAGCAATTCTCATTTTCGGGGTTATCGCCTATCGCTCGCTCGCAGTGAGCGATCTGCCCACGATCGACTATCCCACGATCGACGTAGGGGCGAGTTTGCCCGGCGCGAATCCGGACACAATGGCGTCGGCCATCGCGACGCCGCTGGAGAAGCAGTTTTCGACCATTGCGGGCCTCGATTCGATGACGTCGACAAGCCGCCAGGGTAGCACCGATATTACCCTGCAATTCGACCTGAGCCGGAATATCGACGCGGCCGCTCAAGACGTGCAGGCGGCGATTTCGCGGGTGCAAGGGCAGCTTCCGCCGAATATGCCCAGCCCGCCGTCGTTCCAGAAAGTGAATCCCGCGGACTCGGCCATCCTCTATTTGGCACTAGGTTCTTCGACGCTGCCGCCCCAGACCGTGGATCAATATGCCGAAACGCTGCTGGCTCAGCGCATCTCGATGGTGAAGGGCGTGGCGCAGGTGCAGGTCTTCGGCTCGCAGAAATATGCGGTGCGAATCGATTTGGATCCCCAGGGGCTGGCGTCGCGGCAGGTGGGAATCGACGAAGTCACAGCGGCCGTACAAAACGCAAATGTGAACCTGCCTACGGGCACACTTTACGGCGCACATAAGGCGTACACGGTGCAAGCGAACGGACAACTGACGCGGGCATCGCTGTACCGGCCGCTCATCGTGGCATATCGAAACGGGTCTCCGGTGAGGCTGGATGAGCTGGGGAACGTTTACGACGGGGTGCAAAACGACAAGGTCACGAACTCATACAACGACGAGCGCGCGATTATTCTGGCGGTGCAGCGGCAGCCGGGCACCAACACGGTTGAAGTCGTGGATGGGGTGCAGCGAGTGCTGCCGCAGTTCCTAGCCGTTCTACCGCCCTCGGTTCATTTGACACAGGTTTATGACCGCTCGGTGACGATTCGGGAATCCGTGAACGATGTGAAGTTTACGTTGTTTCTTGCGATCTGCCTGGTGGTCCTCGTGATCTTTCTCTTCTTGCGGAATCTTTCGGCCACGGTGATTCCGAGCTTCGCGCTTCCGATGTCTTTGGTGGGAACTTTCGCCGTGATGTATCTGCTCGACTACACGGTGGATAATCTGTCGCTGCTAGCGATGATCCTCTCGGTCGGTTTCGTGGTGGACGACGCGATTGTGATGCTGGAAAACATCGTCCGGCACATGGAGATGGGCGAGCGGCCAATGGAGGCGGCGCTGAAAGGCTCGCAGGAGATTGGATTCACGATCGTTTCGATGACGCTGTCCTTGACGGCTGTATTTATTCCGGTCCTGTTCATGAGCGGAATCATCGGGCGGCTGCTGCACGAATTCGCGGTGGTGATCATGATGGCGGTGCTGGTTTCGGGGTTCGTTTCGCTGACGCTCACGCCGATGCTTTGCAGCCGCTTTCTCCGTCCGCGGCAGGAGATGAAGCATGGCCGGACGTACATGCTGCTGGAGCGGTTCTTCGACCGGATGCTGAAGGGATACGACATTTCGCTACAGTGGGCGCTGCGGCACCGCGTGTTCGTGATGGCGACGTCCGTAATCATTCTGCTGGTGGTGTTCTGGCAATTCAAAACGATTTCGTACGGGTTTTTGCCGGAAGTAGATTCGTCAACGCTGCAAGGCTACACGCGGGCGGTGCAAGGAATATCGTTCGACTCCATGAAACAGCATCAGGAAGAAGTGAACAAGATTTTGTTGAACGATCCGAACAACAAGGGATTTTTCTCGACGATTGGCTTGGTCGGCGGCGGCGGCAATTCGGGATTCGTTTTCATCCACCTCAAGACGCCCGCGGAGCGCCCGGAAATTCCGAGCGCCAGGATGATCGCGCTGGATCGCAAGTACGGCGGAGTGCCGGTGCTGGGGAGCATCCTCCGCTCCGCTACGCCGCTTTTCGCGCACCATCCGGATATCAACGAAGTGATGCAAGAGATGCGGATGAAGCTTGGAACAATCCCCGGCATTCTGGTGTTCCTGCGAAATCCTCCTCCCATTCAGATTGGTGGAGACGTTACCGAAAGTCCCTATCAGCTTACCTTGCAGAGCCCCGATACGGACGAGCTCTATCGCGTGGCGACGAACTTCGAGCAGAAGATGAGCGGCCTCTCGTCCATTCAAGATGTGACCAGCGATCTGGAGATCGCCAGCCCGCAGGTGGACGTCAAGATCGACCGCGACAAGGCGTCGGCTCTTGGCGTGACCGCGTCGCAGATCGAGGACGCGCTGTATACGGCCTACGGCCAGCGCCAAATTTCCACGATTTTTGCCCCGAACGATGAATTCTGGGTGGTGATGGAGCTCGAAGATAAATACCAGAAAGATCCCAGCGCGCTTTCGTTGCTTTATATACGGTCCAGCGGGGGCAACCTGGTTCCGCTAAGCGCGGTTGCGAACCTGGGAACGAGTCTCGGGCCGCTGACGGTGAACCACTTGGGCCAGCTTCCCTCGGTGACCGTCTCGTTCAATCTGAAGCCGGGTGTGGCCATCGGCGAAGCGGTGACCCAGATCGACGATCTCACGCGATCCCTGCCGCCGAGCGTGTCCTCGCAATTCCAAGGGACCGCACAGGCATTTCAATCCTCATTGGTGGGCTTGGGCATCCTGCTGGTGATCGCCATCGTGGTGATCTATATCGTGCTCGGCATCCTCTACGAAAGCTTCATTCATCCGATCACTATCTTATCGGGCTTGCCGTCGGCGGCATTCGGCGCGCTGCTGACACTGCAGCTTTTCGGGTACAGCCTTGACCTTTACGGATTCGTGGGCGTGATTATGCTGATTGGGATCGTGAAGAAGAACGCCATCATGATGGTGGATTTTGCCATCGCTCGCGAAAAGGAAGGGCACTTGAGCGCCGCCGAGGCCGTCTACCAAGGCTGCCTGGTGCGTTTCCGACCGATTATGATGACCACAATGGCTGCGCTAATGGGTACGTTGCCGATTGCAGTGGGGATGGGCGCTGGAGCGGATTCGCGGAGGGCGCTGGGGCTCGCGGTTTGCGGCGGGCTGATCTTTTCGCAACTGGTCACCCTGTATCTCACCCCGGTGTTTTACACCTACATGGATACCTTCCAGAGCTGGATGGAGCGCCGCTTCGGCAGGATTGCCGGGATCGCCAAGCCGCGCCTCGGCGAAGAAATCCTCTCCGCGGATTAGATTTGGACGGCTGTGAGCGCTTCGGCGTCCGCTCGCTTACGGTACAGCAAAAGCCACCTGTCTCCTCGTACCATTGACCCTAAATCTCCCACCCATTTAGGATGATTTTGGCGCCTGGTGAGGCGCCCGGGCCCTGTGGACTGCTCGATTCCGGGTTCCCCTCTCCGCGGAGACTCGATCAGAATGGCTTTCAGGGAAGACCTCCCACGCGACATACGAATGAGAAGCAAGCGGCGCGGGCCGCGCATGAACTCCCGTGTTCCGGTAACCATTGAATGGAATGGTGCTGTGGGGCCGCTGCACTTCGAGGCGGGCTTTACGCGCGTGGTGAACCCCTACGGCTGCCTGCTCTCTAGCCCCAGGGAAATCCAGGTGCGCGAGAATTTGCGGATTACCAACCTTGTGACCAAGCAAATTGCGAATGGGTTGGTGGTTTGGAAAGGAGTGCAGCAGCCGGATGGCTGGGATATTGGAGTCGAATTGATTGCGGCCGATCTTAACTTCTGGGGGGTTGATCTTTGATGACCGACGCCCTGAAAATGATCCCGAAACCACCGAATCAGCCGCAGGTGACGGTTCAGGCCGGAACATATGCTCCCCCTAAGCCGATCCTTCAAGCGGCGCCTTTGACGCCCGCGCCCCCAGCCCCAGCTTCGGATCGCCGGCGCGGCCAGCGGGTGTTACTGCGGGTCCGCGCCAGCATTCACGTGGCTGTAAAGGGGCAGCCGGAAACCTTCAGCGTTGCCACGCTGAGCGTGAATCCGTACGGCGCTATGGTGGTGATGGATCACAACCTAGCAGCCGATACGAGACTGGTGCTCGAACATACCGCCACGAAGGAGCGCGTAGCGTGCAAAGTGGTGCGGGCCCCTCAGAAAATGCGTGAGGGATTTCACGTGCCATTGGAGTTTGACTCCCCGGCCCCGGATTTCTGGAAAATCGACTTTCCATCCCCCGACTGGCGCCCTGACGAGACGTAGGCGCAGCAGGTTAGTCCGCGCCAAGCTGCACGATACGCGACTTTCTCACATTAAAATTATTGACGGTCGGCGCACCCGCTGACATCCTCGCAAGAACCCCTTCCGGCAGTTCGAAAAACTGACTACTGGCTCGTCAGGAGGACAGTCATGTCCGGCGCAGAACGCCGCATCTCGCCCCGAAAGCCGTGTGTGGTACCCGTGCGGTTTCGCATTGTAGGGAACGGAAGCCGCGAAACTCTGGGTTTGCGCGAAGTGGCTCGCAATTCCGCGACGCATGAGGGCGAGGTGCTCAATTTATCCGAAAACGGCGTGTATTTTACCTCGCGTGCAAGACTGAGCGTCGGTGAGCCTCTCGAAATGCACCTGACGCTTCCGCGAGAACTCACCGGACGAAATCCCGAACACGTGCGGTGTAGTGCGCGAGTGATCCACGTGGAAGATCTTGCCGGTTTGGGAGGGACCGCGGGAGTAGGAGCGATTGTCGACCGCTTTGAAACAGTTGCAGCCGTGCGCGATTGGTCAAATTAGCATGGGCCTCGCTCCTCGCGATGAATCGCGGGCAGAGGCCGGGCAACCTATTGAGAGTGCGGCTCGACGGTGAACGTAGTCTTCGCGGTAATTGTATTGTTAAGCCGGTCCGCTACCTGAACCGCCAGCGTGTGTTCACCCACCGGCAGCCCCGGCAATTGAATAAAGTAACTCTCTTTCGGCGCATCCGAGAGTTCGCCTGTGGGAAAGACGATCTTCCAGTCTCCCGAGTCGATACTATAAAGCGCGCGGGCAATCGGACCCGAGGAACTGACGGCCTCGAACGACGCTTTGGTATTCAGGATTCCCGAACCGGCCCGCAAGTTCTCGATGCGCGGCGGCGTGTTGGCTACTTCCCATCGGTCGCTCTCGCGCTCGCTCCATAAAGCTTCGGCTGCGGGATTCGAAGGCGAATCGGAGGCGACGATCTTTAAGTAATAGGCCCCATCGGGCATCGAAGTGGTGTCCCAGGAGTAATACCGCTGGGTTATTTTGTCCTTTAGCAGATGCCAATCGCGGTCACCTTCGCCGCGGTAGTAGATCGTGAAAAGGAGTAGGTCGTCGTTGTCGTCATGCGCGCTCCACAGCACACTCTGATAACCCTTCTGGGTGAAGCCTTGGGGCGTCGCCTCGGTGTTCGATTCAGGCGCTCGGGGTTCCGCGTCTACGGGCTGCCCGGAGGAGGTTCCCCCGGGGCCCTGAGGTGTTCTCAGCGCGACCGGCATGGGGCTGCCCGGTCCGCTTGGTGACGAGGGAAATCCAGAGACACGAACACTTGGGTCCTGAATCGCGATGTCGTCAATTACGGGCGCGACATTCTTAGGCTGGTAGGCAAGACTTACCCAGGATATCGTGGGCGCGCTCTCCTCGCTAACGTCCGAAAATACCGCCTTCCACTGTACGAAGCGCGCGGCGGGACAGACCACCGCCTGAGTTCCAGAGTCTTCGTAGGGCCCCGCCCAGGGGCTCCAATCTTCCGCCGGACTGGATGTGTTGCCGGAACGAACGTAAAACTCAACTTTTGCTTTCGACGAGCCGCCTTCGCCCCACCAGGTCGCGCGTCCCCAGCGGGAAAATATTCGGGCGTCGAAAGTGCTCGATTCAAAACTGCCATTCGGCTCATAACCCGGTCCGAGGGTGAAAATTTTCCCCGGATTGGCGGTAGCCACGAAGACTTTGCCGCCTCCACCAGTAATCAGGCTGGTCACTTGCGCGGAGGCGGTGGTTGCGACACTCGAATAGACGTTGTTTCCCTCGAGCTCAATCAGACTCCCCATATCGCCCGTCCCGAGTAGAAGCTTTCCCGTGAGCGAAAATCCGAGGGCAAATACGAGTCCGTCGCGCGATGTCCAAAGCGTTTCGGGCGAACCGTCAGGCGCGATCCTCACGACCTCCGCCCCGCCAGGGGCCGAAACGCTTGGAAACGGATGGTAGATACCGGGTTGCGTCGCTGGCTGCACCGGTGTAACCACGACGCCCTGCGGGGCAATGGCCGGCGTGGCGAGCTGGGGTGGCGGAGTCGGAAGGACGCGCGGCAATTCAGGCAAGCGTCCCTTATCTCCGATGGAGGCCGCGTAGATGTCTCCGCTGCTGTCCATGGCGAGAGAAGTTACTTCGGCCTTGTTCGTCTCATAGAGCACGAACGACGATCCGGCCGCTGGAAGGTCAGCGAGCGTCTTGCGCGTGACGTCTACGCGCACGATCAAGCCGTTCGGTTCGGTGCCGATCAATAAATTGCCCTTCGCGTCGAATGCCAAAGATCGCGCGTGGCGCTCGCGACTCTGCCAAAAGAGCCCACTCTTCCCATCGGGCGCTACCACGAACACTTTCCCGGTATCGCCGGTAGCTACGAAGAGAGAGTTTTGCCGGTCAATGGCCAGCGCCCAGATATATTTTGTCTTTGGCTCGAAAAATGTGCTCTTGACGCCGTCGGGAGTGACCTTATAAACCTTGCCATCGGGAGAGGTACCTACATAAAGATTGTCCGAGGCATCGAAGGCAATCGACTGGGCCGCGAGTTCACTGGATTCGAAAACGGTAGTGGCTTTTCCGGCTTCATCGAACCGGAGGACCTTCGCATCCGACCCGCCGGCCGCGTAGAGACGTGCTTTCGAATCCAGGCGCAGCGACCAAACGTAGGCGAGATTCGGATCGGAGAACGCGTCGAATTTGGGAGCGGGACCGATTTTCCCATCGCTGCGAATTGCCACTCCCGTCGCAGTGCCCTTGTGAAAATCGGAGAAATCCGCCTGGCGCCAATAGCGCGTGTGCTCGGCCCGCGCTGTGCTCGTGAGCACGAACGCGACGGCAAGCAGGCACACCAGATTCATCCTCCGAATCGTCATCAGCTTTATCTCCCTTGAAACGGTGCGCTATTTCACCGTAATGGTCAGCATGTCCTGGCCGGCGATCACCTGGTGCATTTGCACCGACCATTCGCCCGCGGTGGATTGCCACAGAAGTCTGGCGCCGCCCGGATTCTGGCGCTGATTGAGCACGTTGATCGCCGAGGCTGGTATGTTGGGCATTTCCTTGTCTTCCACTAGCACGGTGGGCGTCGACTGCAACAAGGTGGCGTAGAGACGATCGTTGTGCCGTTCGCGGTTGATGAGCTGGATCATCTCTTCAAGACCGGGAAGCTGCCCTTGGGCGGTAGCCGCCAGCGACTGCACGTTTCGGTTCAGAAATTCCGCGTCGCTGATGACCAGTTCCAGCGTGCCGCTGGCCGTTTGCGGCGGAATCGTTACGGGGATGTCTTGCACAAACGCGGCACCGCGGTAGGGCCGCAGCAGAACTTTGACCTTTACGGTATCGCCGGCACTCACGACACTTCGGTCCAGCCAGGCGCTATCGATCGTGGCCCAGCGCCTTTCCGGCAGCGCCTTTACGTGCAGCTCGATTCGGCCGATTTGCGGCGATTCATAGGGATTCGAGTAAATGCGCCCGAAGTCGGCTTGAACCTGGTGTCGCAAGATAGAACGGCGCTGGAGTGGTTTGATCGGCGGGCGCGAAGAGGTCGTCCAGCTGCACGGGTGTGTGCCCCTTCACTTCGATGGTTCCGTTCAATTGAAGAGTCGAGCCTTCGCCGTACGCCGGGCTGCCGATGATCCCGTTGTACGCCGCGGCTGCCACAAGCGTTGGCGTCAACTGAGGGCTTTCGATCACTTCGAAGTGATATTTTTTCTCCGCCGCCGGGGTATCGAGAATGAGATCGAGCGGAATCATTGGCGGTCCCGCCCCCAACACGCCCATCACCGCTGTTTGACGGTCCTGCGTCAGCGTTCCAATCGTGGCACCTGTGGTGATAATTTTGGTGGAAGCCGCCGCGGAGGACAGCGTCATCATCACGTGTGCGCGAGAGAGCGGCATTTCGACTTTCCCGAAGCCAAAGAGCGGATGTCCGCAGGCCAGAATGCGATTGTCCTGGACCATGGTGACGGTGCAGCCGGAACTAATCGAGAGATCGCCGCGCACCAAGTCGAATCCAACCATGTCACCCGGTTTAAGCTGCTGATCGTCAGGGGACGGCGCAGCCGTGCCTCCGGCCATTACCGTCATGCCCCACGAGGAAAAAACCTTGCCGAATTTAGCCAGAGTTTCCGGGTATAGTCCGGTCGCAATCAGCGGCGTCTCGATCGGAACAAGGAGTTGCTTGGACCCTGCTCCCGCGGCCGCAAACGTCTGCGCGGTTTCCCGAGGGTCCCAGACCGCAGATGGCCCGGTCGCCGCTGGTGAGCTTGCGGGGCGTGGCTGCTCCACCTCAAGCATGTCCTCGATAGGAGTTACACCGCCGATGGCTTCTTTTGTGAATGTGCCGAGCTTCAGCGCCAGCGCGCCCGCTAGCTTTCCGTCAAAATAAACCGGGCTGCCGCTCATTCCAGCTACCACTCCGGTTTCTTGCACCTTATCGCCGAGCAGTCGCACCAGGATGACATCCAGCTTGGGTCCCACGGCATTGTGAAGGACGCCGATTACTTCCAGGTCGGTCTTTTCGATTTGATCGCCGCTGAAGATGGTGTACATCTCGCCCTTCATACCCGGCTTCACATCGCCCAAAGGGAAAATCGCAGAATTGTCCGCGGCTCGCAGGGGGCACGCGCTCAGGAGAAAAATGAGCGCAAGAACATACAACCAAAGCCTAGGCGCGGAAACCATAGAGTTACCATAATACCTGCCGGGATAGCGGGAGGCAAATTTTGGGCCTACAGTTACTGTGCAACCGGACAAGCCAAGAGGCGTCGGGCCGGCTTCGCGCGAACTGTCTTTTCTTCTCTTCAAGATCAAATACTCGACAGCTTAGACGCGAGCGCCAGCCCACGCGTTGGCCGTTGGTTTGGAAATAGCGGCTCGTTGTGACAGTTCGGTTTGGGCTAGTTGACGGGTGAAACTTTCGAAGCCCGTTCAGCGTATCCTCATGCAGAGGTGCTCAATGGCGCAAACAGGACCTCAGATGAGGTATCCACGGCATCGATCCTTTGTCGGCCCGATTCTTCTGATTGTGCTTGGCGTTCTATTTTTGTTGCTGAACCTCTATCCCGGTTTTGATCCGTGGCCCGTTATTTGGCGATATTGGCCGCTGATTTTGATTTTCATCGGTCTCGGCAAAATTTGGGACAGCTATTACGCGCGCGAGCATTCCACGGCGCCGCGGGTTTCGGGAACCGGGATCGCTTGGATCATTCTGGCAGCCTTTTTCTTCCTGGCGTTTTGGCATGGCGGCCGCCGCTGGCATGATCGGACGTGGGACGACGGTCCCTTCTGGCATGAGCGGCACATGCGGGGCGGGCAACACGATACGCAAACCATTGAATTAGGATCTGCAAAATCCGTGACCGCCGATCTTCAGATGCCAGCCGGGAATCTGAATTTGAATGGCGGGTCCGCACATCTACTCGATGCCGATTTTCAGTACGACTCGTTCGAGGGAAAGCCAGAGGTGAACTACGAGGTTTCAGGCGGGCAGGGACATCTTAACGTCACGCAGGGAGAGAATCACGTCCATTTCGGGAGTGGTAATAATAACTGGGACGTGCACTTGGGCGGCGATGCGCCGATTGACCTTCGACTAAACATGGGGGCGGGACAAAATCACGTGCGCCTTGCGGGCCTGAACGTGAACCACCTGCAGATCCATATGGGAGTGGGTGAACTTCATCTTGATCTGACAGGTATGGGAAGAAACAGCATGCAAGGGGACATTGAAGGCGGAGTGGGATCGGCCTGGATACGTCTGCCCAAGGACGAGGGTGTGCGGGTGATTGCGTCGGGCGGCATCGGTTCCGTCCGCGCCGACGGGCTCAAAAACAGCGGTGATTCGTACGAGAATGACGCTTACGGAAAGACGCCGCAGAAAATCGAACTCACCGTTCACGGCGGGGTGGGCGAGATCGATCTCGTGGAGGAGTGACCGGCAGGAGAGCGGGTCGCAGCCCTTCGCGTTACTCAATGGAAGCAGCCGCAGCCCTTCGCTTTGACACCAACCCAAGTGTCCGTTAGCGTCGAAGGTGTGCCGAAGACTTGATATTTCAGCGGCGCACTCTTAAGCGGCACAGGAGCTAACCTTGGCGCGGCCCATCATCACCCTTACAACGGATTACGGCACGAGCGATCATCTGGTCGGCGTCATGAAGGGTGTGATCCTCAGCATCAATCCGGAAGTGAATATCGTGGATATCACGCATAGCGTGCTGGCTCACGACATTTTGGACGGAGCCCTGGCAATAGGGCAGGCCTACAAATATTTTCCGTCGAAGACGGTCCATCTAGTTGTCGTCGATCCGAGCGTGGGAACAGAGCGCCGGCCGATTCTTGTCGCCGGGGACACACAGTACTTCGTGGCGCCGGATAATGGTGTGCTCTCGTCCGTGTACGACCAATCGGAGGCACTGTACGCGTGGAATATCGTCTCCGAGCACTACTTCCGCAGTCCTGTGAGCAAGACGTTTCACGGGCGCGACATTTTCGCGCCGGTTGCGGCCTGGATGACAAAATCGTGGCAGACGTCCGCTTTTGGCGAGCCAATCACGGATTTCGTGCGGTTCGCGATTCCGAAGCCGAAGGCCGCCGGAAATACCGTGAAGGGAATCGTGCTGCGCGTCGATCACTTCGGAAACTTGGTGACCAATTTTACGCCCGGGGATGTTCCTACGCTGGCGTCGGCGGATGGTAAGTTCACGATTCGCGCCGGAAACGCCGCCATAACGAAATTGGTGCCGACATTCGCGAATGGGGCGGCGGGTGAGGCGGTTGGAGTGATTGGGTCGAGCGGATATCTTGAGATCGCTGTCAACAAGGGCAGCGCGGCTCGCGCGCTAGGCGTGGGACGCGGCGCGGAAGTTACAGTCGAGCTGAGTTGAAGACACCCGGCGGAAGGGCGCAGCACTGCAAGACAATTCCAAACACAACCTCGAACAACACGGTTTAGCTCGCGCTAGGGCGCAGTCCGAGGATACGAAGAAAATCTTTACACGAGGGGTCGAATTCGCGCAAGTACCTGTTGGTGTAAAGAAAAATCGTCTACGGTGACACCCGATGGGAGCCTTCAAAAGAGAGGTTTTCGATTGATCTCCTGGGCTCGACTAACCCGGGTGTGTGCCAAATCTCATGAAACAACCAGCGACCAGAAGTGAGATTCCGGCGATCCACATCACCCACATAAAGTAGACCGGCCAAGCTCGCCATCCATACTTCCCGCACACCTTCAGATATTCGTGATAGTTATACGTTCCGCCTCGCAAGAACACCCACTTGTGGCCAATCCCTCGCATTCGGAATGGAACAACGGTATCCACGGCCGACGCCGTGCAAATGCAAATGCCAGCAAGAACTAGGGCAAGCATCGAACTCAGCCTATCACCACCCATTAGCGCGCGAGAGCCGTAGTGACCAAATAGGAACGCATGCGCGGATCCATCCAATCGCGGAGAGCGTCCCCGAGGAGATTGAAGGCGAGTACGGCGACCATAATGGCGAGGGCGGGGAAAAGGACGAGATGAGGCGCGTCGAAAAGATGGCCGCGCGCGTCGTTGAGCATGGCGCCCCAGCTTGGCATCGGCGCGAGGACTCCAACGCCTAGAAAGCTCAGCGTAGATTCCGCCAGGATCGCACCGGCCATACCGATCGTGGCCTGGATGAGGACGGGCTGCAAAATATTCGGCGCGAGATGCCGAACGAGAATGCGCACATGTGAAGCACCAAGCGAGCGCGCGGCCAAGACGTATTCCATTTCCTTAGCCTGCAGAATTTGTGCGCGTGCCAAGCGAGCGTATCCCGCCCAACCAGTGACAACAAGCGCAAGAATCACCTTACCGACGCCGGGGCCGAGAAATGCCGCGAACGCAATCGCCAGCAGGATTCCAGGGAACGAGAGGAACGCGTTAATCAGCACGATGTTCACCAAGCGGTCGAACGAACCTCCGCAATAGCCGGCAACCGCTCCGGTCGCAAATCCGAGGATACCGGCCCCGAACACGACGCTCACACCCACAAGCATCGAAATGCGGGCGCCAAAGAGCACACGCGAAAGGACGTCGCGGCCGAGTTCGTCCGTCCCCATCCAGTGCCCGGCGCTGGGACCTGCGAGACGCACCGCGAGATGCTGAACGGTGGGGTCGGCGGGGGCAAGCCACGGCGCCGCGAGTGCGAGGACAATTAGCAGCAGGCTCACGGCAAGCCCCCAGCGTCCAGCGGGGCTCTCACGCAAAAATTCGCGTAAGCCGCTCATTCGAAACGCACCCTCGGGTCGACAACCGCGCAGACCACATCCGTTAGGAGGTTCACAACCACGTAGGAGAACGCAATCAACAGGATGCATCCCTGCAACAGGGGGTAGTCGCGGGCACCGATGGCTTGCACGGCGAGACGGCCGATGCCGGGCCAGGAAAAGATCGTCTCGGTAACGATCGTGCCGGCGAGGAGCGTGCCAAACTGCAATCCGAGAATCGTGAGGATGGGAATGAGTGCGTTGCGAAACGCGTGGCGAAACAAAACGGCCGAGGGCGAAAGCCCTTTGGCACGCGCCGTGCGCACGTAGTCGCTCGATAATTCCTCGATTACGGAGGTGCGAACCATGCGCGTCAAGATAGCTGCGAGCGCGGCTCCCAGCGTGATTGCCGGCAATATCAGATGTGACGGGCCGCCTCGGCCGGAAACGGGCAGCCAACCAAGAATCACTGAAAATACGAGAATCAACACTGGACCTAACGCAAAATTCGGCACGGAGAGTCCGAATAAAGTGAATAGCGCAACGGCGTGATCCGTTGACGTGCCACGCCGAGCCGCAGCGAGCAAGCCTGCAGGAATTCCAATCGCCGCACAGACGAGCAAGGCCACGATCGCGAGCTCAAGCGTGGCCGGATAATGCGCAAGAATCACGCGCGTGACGGGCTGCTGAAATCGGAACGAGTCGCCAAGATCGCCCCGAACAACGCCTGCCAGGTAATGCTCGTACTGTGTGGAAATGGACACGTCCAAGCCCAGCGCGTGACGAAGCTGCAGCAGATCGCCGGCGCGCGCGCCGTCCCCCAGCATTTGTTGCACAGGATCACCAGGCACGATGTGAACGAGCAGAAAGACGAGCGTCACGATCAACCAGAGCGCGGGAAGCGCGAACAAAAGCCGGAGTGAAATGTAACGAATCACTTTGCGGGGCGTTCTCCAGCAAGGGAAGAGGTCACCGCGTTGGCACCGGGCTTGAGGCCAGACTGCGACGAACTTCGCTCGGGGCCCAGCGACTTGATTTTTACTCGCGAAACTCGCCGGCGCGCCATCTGCATGACCGTGAAATTGTAACCATCGGCGTTGAAGGTCTCGCCACCGCGGGGAATGAATCCAAGACGGCTCAGCACAAATCCACCCACGGTTTCGTATGAGGAGTCGTCCGGCAATGCAATATTGTATTGCGCCTGGAGGTCGCGCACTTTTGTCGCCGCGTCGAAGATCATTCCTCCGTCGGGCGCAGCCAGCGGGCGTTCGACCACGTCAAATTCGTCGTGAATTTCGCCGACCAATTGTTCGAGGATATCTTCCAGGGTGATGAGTCCCAAAATGCTGCCGAATTCGTCCACAACCATTGCCATCCCCGTGTGGTGCGAGCGAAACTCGACGAGCAGCTCGCCGACCCGTTTGTTTTCGGGAACGATCAGCACCTCGCGAAGAACGGCCCTGAGTCGAAACACAGAACTCGGCGGCTGATTTGGAGGTGCGTGCGTTCGATCGAAGAGATTCCAGGCCACGTCCTTGATGTGCACAAAACCGAGAATGTGGTCGAGCGACCCTTCATAGACCGGCAGCCGAGATTTCCGGCTGGTAGCGAATGCTGACGTCACATCCTCTAAGGTCGCCTCGACGGGCAGGGCGTGCACATCCGGGCGAGGGACCATCACTTCGTGCGCTTGCACCTGGCCAAGGTCAATCGCGTTTTGAACGAATCTGGCTTCGGCCGCCGGAATCAGGCCGCGGTCCCGCGCTTGTTGGACCATCACCAGTAATTCCTCGACGGACCTCACTAAAGTGTGACTGTGAGGAGCCAGTACACCAAGCGCGCGGACGATTCTTTCGGCAGCGACGTCAAGGAAATCGATGGCCCAGCGAAGGGTGTTGAGAAACCAGTTAAACGGCCGCGCGATGAGCAGCGCCACGCGTTCGGCGCGGGCCAGGCTCAAACTCTTGGGGACGAGCTCACCGAATATCACCTGCAAAACCGTGAGTAATCCGAACACGAGGACGAGCGCCGCCCCATGGGCTAAGACGGCGGCCCAGGGTCGCGCCATTTTTTCAACCATTGGCCGGAGAACCGACGCCAGCGTGACCTCTCCCAGATATCCAAGCGAGAGGCTGGCAATCGTGATGCCGACTTGCACCCCGGAAACGACTCGACTGAGATCGCCCAGGAGATGTTCGACGATCTTGGCACGAGGATCGCCCTTTTCCACAAGTTGACGGACGCGCGAAAGCCTGACGGCAACGAGCGAGAATTCCGTCGCGGAAAAAAATGCGTTTATGCCGACCAACAAAAATATGCCGAGAACGTGAAGGGCGCTCATCGGACGGCATTACCCAATCCGTGGAGGTTTACCGGAAGATTCACATGATTGCAGAGCGAAAGCAGAGAGACCCACCAGGACCGAGTCACGCACGGAAAACATGCGAAAGTCGCCATCGCGAAGATTCTACCAAGGCAGCCGCACCCTGGCGAGAAAACCGGTGAGACCGCTCTTCGATCGCGCCAAGCCGGCCTAACGCTGCGAAGCCCGGCCGGACATCACCCGATCGTTGAAATCGGCCGACTTCCCGCGCGGCACGCTCAACGATCTCCACCGGCCATGCGAGAAATGCTTCGCGAGATAGACGATCTGACCAACATGATAGGCGTAATGCGCTATCTGGCGATTGATCGCTTGCATCACGGAATGACGTTCACCGCGAATGAGCACGACGCGGCTGAGTTCCGCTTCGGTGAGCGGCTCGAGGGCATCGAATACGCAGTTCCAGCCTGTCTCCCACAGGGCGGATATTTCCGCGCGAGAGGACGGCGGCGCCACAAATTCAGCGTCGCGATCGCGGTCCGGTTTCTCTCCATCCGTGGTCAGGAAATCTGGCCAGCGCGAACGCATGTTGCCCGCCATGTGCTTGACGATGATGGCGATGGAGTTGGATTCGTCGTCTAGCGCTGTGCCAAGCGATTCGTCGGGTACCTGGGCAATGGCTTGAGTCCCCAGCTTCTTGTAGTAACGTAGAATTGCAATGGAGTCTTCCAAGAACGAGGTTGTAAATTCGAGCGGCATCAGCTGATTGTCCGCCTTTCGCTCGCGTTTTCGCAAGCGGGCACCGTCGCAGGTCAAGAAGCACTTCTTGTTGACGTTCTGTGCCCTGAGCTAGAATGGCGCCCGTGCAAAGAGCGTGCGGAAATCGATCGGGGCGATGAATTCACCTGCCAACAAGCCAGCGGAGCCGCAGCGCAAGGGCGATTTTGAAAAATCGCTGGCGCGCCTAGAGGAAGTGGTGAAGAGGCTGGAGAGCGCCGACCTTTCGCTCGATGAGGCGATGAAGCTATTCGAAGAAGGCGTTAAGCTTTCCCGCGAATGCCAGAAGCAGCTCGAGGAAGCGGAGGGCCGCGTGGAAATTCTTCTGAAGAAGGCGGACGGAAAGATAGCGGCGGAGCCGTTCGAGCCCGAAGATGAATCGTCGTAGACTCTCCTGCCGGTATCCTTGCTTTCGCGCTGCTGCTGAAATTAAGACTGAATCTGCATGAAACTCCCCGATTTCTTCGAGGCGGACCGCGCCATCATTGAAGCCGGCCTCAGCCACCTTCTTCCTCCCGAAAATACTCCACCTTCGTCGATCCACCTCGCGATGCGGTACAGCGTATTCGCCGGCGGCAAGAGGATCCGGCCGATTCTGTGTCTCGAGGCCGCGCGCATGTTCAACGAGAATCCCGAGGGAGCGATCCAGGCCGGCTGCGCGCTGGAGTTTATCCACACCTATTCCCTGATCCACGACGATTTGCCGGCGCTTGACAATGACGATTTGCGCCGCGGCAAGCCCACCAACCACAAGGTGTTTGGCGAGGCCATAGCCATTCTTGCCGGTGACGCGCTGCTTACGCTTGCTTTTCACACCTTGGCCAGCATGCAGCTAGACGTCGAAAAGCGCCTCGCAATTCTGGAGCTAGTTGCGCAAGCCGCGGGCACCAACCGAGGCATGATCGGCGGACAAGTAGCCGACCTAGAAGCCGAACGCAAGGCGGTGGATGGAGCGGGCCTGGAGTACATCCATCGGTCGAAAACTGCCTCCCTGATTCGCGCGTCGATTGTGGCGGGCGGAATCGCCGGCGGAGCCGATCGTACGGACGTGATCCGGCTGACCGCATTCGGCGAGAACATTGGATGGGCGTTCCAAGTGGTGGACGACCTTCTCGACGTGGAGGAATCCTCGGCGGCCCTCGGGAAAACAGCTGGGAAGGACGAGGCGCAGAAGAAAGCGACGTACCCGGCGTTCTACGGTCTGGAAAAATCGCGCGCGATTGCATCCGGCCTGGAAGCGAAGGCGCTGGCAGAACTCGCCGATTACGGCGGACGCGCATCGCGGCTGCGTGAACTTGCCAAGTTTCTCGTCGCCCGCCGCTCATGATTTCACCACCATGAAATCCAGGAAATCAGCCAGCATTTCAGCGCCTCGTCCGCGAAAGCGATGAAGCCGCGCAAGCAGCGCCTCGACCTTCTGCTCGTTGAGCGCGGCATCGCCCCGTCTAGGCAGCGCGCACAGGCCCTGCTGCTAGCCGGGCAGGTGCGCGTGAACGGCGTGCAGATGGATAAGCCGGGTACGCCTGTGCCGGTTGATGCGCAGATAGAAACAACGGGAGAACGGCTTCGCTACGCCAGTCGCGGCGGGCAAAAGCTCGACGGCGCGCTCGCGGACTTCGGCATAAATCCGCAAGATCGAGTGTGCCTGGATGTGGGAAGCTCGAACGGCGGCTTCACGGATTGCCTGCTGCAAAATGGAGCGCGCAAAGTCTACGCTGTGGACGTGACAATCGATCAATTGGATTGGAAGCTGCGGCGCGACCCGCGCGTGACCACCATTGAGAAAAATGCACGCTATCTTTGCGCGGAGGATCTGGCCGAAGAGGCGGAATTTGTTACGATAGATGTCTCCTTCATTTCGCTCAGCAAAATTCTTCCCGCGATCGTGCGCATAGCCGCAAGTGGCGCCATTTTTTTGATTCTGATTAAGCCGCAATTTGAGCTGGATAAACCGGACATCGGCAAAGGCGGGATCGTTCGAGAACCTGAGTTGCACAAGAAAGCCATCGACCGCGTGGTGAGGGCCGCTTCCGATCTGGGTTTGGAGGTTGCCGGCGTGCTCCCCAGCCGGATCACCGGGGCTGAAGGAAACCAAGAGTTTTTTCTCCGCGCGAAACGCGGACTCTAGAATAGAATGCTGCTTTCCGACCAATGATTCGCGCCGCCGGCATCATCTGCAAACCTATTAAGGACGTTGTTTCGTCCGTTGTGCCCCCGCTGGTGGAGTGGCTGCGCAGCCATAAAATCGAGGTTCTCATCGATCAAGAGACGCAAGCCTGCGTGGGAGTTGTCAGCCACGCGCTTTCGCGTGATGCACTCGGCGAAAAGATCGACATTTTGATCGTACTCGGAGGAGACGGCACGCTGCTTTCGGCAGCAAGGGCGCTCGGCGGCCACCGAGTACCGATCCTTGCGGTCAACCTGGGCGGCCTTGGGTTCCTCACCAGCGTGACGCTTGACGAACTGTATCCGCTGCTCGAACAAGTGCTAGGGGAGAAGCATCGCACCAGCGAGCGCATGATGCTGGATGCGGAGATCGTGCGAGACGGGCGATCTGCGGAGCGGCAATGCGCGCTGAACGATGCGGTGGCAAACAAAGGGGCTCTTGCACGTATGCTTGACTTCGATGTCTCAGTGAACGGCGATGCCGTGGGCCGCTATCGCGCTGATGGAATCATCGTGGCGACGCCCACTGGCTCGACTGCTTATTCCCTGGCGGCCGGCGGCCCCATCGTGGATCCTGATCTCGATGCTTTCATCATCACGCCGATATGCCCTCACATGCTGACCAACCGGCCATTGGTGATCCCGGGCACGGCAAGAGTCGAACTCGATTTCGCCGCCGCGGACGACCCCGTTTACATTACCCTCGACGGGCAAATCGGATTTGAGTTGAAGGCCAACGATCGATTGGCGATTACAAAATCGTCCAACCGCGTTGCGCTGGTACGCCCGCCAAGCAAGACCTACTTCGAAGTTCTGCGAAGCAAGCTTCGCTGGGGCGAACGTTGAACCGGGCCGTCATCTCATCAGCGCACTTTTAGAACAATTAAGGTGCGGTCGTCTGACGGATGCTGGCCGCCGGAAAACGCATCCGCTGCCTCTAGGATTTTGTCGGCGATGCCGTCCGCCGGCAGGCCCACGTGGTCGGCAAGAATCTTGGCGACGCGGCCGTATCCGAAGAACTCCCCGGCGGAATTTTGGGCGTCGCCAATTCCGTCCGAGTAGAACAACACTACGTCGCCATGATCGAGGACGATGGATCGTTGGTCGTACGTCGCCTCCTGGAAAATTCCGAGCGGGAATCCCGTGAGGGGAATTTTTTCGCATCGCCCGGCATGGCAAAGCAATGGCTGTTCCTGGCCGGCATTGGCAACACGCAGCCGGCGCTGTTTGCGATTCCAGGTGGCGAAGCAAATGGTCATAAAGCGACCTTCGATCAATCGTTCGCCCAAAAACCCGTTCAGCGCGCGCAGCATCGAACCAGGCTGCGGCTTCTGAGACCCCAAACTGCGCAAAGTTCCGACCGCCACCGCGCCGTAAAGAGCCGCTGCGCTCCCTTTGCCGCTGACGTCGCCCAACGCGATGCCCAGATCCTGCGGACCGTAACGGATAAAATCATAGAGATCCCCGCTTAATTCTCGCGAAGACACAACTCGTGCTGCGATGTCCAAACCGAACTCGGGCCCAGGCAAAACGGGGAGTAGGGCTCCTTGAATCCGGCGCGCCGCGTTGAGATCGCGCTCCATACGGCTCTCGTCGCGAGCCAATTGCTCGTAGAGGCGCGCGTTTTCGATCGAGACCGCGAGATGGGCGGCCAAAATCGAAAGCACCTGGACGTGATCCGGCGTGAAATAATTCAGCTGTGGGCTTTCGAGGTCCATCACGCCCACGACGCGGCTTTTGTAAATCATGGGTACTGCGAGTTCCGAGCGCGTTTCGGGGTTCAGCATGCGGTAACGCGGATCGAGTGAAACGTCAGGAACCACGACGGGACGGCGCAGCTTGGCAGCGGCGCCCACGATTCCTTCATGGGCGGGAACGGTGGATTTTTCCTGCACCTGCTGCCCGAATTTCACCGTTACGCGATGGCGAAAAGCCACGGCCGCGTCGTCGTAAAGCAATATGCTGAAGATTTGATAATCGATCAGACGCTTCGCCAGTTGCGCGGCGCGCCGCAGGACCTCTTCCACTTGCAACGTTGCGCTCGTTTCCCGAGCAATCTCATTGAGCAGCAGCAACGTTTCCGCCTGCTTCCGTGCGTTTTCGAAAAGCCGCGCATTCTCCACAGCCGTTCCGATGCGGCTCGCGACCAGCGTCAGAATCGTCTGCTGGGCCGGCGTAAAATAATCGGGCTGGCGGCTTTCGATATCCACCACGCCGATCACACGTCCGCGAACGATTAGCGGCACCGCCAGCTCCGACCGAACCGCATCGACTGCAGGGAGATAGCGCGGATCCTTCAATACGTCGCCGACTCGAATCGCCTGGCCCGTGGTGGCAGCGGCGCCGATGATTCCGTCTCCCATGGGGATGCGCCAGTGCTCGATCACCTCCGGTCGGTGTCCAATGGCGAAGCGGACGTAGAGATCGTTGGTGTTCTCCACGGGTAGCAGAACCGCGAAAATCTCATAGTCCATCAGCCGCTTCACCTGCTGAGCCGCACTGGCAAGCACCTGGTCGAGATTTAGCGACGAGTTGATTTCGTGGCTAATCTCTGACAGGACCGCCAGGGTCTCGGCAGGGACTTCCTGCGCCGAATTGAGTTCTGTCGAATCCATTTGAATTGCTGACGCGCCCGCGCCTTGCCTTGGCGACACCACCACCGCACTACCCCGCATCTCCCTAGCGCTTCGGCACAAGCGCGATAGAGCCATTATATCAGGCGCGGAATCGGACCTCGGCTGCACCATGGCGTACGGACATCACTAGGCCCAGTAGGTGCGGTCTAAGGTGCGGTACTGGATGGCTTCGCTGAGGTGCTTTGGTTCGATCGAGGGCGCCGATTCCAAATCAGCGATGGTGCGGGCGACTTTGAGGATACGGTCGTGGGCGCGCGCGGAGAGGCCGAGACGCTGTATAGCGGTCTCGAGCAGGCGCTCGCCGTCGGATGAAATGGCGCAATGCTTGCGGATCAGCTTGGGAGGCATCTGCGCATTGGCGTAGAGATTTTTTTCGTCCTTGTAGCGATCGAGCTGGATTTTTCGGGCCCGGAGGACGCGTTCGCGAACCCTGGCCGAGCTTTCGATTTCGGCATCGCCACGCAGCTCTTTGTATTTCACCGCCGGAACTTCGATATGGATATCGATGCGATCGAGCAACGGCCCGGAGATTTTGGAGACGTAGCGCTGAATCTGCGGCGGAGAGCAGTGGCACTCGCGCGTGGCATCCCCGAAGAAACCGCAGGGACAGGGGTTCATCGCTGCGGCGAGCATGAAGCGCGAGGGGAAACTGACGGAAACGGCGGCGCGGGCGATGGTAACGCAACCGTCCTCGAGGGGCTGGCGCATAACTTCGAGCACGTTGCGCTGGAATTCGGGAAGCTCGTCGAGGAAGAGCACGCCGTTGTGTCCGAGCGAAACTTCTCCGGGGCGCGGAATCGCGCCGCCGCCGATGAGGCCGGCGTCACTGATAGTGTGATGCGGAGAGCGAAACGGGCGCGTGCCGACGAGTCCGCGCGAGTCTTCGAGAAGGCCAGCAACGCTGTGGATGCGAGTGGTCTCGATGGCTTCGTCCAGAGACATCGGCGGCAGGATGCTGGGAATGCGCTTGGCGAGCATAGTCTTTCCGGCGCCCGGCGGGCCGATGAGCAGAATGTTGTGACTGCCGGCACAGGAAACTTCCAGAGCGCGCTTGGCGGCCATCTGGCCGCGCACGTCGCGAAGGTCGGCGGCGTACTGGCTGGCTTCGGCGAGCATGTGGGAGGTGTCCACGTCAACCGACTGGAAGGATTCCGGGGAGTTGAGCAGGTCCACGGCTTGAGGGAGAGATTTGATCGCGAACACGCGGGTTCCCTCGACTACGGCCGCCTCGCGGGCATTGGCTTCCGGGACCACGAGGTTCTGGATGCCGCGTTCGCGGGCAGCCAGGGCCGCCGAAAGGGCTCCCCGGACCGAGCGAACGCCGCCATCGAGGGAGAGTTCGCCTAAAAAGACGTAGGAGTCTAGAACCTTGCCGAAGAAGGTGCCTTGGCAGCCGAGTAGGCCGAGGGCCATGGGGAGGTCAAAGGCGGAGCCCTCCTTGCGGATGTCGGCGGGGGCTAGATTGACCGTAACTGTTTGAAAAGAAGGGTAATCGAAGCCACAGTTGCGCAGGGCGGCCTTGATGCGTTCGCGGCTTTCGCGGACGGCGTTATCGGGCAGGCCCACTACGTTGAAGATGCCCGCCTGGCCCGGTCCGACGTCTACCTCTACCTCGACGAGGTAGGCATCGATTCCAAACACGGCGGCGCTATACGTTTTGAAGAGCATCCCAAGCAGACAGCGTTTAGAGCGCAGAGGGTAACTCAAAACATTGGTTCAAGCCAGCTTTTGTGCAGGGCGCGTCGCATTTGGCCCATTGCGCCTTGACAAAGTTCCGAGACTGCGTTTATAAGCGGCTCTTAGGTATAAGCGCGCGGGCAAGCCCGCCACCCCCCACGGAGGATCGAATGTTTCACGCGAACATGCAGGATGACGAGGAAGAGGACGAACTGCCCGCCTTTGAAGAGGAAGAAGAAGGACAAGAGCAGGTACCGGAGGTAGTTGAAGAGATTGAGGAAGTAATCGTAGAAGAAGATGACGATGAGGGTGCGCCCGCGAGGCCCGTAAGGAGCGAGCGAGC
>CAVPCI010000012.1:0-74336 GCA_963702375.1 uncultured Acidobacteriota bacterium
AATGTGCGCTGAGCACGACTTGCGGATGCTTGCCCAGCCGCGCGCGCACTTGGCGGAACATTTCCTCGTAATCGTCAGGCGTGGAGTAGCCCACCGTGTCTGGCAAATTGATGATATCCGCGCCGGACTCCACGGGCCGCCAAAACCACCTGGCAGAGATAATCGATTTCGGTACGGCTCGCATCCTCTGCGGAAAACTCCACTTCCTCGCAGCGCTGGCGCCCGAAGCGAACCATTTTTGCAATCTGATCGAGCGCCTGTTCGCGCGTCATTCGCAGCTTGTATTTCAAGTGGAGGTCGGAAGTGGCGAGAAAAACGTGCAAGCGGGGCTTGGCGGCGGGTTCGAGGCCGCGCAGCGCCGCATCCACATCCTCTTGGCGCGCGCGGGCGAGGGCTGCTACACGGCAGCCTTTGATTTCCGCAGCTACGGCTCGCGTCGCGTCCAAGTCTCCAGGAGACGCGATCGGGAAGCCCGCTTCGAGGACATCCACGCCCAATTGCTCGATTTGCCGGGCAAGCTGCAACTTTTCCTCGCGATTCATCGAGAAGCCGGGCGATTGCTCGCCGTCTCGCAGGGTGGTGTCGAAAATCTGCAGCATGTCCATGGCGCCTCCTTTCCTACTGCTCATACTGCCAGTGAAACGCGAACAGCACAAGAAGTCCAATTTATAATGATTGCAACTGGGATAAATCCCGCTTATATGTACGTTTTGCGGAAAAGCGCGCGTTGCATGTGAAAGGCTTCAACGAGGTATTTCATGGATCTTGCATCTCTTCAGGTATTTCAAACAGTAGCGCGGGAGCGCAGCTTTTCCCGCGCGGCGGAGAAGCTCTATCGCACCCAGCCGGCAATAAGCATCTCCATCCGCAAACTTGAGGACTGGGTGGGGCAGCCTCTATTCGTCCGCGGCTCGGGAGCGCGAACGCTCACCGATGCAGGCGCACTGCTTGTCGAGTACGCGGACAAGATGCTGAATCTTCGCGAGGAAATCAGCAAAGGCATGAAGGAGCTGCGCGACCTCGACCGCGGCCAGCTTTCTCTCGGCGCGAATGAAAGCTCGGTTCACGCCTTGCTTCCGGCGCTCGACCGTTACAGGCAGCTCCATCCCGGTATTCTCATCCGCGTTCACCGCACCCTGTCGCGGGACGTGCCGCGCGAGGTGATGAATCATCATCTCGATATCGGCGTCATTTCGTATCTTCCGGAGGAGCGCGAGTTGGAGGCCGTTGAGTTTTATCGCGACTCGCTTGTGCTGGTGGTCTGGCCCGGCCATCGCCTTGCGAAGCGGCGCGAAGTGGATATCGGCGAGCTCGGGCGGGAAACGTTCGTCGCGCATATCGTGGAATCACCTTACAGGCAGCGCGTCGTTCAGATGTTTGCGCGCTATCGCGTGCCCCTGCAAATGCATATCGAGCTGCCCACGGTCGAAAGCATCAAATTGTTCGTGGAAATGAAAAACGGCATAGCCATTGTTCCGCGGATGTGCGTAGAACGCGAGGTGGCCGAGGGCGATTTGCAAGAGCTGCGCATTCGCCAGATGCGAGTGATGCGGAAACTCTATCTCGTGTACCGAAGCGACCGGGCCTTAACAGTAGCAGCGCAGGCCCTTGTCGCCATCATTCGAGCAAAGCGCTCGCGCCACCCGATTGCGCGGCGCGAGGACCGCAGACTCGCCAAGCCTCATCGCGCGCAGCTGGCCGGCGAGTCTCTCTGATTCGTCAGTCGTTCACTTGTTCCACTGCGCGTGCCACCATTACCGGAGCGCTGGTCGCCGGATCGACGAGAATAAATCCGACGACGCGAAGTCGAATGGCTTGTGTTCCGGTTAATGCAGAAAGCCCGCTTAGGTTGATGAACCTCGTTCCGTTTCCGGTCACTACCGTCAGCGGACTCGGCAATAAGATTCCTGCCGTCCATTGATCGGTCAACTGAAAACTGCCCGCGTTCCCCGATTGAACCACGGTGCTTCCGGGCACCCACGCGCCGCCTTGCCCCTGTCGCCGCAGCACCACACGATGCACAGTGAGCGTGGATACTCCGTTCGAAGTCGTGAGCATGCCTCCGATTCCCACGGACTGCCCCGCTGCCAGCGCGGAATTATTGAATAGCAACGACGTGATTGGATTGGCGATATTTGCGATCCGGTACTTCTCGCTGCCGTCGAGGTTCAGCGTCTGGATTTGTCCGTCCTGAACGCCGTTGATATCTGGCAGCACTGCGCGAATGTACACGTCCGCCTGAGTGGCGGCCCCCGACGGCGGGCGAATACTTGTGAATAATCCCCCGATAAAAAAGTTGTCGTTTGAGACGACTTCCACTTCGGAGGCGTCGATATCGTGAGTAACAGGATCGAGCTGTCCCGAAACCTCCACGATCGTGTTTGTCGTGAACGAGCTGATTGGCTCGCTTGGATCATCGAAGGCAGTATTGGCGTTTGCCTGGACGGTCCAGTGCCGTCCCTTGGGCCCTTGAATCACAAAAGTCGTGTCGTTCGTCACGCCAACCACGCCACCGTGGAAATCATCGATCGATACATTGGAATCATCCGCCGCGAGCAATTGCATGTGGAAAATCGGATTCACCCCGCCCGTTATATTTCCGCTCCCGTCCGTGGCCAGGGATTGCCGCAGATCGAATTCCATGCGCAGGCCGACCAGATCGGCGTCATTCAGTACGAAAGGATTCGCGAAGTTAACGGTCACGCTGGATTGGCTTAATGTTCCGTTGATTGTGCTGACCGCTGGCGGAGTTTGCGTCGTGTCGACAAAACCGATCACCGGAGTTGCTACTGTCACTGTGGCGGACGTGTAGGTCCCTGTCGGCACCGAGTTAAGGTCCAAAAGCTGGTGCAAGCCGCTCAATTGTGCGAAGTCCACAACCTGTGGACTGCTGAGCACGGAAACGTTGTTCGTGCCGTTATTCAACGTCACTCCAGTCACTGTGATCAGGCATGAAACCACCCCTGCAGAGGTGCATCCGTTCCAACGGTAAACACCGATGCTTGGTTCGATGGATCCGGATTGACACCCGTGGAGCCGCCGCAACTTGCAGGACGACGGCAGCCAATATCGCGGCGAACACACCCGTAGCTTTCGTTTCCGCATGCCCATTCTCCTTATCCGGGGAATTTATGACTGTCGCAGCCGAAACCCCTTTTTCGACGGCTGAGGATGAAACACAGAGGTCCCGAAAAAGTTGCGGCATTTGCCGTTGGCTTTTCGCGCGTTCGGCAAAAACAGAACGCAGCGCTGCTCTTTCGATTTGTCCTCGTAGGGGTGCGGTCCGCCGCGGCGGATGCCCGGCGCGGATGCTTGGCATGTTGTGACCAGGTTTGCCTCGCTGTATGAGGAAGGCGCTCTCGGCTTCTTGCTGCTTCCGTTTTCGAGAGTCTCCAACGGGAAATCTCAGTCGGTCACTGTGCTAGAATGCGGCCATCGTGCAAAAGGTGTTGCAAAGCCTCCTTCAGCTCCAGGAAATCGATATCAAGCTCACCGATGTCCGCGCTCGATTGGCCAAATTCCCTCAAAAGCTCGCTCAAGTTGACGTGCGCGTAGCCGCTGCCAAGTCAGAACTGGATGCCAGCAAATCAGCGCAGGTCGCCACCGTAAAAGACCGCAAGAAGTACGAGCTGGACGTCGATCAATGGAAAGACAAGGTCCGCAAATATCGCGATCAGAGCGCTCAAGTGAAGACCAATGAAGCCTACCGCGCGCTTCAACATGAAGTGCAAATGGCTGAAGACGAAATCGCCAAAGCCGAAGATCGCCTCCTCGAGCAGATGGTGGCGGGCGAAGAGTACGATAAGCGAATTAAAGTCTCAGAAAAAACTCTGAAGGAAGTGGAAGATGCTGCGCACGTTGAGCGAACGAAGCTCGATTCCGAGAAGGCGGCCGCGGAAAAAGAGCTGGCCCAATTCACCGCCGAGCGAGGACGCGACGTCGCCGATATCCCCGAAAACCTGCTGGACCACTACGACCGCATCGTGCGAAAGCACAATGGAATCGCGCTCGCCGAAGTGCGCGATGAAAAATGCAGCGCTTGCGGCATGATCGTTCGGCCCCACGTGTTTCAGGAAATGCGGCGTGCCGGCGGCGACGAACTCTTTCACTGCGAGACTTGTACGCGCATACTTTATTACATCGAGCCGTCGGTCTCGACTGCGTCCTCCGCGGCTTCTGCCTCGGCGTCACCGGCACGTGATAATTAAGGCCATCAATCGAATGCCTAGAATTCTGTTTTCCCCCGCAATCGCATGAGCCGTCAAAGAGGATGGCGCCGCCTGCGAGCGCGCGTTTGTTTTCGGAATCGCAGCCGGCTCCGCCGTCCGGTGTATCGATCGCTAACATCGACGGTGCCTCGCGCGGCAACCCGGGTCCAGCTTCCTACGCTGTTGTGATTCGCGATCCCGCCGGCGGCGTCGTTCTCGAACTTGCCAAGAGGCTGGGTCGCGAGACGAACAACGTTGCCGAATACTACGCCCTGCTCGCTGCCCTCGATTATGCCGTGAGCCACGGCATCTCGGCGCTGCGCATTCGCAGCGACTCCGAGCTTTTGGTCCGTCAGATCCAGGGCCGTTACAAAGTGAAAAGCGCCGAGTTGAAACCTCTTCATGAACGCGCCACCAAGCTTGCCCGGCAGCTTTCCTACTTCGCGATCGAGCATGTCCGGCGCGAGCAGAATCGTGACGCCGATGCGCTGGCCAATGTGGCTCTCGATTCTGGCTCGGTCATGTCCGCCTCTCATTTAGCGTCGGCCGACGAAAAACAGCAGTCCCGAGCCCATGAATCGAAGCCCGCACCTTCCGGCGCCATTAAAGCGCGATTCGTAAGGGGAGTACTCGTGCCGAGCGAGGCCCTCGATCTTCCTGAAGGAACCGAAGTCAACTTAACCCTCCGCCGCCTCCCTCGCCCCTAGATCGCCGGGCATTACCATCTGGGCACTTTCGCCCCATTGTTTCAATTTGGTACCAAGGGTCTATACCCCTGTAGGTAACTGATTAGGTAGCCTATTCCAGGCGGAGGGGGAACCCTTGCTAACGTTACCAGACGCGCTTCCCATCATCATCATCCTTGCCGTTCTCATCGGAATCTTCGTCTCCGTCCAGAGGGACAGCCCGTCACCTCGCGTCAAGATTTGGACATACGCTTGGGCACTGGCTTTTCTTCATTTCTTCGCAAGAGCCTTTGAAACGCACACTGGCGTGTCCGAAAAACTGATCGAAGCCGTTGACCTTGCCAGCGTGCAGCTTTCCGGAATCGTTTTTCTTTCCTCCGTGGCTTTCGAGAATGACGACCGCAGCAAGCGCACCAAGTTTTCAATCCTGCTGGCCATTCCGGTACTGCTTCATCCCGTCTTCTTCACCTTCGGATGGGGATTGCCCTGGGCTCCAGCGGGCTCGGTGGCCCTGATTTTCCTCGGAGCGGCTGCCTTTATTCTGCGCGATGTTCGCCGTCACCCGTGGTTTGCCTCCGCCACCGCAGTGGCTCTGTTAACAGTCGGCGTGCTGTCCATCCGCCAGGAAGTATTCCAAGGCGATCCGTGGTTCGCGTCGGCTGAGATCCTCGCGATGACGTTTGCGCTGACCGGCATCCTCTTCTGGAGAACCTACAGGCGCTCGTCTCTCGGCGTAATGGCTTCCACTGCCGGCTTCATCGGCTGGGGTGCTGTCTATCCGATGGGTGCGCTCTTGCACACGTTCGCCCCCAGCCTCCAGCCGCAATTGGATTTCTGGAACATTCCGAGAATCCTGGTAGCCCTGGGAATGGTGCTCACCCTTTTGGAAGACCAGTCCCTGATGGTGAAGCAAGCGAGTGCCCGCGCCCAGGCTGAAAGCTTGCTCCTTCAGCGCCTTTCGCAAATCACGTCGCGCCTTTTGGCGGGCAGCGATCCGCGCGCGCTCTGTGGAGAAGCAGTCTGCGCCATCACCGAGGCCAGCAGTTTCGGCCGCGCCGCTATCTTCCTCGCGGGAGATGGTCTCACCCTTAATTTGAGTGGCTCCGACGGGTTTACTCCTCAAGAGGCCGAGCAATTGCAGCGGCGCTCCGGTTGCGATGGGCTGGATTCAGTCAAGCGCTTATGCGCCGAAGGCTCGCAGCTGGGCCGCAATTCCTACCTGATTTCGGAGGCGGATAATCTCGTGCTGATCCCGCTTGTTTCCTGGCGAGGTTCGCACGTGGGATGTCTCTACGTGGCCGGCGCCAAGATTTCCGCCGGCGCCGACGCGTCCGAGATGGTCAAGCTCGAAGTCTTCGCGTCAGACTTGGCTGTAACCTTCGAAAACATGAAGCTTCACCAGCAGTTGGTACGCTCGGAAAAGCTGGCGGCCCTCGGACAGCTTGTCGCCGGCGTCGCGCATGAACTCAATAATCCGCTCACCGGCATCATGGGCTATTCTGACTTGCTGGCCGCCGAAGCGGGCGACGAAAAATCGGCGAAGCGCCTTGGAAAGCTGGGCAATGAAGCGCGTCGCATGAAACGCATCGTGGATGGCTTGCTACGTTTTGGCCGCCAGAATACTTCGCGCGCGCGGCTCTCCGTTGTCAGCGCCGCACTGCGGGACGTCCTCGATTTGCGGGAATACGATCTGCGCAAGCATTCCATTCATCTCGACGTGCACATCGATCCCGCCCTGCCGCCCGTGAAAATCGCCGAAGACGAGCTGAAGCAGATTCTGCTGAACATCTTGAACAACTCGATCGATGCCGTGTGGGAAAGTCCACAAAAAGAAATCGCGATTCGCGCGGCGGTTCGCTCGGAGCGCGTATTCATCGAGTTTCAGGATTCGGGACCCGGGTTCGCCGACAAAGTCCGCGCCTTCGATCCGTTTTACACCACGAAGCCGGTCGGAAAAGGCACCGGCCTCGGCCTGAGCATTTGCTACGGCATCGTGCAGGAATGTGGCGGCGAAATCACCCTGACCAACAAAACGCCGAACGGCGCCAGCGTGGTGGTGGAAGTTCCCGTCGCGGTCGCCGAGTCCCCACGGGACTCCACGACGCTAGCCCTCCAGGCCTAGCCACTCCTGCGGCCGCAACGGTGCCGCTCATCAAATTTCGCCCGGCTCGATCGTCCGGTTAGACTGAAGCTGAAGCTGTTTGGCTGGCTTTCGGTTTCCAAACGTAGGAGCGATACAGCGTATCGCGTTGCGCCGGCATGTAACCGGCGTCGGTGATGATGCGGCGAAGCTCTTCTTCATTGGTCCGGTTGCGGACACCCGCGGCGTACACCACATTCTCTTCGATCAAAATGCTTCCCACATCGTCGGCGCCGAATTGCAATCCCACCTGGCAAACTTTGATTCCCGGCGTGAGCCAGCTCGATTGGATGTGATCGATGTTGTCGAGATACAGCCGGCTGATGGCCAACGTTTTCAGATAATCAAACGCGGTCGTCTCGGGGACTTTTTTCCCCAGCGATGTATTTTCCGGCGCAAAAATCCAGGGAATGAACGCGGTGAACCCGCCGCTATCTTCCTGCATGCGGCGCAGCCGTTCGAAATGATTCACGCGGTGCCGATACTCCTCGCCGCAGCCGAACATCATCGTTGCCGTGGTGCGCATGCCCAGCGCGTGCGCCTCGCGATGCACCGCTTCCCATTCTTCGGACTTGCACTTCAGCCGCGCGATTCGGTGCCGCACTTCATCGTCCAGAATTTCCGCGCCGCCGCCCGGAATCGATTGCAAGCCGGCGTCGCGCAGCCGGATGATCGTTTCGCGAATCGTCAGCCCGGAAACCTCCGCGATGCACAAAATTTCCGGCGCGGAAAAGCAGTGCAAATGAACTCGCGGATAGCGCTCGTGAATCGACCGCAGCATGTTTTCGTAATAATCGATTTTCAAATCCGGATGCAGGCCGCCTTGTAGCAGCACACCCGTTCCGCCCAGCGCCAGCATCTCCTCGATTTTCGCGTAAATCGATTCGAGCGGCTGCAAGTAGCCTTCCTTCGATCCCGGCGGCCGATAGAACGCGCAGAACGAGCAATACTCCGTGCAGAAATTCGTATAATTAATGTTGCGGTCGATCTGATAAGTCGCCACGCGCGGGTCCGTCTTCTTGCGGCGCACTTCGTTCGCCGCCATCCCGATGCCAATCAAATCATCGGAGTTAAAAAGATCCAGCGCTTCCTGCTGACTAATCCCCATCGCTCTCCTGTAAGGAAGCCGTTACTTTGTCGTGGCGTGTTGCTTTGGTTGTTGCCGTTGCTCTTGTTTGTGTAGCGCCGGCGGCTTCAGCCCGGCAGCCTTTGCCTCTGTCGTTGCCTTTGTAGTTGCCTTTATCGATGTCGTCGGCTGTTGCCTGCGTAGCGGCCACCTCGATGTGGGCGCTTCTATTCTCGCACCAAACGTCCCAAACGTCCCCGTCTTTGCCTCTGTACTGCCGGCGCCTCGCCGGCTCTCACGCCGTTGTCGCCTTCATCGAGCGCAAAGCGATGGTACCGAGGACCGCAACAGCCGCAACAATCGCGAGCCACAGCACGGCAGGATGCCGTTCGGACCAAGGGCGCTCGTCAGGACGCCCGGTGTACGCCACATTCGCTTCTTCGGGGCGGAGCCTCACTTGATCGGCGCTTGCATCCTTCTTGAATAGCTTGGCGTAATCGAAAACCGGAGCGCCGAGTTTTTCGTCGCCGTAATAAAAGCTGCTCTCAGCGCCTGACGGGCTATCGAAATAAATTCTGCGCTCGTACTGCTGCAGATGCGCGCCCCTGATACGCAGCGGGGCATCGTCGCCATTGTAAATCTTTATTTTCAGCGTAGCTGGGCCCGCCCCTTCGATATCCAGAAATGTCTGCTCCGAATCAATCTTTTGCCCGTTCCTCAACATGTGAACTCGGCTAATCTCGCCCGAGCCGGACCACGATCCCTCGTCGCTTTGAACTTTCACCGCACGCCAAAAATTCTGCTGCGCCGGATCGATCGCAAAAACCACGCGCTCCACCGGGACAGTCTGGGGAACCCAAAAGGCCAAAACCGTAGTTGTGCCCCACCTGCCGTCGTTGTCTCCTTGGCTGTTTCCATCTTCCTGCGAGACAGCCGCTTGGCTGCTCAGATCGCGCCACACGGCTTGTTGCGCCCGGGTGACTCCGGCCGTCCCACCTTCCACGTCTCCGGGCTTCACGGCGGGATCAACTGTGACGCGCAAATACTTGTAATTCGTAAGGGGAATTTGGAGCGTGCTGTTGCGGCCGAGTTTTTCAGTCGAAAGATCGTAGAGAGTTGTGGTGCCGAGATCGGCCCAGCGCGCGCCGTGCGGATCATCCTGTCCTTCCACGCGGGCGTGAGCGACAAAGTCCTTCGTTGCCAGTTTCAGTTCGATGCGGTCGTATTCCGGAACGCCGGCCATATCCAGTAGAAATTGCGTCTTCCCTCCCACGATGCCCGGTTGCAAGACGCGAAAACTTTTTCGCTCGGTCTCGGTGCCGCCGCTTTCCGTGATCAGCTTGTATGGAATTTCCGTTTGTTGCGAATAGATGCGCACGTCGCTCAAATCAGGGCGCGCATGCTTCCAAACAGTCTCGTCCACTGCAACGTAATGCTGCCCGCTGGACTTTGCCGGCTCCGCCTGGCGAACGTACCTGAAATAGCCAAAAGAGATGTTCGCAGCCAAAAGCGCCACCAGCACTCCCGAAGCGAAGGCCGCGCGGATCATGACGCACCCTGCGCCGTCTTATCCGGCGTCCGCTTGGAAAGCTTCAGCCAGTCGCGCTGATAGACGAACGAAATTCCCAGCAGCACGACGCCCAGCGCAATAAAGCTGACGATCCGGTAACTGCCGCCGAGCTGAGAAACGTCGTAGATGAAAACCTTGCCGGTGGTGAATGCAATCAAAATCAGCGCCTGCCAGCGTACGAACGCTGAACGGTTGCGGAAGCCGACGGCCATCAGGATTGCGCCGTAGATCAGCCAGATTGCGGAATAGGTGAGACCGCGTTCGAGTGACGCGTTCTGGTAAACGTGATAGTTGTAGCCCCCGCCCCCGAACATCATGCGGTCGAAATAGTCCGATGCTTCGAGTGTGAGAGCGATCAGCGCCAGCAGATTCGCACTGATTGTGGCTATGCGCAGCAAAGGTTGTTCGTTTTCCGAGGCGTGGCGCTTGCCGAACACCGCGATTCCGCCCAAAACTGCAACGGCCACGGCATACGTGGCGAAGCGCTCGTTGAAGATAAGCGTTTCCGTGTTGTACCGGTCGAAAAGCAGCAGCCGCGCAATGCCCAAAACGAGCGCCGTGGCCGCAAGGTAGCGCAGGAAGCTGGTGCGCGTCTTCACGCTCACGAAGAGCAGCACAGCCGATTCGATCAGCCAGCCGATGGTGATCCATTCCCGGTCGAGCTTCAGGGGAATCGCAATCGTTATGAACGCGATGGCGATGGCCACATGGAGCAACTGGATGACCTTCGCTTCTTCCGCGGCGTTGCGTTTTGCGAAGGCGTTGGCAAGGACCAAAAAAACCGCGGCCAGTGCCAGCGCGAACCATGTGAGCGTAGCCGTTTGGTCCTGGTACATCTCATAGAGCGCCAGGAAAAACGCGCCCGCATTCAGGAGCGGTAGCAGCGTCAGGGTGATGGAGGGTCCGCCGAATCGAGTGGACCGCGCGTAGCGAGTCATCAGTGGAATCGCCGCGAAAATCGCCGCGAAGAGTGCCGCGAAAAATACCGTTAGCGCGCGCTGGTCCTGCGAATAGTAGTCCGAATACCAGCCCCAGTAGAGAATCATCGTTCCCGCGAAACTTCCCCAGAGCAATCGCCACCACGGTTTCGCCGCGGTAATTTCCAGAATCCCTGCGTCCAGTAGGCAAACGTAGGAAAACAGCACCGCCTCGTGGTTCTGTCCTGTGGAAAGCAACACGGGCGTGGCGAAGCCGCCGATCAGCGCGAAGCTCGCAAGAAATTCCGCGTTCTGGCTGAGCGCCAGCGCGATGGTTGACGCGGTGACCACGATCATCGCCACAAATGCGGCCGCCGCAGGAATCAGGTGATAAATCTGAAACGCTCCCCACAAAGACAGATAAAGCGTCCCGATTCCCACCGCCTTCAGCGAATACGAAAATGCCGCGTAGCCGCGCGCACGGAAACGCTCGCTCCATAGGACGAACCCGATGCCCGCCAGCAGGCCGATCGCGATGCGTCCCGGCAGGGCCGATCCAATTGTTCTCAAACGCAAGTTTCAGGAAATAGGAAACGCCGATCAAAATCGCCACGATGCCTACGCGGTTTAGCCAGTACTGGCCAATCTTCTTCTCAAGATCGGGTTGTTCCTTTGCCGAAACAGGTTGAAAGGCTGGTGGAGTTGACGGACGCTGCTGTGGCGAGGTTGGCGGCGAGAGCGTCATTGACTCCGCCGAGCCGGGAACGCCTTGCGCCGCAGGCGGCTCAAGCATCGTTCCCGCTGGAGGCGCAACGGCCGCTGGCCGGGCCGCTTCGGCAGGCGCCTCCGCTTGCGGCGGCCTCTCCGCAACGAGCCCGCTCTGTTTCTCCAGCTGGTAAACGCGCGCGGTAAGCGCCGCAACCTGTTCTGTCAGCCGCTTGATTTCATCCTGCAGGCCGTCCATGCGCGTACACTACTCCACCTGTTCTCCCGCCACCAAGTACCCGATTGCGCAAAGTTTCGCCCCCGGACATTCGTCATCGTGGGCGAAAGTCCGCGCATGATTGCTTCTCCCGCGATCCTTGCGTGCGCGAATGCGGAACACGCTCCGACCGACTCGTTGCGCCTGTCGGCTCTTACTGCTATTCTGGTGTTGTTCCAAGGGGAAGCAAGTGGCGAAAGCAAAGAAAAAGTTAAGCCTTAAACGGGCGGTCGACGAATTGACCGCGCTCGCGGAGAAACATCTGGCAGCCCTGCCGGAGGAAGAGCAGGAAGCGAGAGTCGCGGCGTTCGCCCGCCGCGACTTCAAGAGCGGCCGTGGTGGGCATACCAAGTCTTCAGTGCGCGTTCGTACCCGGGCGTCCCGGGCATCCCGGGCATCCACCCGAGGTCGCTGATAATCGCTTCCTTGAATACCTCGATGTCGTTGCTCTCCAGAGCTTCCTTGAATTTCCTTTGCAAAATGAGCCGGCGTCTCCTGGCAGCGATATCAATGGGCCGCTTGCCGCGCCGCTCGTCCCCGGCCCTCACTTCCTGAACTTCGTCGTCGTCGAAAGCCATCCATCACCCCTGAGGATTCATGACTTCGCGACTCAGCGGGCGGTGGAGCGCGCTGCGGCGATGGCAAATTCTAACGGTTTGGCGCGGGGGATTAGGCCGGCGGCGGCGGCCATTTCGAAATAGAGTTCGAGGCCGGAGAGATTTTCTTCGTCCAAATCGAAGTGAATGTTTTCGGTGAGGTAGCGCTCGAGTGCGGCGGGCGGCAAGTCGAGCGTGATGGATGCGGCTTCCGCGATTTCGCGTACTCGCTCGATGCCATATTGTTTCGACGCCTGAAAATCCGAGACAACTTCCGGCGTGATTGCTTCGCGGCGGCCCGTCCAAATTGCGAGCACGGCGGGCTTTCCTGTCATCTCGCGCCATTGGTGGACCACGTCGTAAACGAAAAGCGTTTCGAAGCCGGGCACCGGCATGTCGTCAGGATCGCCCTGGCAACACTGTTCGCCGCTCGGCGATTTTCCGGCCAGCGCTTCCATTTTCAGCGAAATGCGCAGCGCGGGATCGCCGATGATCAGCGCGGCGTCGGCATCTTTCAGCATTTCCGAAGCGTCGGGCGAAGCATCGGCAAATTGCGGAGCGATTTTCCAGTAGCCCGCGCACAGCAGTTTCACCAGACCGATGGTGCTGCGCGAGCTTGTGTCCAGCGCGATGCGCTTTGCTTTTTCAATGGGCTTTTTCGCCACCACCAGCAGGCTGCGAACTTCGCGCTTCGACGCGATCGCCATTCCCGGCAGCGCGATCACGCCGTCCATGCGTTGATATTCGATCGAGGGAATGATGGCGACGTCCGCGTCTCCGCGCCGCAGTGCTTCTGCGCACTGCGACGGCACCGTAAAAGAAAAATCGTATTTGCTCGCGAGGGGCCCGTTGGTAAAGCCCCACACCAGCGGCGCGGTGTTCAGAAATTCGACAATCGAGATGCGAAGTTTTTTCAAGTCAGTGGCCCGAGCAGAGATAGTTCAGAGAGGTGCTATTTAGGATGGCGAATATAAATGGTCAGGATCCCGATCGCGATCACACCGACGATGCCGAATACGCAGCCTAACAGCGCGGCCACCTCCAACAACGCTTCGCCCAGATCCTCGTTCCAGGATTTGATCCCAATTTTCATGAAAGCCCCCGAGAACTTTTAACACGAGAACTTTATAACAATAGTCGTCCGGCGAGTAGGCCAAATCTTGCGAAAATTACTTCTAGTTTGACGCATTTATTCCGTCTAACTAGAAACATTTAACCGGCCTAAACGGACGCGAAATGCGTCGTAACCGCCGCTTGCCGCGCCCAAAAATCCTGAAAACGCGGCTCGCCGCGTGGCGTACGTATATTCCCTACCTTGACACTACTGAGTCCGCGTCTTTAGCCTCTCCCGCTGGTTTCCCTCTTAATGCATCCAGACGATTACGTAGGCTGGCTGGCCCTGGCATTGACTCCGGGCCTTGGCGCACGCACGGCCGGGAAGCTCCTGCTCGAATTCGGGAGCCCCGACGCAATCTTCAACGCATCCTTAACCTCGCTGGAAGGCCAGCGCCTGCCGGCAGCCGTTGCGCAAGCACTTCACTCGAAGCGGCCGCTAAGCGATGCCGCCAAGGAATTGGCCCAGGTGCAAGCGGCGGGCTGCCGTTTGGTCACTTGGGACGAACCTGAGTATCCGGCGAGGCTGCGGGAGATCTATGATCCTCCGCCGCTGCTGTATGTCCTTGGAAAGGTTGAGCTTCTGAACCGCCATGTGATTTCCGTGGTGGGCGCGCGACGCCCAACGCCCTACGGGAATCAAATGGCGGAGAGGCTTTCAAAGGACTTAGCGGATCGGGGGCTAGTGATCGCGAGTGGGTTGGCCCGTGGAATAGATGCAAGCGCCCACAAAGGAGCCCTGGCTTCGTCATGCGGAGGGACGATTGGCATCCTGGGATGCGGCATAGATGTCGTCTACCCGAAAGAGAACAAGAAGATTTTTCAGGAGATGGAGCAACGCGGCGCGATTGTGACCGAGTTTCCGATGGGCACGTTTCCTGCTCCGCAGAATTTCCCGATCCGCAATCGCATCATCTCGGGAATGGCTCTGGGGGTGGTGGTCGTGGAGGCGGCCCAGTACTCGGGATCGCTAATTACGGCACGGTTGGCGATGGAGTTTGGCCGCGAGGTGTTTGCGGTCCCTGGGAATGCGACGCAAGCCGCGAGCTTTGGCCCGAATCAGCTGATCAAGCAGGGCGCAAAGCTGGTTACGTCCTGGGAGGATGTGGTGGAGGAGCTGCCGACTCCGGTGCGCGCGGAACTGATGCCGGTTGAGAACGTGCCTAGCGAGGAGCGGGCGGCGTTGGTGGAGGAAAGTCTCGGCCCGATCGAAAGGCCTTTATATGCACTACTTGGCGTCGACGAAGCGCGGCAAATCGACGAATTGGTTGAACTTTCCGGCCTAAGTTCATCCGAAGTGCTGGCCGCGCTATTTGACTTGGAGCTTAAAGGCGTGGTACGCCAGTTACCTGGAAAGCAATTCCTGAAAGTCCTGTTGTAATCAACAGACGGACAGCAGGTTAGGATGGTGGTCAGATGGGGTGGGGAAGACTGCCTTCCAGCAGATGAATTTCTAGAGTGCAATCCCACCGAGGGGAACGAAAGTTAGCATGGCAAGATCGCTGGTTATAGTCGAGTCGCCCGGCAAGGCGAAAACGATCAACAAGTACCTCGGCAGGAATTACATCGTGAAGGCGTCGTACGGCCACGTGATGGACCTGCCGAAGAAGAATATAGGAATCCTTCTGCCCGGGGAAGAAAACGGCAGGAAGAAACGAAAACGCAAATCCAAAGCGAAAGCGCCGGAGAAGAAGGCTCCGAAAGCTATCGCAGTTACCGCGGAAAACATTTTCGAGCCCACCTACGAAGTGATTCCCAGCAAGCTGAAGGTGATCGGAGATTTGCGAAAGGCTGCCGGGAAAGCGGAAGCGGTGTACCTGGCAGGCGATCCGGACCGCGAAGGCGAGGCGATTTGCGCGCACCTGAGAGAGATACTGAGCAAGCCGCGCAAGTATGAAAAAGTGATGGCGGCGGCCGTGGAAGAACAAAGCGCCAACGGCGACGGAGAAAAATCCGGACCAAGCAAGGCCGAGAAGAAGGAAACCAAAGCGGAAGCTGAAGCTCGGTTCACGCCGCCGAAAATTTACCGGGTGATGTTCAACGAGATCACGCAGAAGGCCATTAAGGCCGCGTTCGAGCACCCCACGCAATTGAATGAAAACCTGGTGGACGCGCAGCAAGCGCGGCGCGTGATGGACCGCCTGGTGGGCTACAAAGTCTCGCCGATCCTGTGGGACAAAGTGCGGCGTGGGCTTTCCGCCGGGCGCGTGCAGACGGTGGCGCTGCGGGTGATTGTGGAGCGCGAGCGCGAAATACGCGCCTTCGTCCCCAAGGAATATTGGACGATTCATGCGCTGGTGGCAGCGGGCGAGCCGCCGACGTTTGAAGCCAAGCTGACCAAATTCAAGGGCGAAGATATCGAAGTTTCAAACGAGGAAGAAGCCAAGCGCGTAGTGGCCGCGGTGGAGCGCGCTACGTGGCAAGTTGCCAGCGTCGCGCAAAAAGAGAAGCGCAGGTACGCGCCGCCGCCGTTCACCACATCGAAACTGCAACAGGCGGGCTACAACCGGCTGCGCTATACGGCCAAGCGGACCATGATGCTGGCGCAGCGGCTTTACGAAGGCGTCGATCTGGGCGATGAGGGATCCGTCGCGCTGATCACTTATATGCGCACCGATTCGGTGCGAGTTTCAAACGACGCGGTGGCGCAGGTTCGCGAGCACATCGGCTCGACGTACGGCGAGAGCTATCTGCCCGAGAAGCCCAACTTTTTTAAGAGTAAGAAGGATGCGCAGGATGCGCACGAAGCGATCCGGCCGACGGATGTATCGCGCACGCCGGAAAGCGTGAAGCGGTATCTGGAAGACGATATGTTCAAGCTCTACCAGATGATTTGGCAGCGGTTTGTGGCGTCGCAAATGGTGCCGGCGGTTTTCGACCAGACCACGATTGACGTGGAAGCCAACGGGTACACGTTCCGCGCCACCGGATCGGTGACCAAGTTCGATGGTTATCTGGCTGCATATCGGCCGTGAAAGATGAAGAGGAAAAAGAAGACGAGGGAGATACCGATAGCCGCGCGCTGCCGCGCGTGAGCGAGGGCGAGAAGCTGCGTCTTGAAAAAGTGCGGCCCGACCAGCATTTTACGGAGCCGCCGCCGCGCTACACAGAAGCCACGTTGGTGAAAGAGCTGGAAGAGAAGGGAATCGGCCGGCCTTCGACGTATGCCGCGATTATTTCCACGATTGTGGAGCGCGAGTATGTGAACAAGGAGCAAGGACGCTTTACGCCCACGCTGCTGGGCGAAAAGGTGAGCGATCTGCTGGTCAAATCGTTCGAAGATATTTTCGACGTAGGTTTCACCGCGCGCATGGAAGACGAACTGGACGAAATCGAGGAGGGAAAGCTTCCCTGGCGCAAATCGGTGCAGGAATTCTGGGACCGCTTCGAAGTCGATCTCGAAACTGCGTCCGATAAAATGCAATCGTACAAAGCCGGGATTCCCACCGGGAAAAGGTGCGAGAAGTGCGGCCAAGGGGAATTGCTGGAGCGCATCAGTCGCCACGGATTCTTTTTGGGATGTTCGCGTTATCCGGAGTGCGATTTCATCCAGGATCTTGCCGAGCACGGCAGCGCGGACGTGGAAGAGGGTGGGACCGTCTATTGCGACAATTGCGGCAAGGTGATGGCCATCAAGCGCGGACAGTTTGGCACGTTCCTCGCGTGCACGGGCTATCCGAATTGCAAAACCACGCGGCGGCTAGCCAGCGGCACGAAGAAGGCGCTGCAGCCCGACGTTCCCATCGGCGAAAAATGTCCGGACGACGGCGGTGAGTTGATCCGCCGCGCTGGGCGCTATGGCGATTTCATCGGCTGCCAGAATTATCCGAAGTGCAAGTACACGCGTCCGATCACGCTGGGGATTAAGTGCCCGAAATGCAATGAAGGCGAGTTTGTGCGGCGCGGCACCTCCAAGGGACGCGGCGCCGGGCGGATTTTTTATGGTTGCAGCCGCTATCCGGATTGTGACTTTACGACCCCGTACGAACCGATTGCCGAGCCGTGCCCGAAGTGCGGCGCGCCGTTTATCGTCGAGAAGCGGACGAAGCAGGGGAATTTCCGCGCGTGCATCAACGAAAAGTGCGATTGGGAAGTAGCCGCGCCCGAGCCGGCACCGTTTGTGCATCCGCAAGCTCCGCCCGCCGCCGAACCTCAACCGGTCGGGGCTGGCGGACCTAGCCGATCGTAGTTTCGTCGTACCGCAGGTTTGCGATAACAATCTTGCGTAGTTACTGCGCTCTGGCCCGGCGCGAGGCCAGGGCAGGCGGGATTCATCTACTCTTAAAGGTCTGTGCCGTGCTATCGAAGTTCGCGGAGGGACTATATGCCGCGAGAGGGGCTGCGCACCCTTAGCCAGCACTCAGGGCAAGGAGGAAAGCGCTGCGCGCGACGTCTTCATGGCGGGGTTTAAAACCCCGCCCTTCCACCCGAGACGAGCGTAGGTTTGAGCGCGGCATTGGGTGTGGAAGCCGGCCAGGTCCGCGCAGGGTGACATCATGGCTTACGGCTAACAGCAAATGCCAATAACACAGCCAAACCCAAAACGATCAGCCCAGCAGCAACAAGAATAAGAATGCGCTGCCGGCCGGCACGCCTCCCCGATATCAAAACTTCATATTGCGGCGAAGCGAAACTCACGAACGCCTTCTTGTAGGACCTCCAAACCAGGAAATAGGGGACCCCCACAACGAGAGAATATACCCCCAAAGAAATGCATATCGCTCTGAAGAAGTGCGCCTCTGGCTTTCCTAATGCACGATAGATATCCCTCGACCATTCCGATGCCAGGAAATAACCAAAAAAGAGGATCGAAAAGTGGGCAGAATAAAACATCTTTAGAAAGGATCTTATTCGTAGCTCCTCAGACTCAGACCTTACAAGATAGCCACGAGTGCGGCGATCCCCGGTAAAGACGACCACGCGACCGGCTTTTTCATCTCGAAAGGATGCGCCGACAATAGAATCGAGAAGTGCCATCAGCATTCTCCTTGTGTGGATTCGTCGGATCTTGGCTACCTCCAGTTTGCCACTGCGAAAACATGCCTCGCGAGAGAACAGATGTCCATGTGTCCTTCTCGCCGCTAACGCGAAAGGTCGGATTACGGACATCTGCCTCCCGGTACGACATCACGCCAAGCATCCGCGCCGGGCAGAGCATGCTGTGCCCCTACCGAGGCAAAGGCATATCCCGGGCAACCCGGAAGTTATACTGTACGGACGCAAGTCGGCTCCCGCGCATCTGATTTTGATGTTAAATATGCTTGGAGTTCTGCGGGCCGACATGGGAGATACGCGATGAGGGCAGTGGTGCTGCATGATTACGGCGGTCCCCAGAAGCTGAAATTTGAAGACAACATTCCCGAGCCGCAGATTAGCGGAAATACAGTGCTGATCGCGGCAGCCGCTGCGAGCGTCAATCCGATTGACTGGAAGCTGCGTTCGGGGATGCGCCAGAAGGATTCTCCGTTGTCGTTTCCGGCAATTCTGGGCCGCGACGTGAGTGGCGTGGTACGAGCGGTGGGCGCAAATGTGAAGCATTTCAAGGCCGGCGACCGGGTTATTGCATTGTCCAACAAGACCTATGCCGAATTGGTGGCAGTGGACGATTCGGACGTGACCCATCTGCCGGATGGCATGGACCTGGCGGACGCGGCCGCAATCCCGCTGATTTCCCTGACGGGAGACCAGCTTGTGCGCCTGGCGACAAACGTTAAAAAGGGACAGGTTGTTCTGATAACGGGAGCGCTGGGCAGTGTTGGGCGCGCGGCGGTGCATACGGCGAAGAAGATAGGCGCTCAAGTGATTGCAGGTGTTCGCGGGAAAGAACGGGACGGCGCCCGGTCGCTCGGTGTCTCTGACGTGCTCGCGATTGATGACGACAAAGCGATTGAGAAATTCGGCCTGGTGGATGCAATTGCGGACACCGTTGGCGGTGACGTTGCGGGGAAGCTAATCGCGAAGGTAAAGCAAGGCGGCTCCTTTGGGTACGCCTCTGCGTTGCCGGAAAGCGCGGCGGCCCAAAATCCGACGGTGAAAATTACGCGCGTGCGCGCGCAGCCTGATCCGTCTAAGGTGCGTGAGTTTGCCGATGACGTGCGCGATGGCAAGTTCGTTCTGCCAATTGGTCGCCGGATGCCACTGCGCGATGCGGCTGAAGCACATGTGCTAGGGGAGAAAGGCAGCATTGGGAAGATCCTCCTGCTGGCGCCGGATTCACAACACTGATTTCGTCGGCGGAGACCTCAGTGGGCGCATTATTAGCAAGAGAGGGGCGCTCTCAGGAGAGGCAAAACCGCCGGCAAGATGCCGGCGCTACAAGAGCGAGTTTGAGGATGCAGAATCAAATCTTGACGGCCGTTTCGAAACGCTTTTTGGCACAAGGACCATGAATCGGATTTTCATGCCGAGGGTGAACGTGTCGCTCAGAAAGGAAAAGTCGCATGAACCGCACCGAAAGCACCTCATCCACTCAAGTACATAACAAGACCCAGCCGGAAGAATTTGATCTGGTGATTCTGGGCGGTGGCACGGGCTCGACCGTGGCCGCGTGGACGTTTGCCGGCGAAGGCAGGCGCGTCGCAGTCGTCGATCGCAAGTATATTGGCGGGTCTTGCCCTAATATTGCGTGCCTTCCTAGCAAGAACATTATCCATAGTGCGAAAGTTGTGGACTATTTTCGCCGAAGCAAAGAGTTTGGCATTGCTCACGATGGCTTCACGATCGACATGGCGGACGTGCGCGAGCGCAAGCGCAAGATGGTGCGTGGCCTGAACGAGATGTATATGGAAAATTACCGGAAGACGGGCGCCGAGTTCATTTTGGGGACTGGGCGGTTCGTTGCTCCGAGAACAGTGGAAGTCACCTTGGCCAATGGGACCACACGTGAACTGCGAGGCGCGAATGTGATCGTTAGTACGGGCACGCGAGCCGCGCTGGAGAAAATTCCTGGCCTTGCGGAAGCGCAGCCGCTCACGCATATCGAGGCTCTTGAACTCGATGAAATTCCCGAACACTTGCTTGTTGTCGGTGGGGGCTACGTCGGAGTAGAGCTTTCTCAGGCCATGCGCCGCTTCGGCAGCAAGGTGACGATGATCGATCGCAACGGGCGGCTGATGTCCAAAGAAGACCTGGACGTATGCGAGGCTCTTCGCAGCCTGTTCGCAGATGAGGGCATTGACGTTCTCCTGAATGCACGAATCAAGCAAGTTTCGGGCAAATCTGGCGACTCGGTGAGTGTGGTCGTCGAGCAGAACGGAATTGAGAAAGTCCTACAGGGTAGTCATGTATTGGTCGCGACAGGGCGCAATCCGAACACCGAAGGACTCGGTCTGGAACTCACCGGCGTTGAGGTCACCGAGCGCGGATACATCAAGGTCAACGAGCGGTTGCAGACCACCGCGCCCGGCGTCTGGGCGATCGGCGAGGTCGCAGGTAGCCCGCAGTTCACGCACATCAGCCTCGACGATTTCCGTGTAGTGTATGCCAATTTAACCGGCGGCAACCGCGTGACCACGGGCAGGCAAGTCCCATATTGTCTGTTTACCGACCCCGAGCTTGCACGCATCGGTCTGAGTGAAACAGAAGCGGAGGCTCAAGGGATAGCGTATCGCCTGTTCAAGGTCCCAATGGAAACCAACCTGCGTGCACGCGCGCTTTCGGAGACTCGCGGGTTCGTGAAGGCCCTCGTGGAGGCTGATAGCGATCGCATTCTCGGGTTCACGGCCTTCAGTGTCGGTGCGGGGGAGACCCTCGCCGCCGTCCAGATTGTGATGATCGCAGGGTTGCCCTACACCGCGCTGCGCGATGCGGTCCTGACTCATCCGACGCTGGTCGAAGGTCTCATATCTCTGTTCTCATCCGCGGCGTCAGCGCACAAGATTGCCGAGACGCGAAAGGCCCAGACCTCCGCCGCAAAGGCGCCCGCCTGAAGGCGAGGCGGCACAATGGTTAGTGGGTTTCGCCAGCGCCGTTGGGATTGTCGGTGGTCGGCGCGGTGGGAGCCGCAGGCGCGTTGGGCGCCCGCGCTGGTGCACCAGCGGCCGGGGGCGGCGGTCCGAACGGATTATCGGAGAAGCCAGCGGGCCGTCCTGGAATCGGCATGTTCGCATCCAGCGCAAACGTATAGATCCTGGCTTTGCCGCCGCGGCCGGAAAGAACCGAAACGTATTGCTTTCCATCCAGCATGTAGGTGACGGGGTTCGCTATACCCGGAAGCAGTTTTACGGACCAGAGTTTTTCGCCTTTGTCCGCGCTAAAGGCGACGAAGTCTCCGAGGTCGGAGGCTCCGAAAACGAGATTACCGGCAGTCGTGACCGTGCCGCCACCATTCATCCCCTGGACTCGCCAGACTTCCTTTTGGGTGACTGGATTCCGAGCCTGCAAGAAGGCCTGGGTCGGAGGTGGAGGCGGGAGCTCTCCCGCGGGAGCGCCTTTCGGAGGAGCAGGTGGCCGAAACACGATCCCCCAATTGTAAGCGCCAAGTTCGGGCTTGAATTGCTCCGCGGCAATGTATCTGAACGTGCTGTCGAGAGAGGGAAGGTAAACGAGACCCGTGTGCGGGTTGTAAGACATCGCCTGCCACGCGTGCCCCCCGGCAGGGCCGGGCGAAGCTTCGATAGGGTGTTTTTCGTAACGCATGCCCGGCGCTTCGTGCGGACGTCCGGTTTTGGGGTCAAGTCCGGTGGACCACGTGACCTTCACATAGGGCGCGCCGGAGATGAATTTCCCGGTCTTGCGGTCAAGCACGTAGAAATAACCGTTTTTGGGCGCCTGCATGATGACGTGGCGGAGTTTGCCGTTGATCTTGATGTCGGCAAGAGTCATTTGCTGGACGGTGTCGTAATCCCACTCGTCAGCCGGCGTGGTCTGGAAATGCCACACGTACTTTCCCGTGTCAGCATTCAGAGCGACGATGGAGCAAAGAAAGAGATTGTCCTTGGTCATGGGATCGCGAAAACCCTGCACCCACGGACCGCCCTGGCCAATTCCGATGTAAACCATATTCAGCTCGGGATCGTAGGTGATCCCGTCCCACACATTGCCGCCGCCGCCGAGTTTCCACCACTCACCGGCCCAAGTCTTAGCGGCCATTTTCATGGCGTTATTCTCAAAGGGCTTGGAGGGATCGCCGGGGACCGTGTAGAAACGCCAGATTTGCTTTCCAGTTTCGGCGTCATAAGCGGTGACAAAGCCGCGGACGGCGTACTCGCCGCCGGCGTTTCCGATGATGACTTTTCCGTTGGCGATGCGCGGAGCGCCGGTGATGCTGTAGTCTTCGTTCTTATCTATCGTCTGGACTTCCCAAACGATTTTGCCAGTATCCCGATCAAGGGCGACAAGCCGCGAGTCGAGAGTGCCGACGTAAACTTTGCCGTCGTAAAGTGCAACGCCACGATTTGCAGGGCCGCAGCAGACGCTTGGGCCCGTGCGAACCTTATCGGGATCGGGCTTACCCATCGACCCGGGCGGAAAATTCATGTGGTTGATCTTTGGATCCCACCGCCACTTTTCCGCGCCAGTGCGCGCGTCCAAGGCGACGACAACGCTCCATGGCAGCGTGGCGTACATCACGCCATTTGAGACGATGGGAGTGGTCTCAACCGTACCGCGGTCGGAGCCGGTGTCGTAATACCAAGCGAGTCCCAATTTGGCGACATTGTTCGTGTCGACCTCTTTCAGCGGGCTATAACGCTGCTCGGTGTAATCGCGGCCGTTGGTCAGCCACTCGCTAGCATTCTGGCTGGCGTCGCGCAGTGCCTTGTCGTCCACGCGGCTGGCGTGCCTGGCGGAAGCGGCGGATATCCACATGGCCGCAATCGCAAAAACTAGACACCACCTGACTATATTAGTTGTCCTCATTTGGATGGATCCCCCCCCGGGGTTATTGCGCCGGATATTCTAGACCAAATCGGCGCCTGGGAACACACCCAGAATAGGTCGTGACACAGCGGCTCGCGCCTACGCTCTAAGATGAGTAAATTCCGCAAATGGCGGCGCGATTGACACCCGGCTGCGCGCCCGATAACCTTGTGCCCCATGAAAATTATCGTAGCGGACAAAATCAGCGACCGAGGCATAGCGCTGCTTCGCGAAACGGGATGGGAAGTGATCATTCCGGCGGCGGCGTCGCTGGTGAGTGAAATTGCCAATGCCGAAGGGTTGATCGTTCGCAGCGCGACCAAGGCGAATGCCGCGCTGATCGAAAAGGCGCCGAAACTGCGCGTGATCGGGCGGGCGGGAGTGGGCGTCGACAACGTGGATGTGGAGGCGGCCACGCGGCGCGGAATTTTGGTGATGAACACGCCGGGAGGAAACGCGGTGAGCGTGGCCGAGCATACGTTCGCGTTGATGCTGGCGCTGGCGCGCGCCGTGCCGCAAGCGAATGCGTCAACGCAGGCCGGGAAGTGGGAAAAGTCCGCATTTTCGGGGACGGAACTGCGCGGAAAAACGCTGGGGCTGGTGGGCCTGGGGCGCGTGGGAATGGAGGTGGCGCGGCGGGCGCGGGGGCTGAGATGAAAGTTTTGGCCCACGATCCGTACGTGACGCCGGCAGCGGCGCGCGAAGTGGAAGTGGAGCTTGTCGCATTGGACGATGTGCTGAGGCAATCGGATGTGGTGTCGCTGCATACGTCACTTAGCGCGGCCACGGAAAAAATGATTAGCGCGGAAGCGATCGGCAAAATGAAAAAGGGCGCGCGGCTAGTGAATTGCGCGCGCGGCGAGTTGATTGACGAAGCGGCGCTGGCCGAAGCGCTGCACTCGGGGCATCTGGGCGGGGCGGCGCTGGATACGTTCGCGCAGGAGCCGCCGAAAAATTCGCCGCTGATCGGCTTGCCGAATCTGATTGCCACGCCGCATATTGCCGGTTCGACCGCCGAAGCGCAGGAGGAAGTGGGCACGTCCATCGCGCTGCAAGTGCGCGATTACCTGGCCGACGGATTGATTCGCAACGCGGTGAACATGCCGGCGCTTTCACCCGATCAGTACCGGAGGATCGGTCCGTACCTGGAATTGGGCGAACGGCTGGGATCGTTCATCGCGCAGGCGGCGCCGTCAAGAAGCTTCAGCCGCATTCGCATCGGTTATGCCGGGGAACCGGCGGAATTAGGTTCGCACATGATTCGCAGCGCGGTGCTGACTGGGGCGCTGAATTCGGTGCTGGACGAGAAAGTGAATTTGGTGAATGCGTCTTCGATGGCTGCGACGCGCGGGTTGCTGGTCGAGGAGAAAACGCAGCGCCGGCAGCGTGGCTTTCGCAACACCATCGAAGTGACCATCGCAAACGACGGGCGCGAGTTCACGCTGGAAGGAACGGTGGGGCAGGATGGCGTGCCGCGGATTGTTTCGCTGGATGGGATGAGTCTCGAAGCGCCGCTCGAAGGCACGCTGCTTTTGACGCGAAACGTGGATGTGCCGGGCGTGATCGGGCGCATAGGGACGGCGCTGGGGAGCCTGGGCGTGAACATCGCGACGTTTGCGCTGGGCAGGCGCGCCCCGGGTGGTGGAGGCGAGGCGCTGGCGCTCGTGGGCGTCGACGGCGAAATCACCGCGGCGATCGTGCAGAGTATTCGCGCGCTGCCGTCGGTGACCGAGGCACGGCTGGTGCGGCTCGCGGCTGCGGCACCACTTGCAGCGGCAAAGGCGTAGCTGAGGAGGCCCTTGCCCGTTTTGCGTAAGGCGGTGGATTGCGAGGTGGATTGACCATCGAAGAGAGATCCTTCGACTGCGTTCCGCGCGCGCAGACAACGCGCGGAAGGCAAAGCGCGCGAAACTCCGCTCAGGATGACGACGCTAGAGAAGCTGCGGGGCGGATGGGGTAACCACGCCAAGTAATGTTGCCGGGCACAGCATGCTGTGCCCCTACAACGGCGCTCCGTGCGGACGATCGAGGCTGACGGGCCGCATCGAGCAGACCACGCAGTAAGGCTGCCAATCAAGATATTGGCGTTCCGAGCACGGTCATCACGCAGGCGCCGCAGAATTCGGCAGCGGTTGAACGTGAGCGTTGGCGTGTGCTAGCATGCCGAGTTTCCGGCCTTTGGCGTCCCCGCCCAAAGGCGCCCGAAGGTTCATCGCGCAACCGCCGGGGGGCGGGTTCGTGATGTCGATCGAACGCAGCGCAAGGCACGAAATCGCAGTCCGCACTTTTCCCGCGCGAAATGCCTGCCCCTCGCAATTCTTTTTGTCCCTTTCCCCGAAAATCACAACTACGCCAATCGAGGTGAAACATGAAATCCTATCGCACTGAATGGATACGCAACGTGGGCATTGTCGGCCACGGCGACACAGGGAAAACCCAGCTTGTGTCGTCGTTGCTGTTCACGGCTGGGATGACACCCCGGCTCGGGAAGGTGAGCGACGGTTCGGCGATCACCGACTGGGACGAAGAGGAAATCGCGCGAAAGATATCGATAAACACCGGCATAGGGTATGCAGAATGGCTCGCGCCGGAGTCAGCGGAAAAAACGAAGATCAATTTTCTGGACACTCCCGGTTATTCCACCTTCATCAATGAAACGAAATCGTCGCTGATCGCGGCCGATGCGTCGCTGATCGTGGTCGACGCAGGGGCGGGCGCGCAGGTGATGACCGAAAGAGTGTGGGACTACGCGGCGGAATACGACCAGCCGCGCGGGTTCGTTTTGAATTGGATGGATCGCGATCTGGCGAGTTTTGAACGGGCGCTGGCGTCGCTGCAGCAGGTATTTGGGCGCGGCGTGGTGCCGATTCAACTGCCGATAGGTTCCAACAAGAGCTTCCGGGGCGTTGTGGATTTGATCGCGATGAAGACGCTGACCTACGCGCCAGACGGAGACGGCAAAGCCAAGCTTGGCGAAATTCCAGCGGAACTTGCCGAAGATGCGAAGAAGGCGCATGAGGCGCTGGTGGAACTGGTGGCCGAGGGCGACGACGCCCTGATGGAGGAATTTTTCGACAAGGGGACGCTGCCTATCGAAGATTTGAAGAAAGGCTTGCGCGAGGCGGTTCTGGCCAAGCGAATACTTCCGGTGCTGCTGAGCTCGGCGCTGCACAATATCGGCAGCGATGCGATTTTGAATTTTGCGGCCGAGATTTTCCCCTCACCCGCGTTTCGCGGAAAGCTCACGGGCCACGCGAGTTCCGATGGAAAGAGTGAGGTCGAGCGAAAGATTGCGGACTCGGAACCGGTTTCGCTGTTCGTCTTCAAGACGGTGGCCGATCCCTTTGCCGGGCGGATCAATTATTTCAAGGTGATGTCCGGTGTGCTGAAGAACGATGCGACGCTGACAAATTTCAATCGCAGCTCGCAAGAACGCTTTCAACACGTGCAGGTGATGCAAGGGAAGACGGCGACGGCGGTGAACGATCTGCACCCAGGGGACATCGGGGCTATCGCCAAGCTGAAAGAAACCGTCACCGGCGATACTTTAGGCGACAAAAGCGCGCCTATTTTTTATCCGCCGGCGCGCATTCCCGAGCCGTCGATCACGTTTGCCATCGAGCCAAAGACGCGGGCGGATGAAGACCGGATCGGCGTGGCCATCCACAAAATCCTCGAGGAGGATTTGGCGCTGCGTTTCGGGCGCGATCCGCAAACCAAGGAATTTTTACTTTCCGGCGCGGGGCAGCAGCACATTGAAGTCGTTGTGGCGAAGTTGCGCAAGCGCTATCACGTGGAATTGACGCTGCACCCGCCGAAGGTTCCCTACCGCGAGACGATCCGCGCCAAGGCGGACGCCGAGGGCAAACACAAGAAACAGACGGGTGGACATGGGCAGTTCGGCCTCTGCCGCATCAAGATGGAGCCGCTGCCTCGCGGGAAGGGAATCGAGTTCGTGGACGATGTTTTCGGCGGCGCGATTCCGAAGAACTGGATCCCGTCGGTTGAAAAGGGGGTTCGCGAATCGGCGGAGCGCGGATTTTTGGCGGGCTTTCCGGTAGTGGATTTCCGCGTGAGCTTGTACGACGGTAAATACCACGATGTGGACTCGAGCGACATGGCGTTCAAGATTGCGGGATCGCTCGCGTTCAAGGAAGCGATGAAGCAGGCGCGGCCGGCGCTGCTCGAACCCATCATGCACGTGGAGGTTTACGCTCCCGATCAATATTCAGGAGACTTGATGGGCCACCTCAGCGGGCGGCGAGGAAAAATCAGCGGCAGTGAAACGCGCGCGGGCAGCGTGGTGGTAAAAGCGCAGGTGCCGCTATCGGAAATGCTGAGCTACGCGAACGAGCTGATTTCGATGACGCAAGGGCGCGGCAGCTATTCAATGGAGTTTTCGCACTACGACTTCGTGCCGCAGGAAATTGCAGAAAAGGTGATCGCGGCGCATAAGCCGCACCACGAGGAAGAACACGAGGCGGCGACGGCGTAGGTCAGGCCGAACTCAAAGCATCAGAAGGGATGCAGGATCCGGAACTTGTGGTGGTGCTGTTTGCCGGCTGGCGCGGGATCTGTGCTTGCACTCGCCGCCGCTGGAGCGGGCGGAGCGCCCTTGCTCGTTGTGAAGGCTGGACAGCCGATGCCGTAGCAGGGACCTGTCTCGCGGATAGCGCACGCTGAGAGAGGAAACAGGCACGACCACAGAATCAACACAGCCCCAAGTTTCTTCATTTGGAATCCCCTTTTTTCTAGACTATCTGGTGTGCAAAAACGGGCCTGAATCACCTGCGAATATGTTGGCACACAAGATATCCGCCGCCGGGACGTTTTCGAGAGGAAGCATCGTCAAAGCCAATAGAGAAGGGAAGGCGAAGCCCAGGTGACGGCTGGGGTGGGGACGCTGAAAGTCCCGCGCGGATCATGAAAAGCGAGGGAGGAAAAAGCCCGTGTGGCAGCGATGCTCCTCGAAGGCGGCGCCGAATTCCTGCGCGAGCAATGCTTCCTCCCTTCTGGATTTCCAGGTGAGGTCCGCGAGGATCAAGAGGAAGGCCAGCAGCGCGCCGTACCGGCCGATGGCGAGTGCCGTGCCGGCAAGCGCCAGGAGAATCCCGGTATAGATGGGGTGGCGAATGTGCGCGTAGGGGCCGGTGCGAATCAGCTCATGTCCGACTTTCAAGGCAACCGATCCGCTCCAGTAGCGGCCAATGTGGTAGCGCGCCCAGATGGCAAAGGCGATGCCAGCCCACGTTATGGCAGCGCCCGCCCGGGGCAGCAAGGGGTTCCAGGGAATAAACCGCCGGCCGAGGAAACCGACTGTCCCGAAACTAGTATTTAGGAGCACCAGGGTGGCGATGGTCGCGGCCCATCGCATGAGGCGAGACCCGGCGGGCTCTCTTTTCCTGATTCTATTTACCGATAGGCTGGCAAAAACCCAATACAGCACGAAAACCAGCCAAGCGCCACGGATCAGATTCGCGGTAACGTTCATTTTTATTCGCCTGAACGATTCATCACTATAAACCAAATTGGCGCTTGCTGTTTCCGAGTGAAGTGCGTCAATCTGCCGCGATGATGAAGCCAACCGGGAAAAAACGACTGGGCGACGCGACGCTGGCGATACACGCAGGCGAGGAAAAGTTTCACGTGGGCACGGCCGTGGGAACGACGATCTCGCGGACGTCGAACTTCACGTTTGCGAGCACGGAGGAAATGAAGCAATGGGCCGAGGGGAAAAGCTCGGCGTACATCTATTCGCGTTATGGGAATCCCACGCTGGCGGTGGCTGAAAAGAAGATCGCGGCGCTGGAAGGAGCGGAAGATGCGGTAGTGACGGCGTCAGGCTCGGCGGCAATTTCGGCGGCGCTATTTTCGCTCCTGCGTGCGGGCGACGAGGTGATCGCTACGCGGCAGCTTTACGGCGGAAGCTACAAGCTGTTGCGCGACACGCTCCCAGGATTTGGCATAGCAGTTCGATATGTGGAGTCCGATCTGGCGGGAATTGAGAAGCTGGTCGGGCCGCGGACGAAGGCGCTGTATGTGGAATCGCCGACGAATCCGACGCTGCGGCTGGTGGACTTGGCGAAGGCCGTGGCTTTCGCGCAGGAGTGGGGCTTGATTTCGCTGGTGGACAGCACGTTTGCCAGCCCGGTGTTGCAGAAGCCGCTGGAGATGGGATTTAACATCGTGTTGCATAGCGCGTCGAAGTATTTGGCCGGGCATTCGGACGTGATCGCGGGGGTGGCCGCCGGGAGCGGGGTTCTGATGCGCGGGGTGCGTGCAAACGTGATTCAGATTGGCGGGTCGATGGACCCTGAGGCGGCCTTCCTGCTGATACGCGGCATGAAGACGTTGGAAATCCGCATTCGGCGGCAGTGCGAGACGGCGATGGCCGTGGCACGATATTTGGCGAAGCATCCCAGGGTGGCGCGCGTTCACTATCCTGGATTGCCCATGCATCCCGATCACAAATTGGCGAAGCGGCAGATGCGCGGATTTGGCGGAATGATGGCGTTCGATTTGAAGGGCGGTCTGGCGGCGGCGCGGCGCTTCTGCGACCGCGTCAGGGTGTTTTACCTGGCGGCTAGCCTCGGAGGCGTGGAATCGCTGGTGATTCTGCCGGTGTACACGTCGCACTATAAGATGTCGGCGTCGGAGCTGGAGAATGCGGGGCTTCAGCCGGGGACGGTTCGCGTTTCGATTGGGCTTGAAGATGCGGCGGACCTTATAGAGGATCTTCGGCAGGCGCTTGGGTAGCCCTCGGTACCCTTGCTGCGGGCATCTTGCAGCACGTCCGGGCGAGCCCGGGCGGCAAACGGCGGGAGCAAGCTCCCGCACTCCACATGGGAACCCTGGTAATTCAATCCGGGAAAGTGCTATAAGCGTCGCCTTGGGTGACCGACGCTGAGAGCGGGTCAGCGCTTTCTATCCAGAGTGGCGGCTGAAGTCCACTAGTACTCATTGTCCAGTTTTCGTTAACTGGGCGACACATTTTGCCGTTAGTTCCATTGACCGGGACCTGAACCATCCGTAAGATTTGGGAGTTGAGCTGAAATCGCCCTCAAAAGCGGCGCCGAGGGCGGTGCCATTTTGATTCAAAACCCTAGGCTTACACGGCGGAACATGAAACATCGAGCGGCGACAATCGGATTTGCAGCGGCGATGGGAATCCTGCTCCTCGGCGGGTGCCAAGGGACTGTGAGCAAACAGGTTCATGCGAGGCCGCCGGCGGCTGCGCCGAGACCGAGTCCTGCACCCGCGCCCGATTATGGCCGTCTTTCGCTTCCGTTACCTGGGAACCCGCCCGCTTCGGCGATAGCTTCCACGCGTCCGGCGATTGACGTTCTTGTGGAGCAAGTTCAGAAGAGCGTTGATCAAGGTCAGCAAGATTACACGGCAGGAGATGTTGCCAAAGCCCAGGCCGATTTCGACGAAGCGGTTAATCTAATTCTCAGCAGCGGTTTCCGAAGGGATGCCGATCCGCGGCTCCTGAAACTGTTCGACGAGATCGGCGAAGCCACGCATTCCGATGAGCTTAACGCCGACGAGACTGAGGAGCCAACTGAAGAGCCAACGGAAACGCCTGTGCAGCCTGCGCCCATCGATGACATCGCCGATCTGACGCTGCCGGCGGGCGATCCGCGGCTGGCCGCGAAGGCCGAGCGAGAACTGATCAGCGTCCGGCACGATTTGCCGCTGACGGTGAACGATTCGGTCCTTCAGTATTTGAGCTTCTTTACGACGACGCGCGGCCGAGCCATCGTTACGCGCGGCTTGGAGCGCGAGGGACGGTACGGCGCCATGATCCGGCGCGTGCTGCAGGAAGAAGGGGTGCCGCAGGACTTGATCTATCTGGCGCAGGCCGAGAGCGCGTTCCAGCCGGAAGCGGTTTCGAGAGCAGGAGCGCGAGGAATTTGGCAATTCATGCCCTATCGCGGCGAGGAATACGATCTGGAGCGCACTAACTGGGTGGACGAGCGCAGCGATCCTGAAAAGGCCACGCGTGCGGCAGCGCGACATCTGCGAGACCTGTATGGCATGTTTGGGGACTGGTATTTGGTGATGGCCGCGTACAATTCCGGGCCGCTCAACGTGGCGCGCGGGATCGAGCGCACCGGTTATGCAGACTTCTGGGAGTTGCAAAAGCGGAACGCGTTGCCGAGCGAAACGAAAAACTACGTCCCGATCATTCTTGCGCTGGCTCTGGTGGCAAAAGCCCCCGCGCTTTATGGCGTGCAGGTGACGCCGGAAAAACCGGTGCCGGCTGACACGATTACTCTGAACCACCCGATCGACCTTCACCTGGTGGCGGACGCCGCGGGAGTGGACTTGGACGACATTCGCACACTGAATCCCGTACTGCTCCGCAATGTGACGCCGAATCAATCGGAATTCCACTTGCTGATTCCCGCAGGGGCGGCGCACGCCTTCGATGAGAATATTCAACAGGTTCCGGAAGACAAGTGGACTAGTTGGCGGCTGCATGCGACCGAGCAGGGAGAAACGCTTTCGGATATCGCGCGGCACTATCGCGTGACGGTGCCCGCCATCGAGTCGGCGAATCATTTGGAGGCGCACGCAGTGGTGCCGGCCGGCTTTTTGCTGGATGTGCCGACAGCGCCCCCGGTGGTGCGGATGGTCCGCTATCGCGTGCAACGCGGCGATACGCTTGAAGGGATTGCGGACCGGTTTGACGTAACCGTGGCCCAGATTCGGCGATGGAACCATATTTCCGGGCCTCACGTGCGGCGCGGAACCAGGCTGCGCATCTACGCGGGCGGCGCGCCTTCGGAGCCGGCGCGAGCACGGTCCGCGCAGAATTCTAGAGCAAGGGTTGAGAGCGTATCCGCGCACCGCGCCCCGGCCCCGGAAGCGCACCGCGTAAAGCCCGGCGAGACGCTCTATTCGATCGCTCGCGCGCATCAGACGACAGTATCCGCTCTTCGGCAAGCGAATCCATTTTTGGCCGAGCGGTCGTTGCAGGCCGGAGATGTTTTGGCGATCCAGCAGTAGGTTTTGGCCCTCCTGAAATAATTAAGCGATCGAACAATCAGCGGACGGCGGCATCTAAGGCGAACCTTCGTTCTACCGCGGGATGCTTTTATGCGGCCGGGGAGCGGGGGCTCGGATGTATGCTTGACGGTCCGCTTGCGCGGATACCAGCAGACACATTCGGAGAGGACGATTGGCTCGAAAAGGTCGCAGCGTCGATCTGACGCAGATTTCAGAATGGGATGACGGCAAGGTTCGTCGCAAGGAGGATTACCTCGCCGCCGAGGAGCCGCTCGAGATTCGCGTGGGCGAGGAGCCGCTGAGCGTCACGATGCGGACGCCGGGGCACGACCTTGAGTTGGCGGCGGGGTTTCTGTTCACAGAGGGATTGGTGCAGCAACGGCCGCAGATTATTGCGCTCGAGGACGATTTTCCCGACGAGGAGAAGAATCGCGGGAACGTGGTGCGCGCGGAACTCGCGCCGGAATCGGCGCCGGACTTCGAGAAAATGCGGCGCCACTTCTTTGCAACTTCGAGCTGCGGGATTTGTGGCAAGGCCTCAATCGACTCGGTTCGCGCACGAACAATGGCGCCGCCAAACCCGAATTTCATTTTGGATGCGGAGGTATTAGTGCGCCTTCCCGACGCGCTGCGCGCTTCGCAAGCGGTCTTTGGCCGCACGGGTGGCCTGCACGCGGCCGCTCTTTTCAGCGCGAGCGGCGAATTGCTGGTTTTGCGCGAGGATATTGGCAGGCACAATGCGGTGGACAAAGTGATTGGCTGGGCGCTGCTGGAGAATCGCGTTCCGCTGAGCGAGAGCATCATGCTGGTCAGCGGTCGGGGCGGCTTCGAGATCGTGCAGAAGGCAATTGTAGCGGGCACGCCGGTGGTGGCCTCGGTTTCGGCGCCGTCGAGCCTGGCGGTGCAACTGGCGCGAGAGCTTCGCCTGACGCTCATCGGATTTCTGCGCGGGCGGCGGTTCGTGATTTATTCCGGTGAAGAGCGGGTTGCGAAAAAGTGAGCTCTCATCCTAGCGAGGTTTTGTGAAGCGAACGCTGCCACCGGACGCTTTGCAGGAAGTTAACGCACGGCTGGAACAGGCGCACAAGGTGTTTCAGCGGCGCTATCCTGGACCTTCCGCCGAGCGCCAGCCAGTGCACGTGGTTTACGGCGGGGCGCATCTCTTTCGAGCGGGTACGGCCAAACGGTTTGGCGAACTCGCGCTGAAATCCCTCGATGAATATGCCTCGAATTTCGCGGCCTTTGCTAAAGCAGTATCGCTGCCGGAGGCGACCGGCTTGCCGGATTCGCCGGAAGCGATAGAGGCAATCGCAAAATCCATCCAGGCGGAGCCGGAAGCGGCGCGACGCGAAAGCCGAGGAGCGTGGTTCGCGCACACCATTTATCGCCGGGTGCGCGAGAAACTGCAGCGCGAACCCGTAGAGGATTTTCGCATCGATTTCGAGGACGGCTACGGCAACCGTCCGCACGAGGAAGAGGATGGGCACGCTGCGGCGGCGGCGGATGAAATCAATGCCGGGATGAATGCAGGCGAGCTGCCGCCGTTCCTTGGGATACGAATCAAGCCGCTGACCGAGGAACTTCGCACGCGCAGCATTCGCACACTGGATATTTTCCTGACGCAGCTTGCTTCGAAATCGCGCGGCGAATTGCCGAAACATTTCTGCGTTACGCTGCCGAAGGTGGCGCTGCCGGATGAAGTTGCGGCGCTGGCGGATATCTGCTCGCGTCTCGAACCCATACTCGATTTCGAGCCGGGCGCGCTGCGCATCGAACTGATGATCGAAACGCCGCAAGCGATTTTCAACGAACGCGGCGAGGCGAACCTGCTAGCGCTGGTGAGCGCCGCACGCGGACGTTGCGTGGCCGTCCACTTCGGGCCATACGACTACACCGCTTCACTGAACATCGCGGCGACGTATCAGCCGATTGCACACTTTGCGTCGGATTTCGCGCGCGCGGCCATGCAGGTTGCGCTGGCGGGGACTGGAATACGGCTGGCCGACGGGCCTACAAACATCATGCCGATCCCGCCGCATCGCAGCACGAAAGATGGTCCGAAGCTCGGCGGTCGTCAGCTGGAGGAAAACCGCGCGGCAGTTCATCGCGGTTGGAAGTTGCATTACGAAAACGTCCGGCGGTCGATGGCGAACGGCTTTTACCAAGGATGGGATTTGCACCCAGCGCAACTTCCGGCGCGCTATGCGGCCGTTTATTCATTTTTCCTCGAGAATCTCGATCTTTCGGCCGAGCGGCTTCGCAATTTTGTGGAGAAAGCGGCCCAAGCGACGCGCGTGGGGCAAGTGTTTGACGATGCCGCGATGGCGCAGGGACTGCTCAATTATTTTGTGCAAGCGACGAACTGCGGCGCGCTGAAGCCGGCCGAAGTGGAAACGCTCACCGGCTTGTCGCAGGCTGAACTTCGCAGCGGATCGTTTGTCAAGATCCTGGCGGGGCGATCCGCGTAGGGCCGGAGGCGCGAGCGTGAGTCAGCGAACGCGATCAGAGTTTATTGAGACCATCCAGGGCGGCGACTTTGTAGGCTTCGGCGAGCGTCGGATAGTTGAAGACGGTATCGCGAAAATATTCGATGGAGCCACCATAGGCAAGGACGGCTTGGCCGATGTGGACGATCTCCGTGGCGCGCTGGCCGATGATGTGAACGCCCAAGAGCTGGCGGGTATTGCGATCGAAAAGCATCTTGAGCATGCCCGTCTCGTCGCCTAGCATCATGCTCTTCGCCAGTTCATTGAATTTCGAAATGCCTACCTCGTAGGGAATTTTTGCCGCAGTCAATTGCTCTTCGGTCTTGCCGACCATCGAAATTTCAGGAATGGTGTAGATGCCGTAAGGAAATAGCTCCGGCATGTGCTCGGAAGGCGCTCCAAACATGTGGCAACTGGCGAGGCGGCCTTGCTCCATTGAGGTGCTGGCTAGGGCGGGGAAGCCGATGACGTCGCCCGCAGCGTAGATATGGGGGACCTTGGTCTGAAAATCGGCATTCACGCTCACCTTGCCGCGAGGGTCGGTTTGAATCCCTGCCGATTCGATGCTCAGCCGATCGCCATTCGCTTGGCGGCCGACGGCGTAAAGAAGCACGTCGCCTTGCACCCTTTTTCCGCTTTCCAATTCGGCGAAGACGCAATCGCGCAGCGGATCGATACCAACGCGCGTGACTTTTTCGCCGAGGCGGAAGGTGGCGCCCATCTGACGGAGGTGGTAGGAGAGTGCGTCGACGATCTCGCGATCCACAAAATCGAGAATCTGCGGGCGCTGGTCGATCAAAGTGACCTCGGCGCCAACTGCGGCCATGAAGGAGGCGTACTCAAGGCCGACAACTCCGGCGCCAACGACGATCAGCTCGCGCGGCAGGGCGCTGATGCTCGTGAATTCGTCGGTATCGAGAATGCGTTTGCCATCGAAGGGGATTTCGGGGCTGCGTGCGGGGCGAGTGCCGCAAGCGATCAGGATATTTTCACCGTGAAGCGCGATTTTCTCGTTGTTGCCATTTACTTCGATGGTGTGCGGATCAGCGAATTGCGCCGTCCCTTGAAAGATTGCGATGCCATTGCGCCGCAACTGAGCGTGGATGACGTCCGTCTCGCGAGAGACGATGCTGGCTACACGGAATGCCAGGTCTTGCAGAGAAATGTCGCTATTCCCGCGATAATTGCTGCCGTAGAAGGTGCGGACGGCAATTCCGGTGAGCTGAAAGATGGCTTCACGGACGCTTTTGCTGGGAATCGTCCCGGTGTGAACGCACACGCCGCCGAGCATCACGATGCGGTCGATGATGGCCACGCGTTTCCGCAACTTGGCCGCGCAGATGGCTGCCTTTTGACCTGCTGGGCCGCTGCCGATCACGATCAGGTCATAGTTATCGTCGGGCATTAAGGCTTCTCGTTCGATCAGGCGAGCGCGATCAAATCGATCTCGATGCGCGCATCGCGCGGAAGGCGCGCGGCTTCGACGGTGGAGCGTGCCGGCGGATTCTTGTCGAAATAGCGCGCGTAGACTTCGTTCATCGCGGCGAAATCGCCCATATCCTTCAAATACACGGTCGCTTTAACGGCTTGGTCCAGGGAGGAGCCCGCCGCTTCGAGGATCGCTTTGAGATTATCGAGGACACGCGCGGTCTGGCGCGCCACGTCGCCCTCGATGATTTGGCCGGTGGCAGGGTCGAAGGGAATTTGGCCCGCGGTATACACAAAACCATTCGCTTTGATTGCCTGCGAGTAGGGGCCGATGGCCTTGGGGCCTTTGTCAGTGGAGATTACGTTCTTCACGATGCCTCCTTAAAGGATTACATGGTCAGGTTAAAAGGCGATTAAAGCGATGTGCACGGCTTGCATGGGTCCCGGCGAAGCGGAACACCGAGATATTGTACGCCAAGCTTCACTGGCCGTTTTCCAGAACGGCGGAAGACAGAGGATAGCGGTCGAGGAAATCCTGCGGAATCCCTTTTTCGTTCAGCCAGACGCGAAAGGGACCCGCTAGATTTCGATTGGTTGCCTGTTCGAGAGCGGAGCGCAAATCGTCATAACCTATTTCCTGGCCGCGTAGCAGCGCGACCAAATGCGCCAGGCCGCTTCGCATCGGACCTTCGCCGCATATATCTTCCAGTTCGACATAAAAGAGCGGCGCCTTGGCGAGCGCGATGCGGCGCTGGGCAATGGGATCCGTCATCATGGTGAGACCGAGAGGCGTTTCGCCCGCATTCTTCCGCGCCTCGTCGTACCTGCGCAGGTAGCGAAGGATGCGATCCCGGCGCGCCGCCGGGCCATTGCGCGCCTCCTCGATCACGATGGTCGCATATTCAGGCAAGCCCTCGCCGATGCCGAGGTCCGCATCGGGCGTGGGCGCCAACTCGTCGCCGAACCAATTGTGCGCGAGTGCATGGCTGACAATGTCGAGAAACTGAGCGCTATCAACTCCCAGGTCGAGTGCGGCGGGATTCACAATTGCGCCACCGGGAAATGCCGCAGCGGTGGCGGGACCTTCCTCACCTTGAGCGGATCTGTGCAGTTGCGCGGATTCGACGATGTGCGGAACAGCAATATTTTTATCGAGCGAGCCGAAAGCGGTTTCGAGCGTGCGCCACGCCGCCGTAATTTCTTGCTCTGCGGGCGCGGGATCACCCTTTAGCGGCTGGATTGTCCAAAAAGACCCGGACTGCGAATTGCGGCCGGCGGGCCCTTGCGTGTAGCGTCCCGCGACGATGTAGGGCGGCAAGTCGTCCTTGGAAAGTTCAAAACGATATTCGATTTCGCTGCCAGCCTTTTTTTTGCCTTTTGGAGTGCCTCTGGCCAGGACCAAGAAATCGGCAGGAACGCGAATAGTGTAGTCGGTGCGATCAGGACGGCTGGGCGCGCGTGCCAGCAGGTGCTTGGGCGACTGAAATTGTGGGAACCATCCTTGGGAGCCAAGATGGAAGTTATCTTTGTCGAGGGTGATGCGCGGCCCTCGATTTGCGGGCGAGCGGAAGGCGTATTCGATGGAGATATCGCGGGTTTGCTTGCGAGCCCATGGCGAATCTAGCGGAAGCCGAAGGAGGTTCGTCTGCGAGTCTTGTTCCCCTTGCGAAAGGGCGGACGGCGTCACTTGAGAGCCGTTGACCGTAACTTGGAGATCCTGAAGGCCGAAGGCTCTCTGGTTCGGCAACCCGACGTCAATGAACGTCAAATCGGTGGTGCCCGAGTTTTCAAACTTGTAGTGCGCGGCGATTTGCAGCGCCGGAGGATCGCCGGGAACGAAGCGGACCTGATCCGATTCCTTCACCGTGCGATATCCTGGGGAGAGCGGTGCGTCGCAGGAATATCCGCACAACAAAAGGAGAAGCGGGAAGAGAACGAGGTAGAGCGAGCGCGAGACAGGGCGATTCAAGATGCGAAGATTCTACCGGGGCGGCAGGAACCTTAAAAGCTGGAAAATCGGCATTGCAGCAGGATGAAGAAGAGCGGCAGGCATGGTCGCGCTTCACGCGCGTCCGCGTTCTTTGATTTCCTTGAGCTCCTTTTCGCGCTTTTTGCGGTCATCTTCTTCCTGGCGCTCAAATTCAGCCATTTCTTCCTCGGTCATCTGATAGTCCTCACGAGAAGCGAACATTATGCCGCGGCGAGCGTCGCGCGAAGCTCGAACCGCCCGCCGACGTTTCTTGCCCTTACCGAATCCGCCGATAGAGCGTATGGGCTCGCCGATGGCGCCCGATTCGACCAGAAGCTCGCTGACCTTTTCCAGAAAATCGTGCAGATGATAAGGCTTCTGGAGATAGGGAAGACTCTCGCGCTCGAGCATCGTTTGAACTTGCCCGGCTCGGGGGGGCGATACCAGGAAAAGCACGCTCAGGCGCTTTGGGCGAGGTTCGCCCGACTGCTCTGCCGGAACGGCAAATTCGGACTGGGCGAGTTCTCTCAGAACAGGGAAAAGGGAACCGCTGGGTTGAGCCAGGGCCGCGTTGACAATCACAAGATTCCAAGCGCCGGTGGCCAGTTCGGCCATCGCGTGCGCCGACCGCGTAACGACTCGGATTCGCCAATTTTCGACGTCTAGAACGCTTTTGAGGGCATTCTGGCTGGCGACGTCGTCGTCAAGGATCAGGATGCCTACGTCCGCCACAGATTCTTCTCCTAAAGGGGTCCAACCAGTATAGCGGCTCTTGCGGGAGCAGGGCGCACGGCGGCGGCCGGGCTTTCCAGGTCTGAGATTCTCCGCGGGACAGGCGAATAAAAAGCAAAACTTTTAGCTTGACAAGGCGAACATAGGGCGAATATATTGCGAAGGTGCGGCGAGGTCAACAATGGCCACTTCTCCCATCCTTCGACCAAGTCCGGCGACGCTTCGGCGCCAGCCGGAAAAGCCGAAGCAAACCAGTCTCACGCTATTCCCCACAGCCGCTCGCCACGGCACTTGTGAGCTACCAAGCGATGCTTCCGCGCCCCCTCCGGCGCCTGACCGGAGCAGGAAGCCCGCGACGGAACTGGTTGGCATTGCGCGCCTCGCCGCCTCCTCCCCCCGCGCAGAAGCGAAACGCGGGACGGAGTATTTTCTTCTCCCCGTAAAATCCATTCTGAATGAGTGCCATTCGGAGCGGGTGCCGTTCCGATGGACGGTGAATCCGTACCGCGGATGCGAATTCGGCTGCCACTACTGCTACGCGCGGTACACGCACGAATATATGGAGCTGGACGGGGCAGAGTTCGAGTCGAAAATTTACGTGAAAGAGAATGCGGGCAGTCTAGTGGAACGCGACCTCGCGCACGAGAAAATCTGGGGCGAGCACATTGCGATCGGGACCGCCACTGATCCTTACCAGCCGGCGGAGCGCGAATTCGGCGCGACTCGGGCAATCCTGGAAAAAATGGCTGAGCGAGAAGGATTGAGCCTTTCGATCACCACCAAATCCGATCAGGTGGTGCGCGATATTGATTTACTGCGAAAAATTTCGACGCGCTCTTCGCTGACGATCCACATGACCGTGACCACGGTGCGCACGCGCCTGGCGCGGATGCTGGAACCGCGCGCGCCGCGTCCGGATCTGCGTCTGGAAGCGGTGCGAAGGTTGCGCGAGGCGGAAATCAACGTGGGAATAAATGCGATGCCGATTTTGCCGGGCCTTACGGATAGCGAAGCAGACCTCGATGCCCTGATGCGGGCCGCGCGAGACTGCGGCGCGCAATGGATCGCCGGGAACGTGCTTTTTCTTATGCCAGCGTCGTGGAAATCATTCATGAAATTCCTGGAGGCCAAGTTCCCGAAGCTTGCAGGGCAATATCGCGATTGGTTCAAGGGCTACGGAAACGCGCCGGAAAGCTATCGCAAGGAAATTTCCGAGCGCGTGGAGCGTCTGAGGCGCAAATATGACCTTGGATCGCGCCCCAAGAGGCCGGAGGCGCAGTCCTGGCATTCGCCACAACTGCAACTTGCATTGGAAAACGGAGAGAAATAATGCCGAGGACAGCGTCAAAAAAGAAAAAACCGCGCCGGGCTGGGATTGTGACGCAGTTCCCGCCGGCGGCGCCAAAACTTGCGATCGTGCCCGCCCCTGTGGCCGAAAAACAAGCTCGCGGCGTCAAGCTCAAGACGGTGTCAACACTGACGATGGCTTTCGCGCTGCTATGCTTGGGCGCATTCATGGCCGGGCGCCCGTCGGCGTCAGCGGCCGGGCCAATGGCCACTATTCCGGAACTCAAGGAGCGCGCGATGTTGCAAGGATTGAGGACCGCAACGTACCAGGTGAAGGATCTTGCCCGAGCGAAAGAGTGGTATAGCACGGTACTCGGCTTAAAACCTTATTTCGATCAGCCGTTCTATGTGGGATTCAACGTGGGCGGCTATGAACTAGGGTTGGTGCCGGTATTGGACGCGGGTGAAAAGCGAGCGCCCGCGGGAATTGCGTACTGGGGCGTGAAAGACGCTCGCGATTCGTATCAGCATCTGCTCGATTTCGGAGCCAAAGCGCAGGAACCGGTGCAAGACGTCGGTGATGGAATACTCATCGGAGCAGTTTATGACCCGTTTGGAAACGTGCTCGGCATCATCCAGAACCGGAACTTCAAGGCTGGCAGTGACTGAATCGTGTTGGGACTAGGGCATGATGATGCGTGGAGCGTCTTGGGGAACTGCGTCTGCGGGCAGCGGGAAACGCGCGCGCAGGAAGTCGAGAAATGCGCGCGAGCGAGGGCGCCCGTTGGATTCTTGCTTGCCAACGCGCAATAGAAAAACGAGCAACTGAAAAATGTCCGAGTCCTTCAGCCGGGGAAAATTCGAGCGTCCGGATTCGTTCTTCTGAAGCTCTTGGAGCGACTGCGAGATTTGCGCGTAGAGGGCGCGAGCCGGAGGAGCATCCGGCGGCCGCTCATAATAGATGCCGCTGCCGAGCGTGCGATACATCTCGGCTAGGGACTCAAGGGCGGAGTAAACGGCACTATCGTGCAGATCTCTGTGATGGACCTGGAAGGCAAGAATGGCAGCCGCGATTCCGGCGATGACGGGCCAGCGCTCGTAGACGAAATCCACCGGAAACTGAATATCACGGTACGGGAATTCTTCGGCGGGCAGCGGTTGGCGATGCTCCGCTTCGTAGCGATGCGCAGCCAGTAGGTGCGGGCAGCCGGAAGGGCAATCGATGGTGACCTCGCGCTCGCGCCCGCAGCAAATCGCGCAAATGTTTTCGCCCTTGGCGGGGCAAAAGCGTTTGGACGGACGCTTCCCGCAGATCGGACAGCTCATCCGAAGACCTCACAATTTTTAGGCCTTGGGCACTCACCGGCGTTCACTTGATGAAGACTTTTGGTTCGACCGACATTCCCAATCGCAAGGAGTCATCCTTGTTTTCACCAGGATCGAGAACGATTTTCACCGGAACGCGCTGCACGACCTTCACGTAATTGCCGGTGGCGTTCTCTGGAGGCAGCAGGCTCAGGCGCGCGCCACTCGATCCGGCAACGCTATCCACGTGACCTTTATACGTCCGGCCATTCTCATCCGCCTTTATCTCGACTCGCTGCCCAGGCTTCATATATTTCAATTGTGTTTCCTTGAAATTTGCGGTGATCCAGACATCGTTCAATGGAATCACGCTGGCCAACTGCTGGCCTGGTTGAACGTTCATTCCCACTTCAAGGTTCTTTGTGACGACGCCATCCGCGGGAGCCAACACCTTCGTATATTGGAGATTCAGCTCAGCGGCTTCCAGCGCCGCTTCCTTGGCTTTGACGGTTGCCTCAGCGGAAAGGGCGCGGGCACGAATGGAGGCGACCTGTTGAGGTCCGGTCTGCGAGGACCGCCACGCCGCTTGGGCTTGGGCCAGGCGCGCGCGGGCCTGAGCCACCTGCTGCGACGAGGCCGCGACCGAAGCCTTTGCGGAAGAGACCGCTGCACTCTCCGCCGCGGCGGCAGCCACGGCCTGATCGTACAGCTGCTCAGAAATTTCCTGTTTTTCGACGAGCTGTTTGTAACGGCCCAGGTCGTTCTGCGCCTTGATGTTGTTTGCTTGAGCTTGAGCGAGCTGAGCCTGAGCGGCGTCCGCCTGCTGCAGGGCGACTCCGATTCCGGCTTCTGCGTCTTGGACGTCCGCCTCAGTTGTGGATACCTGATTTGTCGTGCTGACCGAGGTTACCGGTACGTCGATGCCCAAAGAATGCGCCGTTGCTTCGGCAGTGGCGACATCCGCTCGCGCTTGATCCACGGCTACTTGATAATCGCGGGGATCAATCTCGGTCAGCACATAACCTTTAGGGACGACCTGGTTGTCGTCCACATTCACTTTGGAGATGTAGCCCGAAATGCGCGCACTCACCGCCATGAGGTGGCCGTCAACTTGCGCGTCATCCGTGGATTCGTAACTTGCAAAGTAGCGCCACGCAAAGAAGCCCCCTACCAAGAGAACCAGGACCGCGACGATCAGGAACATTCGGGTCCGAGGGCGCTGCCGCAAGTAGTTGGATGGGCGAGAAGGTGGCGGAGGCTCGGCAGAGTGACTCTCGGTGCGAACGCGTTCCTCCGTGGGAGTGCTGGGTGAGACCTCGGTTTCAGTGCTTTGTGCCATGGCTTATTTTCCTTTGAAGTATTCCTTAACACCCTCTTCGGCAACTCCGACGGCTCGGGCCAGGGAAATCTTGGCGTAGTTATCCCGGTACAAACTGGATATGTAATTTTCGTGCGCGCTGGCGACCGTCTCCTGCGCCTGCACCACCTCAACAGTATCGGTGACTCCGGCTCGAAAACGGTCCCGCGATTGCGCGAGTGTCTGGTCTGCCAGGGCGATGTTGCTCTGTGCCACCGCGACTTCTTCTTCCGCGGATTCGACATTCAGCAGCGCGGTGCGGACGTCGGCGTCAATCTGTGCGCGAAGATCCTCGAAATGCTCCCGGCTCTTTTCCAGGCGCGCGTCGGCTTCGAGAACATCACCGTGCACCTTGCCGCCTTGGAAAATGGGAATGGCCAGCGTGCCTCGCACGTCGAACACGCCGTGCGTCGAGAGTTGGGGAACCGTCCCGGCCAGTCCGTAATCGGCGCTCACAGACAACGAAGGCAAATAACCGGCTTCGGCGGCCTTGCGCGAATATTCCGCAGCACGCACGTCCTCGCTGGCGGCCCGAAAATCGGAGCGAGACTCATAGGCTTGCTTCAGCGCGGCTTCCAACGTCACGCCGGCGAACGGCTGGTAGGGTGACTTATCGGTCAATTCGAATTCCTGCCCTGGGGCGAATCCGATTACGCGCGCGAGCGTCAGCTTCTGAATGGCGAAGTCGTTTTTGGCCTGGATCAATTGCTGCTGCCGCAACTTGAATTCCACTTGCGCGCGCAGACCGTCAATGGCGGGCGAAGTCCCTGCTTTCACTTGGTCCGACGCTTGGTCGTACAAAGACTGCGCCGTCTTTACCTGGGCATCCGCGGTGTCGATGCGGGCTTCGTCGGCGATTGCCTGCAGATACTCGTAGCCGACGGCGAGAGTCACGAGATCGCGCGCGTCCTTATATGTGTCTTGGGCGGATTTGGCGCTCTCGGATGCTGCGTGGGTGTTGTTAATTGCCTTCCAGTCAAAAATATTCTGGGTCACAGAGGCTCGCGAATCGATATAGGCGAAGGGTCCGACAACCGAAGGGATAGTCACGCCCGGAAATTTGAAGCTGAAGCCGAACTCGGCTAGATCGACCTGAGAGTCCGCGACGTAACTGGAGGTGTTCACATTTGGCAGTAGCGCGCTCAACTGCCGCCATCGCTCTCCGCGGGCGCTGCGAATATCCTGGCCCGCCAAAAGGAGTCCCAAATTTTGTCTCAAGCCACGCGATATGGCATCCTCCAACGAAAGCTGCACGACCCCCGGCTCAAGCTTTCCCGGAACGCTGCCCAAGAAGGATCCCTGCGGGGAAGGGGCGCCCGGGAGCCCGGAAGTTTCAGAACTGTAGTTTGAGTCAATCTCCGCCGCGTTTGTTCCGCCACTTGCCGTGGAGGAGCCTGGGCCTATTTGACTCTGCGCTTGGACGCGTGCGGCCATTAGCGGCAAGGCGGCGAAGAAGATGAAAAGGACTGTGGCCCGACACATCACAACATGGCCTCCCCTGGTCGATTGTACGTTGGATGAAGGAGGAGACGCGAAGGACTCAGCACAAGTGACTCCTACAACCGTCGAAAATAAAACGGATGATCATCTCCGCGCACTCCGCTGCTCGATATTCGCGCGCTTACTGCCGGTGGCAAGATTGCAAAAGAAAAGGTTCCATGCGTCTTCCGCAGTTTCGTGCAAGGAGGAATCGGGGTGCAGCGCCCAGGCCAGCGTAAGCCCGAGCAAGAGCATTTGCGTTAGCCGCGCAAGCTCCGCGGCCGGGCGGTCGCGCCGAATCTCGCCGCTTTTCTGTCCGAGCCTGAATATCTCCGCCAGCAGTCGCCGCGCGATTGAGAGCCTCTTCTGCAGTTCCGCGCGCACCGGCGCACAGGACGCATGAGCGGCATAAATAGCTCGAAGCAGGGCGGCGGGCGACGAGGATTGGCCCGCGAGGTCCGTCGCCAACTCTTTCAGCGCGGGAAGCACCGGGCCCGACTTTGCCTTCTGGAGAGCGCGCTCGACGGCGGCCACGCGCTCAGCGCCTAGCGTGGCGAGTACGTGCTCTTTCGTCGGAAAATAATTGAAGAAGGTCCCCTTGCCGACGTCGGCGGCTTCGGTGATGTCTTCCACCGTGGTTTCCAGATAGCCGCGCTCCGCAAAGAGCTTCAGTGCGGCTTCAAAAAGGCGTTCGCGGGTTTCCGCCCGATGACGCTCCCGGCGTCCCATGCCGGCGCGCGAGCCTTGCCGTGGAGTTGAAATGATGGAAACTCCGGGATGCTTGTGGAATTCCATGACCAGTGGACAAATACGACTGTAAGTCACAGTTGGCCTAAGGTCAACACCGGGGCCGACGATCAATTCGTCAGCTGGTGTACTTGCGTGCGGTCGCGGTGAAGCTGTGTCCCGGAGGTGGGCGCTCCGAAACTGGGCGTAGTTCAAGGATACGGAGAATATCTTTACACGAGGGCACAAAAGACCGCAAGTACCTGTTGGTGTAAAGAAAAGTCGTCTACGGTGCCGAGGCATCGAGGGCGACTTTCCACACCCGGAACGAAGAGGGGCTGGGGCGGTCCCGCGCCCTACGACGCGGCGTCGATTTAGTCCATAACGCGCAAGAGGCATACTTCGAGTGATTCAACGGCGACCGACGGCTGTAGCGCGCGTGCGGCGCGAGCCATAGCAGGCTATGGAATCACGATTAATTCGATTGGTTCTTGGGACTGTGTTGATTCAGGACGTTAATGAGCGCTCTCGCCGATCCCGGGATCGGAACGGCTCCATGCAGGGCGACGTCCTTGGCGTCGATCGCCTTTCCGTAGATGCGCTCATTCGAGTCGTTATCGGGACGCAAAGTCGATCCCTCAAGAGAGATACCGGCGAAGAGCCCTCGCGCCCGCGAGTAGGTAAGAACTTCGGCACGCAAGGTCACGTCGGTATCCGCTTCAGCGTCGCGGCCCTTGGGTCCCGCGGCAGCCGACGCATCTGCTCCGAGTTTCACTTTGCTGCTCAGAATGGACTTTGCACCGCCTTCGTTCATCACCAGTAGAACGAAGTCGGTAGCCTGGGCGCCAATTTGGAATCCGAAACTACCGCCTTCGAGCGCCATCATGGTGGGCGCGCCCCACGGGCCGTGGAAATTATCGCCGCTGCGACAGGTCATAGCTCCGCGGCCGTAGCTTCCGCCGACGATAAACGCCGCCTTCAGAACTGACGGAATGACGATCACGCAATCGGCCTTGTCCAGCAAGCTCTGTGGGATATCGTCTGGAATGTCGAGGATTTCCTTCATCACTTCACCGGCGCTCTCCAGCCGGCCCTCGTCCTTGGACTTGTCGTCCGCCCGCGCCGTCCGGGGGGCGATGAATGTTGGAAGACCCGCGAGTGCGAGCGTCAGCAGAAAAAGCAATGTTCTCTTCATGGTCACGAGCCGCCTCCTGAATTCAAGCCTACATCATATGTGCGCCAGCATGGCAACGCAACCTTTGCGGCGCGGGCGCACCGAATCTGCGGACTCTACCGGATCTGGCGTGTAGAAGCGCTCGGTGCCTTGCTTCCGTCTTCAATCATTCGCTCGGCGAAGCTGGCGCATCCCCTGACTTCATTCCTGCGATGACCTGAAGCTCGGATGTAAGCTTTTTCCACTCGCGAGGATGTTTTTTTGTGCTAATCGGTGCGCTGAGATCCCCATAGTACTCCAGGATATTTTCTCGCAGGCCATCGGGAATAGTGCGAGAGGGGTCAGAGGCTAGACGATCCACCAGTTTCGCGTACGTTTCGTCGGTCAGGGCATAGTCGCCGGCCTTTACTTTCGCGCCGGTATCGAGGTCCCGGTTCGGAAGATCGAGCACGGCGGTTGGATGCGCCCTCAGCCGGTCCAGAAGGCGGCGGTAATCGCCGGCGGAACGGTTGACGCTTTTGATGTACCACGCTTCGGTTTGCGCGTCTGGAATCTTGATTGCCAGATACGAAGCCGGGCCTATCTTGGGAATAATTTTGATTACAATCGCGAGTAGATGCGATCCGAAGCCGGGCTTTTCGTAGGTGTGGGCCCAATGCCGTTCGTAATCCGCCTGCTGCAGCTCTTGTACAAACTGCCGATATTCGGCGTTGTCCGTATCCGGCGCGAACTGCTTTCCATGCAAAACGATTTCGGCGTTGGAAAAAATGGGTATCAAAGTGCGAACCGATGTGCGGTAGGTCCTCATCGCCGGCAATGTCTTGCCGACGAGTTCGCGAACCTCAATTCCGTAGGTGGCTACAAATGCGCGTTCCAGCAGACCGCGGGGCACTCGAAAGCCGATGAATCGCATGAACGCCGGCGGAGCGAAGGTGCGCTTGGAAAGCTGTTCGATGTCGAACGCGTACTCCGTGCGCACGTGCGCGTGCGGGTTTTCGTCATAGGTTACGATGGGGCCATATTTTTCGGCCAATCCGGGAAAGTTGATTCCGGTGGAGGGATTGACGGCTACCGAGTGGCCGATCGAATCGCCGATGTAATGCGACAAGGCGCCGATCGCAAAGGCGTATTCATCGACGTTGCGCGACTCTCGAAATAAATTATTGATAAAATCGCCAGCGCGCACGTAGTGCGTCAGCTCGCTGAAAAACTTGTTGCCGAACGGGTAGTAACCCATGTCTTGCGCGTCGCAGCCGCCGTAGGCGAAGGCGTGCGCCTCGCGCAGCTGCGCGTCGGTGGAACCGGGGAAGCGTTCCAGCAGAAGCGGGCGAATCGCGCTTCGCCAGGTCAGGTCAATTAGCTCTTCGTGCGTAAAAACGGAATAGGCCCCGGTCGTTTGGGGCGTCGCCATCGCAGCTACCATCAGAGCTGCCAGAACGATTCGACAAGTGCAAGTTTTCAACCCGCCCCCTCCGGCAAGATGCGCACTAATTTAAGATGTGCGGTCCACCTTTCGAGCGCCAGCCTTCCTAACGAATCTATTCTTGCGCTCGAAAGGCGAGGGAAAGACTAGCAGCGGCGCGCACCATTCCCTATTGGGATTTCATGCTTGACAAGCGTTGACGCCGAGTAGTACAAGCGCGGCGTGATGAGCGCCAGGAGTACACACACGCGCTATATAACGCAGTAACTAACACGGAGGCCGCACATGCTCAAGGGTAGGGGAGCATCACAGCGTGCTTTAATTTGCTTTCTGAGCGCAATACTTCTTTTGTTCGTCGGCGCGAAGCGTCTGCAGGCGCAAGCCGTCACAGGCAGCATTTCGGGCACGGTGACGGATTCGAGTGGAGCGGTAATGGCCGGTGCAAATGTCGAAGCGAAAAATACCGCAACCGGCGCCACACAAACCACCGTAACCAACGATCAGGGGCGATTTACGGTGTCCGACCTGAATGTCAGCACTTATGACGTCCAGGCCTCGAAGTCAGGGTTTCAGACCGTAGTCCATAAAGGCGTCACCATTACTGTCGGCAGCCAACTCGTGGTTGATTTCGCGCTGCCCGTCGGGCAGTCCGAGCAGACTGTCACCGTCGAGTCCACGGTTTCGCAGGTGGAAACGGAATCTACAGCAATCTCTTCCCTGGTGAACCAGTCGCAAATGCGCGACTTGCCGCTCAATGGCCGTAATTTCGAACAACTGATATCGCTAGCGCCTGGTGTTACGCCGACTGGGCTTGCGCCGGGAGGATCCCTTTACGGAAACGGAGACAACTATTCGATCGCGGGAGCGAGAAGCGAGGGGGAAGAATTCCTTCTAGACTACACCAACGTCTCTGATTTCTGGAACCACCAGGCCGGATCAGGCGCGCTGGGCACGTCGCTCGGAATCGAAGCAATCCAAGAGTTTTCGGTACTGACGAATACTTATAGCGCGCAATTCGGCGGCAACGGCTCAGTGGTGAACGCTGTTTCGAAATCGGGCACGAACGACTTTCACGGTTCTGCTTATGAATTCCTGCGCAACTCGGCTCTGGACTCGCGCAGTTACTTTGATTACAACACGCAGCAGCGGCCGGACAAGCCGGAGTTTCGAAGAAACCAGTTTGGCGGCAGCTTGGGCGGCCCAGTGAAGAAGGACAAGCTGTTTTTCTTCGCGAATTACGAGGGCTTACGCCAGGCGCTCGGCCAGTCGATGGGTAATGTGGCCGTTCCGGAAACGTATGTTGCCTCGGGCAACTTGCCGTGCAGCGTGCAGGCTTTTCCGGCGGTCAATCCATCCTGCCCCGCCAGTCCTTCTGGAGCTCCAGGGAGCGCCAGCAACCCGATCCTGCCGATCCCAGGGGGAATTGGTTCGGGGGCCGGTCCGCAATCCGCTGCCGCTGCAACCGCGATCTCAGGGATCTTGGGACTCTACACTCCCTTCCAAGGTGGCGCTGCCAGTTCCCCGGATCAAGGCGGCTACTTCTTTACGACCACCAACGCCAGCCAGGTGCAGAGCGAGAACTACATTCTGGGGCGGATGGATTAACGCTTTCATCGAGCGATTCTCTGTTCGGGCGCTATGTGTCCGACCGCGCAAAGAGCCTTCTTCCGTTTCCAGTATTCGGCTCGTTCCTGCCTTTGTGGCCGGAAAAAGATCAAACCAAAAACCAATACTTCACACTCGAGGAAAAGCACCTGTTTTCCGCGAACGTTGTGAACGAGGCCCGATTCAGTTTCGTACGGACCTACGAGAATTCGGTCTCGTCGCCTGGAGCGAGCGGACCGCTTGGCCTTTTTCCGGGTCGCCCAGATGCGCAAGACGCTCTTGTAATTCCTAGCCCCCTCACCGGAGTCGGCGCCGGCATACTGACTCCCGACACGATTGTTCAGAACAAATTCGGCGCTGGGGATGACGTTGCCTGGACCCGCGGAGCGCATACGATCACGTTTGGCGCCGAGGTCGAGAGTCCAATCCAATGTTAATGCCCCGTTCGAGTGGGGAGGATTCTACCTCTTCACGAGTTTGGAAGGATTCCTGCAAGGTTCTGATCTTTTCGCTTACGGGGTGCAGAACAGCCCCTTCACAGACGTCCCGAATCGTTACTTCCGCGAGATCGACTTCACGCCGTACATCAACGACAGCTGGAAGGTAAGTTCACGCCTGACCCTGAATCTCGGCCTCCGGTACGAGTACGGCACCGATCCCTCGGGATGGCCCCTCAACGCCATCCTCGATCCGCCAAACGGTAATGGAGGATTCGCGCCGGTAAGTCACGTCTTTGCGAATAGTCCCAACAGGAAGAATATCGATCCCCGGATAGGCTTGGCTTGGGATATTTTCGGGGACCACAAAACCTCTCTCCGCGCTGGCTACGGGATCTTCCACGATCCAATTGCCCCTCGCACCTACGCGTCGGCGTACTATTTCTCCCCTCCATTCGTCTTCAGACAGATATTTTTCGCGGGCTTCCCAAACATGTTCTTGGGCGTTCCCGATCCACCTCCGCCGACAGTCGCTCCGACTGGATGCCCGCCCGCAAATTGCACGGCGATTCAGGACGGTGTTCCTTTCAACATAACGAAGGCGCCCTATCAGGAACAGTACAATCTCAACGTGCAACGGGACCTCGGCCAGGGAACGATCCTGACGGTCGGGTACGTCGGCTCTCGAGGTGTCCACCTCATGACTCAGCGTAACGTGAATCCTGCGATAACCACCACGACGCCGGGTGGCACGACGCCTTGCATACCGACGCCCGCTAACTTGTCGAGTTGTTATTTTGGTATGTTCGTTCCGGCGGGGCCATTTTCACCACCGTCTGTCGTTCCCAATTCAAATCACATAAACAACAATTACAGCTATCTCAACGAAGGTCTGCCGGACGGAAACTCCAGCTACAATTCGCTCCAGGTGAACGTGGTGCGCCATGCGGCTAGAGGCGTCGTCATGCAGGCGTCCTATACCTACTCGCACTGCATTGACGATGGTTCCGCAGCGTATGGACCCGAAGGGGCAAGCGCGAACGGCCAGACCGATCCGTACTTCCCCGCCCTCGACCGTGGCGATTGCAATTTTGATCTCCGCCACAACTTCGTGGCCAACGTGGTCTACACTCTGCCATTTCAAGGGAATAGGTTGGTAAGTGGCTGGCAACTCAGCGGGATTTTCACGGCCCAGACTGGCTCTCCGTTCACTGTGAACGACGGCTTCGATCAAGCTGGAATAAATTCCAATGCAGTGAACCCGCGCCCCAATGTGGTTCCCGGCTGCAATCCATATATCGAGAAGAGGGAGGTCTCGCCCAGCGGCCTCGTGGAGCCATTATGGTTTAATACGTCATGCTTCGCGATTGAGACCGCCGGCACTCTTGGCGACAGCAAAAGGAACAGCCTCATCGGTCCCCGCCTAATCAACCTGGATTTCGCCCTGCTGAAGAACACCAAAATCACGGAGCGACTCCAGGCCCAATTCCGCGCCGAGTTTTTCAACATCGCAAACCGCACGGATTTCGTTCCTCCGTTAGGCACTCTCTTCACCGGCTCGTCGGTAAGTGGAGGCGGCGTTCCCAGTCCGACTGCTGCTTTCCTTGGTGCCACAGTCCCAAACAGCCAGCGCGAGATTCAGTTCGCGCTGAAGTTGTTATTCTAATCGATCAAGATCGCGCGATTGTGCCGAGCTCGGCGGTCTCGCCTGGGCTTGCAATCCGACGAGCGTTTTTCGAGGCAGCACCAGCGCAAGGAACTAGTGCGGCATTCAAATCCTTGAAATCGGCCCGTACGATTACAACATTTATACCAACAGCCAGTTTCCCGACGTGCGGGAAATCAACGGCCTTCCCCTAAAACCGTCGGCGAGTCTCAATCGTCGAGCTGAGTGAGGCACAACTGAACCAGACGCAGGCACAAATCGTCCAGGCGAGCGCGAAATACGATTACGAGGGCCAGATTTCGCTGCTTAACTACCAGGCCGGATTGCTGCACTGAATCGGTAACCCGCATTCCAATGTCCCTTAGTCACACACAATTAACATTTCCGTCAACGTCCGTTCAAGTGGAGTGCGTAACTTGCGTTTGCGTCTAGGACCTGCCGTAAGCCGGAAATTGTGAGCGGGGTGTAGTTTTGAGCGGTCGTTGCAAGTGCGGTCCTCATTGTGTTAGCTTCTGCGACGCAATGAGCCCGCGGGTGCGTTACTCCTCCGGCTTTACTTGAATCTGACCTCCGAAGACGCCAGTTCGTCGTTTTCATTTTCATTAGCATTCCAATCCTGCAGCCAACGGCTGCGGTTAGTAGTGGCTTAGGTATTGAGATCGGCACGGTCGAATATTCCGTATTTAATTTCAAGGAGGAAGTAATGCGAGCACTCGCGACATGTGCAGTGGTCCTCGGCTTAATTGTGTCGCCGACAGTGGCTAGGGCAGGCGGCCCGGGAGACAAGGATGCGGCCAACAAAGCCAGTGCTACAAATGGAGGCTCGGCGGCCAATACTGCATCCGCAGCGGGCGCTCCCGCAGCAGCAACGACGGCCGATTCGGCCGGCAAGGCAGCGCCGTCCAGCATGGAAGTGGAGAGCGAGCTGCGGCAGATGCGCGATCTTCTGGAAGCGCAAGCCAAGCAGCTTCAAGAGCAGCAGCAAAAAATGAATCAATTGGAGGAGCAGCTGAAGGCTTCGCAGCCCGGGTTGACCGGGGAGAGCCCTGCAGCTGCGCCAGTCGCCACCTCATCCACGGGGAACGTTGCCGCCAACTCGGTCGGGCCGGTCGGACCAGCGACGGGCGTCGTGGCGGCAGCACAACCCTCTCAGGAGAAAAACCCCGACGAGCCGACCGCACTTCACTATAAGGGGGTCACGATTACGCCGGGTGGCTTCATGGCGGCAGAAAGCGTGTGGCGGCAGAAAGCGCTTAGCGCGGACGTGAACACTCCATTTACTGCCACGCCGTTCGATGGTGCGTCGCAGGCGCACGTTTCGGAATTTAACGCCTCGGGCCGCCAGTCGCGGTTTAGCCTGTTGACCGAGGGCAAACTCGCCAATGTGAAGATCGGCGGCTACTACGAAACGGATTTTCTGTCGGCGGGTACTACTTCCAACAACAATGAGAGCAACAGCTATACCCTTCGGCAGCGGCAATTCTGGGGCCAGGCTGCTTTCACGAACGGGTTTACGTTCACGGGCGGCCAAATGTGGAGCTTGGTCACGGAGACCGCTAAGGGCATGGACAACCGCACCGAAAACTTGCCGATGACAATCGACGCCCAGTACCACGTCGGCTTTAGCTGGGCGCGGCAATACGGGTTCCGCGTGACCAAGAACTTCGGGAACAAAATGTGGCTCGGCTTCGCTATTGAAGACGCGCAAACGACCGCCACGGTTCACGGCAACCCGACAGTGAATTCCGGCGGGTCCGTCGTATGCACGAACGCTGCCTGCACGACGACGACTACCGTCAATCCGACGGTGCTTAACAACTTCCTGGTGGGTCAATTCGGCAGCGGCGGCGGTCTTTACAACCCACTTGGCAACTACGCGTTCAATCGATCTCCTGACCTGATCTTCAAGGCTGTATTTGAACCTGGATTCGGGCATTACGAGATATTTGGACTGCTCAGCCAGTTCCGTGATCGCGTTTTCCCGTGCGTTCCAATAACCGGCACAACGGCCCCGGCTGGATGTTCCGCGGTCACATCGGCGGCCGGTGCCTTCAATGACTCGAGGATGGGCGGCGGTGGCGGCGCCAATGCTCGCTGGAGTTTATTCGCCAAGAAGGTTGACTTCGGCCTCCATGGCTTCGCCGGTACCGGCATTGGCCGCTATGGGACCGTTGGATTACCGGATGTTACGGTGCGCCCAAACGGCACTCTGGCTCCGCTGCGCAACTATCAGGCGCTTGCGACGTTGCAATTTCACCCCACGCCGAAGTGGGACATATACCTCAACGGCGGCGGCGAATACTCCGATCGCGTCCAGTTCGCCAAGACTCCCGGAGGGACGCCCAACGAAGGGTACGGAGCTCTGGGGTTTTCAAATGCCGGTTGCTGGACGGAAACGCTGCCAGTCACTGGGCCCTCTACCGGCTCGAACACAGGCGTCCCGACCGGCGTGGGAGGCTCGACGGGATTCATCCCTGGACCGCTCGGGAACTGCACGGGCGATACTCGCAACGTCATAGAGGGCACCCTCGGGTTCTGGTATCGCTTCTACAACGGCCCAAGAGGAAAGGTGCAATACGGTATGCAGTATTCCAACTTCGTCCGCAACACATGGCGCGGCGTTCCAGGCACAGGCATAGCTGCGAGCGGCCAGCCACACTCGGACGAAAACATGGTGTTCACTTCTTTCCGTTACTACCTGCCGTAACGGCTAACGGCGTGTGACGGAGACACGAGAGCGATCGTTTGTCGTGTCTCCGTTTTTGTCGCTTCCGCATTTGCAGCGCGTCTTCAGATTACCCAGAGAGTTTCGACCCACGATACATTCCATTCTAGGGGAGTTGCCGCCGCATTTCCCCGCGACATACCATGGTTGCGCGCACGCAGTAAGAATGTTTTACTGGTGTGCCTGCGACGATAAATGCATTTCGATATGCCGAGAGCACCGAGAGAATGAAATGGCCGAAAAAAACAGGCAAGGCGGCGATGCTGGCGATATCAGTGTTGCTCATCATGATAATCACAACGAAGGCGGGCCCTCCGTTTCAAACGGACGATCCCGAGCCTGTCGACTTTCACCATTATGAGTTTTATACGTTCGGTAACGCCGATGGAACTGGTGTGGAGATGGATACAGCAGGACCGGCCGTCGAATTCAATTGGGGAATTTTTCCGAACACCCAATTTCACATCGTCGTCCCGGCCGTCGCGATCGTGCCCTCTAACAACGCGAAGTACTTTCCCTCCGGTGTGGGCTCTAGCGCTTTTGGCATGGGAGACATTGAGATCGGCGTGAAATATCGGTACGTGAAGGAAACAAAGCATCGCCCGATGATCGGCACCTTCACGATGCTCGAAGTGCCCTCCGGAAACTCTAATCAAGGACTGGGTGTCGGAAAAGTTTGGGCCAAATTACCCGTCTGGCTGCAAAAGAGTTTCGGTCCTTGGACCACTTACGGCGGAGTGGGTGAACAGATCGTTCCGCAGACCGGCTACAAGAATTTTACGTATGGCGGATGGTTGCTGCAGCGGGACATCGGCAAAAACTGGACGCTGGGCACCGAAGTATTCTCCCATGGGGCAGAAGGGCTGGGAACTCCGCAGATTAGAGGCTCGACGCTCGTGGATTTCGGCGGGTATTACTACATCCGAAATCCCGGCTTTCAAGTTCTTTTTTGTTACGGTCACGCGGTGGCTGGTATGCCGGAAACGTATGCTTATTTGGGGCTCTACTGGACGTGGGGAGGCTCCAAAGATAACCCGCAATCGGCGAAGAACCTTCTCGGGAAGCTGCACCGATCGGAAATTCTCGGTCTAAACCCTAAGCTTTCCGACGACTAAGTCAGGTCCGGCAAGTATTCCTTGTCGCCCGGCAATTTCTGCTGAGGTACGGCTGCATCGCCGGGAATATAGAAGCCATTTCATCATATCAAAATCCTGCATTACGGATTCCGCCTTGAGGCGGCGCTTCCACGTATCGTCACCAGTCAGTTTGCCTTGCGAACGCACCTAATGATATTGACATATCTAATTTATTCGTATTAAGTTACACAATTCAAAAAGGAGCGTGAATTCGAATGTTTGACCTCGCTGGCAAGAATAGAATCAGAACCCCTTCGCGCTCCGGCAGGAACTGCGGTGCTGGTGGCCCAGCGTTCTCACCACAGATACGCGTATTCGCCCTGCTTGTTTTCGTCGTGTTGGCCATGGCATCGGTGGCGACGGCGCAAGTGTCTGCCAGCCTGTCCGGCACGGTAACCGATCCGAGCGGCGCAGCAGTCAGTCATGCTGCGGTGACCGTGCGAGACATGCATACCGAAGCTCAGCGCGGTACGGCCACGGACGCTGCGGGACGGTATGAAGTCCTTGCGCTTTCTGTTGGCGAGTACGAAATTACCGTGAAAGAGCAGGGATTCGCGGAGGAAGTCAGGAGGGGAATTCAACTCGCAGTTGGGCAGGACGCCACAGTCGATCTGCGTCTTCACGTTGGCGAGGTCAGCCAGCAGATTACCGTGGAGGCAGATGCGCCGCCCGTGAGCGTTACAACCGCTGATATTTCAGGTCTGGTGGGCGAGCAGCAGGTGAAGGACCTTCCGCTCAACGGCCGCAGCTTCGACGAACTCGTCACGCTAAATCCTGGAGTTGTGAATTTCACGTTTGAGAAAACCGGCGGGACTGGCGTCTCGAATTCTACGAACGGCAATAATTTTGCCGTTTCAGGCAATCGTCCGCAGCAGAATCTTTTTCTCCTGAACGGCGTGGAATATACGGGCGCCGCTGAGAACAATATGCAGCCCGGCGGGACCAGCGGGCAACTGCTGGGAGTGGACGCTGTGCGAGAATTCAATATCTTGCGAGATACCTACGGCGCAGCGTACGGCAAAAGGCCCGGGGCCCAAGTGTCCATCATCACGCAATCAGGCACCAACCAGTGGCATGGGTCGGCGTACGAATTCCTGCGCAACAATGACCTGGACGCGCGAAATTTCTTTGACGTTGACGCGGCGCCGCCGTTTCAGCGCAATCAGTTCGGCGCCTCGGTCGGCGGGCCAATCCAGGCGGATAAGACGTTTGTCTTCGCAAACTACGAGGGATTACGGCAGAACTTGCATCAGACATCGGAAACATTTGTGCCCGCTGCTGATGCGCGCAACGGCAAGCTTGTCGCATTGGGGTCTTCCTGCAGCGCAGCGCAGAGGGCGGCGTGCGCCGCGGTTGTGAGCCAGCTTCTCAACTTGTGGCCTCTCGCGAATGGCCCGGAGCTATCCCTGCCGAATGGAAGCCCGAGCGGCATCGCGGAGTTGTTCGCCAGCCCATTGCAAACGATTCGAGAGGATTTTGGAACCGCCCGCGTGGATCACGTTTTTTCCGGCAAGAACACGTTCGGCGCGGTGTACACGGTTGATGACGGCAGGGATGTGACCGCGACACCGCTCGATCCCTTCAGCACCGACATTGCACGCTTGCGCGAACAGGTGTTGAGCTTGGAAGAGACGCACGTCTTCTCGCCTAAATTGGTGAACACCGCGCGCTTCGGCTACTCCCGCGCGGCATACTTTTTCCTGGGCCAGCCGACGCCGGGAACGCCGGCAGCCGGCGTGATAAGTTTTGTGGGCGGCCTGCCGACGGGAGCGGTGGTCGTGGGAGGCAGCACGGCCTCGAACCCAGCGACACAACTCGGATTGGCGGGTAGCAACAACGGCACCAATCTGAACGTGTTTCGGAACCTCTACACGTACGAGGATCAAGTGAGCCTCACGCGCGGCCGGCACCAATTCAGTTTCGGCGCATGGTTCCAGCAGTTTCAATCCAACGAAAAGTTGGCACTGAGCCAGTATGGCCAAGCATCTTTTGGCAGTATCAACGCGCTGCTTGGCGGACTCGTCGGTACGTTCACCTACGATCCCGCGCCCACACAAATGAATTGGCGATCGCTATTTGCGGCATGGTATGCGGAAGATACGATTCGGTTAACTCGCAACCTGACGCTGTCGCTCGGTTTCCGAGCGGAATCCTCCACCGGTTGGAACGAGGCGCACAGCCGGGCCGCCAATTACTTCTTTACTAACGGGCTGATCAATACGACTCCGCACTTGGGGAATTCCGCGTTCAGCGAGAATAACTCAAAGTTTCTGCCTGAGCCGCGGATCGGAGTGGCGTGGAGCCCATTCGGCACGAAGACGGTGCTACGGGCGGGGTTCGGAATGTATAACGACCTGCAGGATGCGCTGGGCTATAGGATGGACCAGAACGCGCCTTTCAATCCCACCTACGCCATTAGCAGCTTGCCTGTGGCGAATCTTCCCGAACCCATTTCGCCGGTCCCCGCTGGCGCAAAATTGGCGCCGGGCGGCGTTCAGCCTAATCTGAAACCGCCGACGCTGATCTCCTACTCTCTGAGGGTTGAGGAAGAGCTGACGCCGAACACCTCGCTGACTGTCGGCTATGTCGGCTCGCACGGCTATCATGAAATCATTGGCCTAGACGCAAACGCACCGGCTCCGGTGATTTGTCCCACATCCCCGTGTCCAGCAACGTTCCCTGCCAACTTCGGGGCGCTCACGGGAACGCCGGTGCCGGCTCGCACGTATTACACTCCGGCTGCATGTAGCGCGTCGGTCCCGAGTTGCAACTTCAACCTGCTAGGCACGTGGACATGGTTCGCGCTGGGCAATAGTTCTTACAACGCTTTGCAACTGGATTTGACGCATCGTTTCAGCCGGGGCCTTTCCCTGCGAGGAGTGTACACATGGTCCAAGGCCCTCGATGACGGCGATTCGTTGAATGGCACCACTGCCAACAACGCCCCGGGGCTCGTTTCCAACCCTTTTAACTTGCGAGCTGACAAAGGGCTCGCCACATTTAATGCTCGGAATGTCGCAGTCATTAGCGCGGTATACGAATTGCCATTTGGACGCGGCAAGGCTTTCGGCAGCGGTGTCGAGGGTTGGAGCGATCGACTGGTGAGCGGATGGTCGGTGAACAGCATTATCACCGCACAATCCGGGTTTCCGTTCACTCCCCAATTGAGCTACAACCCATCGCGAAATGGTGATACGAAAAATCCCGTGCGGCCGTTCCTCAATCCGGCCTTCGCTGGCCCGGTTGTGCTCGGCAAGCCCGACGAATGGTTCAATCCCGCCGCCTTCATTGCTCCGCCCAACAACAGCGGTTTCTACGGCAACGCCCGCAGAGACACGCTGATCGGGCCGGGCCTGGCGACATGGGATTTCTCCGTGATGAAGAACATCGCGCTCCACGAAGGACTACATCTGCAATTCCGCGCGGAAATGTTCAATATCCTGAACCGGGCAAATTTCAACACACCGAATCTGATTTTGGCGGTGCTGCCGCCGGGGTCGACTATTCCGCAAGCGAATCCCGATGCTGGCGCAATTACCAGCACGTCCACAACGTCGCGCCAGGTTCAGTTTGGATTGAAGCTTCTGTGGTGACGGAAAATAGCGCCGGCAGACGGGGCAGACTCAGGACACAGCGACGAGTTACGGCCATGACTCTATGCGAATTTCAAGTAAAAGCCTTTAACGCGCGCGGGAGTGACGAATATCTCGATGAGCTCGCCGCTTATCTCGACCGGATGCTCGAATCGTGTTGGGAGCTAATTGATCGGGAACGCGATCAATGCACCGGCTGGTGGAGAGTCTGGCTTTACCTGGAACCGCGAGCTACCCGCCAACATTCACCACTTTGATCGACCGAAGCGTTCGTACCCAACGACCTGGTCGTTTATCGTGCGGTACTACCAATCGAAGAGGTCCGAGTTTTTCGCCAAGGGACGCCCCGTTCAGCGTGTCCGCCACGACGACCTCGGAATCCTGAAAACTCGAGTCCAATTCGGCAATGGAAAAGGTTACGCGGTAACCGTCAGACCCTTCCGCGACCACATATTTCGCCATCGCCGCGCCTCGCATGTGGGCACCTTGGGGCACACCCGCCTGTTTCAACAAAGTCGAGAGCAGAACACCCTCGTACACCTCTTCTTTATTACCCTGGTGCTCATTCGTGGTCTTGACTGTGGTTCGCGTTAGGTGCCGCAGGTCTTCCAAGGAGAGAGAAAGAGGTTTCTCAACGTCTCCGGCCACCGTTAGCTCAGCGGGAGCCGAGGGCGCCTGCCCGCGCGCGATCGAGCCGAGCGTGGCGGATACGAGGAGCCCGGCCAAGATGCAGGCAGACGACTGCGCTCGGTTGAAGCGGACGCGCATTTCTAGTCCTTCTGCAACATGACTTCCGTGGATTTGATCACTGCGGTGACGGTGTCGCCGACCTTGAGGTTCAATTCCTCGGCGCTTCGGCGGGTGATGACGCTATCGATTATGTTTTCTCCTACCCGCACAACCACGTGAGCCATCACGTTGCCGAGCTTGATTTCTTCCACCTTGCCGACAAGCTGATTGCGCGCAGAGAGTGTCATAGGAGAATGATATCGCGGCTCAAAGGAAGTGTCGAGGTATCAAGGGTTCAGAGCTCCGGTCATGAAATGCCTAGAATTTTCACATGTCGCGCCGGATCATTTGGCTTGCCGATACCGGCTGATGCGGTCTGCTACAATCAGCGGCTTAGTCGGAGCCCCACCGCGACATGAATCAAATCAAGCTGCCACACTGGCTGGCGAAAATCATTGCGGTGATGGGCGGCGGGGGATTGTTCGTCGCTACCTTCCTCGATTCGTCCGTGATCACTCTTCCATTTATCGCAGATGCGCTGGTGATTCGCTTATCCGCGCAGAGGCCGGCGCGCATGCCGTATTATTGTGCCATGGCGGCCTTGGGCTCTCTCGCAGGCTGCATTTGGATATATCTTCTCGCGAAGAAGGGCGGCGAAGTTTATTTTCATCGCCACGGCGGCAGGGGCTCGCACAAAGTGAAGGGCTGGGTGCAAAGCCACGCCTTTCTCAGCGTATTCATTCCAGGGATCCTGCCTCCGCCGTTTCCATTCAAAGTTTTTGTGCTTGCCGAAGGAGTGTTTCAGGTTCCTCTGAAAACGTTTGTGTCGGCGCTCTTGCTGGGTCGGGGTCTCCGGTATTTCATCGAAGGTATTCTAGCGGTCCGATACGGTGACGCGGTGCTGCTGTTTCTCACCGCTCATAAGATTGGTTTCGCCGTTTCCCTCGCGGGAATCATCGTCTTTCTCTACGTGATCAGCCGCTTGATATTTCCAAAGACGCCCGCAACGCTGTAAAAGCCAGCAATCGAGCCTTACGGTTCCGTCGACGAAGCGAACTGGAATTCCCGGTGCCTGACCTGCAGGCGGCTGTCGTAATCGATCCGAAGTAGCACGTTTGCGGGCTCGTTGTCGTCTACCTCAAAGCGAAGATCGCGCACCTCGAAGCGATAATCCGCTTCAATGCGCTGCACCTTCGCGATCGGGAACCGCGCGTACTCTAAGAATTGAGCTGTTGCTGGATTTTTCTGTCCCAGTTCTAGCTCCGGAGAGTCCTGCGGCTTATAGTGCGTGATGCTGCTATTGGAATCGAATGGCTGGTTCAGGCCTACCTGAACGTCGACGGTTTCTAGCGTGTCGTCCGTCACCACCACCCCGCGCCACTCAAAGGGCGCCGAGCCCTCTGGAAAGGCACCGGCCGAAAGCGGAATGCGCCCGTGGTATTCACGCACAAGCAACAAATCAACTGCCTGACTGTGCAGATTCGCTTTTTCGCCGAAATACACTGCCAGAAGCAACAATGTAACGAAGCCCGCCAGCCGTCCGGTTCTTTTCTTTTGCTCGCCCACTTCCTCATTCACGAGCTTAAAAAGCAGAGGCAACAAAAGCCCTGCAGCCAGCAGGAGCAAAATCCAGAGATCGAAATTCGTGACGAGATCCCACGCCGACCAATGCGTTTTGAATGGCCACAGCAGTTGCACTCCAACTCCGCTCACCAGGTCAAGCAGCAGATGCCCGGCAGCACCGATGGCACAAACCACTAGTGCGCCGCGAAAAGCCAGTGGCGGAAACGATTTTTCCGTCACCGCCGCCCGTCGAGGATATTTTCGATCGAGCGCGCAAAATATGCCCGCTAGGGCGCAAGCCATCAGCGCCGAACCTGCAAGGGAATGCAGCACCGTGCGATGAAATCGAATGAAAGAGTGCGCTCCGCCGAAATAGCTCAAGTAATCGAGATCAGGCGCGATGCCGGAAACAATCAGCATGGCCGTGCCGAAGCGGGGCAGACGGCGCTGTCCGGCGCGTGCAAATGCCAGGGATGTTAGCGCGTGTGTGACAGGTTCCAAGATCCTGCTTTTCCAGAGCTAGCGCTCAGGCGTCACGATCGATAGCGCGTCCGGCACAATCCGAAATGCAACCGGCAATGGTCCCACCGGCTCGCCGTCCACTTGTGCGTAAATCGGCTCGCTTCCTGCAGCCTCGCAAATCGTTTCCGCTGATTTCCACGCCTCGATTCCTTCCATTTTGCGAAGCGAACCGAGGAACATAGCGGGCAGGCACGCGACGTAGCCCATTCTGTTCCGCCGCGAGTTCGTCACGAATTCGAACGAATCCTCGAAAAGGCTTGCGCCGGTTGTGATTTTGAACGGCCCGCCGTAATGCGCCGTCCTGCCCACCACAATGATCGTGGCTTTGTGCTCCCGGCCCGCCGAGCGGATTCGTATTTCGGGAAAGCCGTACTGGAAAAGCTGTCGAAAACCCTCAAACCAATACGCGGCGATTCCAGCATTCTTCTTCAGGCCGGGATGGACGCCGTTCACAATGGCCCCATCGGGACCCGCACCCGCCACGGAGAGAAAAAACCGCCCCTTCGGCGAAAGTAAGTCGGAATGGTTTCCATTTAGGGGGAATGCGGCGCCCAGCGCGATTCGCCGCACCGTTCCTCCGGGAATCAGCCGGGCCGCGCCGCGGATATCCCACGGGATGCACAGTTCTTTAGCCAGAATGTTTGCCGTGCCCGCTGGCAGCAGCGCCATGGGCACATCACTCCCCGCCAGCCCGTTGACGATCTCGTTGATGGTGCCATCGCCGCCGCACGCAATTACCATTCCGCGGCGCTGCTCTACCGCTTTCCGCGCCACGCTTGTGGCCGAGCCCGGAGCGGTCGTAGGCGCAAGTTCCGTCGCGATGCCTGCATCCTTCAAGATGCGCGCAGCCTGCTCCACATCGCCAAACCGGCGATGCCGTCTGCGCCCACTCGTAGGGTTGTAAATCAGAAGCGCGTCTTTGATATTGTGTGGCATTGGGTCCGAAGCTTACACGGGTCCGTGCATTGTATAATAAATTGTCGCTTGTCCGACGCTCGCTGGAGAGCCTATGCCTAAGCCCGCAATGATGAAGTCTCCCGGCGCCACCGCCGAAATCAGCGCGCTTCGCGAGCAAGTTCGCCGCCACGAATATCTCTATTACGTAACGGACGATCCTGAAATCTCCGATGCGGCCTTTGACCGCTTGGTGAATCGCCTCAAGCAACTGGAGGCGGAGAATCCAAAACTGCTTACCCCCGATTCTCCCACGCAGCGAGTCGGCGGCGCGCCTCGCGCGGGTTTGCAGTCCGTTCGTCACACCGTTCCGATGATCAGCCTCGATAATTCCTTTTCATTTGAGGCTCTGGGTGAATTCGACCGGCGCGTGCGTCAGACGACCGGCCGCGAAAAGGTCGATTATGTCGCCGAGCACAAGTTCGACGGCCTGAGCCTCTCGCTGCTCTACGAGAAAGGCAAGCTTGTGCGCGGAGTCACTCGCGGAGACGGGACCACGGGCGAGGACGTCACCCCGAACGTCAGAACGATTCGCTCGATTCCCCTGGCCATCGATCCCGCTCTCCTGAAAAAGGCGGGACTGCCCGCCGATTTCGAAGTGCGCGGCGAGGCCATCATGACCCGCAAAGCCTTCCAGGAACTCAATCGCGTGCAAGGCGAACAAGGCGGCAAAATATTTGCTAATGCGCGCAACGCGGCTGCCGGCTCGTTGCGCATGCTTGATTCTAGAATCACAGCGTCGCGCCGCCTCGATTTTCTCGCTTACTACCTGTTGGTGGATGGCCGCGCCGCAAAAAAGCGCCTTTCCGAGGTCCTCGAAACGCTCGCCGCTTTGCAGCTCAAAGTTAGCGACGACTGGAAGCTCTGCCATTCCTTATCCGAAGTCGAACGCTACATCGATAGCTGGGAAACCAGGCGTGAGAAGCTTCCCTACGAAATCGACGGTATCGTCATAAAGGTTGACGAAGTATCGCTCCAAAATGAGCTGGGCTTCACCTCGAAAGCTCCGCGCTGGGCGATTGCCTATAAGTATCCCGCTCATCAGGAGACTACCGTCATAAAGGAAATCCTGGTAAGCGTCGGGCGCACAGGGGTGCTCACTCCTTTTGCTGTTTTCGAGCCGGTGCAGATCGGCGGCGTCACTGTGGTGAAATCGACGCTTCACAATCTCGATGAAGTGCGCAGGCTCAATGTTCACGCCGGAGATACTGTCTTGGTCGAGCGCGCCGGCGAAGTGATTCCGCATGTGCTCAAGGTTGTGAAGCACGGTGCCGAAGAAAAAGAGTTCGAGATGCCGTCGAAGTGTCCGGTATGCGGCATGCGTGTTTACCGGGCCGAGGGCGAAGTTGCCTATCGCTGCGTGAATGTTTCGTGCCCCGTCCGCCGGCGGGAATCATTTCTGCATTTTGCGGGGCGTCACGCCATGAATATCGACGGCCTCGGCGAGAAAATAGTCGAGCAGCTCATCGAGCGAAACCTTGTGAAGGATTTTGCCGATCTTTACCGGCTGGATCTGGAGACGTTGTCCGGCCTCGAGCGCATGGCCGAAAAATCCGCCCAGAATCTCCTGGATGAAATTGCTGCCAGCAAGAAAAACAGCCTCGACCGCCTCATTTACGCCGTTGGCATCCCGTTCGTCGGCGAACGCACGGCTCAACTCCTCGCCTCGCATTTTGGCTCCATGGACAAAATTGCCGATGCCGGCCCGGACGAACTGATGGAAGTCGGCGAAGTGGGTCCTAAAATCGCCGAGGGTGTGCGCGAGTTTTTCTCGGAATCCGCGAACCGCAAAATGATCGAGCACCTACGCGAAGTTGGCGTGAATATGAAAGACGAGCGTGCCGCTCCCAAAAGCGCGAAGCTTGCCGGCATGACCTTCGTATTCACTGGAACCCTCGCGAATCGCTCGCGCGGGGAAGCCGAAGCGCTCGTAGCCTCTCACGGCGGCAAGGCCGGCTCATCGGTGAGCAAGAAAACCAGCTACGTCGTTGTCGGCACCGACCCCGGTTCCAAATTCGACAAAGCCAAGTCCCTCGGTGTCGAAATTCTCAACGAATCCCAATTCGAAAAGCTCCTAAAGTCAAAATAGCCGTGGGATAATCCGCGCAGCCTCGCGTCGGACGAACGCAAAAGTCCACACCCACCATAGACGATTTTACCCCATGAATTGTTGAGGTTACCTCTTCCGGTGCCTCAAAGGGGTGCTATAATACTTATACTGGAATTCTGCGTTTTTCTCGTCGCCCGTAACTCCCAAAAGAAAATCCTCATCGCTCGCCATAAGTTCGCGCACCCTTCCAACATCGCGTCATGGCGGGCCCGGCAATCGATTCCCCGCGCGGAACATGTCGTATAATAACTCCAGCGGGTGAGCCGGGTGATCGCCGGTCCGCTCCGCGCAAGCGGAATGGGCGGGAGGAAAGTCCGGACTCCAGCCGTGGCGAACTCGCAAGAGCCGGCCGCGGCAGGGCAACGCGCCTGGTAACGCCAGGGGGTTGCGTCACAGAGTGAGCGAAAGCGGGCTCTGGCGGCGCGGCTACGGAAAGTGCCACAGAAAATTAAACCGCCGGTGATGCTTGCACCTCGGCGGCAGGCTTTCGGAAAAACCGGAAGCCCGCCTCTTTCGGTCTGGCGCATTTGGCAAGGGTGAAAAGGTGGGGTAAGAGCCCACCGCCCGGATGGCAACATCCGGGGCACGGAAAACCCCGCGTGGAGCAAGGCCAAATAGGAGGGGAGGGCTGGCCCGGCCCGTACGCGTTTCGCTCGCAAGGGTGAAGCGCTGTGACCCTCGGGTAGGCTGCTTGAGTCCCGAAGCGATTCGGGACCTAGAGGAATGATCGCCGCGTCGCGCGCGCTGAGCATCGTGATGCAAAATCAAGGTGCGGGTCGCGCGGCGGACAGAATCCGGCTTACAGGCTCACCCGCTACTAACTATTTTTGTTTTCAGTTGATTGACTTTTCCGGTGGCTTTTGCTGTGCCCGCTGTGTGCCCGTTATCTGCTCAAGGCCCTCGCCCGTTTCCATGATCCTTCGCGCACGCTCGCGCAACTCCCGCACGAACGGCGCGTAGTGCTTTTCGATCGTCTCGACGGTATCGCCAAGCAGCTTCGCCACGTCGTACGGAGAAGCACCGCGAGAAAGCAGGTCCACGGCGAACGTGTCGCGGAAACGATGCGGGTTCGAGTCGAGAACGCCCGCGCGACGGCCGAGCGCGAGCATTCTTTCGTAGAGCCTTGGACGCGTCAACGGGCGGCCAGTCGCTGGATTCAACAGCACATGATTTTCCGGTTGCGGCTTGCGGCGATCGCGCTCGATTTCGAGGGCGAAGAAAAGCTCTTGGTGGATCGGCAATAGAACCCGCTTACGCCTCTTGAGCGTTAGCCGATTGATCTCGCGCGTTTCCCAGTCGATTTCTTCCCACCGAAGCCCCACAACATCCGAGCCTCGTAATCCGGTCCAGCGGAGAAGCAGGAAAATCAGAAAATCCCCCTCGGCCGCGGCGCGGAGCTTTGCGAGCTGTGCCGCATTGAACGGTTGGGCGCCGCGCGTTGGATCGTCACCAGGGCGACCTTCGAGACGGACGGGGTTCTTCGCGATCATTTCGCACTCGATCGCGTAGCCGAAAATGCGATGCAGAATGGCTGCGTCGAGCACCACCCCGCGACCGCCGCGCGAGTGTTTCTTAGCCACTATGCGCGCGAGATGCCACGCCTTAAAGTCTTCGACCGTTGCCTTGCTGATTTCCGAAAGTTCAACGATGCCGCGGCTCGCGAGAAAAACCGTGAAGGCCGCTGAAGTTTGAAGGTAACGCTCACGCGTTGACCCGCGCAGCTTATCGAGAGCGACGCGCTGAGACATCCAACCCGAGAATTTAGCTGATAGGTCCGCCCACGTCTGCTTTGGAATCTCGTTTTGTTCCGGGGCGTATCCGGCGAGAGCCGCGAGTTTGGCGAACGTGTTGGGCGGCAACGTCCCGCGCAGCTCGCGCCAGAGAGTCGATGTCGGACCTTCGGCTAGTGCGCGCTCAATTCGCCCATGAAGCAAATAAGCGGCGTCGCCGTTAGCCGTTCCGAGCGAAAGCCGGACGCGCTCGCGTTCGCCGGCCCCGCGACGAATGTCCGCGCCGGCTCTTCCTTCGAGGCGATATGTTCTGCCACGCTTCTTGACTCGGAACGTCATCGCAACACCCGAAGATGAGTGCGCTCGATTTTCAAAACGATTTCGAGCGGAACAAGTTTGTGCCCTTTGCGACCGCTGGCCGCGAAGTCTATCACACGCTCACCGCGAATTCGGTTGTAGACGGACGCGCGAGAACAGCGCCAGCGCTCCGCGAGGTCCGCGATACTGTAAAAATGGCGGGTTTCTGGCGGTGAAGGCTGCATCACGAGTTGTGTTTGGCTTGCCACTTTGAGGTTCAGGAGTCTAGAATCGCGCGACCACGGTAACGACGATCGGAGAAAACGCGGTGGACTACGCGACCAAATCCTTCTTCAGGAAAGTCGAAGAGTCCGCGATCACGACGCTCGAACACGTTCGGGACAAGAAATTCGTGAACGAACGTGTCAAGATTGACGGAAAGAGGTTCACAAGCTGCACGTTCGAAGGTTGCTCGCTGGTCTATTCAGGAGGAGACGTTGAATTCGGTCCGGGATGTAGCGGCGAGAACTGTCGGCCGGAATTCTCCGGACCAGCAAGGCGAACCATCCTACTGCTTCACGCGATCGGGCTTCTGGGTTTCAACCCATATGACGAAATGGCGAAGAAGTGGCCCTAGGGTGGTGCCTTCGCCGCGGATCGATAGCGGTTTGATTTCTGGTCGAGCTTGCACTTCTGTTTGCCTGTTCACCAAACTACCTCCCGTGACCACGCACAAATTCACCGGCTATGAGCGCGACGCCGAATCCAACCTCGACAACGCCCAGGCTCGCTACAACTCCTCCTCCCTGGGCCGGTTCATGTCCCCCGACCCCATCGGCAACTTCGTCGCCGACGCCACCAACCCCCAAACCTGGAACATGTACGCCTACGTCAACAATGATCCCACCGGCTTGATTGATCCGACGGGACTGTGTGGAGGAGCGGACTATGGATGGTGGCCCTCGGATACAGCTGTATACGTAGTAGGAGATGGGTCGTGCTTTGACCCCTCGCTGTTCGGGTGGGCCTTTGGCGGCCTGTCCTTCCCGATTCTCCATGGGGGGTCCGGTCGTGGCGGTGGCGGATCGCTGGGGCTGCTCAGCCGAATCACGGGTAAGGTTTGTTCAGCGATTCCCCAGGGTCAGGTCCTTAGCACAGGTGGAGCGCTGGGAGCGCTCGGTGCTGTTGGCGGCTCAGCCAATCTGGTTACAAACTACAACACCGGACAGACGACGCTCTCTTTTAGCGGGAGCGTAGGGGGCGGCTGGAACGGCGCTGCCTCCGGATCGGTTTCGGCCGGATACATCTTCTCAAGGCTCGCAATTCTCGAACTCAGACTATTCCGGGCGGTTCTATAATGGTTTCGTCTCCAGCCCGGCCGGACTTGGCTTGTACATTTCTCGCGGCAATGGAGTCAGTGTGGCCGGGGTAAGCATGGGGGGAAGCATTATCACTTCCGGGACGTTTGGCGGGTCGGTATCGCAGACTAAGCCGCAGATTGGAAGCAGCCTCCTGTCAGCTTTTCTGATGACTGCGGTGCCTAGCGTTGCAGCGAACACCCTAGCAAGGATGGCGTGCAACGCCCGCTGATTGGACATGAACATGGAACTGAATCTTGCCACTATCGTCCTCGGAGCCCTGGGGGTTTCCTGCACTGTGATATCCGGATTCCTTCTGACACAGGAAATTGGAGAGGTCAACCGAAAGCTGCCTGAGGATCAACAAATTTCCTATTGGTGGATGTACGCGGAAAAGTACTCGAGAATCAAAAAAGAGTACAGGCGCCTATATCCAAACGGTCGGATTCATACCCTCGGAGTTATTTTTCAAGTTTCTGCATTCGCTCTCTTCCTGCTCGCGGCAATTGCAGCGGGTTTTTTTCGGACGTCCTAGACAAGCGTGATGCGCCGGGTGACCCATGCTCGGGTTTGTGAGCGTGGGGCCCGCCGGTCGAAGAGCACGACAGTCTGGACGCTCTAAGCGGTTACTTTACGAATTAGGAACGCGTGGCCGCCTTGTGTATGCCCTCTTTGGAACTCCTTCGGGCTTCGGCTTCTTGCGAGAAGATTCGCCGCGTTCATGTACGGCACGGTAGAGCGGCCCCCTACCCCGCCTTGCTTACAAAAACATCTTTTGCATAGCAGCGAGTGAGGGTCCATATACCCGCCACACTCCGGGCAACCAATGAATATTTTAGGGCGGTTGTTCATTTCGAGGGATTCTACCGCTTAGATGGGTTTGAAGGCACGGCAAGCATAGGCAGGCCCCTTGTCCCGGCTATTTCGACGCAGTTATACTCCGGGAATGACTCGCGCAGCGCGCAATACGTTTGATGAAGTCTTCTTAGTCACAGCTCTGAGACACCTCGGGATCGAACGGGAGATTCTCGTGCTCAAGGCCGAAGGTGAGAACTTCTATGCTTTCTTGCCCGGCGCTCTATCCGGTCTCGACCACTGCAAGATTCACTTCTCGTTTCACAGGTCCGGTCGACGACACATGGTAGCCGAGAGCATCGACGAAGGCGAGTGGCGCGAGGACAAATGGCCTCGGCATGGCGCCCAGCCAGAGACCATGCGCGAGCAGACCAAGACTCAACTGCCGCCGCCCGCAGCGCTCCGGGGAGCACAGCTTTTCGGCCACTGCGGGATTGTCTTTGGCCAGTTTCCCGATCTCCGTCCGGTAGGCACGAACCACGGCGAACTGATAGTCCTTGACGCCGAAGCCGCGGGTTTCCGCGACGACTTCACGATCGTGCGAGCCTATGTGGTCGAGCCGGGCCGGGAGGACGCCGTGCCAGCCGAGCCTTTCAGCGGTCCGCGCATTGTCCACTTCATCAAGCGTACCGCGCCATGGCTGGCGGTAGAGGTTTTCCAGCAAGCGGCCGCAGGCTGAAGCGGCCCCAGTAAAACGAAATGTGCCCACCGTGTGCCCGCTTCCCGAACGTAGCTGACAGGATTGACACAGTTGACGATGTAAGTCTCGTGTTTCGCGCAACTGTCGCGCCTGCAACGCGGTTTTCTAGTGTTCGGAGAATCCGGCTTACAGGCTCACCCGCAAGAGTTTTCCTCAATAGAGCTGGCGTCCGCCAGTGTTGTCGCAACTACGGCTTGGAGCGCAGGCATTCGTCAACGTCCACGGCGGCGCTCCCGCCCACGGCAGATCAATGGGCCGTGATATTGATGGTCGCCGTTGTGCGGCCGAAGCCGTTCGTAGCGTAAAGCGTGTACGTCGTGGATTGCATCGGAGTGACAATGACGCTTGAGCCGCGGACGGCGCCAACGTCGGGCGACACAATGAGGTACGATGCGCCGCTCACGCTCCAGCTCAGCGTCACCTGCGTGCCGGCCGAGACGGATTGCGAGCTGGCCGTGAAGCTCGCGATCGACGGCGCGGAACCCTGGGGGACATTTGACGCCGTGTAGATTGGATTCATCTCGATTACATCAAAATCCGCAGCCGTGATGCCCCCGAGGTTGTGCAGATCGTTGTTGTCCCAGCGATTGTCCGGCGCGCCGCTGATGTACATCGACGAGCCGTTGTCCGCCATGATCATCCCGTATTTCTTCAGGGCCTTGAGAATCACCTGATTCGTCGTGGAGAATCCCGAAATATCGAAGCTGGCTTTCAGCCGCATACGCATCCCCATCGGTGCGGCGTTGGCGTTGGACGAATTCGCGGCCCAATGCGACGCAGGCGGCACGAAGGCGGCGCGGCTCGATTGCAGCGTGAAGCGGATCGCGTGGTTGATCTGGCCGGCGGCGACTTCGTCGTAGCGGACGAGTCCTGGGAAGATCGGCAAGCCCGCCGCGTCGGCTGAAGTCCACGTGTACGGCCGCTGATCGTCAGCCGTCAGGTCCCAGACCGCGGCCGAAGCTGCGTTCCACGTCCCGTCGGTTTGCGGATAGGAGCTGTAGAGCTCGTAGAGCCAGCAATTCGCATTGTCGAGCACGAGGACGTGGCGGTCGCCGTTACCGGGTGTGGGATATCCCTCGATCGGAGCGGTTGCGGGAATCGGCATCGGACCCGGATCGCTTTCGGAGCCGTAAGCCGTGAAGTTGATCGTCACCGGCCCTTGAGTGGAATCGACAATCAGATAAGGAATGCCGATGCTCGATCCGCTGTAGAGGCCGGAGCCAAAATCGGGATGCACGGGAACGGTCGAGCCGATGAAATTGATGATGGCCGACGAATTTGGGTCGACGGGCGCGGACGAGATGTCCTGATTCCACGCATTGTCTGCCGGGAACGGAACGAAGCCGCTGAGGTTGCCGCCCTGCCCGGCGCTCATCGCGCTGCACGCGGACGCCGAGGGCGGAGTCGTCCCGCCAGTGGTACCGCCAGATGTGCCGCCCGACATCCCGCCAGACGCGCCGCCTTGCGTCCCGCCACCAGCGTTTTTGGCGACACCCGCGCAGCGCACCTGAAACAAGGCCACAAGAACCACGAAAAGTAGGGCGGCAGAGCGCATTATAGGCACTGTCGCACGGCTGCCGAGATTCCCATTTTGGAATCTCAGCAAATGCCGCCAAACGATACACGCGAAGCTCTAGCGAATTCCGTGGGGTAGGTCCTCCGAGTCTCGAGCTAGATTTAAGTCTCGAAGCCAAGCAAAGCGCGGTGAGATATGAAGCCTTCACGGATGTGCGAATAAGTAGGCGGCCGGAGTTTCAAAACGGCGGAGTCTTGCCGTCGCTATGGCTTCGAGCGGAGGTATTCGTCAACAGCCGCGGCGGCGCTGCGGCCTTCTGCGATCGCCCACACCACCAGCGATTGTCCACGGCGCATGTCGCCCGCGGCAAAAACTCCTGGCACGGAACTCATGTAATTCCCCTTGGTGGCGATATTGCTGCGAGGGTCGAGTTCCACGCCGAATTGCTCGATCATCCCCGGCTTCACGGGTCCCGTGAATCCAAGCGCGAGCAGAACCAGATCGGCGTCGATGGCAAATTCGCTGCCCGGCGCCACTTCAAATTTAGGCGGAGGTCCCACTCGCACGGCGTGCAACTGCTTCACGTTGCCTTCTTCGTCGCCGGTGAATTTCGTGGTGCTCGCGGCCCAATCGCGAACGCCGCCTTCCTCATGCGCGCTTTCGGTGCGCAGTTGCAGCGGCCACAGCGGCCAAGGCGTGCTGGCATGGCGATCCTGCGGAGGCATCGGCATAATCTCGAATTGCAGCACGGACTTCGCCTGCTGCCGGTGACAGGTGCCCAAACAATCCGCGCCCGTATCGCCGCCGCCGATAATCACCACGCGCTTGCCCGTGGCCAGAATCTGATTTGGAATGTCGTCTCCCGCGATGCGCTTGTTTTGCTGCGGCAGAAAATCCATCGCGAAATGAATGCCCTTCAGGTTGCGCCCGGGCACTTTTAAATCGCGCGGACTTTCTGCGCCGCCCGCAAGCACGATCGCGTCAAACTGTTTCCGCAGATCTTTCACCTTGATGTTGCCACCCACGTGCGCGCCCGTTTGAAAAACAACGCCCTCCTCGGACATCTGCGCCAGCCGCCGGTCGAGCACGGTCTTTTCCATCTTGAAGTCGGGTATGCCGTAGCGCAGCAGGCCGCCGATTCGGTCGGCTTTTTCGAACACAGTCACGGTGTGGCCCGCGCGGTTCAGTTGCTGCGCGGCCGCCAATCCCGCCGGCCCCGAGCCAACCACGGCGACCCGCTTGCCGGTGCGCTTCTGCGGCGGTTCGGGCGTGATCCAGCCTTCGTTCCACGCATGCTCCACAATCGTCTTTTCGATCAACTTGATCGCCACCGGCGGCTCGTTGATGCCGAGCACGCACGCCGTTTCGCATGGCGCTGGGCAAATGCGCCCCGTAAATTCAGGAAAATTGTTGGTCGAGTGCAGCACGCGAATCGCTTCTTTCCACTCGTCGTGGTAGGCCAGATCGTTCCAATCCGGAATGATGTTGTTCACGGGGCAGCCCGTGTGGCAAGGGAATTCCGCAGTCCATGCAGCGCGCCGCCTGTGTGCGGACTTTATCCTCGCCGAAGGGTTGATATACCTCGAAATAATCTTTCACGCGCTCGTCAACGGGACGGCGCGGCGCCGTTTCTCGCGCGTACTCCTTGAACCCGGTGATCTTACCCACGAATCACCTGGCCAGTCGACTGTTTCCCGGACTTCGCCGCCAGCACGCCCGCTGGCACCCGCGGAATCCCGAGAACGCGCTTGTACTCGTGCGGAAATACCTTGACGAATTTCGGCAGAGTGGATTCCCAGTTTTCGATGATCCACTTCGCCTGCGGACTTGCCGTGAGTTCGCTATGCCGCGCGATCAGTTCGTAGAGTTTCTCGATGTCCTTCTGATTTGTAACCGGCTCGAGGTCCACCTCTGTTCGATTGCAGCGCAGCGACGCAAAATCGCCAAATTGATCTAGCACGTACGCAATTCCGCCTGTCATGCCCGCCGCGAAGTTTCGCCCAGTACCTCCGAGGACCACAACTAAACCATTGGTCATGTATTCGCAGCCGTGATCGCCGACGCCTTCCACCACCGCCGTCGCGCCGGAATTGCGCACGGCGAAGCGCTCGCCCGCCATGCCGCCGAAAAACGCCTCGCCTCCCGTTGCGCCGTAGAGGCACACGTTGCCGATCAAAATATTTTCCTCGGGGACGAATTCCGATTTTCGTGGATGGTAAATAGTCAGTTTGCCGCCCGAAAGCCCTTTGCCGACGTAATCGTTGGCGTCTCCCTCAAGCGTAAGTGTCACGCCCTTCGCGAGGAACGCGCCAAAACCTGCCCCGCGCATCCGGTGAATTGCACTTGTATCGTATCGTCTGGCAATCCGGCGGAGCCATACCGTCGCGCGATTTCGCCGCTCAGCATCGTGCCCACCGTGCGATGAATGTTGCGGATCGGCATGCTCAACGAAACCGCCGTGCGATTCTCGATCGACTCTTGCGCCATTTCGATCAGCTTGTAATCCAGCGCCTTCTCCAGGCCGTGATCCTGGGCGATCAAATGACGCCGCCCGATGTGGCTCGGCATCGGCGGGTCGTACAAAACAGCCGAAAGATCGATGCCTTTCGCCTTCCAGTGCGTGATATCCGTGCGCTGCTCCAGGCAATCCACGCGCCCCACCATTTCATTTACCGTGCGGAATCCCAGCTCGGCCATCACCTTGCGCAGGTCCTCCGCCACAAAAAAAAGAAATTCACCACATGTTCAGGCTGGCCCGTAAAACTTCTTGCGAAGCTCCGGATCCTGCGTCGCCACACCCACGGGGCAAGTGTTCAGATGGCACTTGCGCATCATGATGCAGCCCATGGAAATCAGCGGCGCGGTGGAGAATCCAAATTCCTCGGCCCCTAGCAGCGCGGCGATCGCCACGTCACGGCCGGTCTGCAATTTTCCGTCCACCTGGAGCCGCACCCGGCTGCGCAAATCGTTCAGCACGAGCACCTGCTGCGTTTCCGAAGCCCCAATTCCCACGGCACGCCGGCATGTCGGATCGAACTGATCGGCGAAGCGCCCGTGCCGCCGTCGTAGCCGCTGATCAGGATCACGTCCGCATGCGCCTTGGCCACGCCGGCAGCCACCGTTCCCACGCCCGCTTCGGCCACAAGCTTCACCGAAATCCGTGGCGGTTGATGGCGTTCTTGAGGTCGTGGTATCAGTTGCGCCAAATCCTCAATCGAATAAATGTCATGATGTGGAGGCGGTGAAACCAATCCCACGCCGGGAATCGAATGCCGCACACGCGCGATCACTTCATCCACTTTGTGACGGGAAAGCTGCCCGCCCTC
>CAVPCI010000013.1:0-45828 GCA_963702375.1 uncultured Acidobacteriota bacterium
TCGATGCGGAGCGCAGCTACCGTGCGACACAACTCGCGTATCGGCAATCGTTGGCGGCCTATCTGCTAGCGCTCGAGCAGCTGCGTGAAGCCGTGGGGACGAGGAGCCTGCCATGAACCATTTAGGGATTTCAGGACGCAAGAGATGGCTGGGAATTGTGGCGGCGGTGGCTTGCGCGTGGGGGCTGGGGGGGTGCAGTTCAAATCGCGGAGAGAGCGCCAGTCAGATGACGTCGTTTTCGTCGAAGGAGTCCAAGGCCGCGACGCCGGAGCTTTTCACGATTCCGCCCGATCAAATGTCCCACGTGCAGGTGGTCACTATTGAGCCCGTGAAGCTGACGCGAACAATGCGCCTAACAGGCACGGTAGCTTACAACGCGTTCAAAACAACGCCCGTGATTACGCAGGTAGGCGGGCCGGTAAGCAGGATTCTGGTCGTTCCAGGTCAGCATGTGCGCGCGGGCCAGCCGATGCTGGAAGTGACAAGTCCGGACTACTCACAACTGCTCGATACATATATCAAGGCGCGGGAAGGGTTTCGCGTAGCGGACAAGAACTACGCGCGCGCGCAAGATCTCTACCAGCACCAAGCAATCGCCGAGCGCGACCTGCTGCAAGCGGAATCGGACCGCAATCAGGCGCAGGCCGATCTGAATGCGTCCGAGCAGAGCATGAAAATTCTGGGGATCAAGAACCCGGAAGACGTGGCGAAGGCAGCGGCCTCGGCCGAAATCCCCGTGATCGCACCCATCAGCGGAGAAGTAGTGGAACGGATGGTGTCACCGGGACAGGTGATACAGACCGGGCAGACACAGGCGTTCACGATTTCGGATATGAGCACAGTGTGGGTGCTGGCCAACGTCTATCAGGGCGATCTCGCGTATATCAAGACGGGCGACGATGTGACGGTGCAAACAGACGCCTACCCCCAAAGTTTCCGAGGAAGAATTTCGTACGTGTCGCCGGCGCTCGACCCTGGTACGCGAACGTTGCAGGCGCGCATTGTGGTCGATAACCCCGGCGAAAAGCTGAAAAAGGATATGTATTGCACTGTTACGGTTACCGCCGGCTCGATTCGAAACGCGATTGCCGCGCCTGACGCTGCCGTGCTGCGGGATGACGAGAACCAGCCCTTCGTGTATGTAGCGACCGGGGCAAATCAATTCTCCCGGCGGGCTGTGGAAATCGGGCAGAGCGAGAGTGGGCAAACGCAAATTCTAAAGGGGCTCTCCGCGGGAGAGAAAGTAGTGGGGGACGGCGGCCTGTTCGTGCAATTCGCGAATTCGATTCAGCACTGAGAGTTTTCGGGAGTCAACTAGGGCGCACGAATGATCCATCGCATTGTCCGATTCGCGTTACGGCAGCGGTTTTTGATTCTGATGCTGGTGGTGTTTCTGGCCATCGGAGGGGCCGTCTCATTCGCCCACATGCCAGTGGACGCTTACCCCGATGTTTCTCCACCCATGGTGGAAATCATCACGCAGTGGCCTGGACACGCGGCGGAAGAGGTGGAGCGGCTCATCACGCTGCCGACCGAAGTAGAAATGAACGGCGTGCCGAAGCTGGACGTGATGCGGTCAATTTCCCTCTACAGCTTGTCGGACGTAATCCTGACCTTTGATGAAGACACGGATGAATATTTTTCGCGGCAACTGGTCTTCCAGCGATTGAGCGATGTCAGCTACCCGTCAGGCGTGACGCCCACGCTTGCGCCTCTGTCGAGCCCCTCGGGTCTCGTCTATCGGTACGTGCTCGAAAGTCCGGACCGCCCTGCTCAGGAACTGAAGACCTACGAAGATTGGGTGGTCGAGCGCGAGTACAAGCAAGTGCGAGGAGTGGCGGATGACTCTGGTTTCGGCGGCACAGTGATGCAGTATCAAGTGCTGCTCGATCCAGCGCGGCTGTATGGGTATCACATCACTGTGCCCCAGGTAGTCCAACAGCTTTCCGTGAACAATGCCAATGCCGGCGGCGGATTCTATTCGCAAGGCGGTCAATTTTATTACGTGCGCGGAATCGGTTTGCTGCGCGACGAAGCCGATATTGGGAACGTGGTTGTGGGCGCACAGAATGGCGTGCCGGTGCGCGTGCGCGACGTGGGCGAGGTGACGATCGGCCACGCTCCACGCCTTGGCGAATTCGGTTTCAATAAGAACGACGATGCCGTCGAGGGCGTCATCCTGATGCTGCGGGGAGACCAGACCCAGAACGTCCTGAAAGGCGTGGAGGCCAAGACAAAAGAACTGAACGAAAGCATCCTGCCGCCGGACGTGAAAGTGCATCCGTTCTACGACCGCAGCGATTTAGTGAGGCTGACCACGGATACCGTGGAGAACAATTTGCTGCGGGGGATGCTGCTTGTTCTGGTTGTGCTGGTTTTCTTTCTGGTGAGCTTCCGCGCTGCCGTGATTGTTGCGCTTACGATTCCGCTGGCCTTGCTCTTTGCGTTCATTTTCATGCACGCCAGGGGCGCTGCAGCCAATTTGCTTTCGATCGGTGCAATTGATTTTGGGATCATCATCGACGGCACGCTGGTGATGGTCGAGAACATCTTTCGTGAGCTTGGCCTGCGCCAGGGACAGCAATACGACTTGCACGATGTGATCCTAGCCGCGGCGAAGGATGTGGATCGCCCGATTTTTTATTCCGTTGCGGTGATTATCGCCGGGTACATTCCGATCTACGCACTCACGGGGCCTTCTGGGAAGCTCTTCCATCCAATGGCGGACACGATGGCCATCGCCCTCGTGGGCGCGCTGCTGCTCACACTCACGCTGGTGCCCATCCTGTGCTCCTACTGGTTTCGCAACGGAGTGCGAGAGCGTGTGAACAAGCCGTTTGAATGGGTTCGCCGGAAATACGCGGTGCAACTCGACCGGTGCCTCGATCACCCGAAAACCACTCTAGTCATAGCGCTCTGTGTTTTCGGTGGTGCGCTGCTGCTGGTTCCGTTCATCGGCGCTGAATTTATGCCTCACCTTGATGAAGGCGCGCTGTGGGTGCGGGCCACAATGCCCTACACGATTTCGTACGAAGAGGCCGCGAAATTCAGTCCGCAGGTCCGCAATATTCTGATGAAGTATTCGATGGTCACCGACGTAGGCTCAGAACTGGGGCGCCCGGACGACGGCACGGACGCCACAGGATTCTTCAACGATGAGTTTTACGTTGGTTTGAAGCCGTATGGCGATTCCTCTTGGAAGTCCAGTTCGATTCACAACAAAGCCGAGCTGACCGAGGACATTCAGAAACAACTGAAGGCCTTTCCGGGTGTGATTTTCAATTACACGCAGCCGGCCGAAGATGCGGTGGATGAGGCTTTGACGGGACTTAAGAGCGCGTTAGCGGTCAAGGTTTACGGCCCCGATTTGAAGGTGTTGCAGGAGAAAGCGCTGGAGATCAAGCGCCGCCTGTCGCAAGTCCCCGGTTTCACGGAACTGACGGTGGTACGCGAGCTCGGGCAGCCCAGCCTTCTGATTGACACCGACCGCGACAAGATCGCGCGTTACGGCGTTAACGTGGCGGACGTAGAAGCTGTAATACAAGCGGCCGTGGGAGGCCAAGCGGCGACGCAAGTAATCCAAGGCGAGAAGCTATTCGATCTAGTGGTGCGCATGAAGCCGCAATTCCGCGAGAGCGCGCAGCAGATTGGGGCTTTGCTGGTCGGCACGTCTTCGGGCCAGCAGATTCCGCTGAGCGAGTTGGCGAACATCCACGAAGCGAGCGGGGCTTCGTTCATTTATCGCGAGAACAATTCGCGTTACATCGGTGTGCAGTACAGCGTGGAAGGGCGCGACCTTCAGGGGGCGGTTGCGGATGGCCAACGCGCTATCGCCGACATCCAAAAGTCGCTGCCGGCTGGATACCGGCTTACGTGGGGCGGCGAGTACAGCGAGTTGCTTGAAGCAAAGCACCAGATGGAAATTATCGGTCCGCTCGCGCTGCTGTTGATTTTCATGATCCTATTCGCGCTGTATGGCAATTTCAAATTCCCCATGGCAATCGCTTTCGGCGTTGTGATTACGGAACCTGTCGGCGCCTTGATCGCGCTGAAACTCACCGGCACTCCCTTCAGCGTTTCGTCGGTCCTCGGGCTGCTGGCGCTGATGGGAGTTTCGGTTGAGACGGCGGTGATCCTGGTGTCGTTCATTAATAAGCTGAGGCAGGAGGGCAAGGACATCCGCACCGCGACTCGCGAGGCGGCCCTTCTGAGATTGCGTCCCATCATGATGACGGCTCTCGTCGCGTGTCTTGGGTTGCTGCCGGCCGCGCTTTCAACGGGCATTGGCTCTGACACACAAAAGCCATTCGCGATCGTGATTGTGGCAGGTCTAATTTCGCGGCTGTTCATCGCGATATTCGTCGATCCGGTCTTATATCGTACGGTCGCCCGCGAGGGCGATTTCTTGCAGGTCTGAGGTGCGGCATACCTTTGCGCTGAGTTGGACATGGCAAAACGAATAACAATACGACTGCTGGCGGCGACGCTGATCCTGACTGTGGCTATGCTGGGTGTGCACGCAGCCGCTCACTGGCATACTCAGGCGTCAGATGGCCACAATTGTCAGGCCTGCCACATCGGTCACGCCGCAATTCCGCAACCGGCGGCACCAGGGGCTGGGTTAGAGCCAGTCACAGTCGCAAGATTGTCCGCCGCCGCAAGATCCCCGGATTCACTGCCAAGGTAAACGTCACCAATCTCCACGGATTCACAGCATACGTGGTGATGTTGAGCGTTGCGGCGAGGTTTTTCACTCCTCAGATCGGCCGGGCGGGCGCCGTTCCGGTTGTTTCCGTGCCGGGAGAATTCACGCCATTCCGAATCGACCACGACGAAAGATTCAACTAGACGACCCATTTGCAATATCAACCGTGGAAGCGGGGACCGTGGGTCAGCTTCAATTGGCGCTATGACAGTGGTCTCGTGGCCGGTGCCGTGCCGTTTTCAGCGGACGGCTCGGCTGTGGATGCATCCGCCCTCAGCCCAGATCAGCAATTCGAGGCTGGTCTCTTTTGCGGAGCGGTTCACGCAACCCCGGCAACGCCGATTAGTCCCAATTCCATCTGCCCCGCGACGCAGTTCGGGTCCACTCTCATACGTGTTCCGGCGCCGGGGACCGAAAACGACGACACAAACCCGCCGCGAATCTCTCCACGGAACTTGTTCGATCTCGCCATAGGGGATGACGATCTCTTCCATGGCGACCGATACAAGTGGAGCGCGCGGTTGACGGTCATCAATCTGTCGAATAAATACGCTCTGTACAACTTCCTCTCAACCTTCAGCGGCACCCACTATGTCACGCCACGCACAGTGACAGGGGAGATCGGCTTCCACTTCTAATTTTAAGTCGTCTGCAATCGGAACGGGAGGGCTACCTCAAATCGGTCGCTTTCCCGTTCTTGGTGCAATTCCAGCAGCACATCTTGTTGTCCAGGCACCTTCATTAGTCCCCATTCAGTTGACACTGGATATCAAAAGCTAGTTGACATTTACTATCATCTTCAATACTCTCGGAACCGTATTGATACCAGTTATCAACTGAGAGGGTGTTCATGTCAGTCGAAAAGCGCCGCCGGATTCGTCGCGTCGTGGCGTGGGCAGCAGCTTCGCTCTGTCTGGCCAGTGCGACGCTAGTGATTTCTTCCAGCGTGGCCGCCCAGGAGACTCCCTATTTCGTGACTTATTCCCATCACTTGGAGGAGCCGGGCAATCTGGAGATCGAGTTCTCCACGAACTACGCAACCCAAAAGGGCGGCAACGACTTCGTCGCGCCTTGGGTTGAATTCGAATATGGAGTAAAGGCGTGGTGGACATCCGAGTTCTATCTCGATTCGCAGTCCACGTTCCGCGATAGCGCGCTCTTCACTGGCTTTCGCTGGGAAAACCGCTTCCGCCCGCTGATGGGTGAGCACTGGATTAACCCGGTCATCTACGTCGAATATGAGAATACGAGCGGCGCCGACAAAACCATGATCGAAGTGGTGGGCTTCGACACTCAGTTCGATCATGCCGTCCGTAACTCAGAAGCGCGGAACGAACACAAGCACGAACTTGAGACCAAGCTGATTCTTTCTAGCGACTACAAGGGCTGGAACATTTCGGAGAATTTCATCGGAGAAAAGAATCTGGCTCACGCGCCGTGGGAATTTGGCTACGCCGTGGGGGCAAGCCGGCCGCTCCGATCGGCCGCAACGCCACGGCAATGCAACTTTTGCCGCGAGAACTTCCTTGCCGGGACGGAATTCTACGGAGGCCTGGGCACGGCAGCCTCGTTTCGGCTGGCTGGCACTGCTCACTATGCCGCGCCGATCATTGCGTGGCAAATGCCGGACGGTGTCACGCTCCGTATCTCTCCAGGCTTCGGTTTGAATGACAACAGCCACCGCTTCCTCCTGCGCTGGGGCATTTCGTACGAGCTCTCAGCTTTCAGCCGCAAGATGAGGAGCTTATTTCAATGAGACGCTCGCTGATCTCGGCCGTACTCGCGCTCATTTCGGTGACAGCAGCCGGAGCCGCTCGCAACCGAGGCGTCGATCGCCGAGGTGTTCTGGATGCAATTGCACAAGCGCCCGCAAAGGCTCGGGCGTGGAACAATCCCTACGACAATCAGCCAAGCGCTATCGCCGCGGGCGCCAAGCTCTACCGTCAGCATTGTGCCGAGTGTCACGGCGACGATGCGCGGGGTATTGGTCGTGCTGCGGATTTGCACTCCACCGGTGTGCAGAATGCCACGCCAGGCGAGCTCACGTGGTTCTTGCAGAATGGCAACCTTGCGTCTGGGATGCCCTCGTGGTCCGGGTTGCCGGAGCAACGCCGCTGGCAGATTGTCTCCTACCTCAAAACGCTTAACTAGCCGTCAAGTTTCGGCGCAAGCCTCCAGCCGATCCAGCGCCTAGGCGACGGCCATGGGGGATCGCTCGCGGGAACGGCGTGCGTGGTAACGCATAGCCACATTCAGGTACACATTTCCGCTGGCAGTCTCAAAGCAGAGTATTGTGGCTTCAGAATCGTGCCCGGCCTTCGGACAGCGTTCTTCCGTGAGCATCGAAGGAGGGAATACCTTAAACTGGAACCCGCGATCATTGAGTTGCGTGACGGCGTTGCCGATCACCATGTTCGCCAGCTCGCAAACGGCTTCCGAAACGATCGGTTCGGCAGCATCCACTTCACTTCCTGCAAGGCAGCTGGCCACTTTGGCGGCGGCTTGGGGGTCCATGTCCAGGACGATTCGGCCTTCGATCTGGCCTTTGAAAGTAACCACTGCAGCGACACCCTTCCTGCGGTAGCCATCTTCTTCCATCGCAAGGTCTGCGATGGTGGCAGGGGCATTCATCATTTCCGCAAGCACCGTGTCGAGTGAGCCGATGAAGGGTTGGATCAAGTCCATTTTCATCGCGAACTCTCCTCTACCGCGCCGACGGGAGCGGTAACGCTATCGTCATTGAGCACGTAACGGATGATTTCGTAGAGCGCATCGGGCTTCACTGGCTTTTGTACGAAGTGGCGCGCGCCCTTTTGAAGTGCGGCCAGAATATTATCCTGATAACCGACGGAAGAGACCATGACGACGCGCGCTTCGGGATGCTCCTGAACGATCCGCTCGACGGCCTCAATGCCTTCCATTTGCGGCATGGTGATATCCATCAAGACGATGTCTGGCTTTGTGCGGGCGTACTCGGTAATCGCGGTGCAGCCATCGCCGGCCTCACCGGCGAGATGGCCGCCGAAAGACTCGATCATTTTGGCCAAACTCTTCCTGGCGAAGACCGAGTCGTCCACAATGAGGTAACGAACGGGCTGGCTGTCTTTTCGGGTCAACGCTTCGAACTGTTTCATAGTGATCTCCTTCGAGAAGCTCCCGCGCCGGACGGCTGATCCGAGGATGAGGCCACCGCGTCCGGCTCGGTAGATGGCCCTTGAGGCATGCACTTAGATTGCAAGGCGCTGGCAAGACCTGGAAGCGAAATAATTCGACTCACAAAGCCTCGCTCAATGGCTGCGCGAGGCATGCTATCTACGATGCAGGTATCCGGGCTTTGGGCGACCGTAAAACCACCAGCAGAATGGATGGCACCAAGTCCCGCGGCGCCGTCGTCACCCATTCCGGTCATCAGCACGGCCAGAGCCTTGTCGCCAAACTCCATGGCGACAGAATGGAAAAGAACGTCAACAGAGGGGCGGTGCCCGTTGACGCGCGGTTGATCCACAAGAATCGCTATGTCTCCGTGATCCATACGGCGCACTTTCACGTGACGGTTGCCGGGGCAGATCAGGGCGCGTCCGGCGAGGAGCAAATCACCTGATTGTGCTTCCTTGACTTCGAGGGCTGAGGATTCATTCAAGCGTCGAGCAAACATTTCGGTAAAGCCTTCGGGCATGTGCTGCACCACAAGAAGGCAACCCGGAAAATCCTCGGGAAGCTGCGAAAAAAGATATTGCAGCGCGTTGGGACCTCCAGTGGAAATGCCGATTGCCACCACGCGCGATGGCCAGCGCGGCTGCATGGAAAGCGCACGATGCCCTTTCCGACGTGTGGTGGGAAGGGTGATGATCATTTTCGGAGCGCCGGATGCGGCGGCGACCTTGATTTTGAGGGCCAGTTCGGATGCGATTTGAGCCAAACGGCCCGAAGCAGCTTCCTGCGGCTTGGTAACGAAGTCGAACGCGCCTAGCGACAGCGCTTTGATCGTAAGAGAGGCGCCTTCCTCCGTGTGCGCGCTGACAACAATCACCGGAACGCGATGCTTGCGCGTAATTTGGCGGAGCATTTCGATGCCGTCCATGCGCGGCATTTCGAGGTCCAGGGTAACGACGTGAGGACGCAGCTCCTCGATCTTGCGCAGGCCAATCAAGCCGTCCATGGCCGTTCCGACGACCTCTATTTTCGGATCGTTTAGAAGCGTTTGGGGAATCAATTTGCGCATGAGCGCCGAATCGTCCACCACAAGTACGCGGATTTTTTCGCTCATGCTGTGGCTCCCAGCGCCGGAATGCGGGAAAGATGCGAGACAACGGCGGGAACATTGAGGATCAGCACGACGGTACCGTCTCCGAGAATCGAAGCGCCGCTCACAAGCGGAGAGGCCACTAGATCGTCTTCCAAAGCTTTGATGACGAGCTCTTCCTCGCCCATAAGGCTATCGACAGCAAGGCCGAACCTACGCCCACCGGTGCCGATCACGATTACGAAGAGACGTTTGGATCTTGCTTCACTGTTCCGCGTGACAAGGCGGTCCAAACGCACGAGCGTCAAAACCTGCTTACGCAGTTGGAAGACTTCGTGGCCGTCCACGCGGTGAATATCTTCGTCGGTGATTCTGATGATTTCAGCGACAGATGCCAGCGGAACGGCGTACAGCCGGCCATGAACCCGGAATAGAAGCGCTTGGATGCTGGCGAGCGTGAGCGGCACCATCAAGCGAAATGTGGTGCCTTCGCCGAATCTGCTATGGAGCTCGATGGAGCCTTTCAGTGTTTCGAGTGCTGATTTGACCACGTCGAGCCCGACGCCCCGGCCGGAAATTTCGGTGACTTCGTCCGCGGTGCTCAGTCCAGGCGAGAAAATAAGTTGAAGCGCTTCGGATTCGTTCAGTTGGGGGGCAGCGTCGGCTGAAATGATTCCGCGTTCGATTGCTCGCTGGACAATTTTTTCGCGATCGAGCCCATGGCCGTCATCGGAGATCTCGATGATGACCTGATCGCCGTCATGATAAGCATTCAGTCGAATCGTTCCGCGTGCCGGTTTCCCTGCCGTTTGGCGTTGTGCGGCCGTCTCGATGCCGTGGTCCGCCGCATTGCGAACGAGGTGCGCCAGAGGGTCGGCTAGAGCGTCCAGGATACCCTTATCCAAGTCGGTGTTTTCTCCTGTGAACTCGACATTGATGTCCTTCCCGCGCAGCCGGGCCACATCGCGGACAATTCGGGGAAAGCGGCGGAAAAGCTGCTCGACCGGAACCATGCGAATTTTCATTACGGATTTTTGCAATTCGCCGAGCACGCGAGACTGGAAGCCGAGCGCGTCCGCCAGCTTTCCGCGCAGAGGATCCTTTTCGTGGCGGCGTTCTAATTCGGTGATGGCCCGCTGCAGCATGGACTTGCCGATAATCAACTCACCGACGAGATTCATCACCGTGTCGATGCGTCCAGCCTCCACGCGGAGTGTGCCTTCCGCGGCACGCGCAAGGTTCGCCGATGTTTTGACCTCGCGGCTCTTCTTCTTCTTCGTCGTCTTCGGCGGGCGCGGATTTCACGCCAGCGGAGATCGCGGCCGCCTCCGACTCGATCAATATTTCGAGGAGATCACGAGGAGACGATTGAGGCAGTGGCATAGCCTCAATCGATATTTTTTCGACGATGGACGGGATGTGGCAGCGCTGCCGAATCCAGTCGGGCATTTTCACGCTCGACAGAGCGGCCTGAATCAAGCGGAGCTGTTCTACGGGCGCGGTCATGTCAGGGCGGAAGGCGAGTATTCGACCGGCGCCTTCAAGCGCTTTCCTGATGAGTTCCAGTGCAGCCGCGGGGAGAAGCGCTTCGGCATCGAGCTGAAGCGCGATGTTATAAACGGCCTCGCCGCGCCCGAAGGCCTCGGCGATCATGAGCCGCTCATATTCTGTCCATTCGAACTTCGCCTCAAATGAGGAATCTTGAGTTTCCGCTTCGGGCTTGCTCAGCAATTTCCGGATGTGTTCGCGGAGGGCTCCTCCGGCGGGGGGCTGCAGCTTGCTCCGGTAGGCTGCCAGCATTTCGTGGAATGTGTCAGCGGCTGTGAGGATGACTTCGGCCGTGAGGCCTGCATTTTGCTGCGCCAGTTCTGGTGTCAGCACATCTTCCAAATCATGCGCAAGCTCGCTCATCTGACGGTAGCCGCACGCAGCGGAGTCGCCCTTGAGCGTGTGAACCGCGCGACGAACGTGGCGAAGCTGCTCTGCGTCGCCGGGCCGCTCTTCGAGGGCCAGACCCGCATCATTCATGCCTTGAAGGATTTCCTCCGCGCTCTCAAAAAAGAGATCGCGGAGTTCCGAGGCTTGCTCGTCGGAAGGGAAAGTCACTGCGCCGCCTCAATCTTTTGATATACCGTAGCGTTGTTCTGATGGATCATGTGAAATTTCGTGGTAAGGCCGAAGAGACTCTCGGCATGACCCACGAAGAGATAGCCTTCCTGGTTAAGACAGCGATGGAATTTGTCGATCAGACGTTTCTGCTCGGCCTCGTCGAAATAGATCATTACGTTGCGGCAGAAGATCACGTCATTGTGCTGCGGTAGGTATTCGGTCTTCAGATTGTGGAAATCGAACTGGACCAGATTCCTCAGGGCCGGCTTGATTGCGTACTTGTCACCAACCTTATCGAAATAGCGCAGACGGCAGGTATAGTCCACCGCTTCCATCTGAGGTTCCGCGTAAATACCCTGCTGAGCGGTCAGCAATGCCGCGTAATTGATATCCGAAGCCACGATCTCGATCTTCCACGGAGGGGGGATCAGCGGTTTGGGAGTCGGCATATCAAAGGGCAAGGGATTGCGAAGGTAGTAGTACGCGAGGGCATCGCAGATGAGAATGGCCAAGCTGTAAGGTTCCTGACCCGTGGAACAGCCTGCGCTCCAGACGCGAATCGACCAATCGCGCCGTTCCTGTTTCCTGTGCAAGATCTGTTCGAGAATCACCTTCTGGAACAATTCCAGTTGGGGCCGGATACGGAAGAAGCTGGTTTCATTTACGGTGAGATTTTGAAGTAGCGCCGTGAGCTCCTGCTTGCCTTCCCTGCTGGTGAGCAGCCGGTAATAACTGTAAAACGAGTCTAACTGACACGCCTTTAAGCGGCGTTGCAAACGGTCACGGAGGAAGTGCGTGCGGCGCTCATCGAAATACATGCCACACTCTTGATATACGAGAGTCTGCAATAGTTTTAACTCGGCGTCGGTTAATTGGACAGGGCTGGTAAGTGTTGTGGACATTCGTCCCTCTGGGGTAGTCCCCCTGGGCTGGTTAGAATCCTCGCCGCCCACGGCCGGCTGGAACAGCCGTAGTGGATTCGCGTATCTGCTCGAGATTCTCGAGTTCGCCAGGTTGCAATATGCGGCTCAAGTCCAGGAGAATGACGAGGCGACCGTTCAGCTTTCCGACTCCCGTGATGTAACTGACTTCACCTTCCTTGAAGACGTTGTGAGGTTCTTCGATGTCGGACGGAGGGATTCGGAGAACCTCGGATGCAGAATTCACGATGAGGCCGATGCCGCGAGTCTCCAGTTCGACCACGACGATGCGGTTCTTTTTATTTGGTTCGAATGTTGTATCGCCGAAGCGTTTTCGCAAGTCCACGATGGGAATGATTCGCCCGCGAAGATTAATGACTCCCTCGATGTAGTCAGGCGCGTTCGGTACCGAGGTGATTTCGGGTACGCGAACGATTTCGCGGACGATTGAAATCGGCAAACCGAACGTTTCGCGACCGATCCGAAAGCCGACCACTTGAAGTTCTTTGTCCATGCGATTGTGTGCCTTGTCAGGACCGAACCATTTCGGCGTATTCGGTCGGCGCATGCCGCTCCACCGGCGCAACGTGACGGCGCGCGGTTGCGCGCTTGTGGTCCGCGTGCGTTTCTTCGATGGCAAAGCGGTCCATCGAATCGAGCAGGGCACGCGAAAGTTTGGACATCTGTTCGGCGGTGGCGGCCAGTTCGGTGGAACTGGACGAGGACTGCTGAACCAGCTCTCGCATGCGTTCCATCGAGCGCACGACGGCTTGTGCGCCCGAGGCTTGCTCTTCAACCGAGGAGTTGATCTCCTGCGTGATTTCGGTTAGGCGATTGGTGGCCTTCGCAATTTGAGCTGAACCGCTAGACTGTTCCGTGGTGGCGGCGCCGATTTCTTGCGAGAATTTGTAAACCTCGGAGACGACATCGGAGATCTTGTCAAGCGCGACGCTGAGATCCTTATTAAGAACCAAGCCCTCCTGAACCATGGCGGTGCTCTTTTCCATGTTCTCGACGGCTTCGCGCGCTTCCTTCTGAATTCCCTCGATGAGTTCGGATATCTCCTTGGTCGATTGAGTTGATTTTTCGGCGAGTTTGCGAACTTCCTCGGCGACGACCGCAAAGCCGAGGCCATGTTCGCCAGCGCGCGCGGCTTCGATCGCCGCATTAAGCGCCAGCAGGTTTGTTTGTTCGGCGAGGTCGTCGATTACCTCAATGATCTTGCCGATATCGTCGGCGCGGCGCCCGAGCACGTCGATGATATCAGAAGAAGATTGAATGGCCTGGCTAGTGCGATTTAGCCCCTCGGTGGCTTTGTCCATCGTAACCATGCCGCTGCGGGCTTCCTCCCGTGACCGATGCGAGATGTCAACTAGCAGCTTGGCGGTATCGGCGACGCGCTGAATTGAGGTGACCATTTGGTCGATCGAGGCGGAGGTCTCGGCTACGCTCGAGGCTTGGACCTGAGTGTTTTTGACGACGTTTTGCACGTTGACGCTCATCTCGTGCATCGTGCTGGTTACTTCGTCGATCGCGGACGCGGCTTGCACGCTGACCTTGGCCGACTCGTCAGAGGCGCTCGCCATTTGTCCCGCGCCGCTGGCCACCTGGGAAGCGCTGTCTCGCACCTGGCGGACCATCTGCCGCAGACCTTGCGTCATCTGCGCGAAGGCTTTGGCCATGGTGTCCTGCTGCGAACGGGGTTGCACGGTCACGGACAACTCGCCCTCGGCGATTGCTGCGGAAACGGATGCCATCTCTTTAAGATGAACGACCATTTGGTTGAAGTTCTCGGCGAGCGCGCCTAACTCATCGCCGCGATGGACATCGATGGTTTGGTCCAAGTCGCCGGTATTACTGATTCGCTGTGCCACCTCAATCAGGTGGTACAACGGATCTTTAATCGATTTCGCGGTGTAGAAGGCGATTAATACGCCGAGTACGACGGCAACCAAGGTGCCGGCAGTAGTTATCACCGCGCTTAAGAGCGTGGCGAACGCGGAGGATGCATTCGATCGGTCCTGGGCTTTTCGCACTGCCTCATTGGCCTGATCGAGAACGGCCGTGGACTTATTGATCTGTGCCGTCGGATCGTGCTGGAGGTAAAAAATCTGGAGGTCTGAAACGGTAGCGTCTCCGGAATCTACTTGGTGCCGTTTCGCTGTCATTTGCTTCGCGAAGTTGTCCGCCCAATCGCGTTCGTTGCTTTGTACCTGCACTAGAGAAGAGCGCAGTCCCGCATCATTCGCCTTCTGCTCGCCATCGTTCAACAGATCCTGAAGTTCGCTTATGCCCTTATTGGTCTTGTCTTCATCGCGGAGATCGCCACTTAGAAGGTAGTTGCCGAGAGATAGGCGATTTTCGATGATTTTATAGCGGACATTCTCGATGGACTGCACGTCTGCCAATGTGCTTTTGACGGCATCACGCGCGCTGTACTGCCGTATAACTGTTACGATGTTGATCACGAGCAGGAACGCCATGATTGCCAAAACCGCTCCGAACCCCCAATAGAGCCTCTTACCGATCGTCATTTTTCCCAGCCTCCGCTCCCTGCCCGCTAGGTGCATTCCTGAGATGCTACTCTTGGCCATTAAACGTAAACTCAACCACTTCGGTGGTGTCCTTAGGAGCCGGTTCGAAACGCCATCTCTTGATGGCATCGAGCGCGGCGTTTACGAGCAATGGGCTGCCGCCAACCACTCGAGTGTTCGTCACATGTCCGTCAGCGGCGATGGTGGCCTCAATCTTTACCTTGCCGGTAACGTTCATCTGTTTCGCTAATTGCGGATACTCCGGCACCACTTTGTTCCGGACCTTTCGTTTGGCAGCATCCGTGGAAGCATCATCCTGCGCGAACACCTTGGGAGGCAGAACTGCCGAGCCTGCCAATAAGAGCGCCAATCCTAATGTTGCGAATGTCAGCGTGTATTTCACGACTTGCTCCTCCCCAAAGAGAAAGACCCGCACCGGAAAATGCACGGACGATGCCATCGGCTGGCGTATCGAGAACTCTACCGAGAATTTTGCTGCCTTCCGGTAATTCGATGATATGGAACAGTTTAAGTGAGGGGCGTTGTAACGAGTCAAAAACTAACTACCGCTCAAGTGTCTCAACTGCCCGGTCAACGACGTTGAGCCCTCTCAGATTGCGACAGAGTTCGCGTTACCCCTACAGCACCGCGACGGTTCTGACTTCTTGACTCAAAATGAGATGCGGCCGTAACGTTCTTTGCGTAGGCGAAGCGCGCAAGCCCCGACCTCCATGCGTGCGCTAAAGCGTATTCCAGAAGTCCCTTTCCGTCTCGATGGCTCCTTCGAGAGCCTGTTGGCACAGTTTTCCGCCACAACGCTGGAACTTAACCCCTCGCTCGGCACCTCCGAATTTGCACGTCGGCTAACTACGCGCACTGCCGAAATGACTGGAGCGCGCGCGGTGATACTGGTGCTGGGCCGGCTATCCGACTGGGAAATCGCCGGTTTCAGCGGACGCGGTCATCACTGGGAGCTTGCAATTCAAAAGCGACTGGCGATCGCTCTGGCCCGGAACGCGACCGGATCGGGAACAGCATTGCGCTCAGGAACTGCGGCGAGTCTTTTGGGCTGCGAGCTGGCCGAAACGCTAGGCTGGAGCAATCTGGTATTAGTTCGACTGACCGAAAGCGAAGGCGCACCGCTGGGCATCCTTTGCTTGGTAGATGCCGGCCGTGAACTATCGAGTGTTGAAAAACAGCTCCTCGAGGCATTGGCGGGACACGCATCAGTGGCGCTCGAAAATGTAAGGCTCTTCTCGCGAATTGAGCGCTCGCGAAAGCAATGGGTCGAGGACGTTGATGCGATTACCGATTTCATCGTGGTGCATGACCGGGCTGGGTGCGTGCTACGCTTAAACCGTGCGCTTGCGAACCTGCTGGGGGTGCCGCCAACACAAGCGGTGGGAATGGATATTGGCAAGCTACGCCTCTTGGCCACGCCCGAGCAGCCCGGGAGATGTCCTTTTTGCCGCAATGCCGAGTTAGCACAAGAAGATTTCACTCACGCCACCGCTGGCCGAACTTTTTTGGTCTCCACCTCGCGAATTCATTCCGGTGACGACGACGAAGTTCGCACAGTTCACGTCCTAAAAGACATCACCGACCGCCGGGAGGCGGAGCGCCGCTACCGCCGTGAACGCGATTTCAACCGTAATATCCTCAACAACACCCAGAGCATGATTATGGTCCTCGATACAGCTGGCCTAGTGAGTTATGCGAACCGGCGCTGTTTTGAATCGGGTTACCGTGAGGCCGATCTTTTGGGTCATCCGCTGGTGAATATGGTGCCTTCGGGACGGCGCCGAGTTCTCTCGGAGACACTGGAGCGGACGCTTCAAGGAATTGCGATCGACAATCTGGAGATACCGCTTCTTCGCGGGAATGGCACAGCCGGCCACTTTTCGATAAGTCTGAGTCCCATGCGGGACGAGCAGGGCCATATCAATAGTATTGTCGTGGTTATGACCGACATCACCGACGCCGCCAGCCTTCAGGCTAAGTTGATGCACACCGAAAAAATGGCGGCGTTAGGCCAACTTGTCTCTGGAGTCGCCCATGAGGTGAACAATCCGCTGGCTGCAATCGTGGGTTTCACCGACCTGCTACTGGAGAACCCGGCAGTCCCCCGCGAGGCGAAAGACGAACTGTTAGTGATTTTGCAGGAGGCTCAGCGGACACGGGTGATCGTGCAGAATTTGCTGAGCTTCGCGCGGCAGATGCCAGCCCAGCGAGAACCGGTGCGCCTAAACTCTGTCGTACAGCAAACATTGAAACTCCGTTCGTACGACTTTTCGAACCACGGGGTGGAGATCGCCGAACACTATGATGCTGACCTGCCGCTCATCATTGGAGATCCGCACCAGCTTCAGCAGGTCTTCCTTAATATTCTGAACAATGCCTATGATGCGATCCAAGAGGTTCGGCGTCCGGGGCGCATGTCGATCTCGACGACATTTCGGGATGGTCAGATCGAGATCTCGTTTCGGGACAACGGTCCCGGCATCCTGCACCCCGAACGTATTTTTGATCCGTTTTTTACCACCAAGGAAGTCGGCAAGGGCACAGGTCTAGGGCTTAGTATCTGCTATGGAATAATCCGCGCTCATCAGGGGGAAATTCTCGCCAAGAACAACTCTGATGGCAAAGGCTGCACGTTTTTAGTGCGATTGCCCGTTGCGGGGCGCAATTCGGAGACACAGGCGGCCGAGAGCGCACGATGACGTTGTCACCGGCAACTCCACCTCCGGACCCCCTGAAGATACTCGTGATTGAGGACGAGCCGTCAGTGGCCTCATTTCTGTGCAGGGCACTGGAGCGCCGGGGATATGGCGTGGTGTCCTCTCCCTCAGCCGTCGAAGGATTGCAACTGCTGGCGTCGAAGGATTTTTCCGGCGTGATTTCGGATTTCCGGACACCCGGAGGAATTAGCGGAGCGGACTTACGCGATTGGCTGTTGCGTCATCGTCCTCACCTCGCGGCCCGGGTGATATTTATTACCGGTGACACGGCGAGCTCGGAGACCATCGCACTTCTAGCGCAAGCGCGTACTCCGTGCGTCGAAAAGCCCTTCCGTATGCACGAGCTTTTGGCGGTCGTTGAGAAAACGATAGGGAAACCATGAAAGATGAATCGCGGCTTAGCTTTCTGATCGTGGATGATGAGCAGAGTATCCGGCGCCTCTGTATGACCGTCGGACAAGGCTTGAATTTTGTCTGCGCTGAAGCGGAAACGGCTGAGGCGGCACTGGGTTTACTAGAAACGGCCGCGCCCGATATTGTCGTTACAGATCTGAAACTGCCGAACCTTTCTGGCACAGACTTGCTGCGAAAGATCAAGGAGCTCCTACCGCGCAGCGAAGTAGCTATCATGACAGGGCACGGTTCGATTGAAACCGCCGTCGAGGCCATGCGGCAAGGGGCTTATGACTACATTGAGAAGCCCTTTAGGGTCGAGCGGTTGCGCCAGCTCTTACAGCGCATGGCCGAGAAGGTTCGCTTGGTCACCGAAAATCAGTTTCTACGGGAACGCGTAACAGCGGAAACTCAACTCGATGGAATCGTCGGCTCGTCCGCGAAGATTCAGGACGTGCTCCGAATCGTTTCGCGCCTGAAAGATATCCGCACGCCTGTCCTGATTGCCGGAGAAAGTGGAACGGGCAAGGAGCTTGTCGCCCGTGCCATCCACTTTCGAGGCCCGCTAGCACCGATGCCGTTCATCGCAGTGGACTGCGGCGCATTAGTGCCGACCCTGATGGAAAGCGAGCTCTTTGGTCACGAAAAGGGCGCCTTTACCGGGGCGCTGAAGTCCAAAGCCGGACTTTTCGAATCAGCGAATGGCGGCACGATCTTCCTGGACGAAATCGGTGAACTACCCCTGGAAATGCAGGCGAAGCTATTGCGCGTTTTGCAGGAGAAGGAAGTGAGGCCTGTCGGAAGCAATGAAAAGAAGGCTGTGGATGTGCGCGTGATCGCCGCTACGAACCGCGATCTGGAGGCAGCTTATCGGGCCGGCACCTTCCGGAAAGACCTGTACTTCCGGCTGAATGTCGTGACCGTTCATCTTCCGAGCCTTCGCGAGCGACGCTCTGATATTCCTCAGCTCGTGCATTCGTTTTTAGATCGTTATGCACCCGGAGAAAATATTCAAGTCACGACCCTGGCGATGAAAAGCTTTCTGCAGTATGAATGGCCCGGGAACGTTCGTGAACTCGAGAACTGCATCGCCCGCGCCGTCGCCCTGGGAAATCATCGCACCATTGATGTCGAAGACTTGCCTCCTGCGATTCGCGGAGCGCAAGATGCCGGGCCGGCGGGCGAGGATGGCGTAGAACTCTCCATTACTGCCCTCGCCGATCTTGAGCGGATTACCATCCTCCGGGTTTTCGAACAAGCGGGAGGAGATAAGAATGTCGCGGGAAAAATGCTGGGGATTAGCCGCGCCACTCTCTATCGCAAATTAAAGCGTTACAATATTCCACTCCGGTCGGGGCCAAAGGAACTAGTAGGCCCCACAGAGTCCGCACGATAGTCGATTGTCCGACCGCCACGATTCCCCTGAAATTCTCGAACTACGCCTATGAGACGATCCGTGTCACTGTGAGACAGGTTCCGAAATCCCGTGCTCGTGCGCTTCTTGAAGCGCTTCCAATATAACAACTTACAGCCAGCGAAGAGTCAAGGTCTTTGGCCGCGCTCGTGCTGTTGACCTGAAAAGAGTATTGGCTATCCGTTCATTCGCGCCTCGTTATCGCAGCACCGAGGGAGCCGGGGAACAGGGCCGGACGAAAGGAAGCGAACACTTGTCGAGCAACGCCGATTCGGCAACCAGCTTGGAAGGGCAAACGTGCGTGGAGAAGCTAGCCCACCTTTTCCCTAACGCATCCCCTGTGCGAATCGGTGTCCGCGTGTCGACCGTTGCCGCGGAGCCGCGTCGATTGCAGGAACAGACGGTGGTCGAGTTCGGCACCGCGCGGGAGGTCCTGTTCAGTTCCACGTTGCCTCTGGAATTTGAAGATCAAGTGCGGCTTGTGAATTCCGACGGCTCGTTTGACGCCCAAGCCACCGTAGTCGCCGTTCGCTACCACGGAGGCCGGAAAGCTGTGGCGGCGCGTTTCGTGGGTGAAGTGGGAAATTGGATCATCAAGCCATGACTCTCAAAACTTCTACCAGCACCATGAATATGGCCGCCGGTTTTCTCCAGGTCGCGAGCGGGCCCGCGGATTTGGCGTCTCAGTGGAAAGAAGCACGGCTCGTTTATCCGCTGTACGCCGCCTTCGCAGCACAGTTCGATCTCTTGCCGTTGCCGTATCCACCCGGTGAATTGCCGCCAGCCAGGCCCACCCGCAGCGTCTTCGACTCCGATCTGAAATGGCTGGACGCGGTGGACCAGAAAGTGTTGGCCTACCAGATGCGGCAGATCCCATCCGAGATTCTCAATGCGAGTGAAGAAAGCCTTCGCGCCCTGATTAATCGTCAACTGCGAAAGGAGAACAAGTCTGATACTGACCGCGACAAGATTGATTTGTTGCTTGTGCAGTACTTTGTACTTTGCGCTTCCGCCGATCTTGTCCGCAAAGAAGTCACGCTTATGGATGTCGCGCGGCTTGTACAGCCCCTTCTCGGCGATGCCGATGTCACACCTCTTGAGTGGTGCGAACCCCTAGAGCAGATACTCGAAAAGATACGGAACTGCACCAGCCTGCGCGATATGCTGGAGGAAGGCCTATTAGAACAGGGACGAATGCTGAAGGAGTCGGCTGGACATCTGTTTTACGATCCAGCCGCCCTCGTCGCCTTTTGTCGCTTCAACTTTCTGGTGCGGCGCGGGTTCATTCGAGTGCTGCACGCCGATTTGGGCGCCATGGGGCAAGCGATCGCTTCCCTTGAAGACAAAGGCGTGAAAACGGTGGATTGTCGCAGCGCGGGTTTCTCGGCCGCGGAGACGACCGCTCAACTTCGGCACTTCTGTGAAAATTGGCGCCAACCTTTCCAGAAGGATTACACCCAGAGCTCCGTGCGTCGAGCGTTCGAACAGCTTCTGGCACTCCGTGCTGACCTCGAAGACGCGCTTCGCGGTGGACCTTCGAGAGCCAACCCAGATTTATCAGTTGCCTCCGCGGACAAGAGGGAAGCGCCGAACGTTCTCAGTTCGGACCAGGGAAAGACGGCACCTGGATCGTCCATGCCGGCAGCGAAAGAAATCGCGCGAGCGCCAAAGCCCAAAATGCGGCCAGAAGCATCCCTGTCAACAGCAACAGGGGTTACGGAGCCACCGCACGATGCCGTAGGAGTTTCTCCACAGGCGCCTCCTGCTCCAGACATCGTCGCCGACCCGGGAAAATGCCTCGAAGCAATCTGGGAACAATTAATCGCCGCACCCCCCTCGCGCGGCCGGTCCATGTCTACCGTTGTTTTGCAAGATACAAAAGTGCTCCTTTCGTCCTGGGAAGTGACGGCTTTTGTTAACGAAGGCGGCCAAGACGCTGAGGACTTGCGTCGGGCCGTCGTCGCGAGAGCGTTGCTGGCTCTGGCTTCCGATCGAAGGAAAAGGTCGGGCGACGAGGGCGCCCTGGCTTCGGCGCTCGCTCTCGCGCAAGCCGAAGTTTCTTATTTTCAAGGTCGCGTCGAACAGGCGAAGCGCGCGAAAAATACCGAGGCTGCGGTGAACCTCGGAATTAGCACAAAGCGGCTGCTCTCGTTCATGGAAGAAGCGGAAAAACTCCAGTCGTAGACGAAGGAAGGGATATGGCTACGTTGAATCAGCCGAGCGTCTTGATTATCTCGGACGACACCGATTTCGCCCGCACAGTTGCAGCGCGCTGGCAGTCGGAGCGGCGCGTCCCTGAAATCACCCTCGCGACGAGCGACGTGTGCCATTCCACTGGCCTTTTCGCTTGTGACTTAGTGATTGTTGGTCCAGTTCAGGCCGAAAAGCTACGTTCGATCATCTCCGCATCCGGTGCTTCGCGCTGTACTGCGGTCGTATACGTGCCGGACGGCGGCGACGATGGCTCGAATTTGCAGGCGCGACATCCTCAGCTACTTATCGTGCCTAAGCATGACGGATGGGCGGAAACACTGATCCTCGTTTCGATTGAAGCGCTGCGTCGCGTCGAAGCAACCAATCGTGCACAGCGTGCCGAACACCACTCCCAGGCTTGCCAGCGACACGCAACCCTCGGCCGTTACATGCTTGAGATGCGGCCCAGCGTAAATAATGCCCTAACATCCGTTCTCGGCAATGCCGATCTCTTGCTCCTCGAGCCAGGCCAGAACTCCGGAGAAAGCCGCGAGCAAATTCGTGCGATTCAAGCTATGGCATTGCGGCTCAACGAAATCATGCAGCGATTCTCATCGCTGGCCAGCGAGATGCGGAGCGATGAGAAAGAATCTCAGGCTGAGACTGAAACGGCTTCCAACGGGATCGTGGCTGTGCCGTGACTTGGCGGCATGGAGTATCTAAGCGACTGCAATCAAGACGTTTACCGAGAGTAAGTCTGCAGTGATTCCCGGTCGGAGGGTGGCCGTGGACTTGCAATCCTTCTGTCGGGGCAAACTAACTCTGGAGGTGCGGCGGTGATTAAGAAAGTTCTAGTGGTCGATGATTCACAAGCGGAAATCCGCTTATTGCAATCTGTCCTGCAGCAGGCGGGATTTCACTCGGTCGGAATTTCCGATCCCACCCGGATCGAGGAAACCATCGAGGAAGAACGTCCTAACCTGATCCTGCTCGACGTGGTGATGCCGCGGCGCAACGGTTTTCAGGCCTGTCGCGACTTGAAGAACCAAGAACCGTATTCGAAAATCCCAGTGATTCTCGTCACGTCGAAGACCGCGCCAAGCGACCGCTACTGGGGCGAACAACAAGGTGCCAACGGCTTCGTGGCCAAGCCTTTCACCCCGGACGAATTGATAAGCACTGTGAAGAGGTTCGCTTGATGTCGGATGAGCGGGAAAATGTGGGAATGGTGCCCGTCCTTGAACCGGGCGCCTTTCTGGAGGGCGAATCGGCTCAGGAAGAACGGCGCCCGGAACGGCAATACTGCGTTTTTCGCGCTGGTCGCGAGCGATTTTGCCTCTCGGTACTAGAGGTTGAGGAGGTCGTGGACTGGCCAATTGTTACGCGCATTCCGCTCGCACCGTCGTTTCTGATGGGCATCTTCAATCTCCGCGGAACGATTGTGCCGTTGATGGATATCGCCTTCACGGAAGGTCGTCGGCCGGGATTGCTGCCCAAACATGTGGTTGTTGCTGCGCTCAGCGGCGATGCTCTTCGTGAGGATCTGCGTCTTGGCATCGCGGCAGACGAAGTGATCGGAACGTATTCAGCGAATGAGGATTCGCTGCTCGATCAGGCCCCGGCCGAAGTGCCGCACTGCCGCGGAATGTTGCGGCACGAGGATCGCCTGGCATTGATAGTCGACCTGCGGCGCTTAACGGAGGTCTTTCCGGTTCCGGTAATTTAAAAGAGGCTCTCTAATACTCTTTGCAAGGCCCTTTAGCACACGGTTTTGGAGGCGGTTCGGCTGAAATTCGGCTGCGGCATGCCGTTCACGGCGATGGCCGCGCAAGTCTTGGGAGGCAGTCATGAAAGCTCGTTTGAGTTCGACGCTTTGGTTTCTCGTGCTCTGGGCCGGGGCAGCCCTCTTTGGCGTACTCGCCCTCGCTTATCACGCCGGGAAAGAATCCGGGGGAATGGCTCTCCTTGACGCTTCTTCACTTACCGGAGCCGCCAGCGGAGCTTTGCTTGGCGCGCTTGCCCTCGCGCTGGTTGCGGCGCTGTCCTTCGCTTTTGTGTTGAGCAAGCGCGTGATTAAGCCGGTTGGCGAACTCGCAAAATTCTCCGAACGGCTCGCGGCGGGTGACAGCAGGGCTCGTGCCGAGCTTACTAGCAATGACGAATTTGGATTCATCGTCGAAAATTTCAACCGCACCGCTGCCAAGGTCGCACACGCGGCTACCAACCAGCAAGCCCAGGACTCGCTCCAGCGCAGCATTACGGACTTGCTCAATACCATCAACCTAGTCGCTCGCGGAGACCTCACCATCCGCGGCAAAGTAACCAACGACGCCCTGGGTAATGTCGTCGACTCCGTCAACTTCATGCTCGACAACTTCACCAAGGTTCTCGAGCGCGTCCGCAAGGCCGCAATCGACGTTAGTGCAAGCGCCAACCAGATTCTCGATGCCACGGACGACATGACCGCTGGCGCCACTCAGCAGGACCAGGAAATCACCAACACCTCGTCCGCCGTCGAAGAACTGACGGTTTCGATGAAGCAAGTTTCCAACAACGCGGAAGCAAGCGCCGAAGCGGCGCGCCGCGCCCTCGATGCCGCGGAACAGGGCAACCGCGCCGTGAGTGACACGCTGGAAGGCATGCAGCGCATCCGTGCCTCCGTGCAAGCCACCGCCAAGAAGATTAAGTCCCTCGGCGACCGTTCACTCGAAATCTCCGAAATCATCAACGTCATTAACGACATCACCGAGCAGACCAACTTGCTCGCGCTGAACGCCGCTATCGAAGCCGCCCGCGCGGGTGAAGCTGGCCGTGGTTTCGCCGTGGTCGCTGACGAAGTCCGCAAGTTGGCCGAACACTCCCGCAGCGCCACAAAGGACATCGCGGCACTCATCAAAGCCATTCAGGCCGAAACGAACGAGGCCGTAGTCGTCATGGAAGAGGGCACTCGGGAAGTTGAAGTGGGAGCCGGTCTCGCCGATCAAGCCGGCAAGGCGCTGGAGGCGATTTCCAGCGTCGTGCGGCAGTCCGCCGAACTCGTCCAGGAAATTTCCCTCGCTTCGAAGCAGCAAGTGCGCGGCACGGAAGGTGTGGCCAACGCCATGCAGATCATTTCCGGCATCACCCGGCAGACCACCCAAGGCGCGCGCCAAACCGCTTCGACCGTCGGAAACATGGTCAAACTTTCCGAGCAGCTGAATGAGGCGCTGGCGCAGTTCCGTTCGCAATCGGCTCGAGCCGGTGAACCCCCGTCGGCTGCGGAAGACGCGCGCCCCGCCGTTCCAGTGGGGGCGCACCGCTGACGGCATATTCCGCCCACCGGTCTCATTGCAGCCGGAGCTGAACGCCGAACATGAAATCTCACCCAGTTACGACCGCCAGGCTCACCGAGCCCGAACTCGACCAGATTCGCACGCTGATCGAGCACCGCTCGGCGATTTTGCTCGATTCGTCCCGCGAACGATTCTTTTCCACTCGCCTACGCGAGTATCTCGAAGAAAAAGGCTTAGCAAGCGGGACCGATCTGCTGGCGCACGTGCGCGGCTCGAGTATCGAATACGAGGCGCTGCTCGAGCGGCTGCTTACTCAGGAGACTTCTTTTTTCCGCTATCCAGCCGTCTTTGAAGCGCTCGAGAAACGCATCCTCCCCGAAGTACAGGAAAGAAAATTCTGGGAAAATCCCAGGATGCTGCGCATTTGGAGTGCGGGCTGTTCCACCGGTGAGGAGCCTTATTCCGTAGCGATCACCGTCGCCGAGGCGCTCAAATTCGCGGAAGCTTGGGAAATCGAAATTCTCGCAACGGATATTAGCCGTCGCGCCTTGCGGCACGCCGAACGCGGCGTCTATTCCAAGCGCAGCCTTCAGAATGTCTCGCTCGGCCAGATCGAGGCTCACTTCACCAGTACGAAGAGTGGATTTCAGGTGAAGCCACGCATTCGACGGATGATTTCCTTCGCGCAGATGAATCTTGTCGAGTCGGTGTATGTCGGCAAAATCGACTGCATCTTTTGCATGAACGTCCTGATGTACTTTTCCGAGGAGCGCCGCCTCGGAATTCTTCGCCGCTTCTATGACGCGCTGGAGCCTGGAGGGTATTTTCTGCTGGGCCATTCCGAAACTCTCACCAACGTACCCGTTAAATTCGAGCCGGTCGTCCTCGGCGATTGCCGGATTTATCGCAAGCCTGGCCCCGTGGAAGCGCGCCGCGCGACCGTTCTGGCGGAGGGGGCCCAGTGAACGCGCCTGGCCAAGAATCCACCGAGCTGTTCCTGCAGGAGGCTTCCGAAAACCTCCAATATCTAAGGGAGTACTCCGGGCTTTTGCAGGAACCTCAAACGAAAGTCGAGGACCTTGAGCGGCTATACATTGCGTCGCACACGCTTGCCGGTACCTCCGCGAGCTACGGCTTCCCGCACTTCTCAGAAGTTGCGGCCAAGATGGCGCACATTTTCCACTACGCCATGAATGCTGCACTCACTCCGGATATGCACGGTCCGCTTACTGAATTCATTTCAGACGCGATCTCCGTGCTCGAATTCGATCTCTTGCAGATCAGTTCCAGCGGTTCGGAAACTTCGAGCGATATCGCCGCATTCAAGCAGCGCTATGCTTTCGCGTTTCCAGCCGCGCCGGCGTCTGAAGCATCTCTCGATGAGCGCGCCGAATCCGTAGGCGAGGGCGAGCCTATCCCGACGATTTTTCCAAGCGCTTCGCTCGCGGACGCGCTCCCTCAAGATGGTGAAGTACCCGATGAGGTCCTTGAATTTTTCATCCCCGAAGCGGAAGAGCATCTGCAGTCCGTAACCGAATGCCTGCTCGCCCTCGAAGGCCATCCCAACGCGGACGATATTAATCGCCTCTTTCGTTCGATGCACACCGTAAAAGGTTCGGCCGCGCAGGTCGGTCTCCATCGGCTTTCGGCGGTGGCCCATCGCGTGGAGGACCTAATCGGACGCCTGCGCGATGGCGCGCTCCAGCCGAGCACAGAGATTGTCGATTTGTTCCTTCAGTCCGTCGACGTCTTGAAGAAATTTCTCCACCGCGAGTGGCAAAGCGATGCCGAAATGGTGGCGGCGGTTGACCCGCTGCTCGCGCGCATCGCCGAGCTCGCTCCCGAAGACGTAGCCGAGGAGCCGGGCCAAGATTCGTCGGTCACCGAAGCACCGTCATCCTCCGACGCCGCGGAAGCAGCCCTTGCGCCCCCTTCATCCGTCTCCCGCCCCGTTTCGGCACAGGCCCTTCCGCAGGCGAAGTCCGTGCGCATTTCGCTCGAATGGTTGGATCGCATGATGAACGCCGTCGGCGAACTGGTCATCAACCGAACTCGCATGCTCGGCCGTTTGTCTGAGCTTTCAAAACTCGTCGAAGTTCTGCAGTTCTCGAAGGCTCGCCTAACCGGCAAGGTCTCTGACTTCCAGGAAAAGCACGAATTCAGCCGCGTTCGCTCTACGCTCGTGCCCGGCAGTCACGCTCCGCAAATGGATACGTTCCGGGGGCATCGCGCGCTCCCGGCGGTCACGTCCAACGATCTCCTCGATTTCAGCGAGCTCGAAATGGATCGTTATGACGATTTCAACATTTTGTCGCGCTCCCTCACCGAAATTTCCGCGGACGTCACTGAGGTCCTCACTCAGCTCGAAGGTTTCATGGGGCGCGTCGATTCCGATATCGACGAATTCACCAAGCTCGCGCACCACCTGCAGGACGAAATCACCGCTGCACGTATGGTCCCGATCGGTAATCTCTACACGCGCCTTTCGCGAACCGTTCGCGATGCCGCCAAAGCGTCTGGTAAGCCCGTGGACCTCTCTCTCCAGGGTGCGGAGACCGAGCTCGACAACAATATCGTCCAGCACATCTCCGATCCTCTGATTCATCTCGTCCGCAATGCCATCGCGCACGGAATCGAGGATGGAGAGGTGCGCCGCCGCGCCGGCAAACCGGAAAAAGGGCGCATCACCGTGCGCGCCTACCACCGCGGCAATCACATCTTCATCGAGGTGGAAGACGATGGCCGAGGCATCGACTACGAAGCGATCCGCCGCAGCCTCGTCGAATCTGCGACCATATCGCCAATCGCCGCCGCCGAGCTTTCCGAGCGCGAACTGCGCGAATTCCTGTTCCGTCCCGGTTTTTCAACAGCCTCCTCCACATCGGAGCTCGCAGGCCGCGGCGTGGGCCTCGATGTTGTGCGCGCGAACGTGCACGCCCTTAATGGTGAAATTGAAGTTCGCTCGGAGGTGGGCCGCGGCGCTTGCTTCACCGTCAAGGTCCCCCTGACGCTCATTATTTCCCAGGCCCTGTTCGTCCGCTGCGGCACTTCGGTCTTCGCGTTTCCGCTCGCGGTGGTCGAGGAAATTCGGCGGCTTCGCCCCGCCGAAATCGAAGATGTTGGCGGGAAGCTTCTTACCCGCGTGCGCGACGTGGTCACCGAAGTTGTGCGGCTCGATCTGCAGCTTGCTTTGCCGCCGCTCGAGCCGCTGAACGGCTACTTTCATATGGTGATCGTGAAAGTTGCCGGCAGGCAAGTCGGCGTCATTGTGGAGGAAGTTCTCGGTAAGGACGAAATCGTCATTAAAAACCTTGGCGATTACCTTCGCCGCGTCAAACTATTCCCGGGCACGACGATTGCTCCCGACGGCAGCTTGATCCTTCTGATCGACCTGAATCGTCTGACCGCGGCGGACACGGCCGAGCGCCACGCCCTCCCCGCATCTTCGCCGGCCGCCCGCGTTTTCGCGCCCGGCGCGGAAGCGGTCGCTTCCGGAAGCATTCCATCCGAAGCGGTCGATGCGATTGAAAACGATCGCGTGGTGGTCGTCGCCGACGATTCCATCAGCGTGCGCAAATTTGTTGGACGCATGCTCGAAAAAGCCGGCTATCGAGTAAAGCTTGCCTCGGATGGCCTCGAAGCGTCTGAAATCGTTGCGCAGGTCGGCTGCCATCTGCTTATAACGGACCTCGAAATGCCTCGCATGAACGGCTACGAACTGATGGCCCACTTGCGGCAGGATCCCGTTACGCGGCGCATTCCCGTTCTTGTTGTAACTTCCCGTGCTGGCGCGAAGCACCGCGACCGTGCTTTGAAGGAAGGTGCTTTAGGCTTTCTCACTAAGCCCGTGCAAGAGGACCAGTTGGTTGCCGCCGTCGAAAATTTGATTGGCGCGGAGGTGCCGCAGGGACGGCCGTCAGTTGGCGTCCCGTCGCGGCAGGGCTGAGATGACTATCGGTAAAAAAATACGCGTCCTTGTGGTCGATGATTCCCCCTTCATGTGTAAGGTGCTGAAGGAAATCATCAACTCCGACCCTCAGCTCGAAGTCGTCGGACAGGGCCGGGACGGCCGCGATGGCGTAGCCCTAGCGGAATCGCTGTGTCCCGATGTCATCACCATGGACATCAATATGCCGCATATTGACGGCCTGCAGGCCACAGAGCTCATCATGTCCCAGCATCCGCGCCCTATCGTCATCGTCAGTTCTGAATCCCGCGAAGGCGCCGCGAGTACCCTGAAGGCCCTCGAATTGGGCGCCATCGATTTCGTGCCCAAGCCGTCGAACGGCATTGACCTGGACATGAAGACGGTCCGCGAGGAATTAACTCGCAAATTGAAATTGGCCGCCAAAGTCCGCGTGGTCCGCACCGCAACGCGCTCCAAGGTCCCGATCGGGCAAGCACCCTCGTCGAATGGTGCGGAGGTTGCTGGCCGCGGACCGTCCCTGCCCGCGCAATTGGGCGGAAAATTTCCCATGATCGTTATCGCCGCCTCCACTGGCGGCCCGGCCGCCGTCACCCGTGTGGTCAGCGCTTTGCCGAAGGAATTTCCCGCAGCTGTTTTACTTGTGCTTCATATGCCTGCGGCCTTTACGTCGCAGTTCACTCTTCAACTCGCGGAAATTTCCGCCCTTCCGGTGAAGGAGGCCGAACACAACGAGGCTCCTCAACCAGGGACAATCTACTTGTGTCCCGGCTCTCACCACTTGCGGCTTTCCATAGCCGGGAAAATTTCGCTGGATCCTGGCCCGAGAATCGATGGGTACCGCCCCTGCGCGGATGTGGCTCTCGAATCGGTCGCGGCTTACGCGCGCGCGTTCGCCGTGGCCGTTGTTCTCACCGGAATGGGGAGCGATGCCGCGAAGGGCGTGAAAGCGGTGAAGGCTGCTGGCGGGTACGTAGTTGCCCAGGACGAAGCCACGTCGGTCATCTTCGGCATGCCCGCTGAAGCTATACAGACGGGTGCTGTGGACGAAGTCCTCCCGCTCGACAGCATTGGCACCGCTCTCGACAAGCGCATTGCAAAACTGTGCCGCCTGATTCCGGCGGGGGCTCGATGACGTCAGCCCTCGAAGCGGGCGGAAAGTCGCGTCCATCACGCCGGCGTGAAACCGTGATCTTGTTTTTCGTTGCCAGGCAAATGTTCGCTATCGCCGCGGATTCGGTGCAGGAAATTCGCAGCACCGATAGCCTTTCCGGCGCCGCCAATGAAATGGAACAATCCGCGGTGCCTAAGGTCCGCCACACGATTGAACGCAATCGTCGCACCTACTTCGTGGTGAATGCTGGAACGCATTTCAATCTGCCAGCCACCCGCCCCTCGCTCGTGCTGATTCTGCGGGAGTTGCGTGTCGCTGTGCTGGTTGACCGCATCGAGCGCATGGCGGAAATTCCTGCCCTGTATGCACTACCTCGAGCCTTCGGCGGCCCCGAGTGCCGTTGGTATCGCGGCTTGGCTTATGTGGATGACGTCGTGATTCCCGTAGTTCGGCCCGCGGGATTTCTCACACTCGAGGAATTCCAGCAACTCGATCGCATCGAAAATGCCGCCGCTTCCGAGCGTCAAGTGCAAGGAGCCGCACAGGCATGAGCGAGCCCCGCCACGCTGCCTCCGGCGCATTCGTCTTGCTCCAGGTGGGTGACCGCCGCGTGGCCCTGCGCGCTGAAGTTGTTTCCGAACTGGCGCCTCCGGTCAGGTTGCATGCGTTTCCTCACTCGTCTCGTTTCATCACAGGAGTGATCGTTCGCCGGGGCCACATCGTTCCCGTATATGACACGAATTCGGCGTTCGCTCGGGAGAACTCCTCGGCTCAGCGATTCTATCTGATCGCGCACCGCCGCCTTGGCAAGATAGCGGAGCTGGGCGCAATCCCCGTAAATGGCGAATGCGAACTCGTTTCCACGGAAATGCAGCCGCCCGCCGCGGAGCGCCCCGCTTACGTTGCCGGAACGATTGCTGTGGGTGAGGAATTGCTGGACGTGCTGGATCTCGAAGCCTTCATCGCGTCGAATTCATCACGGGAAGACAATTCGCTTGCTGCGCAGGTGCGATCGTGAACGCGTCGTCGAGCCTCCCGCGCATCCTTCTGATCGATAGCAACGTGTACTTCGCAAAGAGGCTGGGCGACGCCCTGAAGCAACAAGGTTTCGAAATCGTCCCGTGCGCCCAGTCCGCTTACGCGCTCACCATGCTCGAGTGGAACACACCCGCCGCAATCATTTGCGCCACGAACCTTCGCGAAATGGGCGCCTTTGAGATGGCGCCGATTCTCCGTACCGATCCCAAGACCGCTGGCATTCCCCTGATAGCGGTCGGCGGCGGAGGCGATCAAAATCTGTTTGAGGCCCTTCGCGCCGGATGCGACGACTATATGGACCGTCGCCGGCCGCCCGCTGAGCTTGCCGCGCACATCCGCAGTTTTCTCGTCAGCCGTCAGGATGGTTTTCAGCCCACGCAGATGCTCTCGACTGCGGAGACGGCCCTCAGCGGCAGCCTCTCCCATCTCGATTTGCCTGGGGTGATTCAGATGCTCGGGCAATCCCATCAAACCGGCGCGTTGCACATCAATGCGGCTGACGCAGATGGGATTGTCTTTTTCGAAGGTGGCGAAATTTTCCACGCGGAGTGCGGCGGGTACTTCGGAGACGAAGCCGTCACCCAACTCGTGAAAACCTGCCATGAGACTTCGGCAGGAGTCTACAAATTCGTGTACGGCGCCACCGCCGCGCAGCGGACCGTGTTGCGGTCGGCCACCGATCTGCTCCTCGACGCCATGCGAATCTTCGACGAAGAGCAAAATGCGGCTGAGGAACACGCCGAGAAGGAATCGTCATGAGCGAAACGGAGACACTCACGGCCGCTCGCATCCCTACCGTCTACTTCATAGACGATAGCGCCACCATGCGCGAAGTAATCAAGATCGCCTTCCGCAAAGAGAATATTCACGTCATCACCTGCGCTGATGCCGCCGCGGCGCTGGCTCAGTTTGGCGAGTCCGCGCCGGATGCCGTCATCACCGACGTCATCATGCCGGATAAGGACGGCTACGAAGTCTGCGATTTCATTAAGCAGCATGATCGGTTCGGCCAAACGCCCGTGATTCTTATGTCCGGCGTAGTGAACAAAACCGTCGCCGAAAAAGCGATGGCCGTCAAAGCGGACGAGTTGATTCGCAAACCCTTCCAGCCCCAGGATCTGATCGTGCGCGTGAAAAACCTGCTGAACCCAAAGGTGGCAGGCGTATCATTTCTGGATGCTCAGGCGGGTGACAGCACACCGCGCCCGCCTTCGCAGGTGTTGACCAGCGTATTTTCCCCGCAACCCTTGGCTCGGGAACCGGTCACCTCGTCCGCTCCGGCGCGCCTCAGCCAGCCGTCTGGTCTCGCGGTGCCACGTCCGGCGGCCGCCGCTTCCAGCGCCGGGCCTGAAATCCAAAAATTGCGAAACGAAATCCTGCGCCTCGAACTTCTCATTAAGAAATTGCAAGCCGAGCTCGAGGCCCAGCGTCAGTATTCCACCGCCCTCGAAGCTCATTTCAAGTCCCTTCAAGAGCGCGCATAGCCCGCTTTTCCACCGAAATTAGGAGTCTCGCAAAAGTGTCGAGTAGCCTGTGCACCGGGCCTTTGTTTTGTGTAAGTTACATCGTGTTCTACTCGGCAGCTCTGTCGATTAGGACCGCTCAGAGAGAGCCCTCGGTCCTTGAAATTCAAGGGCAGTGGCTTCGAGATGATAATCCTAGTTGGAAAGTTTGCCCGCTGCCTGCCTGCGGGAGACACACGCCCCCCTGCCCTTGTTAAGGCTCCAGATTGCGCGTGAACTGCGGCCTTTCGGACCATGCGTCCATGGTTCTAGATGGGAGAGCGGGAGTCAAGGACCGGCTCCTGTGGACTATCTCAGAGGCTTGGCGCCAGATGCACTATATGAGAATTAGTCGAGACCGTGGGAGTGAAGGAAGTCGCGGGCCACTTCGCTCACGTCTCGGGACTGGCCTACCACCTCGTAATTCATTTTTCGCATTTCGGCATCGGAGATTTTCCCGGCTAGCTCAGCGATGGCGGTGCGGGCCTCGGGATACCGAACAAAGAAATCCTGGCGCGCGATGGGGACAGCTTCGTAAGGAGGGAAATAGTGTTTATCGTCTTCGAGGACGACCAGATCGCGCGCGGACAGCAATCCGTCCGTGGAATTACCTGCGATGAGATCGACTTGCTTGGCGAGCAGGGCGCGGTAAAGCAGGCCCAGATCCATGATTTGAGGCGGGCCGGCGAACCGCAAACCGTATACGCGCGCGAGGCCCCCGTACCCGTCGGGCCGCTCCATGAACTCGTACCCAAATCCCGCACGCCATTGCGGGGTGTATTGAGCCGCTTGCGACAGAGTGGTGAGATGTAGTCGGCGCGACTCCTCACCGCGGATTACGATCGCAAAGGTATTGTTGAAGCCGAGCGATGGCATCGCCACAAATCCAAATCGCTGTTTGTACTCCACTTTCACTTTGTCGAATACCGCTGAAGGGTTGCTTTCGATGGCGTCGTGCAGGATGGCTGTGAGCGCGGTGCCGGTATATTCGACATAAGTATCAATGCGTCCCGCGAGCAAGGCTTGCTGGCAGATGAAGCTACCTGCAAGATAAAAACGCCGCTCGACATGCAAATGCGTGCGATCTTCGAGGTGCTGGGCCAGAATCTCTCCAAGGAGCGCCTGTTCGGGAAAATTTTTCGATCCAACCACGATAGTATCTTTCGGCCGCATCGTGCAGCCTGAAAGCAGGGCGATGATGGCGGCAATGAGCGGAACGGTGGCGCGCCGGAAGAGTCCGGGAGGAAATATTCTCACTTGAACCTCATCGCGCGGGCCGCAGGCGCCGTTCCAAAACGCTCAGCAAGAAATCCGCGACGAGCGCGAGCAGAGCTGCCGGAACCGCTCCGGCAAGGATCAACTGATTATTCACCATGGCGAGGCCGCGAAAAATGAACTCGCCGAGGCCTCCGGCTCCCACAGCCGCCGCTATGGTGGCAATGCCAATGGTAAGCACAGTGGCCACGCGAATCCCGGCAAGCATGGTGGAGACGGAGAGCGGCAGTTCCACGTGAAACAGAATTTGCCGCTCGGTCATTCCCATGCCTCGCGCCGCTTCTCGAACCGCCGGGTCGACAGCTGCGATTCCGGTAGCGGTATTGCGAATGATCGGAAGGAGAGCGTAGAGCGTGAGCGCGGCGATCGTCAGCCGGTCGGCTCGCTCGCCGAGCCACGGAACCGTAAGGAAGAATCCCAGCAGCGCCAGGCTGGGAATCGTTTCCGCAACGTTGGCGCTTCCCAGGATGGGTTTGGAAAGCCAGGGACGGCGCGCCACCAAAATACCCAGCGGCACGCCAATGGTGATCGCGAGGAGCATGGTCGCGGTAACCAACCAGACGTGTTCGAGGGTCGCCTGCAGGATTTCGCTCCCGTGCCGTGAGAAAAAGTCCATCAGGCTCATGTATCCCTCTCAAATTCCGTCAAAACGCGCAGTTGGGCGGCGTAAGCGGCAGCCACAGGCTCGTTCGATCGCATGAACTCGTGTGGTGAATATGTCCCCTTGAGTTCTCCGGCTTCGACGAGTCCGATGCGCGTGCCCAGCAGGAGCGCTTCATTCGTGTCATGCGTCACGATCACGATTGTTTTGCCGAGACGGCGTTGCAGCGCCTGAAATTCGCCCCGAATCTCCGCGCGGGTGAGTGGATCGAGGGCGCCAAATGGCTCGTCCATCAGCAGAATCGGAGGATCGGCGGCCAGCGCGCGCGCCACGCCCACTCTCTGGCGCTGTCCGCCGGAAAGCTCGTGCGGATAACGCGAGAGGAAAAGATTCGGGTCAAGGCCGGTCAAAGCCAGCAATTCACGCGCACGGGAGCGAGCGCGTTCGCGCGGCCACTGTTCCAAGCGAGGAACAATGGAAATATTCTGTTCGACGGTATAGTGGGGAAATAGTCCAGTCTCCTGAATCACGTAACCGATGTGCCGCCGCAGGTCGAAGGGGTTCCACTCGGTGGTCCGGCGGTCTTCGACGCGCACTTCACCCTCGGTAGGATCGAGAAGGCGGTTGATGAGCTTGAGCGCGGTTGTTTTCCCCGCGCCGCTACGACCGAGAAGCACGAGAGTCTCGCCCCGGCGCACCGTGAAACTTAGGCGACTCAAGAGAAACTGCCCATTTGGAAGCCGGTACGCGGCATCGCGAAATTCAATGATCGCGTCGCGCCGAAGATTGGGTTCGGAATGCGTCCTCATTGAGGAGGTTTCTTTTCCAGAAATTTACGGATATCTCGCAGGACGCTTGCGAGCATGGCTTCGGTGAGCTTTCCGGTAAACGTATTTTGCTGACTGGGATGATAGGAGACGAACAACCGCGGCAGATCGCGTCCGAGATCGTAGCTGGCACCATGCCGGAAAGAAAATGCGCTGGGGCGCTCGATCGCGCCCTGCCGCTTCAAAATATTAAGATACGCGCGCATAGCAATTCCACCCAGAGCGAGCACGGCGGACGGCCGGATCAGCTTCAGTTCTCTCTCGAAATACGGCTTGCAATTCGCCAGTTCCGCTGGAAGAGGCTTGTTCGCGGGTGGCGCGCACCGGATCGTGGCCGAAATGTAAGCATTGCTGATTGCCAGCCCATCGTCGCGGCTGATGGAAGTTGGTTGGTTTGCGAAGCCCGCGCGGTACAGGGCTTTGTAGAGGAAATCTCCCGAGCGATCTCCCGTGAACATCCTGCCCGTGCGGTTGGCGCCGTGTGCGGCGGGAGCCAGTCCCAGTATCAGAAGAGCTGCGCTCGGATCGCCGAATCCCGGCACCGGCTTGCCCCAATATCTCCACTCGCGGAACGCGGGGCGCTTCGCGTGAGCAACAGCCTCCCGGTAGTCCACGAGCCTGGGGCACAGGCGGCAGCGGACGATTTCCCGGTTCAATTGAGCAAGTGTCGCGATCATGCGAACACATCGAAAGCTATCATGAATCGCATAAATGCCCGAGCGTAACGCGGCCGCCGACAAATTGACACGGCGCGGATGCGCGGATAGCATGATTGCAGCAGCCTCGCATGTAAATAGGCACGAGAACGTAACCAGCGCCGCGCGAATTGGTCTGCGTCCAAGCCCATGGAAATCAGCTCACGCGAAAAGACGATTCTGGATCAGATTGTCGAAGCTCGGCGAGGGTCCATCGCGCACCGAAAACGCTCGCTTCCGGAAGCAGCATTGAAGTTTGCGGTGGAAACGGCTACGCCGCCACGCGATTTTCGGGGCGCGCTCTCCCGCGATGCGTACAACGTGATCGCCGAATTGAAAAAGGCTTCGCCGTCGCGCGGCGTGCTGCGCGAGAACTATGCGCCGGGCACGCTGGCCGCGGGGCTCGAATCGGCGGGGGCCGCGGCGCTATCGGTTCTTACCGAGGAGGATTTTTTTTGCGGATCGCTGGGTGATTTGAAAGAGGCCAAGAAGGCGACCCAAATTCCCATCCTGAGGAAAGATTTCATCATCGATCCATGGCAGGTGTTGGAAGCGCGGGCCGCAGGCGCCGATGCGTTTCTCCTGATCGTGGCGATTCTGGGCGACGCAACGCTGCGCGAATTGCTCGAACTCGGGCGTTCGCTGAAAATGGAGCCGCTTGTGGAGGTGCATTCACGCGAGGAGATAGGGCGCGCGGCGGCAGCGGGAGCGCGAATTGTCGGCGTCAACAACCGCGACTTGCGAGACTTTTCGGTCCGGATCGAGACTTCGCTCGAACTGATCGAAGCGATTCCAGAGGATTGCATAGCGGTGAGCGAGTCTGGCTTGCGGACACACGAGGATTTGACTCGCCTGAGGCGGGCAGGTTTCGATGCGTTCCTGGTGGGTGAGCATCTGATGAAAGATGCCGATCCCGCCGTGCCGCTACACGCGCTGCTAGAGCCTGGCAGCGAAAGCGACGGGCGGGCAAGCGGGTAGCGATGGTGAAAGTGAAGATTTGCGGGATTACGAATTGGACGGATGCGAAGCGGGCCATCGATGGAGGCGCGGAGCTGCTGGGCTTCAACTTCTATGCGAGAAGCCCGCGATACATCACGCCTGCGAAAGCGCGGCGGATCGTGAGGCGACTTCCGAAAGGCATTTCTTCGGTGGGAGTTTTCGTAAACGAGACGGAAGAAAAAATGCTGGAAATTGCGCGAGAGGTGGGGCTCGACCACCTTCAATTGCATGGTGACGAGCAGCCGGCCTTAGTGTTGCGGCTTGAGCGCACGCTGCCGGTGATCAAAGCGGTGCAGGCCAGAAAATCATTCCGCCCGGCGCAACTCTCGCGATTCAAGCGTGCCAGCGCGATCCTGCTTGACGGCTTCGATAGCCACCTGCGCGGGGGAACGGGACGGACATTCGATTGGCAGCTCGCGCGGCGAGCGAAATCGTATGGGCGGATTTTCTTGGCGGGAGGGTTGACGCCAGAGAATGTGCGCGAGGCAATTCGCGTCGCCAAGCCTTATGCTATTGATGTGTGCAGCGGCGTGGAGAAGGCGCCCGGAAGGAAAGATCCGGCGCGCATGAGAGAACTGATACGCGCGGTGAGAGCGGCGAACCGGCGGAAGGCGGGGGAATGAGTTACGTGGCGCACGTTGTCCGGGAACGCGGCCGGTACGGGCCGTATGGGGGGCGCTATGTCCCGGAAACGCTGATGGCGCCGTTGGAAGAGCTCGAGCGCGTTTTCAACGAGGTGCGTAGCGAGCGCGTTTTTCAGGCTGAATTAAACGCGACGTTGCATAATTTCGCCGGGCGTCCCACGCCGTTGCAACTGGCCTCGCGGCTCACCGACCATCTAGGGGGCGCGCGCATCTACCTGAAGCGCGAAGACCTGCTCCACACCGGCGCACACAAAATCAACAACTGCATTGGGCAAGGCTTGCTCGCTGTGCGGATGGGCAAGAAGCGCGTGATTGCGGAGACAGGTGCGGGGCAGCACGGAGTGGCGACGGCGACGGTGGCCGCGCGACTCGGTCTTTCTTGCACGGTTTACATGGGGACCGAGGATATGGAGCGGCAGCGATTGAACGTGATTCGCATGCGTCTGCTCGGCGCCGAAGTAATCGGTGTGGATGCGGGAAGCCGTACGCTGAAAGACGCAATCAATGAGGCGATGCGCGATTGGGTGACGAACGTGCGAACGTCGCATTACCTGCTGGGGTCGGTTCTTGGCGCGCACCCGTATCCGGAGATGGTCCGCGATTTCCAGAAAATCATTGGAGAAGAGGCGCGTGAACAAATTTTGCGGGCGGAAAATCGGCTGCCGGACCATCTGTTCGCATGCGTGGGCGGCGGCTCAAATTCCATCGGACTGTTCCATGCGTTTTTGGGCGATGCTGGAGTGAAGATGGTGGGCGTGGAAGCGGGCGGGCGCGGGAAATCGCTGGGGGACCATGCGGCGCGACTGGCTGCGGCTGATGGATTTGGCGGAGCGCGTCCTGGTGTTCTGCAGGGTACTTACACGTACGTTCTGCAGACGGACGATGGGCAGATCGCTGCCACCCATTCAATTTCCGCAGGACTTGACTACGCAGCCGTTGGCCCGGAGCACGCGTGGCTTGCGGATCAGGGCCGCGCTGAGTACGCGGCGGTGGCGGATGAAGATGCGATCGAAGCGGCGCGAACGCTGGCGCGCATAGAAGGGATTATCCCCGCCCTGGAATCGGCGCATGCGGTTGCGGAGCTCATTCGTCGCGCACCCAAAATGAGGAAAGACGAAATCGTGATATTGAATGTTTCCGGACGCGGCGACAAGGACATGGAAACTCTCTCGCGTTATGTCTGAACCGGCCACTCCCGCGTCACCCGTTGCAACCCGCGCCGAACAGCCCGCACGAAGAATTTCGCGACAATTTGGAAAGTTGACCGAGGCGGGCGAGATGGGTCTGGTCGCGTACATCACCGCGGGCGATCCTTCGCTTGCGGCGAGCGAGAAGATTATCCTGGCAGCGGCCGAAGCCGGGGCGGACGTGATCGAGCTGGGCGTGCCGTTCAGCGACCCGGTGGCTGACGGCCCGACGATTCAGCGCGCCAGCGAGCGAGCGCTCCGAAGCGGGACGACCCTCGCGGGCGTGATCGGGCTGGTGAAGCGGCTAAGATTGCAAACGGACGTCCCGCTGATGCTCTTTAGCTACTTCAATCCAATCCTGCAGATGGGAGTGGACAAATTTGCCGATGCGGCGGCGAAGGCGGGCGCCGACGGCGTTTTGGCAACGGATCTAACACCGGAAGAGGGTAGCGACTACCGTGCGGCGATACAAGCGCGCGGACTGGACACGATTTTTCTAGCGGCGCCTACTTCGACGGACGAGCGTCTTGCGAAAATTACGGAATATTCCAGCGGCTTCCTATATCTGATTTCGCGTACGGGGGTGACCGGGCGCGCGGGAATCTCTTCCAGAGGATCTTCCATCACTGGCCCGTCGCGCGCGACGGTTTACGAAGCTGCCGCTGGCCGTGGGCTTCGGGATTTCTCAGCCCGCGCATGTAACGGTGCTGGGAGGGATCGCCGATGCGGCGGTCGTAGGCTCGGCGCTGATGACCGAAGTTGAAAAGGCGGGGAGCGCCGATGCGGCCGCCGTCGGCGTCGCCGGGCTTGTGCGCGTGCTGAAAACCGCAGCGCGCACAGGGATCAGCCGGCGACGCTTGTGAGCGAATATGAGCGTGGTGTGGAGCGGTGCTGACGCCGGCGAAGATGCGGTTTGTAGTAGACTGATTTATTCCTTCGCGGATCAAGCTTGAGGCTCTAAAGATATATGGATAAGCGCGTGGCAAATGCCGAAGCTGTGATCGGTCGTGTCAAGGAGGGCGCGACGATCCTGATGGGCGCGTTCGGAGTTTGCGGAGTGCCGGAAAACCTGATCAACGCGCTACTGCGGCAAGGCACGAAAAATCTGACAGTTGTGTCGAACAATCCTGGGACGGATGGCTTCGGCATCGGCCTGCTGATCGAGAACAGGCAAGTGAAGAAGATGGTCGCGAGTTACGTGGGCAGCAATCGGTTTTTCGAGAAGCTCGTGCTCAGCGGAGAAATCGAGATGGAACTGAATCCGCAGGGGACACTGGCGGAGCGGATACGCGCGGCGGGAGCGGGGATTCCCGCGTTTTTCACGCCGACGGGATACGGCACGATGGTCGCGGAGGGTAAGGAAGTGCGCGAATTCGACGGGCGGCCGCATATCCTGGTGCCCTCGCTGCACGGCGATTTCGCATTCATCAAGGCGTGGAAAGGTGACCGATGGGGGAATCTTGTCTACCGGAAGACGGCGCGTAATTTTAATGCGGTGATGGCTACGGCGGCGGATTACGTGATCGCCGAGGTGGAAGAAATGGTTGATCTGGGCGGGCTCGACCCGGACGGCGTTCACACGCCGGGAATTTTCGTGGACGCAATTTTCCAGGGCACGAATTACGTGAAGCCGATGGAGCCGGGACCCAGGCGGAAGCGGGACGAGGCATAGTGGCGCCAGATATGGATAAGCGCGAACTGATCGCTCGGCGCGTGGCGCAAGAATTGCGCGACGGATATTACGTGAATCTGGGTATCGGGATCCCTACGCTGGTGCCAAATTATCTTCCGCCGGGAATCGAAGTGATCATGCAATCGGAAAACGGCATGCTGGGCATCGGACCATATCCTTATGAGGGTGAGGAAGACCCGGACCTAATCAACGCGGGCAAGGAACCAGTAACCGAAATTCCCGGCTGCTGTTATTTCTCAAGCGCTGATTCTTTCGCTATGATTCGCGGCGGGCACATCGACGTATGCGTGTTGGGAGCGCTGCAGGTTGATGAAAAGGGAAACCTTGCCAATTGGGCCGTCCCGGGAAAGATGCTGAAGGGAATGGGCGGCGCGATGGATTTGGTGGCGGGCACAAAGCGCGTGATCATCGCGATGGAGCATGCGGCGAAAGACGGCTCGCCGAAAATCGTGAAGAAGTGCACACTGCCGCTGACAGGCGTCGAGGTAGTGGATCTAATCGTGACGGAACTGGCAGTGATTGAAGTAACGCCGAAGGGTCTCCTTCTGCGAGAGGTTGCGCCGGGCGTCACGCCTGACGCGGTGCAGAAAGCTACCGAGCCGGCGCTCTTGCGCGCGCCCGATCTGACGACCATGTCGACTTGATCATGATGGAACCGCACTCCATTGTCGTTGTGAGCCTGCACACTCCCAAGGAGAGGCTTTGGGGCGAGTTGCTCGACGTGTCGAATGCCGGCGTCACGCTGCGCGGCATTGACTTGGCGTCCTTCGACGATTTTGTGAGCCAGGTCTTGCATCCGGAAGGCGACCGCATCGGCCTGCCGACGTTGTTTTTCCCAATGCTGCGGATCGAGCGAATCGCACTCGACGAGCCTCGCGGCTCTGTCCCTTCTCTCGCGGAGATGTTCGAAAAAAAGGTGGGTCGCTCGCTGGCGGATTATCTCGCGCAGTTCGCTTGATCGTACATCCATCGGTTAGCTCGGGCTGAACGCCGAGAAATTCATGCGCAGAAAGATTCTGACCGTCCCAAACCAACTCACATTTCTGCGGCTGGCGTTTCTTCCCTTCTTTATCATTGCGATCAAATACGACCATTACGCGGTGGCCCTCGGGATCCTCATTCTTGCCGGCTTTACCGATGGCCTCGACGGCTTGTTGGCGCGGGGACTAAATCAGAGGACGCCGCTAGGAGCATATCTCGATCCCATCGCCGACAAGTTGCTGCTTTCTTCCTCTTATCTGGTTTTGGCGCTGAAGGGAAAAATCGCCTGGTGGCTGGCAATCATGGTTCTCGGGCGCGACATTCTGCTGCTGGCGGCGTGTGCAGTGATTCTCCTCACGGTTGGCTACCGGCCGTTTCCACCAAGTATTTGGGGTAAAGCGACCACATTTTTTGAGATTTTTCTTATTGTGTTGGTTCTGGTGCTAGCCGTCTGGCCTAACGAAAGCTTGGCGGATCGTGCGGGAATTCAGCGGCTATATCGTCGGCGTGTTAGTGATTTTCTCCGGATTGCACTACAGCATCGTGGTTTCGCGCGAGCTGCATACGGGGCAATAGGCCATGCCGGCCTGGGCGGGCGCGCTAGCCCGCACGTTGTACAGAATCATCAATCCGATACTGGCTGCGACGACTAACGCTGCACCCCAGCCCAGCGCGTACGCCCGTTTCTGTTCCTCGGGAGATGCTGGTGCCCGATCCGCCATGATTTTCCCCAGCAAGAAGCCGGTGATGAGCCCACCGACGTGCGCGTAGTTGTCGATTTCAGGAAATAGATAGCCCAAAATCGCCAGGTAAATCAGCCACTTGATTAACTGATTGCGTAGCATTTGCATTCCCGCCGTCTTGCGGCTGGTTGTCACCGCAAGAAATATGCCGATCAGTCCAAGCAGCGCACCGGATCCCCCGACACTCATGTGGCCCGTGGCGCTACTCACCACATATCCTCCAATCCCGGTGACAATGTAAATGAAGAAGTAGCGCGCCGATCCGTAAAGCTCTTCGATTTGCGGGCCAATATCCATCAGCACCCACATATTGAAAAAAATGTGCAGGATACTCCCGTGAAGAAAAATGGCCATGACAAACCGCCACGGCTGCGCAAGGTTGTATGGGAGCGGTAGCGAGGCGCCGAATCGTTCGAGCACGCCGGCGCTGATGGCGCCGAAGTTGAAAAGGCCGGAGAGGCCGCCGCCGCTCCGCGACGCGAAGCCGGTTGAGCGAAGCGTGGCCAGCAAACTGATAACAAAGAACAGGCAGCTCAATCCCAGGATTCCGTAGGTAGCGGGAGATTGGCCCGGCATCAAGCCGCTCAGCGAACGGCTCGCCGCCGCGAGAGAGAATCTCAGATTGGCGCCGCATTGATGGCAGTGCGTCGCTCCCACGCCGACGAGCGCCCGGCAAGCCGGACAGATCTGGGGGCGGCCCTGTCTGCCGCGTCCAAAAATTCCGCTCATCCTTTTGAAGTCCGATCAAGCCACCGGTGAAGGGGAAAGAACAGTATCAATGGCTTTCCTTGCGAGAATCCAGGCGCGTTCCTATAATACCGAAATTGCGTACAAACAAGGAATCAGATCGCCGCGTGAGCCTATTTTCTGCCCCAGCGGACTTCGACGGTAACCAGACGAGAATTTTTATTGGCTGCCGAAATATCTTCTCCTGGCGAGTAGCACTTGTGGGGCTTTCGGTGATGATGGTTGCCGGTTGCGCGCATCGGACCTATACAGCACACGCCCCGGCTCGAACCGTCCTTCGCCTCCTTCCGTCGAGAGGCAGCCGGCAATTCCCGGCGAATACGTTGAGGAGGGAGTGGCTTCGTGGTACGGAGTCCCCTTTGATGGCCATCGCACTTCGGATGGCGAAGTTTACAACATGCATCAGTTCACGGCTGCGCACCGAACCCTGCCATTTGGCTCGGTTGTGCGGGTCACGAACTTAGATAATGGAAAGCAGACGGAAGTCCGCATCAACGACCGTGGTCCCTTTGTCGCGGACCGAGTGATCGACCTATCCCTTTCGGCCGCGCAGGCGATTGGCATGGTCGGGCCTGGTACCGCCAAAGTCCGCTTGGAGATTGTTGAAGGGCCACCAAACCCGCAGCCCGGCTTTTTTGGCGTTCAAGTGGGTGCGTTTGAAACGCAAAGCAGCGCCGAGCGCCTGCGGAGGCAACTCGAGGCGCGGTACACCCCGGTGATCGTCGTCGCGTATGATTCGCCAAAGGGCAAATTCTATCGTGTTCGGGTGGGAAGCTTCCGCACCCAAGATGCTGCCCGCCAACTTGCTGGCCAACTGCACTCCTCGGACCGCTTCACGACTTTCGTGGTGCGCTTGGACGACTGACGAATTATGAGAATCCCGCCTCGCCTCCCGCGTTATGTGCCGCTTTCCGCCATCCGCAATATCATTGTAAACGCAATCCTAGGACTGACTTTGTGCTGCGGCATTCTCTTCGCCCGGACTCTTGCGCTGCAAATCCAGTCGAGCGTTTCCAACACCTGGATGGTTACTATCGTGCTCCCCCCGGAACTCATGGCTGGGCATCCCGCGACCCTCGGTGTTCTGGGCGTGGACGGAAAATTGGCTGCCGGAGTGAAAGTGGATCTGGGCGATGGCCTGATCGTCACGACCGATCGCACCGGCCGCGCTCTTTTTACCGTGCCGTCCTCCGATGATTATCTGTTAGCGAAGGCTTCCGGCGCTTCGGCGGCGGCGCTGATCGATCCGGCCACGGGCGCGAGCGAACCAAAATCCGTCTCCCTGCCGCCCGTGGTTTCCGTGCGCGATCGCTTTTGGATTTGCGGGCCTGGACTGAATAGCGAAGCCGATGCAAACAGCGTGCGTATAAACGGCAAACCGGCGGTCATTCTCGCGGCGTCTCCGGTTTGTGTGGTTGTGCTTGCGGAGCCGAACTCCGCAACAGGACCCGCCACCGTTTTAGTGCAGGCCCCCGCCGTCCGTTGGGACGCCGCGACAACGCTCGTGTCTCTCGAATTTGTAGCGCCGAGTCCGGCACTTCAACCTGGGCAAAAAGGAAAGCTTGCCGTTCGTGCGGCTGGTTCCACTCAACCCCTAAGGCTTGTGGTGGAAGATAGCAATCCGGGGGTCCTTCGATTCGAAGGAGGAGACACCCGGCTGCTGACCACCTCCGGAGGAGCCACGAATGTAGCGGAAATAAAGGTGCAGGCGATCACCTCGGGTGATTACTCCTTGCGCGCGCGCCTGATGTCCGCGCCGAACGTTCCTGCTGCTCGCAGATTTCTCATGGCAGCCGAGTCCTTGGCCCCGGAGGACTCGCGCGGCCGAATTTCCGAGCTGGCATCTCGTTTGGAGCGCCACCCCAGCGCTGTTGAAAATGCCCAAACTGCCCTCGACCGAATCGCCACGCGAACGATGGCTGGCGATTTGCGCACGCTACTGGATGCGGCTCGAGACGCGCTTTAGGAGGTCTGCCGCTCGGACGCAACCGGACCGCCGCCTCAGTCTTGTTCGGTCGGAACGGGTTCGAGCGTCTTCGGCAGCGTTTCAGTCAAAGCCCCTTGAGACATTTGCTCGAGTGAGTTCCGCACGCGATTCAATTTGCTGTCGGCCTCCTCGTAGTTCTGCTGAACGTAACGAAGATGCGTGCCGAGTTTTTCGTGGATGCCGGCAAATGTGTCCATTTGCTGTTTTAGGCCCGCCAGGGAAGCAAGCAGATGCCGCGCGTTTTCTTCCAGCTTCTGGCCCTGCAAACTCATCGCAACAGCTCCCAAGAAGGCGCAGAAAGCGTTTGGCGACACTGGGAACACACGTTTGGCGCGGCAGTATTCTTCCAGTCGCCCATATTTCGAATCCTCAGCCATCACCAGTTCGTAATACACGCCCTCGGACGGTACGAACATCAGCGCGTAATCGAGCGTGTGCTCTTGCGGAAGAATGTACTTTTCAGCGATGGAATCGGCGTGTTTGCGAACGGCAATTGAAAAATCGCGGCGCGCTTCGTCACCAGTTTCCACCAATCGCCGGTACGCCTCGATTGGGAATTTTGAATCAATGCACAGCATGCGTTCGCCACTGCGAACGATCGCATCCACTATCGAACCCGTCGATGCGAAACGATGCTGCATCGCATACGCGTTCTGCGGCAGTGCGTCCGCCAGCAGCGTTTCCAGCATGGTTTCGCCAGTGCCCCCCGCGTTTTTACTCCGCTCAGAATTCCTTGGAGCATGGAGGTGGTCTTCGAAAGATCCTGGCTGGTTTGGTGCATCTCGCCGATTTGCCGGCTCATCCGCTCGATAGCTTCCGTGGACGATTCGAGACGTGCCGAAACATCTCGCTGTGCCGCGGCTGCGAGCTGGCCCGTGGATGCGACTCCCGTTTGCACTTCTTGGCGGACTTGCCCCAGTTGCTGGGTGATTGCTTGAACGAGGAGATTCATCTGCGCCGACATACTTTGGCCCTGCGTCGCGATCGAGTTTTGCATTTCCTGGCGGATGGCGGATAGCTGCATCTCCGACCGGCGGCTCGCGGACCAAAGCAAAGCGGCAATCACCGCGGCAACCAGTAAACCGGCCAAAAGCCAAACGGTAAGGGTCATGCGCAATGCCTCAAAAAATTATGCATTAGCGGATCGATCAAACCACTCTAGCGCGAACTTGGCCTGAGGAGAAGCGGGCTTGATTCTTATTTTGCCGTTCCCGAATTCGTCTCGAGATGGATTGCAGGCTGAAAGATCAACGAGTTTCGCTATACTGTGCGTCCGAGGCGCGGTACCCAAGAGGTAAGGGAGAGGTCTGCAAAACCTTTACGCGTGGGTTCGATTCCCACCCGCGCCT
>CAVPCI010000014.1:0-47508 GCA_963702375.1 uncultured Acidobacteriota bacterium
CCCAAATTGCAAAGCAATATCGAATTCAAGTTTTATGAATCCGGGCACATGGTATACGCGCACGCGTCTTCGCTGAAGGCGTTGCACGACAATGTGGCGGCGTTCATCCTCGAGAGCGAGCAACCCAAGGCCGATTGAGCAGCGCGCGCGAACTGTGGCACACTCGATTGCTGCAGGACGCGGCGGGTAGCGCGGGCCTTCGTTGGCCGCCCGGACCCGCGACTCGCACGAGAGCCCATGGATCCTCGTTTCATCCGGAATTTCTGCATCATCGCGCACATCGACCACGGTAAATCCACGCTGGCCGACCGCCTGCTGGAGCTGACCGGCGCGGTCACCCAGCGCGAAATGACGGCGCAGTTGCTCGATTCGATGGATCTCGAACGCGAGCGTGGCATCACCATCAAGGCCAAAAGCATCCGCCTGCACTACCGCGCGGCCGATGGCAACGAGTCCCGCCTGAATCTGATCGACACGCCCGGTCACGTCGATTTTTCCTACGAAGTTTCCCGCGCGCTTTCCGCGTGCGAAGGCGCTTTGCTGGTCGTCGACGCGAGCCAGGGTGTGGAAGCGCAGACCGTCGCGAATGCGTTCCTCGCTTCGCGCCACAATCTCACCATCATTCCCGTGATCAATAAAATCGACTTGCCCGCGGCGCAGCCCGATTACGCCAAAGAGCAAATCGAAAACGTCCTCGCCATCCCGGCGGACGACGCCCTGCTGATCAGCGCCAAAAGCGGCCAAGGCGTGGAAGACGTCCTCGAAGCCATCGTGAAGCGTATTCCGCCGCCGAAAGGCTCAGCCGACGCGCCGCTGCGCGCCCTGATTTTCGATTCGTGGTTCGATTCCTATCGCGGAGCCGTGGTGCTGGTGCGCGTGATGGAAGGCCGCCTCGCTCCCCATATGAGGATTCGCCTTTCGGCGAGCGACGAAATCTACGAAGTTGAAAATCTCGGAGTGCTTACGCCGAAACCCATCGTCCTCGAGGAATTGGCGGCGGGCGATGTGGGATTCATCATCGCCAATATCAAGCGCGTGGCTGACGCGCGCGTGGGCGATACCGTTGTGCAAGCGGACCGCCCCGCCGAGCCGCTTCCCGGTTTCGAAGCCATAAAGCCCATGGTCTTCGCCGGGCTCTTTCCGGTGAACGCCAGCGACTACGAAATGCTCCGCGACGCGCTCGGCAAGCTGCAATTGAACGACGCCGCGTTTTTCTACGAGCCGGAAAATTCCGTCGCGCTGGGCTTCGGCTTCCGCTGCGGATTTCTCGGCCTGCTGCACATGGAAATCGTGCAGGAGCGGCTGGAGCGCGAGTTCAATATCGACCTGATCACCACCGCGCCCAGCGTGCAGTACCGCATCACCAGCACAGATGGCGAAGTAAAAGAAGTCGACAACCCCACGAAATTTCCGCCGCCCACTTCGATTCAGAAAATCGAAGAGCCGATCCTGACGGCGATGATTATCACCTCGGAAGAATCCGTTGGCGGAGTGCTGGCACTGTGCGAGGAAAAGCGCGGCGTGCAGAAAAAGTTCGAATATCTCTCGCCGACGCGAATCATGCTCACCTACGATATGCCGCTGAATGAAATCGTTCTCGATTTCTACGACCGGCTCAAGGGCGTTTCGCGCGGCTACGCGTCGCTCGATTACCATCTTTCCGGCTATCGCGAATCGGATTTGGTGAAGCTGGATGTGCTGGTGGGCGGCGAGCCGGTGGACGCGCTCACCATCATCTGCCACCGCGATCAATCTTACGAACGCGGCCGCGATCTGGTGAGCCGTCTTCGCAAACTGATTCCGCGCCAGATGTTCGAAGTTGCCATTCAGGCCGCCATCGGCAGCCGCATCATCGCCCGCGAGACGATCAGCGCCATCCGCAAGAACGTCCTCGCCAAGTGCTACGGCGGCGACATCACCCGCAAGCGCAAGCTCCTCGAAAAGCAAAAGGAAGGCAAAAAGCGCATGAAGCGCGTCGGCCGCGTCGACATCCCGCAGGAAGCCTTCCTCGCCGTCCTCAAAGTCGCCGGCACCACCGACGACGAATAATCCAGAGTAGTTGCGGCGTCGGCGTGTGAATCCTTTCTTTCCAGAATTGTGACGGGTAGAAGTACGCTCCATCCTTTGTTTTCTATGAGTTGGACCATGTTCTACTCGGCAGCTCTGTCGATTAGAGTTGCGCCTCGGGCCTCCGGCAAGAGGGCGCCTGGACGGTGCAGTGCGAGGATCGCTGGGTCGCCATGGGCCGACAAAAACCTCACCCCGGAGGAGCAGGAGTGAGCTACATAAGGTCATGGCGAGGGTACGCACACCGCTCCCCGCTCTTGCGAGAGCCGCCGACTGTGCCCGAACTGCGGTCTTTTGGACCATGCGTCCATGTTTGTTGATGGGAGGGTTTGCGTCAAGGACCAGCTCCTGTGGACTTTTCCCGGGACAGGTTTTAGATATTCGATAAGTGATTTACTGATAGGCTATACGCGCTGTCACCGCGCATCGCGCAGGTTCGGGAGTAAGCATGGCCGACGATAAAAGAAAATGCAGCACGCGACTTCTTTCTGATTTGCCTACAAGGGAGGATGCCTTCGGGCACGCGAACGTTGCAAACGCTCTCGCGGAGTTAATCACGACCGAGAGCGGAGGGAGATGCATAGGGCTTAATGGTTCGTGGGGCAGCGGAAAGTCGTCCGTCGTTGAGCTCTTGCGCGTCAAATTGCAGCACGTGGGTCGGGGTAGCATCGACATGTTCGTTTTCGACGCTTGGGCACATCAGGGTGACCCTTTGCGTCGGACTTTCCTTGAGCAATTGATAGGTCGTCTCGCGGACATCCGGTGGTTAAAGAATCCCGCTGGCTGGGTCGAGAAAAAAGAGGAGCTTTCCAAGCGGCTGGAGGTCATCCGGACAACTTCCGAGCCAGCGCTGACACCGCTTGGAGGAGCATTCGCCGCAGCTATTCTCCTGGTTCCTTTGGGGTTTGAGCTGTTGAAGTACTTCACGGATACGCATAGAAGCTCCGTTTGGTTCGCGGTTCTTTGCTTTTTCCTCGTCTGTTCTCCTTTCCTCTTGGTGGCAGCCACCTGGCTGTTCTGGCGCCCATCGTGGAATCCTTGGCAGAAACGGTTTTGGACGATCCACAGGAAACCTTACAGTAAACGGAGCTTGTTGGCGTTATTTTTGAACAAAACGCAAGAAAGAACCTTATCAAATGCGGTTCGCACGCCTGATCCTACTTCGGTCGAGTTCCAGTCCCTATTCGGTCGTCTGATAGAAGAGGTACTTCAGGAATCGGAGCGGAGGTTGTTGGTCGTTGTTGACAATCTGGACAGGGTTGAAGCGAGCGACGCGCTTACAATCTGGGCGACTCTCAAGACCTTCTTCGATTTTGACGCCGGCAGGGATGCAGCGTGCTTTGCGCGCCTATGGTTGCTGGTGCCTTTCGATGAAATTGCTATCTGCAAGCTTTGGGCCACAAACGGCGAGGCGGCGGCTGATCTCGGGCAGTCGTTCGTCGATAAGACTTTCCAGACGATCTTCCGCGTTTCCCCGCCGGTCCTTTCAGATTGGCAAGATTTTCTAAATACCCAGCTGAAAATAGCATTTCCTGACCATGACCCGGCCGATTTTCATCGAGTGTATCGAATATATGATCTTTGCGCTGTGAGCGGCAAGGAGCCACCCACTCCACGAGACATCAAACTCTTTGTTAATAGCCTTGGTGCGACGCACCGCCAATGGCAGGATGAGATATCGCTGCCTCTCCAAGCCCTTTACACGTTGTTGTCAAAGGACCATAGAAATCTCGCCGAAGAGCTGGCCCTCAAGAAAGACGAAGAAATTCTGTCTAAGGTGCCGGTTGACATGGTCGAGGCCGGGTGGCGGGAGAGCCTGGCAGCGATTCATTTTAACGTGCCCAAAGAGAGAGCTCTCCAAGTGATGGTCGGGGGACGGATAACGGGCTGCATTGCTTCTGGGGACGGGCGCACGCTGAAACAGCTTGCCTCGATTACGGGGTTCACGCGCGTTTTGGAAAGACAAATTGAGCAGTACCAACCGAACTGGGGTGGACCCGAGACGAAGACGTTGGCCGTAACCGCCTCAAACCTGGCGGAGTTGACGGAGATTGACGACAACAGTTGGAACAGCTCGTGGCGTCTCCTACGTGAGAGTGCGACCAAGGTTAAACGGTGGGCGCAGTTCGATGGTCGTTCAGGAGTCGGTCTCGTCGAGATCGTCAGGCGTTCACCAGAAGAGGCGCTCGTCGACGCTATCCTGTCGTCCGTCTCGGACTCGTTCCCGGACGAGTCGGAGCTGTCTGGTGCAAACTCTTCGGAACTGATTAAGCAATGGTTCGAAGGAACTGCCCCGGTCCTGACGTTCCTCCAGGCCCATTACGCAGGGGCAATTGAACGAGGTTTCGCGATACGGGCGACCGCTCAAACGTACTTTCGGGCAATTCTTTTTTCCGCTAGTGATCCAGCCCTAGAAGGGCTGCGTCATTTCCTGCGCCCGACGGCGGAGCCGGGAGCGGTGGTTGGTGTGCTCTCGGCGCTAGTCGGGGAGGGAAAATTTGATAGCCGCTCTACGACGGTAATGGGGATATTGAAGAAGGTTGACAAACCGTGGCCGTGGGAAAGTTTGGTGGCGGCATTGGCAGCAAGGTTGAATACGACCGCAGTTTTGCCGGTGGCGGAGGTCAAGGCACTCCTCGAAACGCTAACGGACTTTTGTAAGACCATCGAGCCCGCGAGGAAAGCCATAGAGGATCTCATCGCTAGAGGGCTCATGTCGCACCACTTGCACGCTGTAGCTGCGGACGAGCAAGCCACCGCTTTGTGCGCGCTTCCTATCCTTAGGGCGACGGCTGCGGGGCGACCCATTGCATCGTCGGCCCCGAACTCGGCCGCTGGAATGGCGGTCTTTAAAGAACTACTTGGAAAGCCCGCTGTGCGGCCCAAATGTATCTCGAGGCTAGCGGAGCTTATCATTCAGAACAATGAGGTAGACATGCTGTATGAAGTTCCTCCCTCTGGAGCGGAGCCATTCCTTCAAACGATCTTCCGCGAAATCGTGAATAGCGAAAAGGGCTATCAAAACGTTCCCCCTAACCGGGTCGTTGGCAATGCAAGCTTCTTGAAGGCGATGCTGGGAGAGGAACTTTTCGAAAAGCTAGTAGATCAATCCGTAGCCCACGCGAACCTTGTGACCGAGCTGACTAGCACCTCCTTCGCACTAGATCGGGTTGGCATTTACCGTAGCGCACTTCGCGGCGCTGCCAAGGACGACAAGTATCTCAGCTTCTTGCTCGAAAGCTTTAGGTCCCTGGACACAACAACGTGGCTGTCTGAATTATCTCGGGAGGGAGAACTACTGGATCTTCTGACAGGAACAGCGGCGGCAGGGCCCCAAATCGATCTCACCAGTGCCTTTGACGAGGCGCTCTTTAAGCACGCGCAACTCCTTATGGAAGGGAAAGTGAAGGTTGAGCGCTTAAGGGGTGCCTGGGATACCCTCGTTGATGCTCTGGATAAAAATTTTCAGGTTACGACATTGAAAAGAGTGATCGAGATATTCTGCCAATCTTCTAAAGCTACGGACTCACTCCTTGAACTTTATGGTTCTCGACTTGCAGTCGAGTCCGTGCTTTCCGGAAACGAGGAACGGCTCGCCGTTCTAGCGTTTCCACATTTTCTCGCAAGGTTGAGAGTGGCGGAGTTAGGGTGGCTTTGCACAGTGCTGAGTAACAATCCGAACTTCCTAAGTGAGGTGACGCCTGCGACTAGAGAAACCCTGGAGATTCGGATCGTAGAGGCTGCGGAGCAGCCGACTATCGGGGAGGAAGCTAAGAGATTCGTTGAGCGGCTCACGCAGCTGGCTGGTATTAACATCGAGGAATCAAAGAACAAACGTAAACCGCCGTCCCTTTCCCCCGAACCTGCGGCAGGAATTGTCGATCCACCACCGACTTAGAGACTGGCTGTTTGCCTCTTGGCCCGAGCTCAGGGGTTGCGTTTCCGGCGGACGGTTGCGTCGAGGGCGCCTTGGGCAAGGCGGACGGAGATGTCGTCGCCGAGAGCGACTTGATCGGGCGAGCGCAGGACTTTTCCCGAGGAGTCGTAAGCGATGGCATAGCCGCGCTGGAGGAGCTGAAACGGGCTGCGTTCTTCGAGCTGAAGCGTTGCCTTCTCGACTGTGCTGCGCCGCGCGATCAGCACGCGATCGACTTGAACGCGGAGGTTGCGAGAGCGTTCATCGAGCGCGCGGCGGAGTTTGCCGACGCGAGCGCGCAGGTCGAGCGCGGCGAAGCGCAAGCGAGCAGCGGCGAAGCGGCGCTGCTTTCGAGTTGCGACGCGTTCGAGCGCGGCGCGAAGAGCATCCTGCTGCTGATGAATGCGGCGGCGCAACACGGTGGCGCGCGCCCGCAAATCGAACGACGCGATTCTGGCGCCGGCGCGCGTGGTCCGCTGGCGCGACGCGGCCAGCCGCCGCCGAAGGATGACGGCGAGAGAGGACCCAAGCTCGTCCAATTGCTGGCGGCGACGCCGGACCAGCAAGTCCATCTGACGGAAGCCGCGATGAGACTGAAGGTCGCGGACGCGGTGGCGGCGCTGCGAAAGCAGGTAACGCATCTGCTGGACCAGATTGCGCTGATGGTCGGCGATGTGGCGATCGAATTCCTGGCGCGAGCGGACGACGATTTCCGCAGCGGCGGAAGGAGTGGGAGCGCGCAGATCGGCCACAAAATCGGCGATGGTGAAGTCGGTTTCGTGTCCCACGCCGGAGATTACCGGCACGGCGGAAGCGGCAATCGCGCGGGCGACGGTTTCTTCGTTGAAGGCCCAGAGATCTTCGAGCGAGCCGCCGCCGCGGGCGAGGATCACCACATCGGCGAATTTGGCGCGATTGAAGTAGCGCAAGCCCGCGACAATTTCGCCGGCCGCTCCTTCACCCTGCACTTTTACGGGATAGAGTTGGACGTGAACATTCGCGAAGCGGCGCTTGAGGACGCGAAGAATGTCCCGAATCGCCGCTCCGGCGGGAGAAGTGACGACGCCGATGCAGCGCGGCAGGACGGGCAGCGGCTTTTTGCGCGCTTCGTCAAAGAGCCCTTCTTCCTGAAGCTTCTTTTTGAGCTGCTCGAAGGCGAGTTGGAGCGCGCCGAGGCCGACCGGCTCGATGTGCGTGACGTAAACCTGGTATTCGCCGCGCACTTCGTAGACGCCGAGCGAGCCGCGCACGGTGATGTGCAAGCCGTCTTCGGGGCGGAATTTCAGGGTGCGGGCCTGGTCGCGAAAGCAGACGCAGCGAATTTGCGAGCGAGAATCCTTCAGAGTGAAATAGAGATGTCCCGATTGCGCGGGGCGGTAATTGGAGACTTCGCCTTCGATCCAAATGTCGCGGAAGGCGCGTTCGAGAAGTTCGGCGAGGCATTCCGTGAGCTCGCTGACTTTCCATACGCGACGCTGAGGCATCAGATCGAAGAGAGTGGCTTGGCTCATGGCATTAGCGGCGGAAAGAATCGACGATCCATAGAATCAAAGTGAACGCGACGCTCAGCACGATGCACGTGACAATTGGGAAATAGAAACTGCCGTGGCGGCCACGGTAAGCGATATCGCCGGGAAGATGTCCGAGGCGGAAGGGCAGTTTGCCAGCATAGAGCAGCAGCGACCCCGCGCCGATCGCGAGGACACCGGCCACGAGGAGGAATTTGCCGAGTTCGCGCATCGGGTCCATTAACCTACACTGGGTGACTTACACTGGGTAACTTACGCTGGGCAATTACACCATCGCCATTTTACCCGAATCGCAAATTCCCAGCGGATACGCCAACGGCTAGACCTCCTCCTTGTACTTCTTCAGGAGGCTGCGCGCAATGATGAGGCGCTGCAACTCGTTGGTGCCGCCGCCGATCACCACGAGCGGCGCGTCGCGATAATAGCGCTCGACCGGAAAATCCCTGGAATAGCCATTGGCGCCCATGATGCGCATGGCTTCGAGCGAAACCTCCGCGGCCGTCTCGGTGGCGAAGAGTTTGGCCATGCCTCCTTCCAAATCGCAGCGCTCGCCGCGATCGCGCTTGGCGCAGGCTGACTGGATCAGCAGCCGCGAAGCTTCAATGCGAGTGGCCATATCGGCCAGCTTGATTTGAATGGCCTGGTGCTCGGCGATGGGCTTGCCGAATGTGGTGCGGCGTTGAGCGTAGCGAATGGCCTCTTCAAAAGCGGCCCGCGCGATTCCAAGGCCGCGCGCAGCCACGTTGATCCGCTCAGCTTCAAGACCGGTCATTACCTGTTTGAAACCCTCGCCTTCCACGCCGCCGATCAGGTTCTCCGCAGGCACGGGAAAATCGGCGAAATGCAGCTCGCAGGTGTCCACGCCTTTGTATCCGAGCTTCTCGAGATCGCGGCTGACCGTCATGCCGGGCGCGCCCTTCTCGATGACGAAAGCGCTCATTCCGCGATGCGCCGGTTGCACGCTGGAATCGGTTTTTGCGAGAAGGAGAAATGTGTTCCCGTGGCGCGCGTTGGTGATCCACATCTTCGAGCCGTTGATGCGATACACGCCGCCATCGCGCGCCGCCGTGGTGGTAATGGCTTGCAGATCGGTGCCGGCGTTTGCCTCGGTCAAGCAAATGCCGCCGCGCTTTTCTCCCGTGGCCATGGCGGGCAGGAATTTTTTCTTCTGCCGATCGGTTCCAAAGCGAGAGACAACGTCGCACATCACGGTATGGGTTCCGACCACACCGGAGAGGCCCAGCCAGGCTCGGGCGATTTCTTCGCAGATTGCCGCGAGTGTGGATGTATCGACGTTCGCGCCGCCGAACTCTTCTGGGACGTTCAGTCCGAAGAGGCCGATTTCCTTCATTTGCGCGACCAACTGGTGCGGATACTCATCGCGATGCTCCATGGCGGATGCAACTGGAATCACTTCTTTCTCGACGAACCGGCGGACGGTGTTGAGGATCAAGTCGCGCTCGTCACTGGGCGGTTTTGCTTTCATCCCTTATCTCCCGAGAACTCGCCAGCATCTATTTACGGCTCTGGTATAACTCAAAATCGCGTTTAATTCCCGGTTTGCGTTGAGAGAGTGGCGTGGCGAGGAGGCGGTTACATCGAAGAGAGATTCCTCGACTTCATCCCGCGCGCGCAAACACCGCGCGAAGAAGGAAGCGCGGGACTCCGCTTGGAATGACGGCGTTACGAGGGGCTAAGAGGAGAGATAAAAGTCTGGCGAGAAGTGCGGAGCCGTGATATTGACTTCACCGTGAGCACTCGATGAAATGAACTTCGAGGAGAAGAGAAAAATGAACTTTCGACGATATGGCATTCGAGTGTTGGTGTTCGTCTTTGGCGCGCTGTTTGCGAACTGGCTCGCGGCTGGAGTCGCGGTGGCTCAGGTGCCTGCAAACATCGAGTCAGAATTGGTGAAGATGGGGCACATCGTCGATCCACCCTGCACGGCGAAGCTGTACCGGCCGCTGATGCCGGCGAACGACATTACCGGCGACAAGACGCCGTTGTATCCCGGAATCACGGTGGTGCGAGATCAGCCATTCGGCCCCAGCCCGATGGACGTGGTGGATATTTTCACTGCGGATAAAGGACCAGCGTCCCGCCCCGTGCTGATTTATGTGCCTGGCGGAGTGGGCAACAAGATTGAGATTCAGGACAAGGAAGCGAACGCTTTTTACGACAACATTGCAAGATGGGCCACGAAGAACGGCATGGTGGGCGTCCTGATGCAGCGGCACGGCAGCCCGAGCTGGGATGGCGGCGCAAAGGACATATCGACCATGCTCCAATGGGTGGAAGCGAACATTCCCAAGTATCACGGGAATCCGGACCGCATGTTCATCTGGGCTCATTCGGCCGGCAATATGCCGCTCGGGACGTACATCGGCCATCCAGATCTCTACGGACCAAAGGGAGTGGGCGTGAAGGGAGTGATTTTCATGTCCGCTGCGGCATTCGACATCGTGCCGCTAAAGCCGCCGCCGATAGGCGGGTCGAATCCGATGTCCATGCTTGCCGATGCCGGCAAAACTTGTGGCGTAAAGGGAGGAGCCTTCAGCGCCGAGGGCGCGCTGCCGGGCCGTGCCGCGGGCCAACCCGGCGGACCGCCGGCTGCCGGAGGTCCTGGCGGCTTCGGGCCGCCTGTGGATGCGGCGACGCAGTTGGCACGATCGAACCTGCCTGAGTTGAAGAGGACTTCCGTTAAAATCATGCTGGCCAACGGCGATTTGGACATCGGCGCGGACCCGTCCGTGGACGGAGGAGTGATGCCCTTTAACCGGATGTTGCACGACGAGCTCTGCAAGGAAGGACCGGCGCATTGCCCGAAGCTACTGCTTGCGAAGGGCGAGAGTCACATGTCCATGGTATTTTCGATAGACAGTGCGGATAAGAGCGTTTCCGGTCCGATACTCGCGTGGATAAAGGGAATCAAATAACTTCGAAAAGTTGCTTCAGGGGTTGCGACGGCTGCTTACTTAGGAGGACTTGGACGCTGGAGGCGCCTCAGAAGCGTCCGCTAGCGGCAGCCACACTTGAAAGCGCGTGTCACCGGGTTTCGAACTGACCTGGACGTCGCCTCTGTGCTTTTTCACGATTCGCTGGACAGTGTCTAGGCCGAGCCCTGTACCTTCGCCGACTCCTTTTGTGGTGAAAAAGGGCTCGAAAATATGCGGCAGTATATCGGGCGGAATTCCCGCACCGTTATCAGCGATCTCCACTACTACACACTTGTCCTCGCGATAGGTTCGAATTCGAAGCTCTCCTTTGCCACCCATAGCAGCGATAGCGTTGTCGATCAGGTTGGTCCAAACCTGATTCAACTCACTTCCGAATGAATCCACGAGCAGAGGAATTTTTTGATAATTGCGCAGCACGGTCACTCCCTGCTTGAGCTTGTGATTCATGATGACTAGCGTCGTTTCCAGACTCTTCACGATATCCACATTTTGCAGGGGCGCCTGGTCCATGAACGTATATTCCTTGATCGCACGGACCAAATCAGAGATGCGCGAAGTGCCGCTCTCGATTTCGTTGAGCAAGGTCGCCACTTCTACGGACGCCGCGATCCTGACCAACGCCGCTCGCGCGGTCTGCGGGTCAAGAGTTGCGAAGAGAGATTCCAATGCCTCAGGCTTCACATTCCTGCGGGCCAATTCGGCGGCCATCTGCCACAAGTCGTTCTGCCCGTGACTTCGCAAAAGGGAATCAATCTGATCCTCGAGGTCGCTGATGGCCAGCGGATCAGATGGAACTTCGCCGCTTTGCACGAACGAAGCTTCCAGTTTCTCAATCTCGGCTTTCTGGGGAGCAGTCAGGTCGCGCCTGCCCAATTCGTGACTGGAGTCCTTGATTCGCTTAAGCGCGTCCCGCAATTGGCTGGCGGCACGTTTGGCGGCGGAGGCCGGATTATTGAGTTCATGCGCGAGACCGGCAGAGAGCTTCCCCAAAGAAACCAACCGGTCGCGTTGTTGCTCTCGCCGAGTGGTCTCGCGAATTCTGTCCGACATCAAACCCACGAGACGTTGCGTCAATTCCGGCATCTTTTGTACGAGATCTGGAAACTTCGAAGCTGGAAAGCGCAGCGCGCGGCCATCCGTGATTGCTCGCACCCCCACGGTAAACTGCTTCATTCTTGAAAAGGGCAGCAGGCCGGTGACGGAGCCCGGTTTCACGGTAATTACAACTGTCTCGCCGCCGAGTTCGCCCCTCGCCTGAATTTGGCCTTCGAGGATGACGAACATCGCGTCCGCGGGATCATCCGCGTGGAACGGCATGTCGCCTTCCTTCAGTTGCATCTCTTGCGACTGGCTTAGAAACCACTCAATCTGATCGTCAGGCAGACCGCTGAACGCCGGGACGCGAAGTAGCTCCAATTTGTCGATCATTTATACCTTGCTCAAGTATTGATGGATGAATTGCACGGCTACTGACCCCTCGCCGACTCCCGAAGCTACTCGCTTCACCGAACCGTGCCGCACGTCGCCGACTGCAAAAAGACCGGGGATATTTGTCTCAAGCAGATAGGGATCTCTCTCAAGCGCCCAATCCTTGGGGCGCTGTCCCTCGCGTATGAGATCGGGACCTGTGAGGATGAAACCATATTCGTCGCGCTCGATAAGACCTGCCAGCCAGTCCGTTCGAGGCAGCGCTCCGATGAAGATGAACATCGAACTCGCCGCCACGCGCTCGACCCTGTTGGTATCCGAGCAGAGGAATGAGATTTCTTCCAGATGCGTATCGCCGTGCGCCTCGGCCACGCTGGCGTGGGGCCAAAGCTGAATGTTCGGCGTCTCTTTGATTTGGTCGATCAGATACTGCGACATGGTGCTCGATAGAGAACCGCCGCGCACGGCGATGACCACGCGCTCGGCGTACTTTGCAAAATTCATCGCCGCTTGACCCGCGGAATTCGCGCCGCCCACTACGTAAACGATTTCGCCCTTGCAGGAGATTGCTTCCGTGGCGCCGCCTCCGTAATAGACACCCGCCCCCTGTAACCGCGCGATTCCAGGCGCTTCGAGTCGCCGCCACTGCACTCCCGTCGCGATCATCAGCGCGTGGCACGAGATTTCGCTTCCGTCCGCCAACTTGACAATCCGGTAAGGCCCTTCGATCCGCACACCGCAGGCTTCTTGCGGTGAGAGAATTTCCACTCCGAAACGCTGCGCTTGCACCACTGCTCGCCGGGCGAGATCGCCGCCGCTAAGTCCCGTCGGAAATCCGAGGTAGTTCTCGATGCGGGAGCTCATGCCCGCCTGTCCACCCGGCGCTTCTTGCTCGATCATCACCGTGTGCAGGCCCTCCGATGCGCCATAGACAGCGGCAGCCAATCCCGCCGGTCCACCACCTACGATTGCCAGGTCGTAAAAGTTGGTTTGCGCCCGTGTCCGCAATCCCACCTTTTGCGCCACGTCCGCCGGGACGCTCTCGAGAAGCTTGGTGCCGTCCGGGAAAAGCACTATCGGTAGGCTGACCGCCTCGGGTCCCAGCGCTTCCAAAAGACGCTTCGTTTCCGGGTCGTTCGCGGAGAGTTCAGCATCAATCCACTGATACGGAACGTGGTTGCGCGCCAGGAAGTCGCGCATGGCATACGATTGTGGCGACCACCGCGTGCCCAACACGCGGATTCCCTCGAATTTCGGCCTGAACGAAGCTCGCCAATCATCGAGCAGATCATCCAACTGCGGGTACAGATGCTCGGAGGGAGGATCCCACGGCTTCATGAAAAAGTAGTTGATACTGGCTTCGTTGATGGCAGAGATCGCTGCGTTTGTATCGGCATAGGCAGTAAGCAATGCACGCTTGGCTTCCGGGAAGATACGCATTCCTTCCTGTAGAAACGCGACACCATCCATGTGAGGCATACGCTGGTCGGCAAGAAGAAGAGCCACGCTGTCGTTCCGTAGCTGTAGTTGTTTTAGAAGGGTCAGCGCACCTTCGGGAGAATCCGTTCCTATAACGCGGTATTCAGAGCCGTACTTCGAGCGCAGGTCGCGCTCGATCGCTCGCAAGACATCGGAGTCGTCATCCACGCTCAGCAGTATTGGCTTCGCCACAATCGATCCCCATGTTGGTACAGGAGGTAATTCTAGACTTCCGGGCCGCTTAGACAATAACAACCTTATGAGATGAAGGCACGCCGGTTTGGTCGCATGTGGATTTTACGGTGGCATGGACCAACAGGTCAGCAAATTCGGAGCTGTGATTTGTGATCTTAGTCCCGCCTGAGGCCAAGAAAATCCAACCCTTTACACGGACCAGCCAGCGCGGACAGCGTCGATTAGATTAGATCGAATCCAGCGAAGAAATAGGCGATTTCGAAGGCGGCGGTGTCTGGGGCGTCGGAACCGTGCGTGCAATTATACTGGATGCTAGTGCCAAGCTCTTTGCGGATCGTACCGGGTGCCGCTTTGGCCGGATCGGTTGCGCCCATGGTGTCGCGCCACTTCGAGATAGCATTTTCGGCTTCGAGAACCATCGCCACGGCTTTTCCGGAGCTCATGAATTCCGTCAGTTCGCCGAAAAACGGCCGGGCACGATGAACGGCGTAGAAACCTTCCGCTTCTGATTTGGTGAGCCGCAGCGACTTGATGGCGACAATCTGAAATTTCGCCGCGTGAATACGCCCGAGAATTTCAGCGGTGAGCGCCCGGCCAACCGCGTCCGGCTTGATGATTGCAAGAGTGCGTTCCACTGCCATTCGATATTTCCCCCGAGATCGATTTTAAGTGCTTGCTGAGGTGCAAGAGCGGCCTATTGTAAGGTCCCCGAGGAAAAAGTGCACCGCGAAAACTTCGGTGTTCGCGTCTTTTTCATCGAGGCGTTCTAACGCCGCTATCTGAAAGTGCCGGCCAACAGGGTTGCTCATGGGGCTGCGTGCGCGGAGAAGGCCTTGGCGCCGGTGGTTGTAAATTCAAAACGCAAAACCCAATCGCTTGTAGTTGCGTTCGGCGAAAATTTCCATTGCTGCGCCGCTTGCTGCGCGAGCCCTGCGAAATACCTGCTTGGCCCCGGCGAATCGATGGCTACCTCCGACACATCGCCGGAGGGATTGACATGCGCCCTAATGCTGACTCTCACCGTTCCACGGATCGTATCAAGAGCGCGCTGCGACGCGTCTGGAAGGACTCGATGGATCACATCTTGGCTCACCTGCGCGGCCACAGGCGCTTTTTCTGACGCTGTGGGCTGAATGGGCGCAGCGGCTGCCGGGACATCGCCGAGGTTCTTCTGTTCGTTGCTTGCAGCTGGCTCTTTCTCCGATGGCGCGATGTTTGCTGCATCGCGGGGTTCCGGCAACGTCGTTGGGGCTGACTTCTCAATCGCGGCGCTGGATTCCGCCTGAGTTTTGGGCTCGCGGTTTAGGACTTTCAGGCTTATGACCGCCGCCACCATCAGCAAAAGGACAAGAGCGGCAGGAATGAGATAACGCGGGCTCGCGGGCGAGGCAACCGGTTCGAGCGGCTGCTGCCGGGGCGGGGACATGGCCGCAGCGGGATCGAGACGCGAAGTAATGTCGGCGATCTTCCATCGCTGGTTCGGATCGCGACGCAAACAGTGTTGCACAATATCCAGAAGTGGGGCCGACAGGGTGGCCGGTACGACGGGGCTGCCGGGCGCATTCCTGTCCCAGGCGGGCACATGCTGCGTCAGAGCTTCCACCATCGTCATCGCAAGAGACCACACATCGCCTGCGGGCGAGGCCACCGCTTCGGGTGGACCGTAGGGCCCCCGGCCGATGATTGGATCACCGGTACGGCGGAGGCCATCGCTCGAGAGCTTCAGCTGATCGCCACAGGCCATGATATTTGCGGGTTTGATGCGGCCGTGCACGGAACCCTTTGCGTGGATATAAGCGAGGACATCCAGCGCAGGTTTGAGCATGTCGGTCGCTTCCGTTTCAGTCAGCGGACGCTGGGGAATGATTTGGGACAAATCCTCGTCGGCACGCTCCATCACCACGTACACGAGCTTGACGTCGCCGATTTTGCAACGTCCCGCCTGAAATAATTGGATGAGGTGAGGATGGGACAAAACCGTGGCAGCGAGGCGCCAGGAATCTAGCTGGCGTTCTGCATCGGGCGCGCTCTCCGCGATCAGCTTGATGGCGGCGCTTTGAGGCTCTCGATCGTCGTAGTCCGTCAAAAAAACGGCGCTATGCTGCGAGCCGCCCAGATAGCGGCGCAGACAGAATTTTCCGTTGACCGACTGTCCTACCCACTGCTCCCAAGTCTCGGTCATGTGCACCTTTGCGAGCTGGTCTTGGTATTGTTGGCTCATAAGTTCCAGGTTCCAAGAGAGAAATTTCGCAAGGGTTCATTATCTGCACGCAGCCACGTTCGTCCTGCGAGGGTTTGGTTCGATCAGCAACTTCCGCATCACGGCGCACCGCGCACAACCGTCGACGGAACCGTGTTCTTCAATTGTTCAAGTTGGACCTGAACTTTTGCCCAGTCCTTTGGCTTTCGCTTGGTCGCATAAGGAGCATCCGGATGTCCGTAGAATTCCAGAAGCTCGGCTCGGGCCTCGGGCGAAGCGCCACTGAAATTCTGCTTGGCCAGCGCGTCAAGCAACTTTGAATGTGTCACATCGTTGAGACGATATTTTCCCGGCTCCGAGATTTCACCGGTATCAAAATTGTCATTGGGCAGATCCAGTTGGCCGGCGTCGATCCGAGTCAGGAGTTGCCGGTAGCGATCCAAAGTCGCGTTGAAGCTCGCTTCGAATAGTTTTTCCGCCGCGGGCGTGGGCGTTTTGAGTTGCAGTACTCTCAGGGGACCGATCTTGGGGAGAATCCGAAGGAGAAAGGCAAGAAATCTTTCGCCAAAAGTGGGCTGGTAATATTGCTTTCCCCAGTTCTTTTGATAACTTGCGCGCGATAGATTGTAGAGAAACTTCCTTTTCGTAATGCCGGGCTGATCCTTCATGATCTCGTCCTTCTTAAGGCTCCAGGCGATACGCGTCGCCTTGGGAAGAAGCTGGCTGACATCGTGACGGTATGAACCGAGTACTTTGTCTTCGTTAGTAAGAACGGTTTTCAAATCCAAGCCGTAGGTTTCCTGGAAGGCCTGCTCCAGAAGAGGGACGGAAACTCCAAAGCCGATGAAGTCATGGTAACTATCAGGAGCGTAACGTCCATGCGCGACTTCCAGAACGTCGAACCCGAATTCTGTCTTTACGTGCGCCAGAGGGTCTTCTTCATACGTAACCGTGTCCCCGTATTTCTTTTTCAGCTTGGGATAAAGGAGCGGCACCGCGCGATTCACGCCGATCGGGTGGCCTTCGTTGTCCGCGGCATAGTGTGCGAGCGCCCCAAGCGCAAACGCGTAGCCGTCGAGGTCCTTGGAATCACGCAGCAGTGCCAGGACAAAGTCTCCGCTCCGCACGTAGTGCGTTAAGTCGCTGAAGAAGAAACTTCCATGCGGGTAATACCCCATGTCCTGGATAATGGCCCCGCCGTACGCGTAGCCGTGCGCTTCTTTCAGTTCTTCTCCCGTGGCATCGGGAAAACGCTTCAATAGTAACGGGCGTATGTTGGCGTCCCATGCACTGTCAATGACCGCTTCATGCGCAAGCACAGCGTAGGCCGCGCTCTCGCTTGGGCAGCCCAAGGACAACACAAGCGCTATGATGACGACGAAAACTCTCACGAAAAATGCCTCGCGGCGTCCTATCCTGGTCATTGCGACCTCGTTTTGATCTTAGCTCGCTTCTATCTTCCTGAGAATTCTTTCGACCCGAAATGCGACCGACTGAATAACGGAGAGTTGACCACGAACAATCATTCAGCGAATTCTCCCATTCTGGCCATGGGATGCGCCGAGTAGTTCAACAGCGGGTTTTCGAAGTTCATCACCAGTATCCGCGATCGACGCTTCATGTTGTTCGACGAGGAGCGCGGTCTGGTGTTCGGTGTTGTGTTCTTCGATCACGTCGGCCGTCTGAAAACCGCCACCCTCACGAACGGTTCGACGTGCCCCCGTGTACCAGAAGCCGACAACGCTAATGGTTGCGGAACTGTTCCAAATTAAGGACGGCAGAATCCTCAGGATCGACGCGGTGGAGGGACGGGTTACCTGCGGCGAGAGACCAGGCTGGGACCATTAGATGAAGGATTCCTACAAGTACTAAAGTCCCAGAAAACCAGGGGTACCAGTGGGATCAGAATCCCAACCGTCGTTCCATTCGGCGATCCACTCAGCCCTGGCATAAAGGAGCCAGGAGCAAGGGTCCGCTGTAGCTCTAGGAACGAGGACCGTCGCGGGAGGATTGCATGCACTGTCCGCAATGTGGATGGCCGGATATCGGCAAAATGCCAGCAGGGGTGCGGTTGATAAAGCACAATGACAAGACCGTTCTGCTCGGACACCTAATTTACGTCCCTATAGATAGCGCGCTGTGTTCCGTCTGCGAAGAGATGAAATCCGCGGTGGAGTCCAAGCCGTGGTTTCGCGAAGCGCATCGCGAATATCTTGATCAGGTCAAGGTGAAAAAGCGCATTTTGCGCGGGACCTAAGAACGATCCAAAGCTTCACTCTTTCGTCTCGCTGTTTCCTAAACTACGTGTGGGGAGTTAGGATTTCGTTGGATCCGCGTCGCGATTTCCTAATCGGCGTGGGCAGCTTTTTGCGCTTCGAATGCTTTGCACGGGCACGAAACGCGATCGGTTTTCTTGGGGTCTGGATTGGGCCGCATGGCGGTGCAGCCGTAGGTTCTGTGTAACGACTGCGGATGTCCGCAAACACACATCTCATTCCGAACCATAACTCCCTCCTCTGTGCAGTTTATTTGGGCTGGCGCGGAGCGCAATCAGGTATTCCCCCTACGGACTAGGTACGCAAAGAAGTGGCGTTGGAGCTTTGGAGGCAAGCTATAGAAGCCATTCGTAATAGCTGATTGACAATGTGTGGCTTATCGCCTTGCATAGACATCCTTCCTGGGCGCAACAGAATCGAACCGCCGCGCAAGGCACCTGTGTCGCTGGAAGCCGAAGTGGGAGACGTGGTAAGTTTGGCCACCTAGCTCACAGCGCAGGAGCATTCAACCATGGCTCGGCAAAGGCTTCCTTTCTCCCGGTCCGTTTGCAACTGGTTGCTACAGAAAATCCACAAGGTGATTGGCCATCCCCCCGTGCGACTCTCATTAGAGCCAAGCGAAGCATTCCCGCCCGTCGGTACCGACATCCTGGCAACCGTAAAGATCGCTGACCGGCGGACGCTCGCATCCTTGGCCTTGAGTCCCGAGATGGGGTTCGGCGAAGGCTACAGCGAGGGGCGAATCGAGGTGCAGGGGGACCTTACCCAGTTTCTTGAAGCTGTCCTGGCGTCGATGCGAGACGCCAACACCATAAACTGGTACTGCAAGGTGGCCTCGCGATGGCTGGATCGAGTCCAGGCCAACTCGCTTTGCGGGTCCGCCCGAAATATTCGCCACCATTACGACCTGACCGCCGATTTCTACAAGCTGTGGCTGGATTCTCAGCTGGCTTACACGTGCGCTTACTTTCCCGAGCCGTTCTGTACTCTCGAGCAGGCGCAAGTCGCGAAGATGGATCACGTCTGCCGCAAGCTTTGGCTCCAGCCGGGTGAGCGGGTTGTGGAAGCGGGCTGCGGCTGGGGCGCGCTCGCGCTTCACATGGCCAGGCACTACGGAGTCAGGGTCCGCGCATTCAACATCTCGAAGGAACAAATCCTGATTGCGCGCGAGCGCGCAAAGCAAGAGGGGCTGGAACACCAAGTGGAATTTATAGAAGACGACTACCGAAACATCACTGGACGCTACGACGCTTTTGTTTCAGTCGGGATGCTGGAGCACATCGGGCCGCAAAACTACCAAAATCTCGGACGGGCCATCTATCGGACCGTCGGCGACGCCGGTCGCGGCATTCTCCATTTCATCGGACGAAATTTCCCGCACGCGTTCAGCCCCTGGATTCGAAAGCGGATCTTCCCGGGCGCCTACGTACCGTCTTTGGCCCAGGCCGTGGCAATTTTTGAGCCTTGGGATTTCTCGGTGCTGGACGTTGAAAATCTGCGGAACCACTACGCCAGGACCCTCGAGTTGTGGCTCGACCGCTTCGAGAGCTCTTGGGAGAGCGTCGTGAAACTGCTCGGAACGGAAACCGCCAGAGCCTGGCGCCTATACCTCGCCGGCTCAATCGCCGCGTTTCGTGTCGGCAACCTGCAATTGTTTCAGGCGGTCTTTGCCGGCGCGAAGTGCCAGGGGATTCCTTGGACCCGCGCTCACCTTTATTCTGAGAAACAGGTCGAAGAGAAGGATCCTGAATGGATTCGTGCGATGTCCTGATCGTGGGCGGAGGGCCGGCCGGATCTTCGTGCGCGTGGAAATTGACGCGCGGCGGGCTGGACACGATCGTCCTCGACAAGAGCCATTTCCCGCGCCACAAAGTCTGCGGCGGATGGATCACGCCTGCCGTTCTCAGCGAACTCGATATAGACCCCGCGCAGTATGGCTTAAGGCGGACCCTTCAGCCAATCACCGGATTCCGCACCGGCAGCATGGGCGCTCGCGAGATTGAAACCACTTACCGCAAGCCGATCAGTTACGGGATTCGCCGATGTGAATTTGACGACTACCTGCTGAAGCGATCGGGGGCACGCCTTTACTGCGGAGCCGGTGTCACAAACCTTGAACGATCAGGGGCCGCGTGGATCGTGAACGGACAAATCCGCGCTCGAATCATCGTGGGCGCGGGAGGCCATTTCTGTCCCGTCGCTCGGCTCCTCGGTGCCGACGCTCGCAAAGAAACCGCCGTGGTTGCTCAGGAGATCGAATTCGAAATGAGTTCGTCCGAGCGCAACTCTTGTTCGATTCGGGGAGAAGTGCCCGAACTTTATTTTTGTTCGGACATGAAAGGTTACGGGTGGTGCTTTCGAAAGGATAACTTCCTCAACATCGGGTTGGGCAGGCTCGATGCGCACGGCCTCCCCAGGCATATCGTCGGTTTTCTGCAGTTCCTCAAGAAGAAGGGAAGGCTGGGTTTTGATGTGCCCAGCCCCATGGCAGGACACGCCTATTTGCTCCTTCGCGACATGCGCCACAAGATCGTCGACGAAGGGGTCTTGCTGACGGGCGACGCGGCTGGTCTCGCGTATTCGCAGAGTGGCGAAGGCATTCGTCCAGCGATTGAATCTGGGCTGATGGCCGGCGACGCCGTCCTCGCTGCAAACGGAAAATACAATACGGCGAATCTGGAGAGCTATCGCACGCGGCTTGGATTGCGCTTCGGAAACTCCCAGGGCGATTGGGCGGTCTCGTTGGGGCGCCGGCTCCCGGTCAAGCTGCTCGGCGCGGTTTCAAGACAACTCCTGGCGAACCGCTGGTTCTCGCGCCACGTCGTTCTAGACGATTGGTTTCTTCATTTCGAAGAACCTGCACTCAACACTCGAACCCCTGTCACCTCGCATACTTGAGATTCATTGGGCCAATATATGCTTTCCCACAAAATACGGACGTCAATGACCGAGAGCACGCAGTTCCAACCCGCGAGCGATCAATCTCTCTTGGTTTACTTCGGACAGCAGGTCACACTCGATGCCCATCTGCGCCTCAGGAAACTACTGCGTTTGCTGGAGCTGAAGCCGGTCCCCGGCATTCGAAATCTTCATCCTGCATATTGCTCGCTTCTTGTCGACTTCGATGCGCTGAAATTGCGGAACGCGGAATTGGAAGCAATTCTGCGGAGTTACCTCGGACGGCTGAAGACTCTGCGCCTCCCAAATCCGCGACAGCGGCGAATCCCGACATGCTATGGCGGGGAATTTGGTCCGGACCTGAACGAGGTAGCCGCCCTTCGCGGAATTACTCCGGCTCAAGCCGTCGAATTGCACGCTTCGGTCACCTACGTTGTCTACTTTCTGGGATTCGTTCCCGGCTTCGCATATCTGGGTGAATTGCCGGAAGCGCTGGTAACACCGCGTTTGACCAGCCCCCGGCGGAGCACGCCGCCCGGCAGCGTAGGGATTGCGGGTAACCAGACCGGCGTATATCCGCTTGCCGCTCCCGGTGGCTGGCGATTGATCGGCCGCACTCCGATCGCGATGTTCCGTCCCGACCGAAAAAACATGAGCTTTCTATCAATCGGAGATCGCGTCCGCTTTACACCGATATCCGTCGCGCGTTTCGCGACACTGGAGAATGCGTGAGCGTCATTCAGGTCCAAGCGCCGGGCCTGCTCACCACGGTGCAGGATCTGGGACGAGAAGGCTTTGGTCCCATAGGCGTTTCGCCTTCAGGTGCGGCGGATCCGATTTCGCTGCGCCTGGGAAACCGGCTTGTCGGGAATGTAGAGAGTGCGGCTGGACTGGAGATGACGCTGCTCGGCGGCTCATTTCTTTTTCCGAAGGGAGCCATCCTGGCGCTGACAGGCTCCGATTTCGGCCCCATCCTCGATGATTCCGCGATCACTACCGGGACATCCATTGAAGTTCGGCCGGGCCAAAGGCTTCGCCTGGGCCCCACGCGTTCGGGAGCACGCTGTTATTTATGCGTTCAGGGCGGAATCGCAGTGACGCCTTTTCTGCTGAGCGCCTCGACGCACGTTTTGAGCGGACTCGGCGGCTTCGATGGCCGGCCGCTCCGGGAAGGAGATATCTTGCACATCGGGCCCGCGAACAAGCTTTTCCGCAAGAGAACTATCGCTTCTCAGGCATCGGAGCATCTGTCGCCTCGCAGGGTCTTGCGTGTCACTCCCGGCCCGCAGGTTGACTGGTTTTCCGAGTCGTCCCTGCGCTCATTCTATTCGACTACGTATCGCGTTGGCGAGCAATCCAATCGCATGGGTCTTCGGCTGCAAGGAACGCTGGTATCACCACGCGACAGCAGGCAGATGATCACTGAAGGCGTCTCCCTCGGCGCTGTTCAGGTGCCAGCCGGAGGCTCCCCTATTATCTTATTTGTGGATCAGCAGACCACGGGCGGTTACCCCAAAATCGCGAGTGTGATTTCTGCCGACCTCCACCGCGTGGGACAGCTTCGCCCCCGCGATGAGATCCGGTTTGAACAGGTTACTTTTGAAACCGCGCGATCGCTGCTCATCGAACAGGAGCGACTGCTAACATCCGGGAACTCAATTTTGGAATGAAGCGCATCGACCTGAATTGCGATATGGGCGAACTGCCGGAGGCTATTTCCGACGGCACTCAGGAATTGTTGATGCGCTACCTCACATCGGCTAGCGTCGCCTGCGGCGGCCATGCCGGCGATACGCGAACCATGAAAGCAACCATCGAGCAGGCGGTCCGTTGGAAGTTGGCGGTGGGCGCGCATCCCGGATATCCGGATCGCATCAATTTTGGCCGTGTGGAATTGAACCTGCCGCCGGAAAGAATCGCGGACTCGGTATTCGAGCAAGTGCGAGCTCTCGCCGAAGTTGCCGCCGGTTGCGGTGCCAGTGTGACGTACGTCAAGCCGCATGGCGCACTCTACAATCAGGCTGCGACGAATCGCGTGTTGGCCCAGGCAATTGCCGACGGCGTCGCTCGCTGGACCCGGGACGCCGCACTCGTTGGCTTGGCTGGATCGTCGATGCTCGATGTCTTCCGAGAAGCCGGCTTCCGTGTCATCGCGGAAGCTTTCGCAGACCGGCGGTACGAGGCTAATGGCGCCTTGCGCTCGCGAAAATTTGAAGACGCCCTGATACGCGATCCTGCGGAGGCCGGGCAACAGGCATTGAGCATCGCAGAGCGAGGGATGGTAGGTGCCTGCGACGGAACCGAAATCGCTGCAAACGCGCAGACCATCTGCATCCATGGGGACACCCCGGGCGCGCCAGGAATTGCCGCGGCGGTGGCGCAAACGCTACGAAACGCCGGCGTCGAACTCGGGCCATTCTAACGATTCCGCGCCAGCGTTGACTTGTTCCAGAGCCCAACCTAGAATGAGCCTCCCGTGCCGGAACTTCAGTCCCAGATAGGTAAGACCTTTTCTCATTACCGCATCGTAGAAAAGCTAGGCGGCGGGGGGATGGGGATTGTCTACAAGGCGGAAGATACCCGTCTTCGCCGCACAGTGGCGCTGAAGTTTCTCCCAGAGGGATCGAGCGATCGCGCGAGCCTCGAGCGCTTCCATCGAGAAGCGCAGGCGGCAGCCACCCTGAATCACCCCAATATCTGTACCATCCACGAAATCGGCGAACAGCAGGGCCAGCCTTTCATCGTCATGGAGTTGATGGAAGGCGACACCCTCAAGCACCTCATCGAAGGCAAACCGCTCAGGATGGACCGCCTTCTCGATCTGGCCACGCAGATTGCGGAAGCGCTGGACGCCGCACACTCAAAGGGAATTACGCATCGCGATATTAAGCCGGCCAATATTTTTGTCACCAGGTCCGGCCAGGTGAAGATACTCGACTTCGGTCTTGCCAAGCTGACAACGACACGCCGGATGAGCGCTGAAGCCGTGGGAGTTTCGGGCCAGGTTACGACCGTAGCCGAGGAGCATCTGACCAGCCCCGGCACGGCGCTTGGGACCATTGCCTACATGTCGCCCGAACAAGCGAGGGGCGAGGATCTGGACGCGCGCGCGGACCTTTTTTCCTTCGGCGTCGTGCTCTACGAGATGGCCACGGGCAAGCCCGCTTTTGAAGGCCACACTTCCGCCGTGATCTTCGACGGCATCCTGCACGGAACGCCGAAGCCCCCCATGCGCGCCAATCCCGAAGTGCCAGCCGAGCTCGACCGCATCATCAGCAAAGCGCTGGAAAAAGATCGGGACATGCGCTACCAGACTGCCGCCGAGGTGCGAGGAGATCTCAAGCGCCTGAAGCGCGACCGGGATTCGGCTGTCCGCGCAGAGGCTTCCAAGGACACGATTGCTGTTACCGCGTCACGTGAAAAGAAATCTGTCGCCGTCCTTTATTTTGAGAATTTGAGCAGCACCAAAGAGGACGAGTACTTCCGCGACGGGATGACTGAAGACATCATCACCGAGCTCGCTAGCATCAAGGACTTAAAGCTGTTTCCTCGCCCCGCCATGCTGGCTTACCGCGACAAGCCCGTCACCGCTCCACAGGTGGGCCACGAACTAGGAGCCGCGTACGTCCTCGGCGGAAGCGTGCGCCGATCCGGGACGCGCTTGCGAATCACCGCGCAGTTGGTAGAGACCAATACCGGCCACACACTCTGGGCGCAGCGCTTCGACCGCGAACTCGCGGATGTTCTGGATGTCCAGGATGAGATCGCTCGGAGCATCGCGCAAGCGTTTCGCATCAGCCTGACTCCGCAGGAAGAACGTACCATTGCTCGCAAGCCGACGGGAAATTCCGACGCGTATGATTATTTTCTCCGTGGCCGAAGCTATATGCGCCGCCAGAGCCTGGATTTTGCTTTGCAAATGTTCGAGCAGGCCATCAAGCTTGACCCGTCGTTCGCCGCGGCTCATGCGGGTGTCGCCGGAGTAAGCGGAATGTTCTACGAATACTACGGGCGCGATCCGAAGTGGATCAAGCGAGGCGAAGGAGCTGTGGAAAGAGCCCTGGAGGTGGATCCACAGCTGGCAGAGGGTTTGGCTGGGCGCGGACGCATGTACTACGCGCAGGAGCAGTATGAGAAGGCGATTGAATTCGCCAAACTCGCCATCGCGCGAAAGCCGGATTGCGAGGGCGCGTACGATCTTCTCGGCCGAGCCCTTTTTGCCTCGGGCCGCTTCCAGGAAGCCGCCGACCTCATCGATAAGGCACTCGAAGCCAACGGCGACGACTATAACGTTTACATTCCTTATACCAATTCACTGGACAGGCTGGGCAGGAGTGATGTGTCACGCCGTTTTCGCGAGATGGAAATGCTGGTGCTCGAGCGGCAACTCGAAGCCGTGCCGGAAGACGTTCGTGCGCGCGTCCTACTGGCCGCCGACTATGCGAATATCGGCCGGATCGAAGACGCTGTGCGCCACGCGGAAATGGCCGTGGCCCTTCGCCCCAAGGATTCTGGAGTTCTGTACAACGTGGCGTGTACCTACGGCGCGTTAGGCAGAAAAGCAGAAGCTCTTGCGATGTTGCACCGTTCAAAGGAAGCGGGCTATTCGAACGAGGACTGGATTCATCAGGACCCGGACTTGAAATGTCTGCACGATGACCCCGAATTCATACGCCTCTTTCCACCCCGAGACACGAGGCACTGACGCTGCTCTGATTTCTTGGCCCCACTTGTCCGTCCAGCAATGAGCAGATCGAAAACGCGCGACTGGCTCTCTCCACTGACCCTGTGGTGCATTTCAGTTAGCGGTAGTAAAGTACCCGCTTGGTCGTCGGCAGCATCACGATGACAAAAGCCACCACGCACTCGACGCAGAAAACCGCGCACCTGTTTCGCGTCATGACGCGATGCCGCCTCATCGGCTTGTGGACGCTGGCGGCGACGGTGACGATGCTCGCCAGCGTTGGCGTATGTTCGCAAGCGCAAGAGCAGAGATTTTTCGAAAAGGGTTCCACTCCTAGCTTTACCGCGAACCAGGTGGACCGTGGGAAAGTGGCCTACGTCAATCGCTGTTTGAGTTGCCACGGCGCAAATCTGGATGGGGGCGAATTTGGCCCGGCGCTCAAGGGCGCAGCGTCCAAGAAGCACTGGGGTGACCAATCCGCCGCAGCTCTATTCTCCTACCTAATGTCGCGAATGCCGCCTTCCGACCCGGGAGCCCTGAGCCAACAAACCTACGCCGACTTGGAGGCCTACATTCTTCAGGCCAATGGTCTCGCGCCGGGCACGACGGAACTCACCGCCGCCGAACTCGGGGGATCAGGCGCGCAGCGAGCACCGGCAATCCAACAGAGTTTTCAGGGAGACGTACGTCCGAGTGCAGCCAACCGTGACGCAATATACTTAGCCGCGATGGCGCGCCGCACCGCTGAACTCAACAAGATCACTCCGGTGACGGACGAGATGCTTCAGAATCCGCCAGATGGAGATTGGCTATTATGGCGGCGCACCTACAGTAGTTTGGGCTTCAGTCCTCTTAGTCAAATCGAAAAGTCGAACGTAGGAAATCTGCGCCTGGCGTGGAGCCGCGCGTTGCCGGTTGGCGCCGACGAAATCACGCCGCTCGTGCACGATGGCGTTGTTTTTATCGAAAGCGCCAACACGATCCAAGCGTTGGATGGCGAGACCGGCGATCTGCTGTGGCAGTATGTGCGGCCGCTGCCGGAGCCGCTACTGAACGGCAGAGAGTCAGTCATGAGGGGCCTCGCGATATATCAGGACAAACTCTACGCTCCGACGGCAGACGGGGACGTGGTCGCTTTGGATGTGAAGACAGGCAAACTTGTCTGGGACCACCAGGTCGTAGCGCCCCTCACCGGAGTTTACGCGCACTCCAATCATGATTTCCGCCTCGACGGCGCTCCGATTGTCGTCAAGGGCAAGGTGATCTTCGGCGTGAGTCTCGGCATAGCCAATCCGAGCGGCGGCTGCTTTATTTTGGGGCTAGACGCACAGAGCGGCGACGAAGTTTGGCGATTCCAAACCATCGCGCGTCCCGGGCAGCCCGGCGGAGACAGTTGGAACGGCGCGCCCGTGGACCAGCGCTTTGGCGCCTCCGTGTGGACATCGGGCAGTTACGATCTCAAGCTTAATTTGGTTTATTTTGGAACCGGCAACACTTATGACGTGGCTACATTGCTGCAGCCGCATCCTGAGAAGGGTGCGTCCAATGACGGGCTCTACACGGATTCCACCGTGGCGCTCGATCCTGATACCGGCAAGCTCGCGTGGTATTACCAGCATATGAACCGCGATGTTTGGGATCTCGATTGGGCGTTCGAACAGTTGTTGATTACGCTTCCCATCAACGGAGAACCGACTGATCTTCTGGTCACTGGAGGCAAGATGGCGCTGTTTGATGCTGTGAGTCGCGCCAACGGCAAGTATGAGTTCTCGAAAGACCTCGGGCTGCAAAATTTGGTGAGCGCGATTGATCCGAAAACGGGAAAGAAAATCATCAATCCTGCGTTCGAGCCAATAGCCAACAAAACTTATTTCATCTGCCCCAATGCGAATGGCGCCAGAAACTGGCCCGGGACCTCGTACGATCCTGCCACTCACATTCTGTATGCGCCACTAGCCGAATCTTGCATGGACTATACTTGGGTTCCCAACGACGCCGCGCAGACAGCAGCGGGCGGCCTCGATATTCGCTTCACGTTGCGTCCGCGCCCAGATACTGACGGCAAGATGGGGCGCATCGAAGCGGTAAATCTTGAGACAAAAAAAGTAGTATGGATGGATCGGCAGCGCGCCCCTATAGCCAGTGCGATGTTGGCGACGGCGGGCGGCCTTTTGTTCGGCGGCTCGCAAGACCGGCAGTTCACAGCCTACGACGCTGAAACGGGCAAAACATTATGGCAAGTTGGATTAAACGCAACGCCGAGTTCGTCTCCGGTGACTTACAGCGCCGATGGCAAGCAATATATTGCCGTCGTTTCCGGCGGCGGAGGACCGCTCGACGCGGGCGGGCACAGCCTGGCGCCGGAGCTTGATAATCCGGCGGGTGGGACAACGCTCTGGATATTCAAGCTGCCCGACACACACCAGATCGCCCAACAATAGGATTCGAGACCATGAGACAGGAACCCATCAGGTAAGTAATGTTAAGCCCGACAAAATCTCTCCGTAGGAACGAAAACGCACTTCGGCACACTCTTTCAATCACCGGCCCGAAGTGTCCGCCATCATCCAGCAACAAGCCTCTCTTTAACATGACAGTTCGGAGATGGCTTTTGAGGCTAGAGCTTTTTGCCTTGGCAGCCGTGACGTTTGGCACTGTTGGCGTTCCCGCGCAAGCCCAGAGATCTTCATCGAACGCGCAGGCAGCGCCAGCACCAGAACCGGGGAATGTTCTTCCTGCAAATCACGATGCTACGTTCGATGCGACTACAGTGCGGCGGATAGCCTTGCTCAACAACATCGCGCCAGTCACAGACGACATGCTCCGGCATCCACCAGATGGAGATTGGCTCACTTGGCGGCGCACTTATAACAGTTTGGGCTATAGCCCTCTTCGCCAGATCGACGGCAACAATGTGCGCAACCTGCGCGAGGCGTGGGCTTGGGCCTTGCCGGTGGGTCGGAACGAGATCACGCCGCTCGTTCATGACGGGATTATCTTCGTCAAGAGCGCCAACACGATTCAATCGCTGGATGGCAGGACAGGTGATCTGCTCTGGCAGTATGTTCGCCCGCTGCCCGCGTCGCTCCATGATGGGAGCTCGGCGATTGTAAAGAATCTTGCCATCTATCAGGATATGCTCTACGCGCCCACCGCCGATGGACATATCGTCGCCCTGAACGTGAAGACTGGCGCGCTCGTGTGGGATCAGCAGGTCTTAGGTCCGCAAGAGATCGCCCATCATCTGGAGTTGGATGGCGGCCCGATTGTCGCCAAAGGCAAGGTGATAATGGGCGCCAGCGGCTGCAACACGTATCCAGGCGGTTGCTTCATCGTGGGGCTGGACGCACACACCGGCAATGAAGCTTGGCGATTCCACACCATCGCGCGTCCCGGCCAGCCCGGTGGCGATAGTTGGAATGGCGCGCCCGTGGACCAGCGCTTTGGCGCGTCCGTGTGGACGTCGGGCAGTTACGACCCCGATCTCAACCTCGTTTATTTTGGCATTGGCCAAACTTATGACACCGGGACACTGCTGGAGCCTCATTCCCAAAACGGTGATTCCAACGACGGGCTCTATACGGACTCCACCGTGGCGCTCGCTCCTGATACCGGTAAGCTAGTCTGGTATTACCAGCATATGAATCGCGATGTCTGGGATCTGGACTGGGCCTTCGAGCAATCGCTGATCACGCTCCCCATCAAGGGCAAACCGGCCAATCTCGTTGTCACTGGCGGCAAGATCATGGTGTTCGATGCAGTTGATCGGGCCAACGGCAAGTATGAGTTCTCCAAAGACCTCGGGCTGCAAAGTCTGGTAAGTGCGATAGATCCGAAAACAGGAAAAAAGATCATCAATCCTGCGCTCGAGCCGGAAGCCAACGTGACCAAGCACTTCTGTCCCCATTCCGGCGGTGGGCGGAATTGGCCTGCAACCTCTTACGATCCCGAGACCAAAGTTCTGTACGTTCCACTGTATGAATCCTGTCAGGACTTTACGTGGGTGCCGCGCGATTCCGCCAAAACAGCCGAAGGCGGTAGTGACATGCATTTCGTCCTCCATGCCCGGCCGGATAGCGATGGCAAAATGGGGCGCATTGAAGCGATAAACCTTGAGACAAAAAAAGTAGTATGGACATATCGTCAGCGCGCGGCCATCTCAAGTTCGACGCTGGCGACTGCGGGTGGACTCGTTTTCGCTGGCTCGCGTGACCGGCGCTTCCGTGCTTTCGATACGGCGACGGGTAAAGTGTTGTGGCAAAGCACATTAAACGCCTCTGTTAGTTCTACGCCCGTCACTTACAGCATCGGCGGCGAACAATACGTGGCTGTCGTCGCCGGCAATGGCGGACCGGTGGCCTGGCCCCAGCTGACACCAGAGATCGCTAATCCTGTTGGCGGGACAACCCTTTGGGTTCTTAAGCTGCCTGGTGCCGGAGATTAAAGTTGCCCCGCGTAGCTGCAATTCGCGCTCGTGATCGCCTAGCCGGGTGCAGACGCTACTTCGTGTTCACCCATGCCCGAACATCGCTCGAGGAGTTGCTCATTCTCGCGGAGAGGAGCGCCCCAGGAAAGGGAGCGGGTCATTTCCGCGCAACCGTCTTGGCAGCGGCGGCCATCGACCTGAAACAGGTTGCTTTGTCCAGGCTTGCTCCCGAGCGCGAAGGCTTCCACTTTAACGTTCTTTAGTCCATTTAGACGGAGATTCCATTTTAGAAACCTTCGCTCGCGAGGGGACGGTTCGAAAGCGATGACACGCCCGCCAAGACCAATTTTCTTAGAGGCGAGCAGCGTGTAATAGCCGCGGTTGGCCCCTACATCTACAAACACCATTCCCTTCCGCAAGAACCGCTGCACGAAAGGTGTTTCAGTCTCTTCGTACCCGGAGTTCAGGATTAGATGAGTTGAGTATTCGCGTTGCGCCAACCACCATGGTCCAAAGGGCAGCCGGATTGGAACAATCGTCCCTGGAGCCAATCGAAAAATCCGATAAACGACCGAACGCCTTCGCTCGACCGCCGGCTTCCGTGGGAAATTCCAGAGCCGCTCAAAAAGGCTTGTTTCGGCTGAGTGAACTCTTGCGATCATTCGCTGCGCACTCCTAAGTCCGTGAGGTCCGGGTTCGCTAGGACGCTGGGTACGTCGAGGGGCGTAACCTTGAATGTTGCCGGGAGATTCAAAATTCCGTTCCATTCGTCGCGATGATGCTGATAGTTCTCCGTGGCTACGGACATTTCCGGAAGGCAGTCCCACCAGTCGAGTAATTTCCCCTCGTCGTAGAGGGCGGTTAGCCAGGCATAGAGGCCGGGGCGCAAGGGGAGCATCGGGAAGGTGTGGGAGATCTGGTGGCGGCCGGCTTCGAGGCGCAAAGGCTCGATAGCCCAGGCCCACATGAGCTGCCGCTCGCTGTTATAGAGGCCGATCCCGTAGTGGCCCCTCGTGATGGGGCGCGGAATTTCCAGTGAAACCCTGAGGGTAACCGGGCCAAGCCAGTCCAGAGTGTGAGGATCGGCCTCGGCTTCTACGATTTCCCAGCGAAGGAAGCGGGCCTTGGCGGCGGGAGCGGATTGTCCCTGGCGGTCGCCGTCAGCGGATTCAGCATGCGCGCTGCCGCGAGCCATGGCGCTTTCGTAGGCGCTGACGACCTGTTGCGTGGGACCGTCCATGCGAATGGCGCCGGCATCCGCCCAAAGCACGCGCTGGCAGAGGCGGCGAATTTGGTTCATCTGATGGCTGACGAAAATGATGGTGCGGCCGGTGTGGGAGACTTCCTGCATCTTGCCGAGGCACTTTTTTTGAAACTGGATGTCGCCCACGGCGAGGACTTCGTCGACGAGAAGGATTTCGGGCTCGAGATGGGCGGCGACGGCGAAGGCCAGTCGCATCTGCATGCCGCTGGAATAATGCTTGAGAGGCGAATCGAGAAAACGCTCGACTTCGGCGAAGGCGACGATTTCGTCGAACTTGCGCGCGATTTCGGCTTTCTTCATGCCCAAGATGGCGCCATTCATGAAAATATTCTCGCGTCCGGTGAGCTCCATATGGAAGCCGGTGCCGACTTCGAGGAGGCTGCCGATGCGTCCGTGAATTTCCGCGTGGCCGACGGTGGGGCGGGTGACGCGGGCGAGCACTTTCAGCAGGGTGCTTTTGCCGACGCCGTTGCGTCCGATGAGGCCGACGACTTCGCCCTGGGTGACGGCGAAGGAAACATCGCGGACGGCCCAGATGGAGTCCTTGGGGCGGCTGCGCTGGGTTTTGAGGAGGCCGCGGACGGCTTTGGCGAGGACGTGGCGGAGATGCTGGTAGCTTTCGCGTTCGCCCACGCGGTAGAGCTTGCCGATGCCTTCGACGCAAATGACGGTGTCTGCCATGGTGCAAAAGGGTGCGATACAGTCCAACCGGGCCGATCACACGACGTCGGCGATGGTGGCCTCCATCTTCTGAAAATAGAATAGCCCGGAAACGAGCACGGCCACAACGATCAGGACGGAAACGAGGATCAGGCGTCCCGGAGCGGGACCGTGGCCCGAAAGCGACCAGCGGAAGCCCTCAATCACCCCGGCCATGGGGTTCAGCAGGTAAACCCAGCGCCACTTCGCGGGGACCAGCGAGGCCGGATAGGCTACCGGCGAGGCGAAGAGCCAGAACTGAACGAGAAACGGGACGACGTAGCGAACGTCGCGATAAAGGGCGTTCATGGCGCCGAGCCACAGGCCCATGCCGGTGGCCGTCAGCACGGCGAGCAGAAGAAAAAGCGGGAAGAACAGCAGCGGAATGCCCGGCCGAACGCCGTAATAGATCATCATGGCCACGAACATCAGAAAGCCGATGCCGAAATCGACCAGTCCCGAAAGAACCGCGGCCAGCGGCAGGGCCAGACGCGGGAAATAGACTTTGGTGATCATGGACTGGTTCTGCACGATGGCGTTGGTGGCGTTTTGCAGGCTGTTGGAGAAGTACATCCAGGGAAGAAGCGCGCTGTAATAGAAAATCGCGTAGGGAATACCCTCGGAGGGGATGTGAGCGAAGCGTCCAAAGACGAGCGTGAAAAGCAGCATGGTCAGGAACGGCTGCAAAACGGCCCAGGCGGCGCCGATGGCCGTTTGCTTGTAGCGGATTTTGATTTCGCGCCAGACGAAGAAATAGATCAGCTCGCGGTTCTCCCACAGCTCGGCGAAAGGGATGGCCCACCATCGTCCGGGCGGAGTGATGCGCAGGACCGGCGGCTTCGGGTGGGCGGGCGGTTCGATGGGGCTGTGGGCGTGGGTCATTTCGCTCCCTGCGATTGCTGGAGTTGCTGGACGTCGCGCTGCTCGATGCGATCCATTAGCGCGCTGCGGCCGGTTAGATAGGTTTTGAGAATGGATGCCGCTTCCCCGGGGACAATGGCGACTTGGTTGTGCGCCGCCGCACGCCAAGAGACGGGTCCCCGCTCAGGAATCCAATGCATGCCCCACTGAAAGATGAGGCCGAAATTCCAGAGAACCGGAACGGTCGTGGCGGCAGTAGCGGCGTATATCGCCACGTGGTCCGCGGAAAAGCATACGTTCAGAAAGGCCGGAGAATTCCAGCGCCAGTGGCGTTCGTAGCCGAAGTTCAAATAGGACCCGTAGACACTGTGCTTGGTGATCAGCGTGGGTAGAAATGCCGCCAGCAGGGCGGCTGCGAACAGGATATTCCCGACGAAGACCCGCCCGGCCGGTTGAATCGCCCGTGTTGTCTTTCTCAAGTTACTCCGGTAGGCGCCGATCGATTCCATCAGAGGCGGCAGGAGAAGAATGCCGCTCACGTAGTATACATTCAACATGAGGCCGCCAACCGCTCCGAGAATCGGCCACTGCTACCACGCGCGGCTGCCGCGCGTACGAATCCAATACCAGATAAAAAGGGCCACGACAAAAGCCGCCTGGGCATGCGACCACGAGGGATTAAAGTACATGTACACCGGCAAAGGACTTCCGAACCAGATGCCTAGGGCAGCGAGAAATGCCCAGTTTTCGGGGACGAATCTCCGGGCCAAGGCGAAAGAAATAAGTATGGCCAGGAATCCATAAACCGCAGTGCCTAAAGCCATCGCTACAAGGTAAGGCCTGGAGAAACCGTCCGCGCGAATCTCTCCGCCGAAATGGCGTGTAGCAAGACACCCGAGTGCGCGAGTAGGAGAAAAGGCGACCACAGAATTGCCGGGCTACCGAAAAGTGGTTATCCAGGTGGCCTGTGACCGTGTATTGATCCGCGTCGTGAGCTTGCGCAAGCGTAGCGCTTCTATAACGCCGCGCTGGGATGCGGCTCGCTTCTTGTGTCGGAGCCGGGGCTGCCCGGTTTTTCGAGAATCGCGATAATAGAAAGCGGCGGAAGCGGGAACCAAGAATCCATACGGCGGAAGAGCGGCGTTAAGAGGTTCAGCATTTGGATTTGGCCAAGTCCGAATTTCCTTCTGCGCAACACGCAGGCGTTGAGCCACCACCCGGCTACGCCCGGCCGGTTGAACTCCAACACATCTTGCACATGAAATCCCGCTTGCGCCGCCACGCTCACGAGCTGTTCCTTCGTGTAGCGACGAAAATGCCCGAGTACTTCGTCTAGACTGCCATACAGTTTGGGGCCGCAAGGAACCAGGATGACAGCGCGACCGCCATCAATTAGGACATCGCGAATATTTTGCAGCGCGCCTAGGTCATCCTCGACGTGCTCCACGACATTGAGACACACTACTGTGTCAAAGGATTGGCCAGCGGGGAAAGTCGCCGCGTCCATCGCGTTCGTGTAGGCAAGGCGCATGTATGGGCGCGTCGCCTGGAGAGTGGCCAAATAGTTGAGATAGTGGGAATTTACGTCAGTCGCCCAATATAGGGAGCGCGGCATCAGGTGGACGGACATATTGCCCCTTCCCGCTCCAAGCTCCAGAACTCGATCACCCATATACGGCAGGATGACGTCGGCCATCCACCGCGTGAAACGTGGCGCCCGGTTCAGGCGTTCGAGAATCTCACCGCCGGTTTCGTCCTCGGCGTAAATGCGATCCGAGGCCGCGTAACGGAGAACGGCCCACAGCGCACGGGCGCCATCTTTCCAATCAATCTTTTTACCTTCTTTGTACGTGCGGCCCGAATAGTTAATCGGCACCTCGAAGATTCTGCTGCCGCGCTTCGCGAGCTTGATGGCTAATTCGGGTTCCACGTCAAACGTGGAGCTTTCGAGCGGGATGCTCTTCAACAGATCCGCTCGCACCATCTTGTAGCAGGTTTCCATATCGGTGAGATTCAGATCGCACACGATGTCGCACAGAAAGGTGAGCAGCTTGTTTCCAAGCGCATGACGAAAGAAAAGAGCGCGCTTGTACCCGCCGGACATGAACCGAGAGCCGAAAACAGCGTCTGCATCCTCAGCGAGAAACACCTCCACCATCCTCAAAAGATCCCGGGGATGATACTCAAGGTCGGCGTCATGGACGACCACGAGTTCGGTATCCACATGCAGCAGGCCGGTCCGAATGGCCGCTCCCTTGCCGCTGTTTTTTTTGTGCCGCAACCATACCCAGGAGATTTTGCTCGATTGGCGCTCCGCTTCAACGGACCCACGAAAGCTCTGGATGGCGTCGTAGGTGCGATCGGATGAACCATCGTCGACGACGATGATCTTGATCAGATCCAAGAGCGGCGAATCTGCCAGGATCATCAGTCGCGCCAGGCTCGCTTCAACTAGAAATTGTTCGTTGTAAGCAGGAACAATCACCGAGAGAGTGGTGCTTGCCCGCCGATGCTCCGGGGTGTGCTGGGACGTAGCGGATGATTTCGTCGCGCCACGCCTCCACTCGGCGCGTTCCGGAGAACGGGGTGTTGAAGTTGTACCCATAGTTCGTCTTCTCGAATGCGACATGAATCGAATGGTTGCCGCGGTTCATGCCCCCTTCCGATTACTCCAATTGTAGTGGAGATAGAGATCCGGCGTTCAATTTTCATTTTCATTATGAAGCGTCAGAGATACAGCCCAGCGCCTATGCTATGCAGCCGGAGGGCGGCCTCCGAACCTAAGACGTCGAGGCCCCCACGGCAGAACTGGCGACTGCGATGCGCTCACGAGCCTGCGGGTGCAAAAGGCTCAGGCTAACGCGATCGATGATTTTTGAAAGCGGAGTTGCCGGACGAAAGGCGGTCAGCCGTTCGAGCTTTTCCAGACACGGCACGCGCCGCAGCATATCTTCGAAGCCTGCTTCGTAAGCCTGATCGTACGGAACGTAGGTGATGGGCGATTTACTATTCGTGCGCTCCTTGACGAAGCGAGCGAGTTGCTCAATGGAAACCTCTTCGTTGCTGCCAATGTTGATCACTTCGCCGACGGCGCGATCGTTCGCAACGAGCCGCAGGATTGCCTCAACGGTGTCTCGCACGTCGCAAAAGCAGCGCGACTGTTGCCCAGACCCGAAAACCGTGATTGGTGCGTCTTCATGAGCCTATTGGCCCGTTTGCCGGGGTCCCACGGTATTGAACAGCGGACCACGATTACTGGGAGCTTGCCGTTCCCCTAGGCAGTTGCGGCCCTGCCATAACGCTTTGCAGCTCGCTCCATGCCGGAGACTCCGGCAGCGAGGTCTTGCGCAGTCATGGCTGGCCGGACAGTTATCTTCGCATTGAAGGCAAGAAACCACGGCTCGGCGATCGCCGGCAACTCCGACGATTCCTTCATGTCGAAGAATATGTATCCGGTGCGTTCGCCACCGTCTTCGGCGAAGTACGCTGCTTCTGGTTTCACCTCGTCCAGAATGCTCTTAATCGTACTCTCTAAGGTGCCGGCTCGAGCTGCGGCATTTCCGGCTTCCACGGGTATTGAAATCTTAAGTAGCATGCGCATTTCAAGACACCTCCTTGGGCGGCCGCATTTTACGTGTCCGTCCGCGCCTGACACTTTTCCCCTGTTTGATTAGCGATGGGGTACGGGAGGCTGGCCTTTCTGAAACAAGCGAGCTAGGTGCTTCGCCCGGGCGCCGTACTCCTCGGGGGCGGCGACGACGAGGCTAAACCAGCAAGCGTCGGAACGACTTGCTTGCACTCGTTTCGCGGGCTTATTCCCACCCAGTTTTCGAGTTGTACGGCATCAAGAAGCCCATGGCTTCGATCTCGTGAATCTTGCCGTCTCGAATCTTGAAGATGTGCGCGGCAGGAAGATCGAACGGCTTGAAGTTCATGTCTACGTGATCGACGCTGGGCACGCCTACGATTTTGACGGTCTTCTCCTCCATCGGTTGGCGGAATTGAGAAAGGCCAAATGCGAGACCAGTTTCAGGGTCGGCAATTTCCACGCGCCTCGGCTCAATACGGGTGATGTAGCTCATCACGTGGGTGTCGAGTTGAGCGGCACAACCCATCGCGCCCATCGTTCCAAAGCCCGGCTTTGCCGGCGGAGGGTTCCCGGTTGTCTGCATTCCGTTTTCATGGCGCAGGCAGTCGTCGGCAAACGGCGCGGCCTTACCGTTGCTCGTGACCAGGGCCGTGTAATAAGAGAGTCCGTCTTTGAGCACTTGTGCCCTGGGAATGCGTTCGGCCGGCGGAACTGTGGCCAGTAGGCCGGGCCGCGGCGTCTGCAGATTAGCCAGAGTATTCTCGCGGAGATTGCGAGCTATCAGATGCTCGGCCTCGGTGATCTTGCCGTTCCGGATTTTCAGCCGCAGCGCTAGCAGCACGGGCTTGTCGTTTTCCTGTATCACGCCCATGAAGCCAACCTCTTCGGAGACCGGATCAGGCACGTAGATCTTGAAAGTGGTCGGCACAGCGGAGGCAGTTTTCCAGAGGCCGTTACCGGGATGCATCGGGACTGTGTTTTCCACGAATTTAACGTCTGTGGCCAATGAAACCTCCGAAGGATCGTGCGCGACGAGTGCCGCGAGGTACTTATCCACTGTGTTTTTCAGGCAGGCCCGATTGCATTGAGCCGATGCGGCTTGTGCCGGCCGGGCGATAGCCAAAATATTAATCAAAACAAACAGTGACGCAACTGCTTTAGCCGAGCCTCTCAATGGCGTTCCCCCATTCGTACCGCCGAAGCGGCAATGTTTATTGCGATTCGCGACGATCGAACCTATGAAGAATGGACGTAGACTGGCGGTTTTGGTTTCTTCAAGGACAAATTTGCGGCCGCACACGGCGCTAGGAAGGCTGAGCGCTCTTGCCTTTCTGCCAAAGTTCAGCGCTGGCTATGCGCGCGCCCTCTACCAGCGATTCGAATTTCGCCCACATGACGGACGGAGCCGCACGCTGGATGAATTGGGCCTGTGCGAATCCACAATCGGAGCCGGCGATAACATTTTCGCGTCCAACGATCCGGGCAAACCGCAGGATCCGATCGGCAACTAGACGCGGATGCTCCACCGTTATCGTATGGTGAGTGATAACACCGGGAATCAGAATCTTTCCAGCCGACAGCTTCTTCTCCTCCCAAACGCGCCATTCGTGCTCATGTCGCGGGTTTGCCGCTTCGATCGAGTATGCGCCTGCGCGAACGCTCAGAATGAATCCGACAATTTCCTCGAGCGGCGCGTCCGCGAGATGTGGAACGTGCCAGCTGCCGAAGCAGACATGGTAGCGAACCCGGTCTTCGGGGATGCCCTGGAGAGCATGATTCAGGGCCTCAATACGGAGACCCGCCCACTGGCGATACTTTTCCGGACTTTGCTCGACGTAGTGATCATACATGTTGGCGAGCACGGCATCGTCTACTTGCACGATGACGCCGGCCTCGTAAATGGCTCGATATTCCTCACGCAGAGCGTCCGCGATGGCGTACACATACTCTTTTTCCGTGGGATAGTACTCGTTGACGCCGTCGTACGCAGAACTGGCCGGAGCGACGACGGGAAGAAACGCTTCTTCGACGCTGACCGATTTCAACGCGGCCTTCAGGTTGCGAATATCGCGATCGATATTCGCGTGGTCGCGATATTTGATTGGTCCGATACAGGCCTCGGTCGGCACGCCTTTCGACATCCACGGGAATTCAGCAGCCATTACCTCAGGGAACCGGTCGCGATCGCGTCCCAACCAATAAACAGGGCGCAACTGATCGGGCCGATGTTCGAATCCGGTGATCCGTTCAAGAATATAGTTCGACCAGCTCGATTTGCCGAATTCACCGTCGTTGACGATGTCAATGCCAACCTTGGCCTGCAACCTCACTACGTCGGCGACGGAATCTCGCAAGAAATCCTCATAGCGCTTCTGATTCTCGGGAGATTTCGGCGCTTCCTCAGCAAGATCGCGAAGCTGCTGCGGGCGGACGATGCTGCCGACGTGCGTGGTCAGAATTCGATTTTCGCTTCGTTTCATGGATTCGGATTTCCGATCTTCGCCAGGATCTCAGTTGCGAGACGTTGCCGTTTCAGGAGCCACAATCGGTTCGAGTGTCGCGAGAATTTCTTCGCGGCGATCTTCGAACCATGGAGGAAGATGAAGCTTCTTACCCAAGGTCGCTGCGGGTTCGTCTTTTTCGAAGCCCCCAGGAACATTGCAGCAGCACTCGACCAAAATGCCGCCGGGCGAGCGAACGTACATCGAGTGAAAATAGTAGCGATCTTTGATTTCAGATGCGTCCGTGTAGCCGAGCTCCTCGTAGATGGCTTTCTGCGCGGCCATCGCCTCGTCATCGGCGACCCACAGAGCGATGTGATGAACTGTGCCGGCGCCGAAGGTCCAACTGCCCGGAGCACGATCCGGCTCATGCAAAAGCACCAGAGTCTTATTGGCGCCGCCGCTGCCAATCTCGAAACGATGATAGCAACCATCCACGCCCGTCTTACGGAAACCCAGCGCCTCGGTGAGGAATTTTTCCTGTTCACTCACATCGCGAACGGATAGCACGGTCCCGTAAAACCCGCGCACAGACTCGGCCTGACCGATTTCCGGCGTCGACCAGCCAATTCTTTGGTCGTCCTTGTCCTCCAGAACCTCGAACGCCATGCCAGCTGGATGGTTGAAGCGAATGAAGCGCTGTCCGAATCGTTCCGCGACGGGGCCGCGCTCGACATTGTGGCGCTTAAGGTGCTCCTGCCAAAAAGGGAGCGCGCCTTTAGATACGGTGTACGTAATCGATTGCACCTGGCCTGACCCCCGACGCCCCATGAGACGAGTGTAGGGGAATGAGGTCATGATCGACCCGGGTTCGATGTTCGCATTCGAATAGTACAAATGGTAATGCGGGAATCGGCCATCCATCAGAATCGTTTGCTTGGCTAGACGCTGACCCACAATTCCTGTAAAGAAATTCACGTCTTCTTGGGCACCGCCAGCACAGGCGGTGATATGGTGATATCCGGTAGCGGGATAGTTCATGGCACCCTCCTAGCTGGGCGATCAGGCATGACGGGATCCAAGGGAGTCATTGGATTCACGGTGGGACGGTCCTGTTTTGGGGCCCCGCGCGTTGCGCTACTTACTACAACTTTCCTTTCTGTGTCAATATCAAGGTGCATACAACTTGGCTCACGATAGCGGATCCTTTCGACAGCTCAAGGCAATCCAGTGTGCGAACAGGAGATAATTGCATACATTCATTGACAGCCGCAAAGAGAATCAATATGTTCCCTAGCGCGAGGCGAGTGGGGCTGTACCGAGCAGGCATTTGAGACTCCTACAAGGGACAACGACTTTCGTCGATTCATTTTCATTTGTCACCACCTGATAGAGCTTGTTATATAGCGCGTCACGTCGGGCGGGTTTCAAGATCAAGTGCTCGCCGAAGCAGCGCCATGGCTGGACGAAGAACCTGTTTTGTGTCCCCACACCTCGTTTGCGACTTCCACGACCAACCGCAACTTTGCGAACTGCTCCTCTTCGGTCAAACGGTTACCTTCCGTCGAGCTCGCGAATCCGCATTGCGGGCTGAGCGAGAGTTGGTCGATGTCGACGTACTTAGAGGCCTCCTCGATGCGCCGTTTCAGCAGGTCCTTGGATTCCAGCCGGGGAAGCTTGCTCGAAACCAGGCCGAGCACAATGGTCTTGTTTTTCGGCACGAAGCGCAATGGCTCGAAGGTGCCCGCTCGGTCCGTTTCGTATTCGAGGAAATATGAATCGACATCGATCTTGTTGAAGAGGACGTCCGCAACCGGATCGTATCCTCCTTCGCCGAACCAACCGCTCTGATTGTTTCCGCGGCATAGGTGCATCGCCAAGTGAAGCGAAGGCGGGCGAATGGCAAACGCACGATTAATCATTTCAGGATACAGCACATTCAGCGCGTGTTCAGGATCGTCACCGCGGGCCTTCATCATCGCCTGGAAGTTTTCGCCGCACAGAGTTGCCATTGGCGGATCGTCGACTTGAAGATACCGGCAGCCGGCCTCGTAGAGCGAGTTCATCTCTTTCTGATACGCGTCGATAATGTCTTTCCAGAAGAGGTCCATATCAGGATAGGCGTTCGCGCGAATCGCGGCGCTGCCGCATGTGAAGTGCAAAATGATAGGCGAGGGGACGGTTACCTTTGGCGTCTGCTTCGTGAGGGACTGAAGAAATCGGAAATGATCGGCATAGATAGGCTTGCGCCACTGCAGGCGCGAGACGACCTGCGTCCACGGCACCGGAATCTTCCGTCCCTCATGGTCGACGAAGTAGGCGGCGGTGCTTTCCATCCGCACCTCCACGCCGCCGAGTCCTCGCACAAAGAAATCTGTGTAGAAATCTTCGCGACGAAACTCGCCGTCCGTGATTGACTGCAGCCCAACCTCCTCCTGCCGGGCAACGACCCTGCGGATTGCGGCATCTTCGGCGGAACGTAGATCGTCAGCCGAGATTCTTCCTGCGGCCTGGTCTTGGCGGGCGTTCTTGAGCTCCTGAGGCCGAAGCAGACTGCCGACGTGGTCAGCGCGAAATGGAGGATTATGAGGTGCGGACGATGCCATGGAAGCCTCTTATGTCACGCGAGATGCCTTCCCGAGATCACGTGGTCTGACCCGAGATCTCGTTTCAGCCCACTTTTTGCGCGGTGCGCCAACCCTCAGCGTACGACGTACGTGCGACTTCGGAATAAGGAACAGGGCTGACGATCGCGCGGATTTGCGTTTGCACGTGGCGCTCTACGGTCGGTTTCGAAGACCCGCCATCTTCCTCGCCCCAGACGAAGGTCACCTTCGTGCCGGGCTCCGCATATTCTTCCTTGAGGATCGCTAACGTAAGCATCTTGCCTTCGTTCGAGCTATAGCCGCACCAGGTGGAAATTCCCACCGTCTTGCCGCCGCTCATGACCTTGTCGTAAGGCAGCGTGGCGTAAACGGCGGACGGAAAATCGAAATATTTTGCGCGGTCCTTCTTCTGAAACATGGTATTGATGGCGCGCGTCACATCGTCGCTATCCAACGCGAGTGTTACTTTCTTCCGCTGCGGCTGCTTGGCCATCTTCTCAAGCGCTTCTCGCCCGATGAAATCGTGGTCGAACTTCAGGATCGGACCGTATCCTAGGTCCCAGGGATTCAGATAATAATCTTCAATATTATTCGAGTCGAAGCTGCCGCCCAGCGAGGCGATCGCTTCGTAAGTGTTTGCGGAGAGCCACTGCCGGTATGGCTTCATTTTCTCGCCGCTGTAAATTGCGGGCATAGGAGAGGGAATCCATCCTGATTCGAGTGTATTCGACGAATATGCCCTCGCCCCCACCAGCCGCAGGCCAAATTCTTTTCCAGCCTCAACGATCGCGGCCTTCACCGCTTCGCCGTGTTCCCAGGGGCCAAACAACTCCCACCCCGGTTGCCCAACCATCCCGTGCCGGAGTGCGTGTACCTTTCGTCCTGCCATCTCGATCGTTGTAAGGTGGAAAAACTTGAGCTCTGGCGCGGGTCTCCCCATCACCTTTTCCGTCAGCTTCATTGCATTCGGGCCTTGGAGCTGATAGCGGTACACCTTCCGAACCACGGAACCCTTCTGTGCGACTGCTCGTTCGTCGCGTTCGAATTTCACATTGTATTTTCCGATTTGGCCGTTGTATTGAACCCAATTGTGAACTGAGGGACGTCCGACAAGATTGAACAGATCCTTGTCAAGGTAGAAGAGGATTACATCGCCGATCACGTAGCCATCGTAGTTACAGGGGACGAACTGCTTCGCCCTGCCTGGCTCGAAACCCGTGAAGCTGTTGATGCCCAGGTTTGAAAGCAGCCTGAGCGCATCGGGGCCCGAGACGTACATGTCCTCCATGTGATACGACTGGTTGAACAAAACGCAGGTCTGTTGCCAGGCACGCTGCTCGTCTCGCCAGTTGGAATATTCAGGGGGAACCACGGGATATACGTAAGGGCCGGTCTGCGAATTTCGCAACAGCGTTACCGGATTCCCGACAGCTTGCAAAAGGTGTTCCAAGCTCTTGTAGTTCAACTATCTCTCCTCGATGAAGTCCGCAGGAAGATAAGGGATTAACGAGGCCCTGTCAATCCAATTGTATCTGTAGTGCATACTACTGTGAGCATAATCGCTTCGACGAAAAATAGTGGTCTTATACCTGAAGACGCATCATATTGCAGATAACAATTAGCTTAATTGGGAATAGTCGACTTAAAGTTATAGTCCTTACCGCTCCAGATCTGACATAAATGTATACATATTTATCTTGACATGAACATTCCTTTGGTAGTATCACCCGCCACACAGGGAGTGTGGCGTTGGGGTGCGACACACCTGAACTTCAAAGATTCCTGCGACGTTAGAGGAGGGTGGGTAAATGTCAAAGGGCTTCAATTCGACTAAGTGCGCCTGGATGTACGTGTGTCTGGCAGTGCTTGTGCTTCTGATTAGCGCGGGGAGGGCGCAAGGGCAGGCCCAGACGGCCACCATTTCGGGAACAGCGACGGACGCTTCGGGCGGTGCGCTCGCGGGCGCGCGTATTCAGGTGACAAATGTTGGAACGAACACCGCGCAATCGACTACGACGGATGCTCAAGGGCGCTACACGATCGCCCAACTGCCGGTTGGCACGTACAGTCTCGAGGCCTCGCTTTCTGGATTCCAGACAGTCGTGCACAAGGGCATCACGCTGAGCGTCGGCGGAACGCTTGTCGTCGATTTCTCACTTCCCGTCGGAGAAGTAACGCAGACCGTCAACGTTGAAAGTGATGTTTCGCGCGTAGAAACGGAAACGTCTGAAGTTTCCACCCTCATAAGTCCGCAGCAAATGCGCGATCTTCCGCTGAATGGCCGTAATTTCGAGCAACTCATAACCCTCGCCCCCGGCGTATCGACGGTAGGCGCGGCACTCAATGCCGTGACCGGTCGACTCTATGGTATGCAGGACAATTATTCAGTTGCGGGCTCCAGGCCCACCGGGCAAATGTTCTTGCTGGACAATACCGATATCCGTGACTTCTGGGAGCACGGCACTGGGTCCGGCTACGCCGCCACGTCTCTCGGCGTCGAAGCCATCGGCGAATTCCAGGTTCTGACCAACACCTACACTTCGCAGTTTGCTGGCAACGGTGCCGTGATCAACGCGACGTCGCGCTCCGGAACCAATGATCTTCATGGCGGCGCGTATGAGTTCTTTCGCAATAATGTTCTGGATGCCCGGGACATAGTCGATCCGGTTTCTGGTCCGCCACCCTTCAGACGAAATCAGTTTGGCGGCGACCTCGGCGGGCCGATCAAGAAAGACAAGCTGTTCTTTTTCGGAAACTACGAAGGCCTTCGGCAAAGTCTTGCGACAACGACCGACATCTTTCTCCCTGAGCCTTATACGGTGCAGGGAATGCTTCCATGCAGTCTCGTTACACCGACACCAGGGACCTGCACTCCATCGACCTCAGCCAACAGCACACAGGCAGGAATTCCGATTGGAGCCGTTCCAGGCGCGAATGCAACGTCGGAGCAAATCGCGGCGCTTTACAGCCTTTGCAAAGGGTGCCACCAGATTACGCCGACGATAGGGAACGTCAACACGAACCTTCCCGGAAACTGCGTTACGATAGGCTGCGATCTGGGAGGATATTTCGAGACTGCGGCAGCGCCGCCCCTGACCATCGATGAAAGTTATTACATGGGGCGCGTGGACTACACGCTTGGGTCGAATGATTCTCTCTTTGCCCGCTTCACCTTCGACAATGCAAACATCGGCGACCCGCGCGATCCGTACCAAATCTTCCCTGAAACAGATCACACGCGAAACCAGTTCCTTACAATCACGGAAAGGCACGTTGCTTCCGCTACGCTGGTAAACTCGATTCACTTCGGCTACGTTCGGAATAATGAAAACTCCACCGCCCAGCCCGCCCTTACGGCTGCCCAGATCTCCAAGGCGAATTCGTTCAGTTCCTCACTGGGCGGGCCGGCTATCACCAGTGATCCTTTGCACTTCGTCGATAGCCAGCCCGGCGAATTGCCGCGCCAGGACGGCCAGCAGGGCGGCTTCCAGCAGGTCATCTTCCCTATCGGCCCGGATCCGAATCGGCCCGATGAGATCGTTCAAAATAAGTTCAGCGGCGGCGATGATGTTACCTGGACGCATGGTGCTCATAGCCTGAAGATCGGCGTGGTAGTCACCCGAGTACAGACCCAGAATCTCCAGACGGCCTACTCAAACGGTGGCTTCTTCCTTTCTTACACCGTACCGGCGCCGGTCTATAGTGGCCAATTTTGGCTGAGCGGAACACCTTTCCTGGCGTTCGCGGTTCCAACGGTTCCAGCTTTGAACAACGCGACCCGATATTTCCGGGAAACAATGTTCGCTCCATACATCCAGGATGACTGGAAAGTAAGCTCGCGGCTCACGTTGAACCTCGGGTTACGCTACGACGGCGACACCAATCCGGTGGGCTGGGCTTTCCCGCACCAGCCGATGACCACACTTGTCGGCTCGTTCCTTCCACCCGTTGGTCCCGTTGCGCCTCCGGGAGGCCTTCCTGTCTTTACACCTGTCAGGCACGTTTTTGCCCATAACATCAATGCGCTTAATTTCGAGCCGCGCTTCGGATTTGCTTTCGATCCCTTCAGGGACCACAAGACATCTATCCGTGGAGGTGTCGGCATCTTCGACGATCCGACGTCAGGCCGGCTCTGGGAGTCGAACTTTATCAACACGGCTCCCTCTGGTTCCTCGTTTCTTGTTTTCCCAAGCTTCCCAAGTCTGTGTGCAACCGGGTGTAACCCTCCGGGCGCCGTAAGCGAGTTTGCCGGCGTGACGTATCAGCCCAACGGTGTGTCTCCCTACCAGATCACGTACAACTTAAACGTGCAGCGTGAGTTGTTCCACGCCACGGTTTTGTCGGTCGGTTATGTCGGTTCGGTGGCGCGCCATCTGTGGACGCAAGGTGATATCAATCCACCGCAGTGCACCACATTCCCGGACTGCAGGGCTTTGCCGTCGATTCCGAAGTCCTACCCAACCGCTTCGGACGCAACGTTTACCGTATCGAACGTCTGCCAGTTTCCAACCCAGACCACTTGTTACGGAAGCGGCGTGCAATTCCCGCTTCCTGTAGGCTTTGCCCAGACAGGCCCGCGAATCAACGGGGCGTTCGGATCATTGATTCAGGCCTACAACACAGGCGCCTCGGCCTACAATTCCCTCCAAGTGAGCCTCAACCACCAGTTCGCGCGAAACTTTGTCGGTCAGTTCAACTACACCTGGTCCCGCTGTGTTGACGATGGATCTTTTGCCTCATCCCTCGAGGAATTCGCCCAACTGGTCGTCGATCGCTACAACGAACGGTATGCCTACGGGAACTGCACCTTCGACATCCGCCATAATATCAGCGCGAATGTCCTTTACTCCCTGCCCTTCAAGGGGAATCGCTTTGTGGAGGGGTGGCAGGTCTCGTCGATCGTCGGGATTCACACCGGGCTGCCATTGAACGTCTACAACAATAGTCTCACGGCAACCGATCCCGCGTTCTTGGGGACCCAATGGGGTTCACAAGCAAATTACACCTTCGCACCCGGATGCCATCCCAACCACCTGCTCAAGAAGAGAATCAACGCGACGACAATCCAGTGGTTCGATCCCACGTGCTATGAGGCGCAGGTTCCGGGGTTCCTGGGTAACGTCAAGCGAGACAGTCTCCCCGGCCCCGGTACGCTCAGCGCGGACATTTCGATCACCAAGAACACCAAGATCACGGAAAGGTTGAACGTGCAGTTCCGCGCGGAGTGTTTCAACTGCGTCAATCACTTCAACGTCGGAGGGACAGGGGCGGGCATACTCGGCGAAATCAATGCACCCGGCGGGACCACCGGGCAAACTACGTTCTCGCAATCGCCAGTGGTGACGCCGCGTCAGATCCAGTTTGGACTTAAGTTTGACTTTTAACCCCCAACCCCCACAAAACCCCGTCCCTCAGTTGTTCGGGGAGCGAGCATCATTGGAGCGAATGCGCATGCAAATCCGTCCTCCACTGACAAAATCGGATGCGAGCGGCGAGTAAACATGAAAATGCGAGAGGTGGTTCTAAGAGCGATCGCAAAGAAGATCACTTGGGATCAGGCCGCAGACATTCTTGGAATGTCACATTCAGCGATGTGGCGCCTGCGAGGCCTCTATCAGAGGAGAGGCTACGACGGCTTCTGGGTGCGAGCGACGCGAAAACCGATTGGACTGCCTGTACCTCTTTCAGACTTGGAAAAAGTGTTGCTGCTCTATCAGCAGAGGTATTCTCACCTCGACCCACGTTCCTTCCAGAAAATACTAGGTAAGAAGCATTCGATTCATCTCGACTGTGACTGGTTGTCGCAAGCCCTCCGGGAGGCGGGGCTTACGTCTCACAGTCAAAACGATCCGGAACACGACTGAAGAACGAGCTTGCCTATCGAATGTGCTCCTTCAGCTGGACGAATCGTGCGCCTGGCGGTGGCTGACACGCTGCAATTAGACCTTCTCGGGCAGATCTGCGACTTCGATCAAGATTCCTCTGACTTACAG
>CAVPCI010000015.1:0-30939 GCA_963702375.1 uncultured Acidobacteriota bacterium
GTTTTTAAACGAGTCCAGCAGCATCGGCCTACCCCGGAACGACACTGCTGAACTAAAAAAACGAAAAGCGCCGCTAAGCGCGCCCTTCTCGGCGCGGTGCAAATTTCCTCGCGTCGCTTTGGTGTTTCCGAACTCGGTCCGGCATGGCGTGATGACCGTCGGCGCTGGGAGGACGACAACCGCTTCACGCTTGCCGAATCTGGGTGCGCAGTATCAGCGGTTGTCGAAATGTTGTCAAGAAAAATTCGCAACCGGACCACAAAATCTTTGGCCCCTTGTGTCTAACACGTCTATGTATAGTGGTCTCATCGCCAGGCAGCCCTACGCCGAAATGTCTGCAACTACTGCGCGCTGGCCTTTCCCTGACTTTCCACACAGACCGCCAACTCTTGCGGTACATCCCTAACCTATGTAAGGTAGCCGCTCGGGGGTGGCCATGAAATCAAGGCTTGCAGCCCTGCTTTGCGTTGCGACGATTTTTGCGCCGGCATTCGCGCAAAACGAAAAGCCTTCCGCGAAAAGCCCTCTGATCGCCCGTGCCGGCGATACTGGCTTTATCGTCGTAAAGGCCAACAGTTTCCAGTCGCTCTCGCCGAAACAGCAATCGCTCGCCTACTGGCTTACGCAAGCTTCGATCGCCATCGATCCGATTATTTACGACCAACTTTCTGCGTACGCTCTGCGCGAGAAACGCCTGCTCGAGGAAATCGTTGCGCACCCGAATAGAATCGATCCGCACGCGATGGCCCAAATTACCCAGTTCACCGAGCTTTTCTGGGCCAATCGCGGAAACCACAACCTGCAAACTTCGCGGAAGTTCCTTCCGGCCTTCACCGCCGATCAGTTGAAAACAGCGGCTCTCACCGCCCAAAAAAGCGGCGCGTTCAAATCGCGTTACGCCGATCTGCCGCCGATCACCACGCCCGCGGAACTTGAGAAAGAGTTAAGCGGCTTGCGGGCATCTCTATTCGATCCCAATTTCGAGGCGATGATCACCGCCAAAAGTCCCAAGCCGGGCATGGATATCGTGCAAGCCAGCTCCAATACTTTTTATCCCGGCCTTTCGCTCGCGGACCTAAAGAATCTTCACGATGAACATCCGCTGAATTCCCGCGTGGTAAGGGACGCGAAAGGCACTCTCCACGAGGATATCTACCGCGCCGGCACGTCCGATCACACTGTTCCTCCCGGCCTCTATGCAACTTTTCTGAGGAAAGCAAACGACTATCTTCAGAAGGCGCACGCTTTCGCCGATCCGCAGCAGGCCCAGGTGATTGACGACTTGATCCGCTACTATCAAACCGGCGATCCCGGCGATTGGCTGAAATTCGACGCCGACTGGGTACAGGACAATGCCACTGTCGATTTCGCTAACGGCTTTATCGAAATTTACCGCGACGCGCGTGGCGCGAAAGGCAGTTCGCAGAGCTTTGTGACCATCACCGACCAGCCTGTCACCGACACGATGCTCAAGCTCGCCAACAATGCAAGCTACTTCGAGCAAAAGGCTCCCTGGGACGCCAAGTACAAGAGAACTTCTTTCAAGCCTCCTGTCGTAAAGGCCGTTGAAACGCTCATCGAAACGGGCGACTTTGAAGTCAACACGATCGGCGACAATCTGCCCAACGAAAATCAAATTCACGAAAAATATGGCACGAAGAATTTTCTTTTTACCGGCAGTAGCCGCACTCTGGACGCGGCCAGCGGCGATGCCATCCTCGAAGAGTTCGCTGCTTCGCCCGAAGAAATTGCCCGCGATAAAAAGTACGGCGACAAAGCGGATGAGTTGATGACCGCGCTTCACGAAGTAATCGGCCACGGCTCCGGCAAACTCAGCAGCAGGCTCACTCGTGGAGCGGAACCCGAGCTGAAGGAATATTTTTCTACCCTCGAAGAAGGCCGCGCTGACCTGATGGCTTTGTGGAACGCCTGGGATCCGAAACTGAAGGAACTCGGCCTTGTCACCGACCAGGACCAGAGCGAGGTTGCCAAGGCCATGTACGATTCCGCCGCCCGCGTTGCGCTCACCCAATTGCGCCGCATCCCCACTGGCGACACAATCGAGGAAGATCACGATCGCGACCGCCAGCTAATTGCCCATTACATCATGGACAAAACAGGCGGCATCGAGCAGTTTCAGCGCAATGGCAAAACTTACATTCGCGTGAAAGACTACGCGAAGATGCGCACCGGCGTCGGCATGCTGCTCGCCGAATTGATGCGCATTAAAGCCGAGGGCGACTACGCGGCGATCAAGGCTCTCGTGGATACGTACGGTTCGCACTTCGACCCTGCTCTGCGCGATCAGGTGCGCGCCCGCTTCGAAAAGCTCGGCCTGCCGAGCTACTGGGCCGGCATCAATTCCCGTCTGACGGCGCACTTGGGAAAAAACGGCGAGATCGAGAAAGTTGAGATCAGCTATCCCCCCGATCCGGTAAGCCAGTATTTGAATTACGCCGCAATGTACGACAAGGGCTTGGTCGCCGCTCGTCCCGAGCGTCACTGATCGCTGCACGAGAGCATCCTCGCCAATGCCGGAGTGGCCGGTTGAACCAAATTCACCGAGTGCTATACTCCGCGGCGAAGAAACGAAGATTCGGAGGCAAACAAAATGAGCGAAGCAAGCGCTGCCAAGAGTGGCCTTTTCGATCCCTCGGTATTCAAACCGCAAGCGGTCTCCGCGGAAACGCTGGCGGCCAATGAAGCGTTCCGCAAAGCGATGTCCGGGGGCCCGGACTGGTGGGACATCGGCGCGCCGGCCTACCGCGCGGCCGCCGCTACGGGCAGAGGCCCTTTCCCGCCGCCCGAAAAGTCCGCCCGCGCGCGCACCATCGAAATTGACGGCAAAGGCGGCCATAAAGTCCCCATCCGCGTGATCGCACCCGAGCGCGCCAGGGGCGTCTATCTTCACATTCATGGCGGAGGTTTGGTCTTCGGGTCCTCCGAGGGGCAGGATCCCATGCTCGAACGCATCGTTCAGAGCACGGGCATGGCTTGCGCCAGTGTCGAATACCGCCTTGCGCCCGAAAATCCGTATCCCGCCGCGTGGGACGACTGCGAGTCCGCCGCCGTATGGCTGACTAAGAACGCCAAGGCGGGGTTTGGCACGGACGTGCTGTCAATCGGCGGTGAATCGGCGGGCGCCACTCTTACAGCGGCGACGCTGCTGCGCATGCGCGACCACCACGGCTACACCGGCTTCCGCGCCGCGGTTCTCTCCTACGGGAATTTCGATTCCTCGATGACGCCTAGTCAGACGCTCACTCCCGACAGAGGAATCCTCGTGGGGAAGATCAGCATACATAAGTTTCGCGAGGCATACCTTCCGGCCGGCGTCAATCCGCGCGATCCGGATGTGTCACCGCTCTACGCGGACCTGAAAAACATGCCCCCGGCGATTTTTACCGTCGGAACGATCGATCCGCTGCTAGACGACACGCTTTTCCTGTACGCTCGCTGGATTGCCGCGGGAAATCAAGCGGAGTTGGATGTGTATCCGGGCGCGCCGCACGCGTTCAATATTTTCCCCTTGCCGCTGGGGACGCCGGCCAACGCGCGGATCGATGAGTTCCTGAAACGCGCCATTTCCTGATCGGGCCGCCGCACCGGTGTTGCGCAATCGGATACGCCGGGCGGCGGTTTTTCTCCGCCGCCCCTTTTACCCGCGTGATATGATCCGCACGTTCCACTGGGAATTTCCGCAGCGCAAAACGGACCAGTGATTCACATATGCTCGAAGTGTGGCGCTCTCTTGCTCGACGACACGGAGAGTTGCTCTTTCTGCACGCACTCCCCAGCTGAAAACGAAGAAGGCTACGAATCCGTAGTGGTCGGCGCGGCTCATCTGGCCGAAAGCGGCGAGCCTGAATGGCGCACCGAAGTATCGCGACGCCTGGAGCAATATCGCGCGCGCCGGGGCCGCTTGAGCCCCCATTCCCACGATACCCAATCCGGCCTTCCCTTTAGGGAGTCCTCTCCCTCCCACGCCACTCTGGATCTGGATGACGAAGTGCGCGAACGCCCGGCGCAGCGGCCTGCGCCTCGCCCGCGCCAAAAACCCCCTCAGACCGAACGCGTCGAAATCCGCGTCCAGCCGGAACTGGATTTTTCGAGTTCTCCCTACGATCGCGCGCGTCCGCAAACCGCTCTCGTACCGGTCGCGGGCTTGGCCCAGCGTCGCTCGGCGTGTTACATCGACATGTGTCTGCTGGCCTTCACCTGTGCCGGATTTGTGGGCCTGTTCCTTTTCGCCAGCCAGTCGGCCGGAGATGAGCTTACTTTCGGCAGAAGCGATGCCATCGTCTATGTGGCGATCGCCTATCTCTTTTACGCCCTGTACTTTTCCCTTTTTGTCGTCCTCGCCGGATCGACCCCCGGAATGCAACTGCGCGGCCTCTCTATCGTTCGCCTCGATGGCGGCCTTCCCGATACGCGCCAGCTTCTGTGGCGGGTCTTCGGATATATGCTCTCCGGCGCCACGCTGATGATCGGCTTCTTCTGGGCGCTATGGGACGAGGACCACTTCACCTGGCACGATCGGATCTCGCAAACCTACATTACCTCCGCCATGCCGCTCGCTGACGCCGATTCGTATAGCGTTCCCGGCGGCGGCCAAACGCTCGCGCACAAGTAGCCGCCCTCGCGAACCCGGTGGTATACTACGTATCCCTGCGGCCCAAGGGACGCATCCAATGTCGGAAGTTGGATTGTTCGCAGCGCGTCTCCGCGGAGGCGCAGTTCGGCGCGCCAACACTGTGCGCAAGGGCAAAAGGAAACGGGAATGAGTTCTCTCGCCAAGAAAATCGTGATCGCGATGTCTGCTGTCGTGTTCCTCTATGTGACCGCAGGCTATGTCATGGGCCGCTCCTCCGATGACAAAGCCTTCCGCGCGCTGACCGTTTATAGCGAAGTGCTCGAGCACGTCCAGCGCGATTACGTCGACGATCCGAACATGCACCAGGTTACCAGCGGCGCTCTGCACGGACTGCTCGATTCCCTCGATTCTCAGTCCAGTTATCTCAGTCCTCTCGAATACAAAGACTTCGAGGAAAGAAGCGCGGCGAATTCCAAGGCTGGCGCGGGTCTTGCTCTCACCAAGCGTTTCGGGTACATCAGCGTGATTTCCGCTTTGCCGGATGGTCCCGCCAGGAAGGCCGGTTTGGGATTGGGCGACGTACTGGAAAAGATCGCTGGCTTCACCACCGGCCAAATGGCTGTCGAGCAAGCACAGCTCCTGCTGACCGGCGATCCGGGCGCGGTGGTGAAAGTCTCGGTCATCCGTCGCGGCAAAACCGAGCCGGAAGATGTGGATCTCACTCTGGAGAAACTTTCCGCTCCCAAGCTCGTGGAGGACAAGCTGCAGGGTGACATCGCCTATCTGCACGTTCCCGAATTCGATACTGGCGAAACAAAGCGCATTCGGGACGAACTCACTCAATTCCAGCGTCAGGGTGCCCACAAGCTGATCCTCGATTTGCGTGACTGTGCGGTTGGTGACGACCAGGAGGGCATTTCCACCGCTCAGCTATTCCTCTCTTCCGGCACCATCGCCTCCCTGAAGGGACAGACCGTTACCCCGGTTGTTTCCACCGCCGATCCCTCCAAAGTTATCTGGACCCAGCCTGTCAGTGTGCTGATTGGCAATGGCACCGCTGGTCCCGCTGAGATCGTCGCCGCCGCCATCGCCGATAATCATCGCGGCGAAACCATTGGCGACCGCTCCTACGGCGTTGCGTCCGAGCAAAAGCTGATTTCATTGGACGACGGGTCGGCTCTCATTCTTACCGTCGCAACATACTACACACCATCGGGCAAAGAGATTCCGGTCGAGGGCGTTGTGCCCACCCGCGAAGTGCGTCCAGTACCGGACGACGTCGCAGAGATCGCCGATCAGAACCTGGGCGCGCCCTCCAGTTCCCCCACGGACCCGGTCATAAAGAAGGCCATCGAAGTCTTGCAGGCCGCGTCCCCGGCCCGCAAAGCCGCCTAGAGCCGTCGAGCGCCCTGACCCGTCTGAGGGGAGGGTTCGTGAGGAAAAACTCCTTCGGTATTCCGCTCAACTGCAGCTATTTCTTCGCCTGTCACTTAGTACAGGCGGAAGGACTGGAACCAAATCTGGTCCCACGACCTATTTATCTCCCGTCGCGATCGCGTTAGGTTTACTTCCGGCCCTGCAACGACTGTTCTGCGGGGCAAGGAAGGAACCCATGTCCCACTGGATTGGAACCACTTCCCCCGCTGATGCCGGTATGTCGGATTTCAAGGAATGTCTGAAGTACTTGCGGGATGGGGACGCAAGCGAAGCTCTTCTCCACGCGCGTCGCGCCCTGGGCATAGCTCCCAAGAACCCCTTCTATCTTTCCTATACGGGACTGCTTGCAGCCGTTGCCGAAAAGCGCTTCGGCGATGGGGAGGTTCTTTGCCAGGAAGCGCTCGGGATGAGGCACAATCACGCCCAGCTCTACTTGAATCTCGCGGAGGTTTATCAACAGAGCGGCCGGACCCAGGATGCAATTGACACCCTTGAAAAAGGATTAGTGTCCGCGGGCCGCGACTTCCGCATTCGCCGCGCGCTGCAAAAAATCGGGACACGGCGCGAGCCCTTGCTTGCGTTCCTGCACCGCAGCCATCCCTTGAACCGCGCATTGGGAAAATGGAGGCACCGCATCACTGGCCCGTCGCAAGCAGCGTGAGCGAGGCCACCTCCAACACAGGCTTCCCTCCGTGGGCAAAGCCCGGAACGTGTCACCAACTCGCTGCCACTCCCAACGGCGGATGGTGACCGTTCCGGACTTCCCCATCAACCCCGGGCTCGATATTTCACCAGTGGCAAGAAACACTTTTAGCAACGCGTCGGCCGAGCGCTTGCGTTCCGCATCGCCCGCCGTGAACAAGCTCAATTGATTTGCGACGCTTTGTTCCAGAACGAGGAAAACTAGGGCGTGGCAATGGTTTTTATTTTGGCCGCCGCATAACGCTCCAAGAGATTCCCCAACTCCTGTGGGCGAATGGGCTTGGTGAGGTAGTCGTCCATCCCCGCTGCCTTGCAGCGCTCCTCATCTCCTTTCATGGCATGCGCGGTCAAGGCGACGATTGCTTGGTAGCTTCCGTCGTCTCGTCGTTTCTCTTTTTCTCGGATGGCTAGGGTCGCCTCGATCCCATCCATTTCGGGCATTTGCACGTCCATCAGAACCAGGTCGTAATTTCCTTCTTCGGTGGCCGCCAGGGCCTCGCGTCCATTGTTGACCACCACCACTCGATGTCCCCTCTTCTCCAGCATGCGACGGACTAGAAGCTGATTCACGGCATTGTCCTCTGCAACCAGGATTTGCAGCGACGCTCCGGGTTCGCGAGCGTCCGCCAGCGAATAGCGCGTGACCAAGGGAATCGCTCCGGTTTGCTCACGAGCTCCCAGCACCCGCCCAATGGCCTCCCGCAATTCGGACTGCCGGATCGGCTTCAATAAGTACGCGGACACTCCCAGTTCCTTGCATCGTTCTCCATCGCCCCTATGCCCGGCCGAGGTAAGCATCATGATCGTGGCAGTGGATAGCTCGGGCCGTTCGCGAATGCGTTCGACGAGGCCGAAACCGTCCATTTGGGGCATGTGCATGTCCATCAGGATCAGCCCAAACGGCTCCTTGGCTCCCCACGCTGCGGATAACTGCATCAGCGCTTCTTCTCCGCTTGGCACAGACGTGCTCGTCATATCCCAGCGTTTCAGCATCCCCTCGAGTATCCGCCGGTTGGTTCTGTTGTCATCCACGATCAGCACCTTTACTCCACGCAAAATTTCCGGCGGAGCAATCGTTCCTATAACAATTCCCTCTCCCTGGGTGACTCCGAGTCGAATCGTGAAGTGAAACTGAGTGCCCCGACCGACTTCGCTTTCCACCCACACGATTCCGCCCATTTTCTCAATCAAGCGCGTCGAGATGGTCAATCCCAAACCCGTGCCGCCGTAATGCCGCGTGGTTGAGCTGTCCGCCTGCGAAAACGGGTCGAAGATCAGCTTCAGCTTTTCGTTCGGAATCCCGATCCCCGTATCCGAAACCATGAAGTGCAGCAGGCAATCATCTTTCTCCTTGCTCTCGAGCTGGACTTTCAGCGCCACTTCGCCTTCCTGCGTGAACTTTATGGCGTTGCCTAAGAGGTTCACGATCACTTGGCGCAGACGACTGGCATCGCCACGCACGGCCTCCGGAACTTCCGGCGCGATCTCGCACACGAGTTCAAGACCTTTCTCATGGGCCCGGAGGGCTAGCGTCTTTAGCGTCGTCTCGAGCGTGTCGTGCAGGCTGAAATCCAGCGACTCGATGTCGATTTTTCCCGCTTCGATCTTGGAGAAGTCCAGAATGTCGTTGATCACCGTTAAGAGCGAATCTGCCGACGTTTTCACCGTGGCCAGATACTCGCGCTGCTCTTCGTTCAGCTCCGAATCGAGAACCAGGTCCGTCATACCCATGATCCCATTCATGGGGGTGCGAATTTCATGGCTCATGTTGGCCAGGAACTCGCTCTTTGCGCGATTGGCTGCTTCGGCGCCTTCTTTGGCCCGTTGCAAATCCGTCTCCGCCTGCTTGCGATCGGTGATGTCGATATTTATGCCGATGACCCGGCTGACGTTTCCGTTTTCATCGAGGACCACTCCCTCCGCGGCGGCCAGATGCCGCATCGCGCCATCGGGCCGAATGATGCGGAACTCCACCGACGCCCTTCCCTTGGTGTCCATTACCTTCTTCAGGGCGCCTTCGGCCGCGGGCAAATCATCCGGGTAAACCGAGGAGCTCCACTGTTTATAGGGGTTCGTCGTCGCGAGCGAGAAACCGTAGATTTGATCCATGGTGGCGTCCCAGGCCATCGCGCTGTTAGCCACGTCCCATTCCCACACGCCCAGCGCTGCAACATCGGTTGCCAGCGATAGCCGCTCGGTGAGTAGCAGGAGGTTGGACTCTGCCTGCTTGCGCTGCGTGATGTCCTGAGCCACGCCCAGGTAGCCCGTAATTTTTCCTTTGGCATCCTGAACCGCGGTAACCACGATGCTGACGATCAGACGCCCGCCGTCCTTCCGCACGTACGTCCACTCGCGCTCCTCGTACTCGCCTTTTCGCGCAAGCCCTACAAATATGTCAACGCCTTCGACGGGCCGCCCGAAATGTTCGCTCAAGCTCTGGGCTCGCTCTTGGAGCTCGGACGCCAAATGAAAAATCACTGGGGTTTCTTTCCCGACCATTTCACTCGCCGAATAACCCAGCATTCGTTCCGCCCCGGAGTTGAAGACTGTGATAATGCCCTGTAAATCGACGGCAACAATAGAGGTCAGCTTCGCCGCGTTGATGATATTGTCAAGCCTCTCGTAAGCCGCGCGAAGCCCGACCGTGCGGCGCTCGACGCGCGCCTCGATTTCGGCTTCCATCTCACGTAATGTCGCATGGACAGCCGTTTCGTGGTCGTTGGAGCCTATGCCTGCCACGGTCTTGACCCTTTCGTGCTTCCCTTTAGCATTCGTCCGATTCCGTTTGCCGCCACCCGCCAGTGGAGCTTTGAAACTCGTTCCGTTTTGGCACACTCGCCCGCATCACCCGTCATATCCTGAATATCGGCGTTGCGTCGGGATTGGTTTACTTCCGCCAGGACCGTCAAGAGAGTAAGGAAACTCGGGAATGGCGATTAGAAAGCTTGCGAACCTGACTGCGCCAGGCGCAGGCAAATGCTCATCTCCCTTTGGATCAAGGCGCCATCAGCAGTCGGCCAGGCATTTCACCCAATGAGAGAAGCGGTTCAGCGAGGGCACATGCGTGTGATCGATTTGCAGCGGAGTGATTGAGACGGCGCCGTCGCGGATAGCGGCGTGGTCGGTGTCGGGATCGATTCCTTCGACGAACTGCTGCTCGCTCAACCAGTAGTAGCGCCGCCCGCGGGGATCGGTGCCGGGCTGGAGCATATTGCGCGTAATTTTCGAGGATTGCCGGGTGAAGCGCACCTCGCCGGTCCAGTCCTGCGGCACATTGACGTTCAGCATCACCCCGGCCGGCAGTCCTTCGCGGAGAATCAGCGGCGCGAGCCGGCGCGCGAAACGCGAGGTTGGCGCGAAATCGAATTCTCTCCCTTTATAGGCTACCGAAATGGCGATCGCTGGTGTGCGATTGATCGCTGCTTCCATGGCCGCGCCGACCGTGCCGGAATAAAAAATATTCTCGCCCAGATTCGCGCCACGATTGATGCCCGAAAGTACCAAGTCGGGCTTTTCCTTCAAGAGCGTGTGAAATGCCAGAATCATCGCGTCGGCGGGCGTGCCTTCCACGGCGAATTCGCGCTCGGCGAGCTGATCACAGTAGATCGGCTGGCGCAGCGTGAGCGCCTGTGCGGAGGCGCTGCGCTCGCTTGACGGTGCAACAACGGTGACCGTTCCTAGGTCCCGCACGCTCTCGGCCAGGGCTCGCAGGCCGGGTGCATGGATGCCATCGTCGTTGGTAAGCAGGATATTTGGCATGGAAACTTCCTTGTGGAATAAGCGAACTGCTACGCACCGTTCATTTCCCGCCGAGGAGAGATGGTCGGGACGACTGGATTTGAACCAGCGACCTCACGCACCCCAAGCGTGCGCGCTACCAGGCTGCGCCACGTCCCGACCGCATCAGCGCCACATCGCGTGCACGTGCACGTGGGCTGTTCTCGAGCGTATCACTCGCGTTCGAGAAGGGTCAAGATGGCGCGAAGCTCTTCATGAAGATCGAGCAGGAGTTTCCGGTCCACGCGCGATGGGGGCTTTATCTTGGCTGGCGGTTCCAGAGGCTCGGCAACCGAGTGCGGAGCATCGTGCGAAACAGCGCTGCCGTTTTGTCCCGCTTGCTCGGCTAGGTGCTTCCGGGCACCCGCAATCGTAAAACCTTGCTCGTAAAGTAATCGTTTGATCTCGAAGACCGTATCGATATCCTCGCGGCGATACAGCCGGTGCCCGCTGGGACTTTTTACCGGCTGAAGGGTGGGGAACTCCGATTCCCAGTAGCGCAAGACAAACGTTTTGGTCGCCGTTAGCCGGCTCACTTCGCCGATGCGAAAAAGCGGCTTTTCCGGGAGATCCTGCGCTGCGTGGGCCGCACTTGCCATGTTTTACGTATCCTAGGCCATTTTTTGCCTGTGTCAACGTATTGCTGTCATGATAATCCCGGACTGGCCCACACAACAATCTAATCTCACACCGCTAGCCGCAGGAAACGATGTTCCGCGCAGCGCGGAAATACTGCAGACCAAAAACCCAGAAAATTGCATGTCTGGGGTAACCAGAAGGTAAACAGAGTTTGATAGAATATGACACTAATCAGTCCATTATCTATTGTTTAGCCGTCCGCGTCTGGACCGGACAGCTCTGGCATCGCAAATGCCCCGCTTTAGGCAGTAGACGTCTTGTCCGGTGGATTGGACAGCGATGCTCCATTTTGGTGCATTTGCGGATTGACGGTCCAGGGCCTCAAAAATGGGATGCGAGGCGTCGCTTGTCGATCCAAGGAGGAATAATGAAGTTCTTACGCTTGGCGGTACTAAGCATCATTGCATTCGGGACAATCGCGGCATCAGCGCCCGCGGAGACACGGTGGCGCGCTTCGGTGTGCGATTCGCGTGACCCAGTTAAGGCTCCGGAACCATCCAGCCTTGTTCTTCTGGGCACCGGATTGATTGGTCTGGTTGGAATAGCAAGGCGCAAGCTATTTCAATAGAGAAGCGGTTCCAACAAACTTCACGGTGGGGACGGTTCCCTCCCCGCCGGTGTCGCTTTGTATCCATTCTTCTTTCTAGCGCTCCGCGAAGACCCGTGAACACGGCGGCTTCTATCCTCTTGCACCACTGCGTCCCGCCGATTGCCAGGATTATCAGTCCCCAATTCAGGAGAACTTGCGCCGCACGATCCGCATTTGACGTGTCTTTCTATTCGTCTCGCGCAAAGCACAGCTAGAAGTGTTTCTGCCGGCTGCGGTGTTTCTCGCTGCCAGGCTTTTCGCTGTGGCGCGGCGTACGCCTCTCGCCATACGGCCGTTCATCTCCATCGTCGTGCCCGCGTTCCCGTTTTTTCAGGCGCTGCGTAAAGCGGATAGGGCTCCCGGTAAAATCGAAGGCTGCGCGGAGCCGGTTTTCCAGGAAACGCTGATAGCTGAAGTGCAGCGGCTTGGTTTGATTGGTGAAGAGCACGAAAGTGGGCGGAGCGGTGGCCGCCTGCGTTACGTAGTAGATTTTCACCTTGCGACTGGCGGGCGACGTCCCCCGATCGAGATCGACCTTGGCGAGCCAACGATTCAGCTCGCCCGTTGAAATCCGCCGGCGGCGCGCTTCGGCCACGCGATCAATCGTAGCGTAGAGTTTCTCCACCCGCTCACCGGTAAGCGCGGAAAGAAACACGACGGGTGCAAAGGGCAGAAACTTGAATTTTTCTCGAACCATCGGCTCGTAATCCGCGAGCAGCTTGCTGGGATTCGCGCCCGCGCCTTTGCCGCCGTGCTTTCTCTCGCGCTCGGCTCTATCCCTCGCCGCTTCCAGCGCTAAGTCCCACTTGTTCATTGCGACGATTACCGACCGGCCCGATTGCTCCGCATAGCTCGCGATCGTCGCGTCGTGCGAGGTAACTCCCACGGATGCGTCCACCACGATCACTCCAATGTCGGCGCGTTCCAGATGCCTCCGCGCCATGATCACGCTCAACTTTTCGGCGATCAGCTTCGTTTTGCCTTTCCGACGAATTCCCGCGGTATCGAGAAAGCGATAGGATTTTCCGTGGCGCTCGATGACCGTGTCCACGGCGTCCCGCGTCGTCCCTGGCTCCGGCGAAACAATTGACCGCTCGGCCCCTACCAGTTGATTCAGCAGCGTCGATTTGCCCACATTCGGCCGGCCGATGATGGCGATGTTGATGTCCGGACGGCTTTCGGTGTGCTCTCCTCGCGGAAAATCCTGCGTCAGCGAATCGAGCATCGTGTCGATGCCAAAACCATGCTCCGCCGAAATCGGAAAAATCTTGTCCCCCAGCTCGTAGAATTGCGCCGCGAGGTCCGCCTGGTTTGGCGAATCCACTTTATTCACTGCCAGCACGGGCGGTTTGCCCGCACGGCGAAGAAGTTGCGACAATTCCGCGTCCAACGGCAACGGCCCCGCGCGGCCGTCCACCACTTGCACCACGCGGGCGGCATTTTCAATCGCCATGTGCGCCTGCCGCAAGATTTCACCGGGAATGCCGGCTTTTTCCTCCGGCACGATCCCCCCCGTGTCCACGACTTCAAACGCGCGACCTTCCCAGTCCGCGGTCCCGTAGATGCGGTCGCGCGTGATTCCCGGCTCGTTGGTGACGATCGAGCGCCGCGTCCCCGTCAGGCGGTTGAAGAGCGTGGACTTGCCGACGTTCGGGCGTCCCACAATGACGATGGAAGGAAGCTTTTGGCTCATCTCAGCGGCGCGCCAGTTTCCGCTGGAGGTCAAGCCGACGGGTGAGCAATCGATTCAATTCCTCGGGCGCTGCCTTCGCTTCAATCTTTTCCTGTAATTCGGCAAGCTCCTCTGCGTCGCGGCGTCCTCGCAGGACACTCAAGCAGTTTTCCGCGGCTTCCCAGGTAGCCTCGCCCGGCGCCTCGAAAAGCACCTCGAATAGCAGCTGGCCGTCCTTTTCTTCCAGGGCGGCGGCCAGCGCCGCCGGATCGGGTTGCTCACCCACCTTTGAAATCAGAAGCTCCAGTATTTTTTCGCTCGCAAGGCCACGGTGCAACGCTCCGGAAATAATTTCGCGCGCCAGTCTTTCGCGGAATCCCTCGCCTTCCACTAGCATCCGCATCAATTGCCGCTCCGCCGGCTTGACGGCGGGCGCGAGCAATTCCACCTTTGGTTGAACTTCGGCGCGCCGTTCTACAGCCGCGCGCCGCAGGGCCTCGCGCAGCACCGGCTCGTCCACGCGGAGTTCGGAAGCGATCCTCGAGGCCCATTCTGAACGCAGCAGCCGGTCTGGGAGCCGCTGCACATAGGGCATCAGGAAATTCATGGCGGCAACTTTGCCGGAGACCGTCGCAAGATCCATCCGCCGTGCGCGCCCGATCAGATAATCGAGATACGGAGGCGCCTGCGCCAGCAATTTCTTGTACGCGTCGGCGCCCTGTTCGCGCAGGAACTTGTCGGGATCGGCCGCGCCGGGCAGCGCCAGGACGCGGACGTCAAACTCCTTTTCGAGCAGCAACACGAGCGAGCGCTCCGTGGCTGCTTGTCCCGCGGTATCGGGATCGTAATTGACCACCACGCGCCGCGTGAATCGCTGCAGCAGCTTGATCTGCGGCTCCGCGAGACTGGTTCCGCAGCTTGCCACCACGTTCGCGAAGCCACCGCGCGCCACGGCAATAGCGTCCATGTAGCCTTCCACGAGAATCGCGAAATCGTTTTGCCGCAGCGATTCCTTGGCGCGGTCCAGATGATAGAGCACGCTACTCTTCGAATAGATCGGCGTCTCTGGCGAGTTCATGTATTTCGGCATGTCCTCGCCAGTCGCCCGCCCGCCGAACGCGATCACCTTCCCCGCTTCGTTGGCGATCGGGAACATGATTCGCCGCCGGAAGCGGTCGTAGAGGCGCCCGCCTTGGTCCCCCGAGAAAAGCCCCGAACCCTCGAGTAGCCTTTCGGAATACTTCGATTTCAGGCGGCGCAGCAGGGCGTCCCCGGAAGAAGGCGCCCATCCCAGGCCGAACCGTTCCATCGCTTCGCGATTCAGGCCACGATCCTCAAGATATGCCGCCGCCACCTTTCCTTCCGCAGCCTCGTGCAGTTGCCGCGCGAAAAACGCCGCCGCCTCGCGGTGCATTTCCACCAACGCGGCGCGCTGTTGATTTTCCACGCGCTCTTCCGGCGAACGCTCGCGCGGCTTGGGAATGGCGATTCCGCATTTTTCGGCCACGGTTCGCACCGCTTCGGGGAACGCGCACTTGTCCAGCTCCATCACGAACTTGAAAACGTCGCCGCCGGCACCGCAGCCGAAGCAATGATAGATCTGTCGCACCGGATGCACCGCGAACGACGGCGTCTTTTCCTGGTGGAACGGGCACAAGCCCGTGAAATTCTGCCCCGTCTTTTTCAGGCGCACGTACTCGCCGATGACGCGGACAATGTCCGCCTGCTGCTTCACCTTCTCCGCGAATGATCCCGCCTCAGCCAATCCGACTTTCTCTCAGCATTTGCGAGGTCACGATTGTAACTCAACGACGGTGATCGCACTTCCGCCGCGATCCTCCGCTTCAGCGTGAATCCTCTCGACCAGCGGATGCGAGGCCAGGAACTCCGCTAAACCGCGTCGTAACGCGCCCGTTCCGTGTCCATGAATGATTCGTACGCTCGGCTTTCCTGCAAGCGCTGCTTCGTCGATAAATTTATCGACGCGCCCGGAGGCTTCCTCCACCGTACATCCGATCACGTTGATTTCGCCCGCTGCCGGCTCGTCGCTGGGCTGCGCACGAACGGTGATCCCCGGCCGCTTGGCAGCCGCGGCATCCGCCTTTGCCGCCAGTTCGCTCTCGATGCCGATAATATCCGCGAGCGGCACTTTCATCCGCAGAGGTCCCGCTTCCAGCTCGGCCATGCGCCCATCATGCCGCCGAAAAATCACCGCTTGCTTGAACGTTTTCACCCGCACCCGCAAACCCGCCGAAAGCAGCTCCGGCAAAACCGGAGTTTCCGGCGCGCTCGCACCGGCCCCCAGGTCCTCTTGCGACACCGCCAGAGTTTCAACGATAGCGGCATCCGTTTCCGCCCGTGCTTCGGCGCCGATTTTAGCCAACCGCCGCCCGCCCTGCTTTTCGAGCTGCGCTCGCAACACGCGGTCCTTCACGTCCTCGGTCACGCGCGCGATTTCGCTCTCCAAACGTTTCTGCGTTTCGCGAAAACTCTTCTCCAGTTCGGCGATGCGCTTTTTCTGCCGCTCCACCCATTCCGTCTGCAGCTCGCGGCGCTCCGCCTGAAGCTGTGCCAGTTCCTCGCGCGTTTGGCTTCTCACTTGTTCGATCTCGTCCCGGCTGCGATGCAGGTACGCGATCAGATCGCGCGCCTCGCGTGATTCAGGAGAAAGACTGGCGCGCGCATGATCCACCACCCGCTCCGGCAGGCCCAGCCGGCGCGCGATCTCGATTCCGCTGGAAGTGCCGGGCACGCCGACGAGCAGCCTGTACGTCGGCCGCAGGTTCTCCTCGTCGAATTCCATCGCGGCATTCACGATTCCCGGTGTCGTCGAAGCGTAAGCCTTCAGCCGGTCGTGGTGCGTCGTAGCGAATGTGAGCACGCGCCGCCCGCGAAATTCTTCCAGCAGAGCAACGGCCAGCGCCGCACCCTCTTCCGGAGCCGTGCCTGTGCCCATTTCATCCACCAAAATCAGCGATCGGTCCGTCGCGCCTTCCAGCATCGATTTCAGATTCAGCATATGCGCCGAAAATGTCGAGAGGTCCGCCGCAATCGATTGTTCGTCGCCGATATCCACGAGCACTTTGTCGAAAATCGGCAGCTCGGCCACGCCGGCTGCCACCGGAATTCCAGACTGCGCCGAAAGAGCCGCAAGGCCCACCGTCTTCAGTGAAACCGTTTTGCCGCCCGTATTCGGCCCGCTCACCACCATCACCGTCTCATCGCCGCCCAGTGCCAGAGATAGCGGCACGGTCTTGCGTCCCTGGGGGCGCAGCGTGGCTTCGAGCACCGGGTTGCGCGCCGCTTCCAGCCGCAGTGAATTGTCGCCCGAAAACTGCGGCACCACGCAATCGAATTTGCGCGCAAAACGCGCCCGCGCAAAAATAGAATCGAGATGCGCTATTCCAACGGCTGCGGCTTCGAGGGGGGCCTTTTCCGCGCGCACACGCTCCGTCAGTTCTTCGAGGATGCGCGCGATTTCTGCGGTCTCATCGTCCCCGAGCTGCACCAAGCGGTTATTCAGGTCGATAGTTTCCAGGGGCTCCACAAACACCGTCTGCCCCGTGCCGCTCGCTCCATGGACAACGCCGGGAACAACTCTTCGATCCGAGGCGCGCACCGGGATCACGAAGCGGTCGTTTCGCAGCGTGATGTAGTCCTCGCCGGACGGTTCGCCGCGTCCGCGCAAGATCCCTTCGAGCGAGCGCTTGATTTTCTCGCGCGCTTGTAACACATTCGCGCGGATGCGTTTAAGTTGCGGAGAAGCGTCGTCGCTGATTTCGCCATTGGGCATCACGGCGCGCCGTACCGCCTGCGATAGCGAACGGAAGTCACCAAGCGCCGCTCCGCGCTCGGCCAAAAGTGGATATTTCGCGCCTTCGCTTTTGAGAGTTTGCTTAGCGTCGCCTGCCACTTCTGCAAGCGAAACCACGTCCAGCAGTTCCGCCGGAGATAGCACCGCGCCGAGAACTGCCAGCCGCGCAAACCAGCCTTCCGGATCAGCCAGCGCGCCGAAGCCAATTTCCGATCCCGCGCGCAAATACGCGATGGCTTCCTGCAAAAGACGAAACTCCCCTTCCAGTGCTTCCACATCCTGATACGGCGTAAGGCCCTGAATCGCCCGGCGACCCGGCGCACACGTCGTCTCGCGGTCGACGATTTCCTTCAGCCGGTCGAATTCGAGTAATTCTCCTGCGGAGTGCGACACGGTGCCTCGTGGATAGATTGTAGCCCGGTTGCCTGCGGGAATTCAGCTCGGGGAGGAATCGCGCTCCGAAGCACTGGCGCGCGAGGCATACGTCCGAAAATGTGCGGCCAGATAGTCGGCCGCATTCGCGGGAGAGGTTGCCCTATGCACCGGCCGCTCGTCGCGCTCTCCCCAACGCGACGCATGGCCCAGCTCCACCTCGTGCACGCGCTCGATGATCGGCTGCCAGAAATCTCCAAACACCACGAGCGGCTTTCGCTTCATGACGCCCTTGTTCAGCATTTCCCACACGACCGCCAGTTCCACCAGCGTTCCCGTCCCGCCGGGACACGCCACGTATCCCTGCCCGCGCTCGATCAGTTCGAACAGCCGCTCCTGCCAAGTCCGCACGCGGATTTCTTCCTCCACCCACTTGTTCGCCCGCGATTTGAAGAATTCCGCCGTCACCGCCAAAGTGCGCCCGCCGTTTTCTTTTGCCCCGCGCGAAACGGCTTCCATCACTCCGCCGTAGCCGCCGCTGCAGACCGCTAAGCCTTTCGCGGCCAGCGCGACACCCAGCGCCTGCGCCTCCGCGTAGTGCGCATCGCCTGCCACCGGGCGTGAACTTCCGAATACCGTTACGATTTCCATCTGCTTTATCTTTTCTTCCTCTCGCGCGGCGCCGGACCCAGCGTTTCCACCATCGCATTGGCTATCGCATCGATAGGAGCGGACGTGCCCGCTCCGCTGCGAGGATTGTTATTGTAGAAAATCGCAAATATCAGACGTTCGCCGCGCATCGTCGTCGCGTAACCCGATAGCGCGCGCGTGTGTTCGATCTCGCCTGTCTTCGCCTCGATCCTCCCGGACGCCGCCGTTTTGTTCATGCGATATTGCAGCGTCCCATCCACGCCGGCCACCGGAAGCGACGAAATAAAATCTCGTCCCCACGGTTGCGCGGCAGCATACCGCAGCAGCGTGACCATCGCGCGCGGCGTCACCAGATCCCCAGGCGACAGGCCGGAGCCATCGGTCAGCGCGACATCGCCGTCCACAATTCCAGCCGCCTGCAAGAACGCGCGCTCTACTTGCAAGCCCGCGGCGGTCGAACCCACGCCCGTGCGTTCGCGCGCCACCGCGCGCAGCAACAGCTCAGCATGCAGGTTCTGGCTTTCCTTGTTCGTTACGCGGACGATTTCCAACAGCGGCTGAGAAACGTGTTCCACTAGAATCGTAGCGTTCGCAGGTTCCGGCGACGGACCTAGCTGCGAAATGATCGGCTCACCGGACGGAGTGCTCTCGGGCGGCGGCGCGTGCTCGGCCCGAATCGCGCCGGTAATTCTTACTCCGCGCGCTTCAAGCGATTGCTTGAGCGCAAGCGCGCTGGTCTCAGCAGGCTCGGTCATGGAAAGATCGAGCTTCACAGGTGACGCATTGAGCGGAATTGTCCCGCGCAGCAAAATGAATTTAGGCCCCGGCTGCCGGACCACCGCGAATTCTGATTCGCTGCCGGCGGGCCCAGTCGAAATTTCGTAACTCATCGTATCGATGGCGGCGCGAGGCTCGGTGACAACGGTCGCTGGCTCGCCCATTCGAGGGCCGGGCTGCACTTCAACCGAAACGGTATTGTCGTTGAAGTCTATTGCCGAGACGGGCGCGCCAAATTTGAAGAAAAGGTCTCCCACGGTCCATCCCGCGGGATACGGATCGTAGGGAAAATAACTGTCGTCCGCCACAATGTCTCCGTCCACTTCCCGCAAGCCTCTGGCGACGGCTAGATCGGCCATTTCGGCCAGTGGTTCCTCCGCCGGTCCCTCTCTCTCAGTCCTGCCCGTATACGGAAACTTGCGATTCGAAAAGTCGGGATCGCCCCGCCCGATCAGCAGCAAATCCCCCGTAAGCCGCCCATCGCTTCCGAGCACTCCCTTGGATTCGAGCGTGGTGCGAATGCGGTAGTTGGGACCAAGCGTTGCCATCGCCAGCGCCGTCGTAAAGACCTTTGCATTCGACGCCGGTGCGAAGTAGTGATCGGAATTCAACTCGTAGAGCGTCTCGCCAGTATCCGCGTCGGCAATCGAAATTCCCCAGTACGCCCTGGCCGCATCGGATTTGCTCAGCACCTCTTCCACACGCGCACGAAAGGTAGCGAGACCGCGAGCGGCGGAAGATTGAACGCTGTGTTTCGCTCCAACGGAACCGCGCGGCCGCTCCGCCGAAACCATGATTGCCGGGAGAAGCGCGCCCAGGACCAAAACGGCGCCTGCGGCCCAAGCCCAGCGCGCGCTCCGCTGCCCGCGGATTGGGAATCGATCCATTCGTAGCGCGGTCACTTTGGAAACAACCGCAATCTCAGCTCAATTCCAGCGCCATTTTAAGCGCGTATTCCAACTCCGCAAGTTTCGACCTCGAAAGAGTTCCCAGGTAATTCGTCAACTCCGACTTGCGCACACTCACCAGGTTCTCGCACATGATCCAACTCGAATGCTTGAGGCCTTCATCCGCTCCGACGGCTACCTGTGTCGAGAGTCCCTCCCCATTGTTGAAGACGGGCGCGCAAGTCACGGTCGAAAAACGCGAGTCGATGAGGGTCTGGCGGCTTACGATCACGAAAGCCCGGTATTGCCTTGGATCTCCGCCCGGCTTGAACACACGATAGACTTCGCCCCGTCTCATGAACGCCTTTCGCGGGGAAAGCTCACTCTTCCGGCGCCTGGTACTCGAGGATTTCGGCCGCCTCCGAATTTAGGCGGTCCGCGGCGGCATTGATGCGCTCCAAATCCCGGGCGTGCACAGCCTGGCGGCTTTGTTCCTCGAAGTAATCGCGAAGCGCCTGCTCGATAACCGCGGAACGCGACTGCTTCGAACCGGCCGCACGGTCCACTTTCGCTAATATCTCCGGCGAAAGTGTGATGGAAGTCTTCTCCTTCATACTACCATCATACTACTTGAGTCGCCGCCCGTCCACACTGCGAAAAAGCGCCGCTACAGCTGAATCTTCGAGAAGCAGTAGCTCCCAATCGCCAGCAGAATCGCCGTCAAGATGCTCAACACCACGAAGTCTGTGACCAGGCTGAACGCGAACGCATGTCCGAGCGAGCCTCGCAGGCCGTCCACGCCGTACGTCAGCGGATTCAGCTTGATCGCCGCCTGCATGAATTTTGGCAAACTTTGCACCGGAAACAGCGCGCTCGAGAAAAAGAACAGCGGCATCACTAGAAAGTTCATGATCAGCGGAAAACCCTGCATATCCTGCAGCACCGAACCGAAAACCGTGCCCATCGACGTGAAGAACAGCGCAATCAGAAACATGAACACGATCCCCGCAGGCACCAGCAGCGCGCTGTGAATACGGAAACCGGCGATCATGCAGATTCCCAACACCACGGCGCCCTGGGCCATCGCCACGATGGCGCCGCCGAGCGTCCGTCCAAAAACAATCTCCAGCCGCGAAACGGGCGCCACCAGCGTTTCCTTCAAGAAACCGAATTGCCGGTCCCAGATAATTTCGATTCCCGAAAAAACCGCGTTGAATAGAATCGCCATCGCGACGATCCCAGGCGCCAGAAAATTCAAGTAGCTCCCCCCGCCCGCCTTCGCGAACATCGAGCCGAACCCGAATCCCAGCGCAACCAGAAACAAAATCGGCTGCCCGAGCGAGCCGATGATCCGAGCCGGCGAACGCACGTATCGCTTGAGCTGTCTCATACAAAGTATGTAAATGGCCTTCATCGGCGTCCGCCCCCTCGCCAGGCTCTGCCCATCATCCGCATGCGGTCGGTGGCATTCGCCTCTTCTTCACGAATAGCGTGGCCCGTGAGCGCGATGAATGCGTCTTCCAGCGTCGCGCTTCCGGTATTGGTCTTTAGTTTTGAAGGAGTGCCTTGCGCCACGATTTTTCCATGATCGATCACCGCCACATTCGCAGCCACGCGATCGGCCTCTTCCATGTAATGCGTGGTAAAAAATACGGTCACATTCTCTTCCTTGCTCAATTGTTGGATGTAACTCCAGATGTGATTGCGCGTCTGCGGGTCCAGGCCGATGGTGGGCTCGTCGAGAAAAAGAATCCGGGGCTTGTGCAGCAGAGCGCGCGCCACTTCCAGCCTCCGTTTCATCCCGCCGGAATATTCTTTCACGAAATTCTTTTTCCGGTCGGACAGTCCCACGAACTCCACGAGCATGTCGATGCGCTTCAACCGCTCGACGCGCGGCACGCCGTACAAAATTCCGTGCAAATCCATATTTTCGAACGCCGTCAACTCATCGTCGAGGCTGGGGTCCTGAAAAACGATCCCAAACGACCGCCGCACCTGCTTTTGGTCCCGTGTCGGATCGTACCCGTTCACTCGAATCGACCCGCTGGTCGGATCGAGCACCGTCGTCAGCATCTTGATCGTGGTGGTCTTTCCCGCTCCATTGGGACCAAGGAAACCAAATATTTCTCCCTCCGGAACTGTGAACGCAATGTGATTCACCGCGCAAAAATCCCCATAGTTCTTCACAAGGTCCTGAACAACGATCATTTGGCCCATGCGTCTTTTTTCCCCGTGGTCAGGCTGGCTGCCCCGCAAAAAAGCGGCGAGACAGGATACGCTGTGTACTACGGTTCAATCAATCAAGATATAACCGCTCGGAAGGAGAACTTTTCTGCTTTGCCTTCTCCGTGCGGTATATTCGTGGAGGTACATTCTCGATAAATCTTACCGCGGAGAAGTGTGCGACCGTGACCACAGTGCGAGAGGCAGCTTACCAGGTCCTGCGCGACCTGGGCATGACCCGGATTTTCGGCAATCCCGGTTCGAGCGAGCTCCCTTTCCTCAAGGACATGCCGGCGGACTTCCAATACATTCTCGGCTTGCACGAACGCACCGCCGCCGGAATGGCCCTCGGGTACGCGATGGCCACCAACGAAGCCACCTTCGTGAATCTGCACTCCATCGCCAGCGCTGGCAACGGCCTCTCAGCCATCATCGACGCGCATGCTTCCCACGCGCCGCTGGTCATCACCACAGGGCAGCAAGATCGCCGCCAAATTTTAGCCGAGCCTTTTCTCGTGAGCCGCGCTGTCGAAGTCGTGAAGCCCTATGTGAAATGGGCCTACGAGCCTCTGCGTCCGGAGGACGTTCCTGCGGCAATCGCGCGCGGCTATCACCTCGCCATGCAGCCACCGCGCGGCCCGGTGTTCATCTCCGTCCCGATGGACGATTGGAACAAGCCCTGCCAGCCGGTTGCCGCACGCAAAGTGAGCCAATCGGTTTCGCCCGATCCGGGGGCGCTCGATGAAGTGGTTCGCGCAATTGGCGCCAGCCGAAATCTCGCCCTGGTCACCGGCTCGCAAATCGAAGAAGATCGCGCCTGGCACGATGTAATCGCCCTCGCCGAGCGCCTGAATGCCGACGTCTACGCCGAACCTATCGCGGCCCGCTGGGCATTTCCTCGCTCGCATCGCCTTTTTCGCGGCGGCTTGCTGCCCGCCCAAAAACCTCTTGCCGCGCAGCTCGCCGGTTATGACACCGTCGTCGTTCTCGGCGCGCCCGTTTTTCTCTATTACGCTTTCGTTCCCGGCGACGCTATCGCGCCCGGCACAAAGCTGTTTCAGATCACTAATTCTCCGCAGGACGCTGCCGCCGCTCTCGCCGGCACCAGCATCGTCGGCAATATTGCCGCAGCCGCGCAATACATCGCCAGCCGCGTGAAGCCGGCCGAGCGGAGCGCGCCCGCGCGAACCAAAGAGCCCGAACCAAAGCCCGAGCACCCCATGACCACGGCCTTCGTCTTCCACGCCTTGAACAAACTCTTGCCCAAGGACGCAATCATTGCCGAGGAGTGTCCCTCGTCGAAAGGCGACCTTGACCGCTACATCGCTCTCGACGAGCCTGGCTCGTTTTACTCCGTCCGTACTGGAATTTTGGGTTTCGGTTTGCCGGCCGCGGTAGGCCTGCAACTAGCTCATCCAAAAAGGCGCGTGGTCTGCCCGGTCGGCGACGGCTCGGCGCAATATTCAATTCAAGCGCTATGGTCGGCCGTGCAGCAGAAGGCGCCCGTGATTTTTCTCGTCATCTGCAACGGAAATTATTCCGCGCTGAAAGGTTTTCGAGATTTCACGCAGGTTGGGAAGAATGTGCCGGGTATCGACATTCCCGGAATCGACGCCGTCAAGATCGCCCAAGGCTACGGCATGAACGCGCGCGCCGTCGACCGCCCCGAGGATCTCGAACCCGCTCTAAAATGCGCCTTTGCATCGCAAGTGCCAATCCTCATAAGCGTCAACGTCCAGCAGGGCGGCCAGAAAACCATGGGAATGGACCAGTCCGTCAATCCGCCGAACTACGGCTAACCGCGAGGGCGTTTTAGACGTCGAAGAAAACGGTCTCCTTCGGCCCGCTCAGATGTATCTCATGCCGCCAGGCTCCAGGCTGGCCCGCGACCTGCTGAGCCATCAGCGTCGCTCGCCGCGCCTTCGGCACCAGCGTGAGTACGGGACATCCCTCATTGCCCGCGTCGCCCGAAAAATAAATTCGCGTCACGAGATGCTTCATAACGCCACGCGTGAAGACGCCCACCTCGAGATGCGGCGCCTGCAGAGCGCCGCGGGGTCCCGGCACGCGGCCCGGCTTGATCGTTTCAAATTCGCACTCGCCCTTCTCGTCCGTGATCTGGCGGCCGAATCCCGCGAACCCGGGATCGATCGGCTTCGGCTGCGTGTCTGCCGGATGGTTGTACTTGCCATCCGCGTTCGCCTGCCAGATTTCGATCAGCGTGTCCGGCACGCATTTGCCGTCGCGGTCAAACACCGCGCAGACGAGCTTCACGCGCTCGCCTTTCGCGTCCGGCGGCGCGATGGACCGCGAGGAATTCGCGCCGTTCACAGTGATGCCGAAATACGGTCCCACCGTGTGCCATGGCGTCGGTTCCAGCCGACGGCTGGCCTTACTTCTTGCGCTCAAATGGCGTGGCCTCCTGCCCGCGCACCACGATGTCGTAGCGGAATGCGAGCGCCCACCCGGGCTCGGTGCGGTTGATTTCGAAACGGGCAATCATCCGCTGGCGCGCGCGCTCGTCGCGAACGGAATTGAAAATCGGATCGAACGAAAAAAGCGGATCACCCGGAAAATACATCTGCGTCACCAGTCGCGTCGCGAAAGCGGTCCCGTAAAGCGAAAAATGAATATGCGCCGGCCGCCACGCGTTGGGGTGATTTTCCCAGGGATATGGTCCCGGCTTGATGGTGACGAAGCGATAGTTGCCCTCGCCGTCCGTCATCGTGCGGCCCGCGCCGGAAAAATTCGGATCGAGCGGCGCGTGGTGCTGGTCGATCCTATGCCGATACCGTCCGGCCGCATTGCACTGCCACAATTCGATCAGCGTGTCGGGCACAGGACGGCCGTTGTCGTCGAGCACCCGTCCGTTGACGGTAATGCGCTCGCCCAGCGGCTCGCCTTCATGCTGGCGTGTCAGATCGTTGTCCGTCTCTCCGATCGCGCCGTGGCCGAATATCGGACCGGTCACCTCCGAAAGTGTTTGCGGCAGGACAATCAGTGGTTTTCGCGGCGCGCGGGAAAGCGTCAAACGATACGGCGGGTACAAGTAGGGCGGCTGAGAATTCCGCGGATACCGCCGGTAGGGCTTGACGATCGGGGATTCTGAAGATTTGGCGGACGAACTCGATGAGCGGCGTGCGATGGGAAACTCCCGTGAACGCGCCTCATTATGCATCCCGCGCGCACAGGCATCAAGCCGCGAGCGCTTTGCGCAGCCGCTCAAACGTGGTTGAAAGCTCCTCCGGCTCCACGCGCGTTTCGCCCGTCACCGTCATGAAATTTGAGTCTCCCGCCCAGCGCGGAAGGACGTGCAAATGAAGATGGCCCGTGATTCCCGCTCCGGCGGCGCGCCCGAGATTCATTCCCAGGTTGTATCCCTCCGGATGGTAGGTGTTTCCCAGCGCCGTTTGGACGCGCTGCGCGATCCGCATCATTTCCGCAAGCGTATCCGCCTCCGCGGCCGCAAGCTCGGCAACATGCGCGTAAGGGACCACCATCACGTGGCCGCTGGTGTAGGGATAGCGATTCAGGATTACGAAATTCTTGGCCCCGCGCAGAACCACCAGCGTGCGCGCGTCGTCGTTGGCGGCCACGGCGTCGCAAAAAATGCAGCCCTCGTCCTTCGAGGCATCGACGATATAGCGATATCGCCAGGGCGTCCACAAATAATCCATTCCGCTTAGTCCCGCGCGCCGTGGGACTCGGAAGCGGCTCCCGCCGCGCCTTGGTTGTTGACGTAGTCCTTCAGTTCCTTGCTGGGTTTGAAAAAGGGGATTTTCTTCGCGGGAACTTCCACCTTGGCGCCTGTTTTGGGATTGCGGCCGGTGCGCCCGCGGCGTTCGCGGGTGCGGAAGCTGCCGAAGCCGCGAATTTCGATCTTGTCGTCGGCCTGCAAGGCCGTGATGATGCTCTCGAAAATCGTCTCGACCACGGCCTCGGATTCCTTGCGCGGAAGTTCGGTGATCCGCGTGACTTCCTCCACCAAATCCGCCTTGGTCATGGTGTGTTCCGTGTTTCCGCGCTGTTCCGCAGCCTCAGCCATCTTGGGGGCCTCCTCTCACGATTTTCGTTCTGCACGGGCCGTTCGCGCTGGGCCGAAGCGCCACACAATCTTTGGATACCATCAATTCACGGCTAGGTAAATGCTTTTTCGAGCCGCCAACGTAATCTTAGCAAGCGATCCGAGGATTCGCTACGACGACTGCCGCTTCGCCAGGATGGCGTCGCCGATCGTGGCGTTGGGCGATGATTTCGACGAGCGGAACGTTTGAATCTCGCGCCGCTCGGCTTGTTTCTGCGCGGCGCGATAACTCAGGCTGATCTTGCGCTGCTCCGGCTCGAGGCGAAGGATCTTGAAGTCGTATTCCTGCCCTTGTGCGAGCAGCGAACTGCCGCGTCCGTCGCGCGAGGCTTTCGCTTTATCGCGCTCTCCCTTGGGCCGGCGCTCTTCGATTTCGGAAATGTGGCAGAGCCCCTCGATGCCTTCCGCCAGTTCCACGAACGCGCCAAAATCCGCGGTCCGCGCCACTTTCCCCTTCAAAATCTCGCCGATCTTGTGCACGCCGAACCACTCCGCCCAAATGTCGTGCACCTGCTTCACACCCAGCGACAAGCGGCGGTTCTGCGGGTCCAGCTTCAGCACCTTCGCTTCCACCACTTCGCCCTTCTTGAATTTTTCACTGGGATGCTTGATGCGTTCGGTCCAGCTCACGTCGCTGATGTGGATCAGCCCTTCCATGCCCTCCTCGAGTTCCACGAACGCGCCGAACTCTGCCAGGTTGCGGATGCGCCCGCTCACAAGCGCGCCCACCGGATACTTCTGAGCCGCTTCCTGCCAGGGATCGGGCAGCGTCTGCTTCAGCCCGAGCGAAATGCGCCGCAGGTCGGGTTTTACGTCCAGCACCACCACGTCTACTTCGTCGCCTACCTTCAATATCTTCGAAGGGTGCTTGGTGTGCTTGGACCAGCTCATCTCGCTCACGTGAACCAGTCCCTCCACCGCCGCCTCGAGCTGCACGAACGCGCCATAATCCGTCACTGCCACCACTTTTCCGTGCACCCGCCCCCCCGCCGGGTATCGCTCCGGCACTGTGGCCCACGGGTCAGGAAGAAGTTGCTTGCGGCCCAACGAAATACGCCCCTTCTCCTTATCGAACTTTAGGATCTGCACCTGAATCTCATCGCCTGCCTTGACCACAGAGGATGGATGCGGGGCGCGCCCCCATGCCAGATCGCTCACGTGCAGCAGCCCGTCCAACCCGCCCAGGTCGACGAACACGCCATAGTCGGTCACATTCTTCACGTGCCCGGTGACCACCGTCCCTTCAACGAGCGTCTCGGCCAGCGAATCGCGCTTGGCCTTCTGTTCCTCCTCCAGAATGGCGCGCCGGCTCACCACCACATTGCCGCGCTTGCGATTCAACTTCAGCACGCGAACTTCGATCTCGCGATCCTTCCAACCCTCCAGGTCGTGCACCGGACGAAGCTCGATCTGCGAAGCAGGCAGGAAAGCGCGCACGCCGATATCCACGACCAGGCCGCCCTTGATCCGCTCCACCGTTTTTCCTGTCAGGTTGGTATGCTCCCGGTAGGACTTCTCGATGCGCTCCCACACGCGGCGCCGGTGGGCGCGCGCGTACGAGAGCAACACGTAACCGTCCTTGCGCTCGTGCAGGCGCTCCACTTCAATCGTCTGCCCGGAACCGAATTCAATGGGGTTGCCCGAATCGAGAAATTCCTGCGCGGGAACCAGTCCTTCAAACTTTCCGCCGACATCAACCACCACGCCTGCGTCCGTCACCGCCAGCACTCGCCCATCGAAGATTTCGCCTTCGCCGGCCGGTTGCGGAACCGAAAACTGGTCCAGCAATTGGTCCATTGTTTCGGTAGGGTCGGTTGTTTCGGTAGCTTCGGTCGTCTCGGCCGGCGCGCCGGTCTCGCTCGCAGCGGCTTCCGGCGCGACTTCAGAGCCATCGGCCCCGGCATGTTCAGGCAGACGAACGGAACCCTGGTTGGCGTCAGGTGCTTGGCTCACATCGGAATCGGAGGCTGGCGCGACCGAACTCGGCGGCTCTTGGGCTCGCGCGACAGCGGTGGCGGCGCCAGACGCGCTCTGCGCTTGTGCAGCGGGCGCTCCGGCGAAACTATTCGCCGCGGGTTCTCCGGCCGGAGTTTCGATAGCCGATGACTCCGGATTGTGGTCGGTTTCGGGTGACATGGAAAGCGGCCTCCGTACGGATTCGTGCCCCGTTTACTGAGTCTTCGACCTCGGTCACTCCACCCAGCCGGGGGCTAGAGCAAAGAAGGGGAGCGCCACGCAACGGCGCTGCATCGCAGAAATCATACGCGCCGCGTTTGCGCATTGTCAACAAACGGCGCGTGCCGTCCTAATTTTGTACAAAGTTTGTGCGGAGTACAATTCATCGGCGGGTGCGCCAGCGAGAAGTAGACTCACCTTGGATTGACCCTCTTATTTCTCAGTCTTGTTTCTTTTGGGAAGAGTTTCCGTGTTGGCATTGATTCCGACCGCCCGGACAAACTCGTAACCACCGGCGTTTTTGCTTTTAGCCGCAATCCCGTTTACGTGGCATTCGCATTCGTCCTGCTGGGCCAATTCTTGGTGTTCTCGAATTGGATTCTCCTGGTCTATCTGGTTGTCGCCATCGGGCTGTTCCGCCGGCAGGTATTGCGTGAAGAAGAATTCCTGAAAAAGCAGTACGGCCGGCAGTATTCAGAGTATTGCGATCGAGTGAAACGGTATCTCTAGGCCGGCCAAGTGAAAAACCGAAAATGCCGCCTGCGATACGAAATCGTTTGCCCGCGCCCGCTCATTGCAACCGGGGACGCAATTCTTCGGCGAATTGATCGATCTGCCCGAGCGGCAGAATGGAAATGTCCTGGGCTCGAAGCGTTTCGACAATAAAGCGATGCCGGGAATTTTCCGGCGACGGCTCGGCATTGGTGACGGCCGTAAAAATCGAATTCCGCATGCGCGCGCGGATGGATTCGGCCGTATATGCAAGCACTTTGGATTGTGATACGTCCCGGTCGAGCGCGATCGCATGCACGTAGCCACGCGTGCCGTTGTACCGATAGCCGTAATCCAGCTTTAGAGGGTCGCCCGGGTGCGTGAATTCCTCCACCGGCACGCGGTGCTCGAGTTTTCCCAGGATGCGCCGCCGTTGGAATACGTCGGCCATGCGAGCGCGCATCCAGTTCCGGACATTCTGCCCAATCCCGCGCGCCGAGGGGGGGGCGGCTACATGTTCCCGAAAAAGCCGCGCCAGTTCCGCGTCGAAATTTTCCGCCAGCAAGCCTCGCGGAGGGCTGAATTCGAGCGCGTTTGAAAGCGTGCTGTCGAGTTTCTCCACGTAGGTTTCCACTTCTGGCGAGGCCGCGCGCAGCAGCGCATCGAATTCTGCGGGCAGCGCCCGCAGCAGCGCCTCATCGGCGCCCGGATGCAATCTTCGCACGCGCGCTATTTCGGAATCCTCTTCGATCACCTGGATGGCCAGTCTCCGCGACGCGGGACCGTTACCTTTTGACTCGCCCGCGCCTGCCTCAAGAAGCACGCCGATGTTCACCCATTCATCGCGAACAAGATTCGGCGTGTACCGCAGGATCCGGTAGCGCAGCACGTTCTGAGTTTCGTCCGCCATGGTTATCTCCAGTTGGGAAAGGGTTGTGCCGACGATTTCCAGGCCGAAACGATCAATTCCCGCACCCGCGTGCGCCTGCGCAACAATTGTTCGGCCATCGTTTCTAGCGCGTCGCGCTCCGAGCCGCACCACTCCGGCGGAATCTCGCTGAGCGCTTCTTCCACAATTTCCTCGGACATTTTAGCTTCTACGCGCGCGAGCCACGGCTCGAACGCTTCGATCCCCCGGACCGATTCATACACGCGATGCCGCGCGTACAGTCCCCGCAGTGGCGCGTCGGGAAAATTCCATTCGCCGGCGTTGAAGCAGAATCCCTGGTCGATCATTTCCGCGCGATACCGCGATGCGCCCTTGTCGCGCAGAAAGATCGCCTGCCTGCCGTTGGTGTTACAGGTCCACTTGTCGAACACCAGCATCCCGCAAAAATCCGAAAGGTTCACTACATCGCGAAGCTGCTCGTCCGGCAGGAAATCGTACACCACCGTCTCTGCCGGGGCGCCGGGATAGCGCGAACCGAATTGCAGCCCCGCGCGGCACCGCAGTCTTCCGCGTCCCAATTGAATTACAAGATCCTCGGTCTGCTCGATCAGGCTCTCGCGCACCTCCACCACCGCCGCCACCGGCGTCGGCAGCCCCATCCTCGCCGCCAGTCTCGTGCCCAGCAATTCGTTTGCCAGGATCCTCACTCCTTGCGGGTTGTTCTGGAATTTCACCACATAATACGCCTCGTCCGAACAGCGCACCAGATGCGACTGCGCGCCTCCCCTCATTCTCCGGATCTGCTCAATCGCTAGTGGCATCGCGCGGTATGCTAGCTATACGCATACACTCGCGGCAAGCGGAACATTTCCCAAAGAGGAAAATAGGACGGAATCCGAACGATGCTCGGAAAACGAGGTGTGTGGATCTGGTACAGGAAACTGCGGCCGCACACAACGCGGCTCAACGCGCGATCAGCCGCTAAACACGAGGCCGATCCCGCGATCTCCGCTGTTCATTTGAAAAGCTAAGCTAACGCCGCCTGCGCTTACCACTTTTCTTGCCAGCCTTCTTCTTCGCTTTGGACTTTGGCTTGGCTTTCGATTTTGCTTTCTTCTTAGCCTTTTTCTTTTTGGCCGGCTTTTTCCTGGCCGGTTTTCGCGCC
>CAVPCI010000016.1:0-76568 GCA_963702375.1 uncultured Acidobacteriota bacterium
GCTCAACCGGTCGATGCAACACCCGTCTAGTTGATTGCTTCTGCAGGCTTTTCAAAGAGGACCGATCTCTAGGTCTCGATTTATTTAGACTTAAACAGGGCAGTTGCTTCTTTGAATTAACACTCGCGAACCAATTCAGCCTTTCAAACTGTTGCACATAGCCTTCGAGCTAGTGTTGCGTTGACCCATTGAATCCACCGGGCTAACCGGACATTTGGAGTACTACTTCAAATAACCGATGACCGTCACATCGCGTGCGGGGCTAGGTGGCGGGGCGCATATCGCTGGAAGTGCCGCCGGCGGCGGGGACGTAGCATTTCAGCGTGTAGTCCATCACCATGCGGTCGGCATTGAAGCGCCAGCCAAGCGTGCGGATGGTCCGCTTCATGCGCTTGATCCAACCTCGGGGAAGGCCGTCACGATCGCGCTGGTAATAGAGCGGAATCACTTCGCTGCAAAGCGTCCGATAGAGTTCTTCGCCGTCGCGCGTATCTTGAACGTCCATGTTTGAGTGCGTCCTACCGGTGCCGATGGCAAAACCGTTCAGGCCGTCGTACGCTTCCGCCCACCAGCCATCCAGCACCGAAAGATTCAGACCGCCGTTTAGAACCACCTTTTGCCCGCTTGTCCCCGAGGCTTCCAGCGGACGGCGGGGATTGTTGAGCCACACGTCCACGCCTCGCACGAAATGGCGTCCCACGTTGATGTCGTAATCCTCAATGAAAACGAATTTGCCCGCGAAGCGCGGATCGCGCATCAGTTCGGCAATCTGCTGCAGCACGCGCTTGCCGGGCTCATCGCGCGGATGCGCCTTGCCCGCAAACACGAACTGCACGGGACGCGCCGGATCGTTGACGATCGAAGTAAGCCGCTCGATATCGGCCAAAATCAAATTTGCTCTTTTGTACGTGGCGAAACGCCGCGCGAATCCGATGGTGAGTGCATCCTGACTCAGCACGCTCCCCAAAGCTTTGAGCGTTTCCGACGATTCACCACGGCGTTCGGCTTGGTTTACGGCGCGGCGGCGAACAAACTCCAGGAGCTGCCCTTTCAAATTGAGGTGCGTTTCCCAAAGCTCGCCGTCGTCCACACTCTCAATGCCCTGCCAGAGACGGGCCTCGCTGCTGTGCTCGTGCCAGCCCGTTCCTAAGTGGCGGACGTAAAGGCGAAACATTTGCGGCGCGAGCCAGGTGGGAACGTGAACGCCATTGGTGATATGTCCAATGGGAACGGCGTCCTCGGACTTACCGGGATAGAGGCCGGTCCACATCGCGCGCGACACTTCGCCATGCAGAGCGGAAACGGCGTTGGCGCGGCGGGAAAGCTTCAGGCCCAGCACCGTCATGCAGAAGTCTTCAGCATTGTTTTCAGGTCTCTCTCGTCCCAGTGCCAAAAGGCCATCGTGAGAAAGGCCGAGAGCTTCGCGAAGAGGCCCCAAGTGCTCCTCGATCAGATTTGCATCAAATCGGTCGTGGCCGGCGGGAACGGGCGTGTGCGTGGTGAAGACGACTCCTCGGGAGATACGCGAAACAGCCTGATCGAAGGTCAGGCCTTCTTCCTGCATCGTATCGCGAACCGCCTCGAGGACCGCAAAACCGCTGTGTCCTTCATTGAGGTGCAAAACGGCGGGCGTGACCCCCATGGCCCTCAAGGCGCGGAAGCCTCCGATGCCGAGTAGGAGTTCCTGACGAATCCGGATGCGTCCATCGCCGCCGTATAGGCGCGAGGTAAGCTCCCGATCTTCGGGGGCGTTTCCTTCCACATTCGAATCCAGAAGCAGCAGATCGCAGCGCCCCACAGTCATGCGCCAGACCTTCGCACGGATCGATCCGCTGCGAATGTCGATCTGCACCGTTACAGGTTCCCCGTTCGCGCCGATTGCGAGTTCCATCGGAAGATGATTCACGTCGGTTGGCAGGTATTCCTCCTGCTGCCAGCCGTTCGAATCCAGCCATTGCCTGAAATATCCTTGCCCGTAAAACAGACCAACGCCGATGAGCGGAATTCCAAGGTCGGAAGCGCTCTTGATATGGTCCCCGGCGAGGACACCCAAGCCGCCCGAATATTCCGGGACGGACTCGTGGATTCCAAATTCCGCGGAAAAATATCCCACCGGACGAGGGCGCAGCACCCCGGCGTGCCTGGCGCCCCAGGTGCGATCCGCTTCCAGGTATTCCCGCTGTCGGCGATAGGCATAGTTGATTCGGCTGTGCAACACAAGCTCCGCGGCGCGCCGTTCGATCTCCTGGGCCGGCAATTCCTTCAGAAGCGCCACCGGGTTGTGATTGAGCTGTCGCCAGCGGACTGGATCGAGGTCGCGGAACAGGCTGGTGGAATCGTGATCCCAACTCCACCAGAGATTGCGAGCCAACGCCCACAGCCGCTCTTGGGCGGGAGCGATGAAATGGTCGAGAGCGCGGGCTTGAGTGACCACCGGCGCGACTTGCGCTGCGGCATCCAGAAGCATCCGAATTTCGTCCTCGCTAAAGACACGCGGCTCGATGGTTTGAACTATTAGAACACCCTGCAGCACTCCTCGATCGATCAGCGGAACCCCGAGAAAAGACTGGTAGGCATCCTCACCAGCCTCTTTGAAATATTTGAAGCGCGGGTGAGCCTGGGCGTGTTCGACGGCGACCGGCCGCACCTGCTCGGCCACCAGCCCGACAAGCCCTTCTTTCAGGCTGAGGCGCAAAGCCCCGATAGATTGAGGCCGAAGGCCCACGGTGGCTGCCAGCACGAGGCTGGCACGATCCGGCTCAAGCAGATATACCGAGCACACCTCGGTTTTGAATCTCCGCGCGATCAACTTCACCACGTTCATCAGCGTCTCTGCCGGTTTGCCGCCCTCGCGCGCGAGGTTGCCTATCTCCTCAAAAGTAAGGACATACGTCGCTTCGCGGCCCTGGCCGTTTCCGGTCATGTTCTGCGTTCCTTCGCTGGTAGCCTTCGTCGGAGCGCCTGGTAGCGCCATCTCACGCACCTCATTTATCTCATGGGTCAAGGGCCGATGCTCGGCCTGCATCGCGCCCAGGTCACAGACATGCAACCCCCGCCGGAACTGGCCACGCGGCGTGTCGAGACTGTAGTGCTCCGCGCGCGGCGAGTCCAATCGAAATTGTCTATTGAGCGCAGTGCAGAAATTATAGGCGAACCGGCGCGACGTTTACACAGGCGGCCGGGCGTGCGGACGAGCGCTGCCTGGTGTAAGCTTCTGAAAGACATCCTGCTTTTAGCGAGCGAAAAGAATCATGACCGAAAAAGTGCGAAAGAGCGATGCCGAGTGGCGCTCCAAATTAACAGACGAGCAATTCCACGTCACGCGCAAGAAGGGCACCGAGCCTCCTTTCTCCGGCGAATACGAGGATACGGAAACCGAAGGCACTTACGTGTGCGTCTGCTGCGGCCAGCCGCTTTTCGCCTCCGATGCGAAGTTCCATTCCGGCTCGGGATGGCCGAGCTACTACCAACCGATCGCCGCTGATAATGTCGAAATGGATCGCGATGCCAGCCATGGCATGAGCCGCACCGAAGTGATGTGCAGCCGCTGCGATGCCCACCTGGGACACGTCTTCGAGGACGGCCCTCCGCCGACGGGACTTCGCTTTTGCATCAACTCCGCGGCCTTGAAGCTGCTTGAGAAAGATTCCGACGCCAAGAAATAACCCGCGCGCCGTCCCGCTCCGTCGACCTCAGAAACCGTCAGTGGTCTAGGAAAATCAATTCCGGATGTTGGTCCGTCGGATCGTTGGAAATCACGCGGATTTCTGCCGGCGACACAACGTAGAGGATCGCCGATGACGGCAAGCCATTGGGCACCGGCCCCGACGGCGTCAGCGTCCCGCGTCCGCTAGCCTGGATACTCACCGTGCCCGCTAGCGCCTGCGCCAGATTCGGCGCTGCACTAGCGGGCGGATCGATCTCGTCCACTGTGCCGGAGATATTCCCCGCCCCGTCCGCCGTCACCTGGCCCACGATGTTCTTCACCTCCGTGTCGGCGGTAAAACGAGCGCTCAGCGTGTAACCGTCCAGCACGGAGGAATTCGCGAAAGTAGGCCCGCCGGACTGCTGTTCCAGAAAGCCCGTGGTTACGGCCGCGTCGCTGCCGAGAATGAAGCCTTGGCCTGGTCCCGTCAGATAGGCTACGGCGACGCGCGTGGCTCCTGCGGTAGCGCCCAGGCCCGTGAAGCTCGCGCGTCCATTCGGGTTGATGGTACAAGTGCCCGAAAAAGATGGCGACGCAATTGTTCCACCGTTGTTTTCGTCGTACGCCAGCGTCACGGCCGTGCTGCCGTTGCATACCGTCGCAGTGAGCAAGCCCGCGAACACATCGGCATTCGCGCCGCTCACACCGCTTCCACTCGCCACGCTCACTCCCTGCAAGATCGATGAGCTAAACGAAGTAGTCGGCTGCTGCAGGATCATCTCGCCCGCCAAGCGGAACTCCGTGGGTGTGCCGTTCCCTTGCGGCGTGCTATCGACTTCTACGAGATACAGATCGGAGGGTGAAACGAAATAATACACAAAATTCAGTGTGGCCTGCCCGCTCGGCAGTGGAACCGTCAGCGAAGCCGTGCCTCGGTTGCCCGCGATGAATGAAAAGCTGCCCGAAACCGAGCCAGAGCTGAACGTGCCGGCATCATTAAAATCGCTCGCACCGGAAGAAAAAGTAGCGTTTCCATCGGCATTAAGCACGCCGCCAAGCGCGGCTGGCTTTTGAGACAAATCCTGGCCCGCCAATTCAAAAGCGTAATTGCCGCTCAAGTTGACAGCCGAAAAGCTCGAGCCGACAATCGGCTTCAATATCCCCTCGCCGTGAGTTTGCAGCGTGTCCCCGTTGGAAGTCGCGGGCCTGTCCTCGAAAAATTTAGCATTCCCATTCGAATCGAGCACCAGCCGATAGTCCGTGGTCAGGACGTTTTGCCCCAGTGTCGCCACTAATTCCATTGTTCCGTGGCCATCGCCATTGGAATCGACGGAATACGTGCCGGCAAGCGTGGCGCCGGTCACAACCTTGGAAACTCGCGTGACATCTTCGCCGCCTGAAGTAATGTTTCCGTTGCCGTCGGCCGTCAGAAAGCCGGCGATCGCCACCGCGCCATCTTTATCGAAGCCGGTGAAAAGGAACGAATAGCCGCTAAAGAGAAGCTTGTTGTTAGTTGCTCCAGCCGTAACCGTGATGGTGAATTGCTTCGTGGCCGTCATCGGATTTGGATTGCCGGTAGTCGGATTCACCTCCGAATCCGCCACTCGGACGGTAAACGTGGAAATACCCGCCAGAACCGGAGTTCCCGTGATCGTCCCCGAGCCATTCACATTCAAACCGGCGGGGGGCTGTCCATTTGTTATTGACCATGTATACGGCAACACTCCCCCGGTGGCCTGAAGCGTCCCGCTGTATCCGGTGGCCGTAACTCCAGCGGCCAGGCTCGATGTGGTAATAGAAAGCGGCGCAGGCGTTGTAATCGTGATGCTGAGGGCCTGCATAGCCGTTTGGCTCGTCGGGAGCGCCGAGTCTTTAACTTGCACGGTGAACGAATACACCGCCGCAGTAGTTGGGATTCCAGTTATCTGACCGTTAGCCGGATTCAACGTGAGCCCCGGCGGCAGGGCGCCGGAAATTACGCTCCAGGCCAACGGAGCCACTCCGCCCTGCGTTGCTACCGCGCCAGCGTAAACCGCATCGACCGTGCCCGGCGCCAGCGACGTGGTGCTAATCGAAAGCGCCGGCGGGGGAGATATCGTAATCGTGAATTGCTGGCTGACGGCGAGCCGCTCCCCCGCTGTCGGTCAGCGTTACGGTAAAAGTGGTCGACCCCGAGCCGCACGGTCGGCCTGAGATGGCGGCGGTGGTGCCCGAGCTCGATGTCACCAATTGCAGGCACGCCGGAAGAGCAGGCTTGTTGAAAGTGTAGGGCGCCACGCCTCCGGTGAATGAGATAGTTGTGCTGTACCCTACTCCGTTTTCTCCGTTCGGAAGGGTGCACGGCAGAACTCCAGTCGGATTGCATTCCGTCGTCAGGAAAGTTGGTGCCGGCTCCACGGTAATCGTGGCTGTCTGGGTGATCGACGTGTTTGTGACCGATGTTGCAGTTAAAGTTATGCTCAGGGCCGTGGTAGACGGCAGCGCCGTGGGCGCCGTATACGTCACCGACTGAGGCGTGACGCTCGAGAGCGTTCCGCAGCCGCTGCCCGAGCACGTCGATCCGGTAAACTTCCAGGTGACACCCGCATTTTTGGTATCCCCGGCAACTAACGCGGTGAATATCAATGCCTGGGTCGAGCCCACGTCCACCGAGTTACCCGTGGCCGGCGGCACAATTTCAATGGTGATGGTTGTCGAGCTTCCGCCGCCGCAGCCGCAGAAAATGACGATCCCCGCGCATGCCAGAAAATAAAGCGCGACACGGGCGCTCTTCATGCGGCTACCAGAATTCCTGTCATCAGGTCTGCTCCCCTTGCGCGGAGTTACCCAGCCGAGGCATACGGCCGCCATTTCCTTCATCGCCTGCGGAATTACTTTCAGACGCGCCCCACCCGAACCGGAAGCTTCCCATGCGCTCCCTGGCGCAATCGCGGAACAAGTTGAATAGCAAAACGGCCCGGTAGTGTCAACGCACATCTCCGGCTAGCCCGGTATTGGCGAATGCCTGCAGAACCACCCCAAAATAACGAGAACGCGTCAGCCATGTGGATGCATTCCCCGCCACGCTCGTTGCCTTGCCCGAGGATTCTTTCAGCAAGCAAGTGTGGCCAACAATTTTCCGTAGCGGGCCAATCTCCGAGTGCGCGGTCACTCGCTTATTGGTTTCGAAAACGACTGCACTACTTGCTTCGGCGGAGTAATGCGATCAGCGCGACATAAATGTCCGCTTTCAATCCACCGCGGCGCGATCGCATTTAACTTGAATGTTGTGCGGCGCGAGCTCGATGGCCATTTCCGCCCAGCCGCGCTAAACTGGGCACCCGAGACAACGTCCGGAGACCTGGAGGGTGCTATGAACCGTCTTCCTCGGAGTGCGCGGTGGGTCTTGATTGCCCTTGCAACTGCCCTCTGCGTAGCAGTCTTTCACCAGCGTCTGATCCTCATTCCCACGGTCAGCGCCGCAGTTGCTGGCGCGCAGGACCAAGCTCCGCCGGATCAGGGCCAGGCGGACCAGGGCCAGGACCCCGCCGCAGCCAACCTGGCACCCAGCGGGCCGTCCTACACAACTCAAACTCCGCCACCTGCCAGCCAGTCGGCCGCTCCGGGACAAGCTCCCGACGAATACGGTGAGCAGCCCACAGAAACGGCAACCCAGCCTCCTCCGGCGCTGCCCGACTACGATCAGCCCCCGCCGCCTGCCGACGGCTACCTCTGGACTCCCGGCTATTGGGCCTGGAGCCCGGCTGGCTATTACTGGGTGCCCGGCGCGTGGGTCGAGCCACCCTATGCGGGCGCGCTCTGGACGCCTGGCTACTGGGGGTTCTACGGCGGCCGCTATTCCTTTTATCCCGGCTACTGGGGCCTGCACATCGGCTTCTACGGCGGCATCAACTACGGCTTTGGCTACGTCGGCCTCGGCTACGAGGGCGGCTATTGGCATTCCGGCCACTTCTTCTACAACCGCGCCTACAACCACGTGGACACGCGCGTCGTACACAACGTGTACAACTATAACTTATGCTGGCAATCGGGCCAGAGGCGTTTCCCGCTCCAGCTTTAATGGCGGGTCGCACGGAGTTCAGGTTCGGCCGCGATCATCTGAAATGGCCGCGAGGCGCGAGCCAACTGCTCCGCGCATGAGCACGCAGGTGCAGCACGCGCGGAGCTACTCCACGAATCGCGGACAGTTTGCGGCCCAGAATCACGGAAGGCCTGCCACGCCAGCCATCAGCCGAGCCGATTCCGGCCGACCACAACGTGAGGCCCACGAATCGCGGCGGAGGCGGGCAAGAGAGAGGGAACCATAAGTAAGGCCGCGCCATTCGCGACTATCTCTATCGGGTAGGGCTTGCGCGCCTCGGGACGTCACACCCTTGAGACGCGGGGCTTCCTGTCTCGCTCGCAGAAATCCTAACCCGAATTTCCATTTCGCTTTCCGGGCCGCGAGGGAATGTGTATATTCAGTTGCCGCCGCCTGGTCCGTTTCTTATATCCGTTTCGATCCCAGAGACCACAACCCGATGGAGCTCTGCGATTCCGATTTACAGGGGCTTAACGCTCCGGACATTCATTTTGTGATAGGCTCCCTGCCGCTCACCGGCGGAGCCAGTCCTTCCATGGATGTGAAAACAATGACCGCCATCTCCATCGTTGGAGCAATCCAAACCTACTCGAGAGGATCACGCCATGACCGAAAGCAGTGCAGCACACGCGACCAAGCAAGCAGCGGATAAGGATGCGATTCGTCCTTTTCATGTGAATGTTCCGGAAACCGAACTTACCGAATTACGCAGGCGCATCAACGCCACAAAGTGGCCTGACCGAGAAACGGTCGCGGATGCTACGCAGGGCGTGCAGCTCGCAACAACTCAAGCACTCGCGCGTTACTGGGGGACAGATTATGATTGGCGCAAGTGCGAAGCCAAACTAAACGCCCTACCGAACTTCATTACCGAGATCGATGGGTTAGACATTCACTTCGTTCACGTCCGTTCGAAACATGAAAACGCCCTGCCGCTGATCGTCACGCACGGTTGGCCCGGCTCAATCGTCGAGCAGTTGAAGATTATCGATCCGCTGACAAATCCCACAGCGCATGGCGGCAGCGCATCCGATGCGTTCGACGTCGTCATTCCGTCGATGCCGGGCTACGGATACTCGGGCAAACCGACTACGACCGGTTGGGGCCCCAATCACATCGCGCGCGCTTGGGTCACGTTGATGAAGCGGCTCGGTTACGACAAATTCGTAGCGCAGGGTGGCGACTGGGGCGCGGTGATCGTCGATCTGATGGGCGTTCAGGCAGCTCCGGAATTGCTCGGCATTCACACCAACATGGCTGGCATATTTCCGGCCGAGATTGACCAAGCGGCTTTTTCCGGGGCGCCTGCACCATCGGGTCTTTCAGCCGATGAGAAGGTCGCTTACGAGCGTCTGCAGTTTGTCTATCAAAAAGGAATCGCCTACGGGTTTCAAATGGGTCTGCGACCGCAGACACTGTACGGGATCGCCGACTCGCCCATCGGCCTGGCGGCTTATTTCCTTGATCACGACGCGCGCAGCTACGAGCTGATCTCACGTGTCTTTGAAGGACAAACCGAAGGCCTCACGCGCGACGACATCCTCGACAACATCACGATCACCTGGTTGACGAACACGGCGCTTTCCGGCGCCCGTCTCTATTGGGAGTATTTTGGCAAAGGGTATTTCAACGCCAAAGGCGTCTCCATCCCGGTTGCAGTGAGCGTCTTTCCTGACGAACTCTACCCTGCGCCACGGAGCTGGGCGGAAAAAGCGTATCCTAAGCTCATCCATTACAACAGGCTCCCCAAAGGCGGCCACTTCGCGGCCTGGGAACAACCGCAACTTTTTTCCGAAGAGGTTCGCGCGGGCTTCAGATCGCTGCGGTAGGGTTCTTCACGAGAAAGGAGAAGATCATGACCCAATCCAGCGCTACACAGCGAAGCAGCGAGCAGGCACCTGCGCAGTTCAAGACTGACCGCACCCATCCGGGCCGGTGGACTGTCACCTTTAGCAACCCGCCGATCAACATGTTTGTTCCCGCAACGATCGTGGAATTGGGAGCGCTAATGACCGCCCTCGAGGCGGACCCGTCCGTGAAGGTCGTAGTGTTCCAGTCGGCGAATCCTGATTTTTTCGTCGCCCATCTCGACGTAGGCAAGGCAGCTGAACGGCCAGAGGTGCTGGGCCTTTGGCGCGACCTTGTGCTGCGCCTCTCTTCCGCGCCAATCGTGAGCATCGCCAAGATTCGCGGCCGCACGCGCGGCATCGGTAACGAGTTCGTGCTGGCCTGCGACATGCGCTTCGCCAGCCGGAAAAGCGCCCTATTTGGCAACCCCGAGGTCGGCGTCGGACTGGTCCCGGGCGGCGGAGCGCTGGAATGGCTCCCTCGCCTGGTCGGCCGCTCGCGGGCACTTGAGATTGTGCTCAGCGGCGACGACTTCGATGCTGATATCGCCGAGCGCTATGGCTGGGTGAACCGCACGCTGGACGATGACGACCTCGACTCGTTCGTTGATGCGCTCGCCCGGCGTCTGGCCTCGTTCGACCGTGAAACGCTAGCCGCGGCGAAGGCCCAGATCAATCGGTTCGGGACGCCCACAGCTGCCGAGATTCAGTCGAGCATCGACTTGTTCTTCCCGTTGCTGGCGTTGCCTGGTGCACAGGCGCGCCGTGCCAAGATCCGCGAGGTCGGTTACGGCGTTCCGAGCGACTTCGAACTGAACTTCGGCCGGTACCTCCCTACGTTCGGGCCGGCGGAGGACGATGCCGCGAAGTGACAGCCTTTGGCGATCCTGTTGTAATGGGTGAGCAGGTCCCGAACCCAAAATAGGACACTACCCAAAATTTTTGGTAGTGCGTGAATTTGCCACTTTTGGGGTCTTGAAACAAGCCGCCTCATTTTGCATCATAGGAGTGCATGAGGCGTCTCACTTGTTTTTGTATTGGCAAGTATAACGACGACGTTGCCGTTACCATCCGCCAACCTCAAATATCGAAGAGATTTCTGTTCGCTCTTTTTGTGTTCTTCGGAATTAGCCCGGTATTGAGTGCGAATACGACCATTGTCGTCTATAGGAACGCCACGACTATTTTTGTAGCCGCCGACAGCAAAAGTCACCCCACCACAATGCCTCTGTGTAAAATCCGCGCGCTTGGGAACGGCATTTTCTGGGCTTACGATGGGCCTATCGGCCAGGGCTACGCGAAGACGATCTCCAGCGGTCGCGGTAAGTCTATTCGCAGTACGGTTGAAGCGTTTGGAAAAGCTTTCCCACCACAAATGGCGGCAGGGCTGGAACGCCTGCGCAGTCGGTCGCCGGAACGGTACCGCGACCTCATGGGGCAAGATAACGCGGCTATAGACTTTAGCTTTTTCGGTATGGAGGGGAAAATACCATCCGTCGCGTTCATAACTTTTCGCGCCCACGATAGAGGTAGAAAAATCGAAGTTCAAAAAGTCGGAGATGCTGCTTTCTTCGTTGACCGTATGTGCCCGCCACCAACCGACGTGTGTGGAGTTCCCATTGGCTACACCGATGCCATTGATGCCTACATGGCCAAGAATCCCGAGTGGATGAAGGGCGATTTGGCCAACACGGTCGGCAAATTTGTACAGTTGGAAATCGATGCGGAGCCAGATTGGGTTGGCCCTCCCATCAGGATTCTTAAGATTGACCGCAAGGGCCCACATTGGATTCAAAACGGCGAGGGCTGCAACATAGGCAATATTCCTAAAGATTGAGCTAGAACTTAGGTGCTTCATTTGACCTCTACCTTCCTGTACCTCCGACCAAATCAATTCACACACTACCGAATTTTCATTTGCATCTCCCGTTTCACAAAATTTTTGGTATAAACATCTGTTTGGGAATCTGCAGAGCGTCACATTTTTTCTCTGCTTGGCATCCTCACTAGGATTGTCGTCATCATGATTATGGAGGGTCGCATTGATAGAAGTACAAAATCTGACCAAGTCCTACGGTCCTGTTACGGCAGTTGACCACGTTTCCTTCACAGTAAATGAGGGCGAGATTCTCGGTTTTCTTGGCCCCAACGGCGCCGGCAAAACCACCACCATGCGCATCCTCACCGGATACATGCCCGCTACATCCGGCACGGCCAGCATCGCCGGATTCGATGTATTCGGAGATTCGATGGAAGTGCGCCGGCACATTGGCTATTTGCCCGAGGTGCCGCCTGTCTACCCGGATATGACTGTCGAGGCTTATCTCGATTTCGTTTTGCGGATCAAGAACGTCCCGACTGACAAGCGGCCGTCGCGCATCAGCGAGGCGCTCGAAAAAACCAATATCGTCGATAAGCGCACGGAGTTGATCAAGCGGCTCTCTCGCGGCTACAAACAGCGCGTGGGGTTGGCCCAGGCGCTGGTGCATGATCCCACCGTAATTATTCTGGACGAGCCCACCGTCGGCCTGGACCCAAAGCAGATCATCGAAGTCCGCCACCTCATCAAGAGCTTGGCCGGCACGCACACCATCATTCTTTCCACCCACATCCTGCCGGAAGTCAGCATGACCTGCGACCGCGTGGTCATCATCAATAAAGGTAAAATTGCCGCCGTCGATACGCCGCAGAATCTCACGTCGCAGCTAAAGGGCGGGCAGAGAATTTACATTGATGCCCATGCGGCCGAGAAGCCTCTCGAGGATCTCTTGACCAAAATTCCCGGCACCGCGCGCGTGCAGGTCAGCGCCTCGCGCTCCAACGGCCATTCCATCGCCAACGTTGAAGTCGCCCCGGGCAAGGATATTCGCAGCCAAATCGCAGCCAAAATCGTCGAGCAGGGTTGGGCGCTTTACGAACTTCGCGGCATCAGCCTCAGCCTGGAAGATATTTTCCTCGAACTCACCACGGATGACGCTGCTCACGCAGAGGCATCAAACTAACGGAGGAGATGATGCGGGGTTTATACGCCATTTATCGCAAGGAGATCGGCCATTTTTTCGTTTCTCCCATCGCCTATGCGGTTGCCGGCCTTTTCCTTTTTATCAGCGGCTTCTTTTTCAATCTGTACATCCAAAGCGCGCTCCAGGAATCCATGCAGGAAATGCAGGGAATGGGGGCGCCGGCATTTGACGCGGCCAGCCAGGTGCTTCGCGTCTTTCTCGGTCTGGTTGCCCTCTTGCTCCTCTTTTTGATGCCCATGCTTACCATGGGCATTTTTGCCGACGAGCGGAAACGCGGAACCATGGAATTGTTGATGACTTCGCCAATTTGCGAAATCGATATCGTGCTCGGCAAGTTTCTGGCTTCTCTTACGCTCTTCGCGGCGATGCTGCTCCCCACGGCGATCTTTATCCTTTTCATGTACCTGCACACTTCGCCGGTGCCGCCGCTCCGGATAATCCTGGCTGGCTATCTCGGCATTTTGCTTTTTGGCGGATCGCTGCTGGCGCTGGGGGCCTTCCTCTCATCGCTCACCGAGAATCAGATTATCGCCGGCGTACTTACATTCGGGGCTTTCTTGCTCCTCTGGGCGCTGGATTTCGGGTCGCGTGACGCCGGCAGCACCCCTGGCCAGGTGCTGCACTATTTATCCGTAATCAATCATTTTGAGGATTTTACGCGGGGGATCATCGATACCTCGGGCCTGATCTATTATCTCAGCTTCATAACTCTGTTCATTTTTCTAACAGTGCGCTCAGTCGATTCGATGCGCTGGAGGCGCGCCTGACGAATCCGGTAACGTCCGGGAATTACGGCATATAGCAGTCGCGGAGGAACTCATAGGATGAAGTGGACTCGTAACGAATGGGCGGAAATCATCGGAAGCTTGGGCACGGCGGCCCTCATTGGCGGCTACGTCCGATATTCATTGCAGGGCGAACTCCTCCTGACCAGTAAAATCTTCCTGATCGGGGGCGCGGTTCTGGTCCTGGCCGCGATCGTGGTGGGATTCGGCGGGATCGTGAAATTCTTTTCGCGCCGCTCCTCCCAACTTGGCACCAACACCACAATTCTAACTATCGCCGTTATCCTCATTCTCGGGTTGGTGAACTTCGTCGGCTTCAGGCATCACAAGCGCTTTGACCTCACCAGCGAAAAACTATTCACCCTTTCAGACCAGACCAAAGAAGCCGTCAAGGGACTCAAGTCGGATGTGAATATTGCGCGCTTCGACAAAGTGCCCAATCCGCAGCTCAACGATCTGATGGGTGAATACAGGAACCTGAGTGACCACATCAAGTTCGAGAATGTGGACCCACAGGAAAAGCCCGATGTGGCCAAGGACTTCGGCGCCACGCATCTCGGCGACGTCATTGTGGCCTCCGGCTCGCGAAAACAACCTCTGGAACCTGGCCCCGACGGAACTTTTTCCGAGCAAGACGTTACCAGCGCGATCCTCAAAGTAACGCGTAGCAAGGTCAAGACGGTCTGTTTCGTCACGGGCCACAGCGAAAAATCCCTCACAGATGATGGCATGGAGGGCTATTCGAACGTTGATCGGGGCCTCAAGCGAGAGGGCTATGACACTAAGTCCGTCAACCTGGTCACCGAGAATGGCGTCCCGCCGACGTGCGACGTAACCGTGCTCGCAGGGCCCAAGGAGGCTTTCTTCCCGCAGGAAGCCACCATGGTTGGCAAGTATTTGGACGATGGCGGGAAAGCGCTAATCGAAGTCGATCCGCAAACCGATCCAAAGCTCGATCCTGTATTTCAGGCCTGGAATACTAATGTCGGCTCAAACATCGTCGTCGATGCCAGCGGCGTGGGCCGCTTGTTTGGGACTGGACCGGAAACGCCGCTGGTAGTGGATTATGGCGAAAGTCCCATCACAAAAAAACTGCAGGGCGGCATGACTTTTTTTCAGCTTGCGCGCACGGTGACGATCGCCGACAAGTCCAAGAGCGATCCCGTGTCCGTCGAGTTGCTCAAAACATCGCCACGCAGTTTCACGATTCCAAAACTGGCCCGGGAAGTTCGCTTTGATCCCAAGACTGCCGGTCCGCTTTCGTTGGGTGTCGCTGCCAACCGCAGCGAGGGCGCGAAGACCGCACGTCTGGTGGTCATCGGAAATTCCAGCTTCGCCGAGAATCAGTGGATCGGTTTGCAACACAACGGAGACCTTTTCTTCAATGCCGTCGATTGGCTGGCTCAAGACGAAAACTTGATCTCCATTCGTCCGAAATCGGCAACCAGCCGCCACATCATACTCACGGAAGGGCAGGCTGCATCGCTGCGATGGATCGAGATGTTCTTTTTGCCGGGAATCGTGGTCCTCGTGGGCATTTCGATCTGGTGGAAGCGCCGGTAAAAAAACTGCGGATGAATCGGAATGATTAAGAAACCAACTATCGTCGTGCTCCTCTGCGCCGTTGTCCTCGGCGGGCTCGTTTATTATTTCGATTGGAAGAAAGGCAATGAAGCGAAGCCGGCGGTCAACGCTTCGAAGCCCGCGTTTTCAATCCAGGCATCCGACATCTCTTCGATTACATTGGCTCACCCTGCCGAGGCGGGCACGCCCGCTATTCGTCTGGAAAAGCGCGCCGACACCTGGAATATCGTCCAGCCGATCGAAACACAAGCGGATCAGCCCACCGTTGACGGCATCGCCGACCAGCTTGCCGGCGCGACTGTTTCGCAAACCGAACCGGGCACCGCCGATCGGCGCAAAGTCTATGGCCTCGATCCGCCGCAGGTCTCGCTGGAATTCCAGCTTCGAAACGGTTCGAAGCACACCATTCTCATCGGCGCCAAGGATTTTTCTGGCGATTCCGCCTACACGATCATCGATGGCGCCCAGAATGTTTCTCTGTTGCCGGATCTGCTGGCCACCAGCGCGGGCAAATCCCTCGAGGATCTGCGCGACCGCGAAATTCTGCACATCGATGCCGCCGAAGTTTCGTCCTTTAATCTTACGAACCCTTCGGGCCAGCTCGAAGCCTCCAAGAAGAACGATCTGTGGCATTTCACCAAGCCCGCGCCTGCTCTTACCGATCCGGATGCAATGGATAGCCTGTTGCAATCCGTCGCCAACGCGAAAATGGCCTCCATCGTCGAAGAAAAACCGGAACACCTCGATCGGTATGGTCTGCAAAAACCTCTCATCACGTTTACTGCAACAGCGGGCAAAGGCTCGCCAGCCACGCTGCTAGTCGGTAAAAAGAGCGGAAGTGCGTACTTCGCTCGCGATACTTCTCGCCCCACGGTTTTCACCATCGGCGAGGATGTGTACTCGAAGCTCACGCAAAAATACGCCCAGCTGCGCGACAAAAAAGTCGTCCACGTCGCGGCCTCGGATATGCAACAGATTCAGCTTGCCGATGCCGCAGGATCGCTGGCCGTAGGCCGTAAAAAGGACGATTCGGAGGAATGGAGTTTTCAAGCTCCGGAGCAGCAGAAGGGGAAGCCGGCGTCCGGTTGGAAGATTGTGGACGCCCTCACCGGCCTGACCGCCGATCGGATAATCGACCATCCTTTGCCTGCCGACCTCAAACCTCTGGCGAAGCCAGAAATAACGGTCGTCTTGACCAATACGAAGGGCGAAAAGACCACCATCCGGTTTTCGAAAACCACCGGCGACTTCGTCTACGCCCAGGATAGTAATAGTACTTCGCTGTATGAGGTCAAGAAGGGCGCCATTGCCAGCCTGAATCTGAAGCCGTCGGATTTGGCGCCATAATGGCCCATCAGTGCTTAGTTAACCTGCTCTTTGCGACGCGAAAATGCTTCTAGTTAGAAGGAAAGGTAGCTACAAACTAGATACTTGTGCGGCGCGTCCGGCTTCTGTAATAGTCCCAATCACTGAGGACCAACGACGAATGGTCAAACGCAAAAAGGCTGCAAAATCAGGCGGTAAGCGGGGTGACCGCCGCCGCAAGCACCGCCACTGGCAGGTCACTGTTTATTACAATGATGGTGAAAAGTTTGCTCGAGTTTACATCGATCGCGAACGCGCCGAGCGTTTCGCCGAACGCCAGAAAAAATCCCCCGTCGTGAAGGCCACTCGCATTTTGGAAGTGGACCGGGAAGGGGCTAATTCTTAGCGGGACATCCGGTCCTCCGCGCGTCGGTTTCGCTGGGTGCATCGCACTTGTTTTGCATGGAGTTGTCCTGCTGACGGGCGGCGTGTTATAGAATATTATCGGAAGTACCCCCTTACGGGCGGGATTCGTATAGTGGTAGTACGCCACCTTGCCAAGGTGGAGGCGAGAGTTCGATTCTCTTATCCCGCTCCAGTTTCATCGCATGCCCAATCCCTCGTCAATGTAACGAGAGCCGCTGACAGGAGGAACTGGGTCCTCGCAGAGTCGCTTCAGCCGTTGAGCAACGCCTACTGATGAATTGCCATCTCAATGGCACGGCACCAAACTTTCACCGGATTTGGCCAAAAGCAATAGAATAGGAATACTGGCTGGCCATGGGCGTACGTCACATCGTCGCACTCGCTGCTGCGATTGCTTTCGCGGTGGATATTTTTGGCTTTGTGACAATTGAGGAGGCACAGTCCGCCGTATCCGCACAGACAACGCCAAAGCCGGACCATCCTGCGAAAAATCTTCAGCCTGAATCGCGGTTGCTGCTTATTCGAGGGGTGGATGGCGAGAACGCGAAACTCGTGCATTCATTGCCCGCCGGCAAGCATGGCTTCATGCTTTCGCCCGGCAAACCGTTGGACATGCAACATCTGAGAGACGCGCTGAGGTTATGGGGTACGGCTGCCGGTCAAGGCGACACTATTCAAATTACGGGGCTCGAATTTCGCTACAGACAAATACGCGTCCAAGTAAATGGCGGAGGGAAAAAACATTTCAATTGGCGCCAACATCTGCAGATTGGCATGGGCAATCTTTCTAGCGACCCTCCGCCCGACACGGGTCCGAGGCAACCAGTTGGCGGCGTTCTGATTTTGGACTATGGCCGCCCGCTGCCCGAGATGACTCCCGAAGATTTGAAGCGCGACCTCGGAGTGATGCTCGATTTTTCCAAGCAGCAATCGGCCGCAGTGAATTGGATCGATACGATTCCACCAAAATTCAAGCAGGCGATCACGGATCACAAAGCCATGGTGGGGATGGACGAGGACATGGTTATAGCGGCGGTGGGGCGTCCGGACCACAAGGTTCGCCAGCGCGAACCAGACGGCAAGGAAACCGAGGATTGGATTTATGGTACGCCGCCAGCAAAAACGGTGTTCGTCACTTTTGCCGGCGATAATGTGATCCGCGTGAGGGAGTTCAACTGAAATCGAAGCGTGGCAGCGCGTTCAGCATTTTATGAGACTGTTGGCTTAATTCGCTCAAAGAAAACGATCCGCGCAGAATCAGAAATGTCGAAAGAAAACTGCAATCATGCGATAAAACGGCGGCGATGGCGCGCGCGTCAGTGGCCGTCGACAGAGAAGGCCAGCAAAACATTGCCGGGCATGCCGCCCCACTGACCGTAGCCGGAGTTTACGAACAGTATTCCGTCGACTATCACGGGGCCGGGTCCGTCTAATGATCCACCGCGTGCGTGTTGTCCGTTCACTGTGTCGTAGTCGCGGCCAGTGTCCTCGTCCCAAATGATTTCACCAGTGGCGGCTGCATATGCGCGCAGGTGCCCATCCACCGATCCGGAGAAAATCACGCCTGGAATTGCCGCGATGGCGGCAGACTGAGCCGGGCTGCAATTCGTGCGATCGCCACAGGAAGAAGATGGCTTCGTATTCCAAACTTGCTCGCCGCTGCTTAGGCGAAGCGCAAACAGCCCACCGCCTTGGTTCGGATCAAGCTGAAGCCGATATCCTTGCGACGAGGTAGTGTCCGCAATAATGCCTTTGATATGCAAATCCGACAATGCGATATACATGTTTTGGGCATCAGCGGCTGATCCCCACTGAATTCCGCCGAGGGCGCCGCCTTTGCCCACTCGCGTTTGCCACAGGACTTCGCCTTGCTTATCGGGATCAAGCGCAGACGCCATACCGGACTTCTGGCCGATTACCAGCGCCCTTCGTCCATTCTCAAGAGACACGAGTATCGCGGGCTGCCCAAAATCAAAATCGTGCCCGGGCGACTTAGGACAATTCGGGCTCCCGGGAAATCCGCAGGCATTATTGTAGGCGTCGTCGGCGGTCATTTGCCGCGACCAGAGCAGCTTCCCCGTCTTTGCGTTCATGGCAAGTACCGCGTCGCTGGTTGTGGTTGCCGGATCGGAGTAATTGTCGCCCGTTGCGACGTACACGACGTTTCGCTTCTCGTCGAACGTGGGCGTTGACCAAATCGCTGCGCCCGACGGGCCGTACATCTGGGCGCCGGCCTTATTTTTCCCCAATGGCTGGGGTGCGCCGGCAATGGTGTACGTTTTCCAGAGACGCTGGCCCGTGGCTGCCTTCAGGGCGATTACGCTTCCTCTAAAAGTACAGCACTCGTAGGTGGGCAGCGGAGGAAGAACCTCCTCGAAAGAGGTTACAGCAACGAACAACACGCCTCGATGTAACAGTGGAGCGGCCGTAATTCGTGCGGCGAAATGATCGTCTGCGTGAACCTTCCACAGGAGTTTGCCGGTGGCGGCATCGAGAGCGTAGGCGTTGGCATGCCCGTCGCCAAAGTAGACGGCGGTTTGCTTCCCGTGGCCGGTGGCCCCGACTGCAACGGCAGAACGAATGTCGCCATCCACTTTGGAGGTCCAGTGAATGCAGCCACTGCGGGCGTCAAGCGAATACACGCTACCATCCTGCGTTCCGAAAAATATTCTTCCGTCCGCCACAGCCGGTTGCGAGCGAGCATCCGTCTCATCACCTAAGCTGAATGCCCATTTTAGCTTGAGCTTCGGAATGTCGGCCGCCGTTAGTCCTGCGGCGGGCGATGTCTGAAAGCGAGTATTGGCAACGTCCGTACTCCACCCGCTCCACCCGCGCGCGGACGACGAGATTCGAAACGGCTGTGCGTTTGCGCTACAGAATGCGGCTGGAGGAATTGAAACTGCTTTCTGCGCGGGAATAGCAAGAAAGATGGTGACGGCGTAGCGCTCTTGGGGAGTCAACGTGGCTGCGAGCGTCTTCATCGTGCCGTTCTCGAGCGCGTTTAGCACTCGAGGCACGCCCATGGCTCGAAGGGCGCTTACCGGCGGAACACGCCCGGCGGGGTTATCGTGGCATGACGCGCAATGCTGCTTGTAGACGGCGGCTCCGTCCTGAGCCTGAGTGGAGAGAGCCGTAACCATCAGAGCTAACAGACACACGTATCGCATAGCGTTCCTTTCGCACTATCGAATCGACCCTCGAATCAGCTTTGTTAGGAGCTGTGCTGGCTACACAAAATCTCGTTTCTTTGATTGAAGATAGAAAGTCAGACCCAAAGTGATCACTATCGAGGCGGACTCTATGGCCAGGATGGTCAGTATTCGGGGGCTCCAAATGGCCACAGGACTTCCCATCTCCTTTATCGCCCCCGGCACCCTAGCGATGAGATACCAGACGATTCCATACGACGAATTGCAAATGACGATGGCACCCGTCGCCCAGCCCTCAGATTCGCTGACGATCGCGACCGAAGCAATCAGGAAAAAACCGACCAGAACGAGACCCATCAGCACGAGAGCCACGGGAATCATTCCGTGCGGCAAGCCGCGACCTTCGATCAGCAAGAGCGCGCAGCCGACGAACGCGAGCCACGGCACTAGAAAAATCCCGAAGGTCGAGGCGATTTTCGACATTGCGTATTGCCTGGCGGAAACGGGGAGGCTCATCATAAAAGCGAGATTTTGTTTCTTCCTCTCGTTTACCACGTTCGTGACCGGAAGCATGCATGCCAGCACCATTAGAGCTACAAAGAACCAGACTGTACCGAGAACGAAGGGAACCTCGCGTTTCACTTGACAAAGAACCAGTGCAGCAGCACCAGCCCCCAAACACAATAAGACTTGAAAGCGGACCAAGCGCCAATCCTTGAGAACCAAATGCCGAATCACTGAGCCGCTCATACGCTTACCTCTTCCCTACTGTGCTCGACGTTCGCGACAAAAATTTCTTCGAGAGTCATGTTCTCAACCGAACGCACGCGGGCCCCGGACGTTTCGTAGGCATTGGCCAGGTCCGGAACGAACGCGTTGGCTATGGCCACGGCAAGGCGTCCGGTCTGCCGGATTCCGATGATTCCCGGGAGCGCCGGTAGCGCAACTCCGACCGGAACTTCCAGCCGAAGGCGCCGCCAACGATCGAGGTAGGCTTCTTTGTCCATCGAGTCGATGATCCGGCCCCGGTCGATAAACGTGATGCGATCGGAAATCTGCTCGACGTCCTGTGTGTTGTGCGATGAGAACAGGACGCTTCGATCCTCGTCGGCCATTACGTCCGTTAGCTCGCGCAGGATTTCGTGCCGCGCCACTGGATCGAGACCCGTTGTCGGCTCGTCCAACACAAGGAGCTGGGGGCGGCGAGCCAAAACCAGCAGTAACGTCGCCTTGACGCGCTGTCCGTGAGAGAGGCCTTTTATCTTCTGCTCTGCCCTGAGGCCGAAGCGTTTGAGCAACAGCTGCGCGTACGCGGCATCCCACTTGGGATAAATCGACTGGATAAAATTCATGTGCCAGCCCAACGTCAACGAGTCATACAGCCGCATATCCTCCGACGCGAAGCCAATCTCCCATTTTGCCGCCACCTGTTCATCGGGCATTCCATGGCCAAGCACACGCACATCGCCGCTCTGCTGGTGAACCAAGCCCATTAGGATACGAATGGTAGTGGACTTACCGGCGCCATTGGGACCGATCAATCCCATGATCATTCCGCGGGGAAGCTGCAGCCGTATGTTATCCAGAGCGAAAAAACGGTACGACTTGCAGACACCGTCAAGTTCGATAGCCATGTTCTTCATACAGATTCCTTTTCGGCTTCGGCCAGGCGATCAAAGCTAGCGCGAAGACGTTTATCGAGATCCTTGGGCGAGAGGCCCAAGCGCGCACCGGCACGCGCTACCTGTTCCAGGTGCTGATCCAGTTCCTCTTCGCGTATCCGTTTCCCTAAATCGGGGTCCGGCGATACGTGAGAGCCCTTTCCCTGATGCGTCACGATAATTCCCTCTCGCTCGAGTTCGAGATAAGCCCGCTTTACGGTAATGACGCTGACGCCGGAATCCACAGCTAGCTGGCGGATAGAGGGGATTGCTTGGCCCGCTGCCCAGTCACCGACGGCGATGCGTTGCTTGATCTGTTCCATAATCTGGAGATACATCGGCCTTTTGTCGGATTGAGAGATGATCAGGCCGCTCGGCATCTGAGTATACTCAGTATACTCTTATAAAATGGCCTGTCAAGATCTTTTTTCGCCGACTCGACCACGGGCAAAGGTTGCCAAAAGGTCCAAGGGGACGAGGACTGTTCAGCGGGCGCTCCGCGGTAGATACTACGAACCGTGATCTCACCGACGGCCGCCGTCCTCGGCGAAATTGGGTTGCCTGCGTCTGTCCGTGAATTAGCCTCGCGGCGCTGGGATGTGGTTGTGGTCGGAGCCGGGCACAACGGCCTGGCCTGCGCTGCATACCTGGCACGTGCGGGCAAGCGGGTGCTGGTGCTGGAGAGCCGCACGCGAGTGGGCGGCGCTTGCACCATGGAAGAACCCTTCCCCCGCGTCCGCATGTCGCCATGCGCCTATCTCGCGGGATTGCTGCATCCTTTGGTTGTTTCCGAGTTGGGGCTACCTGAGCGCGGCTTTCAGTGGACACCTGCGGTGAACGGGCTATTCGTCCCATTCCTGGACGGGTCGAGCGTTCAGCTCTGGGACAGCGACGAGCAGTGCGAGGCGGAAATTCGCAGCTTCGCTCCGGGAGATGTGGAGGGGTGGCGCGCGATGAGCGACGTGCTGCGAAAATTGCGCGATGCGTTGCGCCCGGCAGGCGATGGAGATGTGTGGATCGGCGAGGCTCCCACGCGGGAACAGCTGGAAGAGCGGCTGGGAAAGAATGAGGAAGCAACGCGCGTGCTTTTCGACTGGTCGATGGCCGAGTTCGTTGAACACTATTTGCGCGACGAACGACTGCAGACGGGGTACCTCGGACAAGGAGTGATTGGGACCAATGCCAGCCCGTTCGTTGCAGGGACCGCCAGCATCCGCTTTCACCACGCGTCGGGGCGACTGGGCGGAATGCCCGGCATGTGGGGCTACGTGAAGGGCGGCATGGGCATGGTCTCGTTCTACTTCTGCGATGCGGCGCGAGAAGCGGGAGCAGTGGTTGCTCCGGGCGTGCCTGTCGCGCGGATCGTGCCGGGCGAAGGCGTGCGGCTCGAGGGCGGCGAATTCATCGCTGCGCCTCTGGTGGTCTCGAATGCCGACCCACGGCAGACGCTGCGATTGCTGGGCCCTGCGGCCGATCCTGCGTGGCGCAAGCGCGTCGAGGAGATTCCGATGGAGGGCTGCACCGTGAAACTGAACGTGCTCCTGCGCGAGCTGCCCAACTTCACGGCACGGCCCGGAACCGATCAGCCGCACCACTACGGCCAAATCAACATACCGCTCACCAAAGACGAGTGGAAGGCAGGGTTTGCCGCCGCCCAGCGCGGCGACTTGCCCGAGCATCTATGGTGCGAATTATATTTTCAGAGTGCCCACGATCCAAGCATTGCGCCCCTTGGACAGCATACGATGAGTGTGTTTGCGCAGTATGTCCCGTACAAGTTTGAGCGCGGCACATGGGATGGGCGACGGGAAGAAGTGCGCCGGCTCGCGCTCGATTCGCTGGCGCGGTTTTGTTCCAACATTGACGATGCGGTGATCGATGCGCAGGTGCTTGGCCCGCCCGATATCGAGCGGAAGGTGGGACTCACGGGCGGCCACATTTTTCAAGGTGAGTGTTTGCCTGCGTACATGTGGTCAAAGCGGCTTTCGGCGCGCACGCCCATGCGGGGCGTTTACATGTGCGGAGCCTGCACGCATCCGGGAGGCAGCGTGATCGGCATCAATGGACGGAATGCCGCGATGGCCGTTCTCAGCGATACGGTCTAGCTTCGCACTCGCGGCTTACTACTTTGTGCGCGAGGAAATTGACACCGCTGTGTGTGTCGGCTAACCTGCTAGGCTGAATTCAAAAGCTAAGGAGCGATGAATGGCGCAGGGCACCCCTGTAAAGCACAAGAAAAAGACCAAGTCCGTATTGAAGAATATCCGGCAGACGGAGCGCCGGGCGGCGATCAATCGCATGAATCGGACGCGCGTGCGCACGGCGATGCGGCGCATGCGCACTGCACTTTCAGCCGCGGATGCCGGCGAGGCTGAAAAACTCGCCTCCGCCACGTTTTCGGAATTGGATAAGGCCATTCGGAAGCGGACTCTTTCCGAGAACACCGCAAATCGCTATAAGTCGCGGCTCACGCTGGCGCTCAATGCGCTCAAAGCGAAGAAATAGACGTCGAAATAGTTCGATTGTTTTCAAAAAGCGCTCCGACAAACCGGGGCGCTTTTTCTTTGCGCGCAGCGACGCGCGGCACACAGCCGCCGCGAATGGCTATGTTAGTATCGATCGCTTATGCAAACTGGAATTATTGGGCTGCCGCAGGTTGGTAAGACGAGTTTGTTTCGCATTCTCACCAAGGCGCGCGTAGATGCGCGAAGCGCGCCGAATCAGGCGCACGTGGGGATCGCGCGTGTGCCGGACGCTCGCGTGGCGAAGCTCGCCGAAGTATTCAAGCCGAAGAAGGTGACGTACGCGACGATCGAGTACGTGGATGTTGGCGGCTTGCAGAGGGACCGCGAGAAAAATTCGGCTTCGCTCGTCCCACTACGCGAAGCAGACGCACTGGCGCACGTGGTGCGGCTGTTCGAGGATTCGGCCGTACCAATCGAAGCGGGCTCTCTTGATGCGGTTCGCGACATTGTGAATGTAGATATCGAGTTGATTTTGAACGATCTCGAGCAGGCGGCGAAGCGCATCGAACGCGTCGAGAAGGATCTGAAAAAAAAGAAGGATACGCTGCTGGAATTGGAATTGCAGCTTCTGATGCGCTGCCGGCAGGCCCTCGAGGCTGAGACGCCGCTGCGCGAGCTCGAACTCAAGCCGGAAGAAGAGAAAATGCTCACCGGCTTTATGTTCCTCACACGCAAGCCGATGCTGTACGTCTTGAACCTAGGAGACGAGGAAGCGACGGAGATCGATCGAGTGATCGAGAAGCACCATCTCGAAAAGCTGACCTCGAAGCGGCACACCGCCGTGGTGCCGTTTTGCGGGAAGATCGAGGCGGAGCTAGCGGAACTGGATGATGCCGAGTCCGCAGAGATGATGCGTGCCTACGGCCTGACGGAATCGGGACGCGACCGCCTGATCCAGGCAAGCTACCGCCTGCTCGGCCTGATTTCATTTCTCACTTGCGGCGAGCCGGAGTGCCGCGCCTGGACAATTAAACGCGGCATGACGGCTCCGGAAGCCGCCGGCGCGATCCACAGCGACATCCAGAAGAATTTCATCAAGGCAGATGTGGTGAATTGGGAAGACCTGCTGAAAGCGGGGAGTTTCGCGGCAGCGCGCGAGAAGGCCCAAGTGCGCCTCGAGGGCAAGGAGTACGTTGTGAGGGATGGCGACGTTATTTTGTTCCGGCATTCGGGATGAATGCAATGATGATCCTGCCGGAGCGTCACTTTCCTTGAAGCAGGAGAATGTGGTCGAGGATTTGGTTGGCTACATCGAACTTCGCTAGCTTCGGGAGCGGGATTTCGCGGCCGTCACGAAGGAAAAGTGTGACGATATTCGTTTCCGTGTCGAAGCCGGCGCCTTCTTGGGTAACGTCGTTTGCGACGATCATATCCGCGCCCTTGCGCGTAAGCTTCGCCCGCGCGTTTTCGGCCAGATTGGAGGTTTCTGCAGCGAACCCGACGAGGATGCGATCACTTTCCCGACGGGCAGGCGACGCGCCCAGCTCGGCGAGAATGTCAGGCGTGGGCTCGAGCTCGAGCGTGAGCCGGCTATCGCTGCGCTTGAGCTTTTGCGATTGCGCAGCAGCCGGGCGATAGTCCGAAATCGCCGCAGCCATAATTACGACACTTGCGTCAATCGATCGTTCATGAATGGCTTTTCGCATTTCGTCCGTTGAGCGCACCGGAACCCAATCGGCACCGTCGGGCACGGGCAGACCAGTGGGCCCGCTGATCAGGATTACGTGCGCACCACGGCGGGCCGCGGCCTCCACCAGTGCGTAACCCATTTTTCCGGACGAGCGATTGGTGAGAAATCGGACGGGATCCACGTCTTCGCAAGTGGGGCCAGCAGTTACCAGCACCGTCTGGCGCTCAAAATCGTGGCGGAGTCCCAGCACGGCGCAAACCTTGCGAGCGATGGTTTCCGTAGCGGCGAGGCGGCCGGCGCCCGTCATACCGCAGGCGAGATAGCCTTCGTCAGGATCGACGACGTGAACCCCGCGCGCGCGAAGGGTCTTCAAATTTTCCTGCGTGGCGGAATGCTCCCACATGTTGACATTCATAGCGGGCGCGACGACAACCGGCGCTTTGGTGGCGAGATAGAGCGTCGAAAGAAAATCTCCGGCGATGCCGTGCGCGAACTGGCCGAGAATGTCGGCGGTGGCGGGCGCGACGAGAAGTAGGTCGATGCGCTGCGCCACGGCGATGTGTTCTATCGCGCTTTCAACATTTGCGGGGGAGGCATCATCCGCACCGAACATTTCGGTGATCACCTTTTTCCCAGTTAGCGCGGCGAAGGTGAGAGGTGTGATGAATTCGCGCGCGGAGCGTGTCATCACAACCTGGATGTCGATCTTCTCTTGCTGGATGCGGCGAACGAGTTCCGCGGCCTTGTAGGCTGCCACTCCGCCGGTTACACCCAATGCGATTTTCATGGAGATGAACCTAGCGCCTGCCTGCCCCTCGCCAGCGAAAAACTCAGCGTGAGAAAGTGGCTGCTACATACACCGGCCGATTATCTGCGGCGCTTTGCGTCGCCCTCTTCCGATCCCTCAGGTAGCTCAGGCAACGCGTATTCGAGGAGGCCCTGTTGCAGTTCCTCTTCGGCGATGCGCGAAGTCTTTCGCGACTTGGGATTATCCACCATCGGGCGTCCGCCGATCATTAATTGCCGGGCGCGGCGGGAGACGACCACGACATAAGCAAACTGGCTATCCGGCACTTGTCTGAGAGCAGCCATGAGCAAATCAGCCTCCGAAGGACTTCAGAATTTCACGAATCCGCTGTTCTTTTCTGGCGATGCGGCAGCGCGAGCCGAGAGCGATGGCCTGAACTTCACGTCCAGCTCGATCGAGATCGTCATTGATGATGGCGAAATCGTAGCTGCGATAATTGAGCATTTCTTGACGCGCGCGCTCAAGGCGGCGACGAATTTCATCTTCCGAATCCTGCCCGCGCTCTCGTATACGCCGTTCGAGATCCGCGGCAGACGGCGGCAGAACGAAGACCGCGACAGCGTCGGGCAACTCTCTCTTGGCCTGAAGCGCTCCCTGCACGTCGATTTCGAGAACCAAATCTTTTTTTAGTGCAAGCGCTTCATCGAGTGATTTCCGCGGCGTTCCATACCAATTTTTCCCGAACAGTTGAGCGTATTCCAGAAACTCGCCGCTTTCAACCATCCGCTGGAATTCACTCTCGGAGACGAAATTGTACCATTTGCCCTCGCTTTCCGTCTTGCGCGGAGAGCGCGTGGTACACGAGACAGATAGCATCGTTCCGGGAAGCTCCAAAATCTTGCCAACGAGCGTGGATTTTCCCGACCCGGAAGGGCCGGAAACGATAAGAACCAGCGGCTCGGATTCGCTCATTCGATGTTCTGCACTTGTTCGCGAAGTTTTTCGATCTCAGACTTTATTTCGAGCGCAAGAGCGGTAATTTCGAGACCCTCGGCGTCATTACCAGGAGTTTTTGACAGCAGGGTGTTGGCCTCGCGCTGCATTTCCTGCAACAGAAAATCGAGTTTCTTGCCCACATCCACGGGACCGGAGAGCAACGCCTCAAACTGACCTACGTGGCTGGCCAAACGGGCGATTTCCTCGGAGACATCGCTGCGTTGGGCAGCAAGGGCGGCCTCTTGTGCTAAGCGCGCAGGATCGAGAGACGCTCCGCCGAGAAGCTCTTTGAGGCGCATCTCAAGACGCTTGGCAAACAGCGGGCGAACACGTTCGGCCAGCGTCTCAACCTTTGCCGTCAGGCTCGTGATGCGGGAAAGGCGGCCGGACATCTCAGTGAGAAGTGCGGCGCCTTCCTCCTCCCGCATGCGATCGAGCTTATCGATCGCCGCGGCGAGGCATTTTGCAGTCAGCTCCTCGAGACGAGGTAAATCTTCGTCCAACATTGCGGCTGCCGGGCCGATCACTCCCGGCAAACGCAGGATTGCGGCCAGGTCCGGCCGCGTCGATATGTCGAACCGCTTTCGTAACGCGTCGACGGCATCGAGATATGCCGCTGCAACATCCTGATCGATGTAGACGGCGGATGACTCCGCTAGTTCATGGCGAACGGTGACGTCCAGATGACCCCGGCGCAGACGCTCGCGGACTACTTTGCGTATGCGAGGTTCGATTGGCTCGAAACCCTCCGGCATGCGGAGATGCAGATCCAGAAAGCGATGGTTGACGCTGCGGATGGCAACGCGCAGGTTAAACCCGCTTTCGCTGAGGCGAGCTTCCCCGTAGCCGGTCATGGATTTCAAGCCCGAAGGGAGCGCCTGGGAGCCTGGTCGATCAACGGGTGCGGGTTGTGATTTTGTAGGCACTTTTGTTTCCTGCTTCTCACTAAGCCTTAGGTTCCTTGTAAAAACTCGGCGGCTAGGAACAAACTCACGCCCGTACCAGAATCGCGCCTTACGCCGGGCCAGCCGTGCGCGTCACCGTTTCGGCATCGCGAAATTGCATTTCGTAGAGGCGCGCGTAAGTCCCGCCGCGCTCCAGGAGCTCTTCATGCGTGCCACGCTCGCGAATCGAGCCGTCGTCGAGCACCGCAATCATATCCGCCCGGCGAATCGTGGAAAGGCGATGCGCGATGACAAAGACGGTGCGGCCCGTCATTAAATTGTTGAGCGCCTTTTGAACGAGCATCTCGGATTCCGAATCGAGCTCGGACGTGGCTTCGTCCAAGATCAGGATTGGGGCGTCTTTCAGCAAAGCTCTGGCAATAGCCAGACGCTGGCGTTGGCCGCCGGACAACCGTTGCCCGCGATCACCGATCACCGTTTGGTAGCCTTGGGGCATGCGGACGATGAAATCGTGAGCCAGAGCCGCGTTAGCCGCCGCGATGATTTTGTCGTCAGGCATGTCTGGGCGACCATAACAGAGATTGTTCCGAACGGTATCGTTGAAGAGAATTGTTTCCTGCGTGACGATGGCCATCTGTTCGCGCAATGAGCGAAGGGTCACTTCCGAGAGATCGTAGCCGTCGATTCGGATCGAACCCGAAGTCGCCGAGTAAAAGCGGGGAAGGAGATTGACGAGTGTAGTCTTTCCGGCGCCACTCGATCCCACGATAGCGACCACCGCACCAGCTGAAACCTTCAGTTCAATACCTCTTAAGATCAGCGGCCCGGTGTCGTAGACAAAGCTCGCGTGCTCGAATTCTATCGATCTAGAGAATGGCGGCAGTACTTTTGCTCCGGGAGCATCCATGATCTCTTTCGGCAGATCGAGAAAGGCAAATACCTGCATCGCAGTGCCCGCCGCCTGCAAAAAGAGTTGATAGACGTTTCCAAGGCGTTTGATCGGCTCGTAAGATTTGAATAGCGCGTATGCAAAAGAGACGAACAATCCGATCGTCATACGGTGAGCTTTGATTTCGCCGCGCGCAACGAGCAGCACCAGCGCGACGACGATTGCTCCCAGAATGTCCATTACCGGTGAAGTGGCGGCAAAAGCTCTGATCCAGCGCATATTCTCGCGCAGCAGACTGCGCGCGGCCTCGCGGAATTTGCGTATCTCGAAACCTTCCATTCCGAAGGCCTTCACGACGCGATTTCCGGCGATCGTCTCCTGAAGGATCTGGCTCAGGTCCGCCAGACGGGAACGGCTCTTTTCCGAGGAGCGGCGAATGCGGCGCCCGAATTTGCCAACCGGCCAGACCACCGCCGGAATTAGAATCGCCGATCCCAAAGCCATTCTCCAATTGATAACAAGCAAAACGGTGACGAAAGCGATCAGAGCGAAGAACTGGCGAAAGAATTCCGCGAACCAATCGGAAAACGCGCTGCGCATTTGCTCAATATCACTGATGACGGCGGACATCACGCGCCCCGTAGGATTGTGCTGAAAGAACCCCACCGGCTGCTGGACTACTTGGCTGTATACCTCATTGCGCAGGTCGGTGACACCGGAGAGCCCCACATGCTGGATCAAAATGCTTCCCACGTATTCCGCCGTGCCCTTAATAAATGTGAGCAGAAGGAGAGCGACCGCAAAAACGGTCCAAACATTGTGAAAATGGCGGGGGACGAAGGAATGCAAGTCAACCACTCGGTGCGTAAATGGTATTTGAAATAAGGTTAGCGCCTGTGCCGTAGAATGCGGATTCAAGATCACGTCGAAGGCGGGACGGAACGCAAAGGCAATGAGGAAGTCCACCGCGCCCATTGCTGCAATGAGGACAATACCCAGGCCCAGGCGCGGCATATAGGGGCGCAGATAGCCCAACAGCCGAACGATTTCCTGCCGCGCGGTGGCGGGCGTGACAACGGGTTTCACCTGGGGCGCCGGACTCACCATATCAATTTTTCGATCGTTTAGTTGCGATACTGCCATCGGTCGGCGCTACCGTCCGCCGGAATGCCGTACTGTATCGAGCCTGTTAGCCTATGCATCGTCCGAGCATCTTGCAAGGCGTAATCGAGTCGACCTGCTATGCCACCGGCTGCTGTGCGCTCCTGCCAGCATCGATGTTCACGATAAGGACTTATCGAGATCGCGGTGCACCACTTTCGTGGCATATCCTTTCTTCTGGAGGGCGTGGCGTGCCATTTCGGCCAGAGCTACGGAGCGGTGCCGCCCTCCCGTGCATCCGAACGCGACCGTCAGATAACTTTTGCCCTCCCTAATGTAGTGCGGAATCAGGTACGTCAATAGACTCTCGATCCTGCGTCGGAATTCTTCCGTTTGTGGAAAAGATTGGATGTAGCGCGCCACTCGCGAGTTCCTGCCGTCGAAAGGACGAAGGCGCGGCACGAAATGCGGGTTCGGCAGAAAGCGCACGTCGAAAACCAAATCGGCGTCCGCGGGAATGCCATATCGAAACCCGAAGCTCACGAGCGATACCAACAGCGGCCGGCGCCCGGGATTCTGGAAGCGGTCGATAACAAATTGGCGCAGCTCGTGGACATTGAACTTCGTCGTGTCGATAATGACGTCCGCGAGGCGGCGAATCGGAGCCATGCGGCGGCGCTCTTCACGGATTCCCTCGATGATGGAACCGCTCCGGCCGAGTGGGTGGGGACGCCGTGTCTCGCTAAAACGGCGCTGGAGCGCCGCATCGCTCGCTTCGACGAAAACCAGACTTGTCGCATGTTCGAGAGCCAGCTTCCGATATATGCCGGGTAGCTTTTCAATCTGCTCACCCTCCCGGGCATCAACCAGGAGCGCGGCACGATCCACTTCGCCCCGTCCTTCCTCGTAAAGCTCGCTAAAAGTTGGAATAAGGGCGACGGGGAGGTTGTCCACACAGTAGAACCCGAGGTCTTCAAAGGTATTAAGAACCGACCCCTTGCCGGACCCGGAAAGGCCGGTAAGAATTACGAGCTGGCGTGCGTGGCGTTTCCTATCATGGCGTTTCACGGCGGTCGCAGCTTAGGCCTTTACCCGGCGGCGGTGGGTGCTGGGGATGCGCAAATCTTCACGGTATTTGGCGACGGTCCGACGAGTAACCTGAATGCCTTCCTCGCTGAGTTTCTTTGTGATCTGTTCATCCGTAAGAGGGTGGGCAGTGTCCTCCGCTTCGATCATTTGTTTCACGCGGCGCTTTAGGGATAAGAGTGACATGTCGCCGCCTTGCGGACCGTTGACGGATTCGGAGAAGAAACTTCGCAACTCAAGGACGCCCTGCGGCGTATGCACGTACTTATTAGCCACCGCGCGGCTCACTGTTGAAGGATGCACGCCGACCTCTTCGGCGACTTCCTTAATCATCATGGGTCTCAGGTGATCGGGGCCATAATCGAGGAAATCTCCCTGGCGGTGAAGGATCGAGTGGCAGACGCGCAGGATAGTGTGCTTCCGCTGCTCGATATTTTTCATCAACTGTATCGCCGCAGTAAAGCGCTCCTTAACATAGTTGCGGACATCTCGATCTGCCGCATCACGCGCCAGCAGCCGCCGATACGTGGGACTCAACCGGAGTTGTGGCACGTCATCATCATTCATGAAAACCTGCCACTCACCGTCGACTTTGCGGAACTGAACATCCGGCTCCACAAGCCTGGGCTCGATTTTGTTGTAGCGCAGACCGGGCTTGGGATCGAGACGCTTGATAACGTCCACCGCTCGCTTCACCATTTCCACGGGACGATTCAGCGCGCGAGCGACCTCCTTGAGCTGGTTATTTTGCAGAAGTTTCAGATGCTCGGCGATGATCTGCAGAGCCAGGATGTTTTGCGGATCAAGCACCTTCACTTGCAGGATCAAACACTCTTCCAAACTCCGCGCGCCAACTCCGGGGGGATCCAGTTCCTGGACCAACGCCAGAGCTTCCTCCACATCCTCCATCGAGTAGTTTCCGGACTGGGCGATTTCATCCAGCGTCGCTGTCAAGTAACCGTTTTCGTCCAGATTGCCGATGATTGATTCGGCGATCTTGCCGACGGTTTCGGTGCAAATGCTGGCGCTCATTTGCCATGTCAGGTGATCGGTAAGACTTGCGGGCGACGAAAGGAACTTGTCAAACGACGGTCTTTCGATTTCTTCGTGCTCGCTGCTAGCGGATCGCTCGGCTCCAGTATCCAGATATTGGGTGAAAAACGATCCGAAATCGAACTCATCGAAGGGATTGGGGCCCTCGTTCTCGGGAACCTTTTCCGTTTCTTTTTTGAGGAACGCCTCATCGGTGTAGCTATCGGCCGTTACACCATCCTCACCAAGTTCTTCGAGAACGGGATTGGCCATGATCTCCTGATTGATCATTTCCCGAAGCTCGAGGCGATTCAGGGCCAGCACACTCACCATTTGCACTAGCCCCGGCGTCAAAATCTGTTTCTGAGCCAGGCGAAGGTGCAGTTTGGGTGCGAGCCAGTTCATAAGATTCAGTTGAGGCGGAAACTCTCTCCCAAGTAGATGCGGCGAACATCGGCATTGGCGGAAAGTTCCAAGGGGGTGCCTGCGGCGAGAATTTTCCCCTCGCTAATGATGTAAGCGCGGTTGGTAACGGCCAGCGTATCGCGCACATTGTGATCGGTAATCAAAACGCCGATTCCGGCTTCGCTTAAGTCCGCAATGATCTTTTGAATGTCTACCACCGTCAACGGATCAATGCCCGCAAAAGGCTCATCCAAAAGAACGAAAGACGGAGAGAGCACCAGAGAGCGCGCGATTTCCAGACGCCGCCGCTCGCCCCCCGAGAGCACATGGGCGTGACTGGAACGCACCCCTTCTAATCCCATTTGGGCCAACAGCTCCTCCACTCGATCGCGCCTCTGTTCGGGAGTCACGGACAGGGTTTCCAGCACCGCGAGCAAATTCTCTTCCACAGTCAATTTCCGAAAGACTGAAGGTTCCTGAGGAAGGTAGCTGATACCGCTGCGGGCCCGCAGATACATGGGGAGGTCGGTGATATCCTCGCCATCCAGCAAGACACGCCCATAATCGGGGCGAGCAAGCCCAACTAGGATGTAAAACGTCGTGGTCTTTCCCGCGCCGTTCGGCCCGAGTAGCCCAACCACTTCTCCCTGCTGAATCTCCAAGCTAACGTCGTTGACGACAGTCCGGCGGCGATACGACTTCCGGAGCTCGGCGGCCTGGAGTTTCAACATGCCGGTTCATTTCTCAATCCGGTGCTTCGTCAGCGTGCGCGAACCTTCTTGCGAATCAATTAAAATCGTATCACTCGCTACAAAGAAGGTCAACGAATGGCCCGTGGTTGTGTCGCTAACAGCATTAGCTAGAGTCGGCTGCCCGCCCGAAAGAACGAATTTTCCGTCTGCGGCAGTGTATTCGGCCTGATCGGCCATCCCTCGCCGATCTCCCTGCCGGACCACAACGTTGCCTTGGGCTAGCACCCGGCTCAGTTGACGTCCACCCGCGGAGACCTGGGTTCCTGCCCGGCTTTCGGGCGAACTCGAAGGCGTTGCAGCAGTTAGGGGCCGAGTCCCGGCTGACGCGGCAATTGCCGGTGCCAAAAATACATCCAAAGTGCGTGACTCGAGGGAGCCTTCGCGGGAGTCGGCCTGCACACCGCCTTCGAGATGGGCTTTACCCTCGTCAGCCGAATACGTGAGCATCGGAGCGCGAACCTTCCACAAGACTGCTTGGGAGGGCGAGGCGTGGCGGGACGCGAGCGTGCTTCCCGGCAATTCGGCGAATGGTCCACCAACCTGCGGGAAAACCGCGACGACATGCCCCATGGCCTGCATTTTCTTGGCATCGCGCCAAAGTTCGATCTGATCGCTATCCAGCACCGCGGCTCCTTGCCACAGCCGCGCGTGGCCGGCGTAAACAACATGACCGGAACCTGCCGAGCCGGAAAGCCTATCCGCCGAGATGTGGGCGGCGCCAGAACCGAGGTTCACGGGATCTCCTGCCGCGGTTGGCGTATAGGTGGAGACCACCCCTCCCCCGGCGTTCAATTCGCCCGTCTTCTGGTTGAACACCACCTTGCTGGCTGTCGAGCGGCTCATCGAATCGGAAATGACCGGCGATCCCTCCAGGGTAACCACATCTGTGGCGCGGACGAGGTGAGCGCTTGCGGCGGTTGCTTCACGCCCCGCCTGGCTGAAATGGACATTCCCCGTCTCGTCGAGGGTGTCCCATTCCCCATGCGTGTTGAACGTGGCGGCAAGCTCCGCCGCCGAGATAACATCCTCGTCCCCAGGGTTGGCTTGCCTGCGAATGTCTACGCCGGAGTGCCCGAATAATTTGCCGAGACGTCCATCGGCGCCGGCCTCGGCCACAAATTGCTTTGCACGCAACGTGGTTGTCTCGGTGCTCGTTTTTGATTCGATTGTTGCCGGAGCAAGAGTTTCAGCCATCTCCACCCTCTGACTCTTCGACGCGCCGTCGGGTTTGGCATCTGATCTTCCTGAACCATGCCCGCTCGCAGGGGAGAAAATCACACGCAAGGCGGCCGTTTTCAAACTTTGCGAGTCAGTTCCCTTGCGCGACTCCCCCTCGACGCCGCCGGTCGCGATCATCTGCTTCACCAAGTTCCCCGATGGAAGCATCTCGAATTCCACTTGAGCGGCTGAAAAACGATCGGACCCCGCAGCAGTCTGCCGGCTAGCGGATACTTGGCCATCAGCAACGATCCGCTCGACGCGGCCTGCGGCGCTCAGCGACGCCTCGAAACGCCCGGCGGAAACGATCTCGTTCGCGCCGCCCTCCATCGCGCGAATTCGCGGATTCCCCCCGGCGATGGCGCGCTCAGCGCGGTATTCGGTGTCAAGTTCCACTGAAATTGTGCCCGCCGAAAGCTCCCGATCGCCTTGCCGCACGAGCGCAGGTCCGTCCAGCACCACGGTTCGCTGGTTGCGGCGCACTTCGAGGCTCGCTCCGGTAGCGGTTATCGGCAAGCCATCTGTCGCAGCCGAAGGAGCCAAGTTAAATTCGACGGAGTGCTCCACACGCACAGTCGAATCGCGAGTGCTATAGCTGATGCCCACGCCCCGCCCATTTCCACCCGCAAAGCGGAACTCGACCGGTGCCTGCGTAGAGGCTTCACCCGTGTTGCGATTGAACAGCAGCTTGCTGGTTCTTACTTCGAGGCTTTCGCCGGGCGCGTTGCCTTTGCCTGGACCCGATTTCGGGCTTCCGATGTCGATCTGTACTTCGCCCTCGCAGCGCACGTCCCCGGTGTCCGGCTCGTAGCTGCATTCGCGGGTGTGGATATTGTCGTTGCGCTGGCCGTCCTTGTCGTAAATCGTGATCCATACATCTTCCAGTAAAGCGCGGTTTCGATCCTTATACTGGGTGGCGTGGGAGGCGCGAATGGTAAAGACAGTGCGGTCCTGCTCGACCTTCGAGAAGGAGATTTGAGCCGACTGCTGTTGGACGGAAGCCGGTACAGGAGCGGGGCCGTGCCTGCGAGCGCGCGCCTCGCGAAGCATGCGCCCGCCATACACGCTGACCGCGATCAATGCGATCAGCGCTGCGGCCCATGCCGCCCAACGTGCGTAGCGAGCGGCTTCACGATTGTACAATCTGTAGTTCCCTCTCTTTAGAAGTATAGGCGCGCGTTCGGTCAGGGACAACTTGGCATGGGCTACATCAAGGCGCGGGCAGGACTCCCACGCCCGCGGCGGCTACGCAATCGCGGGTGGTATTTTTCACCAGGTACATCGCCTCATCGGCGAGGTGGAGCAGTTCGGCCTTGGTTCGCGAATCGCTAGGGTAAGAGGCCACGCCCACGCTGGCGGTTAGCGTGACATCCAGCCCCGTGTCCTTTAGCCAGCGTGTTTCGCGGATAAGACTGTGGAGCCGGCGCGCCACGCCGAGGGCATTCTCTTTCGAGGTTTGGGGAAGGAGCACAACGAACTCGTCACCGCCATATCGGAACGCAAGGTCGATCATGCGGCACTTCTCTTTAATTGCTTCGCCGATCTCGGCGAGCAGCTTTGAGCCCATCAGGTGGCCGTGCGTATCGTTTACGTTCTTGAAGTGATCGAGATCGATAAAAATCACTGAAAACTCGAATGAATAACGATGCGACCGGTAAATCTCCGTATCGAGCATGAAATTCAAATGGCGCGCATTGTAAAGACTGGTGCAGTCGTCCGTGATCGTCAGCTCGTGAATGCGCTGGACATGGCGCGCATTTTCAATCGCAATTGCAGCGTAATCGGCAAGAGCTTCGAGCAAGGCGAGGTCGCGCGGGCTGAATCCCTCCGGCCCGATGCAGTTGATTAACTCGATCACTCCGAGGCACTGTTCCCGGAAGCGCACGGGAACGGCGACGATCGAACGCGTGGCTACCTTGGTCTTCTCGTCGGCTTGGCCGAAGAAACGGGAATCAACGCTGGTGTCCGCAACCACCACAGGTTCGCCGGACTGAGCCACCCAACCCGCCACTCCCTGGCCCACCTTAATACGCATGTCCTTGAGAGCCTCGGAGCCCTGGCCGGTGGCGATTTGGAAGTACAGCTCATTTTTCACGAGGTCCATCAATAGCAACGACCAGGTGTCGGGGTGCAAGACCTCGTTGATTTTTTCCATGATGGTGCGCAGCACCTGGTCAAGCTGGAGCGACGAGGTCAGTGCCTTGCCCAGCTCTCGGAAGACGGTAACTTCGCTGATATCTGGCGGTTCCACCGGCTCCGTGGGATTGTGACGCCGTTCGACCCCGTCGAAAGGTTTACCATCGGAAACCCGGCGCTGGCGTCCAGGTGGCGCGTGCTGTTTTGCGTCTTGGGATTCGGAAGGCAACATTGGCATTATATTATAGTGAACCGTTTTCACTTGTCGCAACGGGCAATGCGGCGCGATTGCCGAAAGGCCAATGGTCTTTCCTCCAAGTTGCGCTCGGGTGTCATTGACACTGATTCAGCCGGCGTCTATATTTTTTGCAGGTCCCCAGGGAATGTCCTCTACACCTTTCGGCGCACACCTCAAGCGGGAACGCGAAATGCGGGGGGTTTCCCTCAACGAAATTTCCGCCGCCACACGCATCGGTACCAGGTTTCTGGAAGCCATAGAGAATGACCGATGGAACGAGCTTCCCGGGGGAGCGTTCAATCGGGGTTTCATCCGATCGATCGCACGCTACCTGGGGCTCGACGAAGACAGCTTAGTAGCGGAATACTCGCTTGAGACTTCGGACGAAGCGAACCCTCGCGAGGCAGCGCAGTTCGTCAAGGCCGGCCGGAACTGGCGACCGGTCGTGGTGGCCGCAGCAATGCTCCTCGCGCTGCTGGCAGCCGGTTTGCTGGTGTACCATTTCTTCGGATCGCGAATGATGGCCCTCTTGCGCGAACGGCGCGCTCCCTCGGCATCAACTGCAAGCCCTGGGTTGGCATCGCCCAGTGTCCCTCTTAGCGCCCCGAGTCAGACGAGGGCACAGGCGGGGCCGGCAAATGCGGACTCCACCGCGTCGGATCCAGCGCCGGCAGGGACTCTTGCGCTCACGCTCAGCATCGGAATTGAAAAACCGGGCTACCTAAAGGTCGTCGCGGATAGACAAACGGTATTCCATGGAAGGATAGGAGCCGGTTACACCCATAGCTTCGAGGCGCGGAGCACATTGGAGGTTTTCTCCAGCCGGGCAAGTGGCGTGCGGCTGAATCTTAACGGACAGAGCGTCCCATTTCCCCCTACGCCGGGTAGAATGGCGCGCATCGAGTTGAGCAAGAACGACCTGCGCCCTATTGGAGGAGTCCATTAGCAGCGAAGTGCGCGAACAGATTCGTTCCGGCCACGCCCGGCCCGAGCAGAAAATTGCAATCTGCGCCGGCACCATGCCCCTTGGTGCCGAAGATCGTGTGGAATTGCTCGCTGTCCTGGCTTCGGATTCCGCATCCGCTATCGCGGAGCGCGCGCAAGGCGCGCTGCTGAGCCAGCCGCTGGAGCATTTCTTAGCTGCCTGCGCACGCCCTGACGCGGACCCTCGCCTTTTCGATTATTGCGTGAACAATCTTTCCGACAAAAAGGGCATCGCTGATGCGCTGGCGCGAAACAGCACCTGTCCCACGGCGAAGGTTGCAAGAGTAGCGTCGCACTTAACCTCGGCGGGCATACAGGCCCTGCTCGACAACCTCGAGCGCCTTATTTCCGACCCGCAGTTGGTCCTTGCCGTGTCCGCCTCCTCCGCGGCGAATACGGAACAGCGTGAGCTTCTGGGCCAAATGCAAAACGACGCCGTCATATCGATGAGCGAAATTGAACAGGCCGCTGCCGAAATCGAGCCTGACCCAGTAAAGCGGCAGACGCTCTTTCAAAAGGTCGCGCACATGAACGTGGTGCAGCGCTTGACGCTAGCCCTGAAAGGCGGCCGCTCGGAACGCATGCTCTTGATCAAGGACCCGAACAAACTGGTACAACGCTGCGTGCTCCAGTCTCCGCGCTTGACCGAGACGGAGGTAGAGGCATTTTCGGCTATGACCAACTTGAGCGCAGAGATTCTCCGAACGATTTCGATGACTCGAATATTTATAAAGAGCTACACGATCATGAGGAATCTCGTAAACAATCCGAAGACGCCCCTGGACGTTTCTTTGCATCTGTTTCCACGCCTCACGGCGACCGACTTGATGAAGCTCACGGCCAACAAGAATATTCCCGACACGTTGCGGTCGTCCGCCTTGAAGCTTCACCGGAAGCGCAAAATGGGCGGGTCGGGAGCCTGACGGAGCAGACTTCCCCCAATAGATGCCGGGATACATCAGCGCCGAAGGCCCTAAAAGGCTTCGCATGACTTCTCCAGCAACAGCACCGATTGTAAAGGAAGGATCGGCGGTCATCAGTCCCCGCGGCGTCGAACGGCTGCGCTCCGGACATCTATGGGTCTATCGGAGTGACGTTTCCTCGGTCCAGGCGGATTCCGGTGCCATCGTCCGCTTGTCCGATGATCGCGGCCGCTTTCAAGGTCGCGCCTTCTACAGCGATAAATCTCAGATCTCGATTCGCCTGCTAACACGCAGCGACGTTCCTATTGACCGCGCATTTTTCGCGCAGCGAATCCAGCGTGCAGCCGCCTATCGCAATCTGGTGGTGGAAGATTCGGACGCCTACCGGTTGGTGTACAGCGATGGCGATCTGCTGCCCTCGCTCATTGTGGACCGATACGGCGAGTACTTGGTCATCCAAACCCTCAGTCAATCCACCGAGTGCCTTAAAAGTCTGATCGTCGAAATCCTCGTGGATATGTTTTCACCCAAAGGTGTGCTGGAACGCAACGACCCCAAGGTTCGCTTGCTCGAGGGCCTCGATCAGCGGGTCGGTGTCCTTTGTGGCGAGGTTCCCACGGAGGTCTCGGCCGAGGAGAATGGGATCACCTTCGTTCACGATCTAGTGAAGGGTCAGAAAACAGGTTCTTTCTTGGACCAGCGCGAAAACCACCGGGCTGCTCGCCGCTATGCCTCCGGCGAGGTGCTCGACTGTTTCAGCTACGAGGGCGGATTCGCGCTCACACTTGCGGGCAACTGCGCTCACGCTGAAGGTATTGAGATGGCGCCCGCTGCGCTTGAGGCCGCGCGCCGAAATCAAAGATTGAACGCGATTTCCAACGTCCACTTCCGCGAAGGAAACACCTTCGATCTCCTCAAGGAATACGACGACGCAGGCCGCCGCTTTCAAATGATCATTCTCGATCCGCCGGCCTTTGCCAAAAATCGCGATAGCATTCCAGCAGCGCGCCGTGGGTACAAGGAAATCAATCTGCGCGCGCTGAAGCTCCTTACTCCCGGCGGATTCTTGGTCACCTGCTCGTGCTCCTACCACATCAGCGAATCTCTTTTTCTGCAGATTCTAGCGGAGGCCGCAAATGATGCCGGCAGAACCATTTCTATAGTCGAGCGTCGCACCCAAGCGCAGGATCACCCAATTATCCTTACCATGCCGGAGACACATTACCTGAAGTGCCTGATCATGCGAGTCTTTTAGAATCGCTCTCTATCGTACGAATTCTCAATCCACGATGCGCAAATCGGCGCGCGTTGGCCGTCGTAGAAGAAGCATCGCGACGCGCCAGCCCGAAGCAGCTCCGCGCTCTCCCACTTCGTCCCGCCGAAGTCCACAGCAACAGCTACTTGCAGCGTACTCTCCAACCTGTCAACCTGATCGCGATGTAATCCGCCCTCTTGACGAGGGTCGGAAGAATTGCTCCTTGACAACTGAATCACGGACCAAAATGAGGAGGCACGCGTCTCGCTGAGCGCCCTCCAACGTCAGACAGGCGGCAGCCACGACCGGTGCCGGACCCGTCGTCTCGCGTCTAATCGACACTAGAGCCGAGTAGAACGCGTCGCAAGCGATAGAAAACAAACGATTGGGACACACTCTACCCGGCACGTTAGCGGAACCCCGCGAAGCTGCGCTAGACGGTGCACCACGAGCCGCGCCTAGTTTTCGGATTCCGCTGCGGCCTGCCACTCATGTTTACTTCGCCCGCGAGTTTCCCTACCATAGACCTGCCTCGCGGCGCTTTTTGGAGTGAGTGCGGGCCCGCGTCTGCGCGCGCTAACGGAAAAATGCCCACCGGCCAGAGACTCGTCGTCGTCGAACCCAATGGCATCCGCCGGGACGTGGTGGTAACTGCCTCGCCGTTTCGGATCGGCAGGCAAGCCGGAAACGAGTTGACCCTGCGCGACAGCCGAGTCAGCCGCCACCAGGCGCAAATATTGACCGTCGAAGGCAAGCTGGTGCTGGAGGACATGGGCAGCAGCCACGGCACTTTTGTGAACGGAGAAAAAATTCTCCGCCACGAGCTTAAGGCCAGCGATCGAATCGATTTCGGCGTCGCGGACTCCTACCAGGTGATTTACGTTGGAGATGGCGCGACGATCGAGGAAATGGTCGAGCGCATCGAAGCACCTGCGCCCGAGCAATCGGGGCCGCGCGAACTTCATCACCTGGGTGTGCTGCTGGAGGTGGCCCGCGCTCTCAGTTCGGGGCTTTCGCTCGAAGACATCCTCACGGCCGTTTTGGATGCTGCCATCGCCCTAACCCGCACGGAGCGCGGCGTGCTCTTGCTTCATAACTCTTCAGGCGAGGTACAAACCGCCGTCGCGCGCAACGCGCAACACGGAACCCTGCGCACGGAAGAAGTGCAAATCTCGCAGGGCGTCTTGAAGCGTGTCGCCAGCACGCGGCGCGAATTGATCGTCAGCGAAACGGAAGAAGGCAGCGGACTAACCAGCCAGCAGGAAAGCATGGCCCGCCTCGCTCTCCGCACCATCGTTGCGATCCCCATCGATAAACTGCCCGTGATCGAAGCGCTCGACGCCACGATCTCCGCGCGCCAGGGCGAACTCCTCGGGATTTTGTACCTCGATAGCCGCGCTCCGTCGAGCGCCTTTTCCGCGCTGGATCGCGAGGTCTTGCGAACCCTGGCGCGCGAAGCCGCCACCGTCGTGGAGAACGCCCGCCTTTTCGCCGCCTCGCGCGCCAAAGCGCGCCTCGACCATGAAATCGAAATCGCCAGCCAGATTCAGCAGAAGCTACTGCCCAAGGCGCTGCCGAACCTGCCGAACCTTGCCGTGGCCGGTTCGACGATGGCCTGTTACTCCGTCGGCGGCGACTGCTTTGACGTGATTGAACTGGATGGCAACCGTCACGGATTTTTTGTCGGCGACGTTTCCGGAAAGGGAATATCTGCGGCGTTGCTTGCCACCCTGCTTCAGGGCGTCTTTTTTACGACCGCGACGATGGATATCCCGCTTCCCGGCATTTTTTCACGCGTGAATCGATATCTTTGCGAGCGTAGCGGAGACGACCGCTACGCAACCGTTTTCTACGGGGTGCTGGACACAGCCGGACGCTTCGAATACGTCAACGCAGGCCATGTCCCGCCGCTCATCCGGCGCCGTTCCGGCGCCGCGGAGCCGCTCGGGTCCGCGAATTTTCCGGTTGGCATGTTTCCCGAGGCCGAGTATCAAAGCGCGGAAGTAAGTCTCGAGCCAGGCGACTTCCTCGTAATCTACACGGACGGCGTGTCCGAGGCCGCGAACATCAGCGCCGAGCTATTCGAAGAAGCCCGCTTGCGACAAATCGTGGAGGATTTCAAAGGGCAGACTGTAGGAGAACTTGCGGAAACGATTCGCGAGGGCGTGAAGGCCTTTACCGCCGGCGCACCCCAATCCGACGACGTCACGATCCTGGTCGTAGGATACAAGGGCGGCGAAGCATAAGTTCTGACCATTGCCAACGAAATTGGGGAAGCAGCCCTTCCGCGCAACATTCTAGTTGCGCTGCTTTCGACCTTGGCCGATAATCCACTAACTCGTCCCAGGCATTCTGCATAGGTGTATTCAGAATGACTTGCCCTCAGTGCAGTACTGCGAACCCTGACTTCGCCGAGTCTTGCTCCAACTGTGGTACTCCCATGCCTATTGGCGATGATGTCACTATTCGCGTGGTGGACACGTCGGCTCTTGAGCCTGGCAGCGACTTTGGTACGCGCTACCACATCGAGTCGCTTCTCGGACAAGGGGGGATGGGCCGCGTCTACAAAGCCCGCGACAAGACGCTCGACCGCATGGTTGCAATAAAGGTAATCCGGCAGGGTGCAGTAGGCGAATCCGGGGCGCTTCAGCGTTTCAAGCAAGAGCTGCTTCTCGCCAGCAAGATTTCGCACAAAAACGTGCTCCGGATTCACGATATGGGTGAAGTCGGCCCTGTAAAGTTCATCTCGATGGCTTATGTCGAGGGTCCCGATCTTTACCACGTCCTCCGCGATAACCCCAAACTGCCTTTCGAGCGCGCCCTTAGTTTTTCACGGCAGCTCGCTGAGGCGCTCGCGGCCGCGCATGGCGAGGGCGTGGTCCATCGTGATCTCAAGCCCCAGAACGTTCTCGTCGACAAGGACGACCATATCTACGTCTCCGATTTCGGTCTGGCGAAATCTTTTGAGGACGACTCAGTCGGCATGACGAGGTCGGGCGCCTTTATTGGCACGCCGCGCTACATGTCTCCCGAGCAGGTGGAGGGAAACCAGGCCGATCAGCGCAGCGATCTCTACGCATACGGCCTGATTCTCTATGAAATGGTCGCGGGCAATGTGCCGTTCACCGGCGAAACCACCTTGAAAGTCATGTATCAACGGCTTCAGGAAACGCCCAAGAGCCCAAGGCTCCTCAATCCATCGATCCCGGCTTGGTTCGATGCGGTCATCATGCGCTGCCTCGAGAAAGACCCAGCCGCGCGATATCAAAATGCCAATGAAATTTTGCTGGATTTGCAGGCAGCCAGATCTTCAGCCGGGGTCAGTCGCACTGGAATCAGCCGCTCTGAGAACCGGACCGTCCAGATTCAAATTCCCGATTTTGCACAGCGGCGATGGACCTGGGTCGCGACAGCCGTGCTGGCGCTCGCAATCTTAGCGTTAGCAGTCCCCCCGGTGAGACATGTGATTTTCCGGGGTGGCGGTGGTGCGAAAAGCTCGCGCATTTCCGGCGTGCCGCCGCTTGAGAGCGGGCGATTCATTGCGGTCCTGCCGCTGCAAGTGCTGGGCGACCAGTCGCAACTCGGCTATCTTGCAGAAGGAATCGAAGAGGCCCTCTCCGCCAAACTCTTCCAATTGCGCGATGTTCATGTGACTCCCGAGGACGCCGTTGCCAAGGAAGACCCGACCAAGCCCTTGTCAAAGATCGCCGGGGCGCTCGGCGCTAACCTCGTTGTCCAAGGAACGCTGCAAGGATCGGGAGATAAGATTCGGGTGGTGCTGAAGCTCCAGGATATGGCGAACGATAAGCTCCTGTGGAGCCAGGAATTCGATGGCGTCACAGGGGATCTCTTCACTCTTGAGGACGAAATTTACCATCCGCTGGTATCTGCCCTGAATCTCAAGCCGACGAACGAGGAAGCCGCCAAGGCGGGGGCACGGCCGACCGAAAACGTCGCCGCTTATGACCTCTACCTTCGAGGACGAAATTCGCTGCGCGGACACGATGCCAAGAGCATACAAACGGCCTTGGACTTCTTCGATCAGGCTCTGAAGACCGATCCTACGTTTGCGCTGGCCTATACGGGCATAGCAGACGCCAGCCTGAGAATGTATGGCACGCGGAAAGACAGCCTCTGGACCCAAAAGGCCCTCGCAGCCGCCCAGCAAGCCGACCAACTCAACGACGCCTTGCCGGAGGTACATTCCATACTTGGGGCCGTTTATAGCGCCACGGGCAAGTCCGCAGAGGCCGTATCGGAGTTGAAGCGCGCCCTCTCGCTGGCGCCGAACTCGGATGAAACCTATCGCCGGCTGGGAAAGGCCTATCTAGATCGTGGCGACGGCCAGCAAGCGATTGAGGCGTTTAAGAAGGCCGTCCAGCTCAATCCATATTTCTGGGTAAACCAGGACGCCCTAGGCAATGCCTTTTTTCAACTGGGAGATTACTCCCAGGCGCTGCTGGCGTTTCAACAAATCACCGTCCTCGAGCCGGATATCGACGCGGGATACGAAAATGTGGGCGTCGTTTACCTTCAGCAGGGCAAGTATCAGGAATGCATACCCTACTTCCAGAAAGCTCTTCAAATTGAGCCCTTCTTTTCCACCTTCTCAAACCTTGGGACCGCTTACTTCTTCTTGAAACAGTACACGAACTCCGCGGCGATGTTCGAAAAGGCCGTGGCGCTCAACCCGAATAACACTGTCACAATGGTCAACCTAGCCGATGCCTACCGGGCAGCCGGGGAACAGGATAAGAGCCACACGGCCTATCAACAGGCAATCTCGCTTGGTTACAAGGAATTGGAAACGAACCCGCGCAATCCGGATGTGATGGCGCAAATCGCGCTTGCATACGCAAAAATCGGAAATTCGCGGGAAGCGATTGACCTAATAGGCCGAGTGCGAGCAATCGACCACAACAACGTCAACTATATTTATGATGCGGCTGCGATCAATGCTCTGTTGGGGCACTCAAACGAGGCGCTGAAAGCGTTGCGGGAGGCGTTGGCTAAGCATTACCCAGCGGAGTATGCAGCGGGGGACATTGATCTTGCGACGCTTCAGGGTAGCCCCGAGTTTGCCAGCATGATGAAAGAGTACGCTGCTGCAAAGCCCTAATTCGACAAAACCGCCCAACGCTTCCTAGTCAAGAAAAACATGGGAAGCACACCGGCGAAGAGAAGCAAGATCGTGGAGGGTTCGGGGGTATCCACAGTGACACCAAATGTCTCCTGAGGTTGAAGAGACCCCGGGCAAAGTCCCCCGGCTCCGCCGTTACTTTGGCATTGCCCCGGCCCGCCGGAGAAGAGAAAGGCGACAGTCGTAGTCTTACTGGTATCGCGATCAGAATCGTCGGAGTCCTCGTCAGCATCTCCTTCAGACGGCAGAGGGCCAAAAATGCAATGCTCCCATACGTTGCTGAGGCATTGGAACGTATCGGCGATTGGAACGTCGGTGAGTAAGAAGAGCAAGCTATTAAGCGGTCTGGTTCCCGTGTACACGAAATCAATCGAAAATCCGGCGGGGTCGAAGGCTTCCACGAGCGGACCAATCCCATTGTAGTTCATAGGATCAGGGCCGTCGCTGTTGACGATAACCCGTGGGTCGACGCCGTCCGCCTTTGCTACGAATGTCGTCACCGAAACAGCCATCGCAACCAACATTGCCGCACACAGGAATCGAACTAACTTCATACACACCCCCTGACGGATCTCGTGGAGCTTCGAGCACGTCAAGTTCCAACCTTAACACCTTCTTAGGCAGGCGTAAGTGCCTTATTTACAACGCGAGGGCGCGACTCCCTCGAAACAGAGGATTCACTAGGTGCATTTGTTTGCATACTCTTGGAGGGGTTTAGGCCTTGCCTACTATATGTGGCGCATCGAGCGCGCCGCGGGGACTGCTCTCATATCCTTCGATTGTAACCAAACTTTAACGCCCGGTTGGCCCTTCTTCGGCTAGACTACGCGCCACATGGCCTCTGAAAAAATGCAGATTTCCGCCTCTCAAGGGGCGCGGGAGGGGCAGAAAATCCTGTCCCTCAAAGGCCCCCTAACCATTCAGACCACTTTCGATTTTCAAAACGTGGCCCGAGCCGAAACCTCACCTGCCCTTATCATCGACCTGAGCGGCGTGCCGTTTGTGGACTCGGCAGGCCTCGGTGCGCTTGTTGGAGCCCACGTAACCGCTCAAAAAGCGAATCGCGAAATAGCGCTCGTGGGCGTAAATTCGCGATTGAAAGCGCTCATGGACATGACCCACGTCGCTCAGCTCTTCCGCATATACCCCACCGTTCAGGACGCCGAGGCGAGCCTCTTAGTTAAGCAATCGTAAGCGATTGCCCTCGCAACGATGGCAATTGAGTGAGATAACACCCGTTTCCCGCCTATCCCTTCGCAGTCGGAAACCCGCTTCGTCGTATAGGCCGCGCCACCGAAAGATGAGTTTCCGATGACGGTTCGCGAGGCGGTCAAATTTCTTGGCGTCATCTGGCAGACTGTGTATCTTTGGATGGAGCGAAAGCGGATTCCCCGTCTCCGCGTAATGAGCCGCAACATCGGTTCTTGAAACCGGAGTCGGTTTCGTTGCGCGTGGTTCCGACAGTAGATGGAGAGTGCCTAGATCACGGGTACACGACGGAGTTGTCTTCCGTGGGAAAGAAAATAGGGTCTGGATAATCAAGACGCACTCCATGTCGGGGCGTAGCGCAGCCTGGTAGCGCGCCTGCCTTGGGCGCAGGAGGTCCGCGGTTCAAATCCGCGCGCCCCGACCAATCCTTCAATAAGTGGGCGAACTCGCGCCTCATTGCACCCGCTCGACCGTAACCAGGCATTCACCTCCGGCCGTAATACGTATGTTGATATGAGTTGCCAGTTGCTTAGCAGAAGAATCGCCGAAATCCGCATGGCGAGCTCTTGACCGCCTGCCCCTTCCAAGGAACGCTTCACAAGGCTCAGTGCAGTCCGTAGGACTGCAAAAACCCCGCCCAGATACCTGATAAACGCACTATTGCCGAGATGAGTATTTCAGGAGAAAGGGCACTTTAACGGACAGTATTCAGAATCGCAAAGCACCGATACTGAGCCACGCAGCTTTTCAAGGAGATTCACCATGAAGATTTCAGCAGTACTCTTGGCAGTCCTCATGGGTTTGAGCGCATCGACGCTAGCTCAGGCCCAATCCGAGACCTCGAACGAGTCTAATCCGAGGGCGACGTATCGGGTGAGCGTAGTCAGCCGGACGACGCGTGCAGTGAAATATGAGCACCGCAATGGCAGCACAAAGATAAATTTCCGGGGTACCGACTTGATGCCAGCAGCGACGGGAGAAGCGCGGGTGGAGAGCAAGCGCGGCGCCATAAAAATCGACGCCGAATTCGCAGGGCTCGATAGACCAACTGCTTTCGGTAATGAGTATCTCACGTATGTGCTGTGGGCGATTTCTCCCGAAGGCCGGTCCGTTAACCTGGGCGAAGTATTGGTTGGCGATAACCATCGCAGCAAGCTGGATGTCACAACGGACCTCCAGGCGTTTGCCCTCATAGTGACTGCCGAACCTTATTACGCTGTGAGGCGTCCGAGCAATGCAGTGGTGCTCGAAAATGAAATTAGACCAGACACGGAAGGTACGAGCGAAGAGGTGGATGCCCGGTATGAGCTTATTGACCGGGGTGGCTACATTCCAACGGGGTATAAGTTCGATCCCGTGGTTTTGAGCGCCAAATTGCCGCTCGAATTCTATGAGGCGCGCAATGCGGTGCGTATCGCTAAGTCGGCCGGCGCCGAAGAGAACGCAACCTCCAGCTATGGGAGTGCTGTCGCTCAGATGAAGCAAGCCGATGGCCTGGCGACAATGAAGCACATCGACAAGAAGGCGCTTATTTCCACTTCGCGCGAAGTTGTGCAGACGGCAGACGACGCCCGTGAAATCGCGGTGAAACGGATCGATGCCGATCGCGTAGACGCGGAAAAGAATGCAGCGGCCAATCAAGTGGCGGACGCCGATGCGGCAACCGCCGATGCAAATAATCGACGGGTGGAAGCCGATAAAGCGAGTGCGGTGGCACGGCAACAACAGCGAGATGCCCAGGCCGAATCAGACCGGAATCGCGCGGCTGCCGCTGACGCCAATCAAGCCACGGCGGATGCGCAGGCGGAATCAGATCGCAATCGCGCGGCTGCTGCTGACGCCAATAAAGCCACGGCAGATGCCCAACAAGGGCAAAGAGACGCGGAGGCGGAATCAGAGCGAAATAAAACCGTGGCCGCAACATCGGATCAGCAGCTCCAGCAAGCTGTGCGCGATCGTGAAGAACTTCGCGCCAAGTTGCTGCTGCAATTCAACGCCATCCTTACTACTCGTGATACCGCTCGCGGTCTCGTCGTGAACCTGTCGGACGTGCTATTCGACACCGGCAAGTACACGCTTCGCCCAGAAGCGCGTGAAAAGCTGGCCAAAATATCGGGAATTGTTCTCGCCTATCCGGATCTCAAGTTGGCCATTGAGGGCAATACGGACAGCGTCGGCAGCGATGCTATGAACCAAGTACTTTCGGAGAGACGCGCCAGTTCGGTGATGGAATACCTGGCGAGCCAAAACATACCAGCGGCGTCAATGACCTCGCAGGGCTTCGGAAAAACTCAACCCGTTGCATCCAACGATACAGCCGAAGGGCGACAGCAGAACCGTCGTGTAGAAATGGTCGTATCGGGCGATGTAATCGGCACGACGATCGGGGCCGAATATCAAAGTCTCCCGATGACCGCACGCCCCTGAACGCATGGCAGCACAAGTTGACAGGCCCCAGCGATCCTGGGGCCTGAGCTGCTCTCGTGAAATGACGCTAGTCGCAACGCCACAAAGCCCTGGAACGGGGTGAGAGCGACGGATAGGCAACGGTGATCGCGTAAATCCGTCGTTGGTCTAGCCGATTGTGATGGGCATCGTGATGTTGGCGGGTACGCGGTGAACCCCGAAGAGGATTTCAGGTGCGAAAAGGGACGGATAGCCGCGCGAACTGTGTTCGTAACCACAGCCGGTGTCTATCGTGTCGCTCCTCGCAAACGCGTATGGTTCCGGTGCTGGTTTAATCGGCGACGTGCGGGCTCTCCCCCGAAATCATGAACCTCGCTGACTGAGTACACGCCCTCTTCTTCACAGACTCTGCATCGCAACGGAAAGCTATAGGTTGCATTCGACTGTTCGCAATTGCTTTCGCCGCACGGACCGGTCAGCTTTGCCGACACAGGAATGGGCTCCATGCATCGAAAACACGTAACACCGCGGTAATTATCGTGGGTGGCTTCGTGAATCACTTTGAACTTCCAGGTTGGGGGATTCCGGGTAGCCTGACTGGTGGCCCGGATTCTTCGGTTGGCGCCGCCACATCACCGATGGTCCTCGGCAGGTGTCTCGTCCACTGAAGCCATGATCTGTTTCACTGAAGCACCAGGAGTGAACTCGCCGATTTGATATTCGACGTCGTGCCAAACCATGGTGGACGGTCCGAGTATTCGAACGTTCGCGGTAGCTTCCGAAGAGGTCTGTAGCCACATGGGGCCGACATAGCCATAGACGAGGACAATGCGCACATCCCTCAACCACCAAGACGGACTCTTTACAGGTTCGCCTTCGACGCGACGAGGTAGGTAGCTGTTGGCATCCAACCAAATGGTTCCCCGCAGCAAGTCCTTAGACTTTCGCCTCGGAAGTAGCTCTAGCACATAGCAGGGGTGACCGTTCAGGTGATCCTCTCCAACCAGCAGGAAATCATAATTTTCGGTCGTGATATCGGTCGAGCCAGAATTCCTTGCAAACTCTACCTCGCCGTCCAGCATTTTGCGAACAACTCTTTCGCCCAACCCGGATCCCTTGGCACTTTGAATGATGTATTTCTTGGAGTCCGGAGGCACGACCGTTATCTCGGCAAGTACGCGCGACTTGGACTCAAGAGAGCTCTCTTGGCCAAATAGTTTATAGTCGCGCGTGACGATGTATGGATGGATGTGATCGCCGTTCTCAGCCTGAGCCTGGGCCATCTGAGCAACGATGACTGCGGTTGTAGGAACGACGCTCTGCGTCTGAGCCGAGGTGCACAACGCAGCTGCGAAGTAGATAAACATCAAACGCGCGAATTGGCCGCTGGAAATCACGTTGAAACTCCACTTTCAATTCCATTCTAGAACCGGGGAAGGTTCGATATCTGTTCTCTTGCGCACACATCTTTACTTCGGGTGCTACAGCCTGTTCTTGTTTTTGCAAAAACGGCGTGCGGAAATGGCGTTGCTGTGAACGAAGACCTCAACATCGGGGAGCCCTCGATTAGCGATGGATCTCGTCCGACTATCGAATGGTGCTGACAATTCGTGTGAGGCGCTTCCATATCTGCGCGGGACGTCCGATTTGCGCATCGCGCCCAAAGTGAAAGCTCAGGCTGACGCCGTAGAGATCGACCGAACGCGGCCCGCCGGGATAATTTTGACGCGGGGGACGAAAGTCCTGCAGGCCACCGGCGGCTGAGGGACCAAACTGCACGTTCTGCATATGAAGCGTGCTCGTAAAGCCATCAAGCCGCAAACGTCCGTCCCAAATTTGGACGAGCGGCAGGCTCACCTCCGTGAGAAACAAGGTCTTAACCTGGCGCATCAGCGACAAGCTCTCCAGACTCTCCAGGCCCTGATCACCCTCGTAAGCCTCCTGAAACCGGTAACTGAAAGGCGCGCCGGACTTTCCAGGATTCTCGGGCACCAGAAAGGATGCCGCGAGCAATGGCGTAGGTACGGATCGAAACGTGGTAACGGCCGGCGTAATCCGGTCCCGCATCGGAACAATCTGTAAAGCGAGTGTTTGGGCTGACGTTGATACATGGCAACCCAGAAGCATGCCGAAGAGCAGAATGAAGTGTCTTTGCACTCACTGCCTCTGATAGCGCGGCGGGCGGGTCCATTCTCGCCTGAGAAGGACGGGCCAGCCCTTGCCGTCTCTAGACTTGCCTCAGGCACGGCCGAACGCCGGAAATTGACTAGCCTGAGGTAAGCGCAGTGGAGAAGGCTAGAGCGCTACTTACAAAGCGCAAGCTACTAGATTCGAAACGCACGGGTCTGTCCTAATCCGCACACGTTAGATCGTTTCTTTCTGCACAGGCACCCAATCGCGAGCCACACTAAGGCTGCCTTTCCCAACTAGGTGCCCAGCGCTTCATTGGCCTTGCCTCATGCCAGAAGTGTTCAAAAGTGGACAGACACCGTTTTCTTAGCGGCTTATAAGTGAGCCTTACGTGGGGTGACTCGTTGCTGCGCACCCGGACATCGATAGGCGGCGTGGTTGATTCATCTTGGGGCTCAACACCTAATGCCGAACGATTTGCAGTTTGATCTGGCGACCTTCCCAACAGAGGGTACGGCTTCTCACAGAAGCCGCTCTATCCGAGTACTTTTCGTCCACGGCGACACAAAGGTAGTAGATCACTGCCTGCAAGAGCTGAAGAAAGCGCTGTTTACTGTCAGCGCTGATGTGGTTTTGACCTTAGCAGAGTGCACGCAACAGCTCCGCTCGCAAACTTATGATGTGGTCTTGGCCGAGTATCCAAGCCAGAGTTGGGAAGGCACCGAGGCGTTGCAACTCCTACATCAGACTGTGGGGGAGATTCCGCTTCTCCTTGTGACCACCGCCCCGGGAAGCAAATCGCTGGCGGAGCTCGCAGGCCATGGTGCTTTCGATTACGTTGAGCAAGAGCATATTGCTCACTTGCCGATGGCCGTTCGCCGAGCCCTGAACGAAAAGAACCTGCGCGCGGAATTGGAAATGGCAGAAAGGGCTTTGCGGCACTCGCAATCGCGGTACCGCGCGCTGGTGGAGAATCCCGCTTACGGAATATGTCGGTGCGATGAGCAGGGAAAGTTTCTCGACGTCAACCAGACTCTCTTGACGATGCTTGGGTATGCCACCAAAGAGGAACTTTTGGCGGCGGACCGTGCATCGGAGATCGTTCTCGATCCTGACCATGGAAAGCCATTGCCCGGAAGCTCGCCCGAGTCAGCACGAATCGAGCCAATCGAAATAGAGTGGAAGCGAAAAAATGGCACGATTCTGAAAGCCAGGCTCAGCGGCCGCGGTGTCTTTAGCGACCTTGGAGATTTTGCTGGCTACGAAATCATTGTTGTCGACATTACCGAGCAGCGCGGTCTTGAGGATCATCTGCGTCGTCAAGTCTTGAGCGATTCGCTGACCGGCTTGGCCAATCATGGCCGGCTTTTCGAGGTGTTGCATGCGGAGATCAGCCGATCCAAGCGCACGGAACGGGAATTCTCGCTTCTGTTGCTCGATCTTGACGGATTGAAAGAGATCAACGATCGATTTGGTCATCTGACGGGGGACCGGGCGCTCTGCAGATTGGCGCAGATCCTGGCTGACTGCAGCCGATCAGTAGATACAGCAGCGCGGCAAGGCGGAGACGAGTTTGCCCTGGTCCTGCCGGAGACAAGCTCAGCTTCGGCCACATTGGTGGCAACACGAATTTGCGATCTTCTTGCGAAGGATACCGAAGAGCCAGTGCTTTCGGTCAGCGTAGGAGTTGCTAGTTATCCGAAGGATGCTGAGACGATTGGAACCCTTCTATACGCAGTGGATGGCGCCCTCTATGCGGTGAAACACACACGGTCAAGAGCCGCTCGGGCCGGACTAAGCTGAATCCACAATGTGAACCACCTGAAAGGAGAGGGTCCAAATGGACGAATATCGCTTTCGTCGGAGCGATCGACGTCACGAACGCCAGCCGCCTCCGAAATCTGGTGAAAGGATTCAGTTCTCGCTGCGGGCGGAAGAGCAAATCCTTCAATCGATTTCCGCCTGCGCGCCCCTCCCGGAAGTCCTGAATGAAATCTGCAGTGCTCTCGATTATCAGATTGGCAACTTGGTTTCGATCATTTCCCTACGAGATGACGATGCAACCTATCTCGCCGCAGTTGCGCTCCAAGCATCGGTTTTTGGTCTGCATTCTTTCTGTTCTGCGAGCGTTGTTGACGAAAACTGCGAAAGGCTTGGATCACTGGAGATGTACTGCTGTGTTCCGCGCAGCCCCTCACTCACGGAATTTCAATTGATTGAACGAGCAACGTATCTGGCCGCAATCGCGATCAAATATCACAAGGAAACAGGCTCTCACGGCAATGGTGCCGTATATGGGAAGCGGCTTATGCGAGGGCGTGCGTTCAACGAGTTCCCGAACTAGTTTTCTATCTCGGAAAATCAATAACGTGGTTTCGGACGCGCCGTCAAGGACATGACGGCTTGAGTCACTCGTGCAGGACAACGCTCAGGAGAGAATTGTTGATCTGAAGGCCGCCGTTGTACTTGATGAAACCGAGCTTTCTGAATTTGTTCATGAAAAAATTCACCCGCGGGCGCGTTGTGCCGATCATTTCCGCCAGCGTTTCATGCGATATTTTCCGGAGTACTCCGTGGGGTCTGTCGTCTTCGCCGTAACGGGCAAGCAAGAGAAGAGTGCGGGCGAGCCGCTTCTCGCTCGAGTTGAATAGCTGGTCGACCAAGTCTTCCTCGATCCGAATGTTTCGTGCCAGCATGAAAGTGATGAACCGGTCGGAGAGGGCATGCTGCTCGTGAAGCACCTTGAACATTTCATTCTTCTCAATAACAAGGACGGTGCTAGGCGTAATCGCGGTAGCCTTCCCCATGCGAACGGACTGACCTGCCAGACAGCCTTCGCCAAAAAAGTCGTCCGGTCCGAGAATGGCGACGACCGCCTCTTTGCCGCCTTCATTGACGACGGAGAGCTTCACGCCGCCTTCTTGGAGGTACATAACGCTCTCAGCGGGGTCACCTTGAAAGTAGACAATCTCCCTTCTCTTAAACTCTTTGACCTCTCTCGCTACCCCGGCCGAGTCGAGAAACACTCGGACATCGAAAGCAGGGTCTCTAGGACTCGCTTTGGGGAGGGGGCGGCGCCCCCTGACGGAAACACGCCGCGCAGCCGGCATGATTTGCAGACTAGCACGAGGCCGACGGAGCGTTCAATATCGAGTACTTCGTGGTGTCCTAATTTGTCAAATCAGGACAGACGCTACCCACTCCGGCTTACGGGCATGCCGTCCAAAGTCTGCAACGGAGCTCCAACGAGGGTTCAAGCGGTTACAGGCGCAAAGGGTTTGAACGACGCCCACAGAACCGGGAGCGCTAACAGTTAGGTGCTTCGATTATTCGTGGAGGACAACACTCAGGAGCGAACTGTTGATTTGAAGGCCGCCGTTATATTTAATGAAGCCCAGTTTCTTAAATTTATTCATGAAAAGGTTTACCCGGGAGCGCGTCGTCCCGATTGTTTCCGCCAGCGTCTCCTGCGAGACCTTGGTAAGAACTTTTTGAGGCTGGTCGTCCTTACCGTATCGAGCAAGGAGCAGAAGTGCACGCGCCAGCCGTTTCTCCGTGGAGTTAAAGAGTTGATCGACCAAGTCCGCTTCGATTCGGATGTTCCGGGTGAGCATATAAGAAATAAAGCGATCGGAGAATTCGTGCTCGGCATGGAGAATTCGCGTCATTTCATCCTTTTCAATCACAAGCACCGTGGTCAGCGTAATCGCGGTGGCCATCCCAATTCGAATTGGCTGTCCTGCGAGGCAGCCCTCTCCGAAAAAGTCGCCCGGGCCCAGCATCGCCACGACAGCTTCTTTGCCAACCTCATTGATCACGGATAGCTTTACCCCTCCTTCTTGGATGTACATGACAGTCTTGGCGGGAACCCCTTGTGTGAAGATGGTTGCCTTTCTGGGAAACTCAACAATCTTTCTAGCCACACCCGCCGATTCGAGGAAAGCCTGGGCGTCAAATGCCCCCTTCCCATTTCTTTTCCCACCATCACGAACCACTGCGATTCTCGGCGCGATCTTAGTTGTTGGCATCGTAGAACTCGCTTACGAAGTTACGACAAAATTGAAACGGTGAAAGTTCACCAAAAAAGAGCGTCATACCGGAAAAATTCCGAGCACCCTCAAAGGCTATCTCGTATCGCTGCTGCCTGAATGGCCGGGTCGGCAGGATGCGGCTTGATGAACGTCGCCATGTAAGAATCGTAGATCAAGTACTTCGCGGATTCAACATCGGCGAGGTCATTCAAGCGTTTCCTGGCTTGTTCCAGCCCAACCACGGCGTCGACCCACAGAGGCGCGAAATCAGGGAGTATCTTAAAAATATCATAGGTACGGTTCATATCAAAGCCTCCTTTTGACAAACTCCCGAAGCGGAAACTGTTCCGTGCACAGTACCATCCGCCCCGGAAGCGATCTGTCCAAAAAGGAACACTTTCTGAACTTCTGGATGAATCAGCGTCCGAGCCCGAGCGTCGGTTCTCGACGGCGAAAGCACGGTTGAGCAGGTTTGTCCGCTGCTGACTCGCCTGGCTCAGTTGTAAATATGTCCGCAACCGGACAGACATGAGCTTGTGCCACCTAGTATGTTGTTTTCGTGGGAAAAGTAAGCAGGCGCAAACGAAAAACGAATTCCACACTTTCGTGGGAATAAGACCGGAATAAACCCGATTCCGCCCCACGCGGCCACGAAAATCCTCGGACGAAATGGAAATCGGCTCGATGCTTTTAGCGGCCATAGTGTCTGCTTTTTCGGTAGAGAAGGAGTTAACGCATATGCCTTTACTTCAAATCGTGATAGTTCTGATGGTAGTAGGGGTTCTCCTCTGGCTGGTCAATCGCTTCATACCAATGGAGGGAACGATCAAGTCCATCTTGAACGCCGTCGTAGTCATCGCGACAGTTTTGTGGCTCTTGAACATCTTTGGGCTATTTCATTCCCTATCCAGAATCCGCCTTGGGACGTAAGTGAACGCAGGAACAGGCAGAGAAACGAAAAGCACTACCGCGCCAGACGCGACGAGCGCCTGGCGCAGAGATTCGCAGGGACGGAGGCACCACCTATGAGACGTATCAAAATTGTCGGCCCAACAGTTTTACTTCTACTTCTCGCAGTCGCTGCTCCAGCTTATGCACGGCAAGATCAGCAGGAGCACAAGGGGAAACAGGATCAGCAGGCTAAGCCTGAAAAGCAGCAACAGGACAAGTCCGCAAGGCCGGAACAACAGCAGCACGTCCAGCAGCAGGATCAGAACAAACAGCAGCAACAGCAGCAGCGTGCCCAGCAGCAAGATCAGAACAAACAGCAGCAACAGCAGCAGCGTGCCCAGCAGCAAGATCAGAACAGGCAGCAACAGCAACAGCATGCCCAGCAGCAGGATCAGAACAGGCAGCAACAGCAACAGCATGCCCAGCAGCAGGATCAGAACAGGCAGCAACAGCAACAGCATGCCCAGCAGCAGGATCAGAACAGGCAGCAACAGCAACAGCATGCCCAGCAGCAGGATCAGAACAGGCAGCAACAACGGCAACATGCACAACAGCAGAACCAGAACAAACAGCAGCAAGCCCGAGAGCAGCAAGGTCAGCAAAGGCAACAATACGCTCGGCGAACTTCGGATGAGGAGCGGAGACAACGAGCCGAGCCGGCACTGCGACTTAGTGCCAGGGGCGAAGGTCGCATCCCGGATGATCGTTTCCATTCCAACTTTGGGCGCGAGCATGAATTCCGCATCGGCAGCCCAAGGCTGGTTGGCGGATATTCTCGCTTTCAGTACGGCGGCTATTGGTTTGGATTTGTTCAGCCGTGGCCCGTGGATTGGTATTACACGGATGACGTCTACGTCGATTACATCGATGGCGGATATTACCTGTGCAACCCGTCCTATCCGGGGACACGCATTTCGATCAACGTCGTGCTCTAGATATCGGTCCGATTCACCAGGGGCGACTCAGACGCGTAATGCGGGTCGAGTCGACCCTACAGCATTGGAGAACGAAAGTTACATTCGTACGTCGGCGGAATACAGAAGAGAGGAGAAAGCAATGCTTGCAACCATCTTGATCGTCTTCTTGGTCTTGGCTCTCGTAGGTGCTCTTCCCCGGTGGTCGCACAGTAGGGAGTGGGGCTATTTCCCTACTGGCGGAGTGGGAATAGTCCTTGTCGTCGTTGTCATTCTCGTGCTTCTCGGTCGCCTCTAAGGGACTATCCACGAACCCAGGAACCGTAATGCGAATGTGTGCTGAACCAGACAGATATCGAGCCTTCAACAGGCCCAATCTGACGGTGTATGGAATAGCAATAGCGCCGCGTCCGCTGGTACCGTTCGGCACGCGCGCACAAACAAATGTTTCAGAGAGAAGAAATGTCTCGAGGCGCAAGTCTGATCATGGAGGTCAGTGATGATACGTAAATCAATTCTCGTTGTGTGTTTAAGTCTGATCGCAACCGCGCCACTTTTTGCGGAAAACAACAAAGAACAAAACCGGCTCCACAATGCCGGAGTCGTGATGCAGGAAATTATGAATACGCCCGAGAACATCCCTCAAGAGGTAATCGACAAGGCCGAGTGCGTCATCGTTTTCCCGTCGGTTCTCAAGGCAGCATTCGTGGTCGGGGCAAGCTACGGCCGCGGTGCGATGGTTTGCCGCACCGGCAAGAATTTCAGGGGACCGTGGGGCGCGCCAGCAATGTACGCCCTTGAAGGCGGCAGCGTTGGCTTCCAAATCGGCGGCCAGGCTACCGATCTCGTCCTGTTGATCATGAATGACAGAGGCGCGAGTTCCATTCTCGGAAGCAAAGTCAAGTTGGGCGGCGATGCTTCCGTAGCTGCAGGCCCCGTGGGTCGCGATGCTGCGGCAAACACGGATGCGTACATGCGCGCTGAGATTCTCAGCTACTCGCGTTCGCGCGGTCTCTTCGCCGGCATTTCTCTCGAAGGCTCCACGCTTCGGCCCGACGACGACGCCACAGCTGACGTTTATGGCCGCAAGTTCACGGCAAGACAAATCGTGATCGATGGGGAAGGAAAAGTTCCTCCCTCTGGCCGTCTCTTGGTTTCAGTGCTGGAGAAACATTCACCTCGGAATGAATCGAGAGAACACGCAGGCAACTAGGTGCGAGGATCGCCGCTCTTCCTTGATCGGGACAAGAATCAGGTTTCGGGATACTGCCCTTCCCGCATGGACGACCCGTGGCCGGCAGTATAGAGCCGGCCCGGCGCAAATGAGAATCAAGATGAAACAGACAATTCGCTCCGGCGCGATTCTTATCAAGGACGCCACATCCCTGCCCCCAAAATTGCAGCTCGAAAGCGAGCCCTGCGTGCCGGGCTGGAATCTCGTCAAGGACTTCGATGGGTATGGGTTGGATCGAGGGATCCGGGAAAAGGGGTGGACTTTCTTCTGCTTGGCTGGAGAAATTAAGGCGACTGTGTTCGGTATGGACGAACAAAGCATGGTTCGCAGGGCAATCGAGCGAATCCTGGCCAAGTCGAAGTCGGAGAACCTTAATTCTCTGGAAATCACTCGAGTAGCTTCAGTGGGCTCGGGACGTTTTCCTTTGGTCCACTATGTCACTGTGTCCGCCCAGTCGCGACACATTCAGAAAAGCTTGTTTCTTGGCCGCGCCGCAGATCATCCTGAGCTGAAAACGCGCAAACGTGGGCTGCATGAGTTCCCCAACGACAGCGCAGGGATAGTGAGCGACCAAACACCGATTTCACAAGAACCGACCAGACAATCCAGTCTGATACCGGTCTGAGCCAGGCTGGTTAAAGGAGATGGTCAATGAAACTGATACGAAATATAGCGATTTGCGTTGCCGCGATATTGCTCTCCGTTTCGTTGGCTTGGGGGCAGGACCTTTCGAAATATCGAACCTTTTCGCTCGGAACAAGCTTGATCGAAGTCTCAAGGCAGGTTAACGAGAAACCGGCGGATGCCAGCGTAATCCATCAGAGTCCAGTGTTGATCCAGGAGCTGACGTGGTGGCCCATGCCATCTTACCAATCCTCCACGCCTGTCGATCCGGTCCAGCAGATTCTATTTTCCTTCTACAATGGCGCGCTCTACAAAATCCTGGTGACCTACGATAGCTCCACCACGGAAGGGTTAACCGCGGGAGACATGGTGAGAGCCATCTCCGCTAAATACGGTGCCGCAACCATACCGATTGTGGCGGCACCTGCTTCTCTAGCAAAAACAGCCTACGGCAGCCCGCAGGGGCCGATCGCTCAGTGGGAAGACCCGCAATACTCCGTCGTTCTTTCGCGCACCCCCTTTCTCAATGCCTTCCAGCTTGTCATATCTACGAAGCAGTTGAATGATCAGGCAGAAGCCGCCAGTGCCGCAGCCGCGAAGCAGGAACAGCAGAATGCTCCACAGGTGGAACTCGCTCGCCTGAAAAAGGCAGCCGACGATCTGGAAACTGCGCGCCAGGACAATTTAAAAGCGTTCCGGCCTTGATGCCGGCTGCGGTAAGAACGCGACTTTGGTGAATTTTAGAAAGAATCGAGGAAGGTTGGACCAATGACTATGAACGTGACGCCACTGCATGACCGCGCATTAGTGCGGAGGTTGGAAGAGAAGGAAACCGCGAAGGGCGGAATCATCATCCCGGACACAGCCAAGGAAAAGCCGCAGGAAGGGGAAGTGATCGCCGTAGGTGCCGGCAAGCTTAACGAGAAGGGCGCACGCATTCCCCTTGACGTGAAGCCCGGGGATCGCATCCTGTTCGGAAAATATACCGGCAATGACATCAGGATTGATGAACAAGAATATCTGATCCTTCGCGAGGAAGAGATTCTGGCGAAAGTCAGCGGTATCGCCAAAGCGGCATCCAGCAAGAAGTAGTTTCTGCGGTCCAAGATTGTGGGCCCAACACAGGTTGCAGACACCCGGGAGGGTAAGGTCACATGGCAAAACAAATTGTAACGGGCACGAATTCACGGCAAGCAATTCTGCGCGGAGTCAACATTTTGGCTGACGCGGTCAAGATCACGCTCGGCCCTAAAGGGCGCAATGCAGTCATCGAAAAGAAGTTCGGCGCGCCGGTCATCACCAAGGACGGCGTCACAGTGGCAAAGGAAATCGAACTGTACGACCCCCTCGAAAACATGGGTGCGCAGATGGTCAAGGAAGTTGCTTCGAGAACGTCGGACGTCGCCGGAGACGGCACTACCACGGCGACCGTCCTCGCCCAGGCCATCTTCCGCGAGGGCGTAAAGACCCTAGCGGCTGGCGCAAACCCGATGGGGGTAAAGCGCGGCATCGAAAGAGCCGTCGAAGTCGCCGTCGAGGAAATCAAGAAGCTGCATAAGGATGTAAAAGGCGACATGATCGTTCAGGTCGGGACAATCAGTGCCAATAACGACAAGCAGATCGGCTCGATCATCGCCGACGCCATGAAGAAAGTGGGTAAAGACGGCGTTATCACCGTAGAAGAATCGAAGACCATGGAGACGGCGCTCGAAGTGGTCGAAGGAATGCAATTCGACCGCGGCTACCTGTCGCCCTACTTTGTCACCGATCCGGTGCGCATGGAGTGCGCGCTCGAAGACGTCCGCATTCTCATTCACGAAAAGAAGGTCAGCTCCTTGCGGGAGCTGCTGCCCTTGCTCGAACAAACCACCAAGATCAACAAGCCCCTCTTGATTATCTCGGAGGATATTGAAGGCGAAGCACTCGCCACCCTCGTCGTCAACAAGCTCCGGGGCACCCTGCAATGCGTTGCGGTGAAGGCTCCTGGCTTCGGCGACCGCCGCAAGGAAATGCTCGAAGACATCGCCGTCCTCACCGGCGGGAAGGCCATCACAGAGGATCTCGGCATCAAGCTCGAAAACGTGAAGGTCGAAGAGCTCGGACGCGCCAAGAAAGTGATCATCGATAAGGACAAAACCACGATCATCGAGGGCGCTGGCAAAGCCGACGAGATCGAGGGCCGCATCAAACAGCTCCGAACGCAGGTGGAGGACGCCACTTCGGACTACGACAAGGAAAAGCTGCAGGAACGTCTCGCCAAGCTCGTTGGTGGCGTGGCCGTGATCAAAGTCGGTGCTGCAACCGAGACCGAACTGAAGGAAAAGAAGGCTCGGGTCGAAGATGCCATGCACGCAACACGCGCCGCGGTCGAGGAAGGCATCGTTCCCGGCGGCGGTGTAGCCCTGCTTCGCTGCATCCCGGCACTTGAGCAGCTCAAACTTCACGACGATGAAGCCATTGGCGTGAACATCGTGAAGCGCGCCCTTGAAGAACCCACACGTCAAATTGCCCAAAACGCCGGGCATGAAGGGGCGATCATCGTGGGCCGTGTGCGGGATTCGAAGGACGACAACTTCGGCTTTAATGCAGAGACCGGTGAGTTTGGGGACATGATCAAGGCGGGCGTGATTGACCCAGCCAAGGTCACTCGGCTCGCATTGCAGAACGCCGCCTCGATTGTTGCCTTGATGCTGACCACCGAAGTGTTGATCGCTGATATCAAGGAAGAGGAGGAAACGGCCGCAGTGGGGGCGGGACAGGGTGGGAGCCTCTACTAAAAAAACTCAAGCCTGCCCCTCGCGCCCCTCAACTCCCAATTAGTCGGCTAGCCGGAGATCTGAAATAGCTCTTCACTTTTTCGGTTTGGGCGATTATGAGGAGTTAGGCATGCCCTGGGTCGCGACGTACAATAATTGTTTGGGACTCGGGAGATCCTAGATTGCACCCTTTGCCGTTTTCGGGTAGCCCTGCCTACGCAATCATTTTCTGGTCCACTTACGCCTTGTGGGTCGTCCTGGAAACCGTCGGATCTATAACGAAACGCTCAGGTGACCGCTCAAAGGCTCGCGATCGAGGGTCCTATAGGTTCCTCATGTTTCTCATGTGGATTGCATTGGTATTGGGCTTCACGCTCTCCTTTGCCCTCCCACAAGCAACCATAATGTGGAAACGGACTTCGGTCTTCTTTGTCGGAATCACCCTTATGCTCGCGGGGGTGGCTTTTCGTTTCTACGCGATGTGGGTTTTGGGGCGATTTTTTACATACGACGTTGCGGTTCAGGCTGGCCAAACTGTCGTTGAAGCGGGACCTTATCGCTACATCCGCCATCCCTCCTACACCGGGGCTCTCATCACTTTAGTCGGATTGGGTCTGGCGCTCGGAAACTGGGTAGCCCTTCTTGCTCTTCTTGCCTGCATGGGAACCGCCTACGCATACCGGATATTTGTTGAGGAATCCGCGCTGGTCGCAGCCCTGGGTGAGCCTTACAAGCAGTACATGCGCCGCACCCAACGCCTCGTCCCATTCCTGTTCTAGCGGAGCCAGGGGATGCCATCTTGGGTTCAATTCAATTCGTGAATTTGAACACTGCAGGATTTACCGATTCATGGCGAGTTGCCCGTGTGCCCAGCTGCCCAATAACTTCCTTCAATTGGAACCGTGTAATTGACCTGGCACACCACAAATCCGTCAGTTTCTCTGCCCACAAACACATGTTTTTGAGCGCGGGAAGGCAGGCTCAGGCTCCGAGCAAATTGATTTGCAGCTTCTCATACCCATGTTCGCGCGCCCACAGGTCGAGGGGCATTGTCGCCAGCTCATCCACAACGGGAACCGCGAGCCCCGTCTTCGTCAAATCGATATTTTTCAGGTAGGTATGGCACGTGTCGCAGACGTCCACGCGGACGTGCGCGATCTTCGGACTCGAATAGAATGCCATCTGCGGTTCTCTTTCCTCTCCGCACGCTGGACAAAGGATTCTTCGAAAGGCCCACTCATGCGCGCACAGCATACAAATCAACGACTTCTTCGCGCCATCGCCCTCGCTCCGGAGTACTCCGACAATCGGGCTGCCGCCGCATAGCGGGCAAGTGGATGGTGTTCCATTCACGATCGCAATTTCGCGGTGATCGGCGAGAGATTCGGCGTACGGCTGAAGAAAAACCCACGCGAGCAGTTTGTCGGAATGGGTCGCCTCGCGCCAATCGGTGGTCCCGATTCGCTCGGCGTCGTCGATTGCAGCAGCCCGTTCCGGCCCCGCGTACCAGAAATCTTCAATCGCACGTTGCCACCCGGCGGTCCCTTTCTGCGCCAAACCGGCAGCGGCCTCGGCAAGCGGTGTCGGTGCAATCTGCCGGATCATCGACAGAAATCCGGGAAAATGAGGCAGCGTTAGAACAAGATCCAATTCATCCCGCAGAGGACGGTCGGCAGGGATCTTTGGTGAATCGACGAAAGCTTCTTGGACCTCGGCGTAGAGGCTTTTCTGAAACGTGGCGAGGCGAGCGTAGTAGCGTAGCCCTTCTGCGGCAAATGGGAATGACGCAGTTAACTCGTTGGCACGGCGGATACGGCGGTCCCACTTCGCATCGATCATTGTTCCGGTCGGGATTTGCCGCTGACCTCGTAATACCAGTTGCGGTGGAACGTCCAGGCCCAGGCGCGCGTGACCGTTCCATGTACCATCGAACCGAAGCTACCTTCTTCCATAATCGTGCTCATATACACGTGAATCAAGAAAAGTCCGATTGTGATCATCGCCACGCTCGCGTGGACGAGGATGGCCGCATAACGCAAGAAGCGAAAAGTCCAGGGAAGCGCTTCGACCCACCACAGCGCAATGCCGGAGAGGAGCAGGAGTATCACGCTATAAATCATTCCCCAGAAATAGAGTTTCTGCCCGTAATTGAAGCGATCCGCAGGCGGAACTTTGTCGTCCTCATTCTTGATGTATTCGGGAATCGCCTTGGCCCACGCGCGATCGCTGTCGTCCACCCGCATGTCCCGGTGCCATTGTAGGAAAGACCAGGAAAGCGAAACTGAAAAAAACAGACCAACCCATGGATGCCAGAATCTTGCCGTCGGACCGCCGCCGACGACCGTGGCCATCCAAAAAAGATACGGCGACCAGAACGCCAGCCCCGTCATCAATAGATAAACGTAAGTGAGCGCCCCAAACCAGTGATTCGCACGCTCCGCGAATGAATAGCGCGCGATCATTTCCTGATTATGGCTAACCCCGGCAGCGCTTCGCGTAACGGTATCGGTGGTCATGCCCGCCTCTCCTCATCCGGAGGAATCGGTTCTTCTTTCTTCGGGCCGTATCGCATGTAATGCCATGCCAAACCGGCCAAGCCGCCGACGATCGCCAAATTGCCCAGCCATTTCAGCGGTTTCTTCCAGAGCCACACTGAATAAGGTATGTGCGGATCCTTCGGCAGACCGCCGTACAATTCGGGATTCTTCGCATCGTGCAGCACGTAAATCACGTGCGTTCCGCCCACTCCCGGCGGGTCGTACACGCCCGCGTCGGGGAATCCGGAATTCTCGCGGAGTTGCTCGGCGCGTGTCTCGGCCAGATCCTTCATTTCCAGCTTCGTCCCGAAATGCAGGCAGCCCGTGGGACACGCCTTGATGCAAGCCGGTTCTAGCCCCTGCGATACGCGATCGTTGCACAGCGTGCACTTGAAAACCTTGCGCGCTGTGGGACTGAATTTCGGAATGTTGAACGGACATCCCGTGATGCAGTACCCACAGCCAATGCAATTCGCCTCCTGAAAATCGACGATCCCATTGGCGTACTGCACGATGGCCGCATCCGCGGGGCACGCCGCCAGACAGCCCGGGTCTTCGCAGTGCATGCACTGATCTTTGCGCATCAGCAGCATCATGCTGCCGTCTTCGCGTTCGTGTTCGTTGAACTTGATCAGATTCCAGTAGTTCCACGCCGTTTCCGGCATGGTCTGGTAGCTATTGTCAAACGTGGTTTCGCTGAAGGAATAGCCATTCCATTCCAGGCAGGCCACTTCGCAGGCTTTGCAGCCGATGCACGTGGTCGTGTCGACCAGCTTGCAGACTCGGAGTTCGCGGTTCAATCCGGCGCCCGGTACTTTGCCGGCATGCCCTGAGATCCTGACCAGCTCGGTTGATGCCTGGCTCATCGTCGCTCCCTACGCCTTCTCAACTTTCACAAGAAAGCCCTTGGATTCGGGGGTGTGCGCATTCGGATCCGTGACGCTAGGCGTCAGCAGATTCGCCGGCGTCCGCGCGTTTCTTCCTTCATCCTCGTCGATTCCGCGAAAACCCTGGTGAATCGGGAGCCCGATCTGATAGACCTTCTTCCCGTCGATCATCATCGGTTTCAGCCGCCGCGTCACAAAAGCTTTGGCGGTGTACGTCCCTCGCGCGCTGATCACATGGATCATGTCCGTCCCGCGAATTCCCTTTTCATCCGCCAGCTCCACGGGAATTTCCACGAACGGTTCAGGGATCAACTGAACGTTCATCGGATTATTTTTCGTCCAGTAATGATATTGCTCGGTTAGCCGGTAAGTCGTGCAGACGATACTGTATTCCTCGGGCGATCCGAACTTGTCGTATGGCGTCTTGAATTTCTTCACCAGTGGATTGGTCGATTGGTTGGGGTGCAGCGGATTCTTGATCGGGCTTTCAATCGGCTCGTAGTGTTCGGGGAACGGTCCGTCCGCGAGCACGCCGATAGGCGCAAACAATCGCCCGATACCCTCCGGATTCATGATGAACGGACCCATGTGATCCTTCGGATGAGAGTCGGGCTTAAAGTCCGGAACGTCGTTTCCGGCCCATTTCCCGGTTGCCTCGTTCCACCAGACCTGCTTGCGGTCCGAATCCCACGGCTTCCCATCGACGTTGCACGAAGCGCGATTGTAAAGCACGCGGCGGTTGGCCGGCCAAGACCACGCCCAGTTCGGATACACGCCCATGCCAGACGGGTCTTCGGTGCCACGCCGCTGGATCTGCGCCCCAGCTTCCGTCCACATGCCGGAATAGATCCAGTTGCCGCACATGGTGGTTCCGTCATCCTTCAGCCACGCAAATCCCGGCAGTTGCTGCCCCGCTTTAATCACCTGTTTCGTCACAGGGTCCGTCAAATCCGCAAGGGCGCGGCCATTTAGTTCCATGGCAACTTGCGTCAGCGGAGGATGAGCCGCATCAGCGTAGGCCCAGTTCAAATTCAAAATCGGATCAGGGAATTTTCCGCCCTCCTTCTGGTAGAGGTCGCGTACGCGCAGAAAAATCTGCGCGATGATGTCCTGGTCGAGACGCGCCTGTCCCGGCGGCGGAACAGCGGCATATTTCCATGTCACCCACCGCGCCGAGTTGGTCATGCTGCCGTCTTTTTCCGCAAAACCCGCGCAAGGCAACCGGTAGACCGTCGTATTAATATTCTTCTGTTCCTCAGCCGTCATTCCGGGCGCCTTCCAGAATTCGCTGGTCTCATCCGGGTAAATCTCGCCCACGACCAGCCAATCGGCCTTCTTCAGTGCGTTGATGTTCTTCGTCGTGTCCGGCCCGATCATCACGCCGTTCATTCCAAAGGCATACATGCCCTTGATCTTGCCGTTGTACATGTCATCCCAGATGTGGGTCCAGGAGCAGTCCTGCCCGAATTTGGGCGAATAGTCGAACGCAAATCCGTTTTCTTTCTTTGCCGCGTCGCCATACATCGACTTCAACAGCGACACGACAAACTTCGGCGTGTTCGACCAGTAGTTCATCGAATCCCAAGGCGTTGGTTTCGACGATGTCGGCGTCACTCGCTTCAGATATGTAGCAAGATCTTTGTCGTCCGGCACCGGCCCTTTCAAATATCCTGGCAAGCTCTCGTACAACCCGGCCATGTCGGTCGCACCCTGAATATTCGAATGGCCGCGCAACGCGTTGACGCCGCCCCCCGCACGCCCCACGTTGCCGAGCATCAGTTGAATCATCGCGGCCGTGCGGATGATTTGTGTTCCAAACGTGTGTTGGGTCCATCCCACCGCATAGATAATCGTCGCGACCTTCTTCATGTCGCCGTCTTTGCGGACCGAAGTAAACATATCGACAGCCTTCAGGTATTGTTCCTTTGGGATGCCTGTGATTCGCTCGACGGTCTCCGGCGTGTAGCGTGAATACTGCTGCTTCAGCAGTTGGAAGACGCAGCGCGGATGCTGGAGTGTGAGGTCGTAGGCGACATTCTCCGGCAGAACGGGAGCCGGGGCTGGTCCGCCGGACTTGCCTGGCTCCGGTTCGGGCGCGTGACCCGACACAGCGGCTGCGCCCGTCTTCCCGCCGAAGTCTCCCCCACCTTCATAATTCCATGTGGTTTTATCATAGCTGCCCGACGCGGCGTTGAAGCCGGAATACAAACCATCCTCGGGAAGTTTGAAGCCTTCCTTCACGATAAACGCGGCGTTCGTGTAGTTGACGAGGTAATCCTTGGCGATCCGGTTGTTCTCGATCGCGTAGCGAATCAGCCCGCCAAGGAACGCAATGTCGGTCCCTGCGCGTATCTGGAGGAAGAGATCGGCGGTAGCAGAGGTGCGCGTGAATCGCGGGTCAACGGAAATCAGCTTGGCATTGCGGTTGCGCTTGGCCTCCAGCGCCCACTTGAATCCGCAGGGATGGTTCTCGGCAGGATTTCCGCCCATGATCAACATCATGTCGGTGTTCTTGATGTCGATCCAGCCGTTTGTCATCGCCCCGCGTCCGAACGTCGGTCCCAAACTTGAGACCGTGGGGCCGTGTCAAACACGGGCTTGGTTTTCCAAATACACCAAGCCCAGGCTCCTCATGGTCTTTACGACCAGATAATTGAACTCATTCGTGTCCGTGCAGCCGCCGATAAATGAAATGCCTTCGCACCGGTTCACGGTTTTGCCGTTCGCATCCTTCTCGACGAACGAACTGTCGCGGGTCTTCTTAGTCCATTGCGCGATCTCGTCCAAAGCCGCGCCCCAGGAAATGTCCTGCCAATCCGTCGCGCCGGGACGCCGCACCTGCGGCTTAGTGAGTCGCCGCGGATTGAGCATGTCCTGTTCGAGCGAGGAGCCCTTCGGGCACAGCGTGCCCCGGTTGGTGGGATGATCGGGATCGCCTTCAACGTGAATCACCTGAGGGGTGACGTTCTTCGCCCGGTCGCCAATCGTGTAGATGAGCACGCCGCAACCCACCGCACAATAGGGACACGTTGAGCGTGTTTCAGCGGCTCGTGCGATCTTTAACTCCTTGAGCTGGGCGTAGGCAGGCTTGAGGTCGAATCCGAAGATGGTGGCAGCAACTCCGCCGACGGCCGCTACCTTAAAGAATTCTCTGCGGGATGTCTGAGCCACGGGCACCTCCCGATCCAGTCAGGATTCGGAGACTATTTACTTGCGAGATGAGTTGCTTGTCAAGAGTCATGAAAGGCGGCGCTCATTCACACAACCGTAACATTCCGGCATTGCGCTTTGTTCTGCCAGTCTCGTCGCGCTGAGCGCGTTGAAGGTTTCAATCTTGTTCGCTGCCTTCGAGACGGCGATTTTTGTGCGGGCGCTGGTTAGCCGATTCGCAGGCAGAAAGGAACGGAGGGAGACGATTCGATCGTCAACAGCCTTGACTTAAAAGGCGCGTCTTACTACGATCGGGCCAACTCAGATAGGGCTGCGAGGCGGGCAGAGACCTTGAATCGCCGAAGTAGGTACGCTCTGTGGTCCCATGTATGAATGCGGTTTTTACGGTTCGCGAAACACATGGACGGGTACTTAGGCCTGATAACCGCCTCATTGCGCACAGCGCTGCCGCAGGCTGGCGCTCCCTCTACGCCGCCATCATTGAAGAGGCCCCCTTTGAAGCTGTCGAATCGGGTGTTCGCCATCCTTTCCTGATCTACCATTTGAGCCATCCGACGACGGTCACGCGAAAGATCTCTGGAGCGTCGAGAGAAATGGCTCTCATCGGCCCCCGTCGAATCTGCGTAACACCGGCTGGAGCGACGGCGCGGTGGCAGCATTCCGGGCATCCCGAGATCCTTCAGGTTTATCTCCGAGATTCCATCTACGCTGCTGCGGTAAGAGAAATGTATGGATGCGACGTGTCGGCAGCCCAGATTGTGCCTCGGTTCGCCGTTCTGGACCCGTTGCTTGAACAGCTGGCCATTGCGATTGCTGCGGCTCTAAGGGATGGCAGCGTGCAGGACGGGCTGTACGTGGATACTCTTGCGCAAATGATGGCGGTGCATCTTGCACGGCACCATTCGTCACGTTCAGGGTCCGTCAGTGCGGCCGTGACAAAACCTATGCGCACTTGGAAAATGAAGCGATTGATCGATTTCATTGAGGAAAATCTTGACCGAGACCTAAGCCTTGAGGCAATGGCTGTTGAGGCGGAGATTAGTCCACTCTACCTGCCTCACGCCTTCAAAGCTGCTGTCGGCCAGTCTCCTCATCAATATGTGCTTCAGCGCCGTATTCAAAAAGCGAGGGGCCTGCTGACAAGCACAGACAGTCCTATAGCCGATATCGCCCTGGCCGCGGGTTTTTCTTCGCAAAGCCATCTTTCCAACTGGTTTCGGCGGCTGGTCGGAGTTTCTCCAGCAAACTATCGACGGCAAGGCGTCTCCTAGCCACAACCAGATTTGGAATGCGGATAGCGCCTTCGAGGCTAGGTGATCGGCGGATCAACGCTGCCGATCGAGAATAGCGAAAAGTCGTCTTGCGGCCAGGGCGTTGGCTTAGCTTTCTGGATGCCCAACTGCTGATAACTTCCGGCATAGAATAGTAACGGCTTGTCGTCCCGGGATTCAAAGTGCTCCACCCGGCCGATGTAGAGTGAGTGGTCCCCGGCCGGATGCGCATCGATTACGTGCGCTACGAAATACGCAACCGCACCTTCCAGAAGAGGAATCTCCTTCCGCGTGGTGAAGTGAATTCGCAGACCCTCCACCGTATGTCCCGCAAAGTGATTGCTCAGCGCCTGTTGATTCTCCGCCAGCACACTAATGCCGTAGCGCCCAACGCGGGGAAGTATCCGATGCATGTACGAGCGATTGTCCAATGAAACGAGCACCAGCGGCGGATCAAGTGAAACGGACACAAACGCATTGGCCGTCATACCGTGCGTATGTTCCTCGTAACGAGCGGTGACCACGGTCACGCCGCTGGCAAAGCGCCCTAGCGCGTTCCGGAACTGAATAGGATCGAAAGGCTGAGCGCGTTCGATCGAATTTCTCCTGTGCTTCGTCTACCGCTTCAGATTGCCACTCTTCATCACCGCACTAATGTCATTCGGATTGATCAGATCTGGCACGGTCCAGCCATCCAGGTCGTACTCGGCCATGCATTGTTCGGCGAAGCCCTTGTATCTTGCGGATTGTCCCATCGAATCAGCCACCATCAAAACTTCGAAGCGGATGCTTTCGTGATTGCCAAAGTAGTTGCGCTCGTAGAGCTCATGCCGCCCGCCAAACTCTGTCCCCATCGCGTCCCACATCAGCTTCATCAGCTTCACGCGATCGACGGCGGAGTAGCCGTTTGATCCGCGCACGTATTGATCGAGATGCTTGCGAATTTCTGGCTGCTTGAAATCATTGGCGTGGGATGGAAGATAGATGAGCGCGCTGGCCAGCACGTTTTCGATGATTTCTTTGAGCCGCGGATAAGCCATGCTCGCCATCACGCGATATGCCAAGCCGTAATCGAGATTCGGCAGCACGTAACCCGGCGTCCACGGAGTAGTAGTTCGGGCCATTGCATCCGTCAGGCCCCAGAACAGGTTGCGCCAAGCCAGCACCTCTCCCACCTGCGCCTGCACACCACGAAAATCCTTTGCGCCCGTAGCATCTACTGACTTCAGCAATAGCCCGGCAATGAAATCGAGCTTCACCGCCAGGCGCGTGCAACCGTGAAACATGAATCGGGGAAGGAAACCGGAGCGCGGGAAGAAGTTGTTCACCTTTTCGATGTCGCCATAGGCAAAAACATCTTCCCACGGTATGAAAACCTTATCGAACACGAGGATCGAGTCGTTTTCGTCAAGCCGGCTGGATAACGGATAGTCGAAGGGGCTGCCCATAACCCCTGCCGTCATCTCATAGGAGGGCCGGCAGAAGAGCTTCAAACCTTTTGCGTTTGTTGGAACGATGCAGACGAAGGCGAAATCTTTGGTCTTGATGGGCAGCGCGCCATTGTTCGCAATAAAGTTATAATTCGTAAGCGTGGAAGTCGTGGCGACAACCTTCGCGCCGCTGACAATCAGGCCGCCGTCGGTTTCCTTCTCGACGTGCATGTAAACATCGCGCACCTCGGCAAGTTCCTTATTGCGATCCACAGGAGGATTGACGATCGCGTGATTGATAAACGTGACTTCCTCTTGCACTTTCTTGTACCAACGCCGCGCGTTCCCCTGAAACGGAGCATAGAACTCCGAGTTCGCACCCAGAGTTGCAAGAAAAGCAGCTTTGTAGTCGGGGCTGCGGCCCATCCAGCCGTACGTCACGCGCGCCCACTCCGCTATGGCATCGCGCGCTCCCACCATCTCTTCCACGTTGCGTGATGCTTTGAAGAATTTGTGGGTGTAGCCGCCGTTGCCCGTATCGGTCTCGCTACAAAGAACGCCCTTTCGTTGATCGTGCAGCGCGTCATACAGGCGCGCCATCATCCGAACGGTGTTGCGGAAGGCAGGATGCGTTGTGACATCTTTGACGCGTTCGCCATAGATCCAAATCTCACGATCATCGCGAAGGCTGTCTATGAATTCTCGCGATGTGAACGGCCGTGCTCGCGTGGGGCCGCTCGCCTTGGCAGTTTGGTTGTTTTCGTTACTCGCCATCACCATCCTCCTGAATTTCGCCCGACCACAACTGCACGCTCATCGAAAAGGCTTAAGCGCCTAAGTGTCAGTTTGCCGAACCAGCGTGTCGATATACTCCATCCTGCCTGCGTCACATTTAGGCTAAGGCAACGTGCGACTTCCGGCTTGCAGGAATTCCACCATCGTGAGCAGAATCATGACTTACGATTCGGAGCCTTTCCGCCTCCTATCCCTTTTTGGCTGACCCTGCGTCTGCTGAGGTTCCCTCTTTCCTTGGCGCAAAGTCACGAATCTGTCTATTCACGTGGAGTTCCTGCAAGCGATTTGCTCAACCGTTTGATATCCAAGGACTGTCGTGTGCCGATAGGGGTGCTGAGATATGATTCCTGGGGTTTCTCCGGCCAACCGACTCAAGGTTCTGGGCCTTTCGCTTCTGCTGGTAGCACTAATGACCGGCCCAGCGCTCGCCCAAACCGATCCGAGCGGGGAATGGGAAAACAGGTTCCATGAGGACGAGCCCGAACGCATCCCCGGTCCGGAAATTGGCGACTACCTCGGCCTTCCGATCAACGATGCCGCACGCTTGAGAGGCGATAGCTGGGACGCTACGCTTCTGGAACTGCCGGAGAACCAGTGCAGACCTCACCCCTCCGACTATGCGTGGCGCGGGCCTGCTTTGCTCAGGATCTGGAAAGAAGTAGATCCGGAGACCCAGAAACTCATCGCTTACCACACGCACATCTCGTGGCAGTCTCCCGAACAAACAATTTACATGGACGGGCGTCCGCGTCCGCCGGACTACGCGCCGCACACCTGGCAGGGCTTTTCTACTGGAAAGTGGCAAGGCGACATTCTTGAGGTGACTACGGATCACCTCAAGGAAGGCTGGATCCGGCGAAACGGAATTCCTCGCAGCGACAGAGCCACGGTCACCACCTACATCATGCGACACGATCATTACCTGACCGTCGCCGTCCTTATTTCCGACCCGGCGTACCTGACCGAGCCTTTTATTCGCACCACCGATTTTGTCAGCGCGCCGCAACAGGAAATCGGGCCGTATCCGTGCGAAACGGTGGACGAGGTGGATCGCCCGACAGGGGTTGTGCCAAGTCATCTGCCGGAGACGAACCCGTTTCTCAACGAATTTCCAGCCGCGTACGGGATTCCTCCCCAGGCTGCGAGAGGCGGTGCGGAGACGATGTACCCGGAATACAAATCGAAAATGAAGACCATGACCACGTTGCCACGCCCGGCCAGGAAACATGCGGACCGATGAGAATCACCTCAACAGCGTTTGCGATCGCCGCGCTGTTAGGAGCCGGCGCCGTGGTTTCGGTTCCGAACGCGCAGGTGAGCGGTAACCGAGCAGACGAGGTCGTCCACGTGTTGCCGGTGCAGGGAAACATCTACATGCTGGTCGGTGCCGGAGCCAACATCACCGTCCAGATTGGCGATACAGGTGTGCTGCTCGTGGATACCGGGCTTGCCGCGATGAGCGACCAGGTCTTGGCGGCCGTCCGAACCCTCTCCGACAAACCAATTCGCTTCATTATTGACACCACGGACGATCCGGATCACATCGGAGGGAATGAGAAGATTGCGAAGACCGGAAGCACGATCACCGGCGGGAACGTGGTAGGTGACATCGGCGCCAGTGCGGGAAATACGGCAGCCATCATTGCGTTTCAAACCGTCCTTGATCGAATGAGCGCGCCCAGGGGAAAGCAACCTGCTGCTCCACAGGGTGCTTGGCCCACGGACGCCTATGAGTCTTCCCAGAAAAGCTTCTGGTTTAATGGCGACAGTATTCGTGTCTTCCACCAACCAGGTCACACAGACGCTGACAGCATGGTCTACTTTCGCCGCGAAGACGTCATAAGTTCCGGAGATGTCTTCCGGACTGACAGCTACCCGGTGATCGATCTCGCACGAGGCGGCAGTATTCAGGGAATTATCGCCGGTTTGAATCACCTTCTCGACCTGACCGTTCCGGCCGACGTCAAGAGCAAGGACGAGGGCGGCACCATGGTGATTCCGGGGCATGGGCGACTCTGCGACCAAGCAGACGTGGTGGTTTATCAGGAGATGGCCACGATCATTCGCGACCGGGTTCAGGACATGGTGAGCAGGGGTATGACGCTTGAGCAGGTGAAAGCAGCGAGGCCCACGCGAGACTACGATCCTCTGTACGGCACGAACACAGGACCTTGGACGACGGATATGTTTGTCGAGGCCGTGTATAGGAGTCTGAGTGCGAAACATTAGGCAACACGAAGAGCACGACCGATTCTCGCAAGGGCCTCGGCCTTTGCAAGAGTGTGAAATCGTGAAACGGCCACGACTGGCGCTCTTCATTTTCGCAACCGTGGTGTCGCTTGCAATGCCAGCCCGTGTCCATGCCCAGTTTGGATTTCCGCCGCCCCAGCCTCCGGTAAATGCGCGCAAGATTGCACCGCTAGATCTCACGGGCTATTGGGTTTCTGTCGTCACTGAGGATTGGCGCTTTCGCATGATCACTCCGGACAAAGGCGATTATGCGAGTGTGCCCCTCAACTCCGAGGGCAAGCGGGTCGCCGACATGTGGGATCCCGCGAAGGACGAAGCGGCAGGCGAGCAATGCAGATCATATGGCGCCCCCGCCATCATGCGTGTGCCGGGACGCCTACACATCTCCTGGGAGAACGACGACACCCTGCGTGTGGAAACGGATGCGGGAATGCAAACCCGCCTCTTTCATTTCGGCTCCTCGCCGCCGGAATCAGCCCCTCAATGGCAAGGCTATTCCGTCGCGGAATGGGATGGACTCCGGCCCAGAGGTTTCTTCAACTTGAGCGGCTTTGGTGCGGCATCCGGTTCGGCAGGGCCAACCCCGGAAGGCTACTTGAAAGTCGTTACCACGGAATTGCGTCCTGGATATCTCCGCAAGAACGGAGTCCCCTATAGCGCCAACGCGAGACTGGAAGAATATTTCGATAGTTTCAAGGCGCCGAATGGCGACCCGTGGCTAGTGGTTACGACCATCGTCACCGACCCGAAGTATCTCTCGGAGCCTTTCATCACCAGCTCGCACTTCAAGAAACTTCCCGACGCTTCCGGCTGGAATCCCTCACCCTGCGCGGCGAAATAAGACGGACATACGCGCGATCCGTTGCGAACATGGACGAATTGAGCGTCAGTGCCAGTAATCTCAAGCATACCTACGGCTCGGCCAGGTGAACGAAGAGCTGCGAAGGCGCTTCCATCAGGTCTTGAGGAATTGGGACACCGCTGCTCGCTCTCCCAATGCGCGCCCAATTTCGCTCAGCAGTTCGCGGTTATCTGGAGGTTTCTGCAAAAAGGCAACCGCTCCCGCTTCCAACGCCCGCTGTTTGTTCCCGCTGGGATCTCGGGCGCTGAGCACAATCACCGGAGTCGCTACGTGCGGAGCCAGGGCCCTCAAGCGTTCCAGGAACACAAACCCGTCCCCCGCTGGCAGCCCCAGGTCGAGAAGGATCAGGTCCGGCGATTCGACCCGCGTCATCGCCACGGCGGCCACCCCATCCATGGCGGAGACCACGTTATAGCCGTTGGCTTTCAATTTGGCGGACAAACCTACTAGAAGATGCTCGTCGTCATCGATGATCAGAATTTTCTTTGTACTCATTTGACGCGCTCCTTTTAAGCACGTGCGCTTGAATCAATTTGTCAATCCGGTTCACGGCTTCTGCTTTTCGATCTTCCCATGGCTGCTCGTCGGAGGACAGTTGCACACTGGTTGCGGAAATAGCTGGTTGAACGCTCGAACCATGGTAGAAATTCTCTAACTCTCTCCGAAAACGCTCGCTGATGATCTCGGCGCCGTTCGTGTGAGTGCAAGCGATTACGAAAAACGTCTTCATCACTTCTGCCTCGGCCATGGCGGGCAACAGCAAGTCCCGGCCGGCGCTGATACAGCGCTCCAGGGCCTTCTGGATCACGGGGAGATCCTGCCGGGAAGTGGTCCCACCGATAGCGGGAAGGTCGATCGAAAAGAGCGTTACGCAACCTGCCGCCAGGTTTGCCCGCGTGAAAAGTGAATCGCACAATTTGGCGAGTGAAAAAACCGGGAGGGTAAAGGAAAAGGTGCTGCCTTCCTGCAGCCGACTCTCCACCCAGATTCGGCCACCCTGCCGCGTGATCAATTCCTTGGATATGAATAGCCCCAGCCCCAGACCTTTGCGGCTTGATTCCTCAGCGCTTTTTACTTGCGCCAGGCGATCGAACACCGTAAGACAGTCCGCCGGGCTGATTCCGCATCCCGTGTCCACCACCGACAGGCACAGAAAACCGCTGTCCTCCGCGAAGATCCGCGCCCGCACAACCACCGTGCCACGGTCGGACGTAAATCTGATTGCGTTATCAATCAGGTTAATCAGTACTTGACGGACTCGGGCGCGGTCGGCCCACACAGATGGGAGAGAAGGTGTGATGTCTGTCATCAAGTTGATGTCCTTCAACTTAGCATTCGCCCGGCAGGTCCTGAGAACCTCCTGAATCAGTCCCGGCACATACATGTGCTGAGAATCCACGGTGAGTTTCAGCGCGTCCACGCGGCTAATGTCCAGAAGATCGCTGACCATGTCCTTGAGCTGATTGATATTCTCCAGGCTGGATTCCAAGGCCTCGCGCTGTCCCAAGGACAGATCGCCGTTTACTCCTTCCAACAAGTTGGTGACAAAAAAATAGATCGCCGTCAAGGGCGTGCGAAGTTCGTGCGAGACGTGAGAGAGAAACTGTTCTTGAAGGTTCATGCGTTCCCGTCTCACCGTT
>CAVPCI010000017.1:0-131249 GCA_963702375.1 uncultured Acidobacteriota bacterium
CGCCAGGTAGGGATTCACTGCGCTCGCGCCGTAGCCCAGCAGCAGCGCAAAGTGCATCACCTCGCGCGGCTCGCCCGATTCCACGATCAGTGCCACCTGGTTCCGCGTCTTTTCGCGAATCAAATGGTTGTGCACCGCCGAAAGCGCCAGCAGGCTCGGAATCGGCGCGTAGCTGCGATCGACGCCGCGGTCGGAAAGAATCAGCAAGGTATAGCCGGATTTGATCGCCAGCGACGCGCGCTCGCAAAGTTCTTCGACCGCTTTCTCAAGTTCCTGCTCACCGCCGTCCGCGCGAAACAGCGCCGAAAGCGTCGTCGCCAGAAAGTCTCCCCACTTCACGCCGCGCAATTTTTCCAATCGCCAATTCGAAATGATCGGATGGAGCAGTTTCAGCGTGTGCGAATTCTTTGGCGTCTCGTCGAGGATGTTTCCCTCGCATCCGATATACGTGTTCAGGGACATCACCAGGTCTTCGCGAATCGGATCGATCGCCGGATTGGTCACCTGCGCGAACGTCTGTTTGAAATAGCTGAAGAGCAGTTGTGGCTTATCCGACAGGCACGCAAGCGGCGTGTCGATTCCCATCGATCCCACCGGTTCCTCGGCCTTCGCCGCCGGCCGGCTGCAAAATCGTCTTCAGGTCTTCATCCGTGTAGCCGAAGGCGCGCTGGCGCATCAAGATCGTTTCGTGGTCCGTGGGCAGCACGACCGTCGGACTCGGCAGATCATCCAGCGTGATCTGGTTGTCCTTCACCCACTGCGCGTAGGGCTTGCGGGCCGCCGACTGCTTTTTCACTTCGTCGTCGGAGATCAATCGCTTCTGTTCCGTATCCACCAGTAACATGCGGCCGGGCGCAAGCCGTCCCTTCATGCGGATTTCTTCCGGCTTGATCATCGGTAGCACGCCGGCTTCGGATGCCATCACCACCAGCCCGTCCGCCGTCACCAAATAGCGCCCGGGACGCAATCCATTCCGGTCCAGCTTCGCCCCGATCACGCGTCCGTCGGTAAACGCAACCGCCGCGGGCCCGTCCCACGGCTCCATCAGCGACGCGTGGTATTCGTAAAACGCCTTCACATCCTCCGGCATTGCGGTGTCGTTGTCCCAAGCTTCGGGAATCAGCATGGACATCACGTGCGGCAGGCTGCGGCCACACGTTCAGCAACTCCACGGCATTATCCAGCATGGCCGAATCGCTGCCGCCAGGCGTGATGATGGGCAGCAGTTTTTCCATGTCCTTGCCGAACAGCGGAGACGCCAGCACGGACTGCCTCGCGTACATCCAGTTGGCGTTCCCGCGCAGCGTGTTGATTTCGCCGTTGTGGCAGACGTAGCGGTAGGGATGCGCGAGTTGCCAGCTCGGAAACGTATTCGTCGAAAACCGCTGGTGGACCAGAGCCAGCGCGCTGGTCACGTCCGGGTCCGCCAGCTCCTTGTAGAAGTGCATGATCTGCGGAGCCAGCAAAAGTCCTTTGTAAACGATGGTCCGCGAGGAAAGCGAAGGGATGTAGAAAAACCCTTTCTCTTTTAGATCGGATTCCGCTCCAGGGACTCCGACCGCTTCCGCATCACGTAGAGCTTGCGTTCCAGCGCGTCCTGATCCATTCCGCGCCCACGGCGGACGAAAATCTGTTCGATGTAGGGCTGCGAATTTCGCGCCACGCGCCCGATCATGTCTCCGTTGATCGGTGTGTCGCGCCACCCGAGAACCGTCAGGCCCTGTTCGCGCGCGCACTTTTCGACCATGCCTTCGCACAGGATTCTTTCCTGCGGGTCCACCGGAAAAATACCATTCCGATTCCGTATTCGCCGGGCGCCGGCAGCGTGAATCCAAGCTGCGAGCATTCGCGCTCGAAAAAGGCGTGTGGAATTTCGATCAGAATGCCCGCGCCGTCTCCCGTTTCCGGATCGCAGCCGCACGCGCCGCGATGCGTCAGATTGATCAGGATCTGGATGCCCTTCAGCACGATATCGTGCGATTTCCCCTCGATATTGGCGATAAAGCCCACGCCGCATGCGTCGTGCTCGTTTTTAGGACAGTAAAGTCCCTGAGCCTTGGGCAGGCTCAAAAATGGATATGCCGGCTTCATTTCCCTGCGATTTTCGCCTTCGGATTTTTGCTCATCGCCATGGTGTCGGGACAACCCTGATCGGGCCGCAAAACTGCTCGAACAATAATACACCGGAAGGCCGCGATTTGTTTCCCGAGCCGTGGGCAACGGGCTTGCAGTCGCCGGGCGCTTCGCGAACCTGTGAGTCCTTGTCCAAGCATAAGCAATTGACACCTTCGAGCAATGGGAGGATTATTCGGGCGCTTTGTCCGGCGCGCATACACAATGACTGAGAAAAGTTTCTACGGTTGGAAGCTGCTACTCATCTTGTGGTTGATCATCGTGCTGAACTTCGCATTTCCGACCTTCGCGACCAGCGTCGTCAACACGTACATGGCCAAGGCGATGCATCTGAATCGCAAGGAACTCGGCCTGGCGTTTTCCGTTTTCAGCCTGATGGCCGGATTGCAGGCTCCGCTCGTCGCCAAGTCGATCAACAAATTCGGCCTTCGTTTCACTCTGTTTATTGGAACTCTTTTTGACGTCCTGCGGTGCATTTCTCATGGCCTCCTTTGTGAAAACCACGTCGGAGGCGATCGTAATTTTCGGAATTGTAGTCGGCGCGGGAGTGGCTCTCGCTGGCACGCTCGGGCCGGAGGTCTGTTAGGCTCGCTGGTTTCATCGCAAGCGCGCTCGCGCTATGTCGCTTCTGCTCACGGCATCCGGCATAGGCGGTTTTATCGCGGTGCCCACGCTGAACGCGATCATCGCGCGCTTCGGAACCTGGCGAGCGGCGTGGTGGTGCATGGCATTCATGTCACTGGCAGCGGCCCTTGTCGCCGCATTCTTCGTCAAGGACAGTCCCGCGCAAATGGGACAGTTCCCGGATGGCGACGCCGCGCCACGCGCGCCTGAATCTTCGCTCGAGCGTTCCCGAAGCAGAGGCGGAGTCTACAAGACCGACGAGGATTGGACTCTGCGAGAAGCTCTCGCCTCGCGAACGTTGTGGCTGCTGGTGCTCACCTATCTAGGATTTTTCATGGGCTTCTTCATCTACATCGCGCATGGCGTCTCGCATCTCGAAGGCCTTGGATATGCGCCCGGCCAAGCGGCGAAATCGATCTCGATCATTCTGATTTCGTCGATGATCGGACAATTCGCGGTCGCCGTGCTCGGTGATCGCATCGAGCCGCGCTACCTTTCGGCCGTCGCTGTGTGCCTGTACGGTGCCGGAACGCTGCTTTCGATTCGCGCTCCGGGGCCGGCGGGATTTATCTCTATGCGATTCTGATGGGAACCGGTTTCGCCACGGCTTTCACCTGCCTGGCCACAATTCTCAGCAATTACTACGGATTGAAAGCGTATCCGGCTGTGCTCGGAGTCACCATGCCGATGGGCACGATTCTGGGATCGGTCGGTCCGGTGACCGCGGGATATTTTTTCGATAAGTACGGCACCTATTCGGGAGTCTTCGAAACGGTCGCTGGTTTGTGTTTTGCCAGCGCCATCCTCTATCTCTTGGCCGTTCCTCCGGTGAAGCGCTCCGCGCGCGCGACCCCCGAACCTGCTTCGCAGCGTATGTAAGCTGGCCGCTGAATCGTTTTGGAAGACCGAAGTGCCCGATCCCCCGCCGGTTAGCGCCTTTAATCGCAAATTCTGATGGCACCCACTCCGAATTTGAATTTGCCTCGCGCGCGCAAGGCTTCCTAAAGTGGAGTATGAATCTGCATCCTGCGTCCGACGCGCACAGCGATATCGCGCTGCTCCACGAAATTGGCGAGCGCATTGCCGCCGCCGATCCGCTCACCACGGTTCTCGATCTGGTGGTCGAGTTCGTTTCGGCCGTGGTGAGGTGCGATTCGTGTTTTGTCTATGTCCTCGAAGGAGAGAATCTTATTCTGCGGGCCTCGCAGAATCCCCACTCGGAGGTATTGGACCGCCTGAAGCTGCGTATGGGGCAGGGAATCACAGGCTGGGTGGCTGAAAATAAGCGTCCCGTGGCCATTGCCCGCAATGCCTTGCTCGATCCGCGCTTTCAATTATTCGACGAGCTTCCTGAGGATCGCTTCGAGGCTTTTTTGTCTGTGCCAATTTTGTGCCGCGACAAACTCGTCGGCGTGATCAACATCCAGCATCGCGAGCCGCACCAGCACAGCCAGCGCGAGATTCATCTGATTTCAACCATCGGTTTTCTGGTGGGACCGGAAATCGAGCTGGTCCGCGTGGAAACCGAAAGTTCGCGCTCCTTCGAACTGGCCGAAGCGCGCCATGTGGTCGAAAGCGCGCAGAAAATCATCGCGCGCAAGCTTCGCATCAGCGAGGAAGACGCCTGCCCCCTCCTGCAAAGGGAAAGCCGTCAACGCCGCAAGTCCATGAAGGAAATCGCCGAAGCCATCCTCATCGCCGACGAAATCGCCCGCCTGTAGCGACGCGCCAGAGGTTTCGATCAGGGCTTGATATGCGAGCGAAGCATTTGGAGCGGCTTGATCACCACATTCAGCGGGATGTTATCTTGCAGCTCAAGCAGAGGAGTCAGCGTGCCCTCTTGCGCATCCAGCGGTGTGAACTTCCAATTCATTCCCGCGCTGTATTGATCTTTTTCGAGGACCACGAAATAGAGCGCACTCGATTTGAAGTGGACATTCAGCAACGGTGCGTCACCTTCGTCCGCGTGCGTGCCGTCGACAAGGTTTCCAGCTTTATCGGTGACGACATCGAAATTATTCAAAGTGCCACTGAGTTTGCCGTCTTGTTCTTTCAGAACTAGCGTCGCGAAGACCTGGCTCTTGAAGGTTGCTTTCCACGTGCCCACGAAAGATTTTAAATCCGGCGCATCTTCTTTTGCAGGCGCGGTGCTCTGACGAGTCGAGGCTGAAAGGTGCAACGCGCCAAAGCAAACGATAGCGAGCAGCAGCCAGCTCGCTTGCGCTGCGTCTGCGCGACCGCGGCCGATCAATCTCATCGCCTTTGCCTCCCAAGTGATGCTTACGAACCGGTGGATGCGTAGTGCCGGGTGCCAAAAGCCCACAAGGAAACCGCCAGCGTGAAAAATGCGGCCGCCACCACGGGCACCAGTGGCGCGTATTCTGGCGTTACCACGCGGCCCAGCAGTCGGACGCTAGGGTAGAACGAGGCGAGTCCAAAGGGAATCACCCAGCACAGGACAAACTGTACTCCGGCGCTATAGATCGAAAGCGGGTAGCGCCCGAAAGCGATCACGTTCCAAACCGGCGGGCTGACGCCGATGCGATCTTCAAACCAGAAAGACACGCTGGTGAGAATCAAGAAAACCGAAAGGTAAATCACGCCCGCACAGAGCCCGAAGAAAAGCAGCATGGCAATTTTGTCCGGCGTCCACGCAACCCGAAGCCGCCGCGCCGCCCACGCGACGCAGAAAATTCCCGTGGCCACTTCCTGAACCGCCTCGATGCGAAATTGCTCGAACAGCACTTGAAATAGAGACGAAACTGGCCGCAGCAACACGCGGTCGAATTTCCCCTCGATGATGTAGTTGTTGCCGAAATTGTAGAGGTTCAAGCTGATCACGTTGAACAGCCCGTAAGGAATCAGTGAAAAGCCGTAAAGAAATAGCACCTCGGGAAACGTCCAGCCGGCGAGCCTCGGGATTCTCTGGAACAGGATGAGCACGAATCCAAGTTGAAAAATTGTCGCGGCGAAGCTGGTGCCCAGGCTGATCAGAAAATCGGCGCGATATCCGATCTGCACCTTCAGGTACTGTGTAAAGTATCCCCACAAAAGCATGGCATGCCGACTCAGCGAGGCTGCAAGATTTGAGAGGCGCATTTTTTTCGGCATTGTCAGCCTCCCTGGATTGTAACTGTGCGCAGCGTGCGACTCCACCACAAGTGCGCAAGGATCATCAGCGCAAAAACCCAGAACCATTCGGTGGCCAGGGCGCGCAGCGCGTGGGCGCGGTCGAGTTTGCCGAGATAAATTTGAAGCGGCGTGTAGGCGATATGCTCGAAGGGGAGCCAGGCGAGAATTTGCTGAATTTTCTGCGGAAAAAACGTCATCGGGAGCAGCAGTCCGGAAAGTAATTCGATCAGCCATTGCTTGGCGCGGATCAAAGCCAGGATGGATTTCAGCGGAATCGCGCAAGTCCCGATCATGAAGTTGATCGCAGCCATGAGGAAGAAACTCCCAAATACGGCGGCCAGGAAGATCGCAAAATTCTCGCGCGACGACGGCCTCTCGAGCGGAAACACCAGCGCCACGACCACGGCCGTGGGCAAAGTGAGCAATCCCAGGCGAAATGCGGACTCGCCTATCGCCCGGCTGATCCACATCCATTGCACCGACACTGGCTTGATCAAATCCATGGCGATCTTGCCTTCGATCACTTCGTAGGCCATTTCCTGGTCGATGGTATTCCAGTAAAACGAGCGAATGATCCAGCCCACGCTGACGTAAGTGATCATCTGCGAAAGGTTGTAGCCGGCAAACGACGAAGCGGAGCGAAATACGGCGCTCCAGATGAAGTAGTAAACCGTCACGTTAAGCGAATAGGTGATGATGCCGGTGAAATAGCGCAGCCGAAAGGCGAGAATGTTGACGAAACCGACGCGCGCAAATTCCGTGTACGGCGCCAGAGATTCGACGAATTCACTCATGCGAGGTTGGCCTCAGCGCTGTCGCGGAATGGAAACGGGCAGCGGTTTTTGTGACGGGTAGGAATGGTCACGATCGTTTGTTTTCTGTTAGATGCGGATGATTCTACTCGGCAGCAGTGTCGAGCAAGTTGCTGGGATCGCGAGCCACGACTTGGGCGGTTACGGACGCGGCGTTCGTCCTGCCGGCTGCGTCCGTCCATGGCGAGGAAAGGCCCGCGACGAGAGGTGGGCTCGTCGTGACCACCGGTGCCGCCGTTCGCGCCAAGTTTTATCATCATGTTCACCCGACGATCTTAGGTAGACGGATGGGCGAGCGCAAGAGTGAGCGTCTGTGGACTTTTCCCGTTCCACCGAACAACCACAGCACCTAGTGGCCAAAAACCTATACGGTCACAATCGCAAGGCGAGAAAAGGCTGCGCGATACAGGCGCTCGTCGAGGGTAAGGAGACGGAATCCATTCCGAAAGGCATGTGCGCCGATCAAGAAATCGGCGAGGATCCGACGCGGGCTGGAATCGCGCTCTTTCCTGCGGCGGCCAATGTAGAGCTGAAAAGCTCGGCCGGCGGTACGCCAGACCGCTTCATCCAAATCCCAATCGACTGAGATTCCGGTGTCCTTACAGAAAGAATCAAGAAAGGCCTCGGTGCGGGAGGGAGCGGCCAGTAGCTCCGCAAACACCGGCGCCGCGATTACGAGGCTGCCGCGCCCAAGGGCGGAGTCGAGAGCTGAACGCGCCAGAACATTCAGAGTGTCATCCTCGTTCCAGAGCGCAATGAGGACGTTCGAGTCAATCGCGGTGGTCATCGCCCGCGTAGACCCCGTACCCATCGCACCACCGCTTTTCTGCCGCGAGGAATGCTGGGACTTCCAATGCCGCGATATTTTTCGAACGGACTCTTGGTCCGCACAGGTCGTACCCGAACTCCACCGGAGTCCTTCTCGAAAAGCAATTTATCGCCGGCGTGAACACCAAGGGCGCGGCGAATCTCGTGGGGCACCGTGATCTGCCCCTTGCTCGTGATTCGAGCTTGCTTCTTCATGGCAAAGGCCTCCAATTCCTTACTCTACCACAATGCTCCTTACCTTTCCCCGAATTGACAGCCCGTGCCTTGGCCCACAAACCTAATTCCGCATACCGTTGGCGTGATGTAGACTCGCTGGTTCGTGAAGGCAGAAGAGGGAAGCCAGGCACGCGTGGTAGTGTTGCGCGGCAAACCTCATTTCCGCAAAACGGAGAATTTATGCAGCCAAGTGTAAATGAAGGCAAAGAGAAGGCGCTTGGTCCTGGGGCGCTTAATGGCAAGCGTTACGTTGAATCGCTGCGCGATGGCCGCGAGGTTTGGGTCGCCGGCGAAAGGGTGAAAGATGTAACCGCGCATCCGGTTTTTGCGGGGATGTGCCGCGAAATGGCGCGAATTTACGACATGCAGCATGCGCCAGAGACCATGGACCAGATGACGTTCGTGAATGAAAACGGGGCGCGCGTTTCGTATTCGTATCTGGAGCCGAAATCGTACGACGACCTCTTGCTGCGGCGGCGCAATGCAGAAATCTGGGCGCAGGAATCGTTTGGGATGATGGGACGCTATCCTGATTTCTGCGCGGCGATCGCCATCGGCTTCAAAAACGCGGGCGATGAACTGGCAAAGTTCAATCCGGCGTTCGCGAAGAACGCGGCATGGCACCACCAATTCGCATCCGAAAACGACCTTTGCCTCGGGCACGGGCTACACGATCCGACGATGGATAAATCGCTACGTCCTGAGCAGGATCCAGACCGCTGCCTGCGGATCGTGAAGGAAACGGACAGCGGTTACATCGTGCGGGGCGCGCGCCTCGTGACACTGGCGCCGCTGTGCCACGAAATGCAGATCGCTCCCACGTATCAGTTGAACGAGCGCGAGAAGGATCACGCCATCTGGTTTGCGATTCCCGCCAATGTAAAGGGCCTGAAAATTATTTGCCGGGAGCCATTCAGCAACCGCAGCGCGTTCGATCATCCGGCATCGTCGCGATTCGACGAAGAAGACGCGATGGTGATTTTCGACGACGTTCTTGTGCCATTCGAGCGGGTGTTTCTGGCGCGCGAGCCTTTGGCGGCGCGCCAGCTATTCGGGCCGCGGGTAATGGTGTGGGCCGGTCCTTCGGCGACGGTGCAAGCGATCGCCCGGATGGAGCTTTTGATCGGTGTGGCACATCTGATGGCGAAAACCGCGGGAACGGACACGCGTCCGCAAGTGCAGGCGGAGCTTGGCGAGCTGGTCACGTACCAGCGGATCTTGCAGTCCATCCTGCGCGCGGCTGAAGTGGATTGTGTAAAAACGCCGACCGGCTTAGTGGCGCCGGGCTCGATGATCCATCAACGATCGCTAACGGCCCTGGTTTCAGAGCGAATCATCAATATTTTGGAGCACGTCGGTTCGAGCTCGCTGATTTTCGCGCCTAGCGAGAAGGATTTCGAAGCGCCGGAATTGCGTCCACTGCTGGATGTGTATTCGCGAGGCAAAGGTGCTTCAGGAATCGATCGGGTGAAGCTGGCTAAGCTCGCGTGGGAGTTGACGGGCGATCAGTTCGGGGGACGTCAACAATTGTACGAGCGGCTGCATTCGGGCGATCCGCAGACGGTGATTTCGCTGTCTTATCTGCAGTATGACAAGCGCAAAGCGGTGAAGATGGTCGAGCGGCTGATCGGTGCGACGTTTACGGTGTGATTTTTAGCGCTTCGTTGGGCTACGGGAACGGGTTTTTAGCTAGCGATCGGCGTAAAAGCCGGCCCTGGCCTGGACGGTGAGGCCTTTTTGTTTGGCGGCGAGATGGATCGTGTGATAGCCGATCTCGGCGTCGGAGCCTTCGGGGGTGTAGCCGAGGCTGTACTGATTGCGCAGTTCTTCTTCGATCTGCGCGTAGATTTTGTCGATGGGCTGTTTGCCTGAGACTTCGAAGAGACGCCCGCCGGTTTCCTCGGAAATCTGCTGGAGAACTTTCTTCCCATTCACGTGCTCTTCTTGCCGCGGATACTGGTGACGCCCGCCGCCCATCGGGCCCATGCCTCCATGCATGCCGCCGAAACCTCCGCCCCCACCCCGGTGTCCTTCGTCGCCGGGAAATAAGATGGAATAAACAAGCGTGTCGGCGCGCTGCGCCGCCTCAATGGCGCTGTGCAGTGACTCCTTGCTGCCGCGATCGACTCCATCGGTGAGGACGATGAGCGCCTTGCGGCCCTGCTGCTTGTTCATGACATCATCGGAGGCAAGCCAGATGGCATCATAGAGCAAAGTTCCGCCGCCGCGGCCTTGGCGGCCAGATCCGTAGCCGGGCGAGCCACTTCCGTTCGGTTGTGATGTATCGAGCAAGTCGAGCGAGGATTCCAGCTTTTGGCGCGACGAAGTGAGGTCCTGAAGCAGCTCCACTTCGCGATCGAAATGGATCAGGAAGGCCTTGTCCATGTCCTCGCGCAGCACGTGGTCCAGAAAGGTGTAGCTGGCGTTACGCTCGTCACCAATAACGTGGCGTTGACTTCCGCTCGTATCGACGAGCAGACCCAGGGTCAGCGGGAGATTGTCTTCCTGCAAATAATATTTGATGGTCTGCGGATGGCCATCTTCGTCCAAGACGAAGTCGTCTTTGGTGAGGTTGCGAATAATGTTGCCGTGTTTATCCCGCACGGTGGCGAGCACGTTGACTACTTTCACTTTGACGGAAATGTTGGGCGTCTGCTGCCCTTGTGAGGGCGCGCCGGCCAATAGCAGAATCGGCGAAAGTAGGAAAGCCTGAACCAGCTTCATGAGAGTGTATTCGTGAGCGTTGGATGTGGAGGGAGTTGGTTTTGGTTGTTGGCGCTTCCCGCTTGCAAACGGCTTTGCCACCGTCTGAAATTCCGGCGGGCGGGCGAAATAGTTCGCGATTGTTTTCCAGCAAAGAATCGACGACGAGGAAAGGAGCTCGTCGTGTCTACCGAACTGCTCAGGCGGGGACTTCGAAAGTGGCTTGGCCGGCGTAGATGCGTTTGACGACTTCTTCGATGGATTCGTCTTCAATGAGGAGGTCGCGGACTTCGACGGCAGCGAGGATTTGGCGGATGAGATCGGAAGTGTCGAATCGAGTGCGATCGAAGCTGATACGAAAGGTCAGCTCATCTATTTTGTCGAGTTTGAGGCCCTCGCGCGAAAAGGCGGTGATAGCGGCGGCCTGGGCGCGGTCCTTCAGCGCGAACTTGATCTGCTTCGTCCGTAGGAGCCGTTCCTTCAGCTGATCGAGCGGGCCATCGTAAAGGACGCGGCCGTGGTCGATGATCATGATGCGGCGGCAGAGTTCCTCGATGTCGTCGAGATCGTGAGTGGTGAGCAAAACGGTGGTGCGAAACTCGCGATTGATCGCGCGCAGGAACTGGCGGATGTGGTCCTTGGCGACCACATCAAGGCCGATGGTCGGCTCATCGAGAAAAAGCAGCGGGGGATTGTGCAGCAGCGCCGCGGCCAGATCGCAGCGCATGCGTTCGCCGAGCGAAAGCTTGCGCACGGGAGTGTGCAAGTAATCGCGAATGCCGAGGATCTCGTTGAAACGCTCCATGCGAGCGTCGAAATCGCGCTGAGATACATCGTAAATGCGGCGCAGCAGCTTGAACGATTCGATCACGGCAATATCCCACCAAAGCTGCGTGCGCTGGCCGAAGACGACGCCGATGGTTTTCACATACTGCGTGCGCTGGCGAAAAGGGACGAAGCCGTTGACGACGATTTCGCCGCTGGTAGGAACGAGGATGCCAGTGAGCATTTTAATGGTGGTGGATTTGCCCGCGCCATTCGGTCCGATGTAGCCCACCATTTCGCCGCGATCGATGGAGAAGCTGACGCGGTCCACGGCTGCGACGGTGCGGTACTCGCGGACAAAAAGATTCTGGATGGAACCCAGGATTCCTTCGCGGCGATGGAAGGCGCGAAAGTGTTTGGAAAGCTCGCGAACATGGATGAGCGGGCCGCCGGTCATCAGTACGAGAATTCTAACATTTGCCGCAGGCCAATGCAGAGGGGGGCCACGCTCGACACTGCAGAGGCAGCGCCCGATACTCCGAGGATGAATGGCCGGCGCGTAGCCGAGCATCTTTGCCGGGCATAGCCTGCTAGGCCCGACCACGGCACAGCAGCGGTCAGTTATTGGGCGCGGCTTGCTGCCTTTTGTATGCGTCCCATGAGATGGAGATGAGATACGCGTGGATCGCGTCCACTTCAGCGGGGCTTAGAACGCCATTCCAAGGAGGCATTCCGGCGTTTTCGAGCAGGCCGCCGAGGACGATCTTCTGAAAGGCATCGTGCGTTTCGGGGCTCATCCTGCGCAAATCGGGCGTGAGCGTGTGCGGCGCATTTGCATGGCACGAACTGCAATGCGCGGCGAAGAGTGTGCCTCCCTGTTTAACCGTTTCAGCAGATGCGGTAAGCGGAGGCGGCTGCGGAATGGGTTTGATGGGCGGCAGAAGCGCGGGTATCGGCGCGGGCCCGCCGCCGAGTTCAAAGACGATGATGCGGCCTTCATTTCCGCGCTGATAAGCGGCATTCTCGGGGTGCGGAAAATTCCAGCCGCCGCCTCCCCATCCGGCCATCACCGCGACGTACTGCACGCCATCGACGGTGTAAGACATCGGGGCGGCGACGACGCTGGTTCCGATTTCAATGTCTTTCAGCTTTTTTCCAGTATCGGCATCGTAGGCGCAGAAATGTCCCGTGCCGGTCCCCTGGAATACCAAGCCGCCTGCCGTTGCCAGCGCTCCCGGGCGGTCCCACCAATCCGACATGGGAACTTCCCAAACAATCTTGCTGCGAATCGGGTCCCATGCGCGTAGAAACGATTTGCCGGAAAAAATCGAAGTCTGGCCATTCTCAATTTCCGGAATGTAAACGAGGCCCGTCTTCGGGTCGTAGGACATCGGGTTCCAATTATGGCCGCCCATCGGCGATGGCGAAATGAAACCCTTTCCATTGGTAGAATATCTGAAATCGCGCGCATTCGCGACTTCCACGGGGCGTCCCGTTTTCATATCGACATGGCTGGCCCAGGTGACGGGAACATATTCATTGGCGGAGAGAAGTTTGCCGGTCTTGCGGTCGAGAATATAGAAGAAGCCAGGCTTTGAGGCTTGCATCAGAACCCTGCGCGTTTTTCCGTCAATCTTCAGGTCGGCCAGGATGATCGGCTGGACCACATCGAAATCCCATTGGTCGCCGGGAACCTCCTGATAATACCAAGCCATGCGGCCGGTGTCGGGATGCACAGCAATGATGGAGGCGATGTAGAGATTGTCGCCGCCACTGGGGCTGCGCCGCGATTGATCGTAGAAAGTTCCGTTGCCGGTGCCGAAATAGAGCAGATTCAGTTCCGGGTCGTAATCCATCGCGTCCCAGACGGTGCCGCCGCCGCCCATGTTCCAGTTGCTCTTGGGATCCCATGTTTTGGCTGCGGCTTTGAGTTCGGCATTTTCGTAGGGTTTGGATGGATCGCCAGGCACGGTGAAGAACCGCCAGGCGAGTTTGCCGGTATCAAGATTGTAGGCGCTGATGTAGCCGCGTGCGTCGTATTCCCCTCCGCCGTTTCCGATGACCACGACTTTTCCGGCAACTTCCGGCGCGCCCGTGGAGGTGTAGCCTTTTTTGTGGTCAATAATCGTATCGGCCTGCCAGATCACGGCGCCGGTAGCCGCATCGAGCGCAAAGAGTTTTCCATCGAAGGAAGCGACGTACACTTTGCCCTTCCATACGGCCACGCCGCGATTGACTTCATCGCAGCACGCTTCGCGGTTCACGCGCAGGTCGGCGTGCGGATCGAAACTCCAGATTTCCTTGCCAGTCTTTGCATCGAGCGCGTAGGCCTTGCCCGTAGAGCCGGACGTGTACATCACGCCATCGACGACGATAGGAGTGGCTTCGAGGCCGCGAGTGGTGTGCGTGTCGTAGTCCCATGCAAAACCGAGCCCATCGACATTTCGCTTATCGATCTGCGCGAGCGGGGAATAGTAACCCTTGCCGAAGTCGCGGCCCGAGGTGAGCCACTCTCCCGGATGCTTGTCGGCAGCGAGGAGCCGCTTGGTATCAATTTGACCGGGCGCTGCGGGATTAGCCTGATCACCGAACGCAATCACTTTCAGCATGCCATAACCCACGAGCGAGAAGACTGTAGCGGCTATTGCGAGGCCAGACGCAACTCGAAACCTCAAAAACATAGGATCAATATCCTCCAGCCATGCAGTCTGTGAACGAAGCGGGAAGGGAAAAACCGGTGGACCCCGGCGCTGCGAAGTGCCTCCACTGAATTACAGGTTCTCAACAGGTTTCTTTCGCTCCTGAAGCCGGCCTTGTGCAATTCGGTCTCAGTGGTAATGAATCCACGGCGAACGCATGTTGTACGGAACGCCGATAAAGATTGCCTCGATCTGCTGAATTTTTCCATCTCGAATGTTGAATAATTCCAGCAGGCAAAGCGTGCTTGGCGTTCTCACGGGAGAGTGTATGACGGTGCCGTCGGTGAGCGCGAAGTTGGCCAGCCTGCCGGCGTGATCGATGAAGCCTGCCGCCATCACCAGGCCGCGCTCTTCGTCCACCAGGAAAAAACGGCGGTCGCGAACGCGGTCGTCGTAGCGGTAATTGCCCAGCTTGAATTGCTGCGCGCAACCCAAGTTCGCAACGGGGATGATTTTCATGAGGTCGGGATTGTGGGTTGTTTGCAAACCGTTCTCGATGCGATTGCAGTTGTCGTCGAACTGCGTGAAGAGGACTCCGTCGTTCAGTTGGAGGGTGCTGAAATATCCGTCGACCAGCGCGATCATGCGGGCACGCGGGCGCCTCGACTCCGGCGGAACGATTTCATTCAGCACAGGCTTATCGACCAAGTTTGGTTTGCTGGGAAAAGGGCCGCCGCCTTCGCTGCGTCGTATCAGGGTTTCAGCCTCCGAAATTTTCCCGTCTTCCACTTTGAGCCGGAGCGCGAAAGCGGAAGTAGCGTTGGTCTCGTCCACGATTCCGTAGAAGCCAACTTCGCCATTGGTAGGATCGGCCATCCTGAGATTGTAGTTGCCCAGCCCGGTTACGGTGCCCCACACGCCGTCGCCGATATCCATCATCACGTTATTTTCCGAGTAGCGGAAATTCTTAGCCAGCGGCAGGCGCGACGGGTCTTTCATCTTCAGCGCGTCGAGATATTGATCGAGGAAGCCGTATAGGCAAGCGCGATCGCAAGCGGGCGCAACGCCGTCCTGTGCGTTGTCGGCTGCGCGAACATGGCCCGGGTGCGCCAGCGCCGTAGCCATCGCAATAATTGCGAGACAGCCTGCGGCCAAAAGCGCCTTTTTGGGCATCACTTCATCCTCCGGATCGACCGGCGGGAAGATACTACATCGAGCGAAAACTACAAGGGGTTTCCATCCGAGGGAGGGACGATGTGGGGGCCCGGCGCCACGTCTATGCTGGTCTGTTGAGGAATGACTGGGAAAACCGATAATCTGGTGGCAAAATCGGGCGGCCCTTTTCGGCGCTGGGCCATCTGAACGACCGAAACCATCTCATGATCGAGCGTGCCAATCCAAACGGGGGACCCATGGGCAATGAAAAGCGTTTTGACGTGGACCGGCTGAAGGCGATTGACGTTCACGTGCACATCGAGCACGAAGGAGCGGGGACTGAAACCGATCAGGCGGCGAAGGAGTACTTCGGCGGCGTCGCCGCGCGAGGGCGCAAGGAGATGGCGGAATACTATCGCTCCCGGAATATCGGATGCGTGGTTTTTACTGTGGATGAGCGACTCACAGGCAGGCCCGTGGTGCCGAACGATGATGTCATCAAGTTTGCGGCGGAAAATGCCGACATCATGATGCCTTTCGCGAGTGTGGATCCCACTCGCGGGCCGGAGGCAATCAGCGAAGCGAAACGGTTGATCGCGACGGGACTACTCCGCGGATTCAAGCTTCATCCGCCTCTGCAACAGTTCTTCCCAAACGATCGCGTGGCCTATCCGCTCTACAAGGTGATCGAGGATGCAGGGCTACCCGTAGTGTTTCACACGGGGCACAGCGGCATCGGCACGGGAATGCCCGGTGGTGGCGGAATCCGATTGAAATACGGCAACCCGATGTATATCGACGATGTGGCGGTCGATTTTCCGGACATGCCGATTATCATGGCGCATCCGTCGTTTCCCTGGCAGGACGAAGCAATCTCGGTTTGCCTTCACAAGCGGCAGGTGTATATCGATTTGTCGGGTTGGTCGCCGAAATACTTCGCCCCGAATTTGATTCAATACGCGAATTCACTATTGAAGACGAAAATGCTCTTCGGGTCGGACTATCCGCTGATTACTCCCGACCGGTGGATGGCCGATTTCGAGAAGGCTCCCTTCAAGGACGAGGTGCGGCCGCTGATTTTGAAAGAAAACGCCATGAAGTTGTTCGGCCTCACGTCCAAAACCGCGGCACCTACCGCAAGGGACAAGGTCTCGAAAGCCGATTAGGGAAGCATAGCGTCCCTGCGTTCAAATAAATAGCTTGCGATGGCAACGGCGCCCGTTCCGTCCCCCGCCGTAAAGGAGGAGTCATGCAGGAATTCGATCCTCACGTTCTCGACGAGAAGGCGGTCCCCCCGCCCGAAGATTTCAGCAAGCGCGCGCGGGTGCGTTCGCTCGGGCAATATCGCGAGCTGTACGAGCAGGCGGAGCGCGAGCCGGAAGTGTTCTGGGGCGAGCAAGCGAAGATGATTGATTGGTTTGAGCCTCCCACGAAGGTGCTCGAGTGGGACTTGCCGCACGCGAAGTGGTTCACGGGAGGAAAGCTCAACGTCGCATACAACTGCCTGGACCGGCACTTGGAAAAGAATCTCAACAAGCCGGCTTTGCTTTGGGAGGCGGAAGACGGCTCATCGCTTCAATTCACCTATGCGGAGTTGCACGACCGCGTGTGCCGGTTCGCGAACGCGCTGAAATCGCTGGGCGTAAAACCCGGCGATTGCGTGGCGATTTACTTGCCGATGATTCCGGAGCTGCCGATTGCCATGCTCGCCTGCGCGCGGATTGGTGCCGTGCACTCCGTAATCTTTGGCGGATTCAGCGCCATCGCGCTCGTGGACCGAATCGCGGACGCGAAATCGAAAATACTCATCACCGCGGACGGAGGTTTTCGCCGGGGGAAGATCGTTCCGCTGAAAGAGACTGCCGACGCCGCGCTGAGGAATTGTCCGACCATCGAAAAGTCAATCGTCGTAAGACGCACCTCGGAGAAAGTCGGGTGGCAAGAAGGCCGCGATCTTTGGTGGCACGATCTCGAAAAGGGTGCTTCGCCGGAGTGCGCCGCTGAAGCCTTCGATTCCGAGCATCCGCTGTACATTTTGTATACCAGCGGCACCACGGGAAAACCCAAGGGCGTGCTGCACACTTCGGCGGGCTACCTGCTGCAAACGATGTGGACCACGCAGATGGTTTTCGATCTGCGGGACGACGATGTGTACTGGTGCACCGCCGATATTGGCTGGGTCACGGGTCACAGCTATATCGTTTACGGGCCGCTCGCGAACGGCGCGAGTGTTCTGATGTACGAAGGCGCGCCCGACCATCCGCGCCGGGACCGATTTTGGGAGATTGTGCAGCGCTACAAAGTAACGATTTTTTACAGCTCCGCCACCGCGATCCGCGCGTTCATGGCCTGGGGCACGGAATGGATCGATTCGCATGACTTGAGCAGCCTCAGGCTCCTCGGCACGGTGGGAGAATCGATCAATCCCGCGGCGTGGAAGTGGTATTTCGAGGCCATTGGAAAAAATCGCTGCCCGATTGTCGATACCTGGTGGCAGACGGAAACCGGCGCGATGATGATTTCGCCCCTGCCGGGAGCGACCCCCGCGAAGCCCGGCTCGGCCACGCTGCCGCTGCCGGGAGTGATCGCGAAAGTCGTGAATATGCAGGGACAGCCCGTGCCCCCGGGCGAGACCGGCTATCTCACCATCCAGAAGCCGTGGCCCTCGATGTTGCGTACAATTTATGGGGATGACGAGCGTTACGTTCGAGACTATTGGCAAAAGATTCCCGGCGTTTATTTCGCGGGCGACGCCGCGCAGTGCGACAAAGACGGATACATTTGGGTTCTCGGGCGCGTGGACGACGTAATCAAAGTTGCCGGCCACCGCCTCAGCTCCATGGAAATTGAGAGCGCGTTAGTCAGCCATCCGTTTGTAGCCGAGGCCGCGGTGGTGGCGCGGCCGGACGAGATCAAGGGAGAAGCGATCGTCTGCTTTGTCACTTTGCGCTCGGGCCAAGCCGCCTCCGGCAGCCTGCGAACCGAGCTGATGGAGCACGTCTCCGTAACGATTGGAACGATCGCGCGTCCCGCGGATGTTCGCTTCTGCGATATTCTGCCGAAGACGCGCAGCGGCAAAATCATGCGGCGCCTGTTGCGCGAAGTGGCGCACAAGGGCGGCGTCTCGGGCGACACGACGACTCTCGAAGACATGAGTGTTATCGAGCGAATTGCCAAGGCTCAGGGCCAGGAAGAGGAATGATGTTTCAGCATGAGTCTGCAACAAGTAGCCGCAAACAACTCGGGCTAATTCCGCTCTAGCTGACCGATTGCAGCGATTCTGCCATCGAACCCGAGATGCTTTCTTGTATATACTTCACGGCTTGATGCAGGGCCACACGCCGCGTCGTCGCTTGGAAATCGAACCGTTAGTGGGGGGCCTCTTGCTCACATTTTTAGTACGCACAGTTGTCTGCGCCGCTGCCTTTATTCTCGCCTGCATTCTTCCTCGGCCAGCGCAAGCGCAACGGGCCGGCGACTGGCCGATGTACAGCCACGATCTGGCCAGCACGCGCTATTCGCCGCTTTCGCAAATAAACGCGGGAAACGTTGCGACGCTCACTCAGGCCTGGTCGTATCCGCTGAGGCCGGAAGGAAAGGGTCCGTCCGCAGCCAGCTTCAGTGAAGTGACTCCCATTGTGGTGAACGACGTGATGTATCTTGCCGCCGGCAATCGCATACTCGCGCTCGAGCCCGAAACCGGCAAGGAAATTTGGAGCTTCAAAGTCGAGAAGGGCTTTGTCCCGCAGCGCGGCGTGGCCTATTGGCCGGGAGACTCGAGCAATCCTGCGCGCATTATCTTCACCAGCCTGCATAGGCTGATGGCGCTCAACGCAGCCAGCGGCAAGCTCGATCCGAAGTTCGGCACGAATGGCGAGGTCGAGATGGATGTGCCGTTTGCCGAAGTTCCCACAATTTATAATGACTTCATCATAGTCGGTGCGAACGTGTACGGCCCGGGAGAAACGAATCTCCACCCGCAAGACGAGGTTGCAGCCGGAGTCCCCGGTGATTCGCGCGCTTACGATGCGCGTACCGGCAAAAAGCTGTGGACGTTCCACACCATTCCGCAACCGAGCGAGACCGGCCACGATACCTGGAGTGACGATAGCTGGCAAGGCCGTGGCGGCAGCAACGTATGGTCCATCACCATGACGGTGGACGAAAAGCGGGGCATCGTTTACATGCCCGTCGGCGGTCCGGCCGCAAATTATTACGGCGGCGACCGGCCCGGAAATAATCTCTTTTCCAATTCACTGGTTGCAGTCGATGTAGAAACCGGAAAGCTGAAGTGGTATTTCCAGACCGTCCATCACGAATTGTGGGACTTCGATTTGCCGCCTGAGCCAGTGCTACTCGAGATCGATCACAATGGAGCAAAAATCCCAGCGGTCGTTCAGATGGGCAAATCTCCGTACATGTTCATTCTGAATCGTTACAACGGCAAGCCGGTATTTGGCGTTCAAGAGCGACCGGTGCCCAAGGGCGATGTGCCCATCGAGCAGTATTCGCCCACGCAGCCGTTTCCGGTGAAGCCTCCACCGCTGGCGCGCGATAGCTTTTCGGCGCAGGATTTGGTCACTGCGGAAGATACAACTCCCGAGCACGCGAAGGCCTGCAAGGAACTGCTCGATAGCTACGGCGGCCTTTACAATGCCGGTCCTTTTACGCCGTGGGGATTTCGACCCGAGGGCGGCCAGCCCAAAGTCTCATTGGTTTTTCCTGGGGCGACGGGAGGAACGAACTGGGGCGGTATTGCTTCCGATCCAACGACAGGTTACGTGTTCCTGAATACGCAGAACTCGGGCTCAACGGGCTGGATCGAGAAGAACCCGAAATACCAGCCGGAATCGGGCGGCCCTGAGCTTCCCTATCATCGAGGCAGCGGAGCCGGCAGCCAGTATGCGGGCTTCAGCGCCATCGCCAAGGATGCAAGCGGGCACAGCCTCGGCAATCTTCCCTGCCAGAAACCGCCATGGGAAAGCCTGCTTGCCGTCAATGCGAACACCGGAGACATTGTGTGGAGCGTGCCGCTGGGGATCACCGAAGGGCTGCCTCCCGGGAAGCAAAACACCGGAAGGCCGGGAGCCTTCGCCGGCCCCATCGCAACCGGCGGCGGACTGGTTTTCATCGGTGCGACAAACGATGATCGCTTTCGCGCCTTCGATTCCAAAACCGGCAAAGAGCTCTGGTCCACGAAGCTCGATTACGCCGCAACCGCTGTCCCGATCACTTATCAGGGTAAAAACGGCAAGCAATACGTGGCGATCGTGGATGCGGGAGGCGGTTCCGGAGACAAGCAAGCACTATTGGTCTTTGCCTTACCGTAGGAACGCTCGCCTTTAGAGCGAAATCCAGAAAAGGCAATTTAGCATTGTGCAGTGCTCGGCCGATGTATCGAACGAACCCGTCAGGCGTTGGCCGAGCGGGATAGCCGGCCCGGCTGGCCGCTGTCGCGGTGTGAGCGAACGCGCGAAAGTCGAGCCACCGGCGCGCCCTCAAATTCCACCATGTCGCTGGCTCGATATGGTTTTTCTCGCTCGCAGAACCGGCAGCGAAGGCTGAAGACGCGATCGTACTGCTCGGTGGGGAGAAACGAATTTTCCTGCTCTTCTGCCGATACGCTGCCTACCAAAATACCAGGCACGGGTATTGGCTGCCTGCACGATAAACATCGCACTCCAAGGTAAGATTGCTTGTCAACTTGTACCATCATCGTCTCAAGGCTCCTCAGAGATTGTCACTGCTGCTTCGGAAGGGGACGCGATAATACACTGCTGTGGGTGCGAATCCAAGCGGCCATTTTTTTCCATGTAATACACAGAAGCAGAAGGAGTTAGATCGACTTCGGTCGGAGTTTTCCACAATTCAACTCGCGAGCTCTGGGCGCCATTTTCAATCTCGCGGGTATCTCATGTGCGTGCAGTTTTGAACCGGAAAGTCTCGCCGCGCAAGCTGGCGGACGCGTTTGAAAAAATCATCGCCGGATAGTCGAATGGGGTATCCTATGCGGCGCGACAGCGAGTGAGATGGCTTTGTCCACTCTCAGAGTGCTCCTTCGCAATCGTATTCGGTGATTTCACCGCTGTTTCGCCGGAGAGTGATGCGTGCCTGGTGGTCGTCGCGGTCTTCAAAACCGCTGCCCCGACACTTCGTGCCGGGGGGTAGGTTCGATTCCTACCCTCTCCGCCAACTTTTCCAAAGTCGTATACTAGTTTGTAGGTTCCCGGAGGATCTAACCGCTCATGTCGGGTGACGAAGCAGTACTAAAGCTGACCGCACTTTCATCCTGCGCGGGCTGCGCATCCAAGCTGAGCCGGCAGGCACTGACGCAAGTTTTGCATCAGGTGCCCATGCTGAAGGATAGAAACGTCCTGGTCGGGGCAGCTACCGGCGACGATGCTGGCGTCTATCGCATCGACCGGCAGCGTGCGCTAGTGCAAACCACGGATTTTTTCACCCCGATCGTGGACGATCCGTATTCTTACGGGCAGATCGCGGCAACTAACGCGTTATCCGATGTATACGCCATGGGCGGGCGCCCGCTCACCGCGCTAAATCTGGCCGGGATGCCTGCCGATACGATTTCACTCGACGTGGTGAATCAAATCCTGCGTGGCGGGGCGGAAAAGATCAAAGAGGCAAAGTGTGTGCTCATCGGCGGACACACCATCAAAGCGCCTGAGCCAATCTTCGGCTTTGCTGTAACCGGCGTCGTGTCGCCACAGCGCATGATGACCAACGCGAATGCTCGGCCGGGCGACACTCTCGTGCTAACCAAACCGCTCGGTACCGGCGTAATCACCACGGCCATAAAGCGTGGATTGGCCACGCCCGAACTCGAAAGCAAAGCCATCGCGACCATGTCGCGCCTGAATGAGGTCGGCGCGGAATTGGCGGAGCGCGGCTTCGTGAAGGGCGGCCGTTGACGTGACTGGCTTCGGGCTTTTGAGCCACCTTGGAGCCATGTGCGCGGCCAGCCGCGTGAGTGCGGAAATCGAGGCGTCCATCGTCCCGGTAATCAGCGAAGAAGTCTTTGATCTGATCGCCCAAGGCTGCATTCCGGGCGGCAGCAGGGACAATCTCGTCTACGCAAATGAGTTTACCGAGTGGGATGGGACGAGCAACGTTCAGAAAGCCTTGCTCACCGACGCTCAAACCAGCGGCGGCCTGCTGCTCTGCGTCCCGCAAAAGCACTTGCCAGCCGTTTTGAGACTTCTAAAGGCTCGGCGCGCGCTTTCCGCGGCTACAATCGGCCGGATTGTGCGTGCCGCGAAACCGCGAATACGAGTCCGTGCATGAATGCCTCCCGGTTCCGGGCGATACCATCTGTCGAGAAGGTCCTACAGTCTATCGGCGACGCCGGACTTCCTCGTCCGCTAGTCCTCGACCAAGTGCGCCGGGAATTGGGCGCGCTTCGCAAGCAGAAAGCGATTCCAGAATTTGACGCAGTGGTGTCGGCGATCCGGGCCAAACTCCGCAATTTGTCCGCCGGCCGCATTCAGCCCGTGATTAACGGCACCGGAATCCTCATACACACCAATTTTGGACGCGCTCCTTTGGGGTCGGCGGTGATCGAGAAACTGAAAGCAATCGGATCCAGCTACAACAATCTTGAGTACGACCTTACCGAGGGAGCGCGCGGCGGACGGGCCGCCTATCTCGAGCGAGCGCTATCGCTCCTGTGTTCCTCCGAAGCCGCAACGGTAGTGAACAACAATGCGGCGGCGCTGGTATTGATTCTGCGCCACTTTTGCCAAGAGCCCGAAGACGCTTCCGGGCGAAGCGCCCGCGAAGGTTCACGCGGAAGGCGTGGGCGGAAGAATGAAGTGATCATTTCTCGCGGCGAACTCATCCAGATTGGAGGCGGCTTCCGCATTCCGGACATCCTGGAATCGAGCGGAGCGCGGCTGCGCGAGGTGGGCACCACCAACCACACCTCCATAGGCGATTACGCCCGCGCGATCACGCGCGAAACGGCGCTGATCCTGAAAGTTCATCGCAGCAATTTTTTCATGGGCGGTTTCGTCGAGTCGCCACCCCCGCAAGAAGTTGCAGCGGTAGCGCGAAGAAAAGGGATTCCCTTTGTTGAAGACCTTGGCAGCGGCGCGATTGTCGAAACCGAAGCGGCGGCGGGCGTGGAACACGAACCCACGCCTGCCGAAGTGATAGGCCGCGGCGCCGATTTGGTCTGCTTCAGCGGAGACAAACTGCTCGGTGGGCCGCAGGCCGGCATCATTGCCGGAAAAGCCGCGCTCGTCGGCGCGCTAAAGCGTAATCCGCTGTTTCGTGCGCTCCGGTGCGACAAACTGATTTTATCCGCGCTGGAAACCACCGCCGATATTTATCTAGGTTCGTGCAGCGCCGATACGATGCCCATTCCGGTGCTGGAAATGCTGAACGCGCCAGTCGATGCGCTGCGTTCGCGCGCCGATAAGATCATTTCCGCACTTGCAGGGCTTCCGTTGACCGCCAGCATGGCCGCCGGGCAGGCGCAAATCGGCGGAGGCACGCTGCCACAGTCGATGATTCCCTCGGTGACGATCGATCTCTCTCACAAAACGCTCAAGCCGCAGGATCTCGCCACAAGATTGAGGGAACACGCCGTGCCGGTAATCGGCTATATCGCGCGCGGCAAACTGAAGCTGGATTTGCGGACGATTTTCCCGCGGCAGGACGCCGAATTGACGACGGCGATCAGAACGCTCGCGCTCGATTAAGCGTCAGGCGAAAATCGGCGGCCGCGCGGCTTCGTTCGCGTGAATTCCTGAAGGAGAAGTGATTCGCCAATGGAAGGCGCACGGCATTTCATATTGGCCACTGCGGGACACGTGGACCACGGCAAGAGCGCCTTGGTCAAAGCGCTTACCGGCACCGATCCCGACCGCTTGCCCGAAGAACAACTGAGAGGGATCACAATCGACCTCGGTTTCGCCCATCTCGAGCTGCCATCCGCGGCGAGTAAATCCCCGATAATTCTCGGAATTGTTGACGTGCCGGGACACGAAGATTTCGTGAAAAATATGGTGGCGGGCGTCGGTTCGATTGATCTTTCCTTGTTGGTTGTGGCTGCCGACGATGGCTGGATGCCGCAAACCGAAGAGCACTTGCAAATCCTCACCTATCTCGGAGTGACGCGTGCGGTTGTAGCGCTGACCAAAATTGATTTAGCGCAGGACGAAGAAGGCGCTGTGGGCGCAATCCGCGAAAAATTGAAGGGCACACCGTTCGCAGAGGCGCCAATTGTTCCAACTTCGGTTGTCAGTGGACGAGGACTTGATGACGTGAAGGCCGCTCTCGCGGGAATGCTCGCGGACGCACCGGTTCCCGCCGATATCGGCAAGCCGCGCCTGCCCGTCGACCGCGTCTTCAAGCTGCAAGGCATCGGCACAGTAGTGACAGGCACGCTGACTGGGGGAATGCTGCGCCGCGGGCAAACCGTGGTGATCCAGCCTTCGGCCAAGACTGCGCGCATTCGCAATATCCAATCTCATAACCGCGACTTGGAAATCAGCGAACCTGGTTCGCGCACCGCGCTCAATCTTTCTCTCGATGCCGTCGAGGACGTTCATCGCGGCGATGTGATTACCTTGAGCGATTTCGGAGGGCCGAGCAGCATCCTCGACGCGCTCCTCGAGATTTCGCCGAGGGCCGATCGTCCCATAAAGGACGGCGCTCGCGTGCACGTTCACCACGGCAGTGGAAACACCGCCGCTCGAATTGCTTTTCACAGCCGCAAGGATTTGATTCCGGGCGAACGTGCGCTGGCTCAATTGCGAGTGGAAGATCTGGCTTTCGTATTTGCCGGAGATCGGTTTGTCCTGCGGGATTGGTCCGAACACAGCACTCTGGGCGGAGGAATCGTTCTCGATCCGGACGCCGGCCAACGACTATTTCACAGTGAAGCTCGGGCGCGATTTCTTTCTCCTCGCGCGGAGGCACCGGACGACGCCGGAAGTTTTGTGGCTTCGCAATTAGCGCGCGATGGCGCTGCGAAAAAGTCCCAGATGCTTCGTAAGTCGCGACTCAGCGCGGACGCTGTTGCCGCCGCGGTTTCGCGGCTGCAAGCGGACGGCAGCGCTGTGGTTTCCGGAGAGATGGTAATCGAGGCCGCCCGCTGGAAGAAAGTGCGGCAGCGGGCGATTGATGCAATCGACGCCCGGCATCGAACGCACTCCGAGCAGGCCGGTTTGCCCCTCACGGACCTGCGCGCGGCGCTAGAACTGGATATGCCCGTCGCCGAAATATTCGATGCGATCGTTGCGGATTTGTGCGCGCATGAATTCGTTCGCTCGGGTAATGCGATTCGCCGGGCGGCTCATCGCCCCGCTCTGTCGCCCCAACTCCAATCAGCCAGCGCGCGAATCCGCGCGATGCTCGCCGCGAAGCCGTTCGATCCGCCCTCGCGGAAGGATGTGGCGCCGGACATTGCATCGCAACAAGCTCTACGATTCCTGATCGAAAGCGGCGAGGTATTCGAGGTGAGTTCCGAAATCGTACTGACCGCCGAGAGCGCCAAGCGCGCCACCGAAATGGTTCGCGAGTTCATCCGGTCCCACGGACCGGCAACGGTGAGCGAATTGCGACAGATGCTGGGTAACAGCCGCCGTGTTGCGCTGCCGCTACTTGAGCGGCTCGACCGTGACGGCGTCACGCTGCGCCTAGGCGACAAGCGGTCTCTGCGTCAACCGGTGCCGCAGAAAGTACAACACTGAGCGCTGGGCACACGTCAGCGCGGACGGCGGCGATCAGGGTCCAAGCCGACACTACTTCGAACGAGCTTTTCCTGCGACTCCTGTCCTAAATTGCTGGCACGATTGCGACCACTCATTACTCGCCCGTCCCTTCTTATCTCTAAGTCCTTACATACCAATAAATTAAGAGAATCATGGTGCAGATGCGAATATTTCGAGCTACGAGAAACCATAGGGTGGTATACTGCATCGTAATCGCATGAGCCAAAAACGCAAAGGGACTGGACGTCTAGTACCCACCCGGCCGACTGGTGTCGAGTACCGGGTAAATTACGGAATCCACGTCGTTTCCGAACCGCGCAAACACGGCCGAGGTATCAGCCCGGCCCGCTGGGCGCGCTGCTCGGTGCGTTCTTCTAGCGCGCACCGCATACCCAAGGGAGATTATTTCCTTCACGCCGATGAGGGTGGGGTCTTCCAATTAAAGTATACGGGCAACGTTTGGCAGTATCTCGCCGCAGCGTAAGCCCCGCGCTGATTTGTAATTGCAGCTTCCCCTTACCGGGCGGAGCTGTGTGCACGGTGAAGAGCGCGGTTTGGCTAGGAGAAGAAACTGCGCAGAGCGTCTTGTTCGTCGGGGAAATCCGTGAGTACGGTGTGGAGGTTTGTGAGCTCAAGCACCTCCTGAGCGCGTGAGCTTAGGTCAACGGCTTTCAGCTCTGCGCCGTTTTTATTGGCCGTGCAGAACCCGCGAACGAGCTGTCCGATGCCTGAGCTATCGAGGTACGTGACTGCTTGAAGGTTGAGTAGCACTTTTTTCCGCCCCTCGCGGAAAAGATCCATCAACAAGTCATGGATCGCTTCCCCTTCAATCAGGGTGAAGCGGCCCCGAACATCGATTACCGTAACGTCGCCAAATTGGCGAGTACCAACGCCAAATCCCAAGGCCGCCTTTCCTCCGGACCAGCATTCTAATCTACCCTGCTTGGAATCGGAAGCTCAGCCGGCACGCACCACCCCGTAGTCCCCGGTCAACAAAACGCAGCGGAAAGTTCCTCGGAAAGGGTCTATGATTGCGCGCGGTTGCGCCTGGCAGCACGGCGCAGATACCACGGGCATGAGGAGGAAAAAAGATGAGAGCCATCAACGAAATCACGATCACGGATGCGGCGCTGGACCAAATGGCTTCAACGCCCAGTCCGCGCCTGAAGCAGATCATGGCGTCGCTCGTGCGGCATCTGCACGCCTTCACGCGAGAAGTTGATCTGACGCCGGAGGAATGGCTCGAGGGAATTCGGTTCCTTACCGCGGTCGGCCAGAAATGCACGGCGCATCGCCAGGAGTTCATTCTGCTGTCGGACACCCTGGGGCTGAGCGCGCTCGTCAACGCGTTGCACGACAAGCGCGCCACGGAGGCTGCCACAAAATCGAGCCTTCTCGGCCCATTCTACCGCCAGGACGCTCCGATGATGAAACTGGGCGACTCGATCATCTCCGAAAGCGAAGGCACCGAGGTGGTCTTCTATGGGCGAGTGATCGATTCCGAAGGCCGCGGCATTCCGAACGCGCTGGTCCAAGTCTGGGAGCCGGACGAAACCGGCAACTACGATTTGCAAAAGCACGATCCTTCGGTGATGGATCTCCGCGGATGTTTTCGCGCCGACGAGCAAGGACAATATTATTTTCGCGGCCTTTGCCCCACCGGCTACATGATCCCGATGGATGGACCCGTCGGCGACATGATCCGCGCGCAAAAGCGCCACGGTTATCGCCCCGCGCACATTCATTTCGTTATCGGCGCGCCGGGTTACCGCGAACTCGTTACCGCGCTTTACGTGGCCGGCGACGCGCATATCGATTCGGATACGGTTTTTGGCGTCGATGAATCGCTGATCATCACGCTGAACAAGACCGACCGGTCATCGCCCCTGCCGGACCTGCCGAGTATCCGTTACGATTTCCGCCTCGCGACGGCAAAGGACCAAATGACCGGCCGTGTAGGCGCGGACCCGTCGCAGATCACCGGCAAAGCCACCGGGAGCGTTGCATCTCACTAGCGCGGTATCACATGGGCGCGGGAAACTTCGAGGAACCGGATCAGTTCGCGGCGCGGCGGTGAATTTCCGCGCGGACCAGCTTCGCCCCGGCCGCCAGCGCGCTGAGCTTTCCAAACGCGACGTCCGCGGGCAGATACTTCATTCCGCAATCGGGCGCAAGCACCAGCCTATCTGACGCAACAAACGGCAGCGCGCGCTTGATTCGCGCAGCCACAGTCTGCGGAGTCTCCACTTGATGCGTGGATAGATCGAGCACGCCCAAAATAATGGTCTTCCTCGGCAACTTCGCCAGCACGCTGCAATCAAGCGAAGACTGCGCCGTCTCGATCGAAATCTGGCGAACGGGCGAGTCCGCCAATTCTTCCAGAAACGAATAGGCCGCCGGGCGTCCCGGAACCAGAGCCGCGTAACCAAAGCAGATGTGAAGAGCGGTGGTGCCGCCGATACCCTCCAGCGCTCGCCGAAGAGCGGACAAACCGAAGCGGCGGGCTTTTTCAGGATGAGCTTCCATCCAGGGCTCGTCGATTTGAACGATGTCCGCTCCGGCGGCGAAAAGATCTTTCATCTCGGCATTCACGGCCGCGGCGTAATCGAGAGCCATTTCCTCTTCAGTGTCGTAGTAATCGTTCTGCGCCTGCTGCGACATCGTGAAGGGCCCGGGCACCGTGATCTTCACGGGCCGCGACGTGTTCGCGCGCAGAAATTCCAAGTCGCGCACTTCCACCGGATGTTTGCGGCGAATCTTGCCCACTATCCGCGGAACGGAGGTTTCGGCTCCGCTGCGGCTGATGATCTTGCCGGGATTTTCGAGGTCCACTCCATCGAGCGCCGTGGCGAAACGATTCGAATAGCTTTCGCGCCGCATCTCGCCGTCCGTAATGATGTCGAGCCCCGCTAGCTCTTGTTGGCGAATGGCGAGCAGCGTGGCGTCGTCCTGCGCTTGCTCGAGCCACTCCGGGGCGACGCGCCACAATTCCGACGCGCGCACTCGCGGAGGCATCCGGTGCGCCAGTTTCTGCCGGTCGATCAGCCATTCGGGCTGTGGGTAAGAGCCGACCAGCGAAGTAGCGAGCAGGGTCATGGGGAATCCAACTGTGAGATTCACACCGCGCAATTGTCAAGCGGATTCGCCGCGTCACACCGAGTGAGCGCTAGCGGCCGATTCAGTCGCGGCGCGGCGTGCGCGCACGCGGAGCACCTTTCGCTGATTGGCCTCTAAAACTTCAAACCGCAGCCCATCGAATTCAATCACTTCGCTGGTGCGTGGAACGTGGCCGGCAACTCCGTTCAGCAGGCCCGCGATCGTGGTCGCATTGGCATGTTGCGCCGCCGTATCCAGTTGGACGCCGAAAAGTTCTCCCACCTTGTCCACCGGCACGCTGCCCCGCAGAACCATTGCGCCTCCCGTCTCGCGGATTACATCCGGCACGGACTTCCGGTCTTCCTCGCCGATTTCTCCCACGATCTCTTCGACGAGGTCTTCCACGGTAACGACGCCCGAAACCAGGCCGTACTCGTCGATCACGATGGCCATCTGCTGGTTGGTTCGCTGCATTTCCTTCAGCAGTTCGGAGCCGAACTTCATCTCGGGCACGAAAAGCGCGGGCCTCATGATCTCGCGCACGGTGCGGTGGGCGGCGTCCCGGTCCGGCACCTGGAGCATCTCGCGCGCAATGGCGATGCCGGCGATGTCGTCGAGCGATTTTTCGTAGACCGGCAGCCGCGAAAACTTCGTGTCCACCACGCGCTCGCGAAACTCCTCGAGTGTGGCCCTGGCGGAAATGGCGATCACATCGGGCCGCGGGGTCATTACCTCGCGCACGCGCTTATCGCCGAACTCGACCACCTGTTCGATCAGGCGGGCGTCGTGCTGCTCAATGATTCCTTCTTCCGTGGCCGCGTCCACGAAGGCCTCGATTGCTTGTTGCTCATTGGCCGGCGTGCTCGGCTCCTCGTCGGAAAGGCGGAGCACTGAAAGAATCAGATCGATGAATGCATGAATGGGCCAACTGAGCCACAAGAACGCTCTTATCATCGGCACGAGTGGCGACGCCCAGTTTCCGGAAGCCCCCGCGATCAACAGCATCGGCAGCAGGTGCATGGCCACCACAACTTCCGTGCCCAGCAGCAGCACCGCTTCCACAACGGTTTCCCCGCGGTCGGGGACGAAGAAAAACACCCCGAGCGCCGTCACTGTGGCAATCGTCACGAGCCACAGGCGAGCCAGCAGGCTGAAAGCCAGCGCGGCGCGCGCTCGCTCCATTTTGAATTGGGGCTCGATCTCTAATTCGAATGCTTCCAGATGACGGTGTACGCGGCCTGTCGAGACCCGGCCAAGTTCCCGGTACACGCGGTCGAAATACGAAGCGACCACCAACCCCACCGTGAGGACCAAAACGCCAAAAGTGTAGAGAAGGATCTCCATGGCTAGGCCAGCCCGAGCGCGCGGCGCATCTTCCGCTCGCGACGGTCCATTTGGCCACGGTCGGTTTCGTGATCGTAGCCCATTAGGTGAAGCATGCCATGAAGCACAAGGATGTGCATCTCTTGCTCGAAGGTGCGGCCGAAACGGCGGGCATTGCGCCGCGCTACCGCCGGAGCGATTGCAATATCGCCGAGGTAGGTGCCGTCAACAGGTTCGCTCCGGTTCGATCGCGAGTTGTTGCGGCGGGGTTCACGCGCGGATTCCAGGGGGAATGACAATACGTCCGTGGGGCCGGTCTTGCCACGGTAGCGGCGATTCCATCGGGCAATTTGAGCGTTGGTGACCAGGCAGACGCCAAATGAGCCGGCGGGCAAGCGCAAAGCCCGCTGCGCGCGCTCGAGAAACTTTTGGAGCTCGGCCAGGGGGACTCCGATACGACGCTGGCGGTTGAAGATCATGACTTCACTACCAAGATTTCGCCGCCGAAAATGTCCGGGGTAAGTCGGCCGGCGAATCGCGACAAGAATTATTCGCCGGAGGCAATCACTTGCCGCGCGATCTCTTTGCGTGCGCTTTCGCTTTGGCACGGATGGGCCGCTTCGCCGCCGCGCGTATGGCGCTGGCGGCATGTTCATGCTTGGCCCGAGCCTTTGCTCCGATGGCCGCGCCCGCCGAAAGGCGGGGTGCTTCATTTGCAGCGGATTTTGCGGGCGCGGGAACGGGAGCGGAAGCAGCCTGCTTGCCGCGATGTTTCGCGTCCGGCGCTTTTGCACTCGCGGCAACCTCGCCTCCTTTGCGCTTTTTTTTATCTTTTTCTTCTTTCTTTTTTGGTTCTTCCTTGATTCCGGCGAGAGACCGGAGAGCTTTGGTCCGGTCTTCCGGCGTGCGGGCCTTGCCGCGAAGCTGCAGGTCGAACATTTGCTCGATGATCTTGTCGAACTTGGGGCCGCGAGGAACGCCCAGCGCGTCCAATTCGGCAAAAGGAAGAGCCAGGCGCATCGGCCGCCACTTTTGAATGTAAGCCCGAATTTTGGAGTTGACGGTGGAACTCGGCATTTCCGCTTCGATAAAAACCAGCATCTCCGGGGGTACGGAGGCGAGATAAAAATAGGCGTCGCGCGGCGAATTGGTCTTGCGGCTCTTCAGTATCTTGACGATCTTGTGTGCTTCGGGCTCCAAACGAGCGATTCCGTCGATTTCGGCCGAGCGAAAGCCGAGTTCGCGCAGCGATGCTGAAACTTCGCGTGATTTTAGGCGTCCGAAAATGGAGTTTATTACCGCCGTCTGCAGGCGAGGGCGGATTCCAGCGGCGACGAAGTTTGCCCGGATGCGGACAAGTTTCTGGAGACTCTCGTAATCCGGCTTGCGGTGTTGCAATTGCGGATGAATCGTGGCCAAGAACCCGCGTGCTTCCCACTGTTTTAGCGTCGCCGCCGGATTTTCCTCGCGTGCGAGCGCGCGAAGCTCGTCGCCGGCGTTCGTTCCGTCGATATTGCGGTGAAGGCCGCGCTCGATGGCAAGATCGAACCATTCCTGGGTGCGCGACTCCATCTTGCAGCCCATGCGCGCTCCGAAGCGAAGAATCCGCATCAGACGGACCGGCTGGTTCGTGAACGCATGAATCGAAAGAGCCCGCAGCTCCTGGCGTTCCAAATCGGCGAGGCCGTTGGTCGGATCAAGAAGCAGGCCGCGAGACTGGGCATTGAGGGAAATTGCGATGGCGTTTACCGAGAAATCGCGCCGTCGCAGATCCTCGGCAATTCCGGAGAACCGATGGGAGGGCTTCGCGCCGGGGCGGTCGTATACGTCGTCCCGCGCGGCGGAAATGGAACCGTCCACATCGCCCGCGAAGATCATCTCGTAGTGGCGCAACGTCTCGTTTTCCGCCGTTACCCGGGCGCCGCCTTTTTCGAGTTCGCGAACGATGCGAACCGGATTGCCTTCTATGGTGAAATCAAGGTCGCGAATCGGCTGCCCCGAGATGAGATCGCGGATGGCGTCGCCGCTGAGATAAACGTTGAGATCCTGCACCCTGGCCAGCTCTTGCACCCGCTCCAGCGTGGCTCGCTGTTCGGGGGAAAGCCTGCTCTCCAGTAAATAGATGTAATCGGGCATGAAATGCCCCTCCTCCTCGCGAGGCTGCGCGAATCACTCAGGCGCGCGGATGATGCGCTTTGTACACTTGCTTCAATCGTTCCTCGACCACATGCGTATAGATTTGCGTGGTCGCTATGTCGGCGTGGCCGAGCATCATCTGGACGGAGCGAAGATCGGCGCCCCGGTCGAGCAGATGAGTTGCGAAGCTGTGCCGAAGCATATGCGGTGTGACTCCCTTCCGAAGGGCGGCCTTCCGCCCGTAGGCCCCTAGCACTTTCCAGAACGTGATGCGGTTCATCTCCCCGCCCTTCTGATGGAGAAAAAGACAAGGCGAGGAACCGTCGCCCAGTAATTTGGGACGCGAGTCGCGAAGATACTTGGCCACGATTGCGAGCGCCTGCTTGCCTACGGGAACCAGCCGCTCCTTGTCGCCTTTGCCGATGCATCGCAGGCAGCCGTCTTCCATCCGCAAATCCCCTACGCGCAGCCCGCACAGCTCGGAAACTCGCAGCCCGCAGGAATACATGAGCTCGATCATGGCCCGGTCGCGCAGGCCCACCACCGTGCTGGCATCAGGCTGCTGAAGCAAGCGATCGACTTCCGCCAGGCTGAGAAATTCGGGAAGGCTTTGCCGGAACTTCGGCGACTGGATGGTCACCGCGGGATCTTCCGCAATGTATTCTTCCATCAGCGCGAAACGGAAAAAGTGCCGGATGGTAACGAGATGGCGCGCCACCGAGCGGCTATCGAGACCCTTGTGGTAGAGCGATGCCAGAAACTCCACCACGTGGCTGCGCTCGACGTCAGCCGTCTTGAGATGGCGCTCGCTCGCGAAAGCCATGAATTTCAGCATGTCGCGCCGATAGGCCTGGATGGTATTTTCCGAAAGGCCTTTTTCAACGCGCAAACTGTTCACGAAGGCTCGAATATTCGCTTCCAAGATTTTTGTCCTCGACTCTCGCTGCTGCTAACCTCGCCGCAGCAACCTTCAGAAAAGCTAAGCCCCGATCTCACCGGCGGAGGCGGCCGGAAGCTTTCGGCGCCGAAGCAGCGAGAAGAGTTCCGAAAGTTCCTCGCAGCGAAATATCCACGCCAACAACAAATAGGCCGCCGTCGAGGCCGCGATCGTTGCAGCGAGCAGCCCCGCTTGTGCCGTCAGATGGCGTGCTGCCGAAAAATGAGACAGACCCAACGCGGCGTAGCAAGCCGCCCCCATCGCCACAGCGCACACGGAAATCCTGGCCAGCGACTGAAGTAGAACGCGGCCGTTCAAACGCCCGTGACGCTTGCGAAACAGAAAATAGAGAGCGGCGAAATTGAAGTACGCCGTAAGCGAACTCGCCAGCGCCGGACTTCCGTTGGAAAGCACGCGAAATAGAAACAGCAAAAACACTGAATTGAGAAGGATATTCAGCCCCAGCGCATAGGCGCCCACGCGCGCGGGAGTGGCGGTGTCCTGAGCCGAGTAGTACATCGGCGTAATGATTTTGATGGCTGCGAACGCGGGCAGGCCCAGCGAATAAAAGAGAAGGGCGTGCGCGGTAAGCGACGTCGAGGCCGGACTGAATTGCCCGTGCTGGAAAAGCACCTGAATGATCGGGCGACGCAGCAGAAACAGTCCCACGGCGGCCGGAATCGTGATGAATGATACGATTCGCAGGGAGAACCCAAAAGTATCCTTGACCTGCTGGCCTTCTCCCGCGGCGTGCTGATGGGACATTGCCGGCAAAAGCGCCGTGGACATCGCAATCGCGTAGCTTCCAAGGACCAGTTGCATCACACGGTCCCCCAAGTAGAGCGACGTGACACTGCCGGCCGGCATGCGAGAAGACGTGGCGAAAATCGTATCCACAAAAATATTGATTTGATACACGCCCATGCCGAAAAAGCTCGGTCCCATCAACCGCGCCACTTTGCGCACCCCGGGGTCGGAGAACGAAATCTTCGGCGCGAAACTCATTCCGCGCCGAATCAGCGCTGGAACCTGCACGCCAAGCTGTAAAATGCCGCCGAGCAAGACGCCCACGGCAAGCGCGAGGGCTGGACCACGGAATCCTCCCGGGATCCACCGCAGCAGCGGTCGGTAGACCACTCCAAACGAGCAGACGATGAGGCCCAGGTTGAAAAAAACCGACGACGCTGTGGGTACCGCGAAGGCCCCAAGGCTGTTCGAGGATCGCCGCTGCCACTGCGGCGAGTCCGATGAAAAAGATCGCCGGAAAAATGATCCGATTGAGATGGGTGGCCAGACTCCACGCCGAGCCATTTCCTCCCAGAAATGTATATATGCCAATAACTTGGCGCGAAGAAATGGCCCCAAGAGCCGCGGCCACCGCCAGGAAAAGCGCCAGATCCCAAAACACCTTTTCCGCGAAGGTCCATGTCTCGCGGGTGCTGCCTTTCCGAAGATATCCCGTGAACACGGGAATGAAGGAAGCGCCGAGCGAGCCTTCCCCCGTCATGCGGCGAATGAGGCCAGGTATCCGGAAGGCGAGGACGAAGGCGTCGGCCGCGGGCGATGTGCCGAGGAGAAGAGTTACCCGTTGATCGCGTAAGTATCCGCAAATGCGGCTGATAATGGTAACGAAGGCTACGACGGAGGCCGATCGTAGGATTTGTCCTTTGCTTTCGATCAGCGGGCTCCGGCGCTAACCCTTTAAGCACCAATGAGTTGACAAATACCGAGACAAAGATAACATAGTCCGCGAGAACATAGCAACAGCCTCCCTGCCAGAAGAGGTTCAGTGGCGTGAAAAAACGCGATCCAGCGTCGACCCTCAAGAAGGCGGTGGTACTCCTCCTAGATCGAGGAACCCTCAAGGGTTATCTCGACGCCAGGACCCTTGGCCGGTCCGAGACGCTGGACCTGTTGACGCCCGACGGGGAGCACCACTCCATCCAACTGCGAGACTTAAAGTCGGTCTATTTCGTGCGAGAGTTCAGCGATCCGTTCGAACCGGAGCGCAAGACCTTCCTTAGTCGCCCGAAAATAGACGGTTTATGGGTTCGATTGCGCTTTCGAGACGAGGATGTAATGGAAGGCATCGTTTCCAACGACTTGATCGAGCTGCTGGACGGCGGGGTCCGGCTGACGCCTCCTGATTTGCATGGGAATGTCCTGCACATGTTTGTTCCCCGGACTGCGCTGACTGAGGTGAAGGTGCTGGGGGTTGTCGGAGCGGCGCGGCGAACACCTCGCTCTACCCGCGAAATAACTGCTGTCCTGGAAGCGCAATCAAAGCTTTTTGGCGAGTAAACCGCGCCTATCCCTGCCTTAAACTGTTTCTAGCTAGAATTCAAGCTAGAAGCATCTCTTGCAGCAGAACTGATCCAAATTGGCTCTTTACAGGCTTCTGGATTACTCTATATTGGCCTGAAGGAAGGAGCCAATGTTACCACTTCACTTGCAGCCAGAAAGCCACATTCCACTATACGTGCAGTTGCGCGATCAGCTTCGCGGGTTGGTGCATTCCGGAGAACTTCAGACCGGCGACCGCATCCCGGCGAGCAGGGAATTGGCCGTGCAGCTTGGCGTCCACAGAACCACGGTGGCGAACGCTTATGCCGAACTCGAATCAGAGGGACTGATTCAAGGGCACGTTGGCCGCGGGACATTCATCTGCGGCTTTCCGCTCAAACAGTTTTCACCCGCTCCGCGCACGAACGGAAACGGAGGCCCGGCACGGTGGGATGCGCTTTTCGCGGACGAGCGTGGCGACGAAGGGCTGAGCCGCCTGATGCCGGAGGTGCCTCCAGGCGCCATTGCTTTTACCTCCGCGCGTCCTTCGGAGGAGTCTTTTCCGCTGGAGGAGTTTCGGCGCTGCACGAACGCGGTCCTCAAGCGAGAGGGGCGGCGGATTCTCCAATTCGGCGCGACGGAGGGGTATGAACCATTGCGCTGCGCGTTGATTGAATGGTTTCGCAGCGAAGGGCTCAACATCAAAGCCGAGCAGCTCCTGATAACGGACGGTGGGCAGCAGGCGATCGACCTAGTGTGCAAGGCGTTCATTCGCGCGGGTGATTCGGTTGCGCTGGAAAATCCGGCCTATCCGGGAGCGATTTCGATTTTGACGGGGGCGCGCGCTCGGGTGCTGCCGGTGCCGGTCGAGACCGATCCCGAACGCTCGGGCTATGCCGGGTTGGATGTGGACGCGCTCGAAAACATTCTGCTGCAGAATCGCGTGAAGTTTATTTTCGTCACGCCGGATTTTCACAATCCGACCGGCACGGCGATGCCGGCGCCTCGGAGGAGGCGACTGATCGATATCGCGGCTCGCTATCAGGTTCCAATCATCGAGGACAGCGTCTACGCGCGTACTCGGTTGCGGGGGAGCACGCTGCCGCCGCTTCGGTCGCTCGATACGAACGGCAACGTGATGCAGATCGAGAGCTTTTCGAAAATTGCATTTCCGGGCTTGCGCGTCGGCTGGTGCATCGGAGCGCCAAGCGCGATCGAGCGGCTGCGTCTGGTGAAGCAATCGACGGACCTGCACACCGACCAGCTTTCGCAAGCGGCGCTGGCGGAGTTCATCAGCCGCGGACACCTGACGCGCCATTTGGCGAAAATGAAGAAGGTGCATCTCAGCCGGTTGGAAGCCATGGAAGCAACGCTTGAAAAGCATATGCCGGAGCGAACCACATGGACGCGTCCGGAAGGCGGGATGACGGTGTGGGTAACGCTGCCAGCGGGATTCGATGCCGGCGATTTGCTGATTCATGCGCGGGAGCGTGGGATTTATTTTGTCCCGGGGCGGCACTTTTATTCGCAAAGTCCCCGCGCGAATACGCTGCGACTGGGATTTACCAGCGTGGACGAAAAGAATATCACGCGTGGAATTGAAGTTTTCTGCGATGTGGTGAAAGAAGAGCTACGCAAGCGGCAGCGAGGAGTTCGAGACGAGGTTCACGCGCGCGTGGCGCTGGTCTAACAAAAAGCGTCAGGGCTGCAAACAAAAAGGGGGAGGGCGGAAAATGAAAGTCGCCAGGAAGATTGCTTTGTCGATTGGATTCACTGCCGTAATTGCAATTACAATACTCGCGCCCGTCTTGCGAGCCGAGTTGTCCAATGAGGGACGATTCAAGCTGCCGTTCGATGCGGAGTTGGGAAAGACGGCGCTGCCGACGGGCGATTACACATTCTCGTTGGACCGTTCCGCCGGTTCGTACGGCACGATTGTGATTTACCGAGACAACCGGGCTCTGGCGATAGCGGTTCCGGAAACGCTTGACCGGTACGATAGGCAAGGCGTTCACCCCGAGTTACTCTTTGTCCGTCACGACGGACGGGTCATACTGCGGGCTTTGCGGATGCCGAATCTCGGCACGTTCTATTTCTCGATACCGAAAGATCTAAAGAAGTTCGTTGAGCAGGAGCCGCAATTGATCGTAACAGTGCCGGTGCAGATGAAATGCTCTTGAAGCCGAATCCGACGAATCACTGCTTTGGCTGTGGCGGCGCAAATGCGCGGGGAATGCAGTTGACCTTCGAGCAGGACGACGAGGCGCGCCAGATTCGCGGGATCATGCGTCTCGGAGCCGAATATCAGGGCGGAGCGGGATTCGTGCACGGGGGAATTGTTGCGACGCTGCTGGACGAAGTGATGGCCAAGGTGAACCGCTTCGGCCAAGACTACGCGGTAACCGCGGAGCTCACGATCGAGTATTTGAAGCCGGTGCCAGTAGACGAAGAAGTGATCGTCAATGGCTGGGAAGTGGAACGCGATGGGCGCAACCTTCTGCGGGAAGGCGAGATCCGCGATGCTTCGGGCGTACTGCTGGCGCGCGGTAAAGGCCGATTCGTCTCAATTGATCCGAAGAAATTTCGACCAGGGTTTGCCACGGCGGATGCAAGCGAGCAAGCGGGCGGCAAACAGATTTAGATTCGCGAAGGTCTCCGGCCGAATTTGAATCGGCCGGAAGGAAAGGTGAACAGCGATGGAATCAACGAACGGCAATAATTTGTGGCGCGTGAAGGTTGGACTGGCGGAAATGCTGAAGGGCGGCGTGATTATGGACGTTACCAACGCCGAGCAAGCCAAGATCGCCGAGGAGGCGGGAGCCTGCGCGGTGATGGCGCTCGAGCGCGTGCCCTCCGATATTCGCAAGGAAGGCGGCGTGGCCCGCATGGCGGCGCCGCGGGTGATCCGCGAAATCATGGAGACGGTTTCGATTCCGGTAATGGCCAAAGTGCGCATCGGCCACTTTGCGGAGGCGCAAGTTCTCGAAGAGCTGGAAGTCGATTACATCGACGAAAGCGAAGTGCTGACCCCGGCAGACGAAGAGCACCACGTGTGGAAGCACGGATTCAAGGTGCCGTTCGTTTGCGGCGCGCGGAATCTGGGCGAGGCTCTGCGGCGCATCGCCGAAGGCGCGGCCATGATCCGAACCAAGGGCGAGGCCGGCTCGGGCAATATTGTGGAAGCCGTGCGGCACATGCGGGCGATTGTGGGACAGACGAAGCGTCTCTCGGCGCTCGGCATCGAAGAGCTGGTGCACGAGGCGAAAGAGCTGGGCGCGCCGCTCGAACTGGTTCAGTGGGTGGCGAAGAACGGGAAGCTGCCGGTGCCGAATTTTTCGGCCGGCGGCATCGCAACTCCGGCCGACGCCGCGCTGGTGATGCAGCTGGGCGCCGAAGCGGTATTCGTCGGCTCGGGGATTTTCAAATCAACCGATCCGGCAGAGCGAGCGCGGGCGATCGTCAAAGCCACCACCCATTACAAGGAGCCGAAAGTGGTGCTGGAGGCTTCCGAGGGGCTCGGCGAAGCGATGAAGGGCCTCGATGTGAGGCAGATGGACGAAAAGGATCTGCTGCAGACGCGGGGATGGTGAGGGCGGCAGTCGGTCTCGCCCCGTGCGAGCGGGCGAACATTTAACACGGTGCCAAGCATCTTCGCCGGGCACGGCATGCCGTGCCCCTGGGGTAGCACGGATGGTGATTGCGAATTGGTGAGGCGATGAAAGTCGGGATTGTTGCGATACAGGGCGATTACGACGCTCATGCGAAGATGCTGGAGCGGCTTGGCGTCGAGCACCGCTTTGTGCGGCGGCCGGACGAGCTTATTGGCCTGGCAGGCGTGATTCTTCCGGGCGGCGAGAGCAGCACGCATTTGAAGGTGATGACCGAGGAAGGACTCTTTGATCCGCTGAAACAGTTTGCCGCGGATGGCGGGGCGTTCTTCGGCACCTGCGCGGGCGCGATTTTGCTGGCGCGAGAGGTACACGGGCCAGCCCAAAAGTCACTTGGACTGTTGGACATTTCGATTTTGAGGAATGGTTACGGGCGGCAGCTTGCGAGCGACGTTCATCTGGGGCCGACGAAGCTGCGCAAAGAACCCTTGGAGATGGTTTTTATCCGCGCGCCGATTATTGAATCCACGGGGGAGGGAATTGAAGTTCTTGCGGAGGACGCGGGGCATCCGGTCCTCGTTCAGCAGGGGCGAGTGCTAGCTGCGACCTTTCACCCAGAGTTGACGGATGACACCGCTGTTCACGAACATTTTCTCGCGATGACTTCCGAGTCGCAGGCTGCCCGCACTTCAATGACCGTCAAACCGTGATAGGACTAATCCGCGGGATTATTCTCTCTGCGTTCGGCGACGTGCCACAAAATGCCGGTGGGATCGATGAGAAAGGCAACCCGCAGGCCCCAGGGCTGCATGGCCGGCGGTTTTGGCGGCGCGACATCGAACGACTTCGCCAAATCGAGCGTTTCTATATGCGTCCACCATTGGTCCAAGTCATCGACCATTAGCTGCATCATGCAGTTCTCGGCCCATTCCTTTTTGTAGTAGCGCTGCAAGATAAACGAAGTATCGCCGACTTCAAAGATGGCGACGTCGCCATCGAGTAGCTTCCTGAAGCCAAGCGCTTCATAGAATGATTTGCTGGCGTCGAAATCCTTTGCCGGAAGAAAGGGACGCGCTGACTCTGTGCCGCTTGGGATAGCCATTATCACGTGCCTCGTTGCGGTTGGTTCGCTGTCCCTCGCTCGCTGATTAATCGTAATACTCGGCGCCGAGGTGGGTGATGAGTTCCTCACCCATCATCCAGCGGAGAGTATTTTTCAGTTTCATGAGTTGGATGAAGAGGTCGTGTTCCGGATAAACGGTGCGCGCACACATCGGAGATTTGAAATAGAAGCTGAGCCATTCCTGAATTCCGCGCATTCCGGCGCGTTTTGCGAGATCGAAAAATAGTGCGAGGTCCAGGACAATCGGTGCGGCCAAGATCGAATCGCGGCAGAGGAAATCGACCTTAATCTGCATGGGATAACCGAGCCAGCCGAAAATATCGATGTTGTCCCAACCTTCTTTATTGTCGCGGCGTGGCGGATAGTAGTTGATCCGGACCTTGTGATGGATCTCGCCATACAGCTCGGGATAAAGTTTGGGTTGCAAGATATATTCGAGCGCGCCTAGTTTCGATTCTTCCTTGGTTTTGAACGATCCCGGATCGTCGAGCACTTCGCCATCGCGGTTTCCCAGAATATTGGTGGAAAACCATCCATTCAGGCCCAGCATGCGGGCCTTGAAGGCGGGAGCGAGAACGGTCTTCATCAAGGTTTGACCGGTTTTGAAATCCTTGCCGCCGATGGGCACGTCTTTTTCTTTGGCATATTCCTCGAGCGCCGGGATATCCACGGTTAGATTCGGGGCGCCATTAGCGAAGGGAACGCCTTCGCTGATTGCCGCGTAGGCATAGAGCATGGAAGGCGCAATGGACGGATGATTCGTCTTCATGGCCTTCTCGAACGATTGCAAATCCTTGTGGACATCTTCGGGCTTCAGGAAGACTTCCGTGGAAGCGCACCAGACCATCACCAAACGGTCCAGCTTGTTTTTCTTTTTGAAGTCGCGGATGTCTTCGCGGATTTGCTCGGCGAGATCGAACTTCGTTTTGCCCTTCTTGATATGAGTGCCGTGCAGATTTTTCACGTAATTCTGGTCGAATGCGGCCTTCATGGGGCGGATGGTCTTTAGAAGCTTTTCGGCTTTGGCGAGGTCCCGTGCGTCGAGAACGCCGGCTTTGGTGGCGGCCTGGAAGGCGTTGTCTGGGAACACGTCCCAGCCGCCGAACACCAGGTCATCGAGTTCCGCGAGCTTGACGAAATCTTTGATGCGCGGGATGCGGTTTTCCGTCCGCTTGCCGAGGCGAACCGTACCCATTTGCGTGAGCGAGCCCACCGGCACGGAATGGCCCTGGCGCACTAGTTCGACGCCCGCCATCAGTGTGGTGCTCACGGCTCCCATGCCAGGGGTCAAAATCCCCAATTTTCCTTTTGGCGGAGCAATGCTTACCGGCCTGCGCATTCAATTTCTCCCTGACTCGTTCGAAAAATGCCGCGCCGGGTTTAACCGCGGCTTCGGAGCGCGTCTCACCCCAAGCGGCGCGCTGGATGGAACGGAGCACAGCATGATGCGGCATCCCGCATTCTTTTGCAAATCGAATCCAAAGCGCGCTAATCTTGAGTTTACGGTTTTGCGCCCGGCAGCAGCTTCGGAAGGTTGCAGCGCATCAAAATCCTATGAGAAGCGATCGCGACAGTACACGGCTCGCAAAAGCGCTTAAGGCGGCCGCGACCGCCGGTTTCGAGCGGGCCTACCAACAGGTCCGAGTGGATCAGGGAAAATATCTTCGGCATTTGCAGCGCGCGCACCGGCTGCCCGTTCAGTCATGGGAGGAAATGTTTCTGCTGGGTCCGGAGATTTTGAATCCGATCGCTCGACGGACAGTTTCGGCGGCATCGAAAGTGGCGGCCCTTGAAGGAATGGGGCTGGGTCTCGGCGGTTTTCTAACCGTCGTCCCGGACATGGGAATTCTTTCCGCGATTACGCTGCGCATGCTGCAGAAGCTGAGCTTGCTCTACGGATTCGATTATGCCACTGAAGAGGAGACCGTCGCGTTGTGGATTGCGGCGGCCAGCGCGGCGGGGCTGGACCTGGGCCGCGATTTCGTGGAGAAGCAGGCGATCGAGCGGCTGGTGCCGCGAATCATCGACCGAATCGCCGTGAAGGTGGGAGCCGAGATCGCCGAGAAATGGGCGGCGCGAATCGTCCCGGTTCTGAGCGCGGGCGCAGGGGGCGCCATCAACTACTACTTTGTGCGAGCGTGGGGCCGGCGCGCCCAACGGCATTTTCTCGCGCGGCATCATTTGACCATCTCGCAGCGCGGCCTTTTGCCGAGCCGTGCTTCGTCCGGCGCTCAACTTCCGCCTTTTGCGATGAACAGTCCGCTTGCCGAAAGACCGTCCTAAGGATTTCGCTCGAGCGCGGCGCGGTCCCAATTGCCGAGTGTGGCTCCGGCTTCGTACGTGCTCTGCAGGAATTCCATCAGCATGGCGGCCGGATCGTTTGCGGTGCGCAGATCATCGTAGCGCAGCAAAAACTCTCCCAATTGGGCGTGATAGAAGGCTTGCGCCGGATGCACTGAACTGCCGCGAAAGCCCGCAGGTTCCGGCGTGGCGTACGCGTAAAACATCGGGGCCGCGAATTCTCCGCCTCCCGGCCACCAGCCGGCGCTTATTACCTCATGTGAATATGCTTCGCGAGTCATCGCGTCAGCACCAGGACGTTCGGGCGCGCGGCGTCCCGAAAATCGCGTGGCCGCCAGATCGAAGCTGCCCCAGAAAAAATGTACCGGGCTGGCTTTGCCGATGAATCGCGCGCGAAATTCTTTGTAGACGGTGTCCACGGTTGCGAGGATTCGCCAGAAACGATGGGCATATTGCGGATCGTAAGAGTCATGCGTGGTGTCTCGATCGAAGCGTATCGGATTTGGAACTTCGACGGGCATGGGCCAGATTTTGGGTTCGATTCCAAGACTCGCGAGAATGTTCATGAACTCTTCGTAGAAGCGGGCGACGCTTCGGGGAACGAGAGTCATCGTTTTCGTTTCGCCGCGGCTGGTCGCGATCCTGAGCACGTGATCGATGAAATCGAATTCCACCTCGAAGATTCCGAGCGGGTAGGGAATCGGCGAAGTGGTGAGGCCGCGCGCGCTGACGTACAAGGGCACTTCCCACCAGTGATTGGTGAGAGGGCTCAGCGCCAGGCGCACCTTGCCGACGATTTGGGTCCACATGTGGAGCGTGTCGCGCGTGGCGCTCCATTCGGCGAGCGGGAGAGGCGGCCACGCTTCGATTGTCGACAATTGCGATGTTGTGGATTTCGTAGCCATGAAGGTTAGACTTCCGTTTTATCGACGTAACACCAGCGCCAGTCTTCCCCGGGCTCAAAAGATTTCATGATTGGATGGTGCTGCGCGTGAAAATGTTTTGTGGCGTGCTTGTTTTTTGAACTGTCGCAGCAGCCGACGTGGCCGCAGGTGAGGCACAGCCGCAGATGAACCCAGTCGTCGCCGATTTTCAGGCAATCCTCGCAGCCGTCCGCGCTGGGTGTTACATCCCGGATTTCTTTCAGATGATGGCAGGTCGAAGCCATGGGGAACCTCCTTCGATTTGTGGTAAGAACGGATTGGATATTTGCCCGAGCTTCCATTGAACGCCATTCTAAACGCGACCGCAAGTGGGGAGGGGCGGCGCATCCGCCGCCTTCAACGCGCCGATTTGCCCGCGGACACCGTGGATCTGGCGCGATTTCTGATTGGCAAAACGCTGGCGCACGATTTGCCGGATGGACGGCTTGCGGGGCGGATTGTGGAGACGGAGGCATATCCGGTGGGCGATGCGGCGGGCCATGCGTTTCCCGGCTTGCGAGTGGCGAACCGTTCGCTTTTTTTGGAGCGAGGGCATGCGTATGTGCGTTTTACGTATGGATCGTGCTGGATATTCAATATTACTGCCGAGACGCCCGGCGTGGGCGCGGGAGTTTTGATTCGAGCCATCGAGCCGTTAGAAGGCATTGCGCTAATGATTCAGAATCGTGGCGCTGCGCGGGTGACGGACTTGGCGCGCGGTCCCGGGCGCTTAACGGCGGCGTTTGCGATTGACAAGAGGTTTGATGGGATTGACCTGTGCGGTCCGAAAAGCCCGATCTGGCTGGGCGCTGGATTGAAGCCTGAGCCGAGGATTGGCGTTAGCGTTCGAATTGGAATATCGCGCGCGGCGCACCGCAAATTGCGATTTTACGAGCGAGGCAGCCCCTTTGTGAGCGGGCCGCTGCGGCTGAGAAGTTAGCGGCGCTTGCGACAGCCGCAAAAACCCAATGCAACAGCAGATCCCTCACACCGGCCTGAAATGCGGCCGGGTTCGGGATGACAACTTAACGGCAAAATAAGACAGTGCCTTTGCCGCGGCAGATGGGAGATGGTTCGGACCGGCATGCTAGAATCGTGTGTTTAAGATGGTTGAGGGGACGCGCTGAGATGCCGAAGGTTGGATTCGTGAGCTTGGGATGCCCGAAGAACCTCGTCGATAGCGAGGTGATGATGGGCACGCTCGCGCAGGCGGGCTACGAAATTACGCGGCGAGCGGACGAGGCGGACGTTTTGGTTGTGAATACTTGCAGCTTCATCGAACCGGCGCAGCGGGAATCCGTGAACTCGATTCTGGAAATGGCTGAATACAAGAAATTCGGACGCGCGCGAAAACTGATTGTCGCGGGATGCATGGTGGAGCGGTACAGAAATGAGATTCGCCAGCAGATTCCAGAAGTGGATGCGGTGATCGGCACCGGGGAGATCGATAAAATCCTGGAAGCTTGCAGCGGCGAACTTCGCGCGGATGAAGGCGCGGGCGCCGAGATGCCGACGTATCTTTATCATGACCTTACGCCACGTGTTCTCGCTACTCCGCGACACACCGCTTACATCAAAATCAACGAGGGCTGCGATCACCCTTGCACATTTTGCGTGATTCCGCAGCTGCGCGGGAAATTCCGGAGCCGACGGTTTGAATCGGTTGTGCGCGAGGCGGAAAATCTGGCGGCAAGCGGCGTGCGCGAAATCTCGTTGATCGGCCAGGACACCACGTACTACGGCGAAGACCTCGGGCTTCGCGATGGACTGCCGCTGCTGCTCGAACGTCTCGCGCAAATCGAGGATTTGAACTGGATTCGGTTTCTCTACTGTTATCCGAATCGCATCACGCCGAAATTGCTGGAGACGATTGCGGCGCATCCGCGTCTTGCGAAGTATCTGGATATTCCGCTGCAACATGCGAGCCGAAGCGTTCTTGCGCGCATGAAGCGGGGCTCACATGGCAGCGCGTTCTTGAAAATGCTCGAAAGAATCCGCGCTACGATTCCCGGAGTTTCGATCCGGACTTCGTTTATCGTGGGATTTCCCGGTGAGACGGAAGACGATTTCCACGAGCTATGCGATTTCGTTCGCGCCGCGGAATTTGACTGGATGGGAGTTTTTTCCTATTCGGATGAAGATGCCGCGAAAAGCTTTTCTCTCGAAAACAAAATCGAGTCGAAGGCAATCGAGCGCCGCCGCAAGCAACTTATGGCCATTCAGAAAAAGATTTCGACGCGGAAGTTGAAGCAGCGAATCGGTGAGCGCGTGCAAGTGATGCTCGAAGGCCCGTCGAAGGAGACGGACCTGATTTGGGAGGCGCGGCTCGAGGGCATGGCGCCTGAAATCGACGGCAAGGTTTACGTCACCGAGTTCGAAGGCGTTACGGATGCAGCGCAACTTCCCGTTCCGGGCACGCTCGCGACTCTTGAGGTGACTGGAACGAAGGATTACGATCTCATTGGCCGCGTAGTTGAATTTGCGCCGCCGGCCACCACGGAAATTCCGATTCCGGCGAAAGATTTGTTTCCGATCCTCGCGTCGCGCTGAAAGAAGCTGCCCGAAGATGGCAGGCAGAAACGGCCAAGGAACGAGCGAATGAGCACCACCATCAGCCAGCAATCCGTTCGCGTGCCAGAGCCCGAGTTGACGCCGGACGCGATGATCGAGCGGGCGATTGCCTTGCAGCCGCGGCTGCGCGCCGAGCAGGATGAAACGGAACGCCGCGGCGTCTACTCCGAAGCTCTCCATCTCGAATTTCGCAAGGCTGGATTTTATCGCTGCTTGCAGCCACGGCGTTTTGGCGGCTACGAATTCGACGTGAAAACGTACTACCGCATCGGAATTGAATTGTCGCGCGGCGATCCGTCGGTAGGTTGGTGCCTGATTGTTGGAGCGGGACACGCGCTGATGCTCGGCTCGTATTTCAGCGAAGAGGCGCAGGCGGAGGGATTTGGTCGCACTGGAGATTTTTCCGCGCCGTCGGTGGCGGCTCCGAGCGGAACAGCGACGCCTGCCGATGGCGGATGGCTGGTGAAAGGACAGTGGGGATACGCGAGCGGCGCGCCGTATGCCACGCATTTCATGCCGAGTGTGCTGATTACAGGAGAAAAGGGGCCGCCGCGTGCGGGACTTGCGTTGATTCCGCGCTCGCAATGGAAAATGCTGGACGACTGGGGCGCGATTCTTGGGATGCGCGGTAGCGGATCGAACTCGATTGTGGTGGAGCAAGCGCGCGTCCCCAAGAACCACGTGATCGAGCTGGACATGCTCAACGTGGACGTGACGAACGGAACGCCGGGCGCGCGGCTGCACGGAAATCCGATGTACGCGGGGCGCTGCCTATCTTTCTTTCGTGCGGAGCTCGATGCGATCTTGGTCGGCGTGGGCTACGCGGCAATTGATGAGTACGAGAACCTGATCCGCACCAAGAAAACGCTCTATCCGCCGATGCAATTGCGGTACCTGCATCACGATTATCAGCGGCATCTGGGCCTTGCGCTGGGCATGCTGAATGCGGCCAAGAGGCTGGTTATAACCGCGGGCGACGTTTACATGGACTATTGCCGGCGCGGATTCGAGGGCGGAAAGCCGTTCTCTCTTGAGGAAGATTTGGAACTCGTTGCCAGCCTGCAGCACGCGGGGCGGCTTTCCTGGGAAGCGATCGAATTGCTGGCACGCACTTCCAGCTCGAGTGCCGCGAAAGATGGCGAGCGCATGCAGCGCTATTATCGCGACGCTTCGGTTTACCGGAGCCATCTCTCGTCGCAATACGAAATGCTCGCGCAGCGGCTTGGGCTGGTGCATCTGGGGCTCGACCCCGGCATGTCGACCAGCAATCGCGGCGCTGAGCTGAAAGCTGACGGCAAGGCCTAGCGATCGCGGCTGGTCAGAGTGGGGCACAAGGGATTACACTCAGCAGCCGTCATGCAACATTCCAAGCTGGCCGCTCGCCGCGAGTTTCTGAAGTTTTTGGCCGCGAGTCCTTACGTCGCCGCGTTCGGCGGAGTCGCCGCCTTCCTCGAAAGCACATTCGCGCAGAATTCCGCAGAAATTTCCGACGTTATTTCGAATCCTGCGCAAGCCCTCGATGTGATGGATTTCGAGGAAGCGGCGCGTCGCAAAATACAGCCCGGCCACTGGGCATACATGGCGAGCGGCGTGGATGACGATGCGACCCTGCATGCCAACCACGAAGCGTACAAGCACGTGGAGTTGCGGCCGCGGCGTCTGCGCGACGCCACCAAAGTTGACATGCGCGTGGAGCTATTCGGCGAGGCTTTCAGCAGTCCAATTTTTCTGTGCCCGGTTGGCGGCGAAGGAGCGTTTTTTCCCGAGGGCGAATTGGCGGCGGCGCGAGCGGCCAAAGCGCACGGCACGATGCAAATACTCTCGACGGTGACAACGACGCCCGTTGAGGATGTAAACAAAGCGCTGGGCCGGCCGACGTGGTATCAGCTCTACGCGCCGAATTCGTGGGAAGCGTGCGAAGCGGTCCTGAGACGCGTGGAGGCTGCCGGTTGTCCTGTGGTCGCGCTGACCGTGGATAACACGACGGGCCGCAACAGCGAGACGTACCTCCGCATGCGCCGGAAGGACGCGAGCCGGTGCGTGGCTTGTCATCAAGGCGAGCCCGGCAGGGACACAGGGAAATTTCCGATGTTTGACGGCATCAACATGAAGGGCGTGAGCGTGACGAATCCTGCGATGGATTGGGCGTTTGTCGATCGGCTGCGCAAATTCTGGAAGGCCAAGCTGATGATCAAGGGCATCGACACGCACGAGGATGCGCGGTTGTGCGTCGAGCACGGCATCGACGGCATTTTGGTGTCGAACCACGGCGGACGCTCCACGGAAACGGGGCGCGCGACGATCGAGGCGCTGCCGGAGGTTGTGGCCGAGGTCGGCAATCGGATTCCCGTGTACGTGGATGGAGGTGTGCGGCGGGGCACGGACGTTTTCAAGGCGCTGGCGCTGGGTGCGAAGGCTGTGGGGATCGGGCGTCCTTTTTTGTGGGGAATGGGGGCGTTCGGCGAGGCGGGTGTGGAGCGTGTGCTCGAAATCTTGCAGGGCGAATTGAAACTTGCGATGGGGAATTGCGGCACGCGGACGGTGGCCGAGATTACGCGAGCGTATGTGGAAACGCCCGATTGGAAGATGTAGGCAGGGGCGCCAGGGCTAAAGCCCTATCCAGTACGGAGTCCTTCTTCCGCTGGACTGAAGTCCAGCTCCCGCTGCTGAAGCAGGGGGATTCCACCGAAAGAAAAGGCGGAAAGCAAAACGGGAATACGAGAAGCGGGAGGGTGCGATTCGTTTGCGGCGCTACTTGCGGGGCTCAGCGCCGGAGTTGAGGACGATTGTTAGAGGCGGGATGTGATCGGGCTTGGCGTAACGGTTCACCAGAAAGCGTTTGCCGTCCTTGGCTACGTCGTAGGTGAAGAGATCGGTGGAAGAAATTTGGGCGCGGCCGTGAATCTGGAATAGAGGCGTGGGAGCGCCGGTAGAAAACGTGCCGCCCGTATTGACGGGGACGGCCATCAACATACCCTTGGGGCCGAGATAGAAGATTTCCTTGCCGTCGCCGCGCCAGCGAGGTTCGGTGCCGCTTCCACGAGATACCTGCCATTTGCCCTGAGCGCCCGGAAATGTGGTGGCGTAAATTTCCCAGTCGCCCGATTCATTCGAGGCGTAAACCACCCACTTGCCATCAGGGGAAATTTGCCCGCTGGTTTGGTTGGCCGTGGAAACCAGAAACGGCGTCATCTTTCCGCCCGAGACGGGGAACAGCATCAGACTAGAGCCGCCACCGCTGCCCTGAAAAGTGGCGAGAATCTGGTTGTCGTCTTGGGACCATGAGTTGGGAATAAGATCATCGCCGCCATAAAACTGCTGAACCGCCTTCTGGGGAACAAATCCGGCAGTCTTTTTCAAATAGACGGATTGTCCTTTACCGGCGGAACGGAAAGCGATCTCGCTACCATCGCGGGACCAGACTCCCGCAACCTCTTCGGCGGGATCAAAAGTGAAGCGGGATGTGCTGCCGTTTTTAAGGCCGTAAATCCAGATGTCGACGTTATTCGCCTTCACGTCCGTGACATCGAGCGCCACGGAATTGCCATCGGGCGAAATTGCGGGGTTGGCGAAGACGCCGGGCTCGCCGATGTGGCCAAGTTCCTTGCCGGCCCGGTCGTACCACGTTAAGACGGATAGCGCCGCACCGCCGCTTGTGTTGTAGACGACAGTTTCGTTTTCCGCGACGGTGAATGCCGCCCAGTAGGTAGAAGGCTGAAAACCAACTCCCTGGCCAATAACTTGCGGCTCGCCTATCAGCTTTCCGGCGTCGATATCCATTGGGCGAGAGACCAACGCCCGCCTTTCATCCATGTAGTACAAATTCCCGGATGCATATCCCGGGTTCGAGTGCGCAAGCACGAGCAATTTCGTTTCTTTGGCCGCCAATGAACCAAGATAAATGCCGCTGACGCGATCGTCTGGGGTGTTTGTGAAGATGCCGGAAAAAAATAGGAAATGATCTCCATCAGGCAGAAACACGGGCCAGCGGTGCGAGACGGTGGTTTTGGGATCGAATGTCTTGTCGGTTAGCGGAGCGGCGCCACTGCCATCGGCATTCACTTTCCAGAGCGGGCCGCCCGCGTCAGGCGAGTAAATGATGACCCCATTTATGCTCCAGCTGCCACCGCGAGCGTTCGGCGCGAGGGCCAGGATTTGTGGACTCCCACCGGATGCCGCTATCTTTTTGAGCTTGCCATCAGCGAAGAATCCTACAGAGGAATTGTCAGGCGACCAGAACGGGTAGTTTGCGCCCTCGGTGCCCTGAAGAAGGGATGCGACAGGGGAGCCGACGCGCTGGACGGTGAGCATGTTCGCGCCGGAAGCATCGTCGGGCGAGACGAACGCGAGCATTTTTCCGTCGGGTGAGAGTGCCAGATGACTGACTTCGCTCTGGACGGGGATCGCAAATTCGAGGCGCCCCAAAGAATTCTGCTTGTGTGGCCGGAGCGCGAATATGAGCAATACGAGCAGGGGCAGCGCCGTCACGACTGCTACTCCAGCGCATCCTAGCCACAACCAACTTCGCTTTTTGGGAGCTCGCTGGACGGCCGCAGCTGGCATTGCCGCCGTTCCGCTTCCGGAGAGAGCGCCGAGCGCAAAGGCCAGGTCGCGGGCGGACTGGAAACGGTTGGCGGGATTCTTCTCGAGGCAGTGGCGCACGATGCGCTCTAGGCCCGGCGAGACTTTCATTTGCTCGATGTCAATCTCGGGAGGCTCCTCTTTGAGGATGGCGTTGAGGACTTCGACGCCGGAGTCGCCCTTGAAGGCGCGTTTTCCAGAGATCATTTCGTAGAGAATCGCGCCGAAGCTGAAAATATCGGACCGGCTGTCGAGTGGTTGCCCGCGGACCTGCTCGGGAGACATGTAGCCGACGGTGCCGAGAACGGTGCCGGGCGCGGTGGGCGCCGGACCCGCGAGGGTGGCGGTTTCTCCGGTGAGACCGGGGATGTTCTGGGATTGCTGCTTAGCGAGGCCGAAATCCAGAATTTTCACGTGCTCATCGCGGGCAACGAAGATGTTTTCTGGCTTCAGATCGCGATGGACGATCCCTTTGTCGTGGGCGGCAGCGAGTCCATTGGCGATCTGCAGCGCGTACTCGAGGGCCTTGCGCTGGGGGATCGAGCCGGCAGCCATGCGGTCGCGCAGCGTCTGACCTTCGAGGAATTCCGAGACGAGATAGTGCAATCCGCTTTGCGTGCCCACGTCATAGATCGCCAGCAGATTCGGATGGCTTAGCGTGCTGAGGGCGCGCGCTTCCTGTTCGAACCGCTGAAGGCGGTCGGCATCGTTGGCAAGCGTTTCGGGCAGAACTTTGATGGCGACGATGCGGTCCAGGCGCGTGTCGCGGGCCCGGTAGACTTCACCCATGCCACCGGCGCCGAGTTGAGACACAACTTCGTAGGGGCCTAGCTTCGTTCCGGATGTCAGAGCCATAAAGTGCGGGGCATTATACTCCGGGAGCGGTAACGGGCCGGGCCGGATTGTCCCGATGCGGATGGGTGTGGTGCGCGTGTTTGTGCTTTGCGGTATGCTTTGCGGATGGAGCGGCGCTGCCCTGTCTGCAACAAGCTTTCGGATTCGGAAACGAATGCGGATTTTCCGTTCTGCAGCGAGCGGTGCCGCTTGCTGGATTTGGGGAACTGGTCGAGCGAGAAATACGTGATCAGCGAGCCGGCGTTTGACGAATCCATGTTTGAGGATTTGGAACGCGATTTGTCATCGTCCGAGGCGGATGGCGACGAATGAGTGCGGGCGCCGATTCGGAAATTTCCACGGCGGCTGAGCCGCCGCAGTCGACATCATCGCTGAAGGCTGGGCGCAAGCCGCGCTTCGCTATTTTCGTCGCGACTGCATGTGGACTGGGCTATCTTCCGAAGGCGCCGGGGACGTGGGGCTCGCTTGCAGGCGCCTTGATTTACTATCTCATTCAATTTTATTTCCCGTTGAGCAGCGCAACAGGCAGGCCGTTGGGATTGGGAGCCCGTGCCACGTGGGGCTCAATGACAGTGCTGCCGATCGCGATTTTGATAGCGGTGGTTGGCGTATTGACTGCAAATTCTGTTGCAAAATATTCCGGGACGGAAGACCCGCAATTTGTGGTGATTGACGAGGTTTCTGGGCAGTTGTTCGCATACCTGTTCGCCATTGCCCCCGCCAACTGGAAATATTTAGTGCTGGGTTTTATACTTTTTCGGGTGTTTGACATATGGAAGCCGTTTCCGGCGCGGCAAGCGGAGTCGCTACCGGGCGGTTGGGGGATCATGGCGGACGATTGGGCCGCCGCAGTGTACGCCGGAATCGGATTGTGGATCGCGCGAGCGGCGGGGCTTTAGCGGGCGCGGAGAGGGAAAAGCAGATCTCTCACACCATCCGCGAAGAACGCGGATGGGTTCGGGATGACAACGCGTCCGATGTGGCAATGCTGAAGAGAGATTTCCCGTAGCTGCATTCGGGACGCAAACGGCGCGCCTCGACTTCGCGTCCCGACCCGGAGATTGCGACGGCCGATCCCCGGGAGCGACAAAAGCGTCGGGACGCTTCGCTCGGAATGACGTTAAGATAGATAGCGCTTGAAAATGAATGGGATTCCGAGAATCGAGCGAGTGAAACCGGGGGCGGCGCTGCCGGGAGGAGAAGTGTCGATTCACGGCGCCGGATTCAATGCGCGAAATCACACACGGCCTCAGGTGCAGTTCGGCACGTGCGAAGCGACGGTGATCATGGCGGCGGAGAATCAACTGATTGCCGCCGTGCCGGAGGGCGCCACCGGCGGCGCGGTGCGAGTGCGAATGGGCAGTGTGGAGAGCGCGCCTTTTCCAATTTCTCTGGGGACGCAGATTGCGGACAACCTGCATCCGGTGGGCAATCCAGCGGTCGATTCGGAAGGAAACATCTACGTCACCTTCAGCGGACAGCGCGGACAGAAGGTGCCCGTTTCGCTTTACAGGATCACTTCAAACCACGTGGTGAAGCCGTTCATCACCGAACTGATGAACCCGACGGGCTTGGCCATCGACCGCGATGGTTATCTTTTCGTTTCCTGCCGCCATGAGGGCACGATTCACCGCGTATCGCCCGACGGACGGTCGATGCAGTGGATTGAAGGCATGGGTACGGCGACGGGAATCGCGTTCGATAAGGCGGGAAACCTTTACGTGGGGGATCGCAGCGGAACGATTTTCAAGATTGGACCGGACCGCGAGATTTTTGTTTTCGCGACGCTCGAGCCTTCGCTTTCAGCCTACCATTTGGCTTTCAGTCCGGCGGGCGAGCTTTTCGTAACCGGGCCAACCACATCGAGCTTCGAGCGAGTGTACCGGATTTCTCCCGCTGGTGAGGTGAGCGTTTTTTTTCGCGGCTTGGGCCGCCCGCAGGGTCTGGCGTTCGATCGCCAGGGGAATCTGTACGTGGCGGCATCGCTTAGCGGCAAGCGCGGGGTTGTCCGCCTGACGCCGCAAGGGGAAGCTGAGATAGTACTCGGCGGCAGCAATATCGTGGGCCTTGCGCTTCTTCCCACGCATCGCGCGGTGGTTGCAACCAACAGTGCACTATTCACCCTCGACTGGGACGTTGAGGGGCTCCCATTGAACGGATAAGAGTTGGCGGCGCCCTCTGGCTGGCGCTTCGATTGGCGTGCCCGGCCGCGCCAATGCCAAGATACCTGCGCATCCGAGAGGTACCCACGACGAGAGAGCGTTCATCGTGGCTACCCTTGCGCTAGCTTGCGGTCATCGAGTAAAACTCTTAGACAATGAACGCAGAGATTATCGCGATCGGTTCGGAACTGCTGACGCCCTACCGTCTGGATACGAATTCACTTTTCATTACGAATGAATTGAATCAGGTAGGCGTGCGCGTGGTGCATAAGGCGGTGGTGGGGGATACGCCGGACGAAATGCTGTCGTCTTTTCGGCATGCACTTGATCGAGCGGATGTTGTGGTGTCGTGCGGAGGACTGGGACCGACCGACGACGATCGCACGCGGCAGACCGTGTCTGAATTGCTGGGGCGCAAGCTACTGCGAAACGAAGAGGTGCTTCAAAAGCTGCAGGAGCGATTTCGCCGGTTCGGACGCACCATGCCGGAGATCAACACCAGGCAGGCCCTGGTGATCGAAGGCGCAACGGTGATGCCCAATCCGCGCGGCACGGCGCCGGGACAATGGATCGAAGCGAAAGGACACATTTTGATTTTGCTTCCCGGCGTGCCAAGCGAATTGCGCGCGCTGATGGAGGCCGAGGTCACGCCTCGGCTGGCGAAGCTGGGGATCAAGCAGCGCCATTACACGCGGGACCTTCGCATTGTCGGTTTGTTTGAGTCGGAGGTGGAACAGCGCGTCTCCCCGCTTTACGCGCAGTATCCCGATACGGACACCACCATTCTGGCTACATCGGGCGGGATCCAGCTTCATCCGAGCATTTGGTCGGACGACGGTGCGGGCGCCGAGGCTCGCTTGGACGAACTTGTGAGGCGCATGGCGCTGGCACTCGGCGAGAATTTGATTTCGACGCACGGAGAGACGATTGAGGATATTGTGGCGCGTGTCCTGATGGAGAATCGCGCAACGATCGCCGTCGCGGAAAGCTGCACTGGCGGATTGCTGGCCGAGCGGCTGACCAACCTTCCGGGCAGCTCCGCGTATTTCCTCGGTGGCATTGTTTGCTACAGCAACGATCTGAAGACGAGGTTGCTGGGCGTCCCGGCGGAGATGATCGAAGCGAAGGGCGCCGTCAGTTCGGAAGTGGCGCTCGCGCTGGCCGCCGACATTCGCAAGCTCACGGGAGCCACGCTGGGCGTCGGGATCACGGGCGTCGCGGGGCCTACCGGCGGCACTCCGGATAAGCCTGTTGGGCTGGTGCATATTGGGATCGCGGATGAAAACGGGCCGCGCGAAAAAAGTTTTCGATTCCCCGGCGACCGGGAGCGCATCCGATTTTTCGCCACTCAGAATGCGTTGGATGCGGTGCGGCGTTATTTTCTGTTTCCACCGCACGCGTGAGGACGCAAGCTGCGCGGGAATCGCGAGAACCGTGTGACAAAAGATGCGGCTCTTTGTGGCGCTCGATTTACCCGATGACGTGCGGCGCGCGCTTGGCGATTTGATGGCGAAACTGAAACCGCTATGCGCGGACGCCCGGTGGGTGCGGCCGGACGGAATGCACGTTACGCTGAAATTCATCGGCCATGCGGTGGCGACCGGCGACGCGGAAAAGCTCGACGCGGTGCGCTCGGCGCTGGCACGAGTTCGTTCGGATCGACCCGTGGAGATGCGTTTCCGCGGGGTTGGGTTTTTTCCGAATGCGTCGCGTCCGCGGGTGATCTGGTGCGGAGTGCATGCATCGGAAAATCTGGCGGAACTCGCCGCTGACGTCGATAGGGCGCTCGAACCGCTCGGGATTTCACGAGAAGACCGGGCTTTCGTGCCGCATCTGACGCTGGCCCGTTTCAAACTGGCGCGGTCGGGCAAGCCTAGCCGCTCGAATCGAGCAGGCAGCGAAGCGCTGCAGTCTGCCGCCGCGGAAATGGAGCAGAACGATTTCGGTTCGGCCCGCTATACAGAATTTCACCTCTTTGAAAGCATCATGAAACCGGGCGGATCGGAGTATAGGAAATTGGAGACATATTCCTTGGTGAAAGCATCCGCGTGAGCGCCCATTGGCTGCTGATCGCCGCCGGGTATCTGCTGGGATCGATCCCTTTCGGGCTGCTGATTGTGAAGGCGCTCGGCGGCGACGACATACGGTCCGCGGGCAGCGGAAACATCGGCGCCGCCAATGTGACGCGGGAGGCGGGGTGGTTCGCGGGGACGCTGACACTGCTTTTCGATGCGGGCAAGGGCTTCCTTGCGGTGTGGGCGGCGGGCCACTACGCGAATGGCAGCGGACGGTGGATGATCGCTGCGGCGGTGGCCGCCGTCGCCGGCCATATTTTCCCGGTCTGGCTGGGATTTAAAGGCGGCAAGGGAGTGGCAACTAGTCTGGGAGCGTTTCTACCGATCAGCGCGGGCGCAGTGGCAGCTGCGGGAGCTCTTTGGTTGGTGGTAGTTTTGTTTTGGCGTTACTCGTCACTCGGTTCCATTGTGGCGGCGGCATCACTGCCTGCGCTGGTGTACCTGTTTTATGCGCCACGGCACGCGCCGCCAACCTACATGCTGGCTGGCACGGTGATCATCTCGCTGATGGTTCTTGCCAAGCATCAGGCGAACATACGACGCCTGATCGCCGGCACTGAGAGCCAGCTCGGTTCGCGGCGCTAGCTAAAGGCGTGGCTTATACGGCACGCGCCGTAGCATCGTTTGATTGTCCCTTCCGCCAGGCTCCGATAGCATCGTTGGGCGAGTTGTTTCATGTCCATTAAGTCCTTAACGCACCTCTCGACGCGGCGCTTGCGAATCCTGTGGATCGTGCTGGGTGCGCTTCTGCTCGTCAGCATCACGCCGCTATGGCTCTATCATCGGCAGGCACTCAAGCTGAGCGAGGACAAGCTGCAAGATACGGAGCGCGTGCAACAGAGTGAAATCACGCGTTCCCTGGCGACTGAAACGCTGCAGTTTGAACAGGGCTTGCGGGAGCAACTGCTGAGCGAGCGGCAGCTTCTCGCGCTCACCGGCTGGATCGAGAACGTAGACGATCCGTCGCACGCACCGCAACTTTCGCGGCTGCTCCAGGATTTCGCGGAGAACAATTCAAACATTCTGTACGTAACGGCGGTCGGGAAGCAGGCCAAGGGGCAATCGGCCGGAAGCTTCAACGCCGACCAGGACCCATTCGTCCAAGCGGCGCTGAAGCGCGCATTTACGTCCAGCATTCAGGGCTTCGATTCGATCAGCGAGCCTTTTGCGCTGGGGCAGGACAACCGGCCCGCGCTGGTGGTTTCCATACCCTTGCTCTCGGACGGGCAATTCTCAGGAATGGTAGCCGCGGTGGTATCGCTCGAGCAGTTGCAGGCTCGCCTGCGGGATGCCAGCGTGCGCGACAGGATGGTGTACATCTTCGATTTGGATGGGCGCATCGTTGCCTACCCGAATACCCGGACTTTGGTGCCGGGGAGCGATGTGAAGTCAATTTCGCCGCTGGCCAAGCAAGTGACGGAATTGCCGCAAGACCTCCGTGCGACTCAAACCACGAACTTCCGCATGCCTTCAAAGGATGGCCGCCATTCCATCGAAATGATCGGAACTTACAGCACGATCCCGGAACTGCGATGGGCGGTGATCGCGCAGCGCAGCCTGGACGACGCGCGCGTGGACGCGGGCGTAACCGAGTTGACCTCGGAGGCGCTGCAGTTCGTGGTGGGCGTCACATTCGCGGCCCTAATTCTGGGGTATCTCTTCGCCGTGGGAATTACGCGACCGATTCGCGGCTTGGTCGAATCGACCCGCGCCATTAGCCGGGCGGAATTTCACGAACGCGTGGAGGTGCGCGGCGCCGCCGAGATCAGCGAACTCGCCGAAACATTCAACCACATGGCGGGCGACATCGAGGAGCACGTTGAGAAACTGAAACAGGCCGCGGAGGAAAATCGCGAGCTATTTTTGGGCTCGATCAAAATGCTGGCGGCGGCTATCGACGAAAAAGATCCGTACACGCGCGGCCACTCCGGTCGAGTGGCCAAATATTCGAGCATCATCGGCGACGGCCTGGGAATGAATGCGGAAGATCTTGACCGGCTGCGCATTTCGGCGCTTTTGCACGACGTGGGCAAGATCGGCGTGGACGACCGCGTGCTGAAAAAGCCGGGGCAGTTGACCGAAGAAGAATTCGAAATAATGAAGCAGCATCCCTCGAAGGGCGCCAACATCATGCGGCCCGTTGCGCAATTGAAGGAAATGCTTCCGGGGATCGAGTTGCATCACGAGCGCATGGACGGCGGTGGGTATCCGTATGGTTTGCAAGGCGACCAGATTCCGATGATGGCGCGCATCATCGCCGTAGCCGATACACTCGACGCGATCACCACCAACCGGCCTTACCAGTCCGCCATGGACTTGGAATATGCGCTGGGCCGCATCCGTTCGCTGGCTGTCGCGAAATTTGATCCGGAGGTGGTCGCTGCTTTGGAAGCGGCTGTCGCCAACGGCCAACTGCGGCTTTCCGCCACGCTCGTGGAAGTCTGACGTGTGATGTCGCGCCCTGATCGATTTACCTGTCAACCCAGCGCGGGTAACTCCTCCCGCAAAGTATAGCCGCTCACGCTCGCCTGCATCATCTGCGCAGCGAAATTGAGGATGCGGGCGGCCGCATCGTGTGGATTCAAGCCGCGGGCGTGGATATTCGAGATGAGGTTTCGGTCAGCATCGGAATGAGTCGCGCGGGGGCGATACGCCATGTATGCCGACAGGCTTTCCGCCGTGGCTAAGCCTGGGCGTTCACCGATCAGCAGCACAGCGACGCGCGGATTCAGCAATTCGCCAATTTCGTTGAGGATTCCCACGCGGCAATGATGAATCACGAACGTGCGGCCTAGTTTCCAGCCGCGAGCCGTGGCTCCTTCGTGCAGCAGCGGCAATAGCGGAGGAACCTGCGCCGCCACCGCTGGGACGGAAAGGCCATCGCCGATTGCGATTTGAAAATCGGTTTCCGGCAAGCAGAGCTTTCGAATTTCGTCTTGTGATGCGCGATCGAAATGGCGGCCGAGGTCGGGGCGCAACAAATATTCTTCTTTGCCAATCGCCTGAGTGCGTGTCTCGAAGAGCTGCCATTGCCGCGCGAAAGAAGCGCCGAATACCTTTTGCATATCGAGCTCCGCGCGGACGGCGTCGCGCGCGGCTGCGTGTGCTTCGCGCAGATCCATCTGCGTGCTTGTGCGGTAAGCCGCGCCGGCGCGTCCCATTAGAATGCGAGCGGGCGTGCGCGCGCGAATCTTGCGGACAATTTCGGGCAAGTCCGAAGCGAGTAGCGAGGAATCTGGTTTGTCGCTCATTCAGACGATCTCCGCGAGCGACGATTCCAGACCCTGCATTAACCGGCGGCGAGCGGGTGCGTCGAGCAAGGCAGGCTCCGCATCGTGATAGATCCCGTTTGATTCGAGCCACGCCAGGAATTCGGGAGCGGGCCGGAGGTTAAAGAGTCTGCGGACGGCGAGCGCGTCGTGGTAGCTGGTGGACTGGTAATTCAGCATCACGTCGTCGGAACAGGGAACGCCCATGAAGTAGTTGCAGCCCGCCGCGCCGAGAAGCAAGAGGAGATTGTCGGCAGAATTTTGATCGGCCGCGGCGTGGTTCGTGTAACAGACGTCGCAACCCATCGGGAGGCCGAGCAGCTTGCCCATGAAGTGATCTTCGAGGCCGGCGCGAATGATCTGGCGCTCGTCGTAGAGATATTCTGGGCCGATAAAGCCGACCACGCTATTCACGATAAAGGGGTCGAAGGCGCGCGCGACACCGTAGGCGCGGGCTTCCAACGTCAGTTGGTCGACGCGGTGGTGAGCTTCCGCGGAAAGCGCGCTGCCCTGACCGGTCTCGAAGTACATGGCTTGCGCGCCCTTCCATTCCACGTCGCGCGCGGAATGATGATCGAGAACCTGCTCGCGGCCTTCGCGCAGCGTGGCCAGCGTGACGCCGAAGCTGCGATTCGCCGCTTCCGTGCCTGCGATTGACTGGAAGAGCAGATCCACAGGCGCACCTTGTTTCATGGCAGCGAGCTGGGCGCCGATGTGGGCAAGGCAGCAGATTTGCGTGGGCACTTTGTAGGTTTCGACCAGGCGATTGAGCGCGTGCAGGATGGCGCTCACGGTTTCGACGGAGTCTGACGCGGGATTCACGCCGATCACCGCGTCTCCGCATCCGTAGAGCAGACCTTCAAAGGCGGCCAGCAAAATTCCGCCGATATCGTCAACCGGATGATTCGGCTGGACGCGGATTGCGAGCACTCCGCGTTCGCCCATGGTATTTCGGCAGCGCGTCACATTGCGGATTTTCGATGCGGCGAGGACGAGGTCCTTGTTGCTCATGATTTTGGCCAGCGCCGCAGCGATTTCAGGGATGATCGCGCGCTGGATTTTTTTCAGATTCGTATCGGTGGTTGCATCGTCAAGAATGTGCTCGCGGAATTCGCCCACTGTCAGGCTTTTGATGGGCTGAAAGGCGTCGCGGTCGAATGTGTCGAGGATTAGGCGGCTGACTTCGTCCTTGTCGGGATCGATCAGCGGCTGCTGGACGATTTCAGCGAGGGACAAATCGGCGAGCCGGCGTTTGGCCGCTACGCGCTCGCGTTCCGAGCGTGCGGCGATCCCAGCTAACTGGTCGCCGGACTTCTCCTCACTCGCCTTGGCGAACAGATCGCGGAGATCGGAAAACACAAATTGCTCGGACATAAGCGCGCCGGGGCGAGTCGAATTCGCCTCGCTGGAAAATAGCATCAATGGGAAGGCAAGCAAAGTCCCACGCAGGTGCCCGGGTGCCCGCCCGTCGGGCTGTCTACATCGGGAGTGACCCGTGAACCTGCGTGTATATCCTCAGGAACTCCCCGGCAACTGGCTCCTTGACGAAATTCCAGGGCTCGTTGAAAGTGGATCACCCCTTCAAGAGCCTTGACTTCAGCCTATAGCTGCCCCCTTTCGGGCTGCCGGAGCCGGTTTGTCTCGGCGGTGCCATGACGTTCAAAACCAGACTCATCGCAGGATTCGGGACGGCGCTGGCCCTTTTGATTTGCGTCGGCGTTCTTTCCTACTGGAGCGTCGTGCAGAACGCGAAAGAGCGGCAGTGGGTGAATCACACGCAGCTGGTGCTGGAAAAGCTCGATGCGCTTTCCGCCAACTTGACTGACGCCGAAACGAGCCAGCGAGGCTACGTCCTTACCGGCGAAGAGTCCTACCTTGGCCCGTACAACGGCGCCGCCAGCAAGGTCCACGAAAATTCAAAAGATCTGAGGCAAATGACCGGTGACCACCCTGTCCAGCAGCGCACCCTGGATCGCCTGCAGCCCGTGATCGCAGCGAGGCTCGCAATTCTTGAGCGTTGGATCGAGATTCGCAGGCAGGGCGGACTGCACGCCGGGGCCGATTTCATCCCGGAAAGTTCGGGAAAGCGCGAGATGGACGAGTCGCGAATGGAAATCGCTGGGATGAGACAGGAAGAGGACTATTTGTTGGTGCAACGTTCGCTGGGAGTTGAGAGGGCGTCCTCGAGAACGCGCGTGGCGATTGTAACTGGCAACGCGCTGGCTGTCCTCTTCTTGTTCTCGGCCGGTGTCGTCGTGCAACGGGAAATGGGGCGGCGCAAGGACGCGGAAGACGAAATCCGGTCACTCAATGTGGATCTCGAACGGCGCGTCGAGGAACTGGCCGAGAGCATGAAAGACCTGGCGCGCTCGAACTCCGAACTGCAGCAGTTTGCCTACGTGGCTTCGCATGACCTGCAAGAGCCGCTGCGAATGGTGGCCAGCTTTACGCAACTATTGGCGAGGCGGTACAAGGAAAAACTGGATGATGATGCGCGAGACTTCATCAACTATGCCGTTGATGGCGCCACAAGGATGCAGACGTTGATCACCGACCTACTCAGCTATTCGCGGGTGGGGACGCAGGGAAAGCCATTGGAATCGACGCGATGCGACGAGGTGCTGGACCGCGTGCTCAGCAATTTCAGGCTTGCAGTCAAGGAAAGCGGAGCAGTGATTACGCGGGACCCTCTACCGACGGTAATGGCCGATCCTGTGCAACTCGGTCAGCTTTTTCAAAACTTGATTGCCAATGCCATCAAGTTTCGCGGCGAAGGTTCGCCGAACGTGCACGTTTCCGCCGAACGCCGAGGCGGCGATTGGGAAATCTCTGTGCGCGACAATGGCATTGGCATTTCCCAGGAGCACGCCGACCGCATCTTCGTGATTTTCCAGCGGCTTCACACCAAGACGGAGTATCCAGGCACAGGTATCGGTCTGGCCATTTGCAAGAAGATTGCCGAACGGCACGGAGGGCGGATTTGGGTCGAGCCGTCTCCGGGCGGAGGCTCGACGTTTCGTTTCACCATTCCGGCACGGGAATTTCCACAAATACAAAGGAGAGAACACGATGAACTTCGAGTCCCCGCTTCAATCGGTTGACATCCTGCTGGTGGAGGACAATGCCGGAGATGTGCGGCTAACCAAGGAAGTGCTCAAGGAAAGCAAGGTGAGCAACAACCTGACTGTCGCGTCCAATGGAGAAGAGGCACTGGCCTGCCTGCGCAAGCAGGGCAAGTACGAAGGCAGGGTTCGCCCGGATTTAATCCTGCTCGATTTGAATCTTCCGATAAAGGACGGACGGGAAGTACTCGCGCAGATCAAGGAAGACCCCGATCTCAAGCGCATTCCTGTGGTGGTCCTCACGACCTCCAAGGCCGAAGAAGACATACTGAGAACCTACAATTTGCACGCGAATTGCTACGTGACAAAGCCGGTTGACCTGGATCAATTCGTCCGGGTCGTGAAATCCCTGGAGGACTTTTGGCTGGCGATCGTCAAGCTGCCGAACCACAAACAATGAGCGATGAAAGACTGAAAGTTCTGCTCGTTGAAGACAATGCCGGGGATGCGCGATTGATCCAAGAATCGCTCTCGGAAGCAAAGGGAGAGCCCTTCGAGGTGGAGATCGCCGACAGTCTGTCGGCCGCCCTCGAGCGCCTGGGAAAAGGCGGGATCGAGGCGGTCCTGCTGGACCTGGGGCTCCCGGACAGCCAGGGATGGAGCACTTTCGATACGATCAAAGGGAAGGCTCCGACGATTCCGGTGATTGTTCTGACAGGTTTGAGCGACGAAGCGCTGGCGCTCAAAATGGTTCAGAAGGGAGCGCAAGATTACGTCGCCAAAATGGAGCTGAACGGAGGCATCCTGCCGCGCGCAATTCGGTACGCCATCGAGCGGGAACGAACCGACCAGCAAATCCGCAAGTTGAACGAGGAACTGGAACAGCGAGTGAGGCTGCGTACGGCAGAGCTAGAGGCAGCCAATGACGAGTTGGAAGCATTCAGTTACTCGGTCTCGCACGACCTGCGCGCTCCGCTTCGTCACGTGGATGGGTTTTCCAGAATTTTGCTGGAATCCCAGGGGGGCAAGATAGACGCGGAGGGCCAAAGATACTTGCGCGAAATCCGCGACGCCACTCAACTGATGGCGGAAATGATAGAAGACCTCCTCCGGCTGACGCAAATTGGCCGCCAGGAACTGAAGCTGCAGAAGACCAATATCAGGGACCTGATCGACGACGTGCTGGCAGACCTTCAGAGTGAAGTTTGCGAGAGGCGAATCGATTGGAAAGTTGGCGCGTTGCCGTCTTTGAAATGCGATCGAGGGCTAATAAAGCAGGTGCTCGTCAATCTGGTGGGAAATTCCGTGAAGTTCACGCGGCCGCGCGCCGTTGCGGTGATCGAAATCGGTAGTGCCGCAGGGGAAGATCACCCCGTGATTTTCGTGCGAGACAACGGTGTAGGTTTTGAGATGAAATATGCAGACAGGCTATTCGGCGCATTTCAGCGCCTGCATCGCCAGGAGGAATTTGAAGGCACGGGCGTGGGTCTGGCAACTGTCCAGCGGATTATTCGGAGACACGGCGGCCGCATCTGGGCCGAGGCGGAACCGCAAAAGGGCGCAACCTTCTACTTTACACTTGCAGAAGTTTTGCACGGTCAGAGTCCCCGTCGTTCATCATCCGACCCAGAGCGTAGTTCCGCGCGTGCAGTATCTTAGATACAGCCAAGCGAAGCCGAATGCCTAAGCGAGGAATTTTTTGAGCGGGTCCCAGTATCTCTGCTTCCAGCCGGTGTTGAGGCTGTCGAATTCGCCTTCCGCGAAACCCGTGTGATCCAGAACAACCTTGGTTTCGGAGCCTAACCGTTCCAGTTCAAACTTAACGATCGAATAGATTCCCGGATCCCAATGCGTAGGACGCCAAGCCTGCACGATTCGCTGGTTGGGGATCAGTTCAACGTTTCGTCCAACGATCAATCCGCCGAACATTGTAAAAGCGCCGCCCGCCTTAGGGTCAATCTCAGCCGACAAACGGGTGAACGCGGAGAACTGCTTTGAATCTAAGAGCGCCTCATAAATACGCTGCGGATTGACGTTGAAAGTGATTTCCTGATGAAGGGACGTGCGAATCTTGCCGGCCGCCGCTCCGCGTTTTCCTCTCGGTGTCTGCTGCGTGTTGGCGAGGGCCCCGGAACCTGCGGCCAGACTGCCAAAGGCGGTAGCAAGACCGGCGATCAGTTGGCGTCGCGTAGCTGTGCTGGCCGGCACAGCGAGATTCTCTTGCTCGTTCACTGGTGGTCCTCCTAGCAGAGCAGTCCTTGCTGTTCCGGCATAGGAACACGGAAGCCAAATATGCTCAACATAATTCTCGAAGCCAGGCGCATCCGGTGCGCGCCATTGTTGCCGGTATGCTCGTCAGACTGCCGCAGCGTCCTCTGCTAGAATGATCTACTTCGGATTCATCGAAGAAATTCATGATTACACTTTTTGGGAAACCGGAGCCGACGCTCCTGGAACGGCTCAAAGAGTCGGTTGGAAAGACGCGCACAGAGTTGTCGGCGCGCGTCGAGCAACTGCTGACGGGCAACCGGCCCGTCGATCCCGAACTGCTGAAAGAGCTTGAATCCGTGCTGCTCAGTGCGGATATCGGCGTGCGCACTGCGAAAGAAATCCTGGCAGCGCTTCGCGAGCAGGTGAACGAGCACAAAATCGACGACGCGGGACAGTTGAAGCAAGAATTGAAACGCCAAATCCTGACAATTCTCGAAGCACCCGGTGTAAATTCCGATGGCAAGACGGTGCTGCCGCCCCGCGTGCTTTTTGTGGTGGGCGTGAACGGCACCGGAAAAACTACGACGATCGGCAAGCTCGCGAATCGCCTGAAAAAAGAGGGTGCCAGCGTGGTGCTGTGCGCGGCGGACACATTTCGCGCGGCTGCGATCGAGCAGCTGGAAGTGTGGGCGCGGCGCGCGGGTGTCGAAATGGTGAAGCAGAAATCGGGCGCCGATCCTTCCGCCGTGATTTTCGACGCGCTTTCCGCCGCGCAGTCGCGCGCGGCCGACATTGTGATCGTGGACACCGCTGGCCGGCTGCATACCAAGTCCAACTTGATGGCCGAGCTCGAAAAGATGAAGCGCACGGCGCATAAAGTTGTGCCGGGCGCGCCGCACGATGTGCTGCTGGTTCTCGACGCAACAACGGGGCAAAATGGGCTGAATCAGGCGCGCGAATTCTGGAGCCAGGCGGGCGTCACTGGCATCGTCCTGACAAAGCTGGACGGCACGGCGAAAGGCGGGATCGTGGTCGCGATCGCACGCGAGCTGCACCTGCCGATTCGCTTCGTTGGCACCGGCGAGCAGATAGACGATCTGGTGCCCTTCGACGCGCAAACCTATGTCAACTCGCTCTTCGACTGAGGCCGCTTCCGCAGCAGACGCCAGGTGGATGGCTCGCGCGCTGGAACTGGCGCGGCGAGGAATTGCGCTCGCGCATCCGAATCCGGTGGTTGGCGCGGTCCTGGTGAAGGATGGCCGCGTCGTTGGCGAAGGGTTTCATGTTTACGATAAGGGCGATCACGCTGAAATTCCCGCGCTTAAACAAGCCGGCAAAAAGGCACGCGGCGCAACCCTCTACGTGACTCTGGAGCCTTGCTGCACCACGGGCCGCACCGGGCCGTGCACCAAAGCCATCGTCGCTGCGGGAGTGCGGCGAGTGGTCGCCGCAACGAAAGATCCGAACCCTGCTGTGGCTGGGCGAGGCTTCGCGGAGTTGAAGCGAGCGCGAATCGCCGTGCACGCGGGGAGCAACGAAGCAGCCGCGCAGGCGATGAATGAAGATTTTGCCAAGTGGATTCGCACCGGGCAGCCTTTCGTGACGCTCAAGACCGCGCTGACACTGGATGGGAAAATAGCGTCGCGCGAAGGGAGCACTACTTGGATTACCAGCGAAGCGTCGCGCGAGGAAGTTCAGAGGATTCGCCACGCAGCCGACGGATTGCTCACCGGTATCGGCACGGTGCTGGCCGACGATCCGCGTATGAGCGACCGCACGGGCAAGCCGCGCAGGCGAAGACTTTTACGCGCTGTGGTAGATTCGCGGCTGCGCCTGCCGCTGAAGTCAACGCTGGTAAAGTCGGCGGAAGGCGATGTCATCGTTTTCACGGTGCGGCCAGTCGATTCGCCGAGCGCGCGCTCTCTCGAACGCGCCGGAGTTGAAGTGGTTCGCGTTCCCGCGCGCGGCGGGCGAGTGGATTTGCGGGCTGTGATCCACGAGCTTGGCAAGCGCGAAATTTTGAATCTGGTGATCGAAGCTGGAGCGGAATTGAATGGCGCGGCGCTCGAAACGGGAATCGTGGACAAGATGATTCTTTTTTATGCGCCCAAAATCATGGGGAGTGGCGGAGTGCCGATGGCACAGATCGCGCCCGGTTGGTTCGCGAAATCGCCCGAGTTGAAAACTTTGAAATTGAGCCGCTACGGCCCGGACTTCGCCGTGGAAGGATACTTTCACGATGTTTACGGGAATCACTGAAGCCGTCGCAAAAATTGAGTCGCTCGAGCGCGGCGAGGATGGGGGGCGGCTGCGGGTATGCCTCGCGGAGGCCGCGATGATCGCGGGCGAAATCAAGCTTGGCGACAGCATTTCGGTGAATGGCTGCTGCCTTACGGTCGCAGAGTTCGGCGCCGATCATTTTTCCGCCGACCTTTCGAGCGAAACGCTGCGCCGCACTGCGTTCGGCGAAATGAAGGCGGGCGGCTTGGTGAATCTGGAACGGCCGCTGACGCCTGGAGCGCGGCTGGGCGGACATTTTGTCCAAGGGCATGTGGACGATATTGGCCGCGTGACGCGACTCGTTTCCGAAGGAGAAAACTGGTGGCTTTCGGTGCGCGTGCCGGAGGATTTGCGGCGTTACGTGGCGGAGAAGGGCTCGATTGCAATCGATGGCATCAGTCTCACGGTGGCGCGCTGGCAGGACGGCATTGCGGATATCGCGATCATTCCGTTCACCTACGAGCACACCAACATTTCCGCGATGGTTCCCAACGATGGGGTGAATCTGGAATGCGATATTTTAGCGAAGTACGTCGAGAGCCTGCTGAAAGCGCGCAAGCCGCACGCGGTTTCGCATCTTACGATCAGTAAGCTCGTTGAAGAAGGTTTTTGATCGACGAACGGACGAAATGCACTCGGCTGAAGCAACCCGGATTTTAGTGGCGCTGCTACTGGGCGCGGTGGCCGCGGGCGCAAACCTGCTGGGCGGATTGCTGATCACGCGGCGGCAATGGTCGCGCCGGTATCTGAAATATTTCATCGCGCTGGGCGCGGGATTCATGCTGGCGACCTCGCTACTGGAAATGATTCCGGCGTCGGTGAAGCTTCGCGGAAACGCATCCTCATTCTTCTTCAACGACACAGACGCGGTTTTCGTTTTCGTGCTGGCCGGATATTTCCTGGTGCATTTTTTCGAGCACACGGTGGCACCGCATTTTCATTTCGGGGAAGAAACGCACAGCGAAGAAGTCTCTCACGCGCACGCTAGCTATGCCGCGCTGCTCGGATTGGTGATCCATACGTTTTTTGACGGCGTGGCAATCGCCTCTGGCCTGTTGGTCTCGACGTGGCTTGGGGGCGTGATCTTCATCGCGATTTTCCTGCACAAGATTCCGGAGGGATTCACGGTGGCGTCACTGATGCTGGCGAGCGGGCAGAGCCGCGCCGCGGCGTTCGCGTCTTCGGCGATTTTGGGAGCCGCAACGCTTGCGGGAATGGCGCTGATGTTCGCGTTGCGGGGCAGGGTCGTAGACGCGCTGCCGTTTTCCGCGGGCGTCACCTTGTATGTTGCGGCGTCTGATCTGATCCCCGAGGTGAACCGCGAGCATAGCGTGGGCATGGCGGTGCTAGTCTTTTTGGGCGTCGCGATTTTCATAGCACTGAAAGCGATTTTCCACGTGAACGTGTAACACGCGATCCGCCTGCAGCTTGATTCCGACTTGCATTCGTTGGTGCTGAAGGAAAATACTGAACGGAGGTTCACGCCAATGCCTGAACGGGGAAACACGGGTTTGACTCGCGAGCGTTTCGAGACTGCTTACGCTGGAAGGGCGCCGTGGGACATTGGCAGGCCACAGTCGGTATTGCAGGCGGCGGCAGATAAAGTTGCCGGCTCAATCCTCGATGTGGGTTGCGGCACCGGAGAAAATGGACTGTTCTTTGCGGACAAGGGACATGCGGTGACGGGCATCGACTTTCTTGAGGGGCCAATCATCGAGGCGAAGGCGAAAGCCGTTGAACGAGGTCTTTCGGGCACGTTCCTGGTGAGAGACGCTTTGAAACTCGAAGAGTGGACGGAAAGATTTGAGAACGTAATCGATTCCGGCCTGTTTCATGTGTTCTCCGACGTAGACCGCGCTCGGTATGTTCGGGGCCTTGAGACTGTTCTGAAACCCGGGGGTCGCCTGCTGCTGCTTTGTTTCAGCGACCAAGTGCCGGGGGAAGTGGGACCGAGACGCGTGAAGAAGCAAGAATTGCGCGAGGCGTTCGCCGAAGGTTGGGAAATCGAGTCCATTGAGCTGGCTCGATTTGAGACCCGTCCTGAGACGAAGGCGCTTTTCATGGGCGAAGAGCCGAAGGCGTGGCTCATGATCGCGCGACGCGGCGTGTGACGGATGGAGCTCCTTAGATCTGGGCCGAGGTTAGTTCGGGAATCATGCGAAGTCTGGCCGTTACTGCCGATCGCGAATCAATTCTCCAGCGCATCGCGTCTCTGACACCATCTGACAGGCGGTTGTGGGGAAAGATGTCTGTACATCAGATGGTGTGTCATCTTTGCGATGCGTACCGATTGCCGCTGGGCGAGAAGACCGTGAGTCCCGCAACTGGGTTTCTGCAGCGGACGATCGTGAAGTGGATTGCTTTACAACTGCCGCTGAAATGGCCGAAAGACGTTACCACGCGCCCCGAGATGGAACAGGGCGTGGGCGGAACGCCGCCAGCCGAGTTCGAGAGAGATCGTGCAGACCTACTCTCGATTGTGCGGCGGTTTTGCGACACTGCCGTCCCTGCCGAGCCGCATCCGTTCTTCGGCACGTTGAGCAGGCAGGAGTGGCTTCGCTGGGGCTACCTGCACGCGGACCATCATCTGCGCCAGTTCGACCGGTAGGGGCCCATTCTCAGCGGCCCACCGTTTTTTGCAGCTCGGCAGGGTACCTGGCGCCCTGCACCGCCATCTTCGAGGTTGCCGCATCGATCTCATGCAGATCATCGGGCGTCAGATGGATTGCAACCGCTCCGATGTTTTCCTCGAACCGATGCAGCTTCGTCGTGCCCGGGATCGGCACCATCCACGGCTTTTGCGCAAGCAGCCACGCGAGTGCTATCTGAGCAGGCGTCGCCTTCTTCTGTTCCGCGACTTTGCCGAGCAAATCGACGAACGCTTGATTCGCTTTCCGGTTCTCCGGCGTGAAGCGAGGGACGCGGTTACGGAAATCGGTCGCATCGAACTTCGTATCTTGGCTGATCGTTCCCGTGAGGAAGCCTTTGCCAAGGGGGCTAAATGGAACGAACCCGATCCCGAGTTCTTCGAGTGTGGGGATCACATCTTTTTCAGGCTCTCTCCACCAGAGCGAGTATTCATTCTGTAGTGCGGTGACGGGCTGAACTGCGTGCGCACGGCGGATCGTCTGAACGCCGGCTTCCGACAGTCCAAAATGTTTCACCTTGCCCTGTTGAATCAGGTCTTTCACAGTTCCCGCTACGTCCTCTATGGGCACGTTCGGGTCGACTCGGTGCTGATAAAACAGGTCTATGACGTCAGTCTTGAGGCGCTTGAGCGAGGCTTCCGCGACCTGCTTGATGTGTTCTGGCCGGCTATTTAGTCCGACCGATCCCGGCCGAGCCCCGGTACTTTTGGGATCGAGGTCGAACCCGAACTTCGTGGCGATTACCACCTTGTCGCGTACCGGAGCAAGAGCTTCGCCGACGAGTTCTTCATTCACGAAGGGGCCATACACCTCAGCCGTATCGAAAAATGTGATCCCGCGCTCCACGGCTGTGCGGATCAGAGAGATCATCTCCTTCTTGTCAGCAGCCGGACCAAAGCCAAAACTCATTCCCATGCATCCCAGGCCGAGAGCCGAAACTTCCAGACCGCTATTTCCAAGTTTGCGTTTCTGCATTTTTTCTCCTTGCGGCTACCGCGATGGTAGCCACGCTTGGGTAATGGTTGATCGACCTTAATGATGCCATGTCGATCACGAACCGGTACTTCACGTCGCTCTTCAGCAGGCGTTCGTAGGCTTTGTTGATCTGCTGAATCCTGATGAGTTCGATGTCGGCATCTCCTTTCGTGGGATTCACTCTACCAATAGGTAGGGCTGGTTCACTAGCGCAGCGCGCCAACCTACTAGCAAAACGCGCCAATGGTTTGAGTCGATTCTGCGCAGGTGGCTTAGAAGCCCGCGATTTGTGGGTTAGCGGGATGAGGACGCGTGGGCGCAGTCCGAGGATACGAAGAAAATCTTTACACGAGGGGTCGAATCCGCGCAAGTACCTCTTGGTGTAAAGAAAAATCGTCTACGGTGAGAGGGCCTGGACACCCCTCCGCTTGGCCTGCTTCCTATAAGCGTTTGTCTATCAGCTAGTTACAGGAGGACGCAAAAGCAGTTTTCTGGAACGACTTGGTCGCCTGCAACTTTGTGGTACAGCGGGTGTTAGATACACTGTGGAGGCCATGGCTAGGAGCGACGTCCAACTGATGCTGGACGTTAAGGCCGGGGACGACTCGTCCTTCGACTTCTTGCTGCAGAAGTATCGCTCGCCGCTGGTCAACTTCCTGAACCGGATGGTCCGCGATTCCTCGACGGCGGAGGATCTTGCGCAGGAAGTTTTTCTGCGCGTGTACCGGGCGAGGAAACAGTACACTCCGAGCGCAAAATTCACCACCTGGCTCTTCCGCATCGCAACGAACGTGGCGCTGAATTCGGTCCGCGACACGCGGCATAAGAAGATGGAAGTGTCTATCGACGCGCCCACGGATGAAGAGGACTCCCGGCCAATGGAATTGCGGGCGCGTGAGAAGCGGATTGATGAGCATCTGCTGGAGCGCGACCGAATAGAAACCATCCGGCGTGCGATTCTTGCGCTGCCCGAGAAGCAGCGCGCAGCCGTTTTGCTGCATAAATACGAAGAGATGGATTATGCGGAGATAGCAAGAGTTCTTGATTGTTCGGAAAGCGCGCTGAAGTCGCTGCTTTTCCGGGCATACGAGAGCCTGCGGGTGCAACTGGCACCACTTGTGGCCCAGCCGGTGGCGCATCGCGCAGGAGAAGGAAGGCCATCATGAAATGCGAGGAAGTTTCAAGGGAACTGATCGAACATCTGAATCACCGCGCGGATTCCGCACAGCGGCGCGACGTCGAAGAACATTTAGCGGGCTGCGCGGCTTGCCGAAAGCGGGCTGAAGAGCTCCGCGGGATCTGGAACGTGATGGACGAACTGCCCGCGGTCGAGCCGTCATTCAGTTTTGACGCACGCGTGCGGCAGCGCGTGGCTGCCGAGCCGCGCCGAAGATGGTTTGGCTTATTTGTGCCTCAGCGAAGGCTCGCACTTGCGATCGGCGTGCTCGTTGCGCTGATGGTTTTGGTGGTGAAGCTGCCATTGAATAACCCGGGAACAACAGTTACGACTGCGGCGACGCAGCAGGAAGACTTCAATGCGATCAAGAATCTGGGAGTGCTGGAAAATTACGACGTCGTGACCAAAATGGATGTGCTCTCCGAATTGACGCCCGTCGCAGCGCAACCGGAAGAGTCACCTCAAAACGGGACCGCGAGCAATGACTAAGGAAACGATCTAGTGTGCGGCGCCAAGATTGCCTTGGCCTTGTGCCTTGCGCTCCTGATGGGGCTGGCGGCGCAGTCTGCTCGAGCCCAGAACGGCCGCCGAGCGCAGGTCTGGCGGGAGCGCAACGAAGCCAAACGCGAGGCGAATGCGAACGGCGAGAAGGGCAAACCGAACGTCCGTGCGATGGAAGGTTTGCCGCCGAAGTGGGGCGAGCGACTGAGGGACATGGCTCCCGAAGAGCAGCAGCGGTTCATGCAGAATAACGAGCAGTTCCAGCGTTTGCCGCCGGAGCGGCAAGATCAAATTCGCCGGAATCTTCAGAGATGGAATAATCTTTCACCGGAGGCGAAGCAGAAGGCGCGAGAGGCGGAGGCGGCGCTGGAGCGGATGACGCCAGAGCAGCGTCAATACGTCCGAAATACTCTCTTGCCGAAATGGCAGGCAATGCCGGTGGAGCGGCGACAGGCGATGAATCGCCATCTCGCGATGTTGCGTAACATGAGTCCCGCCACACAACAGGCGGCGCTGAACGATCCGCGATTCATGCAGGGGCTGAGCCCCGACGAGCAGTCGATGCTGCGGGAGCTGAATTCGCTGCGAAATCCGCCGGCGCAGTAGTCTGGCGTTGTTCTGGCATCTTTCAGAGCGAGAACTTGATTCCCAGCGGCTCATTTGTTCCGCGAGCTCATCCCGCGCCAAAATCCGATTCGCGTAAGGCAATTTTCCCGCAACGCAGAAGCGTTTCTTCCTGCGCATAAATCCACGGATCTCATCGAACGCCTTCCCAAATCCCGGTGCGGCTCCAACTAAGCTGCGCGGCAAGAATGAGGGAATTACGCTGAAATGCTCGCTTGCGAATGTGGGCTTCCCGCCGAACTGTTTCATCTGCGAACAGATGCTCCGCAGTAATGATGGCCTCCCAGCGTCGCTTACGCGGCGGGAATCGAGGAAATCCACAGGTCGAGTTGTTAACTTTTACAAAACAAGTTCGCGATTTTCCGGGCATTGAACCGCAAGCCGTGGAGGAAGGACACCAGCGGTCCCACTAGGGCTTGTGGTTCGGTTCATTTTTAGCGAGCTGCGGACGATCTGCGTGTTGATTGCGCCAATCAAAAAAAACTTTCCCAAATTTGAAATATTCCCCTTGACAAGAAAGAGAACGCCTCTACAATCGGGGCACAAAGTGGCAGAAAGTAGCGGATAGTGGCTGGGAATGTCAGGCAGTGGCTAAGGTGACAACGCGAGTGACACCGAAGGCGGGCACGACGGCCGAACTTCTGAAGAGCATCGATGCTACGGGGCAACTATCCGGCGACGGTGGACGAGAAGGGACGGGTGAAAATTCCCGCCGACTTTCTGGTCGAACTGCGTCGGGCAGGCAAGAAGTTCTACGTGACGAGCGCCGGCGGCGATCATGCGAGGGTCTATCCACTGAAGGTGTGGGAAGAGATCGAGCAAAAACTCGCGAAGAAGTCGTCCTACAATCCGGCCAAGCAGAAATTCCTGGCACGAACCAACTACTACGGACAAGTGGTCGAGGTGGATGGGCAGGGGCGCATTTTAATTCCACCCGTTTTGCGGGAATCCGCGCAGATGAAGGGCGAAGTGGACGTGCAGGGAAACCTCACGTACCTGCAGATCTGGAATCACGCGCGATTCATCGAACAGTTGAACCGTAACCCGATCACGGCGGAAGACGAAAAGGCATTTGACGAACTGGGCATCTAGGCTTGAGCGTTTTGCATACGCCCGTTCTGGCCGCGGAAGTGATGGAGTGGCTCCGCATACGGCCCGGGGGGACGTACGTGGATGCCACGGCCGGTACGGGCGGGCACGCGATTGAAATCGCCCGGCGCTTGACGACGGGGCGGCTGGTTGCGATCGACCGCGATCCCAGGGCGCTTGAAATTGCGCGGGAAAGATTGAAGCAATACGAAGAAAAGGTGGTTTTGGTGCACGCAGAATTTTCAACGATCGGCGAAGTGGCGGCGAAATCGAACCTGCCTCCTCTCGACGGAGTGATCGCCGATTTGGGCGTATCAAGCCTGGAACTGGACAGCCCGGAGCGCGGATTTTCGTTTCGGTGGGCCGCGCCCCTCGACATGCGGATGAACTCCGATTCGCCGTTGACGGCGGACGAAATTGTGAACTTCTGGCCGGAGAAGCAGCTGGCCGACCTGCTCTATCAGAAGGCGGAGGAGCGGGACTCACGCAGAATCGCCAGGGCAATCGTTCGAGCGCGGCCGATCCGCGATACCGAACATCTGGCAACGGTTGTGGCAGGAGTTCGAAAAGCAAGGGGAAGGCAGAAACTGCGGCCCGCGACAAAAACGTTTCTGGCGCTGCGGAATGCGGTGAATCGAGAAGAGGAGGAACTCGAGCAGTTTCTTTCGCGGACCCCTGCCACTTTATCTTCCGGAGGACGCTGGATCGTCCTCAGTTACCACTCGCTTGAAGATCGTCCGGTAAAGCGAGAGTTTCAGCGGTTGGCGCGAGAGGGAAGTTTTCGCGTGCTAACGAGGAAAGTGATCGTGCCTGGCGAAGAGGAAATTCGAAACAATCCTCGGGCGCGGAGCGCAAAGATGCGCGTGGCGGAGAAATTGTAAGGTCCGGCCGCATAAGACAGAGGTTGATCAGAGGGATTTGAGATGACGGAATATCACACCGTAAAGCGAATTGACAATTCAAGATTGATGCGTCCGGCTGCGGTTTCACAGTTGAAGGATTTCTGGCGGAGATTGGCGACCGGCGCGGCGCTGACCGCGTGCCTGTTGTCCTACGCATGGCAGCACTTCGAATGCATCCAGGTGCGCTACCAGATCGAGCGTCTGGACGCCGAACGGGCGCGTTCCGCGGACCTGAATCAGCAATTGCAATTAGAAGTGGCGACGTTGCGCTCGCCGATGCGCGTGGATGCGATTGCGCGAAATCAGCTTGGCTTAACCGTACCGGTGCCCGGACAGGTAGCGCCGGCTGAAGGGTCCCCGGATTCCGTGGTGGCCGATGCGCGCCCGATGGGGCAATCGAGTCGGCCCTAGCGCCAGTGCCGGCGCTAGGTGCGCAGCCGTCTGGTGACGGCCTTTTCCTGCGGCGTCTCGCGATGGCTGCGGGAGCACGTTTTCCGACAGGTAGGCGGAGTCCATGGAGCAGCGCAATCCGCGTCTCCGCTGGTTGATCGTTTGGGTGGCGGCCGTGGTTTGGATCGTGGTGGTACTCGGCCGGCTGAGTTACCTCCAGTTGTTCTGCTACAGCGAATACCTCGCAAAAGCGCAGCGTCAGCAGCAGCGAATATTCGAGATCAGTCCGATGCGGGGCACAATTTACGACCGCAAGGGACGCGAGCTTGCAGTCAGCCTGCCAATGGATTCCGCGTTTGCGGATCCAGCCGACATCAGCGATGTTCCGATGGTGGCGCGGCTGATTTCGCCCGTGCTAGACGTGCCCGCCGAGGAAATTGAATCAAAGATAGGCCAATCGCGGACGCCCGTTCGCCTGGCGAAGAAGCTTTCTCCCAATACGGTGCACCGGATCGCGGAGATGAACTTGCGCGGAGTATTTTTCGAAAAAGAAAACCGGCGCGCTTATCCGGAGCGGGAGCTTGCGGCCTCGGTGCTGGGATATGTCGATGTGGATGAGAAGGGCCTGGGCGGGATCGAATACTCTCTCGACAAGCAGATTCGCGGACGCCCGGGGAAAGTGATGGTGATGGCCGATGGGCGGCGCCAATATTACGACCGCACGGAAATGGCCGCCGATCCGGGCGCAAACATGACGTTGACCATCGACGAAACGATCCAGTACATAGCGCAGAAGGAGCTCGACAGAGCCATCCAGGAAACGCATGCGAGGGCGGGCACGGTTGTGGTGCAGGACCCGAACTCCGGAGACCTGTTGGCGGTGGCGAACTGGCCGACGTTCGATCCGAACGATCCCGGGAAGTATTCCGATGAAGAACGCAGTGATCGCGCCATCAGCGCCGCGTATGAGCCGGGTTCGACGTTTAAGGTGCTTACGCTCACCGGCGCGATTGAAAACGGCGTAGTAACACCGGACGATTTGATCGATTGCCAGATGGGGTCGATTCTGGTGGGCGGACGGCTGATCCACGATTGGCATCGATTTGGGGTGCTGAGCGTCCGCGGGATCCTGGCGAATTCGAGCGATGTTGGCGCGATCAAGGTCGCGCTGAGACTGGGCGCACCGCGCTTTTATGACACGATACGCGCGTTCGGCGTAGGGCAGTCAACGGGCATCGAGTTGCCAGGAGAAAACCGCGGGCTGCTTCGGCCGATCGAGAATTGGTCCGCGAACTCGATTGGTTCACTGGCGATGGGCCAGGAAGTGAGCGTTACTCCCATTCAGATAATTTCCGCTATTTCCGCGATCGCGAATGGCGGCACGTTATTCCGCCCGCATATTCTCCGCGAGATTCAAGGCGACGCGCCGGGATGGATTCACAACGCGCCGGGGCCTCAGCAGGCGACCGATGCCAAAACGGCGGCTGCTCTGCGAGGGATGATGGAAGACGTGATGCTCGAAGGAACTGGCAAGCACTCTCAACTCGATGGATACACCTCCGGAGGAAAATCGGGCACGGCACAGCAGATCGATCCCGCGACGGGCCGCTATTCGGGGAGCCATTACAATGCGTCATTCGTGGGTTTCGCCCCGGTGAACAACCCGGCTGTTACCATTTTGGTGGTGCTCGATTCGCCGGTGGGGCAACATCATGGCGGAGTCGTGAGCGGCCCTGTATTCAAGCGGGTGGCCGAGCAAGTATTGGCGTATCTGGCCGTGGCGCACGATGTGCCGTTGCCGTCCGATGTGGAAACAGCGAAGAACGAGGGACGGAGGCGCGGGTCTGCCGCCAAGTCACAAGACGCGAAGGCCGACGATTCGACGCGAGAGAGTTTTGCAGCATCTATAGGAAAGACCCGAGTGGCGGAAGCCGCGCCTACCGCAGCGTTCGCGGCGCAGGATTCGATCGCCGTTCCCAGCCTTGCCGGTCAGAGTGTGCGAGGCGTCACCGAAGAATGCTCGAGATTGGGACTAGCTCCGGTGTTGATAGGAAACGGCGTCGCCGTTGAGCAGTTTCCCGAGGCCGGCACTCAAGTGCAGCGCGGCAGCCGAGTGACGGTTCGGTTCGGACGTTCCGGCGAACTCGAGCCAGCGGCGGTCCGGGGGAGTGGCAATTGAGCCTCAAAGTTAAACCGAAGCCGGAGATGAGAAAAAACGAACGAATCGGCACATTGGAAGCACGCGGCATGAAAATTCAAAGAGTGCTGGCCGGCGTCGACATGGTCAAAATTGTCGGCACGGCCGATGCTGAGATCTTATCGGTGGCTTACGACAGCCGCCGCGTCGAGCAGGGAGCGATTTTCTTTGCGTTGCGCGGCGAAAAGACGGATGGAGTGAAGTTCGTCAGCGAGGCGTTGCAGCGAGGCGCGATCGCTGTGGCAAGCGAAGACCCTCGGCTAGACGGAATTCCCTCCCACAGTGCGTGGGTGGAGTTAGCTCGAGGCTCAGGGCGGCGCGGCTTGGCACGAGCCGCCGCGAATTTCTACCACCATCCAACCGATGGTCTGCAGCTGATCGGCGTAACAGGAACGAACGGGAAGACCACGACCACGTTTCTTGTGGACTCGATCCTACGGGAAGCCGGCCTTAGGCCGGGGCTGATTGGGACAATAGAACACCGAACCCCCAAAGGCAGCCGGGCAGCCGCAAACACTACGCCTGAATCAGCCGAGCTGCAGCAGATATTCGCTGAAATCCGCGACTCGGGCGGCACACACGTGGTTCTGGAAGCGAGTTCGCACGCGCTTGCAATGGAACGGTTGTGGGGCTGCCACTTCAGTGTCGCGATTTTCACGAACCTGACGCGAGATCATATGGATTATCACAAAACGTTCGAGGAGTACTTCGCCGCGAAGAGAATTCTATTCGAAGACACGGGCGCCGGCGCGCCAGGCATTGCGGTGATCAATGTGGACGATCCCTACGCGACGCGGCTTGCGGGATTGACACGGCGCACGCTGACGTACGGGCTAACGGGCGCTCCCGAGGTCACTGCACGCAAATTCGCGCTCTCGTTCGATGGACTTGAATTCGTGGCAAACACGCCAATTGGAAACGTCGAGATACGCTCACCACTCGTTGGGCGCTTCAACGTTTACAACATCCTGGCCGCTATAGGGGCAGGGATTGGATTGAACGTCGCCAAAAGCAAAATCGAGAGTGGGATTGCAAAACTCCAATCGGTTCCGGGTCGGTTTCAACGCATCGATGAGGGACAGCCATTTCTAGTGGTTGTTGATTACGCGCACACGGACGACGCACTGCGGAATCTGATAACCACGGCCCGCGAGTTGGGACCCTCGGCGCGGATCATCACGGTCTTTGGCGCGGGCGGAGAGCGAGACCGCAGCAAGCGGCCGCTGATGGGCGAAGCGGCAGGTTCGTTGAGCGATCTGGTTGTGCTAACCAGCGACAACCCGCGAGGCGAAGATCCGCTCCGCATCATAAATGACGTGGTGGTGGGACTGCAGAAATCCAACGCGAAATATCGGGTCGAGCCGGACCGCGAGCAGGCCATCGCCAACGCGCTGGACGAAGCGCGGGCGGGCGATATCGTACTGCTCGCGGGCAAAGGCCACGAGACCTACCAGGTGCTGCGCGACGGAACGGTAGAATTCGACGATCGGGAAAAAGCACGAGCCATCCTCCGTGGCAAAGGTTATTCGAAACCCGCAGCGAATGAAGCGTAGCAGGGCACAGCAGCGGATGAGTTAATCGGAGACACTATGCGGTGGACAGCATTTCAAGTTGCTGAAGCTCTCGGCATTTCGCCGGCGCAGCGGCTTGCGGGCTCGGCTGTGATCAGTGGCGTGTCCCTTGATTCCCGCACCGTGAGGGCCCGGGAACTGTTCGTGGCTATACGCGGACCGCGACACGATGGGCATGGCTTTGTGGCCTCGGCTCTGGAACGCGGGGCCGTGGCAGGCATGGTGGCGCGAGAGCGCCTGGGCGAATACCCGGACGAGATTCGCGGCAAACTATTTGCGGTGGACGACACGCTTCTTGCTCTGCAGCAACTGGCCACGCACGCCTGCGAGGTCTGGCGTAAAGCTCGGCCCGGCCGTCTAATCGGCGCGGTGGCGGGTTCCGTCGGCAAGACAACCACGAAAGAGATTTTGGCGGCGCTCTTGGGCGCGCGGCATCGCGTACTAAAGACGCAAGGAAACTTGAACAACGAGTATGGGCTACCGCTCACACTGCTAAAACTCAGTGAAGAACATGATGCCGCAGTGGTGGAACTGGGAATGTCGCATGCGGGAGAACTCGCGCAGCTGACGCGAATTTGTTCGCCGGATGTTGGTGTTGTCACGCGCGTCGCAGTGGAGCATCTGGAGTTTTTCTCATCACTCGAGGAGATTGCCTTGGCTGAGCGCGAACTCATCGAAAACCTTCCGTGGCCGAATGCGACCGCAGTGCTGAATTCGGATGACGAGCGAGTGGCGCGGTTTGCGGAGGTTGCGAAAGGCCCGGCGATCCGGTTTGGGACGCGCGAAGGACTGGAATTTCGTGCGGAGGCAATCGAGGAGCGCGGTATCGAGGGCGCGGAGTTTAACTTTGTTTCGCGCGGGCGAAGTACGCGACTCGAAATACCCCTGATCGGCCGGCACAACGTGATGAACGCTCTGGCGGCCCTGGCAGCCGCCAGCGTTTGGGGCGTCGGTGCGGATGAGGCCAAAGAAGTCTTTCCCAGCCTCATAGCGGCCGACAAGCGCGGCGAAGTCGTTCGGTTCGAGGAGGGATTTACCGTTATCAACGATACGTACAATTCGAGCCCCACTGCCCTGAGCGCGTTGGTCACACTCCTCGCGCAGACCCCAGGATATCGGCGGCGGATCCTTGCTTCAGGAGAGATGCTGGAGTTGGGCGGCACCTCGCCCGAATTGCACAGAGAATGCGGGCGTCTCGTCGCCGGGTTGCGGAAAATAGATTGGGTTGTCGGCGTTCAAGGGCACGCCGCCGACTTTGTGGCCGCTGCAATTCAAGCGGGGCACCCACAAGAAAGAACGGCCTTCTTTGATAATTCCACCGAAGCGGGCAAGTTCCTCTCGGAATTCGTTATGAGCGGAGACCTCGTGCTGTTGAAAGGTTCCAGGGGAGTACGGATGGAGAAAATCCTGGAACTCGTCAGTGCTCACCATCGCCGGTCCGGGCGGAATGCCGGATTGCAGCGCGTAGATGTCGGCCGCGAGGGCCGCAACTGAAATGCTCTACTACTTTTTCTTCTTCATGCTCCGGCGGCATTTCAGTCCTCTGAACGTATTCCGATATATCACCGTGCGCACAGCCGCGGCGAGCTTGACGGCGTTGTTGCTGTCGCTGCTGCTCGGGCCATGGATGATCGAGCGGCTGCGCTCACTTCAAGTGAAGCAGTACATTCGCGAGGAGGGGCCGCAACGGCATCAGGCCAAAGCAGGAACGCCAACTATGGGCGGACTGCTGATCGTGGCGGCAATCGTGATCTCGACGCTGCTATGGGCGGACTTGCGGAATCCTTACGTAGTGCTCGCGGTGGTAGCAACACTGGCCTTCGGAGCGATCGGATTTGTGGATGACTACAATAAGGTTGTCCGTAAGCGAAACCGCGGCCTGACGGGACGTGGAAAGTTTGCATTGCAGGTGTTGACATGCGTTTTCGTGGGCGCTGTGCTGATTGGGCTGCAGGCTAAGGGGGTATACTCGACGCAATTGAGTGTGCCGTTCATGAAGCGGCTGCATCCCGATCTGGTGATTCGCTCGCTCTTGGATAACCGTTTTTTTGGCCGCTGGCGTACGTGCCGTTCGTTCTGTTTCTTGTCTTAGTGATTGCGGGTTTATCCAACGGGGTGAATCTCACCGATGGCCTCGACGGGCTAGCCATCGGATGTGTGCTGATCTCCGCGGTCGCGCTGACTGTTCTCACCTATCTTTCCAGCAATGCCCGTTTCGCGGAATATCTTGACATCCAGAAAATACCGGACGCCGCTGAACTTACAATTTTCTGCGGATCGCTTGCGGGGGCTTCGCTCGGATTTCTTTGGTACAACGCGCACCCTGCGGAAATGTTCATGGGTGATGTGGGTTCTTTGGCGCTGGGAGGCGCCATAGGGACCGTCGCGGTAATCTTGAAGCAGGAAATCCTGATGATTTCAATCGGCGGCATTTTCATAGTGGAGCTGCTGTCCGTGGTCCTTCAGGTGGCTTCCTTTAAGCTGACAGGGAAGCGAGTGTTTCGGATGTCTCCGCTGCACCATCATTTTGAGTTGGTGGGATGGGGCGAATCGAAAATCATCGTGCGATTTTGGATCGTGGCGCTCGTGCTGGCGCTTTTTTCCCTGACGACGCTGAAATTGAGGTAGGCCAGATGCGACCGGGTTTCGATCTCAATGGAAAGCGAGTCCTAGTAGTCGGATTAGCGCGTACAGGTCTCGTGGTGTCGCTTTTCGCAGCGGAGTATGGCGCCACTGTGACCGCCACCGACATGAGGACTGAAAGTGATCTTGCTGAAACCGCGTCAAAGCTGCGCGCCGCCGGCGTGAAACTGGAACTCGGTAGCCATGTTCCCTCCACGTTTGCCGAGCAGGACTTGATCGTCGTAAGCCCAGGAGTCTCTCCCACGCTGGCGGCTCTCGAATTGGCGCGGTCGTCGGGTATTCCGGTGTGGAGCGAAATCGAGCTGGGTTGGCGGTTCCTGCGCGGCAAGCTTGTGGCTGTGACCGGTTCGAACGGGAAGACGACCACAACTTCGCTCATCAGTCACATCCTGAAGACGGCCGGCATAAGCACTCTGACAGGCGGAAACATTGGAGTGCCGCTCCTATCGCTCGTTAAATCTACGACCGATTCAACGACTACAGTCGCGGAAATCAGCAGTTTTCAACTTGAGACGATCGAGTTGTTTCGACCGCAAGTCGGCGTTCTTTTGAATCTTACGCCGGATCATCTCGATCGGCACGCCTCATTCGGAGAGTACGCCACGGCAAAGATGCGCCTATTTGAAAACCAGCTCGACCGCGACGTTGCAGTGCTCAACGCAGACGATCCAGAAGTGACCAAGCGTATGCCATCGGGTCCGCACATCTTCTGGTTCAGCCGTCGCAAGCGAGTACTGCAGGGCGCGTTTTTGCAGGGAAACCAGATCATGATTCGGAACGAAGGCTCGGAACTTGCGGTCGGGCAGCGAGACGAAATCACGTTGCGCGGGGAACACAATCTCGAAAATGTCCTTGCCGCCTGCGCCGCTGCGCATCTCGTCGGTGCAACCCCGGAGGACATCGCGGTTGGCGTGAAGACCTTTCGCGGCGTCGAACATCGTTTGGAGCTGGTCGGCAAGATTGGTGGCGTGGAGTTCTACAACGATTCAAAGGCCACAAATGTCGATGCAGCGCTGAAGGGAATTGAGGCGTTTCCTGGACCGCTCATCGTAATTTTAGGCGGGAAGGACAAAGGAAGTGCGTATATCCCACTGCAAGAGCCGCTGCGGCGAAGGGCACGACGAGTGATTTTAATCGGCGCTGCCGCTGAAAAGATTGCTTCCGATTTGGGCGATGGGCTGTCGATATTTCAAGCCAGCACGCTCGATCGAGCCGTGCAAGCGGCAACGGAGCAAGCGCAGCCGGGTGACGTGGTTCTGCTCGCGCCCGCGTGTTCGAGCTTTGACCAGTTCGAGAATTACGAGCATCGCGGGCGTGTCTTTAAGCAGTTGGTCGAGAAATTCGCGGGTGCATCCAACGAGAACGCATTCGCGCGGAAGGGATAAAAATGCCTCGCACCTTGCAACATGACCGGAAGTTGTTCGGGGTCACTCTGGCGCTGTGCTTGATCGGCGCGGTCATGGTTTTCAGCGCATCGGCAGTGACGCTCCGCGAGCAAGGTGGCAATGGCTATGAATTTCTTCTCCGCCAGCTTCTTTGGGCTACGTTTGGAATGGCAGGAATGTTTTTATCGATGAACACTGATTACCGCAAGCTGCGCCAGCCGCGCGTGATTTTCACGGCCGTATCGGTTACGCTGATTTTGCTACTCGCCGTATTCTTTTTGGACCGAACGCACGCCACGCATCGCTGGGTTCGCCTGGGGCCGCTCAGTTTGCAACCCTCGGAAATCGCCAAGCTGGTCGTGATTTTCTACCTCGCATGGTTCTTGGAAATTCGGCGCGAGCCACGGGGACCGGGCGTAAACAACCTGACTCAGACGCTTTTGCCCGCGCTGGGGGCGGTGTTTCTGATTGTGGCGCTCGTTTACAAAGAACCGGACATGGGCACGGCTTGCATGATTTTCTTTATCGCCGCCGTGATGCTCTTTATCGCGGGACTATCGTACCGCTACATTTTCGGAGCCGCGATAGCGGCCATCCCGCTGATTTACATCGCTATTGCGAGCGTCCCGTATCGCTTGCAGCGCGTGCAAGCGTATTTCACGCCGGGCGCGGATCCCCAGGGCCATGGCTTTCAGTTGGCACAGTCGCTGATCGCGGTCGGTTCGGGAGGATTCAGCGGCGTGGGTTTAATGGAGAGCCGCCAAAAGCTGTTTTTTCTCCCCGAGGCTCACACGGACTTCATTTTCTCAGTGATATGCGAGGAGGCGGGTTTTATCGGTGCGATGATCGTTCTCACACTCTTTGCTGTTTACGGTTGGCGCGGTTTCGTGGCTGCGATGAAGGCGCCCGACGCCTTTGGGCGCTTTTTGGGCATCGGCATCACAACCATGGTGGTCGGCCAGGCGCTCTTAAATCTTAGCGTTGTCCTGGGCCTGGTCCCGACAAAAGGAATCCCGCTTCCCTTCGTTAGCTATGGCGGATCGAGCCTGATGGGAATGCTGCTCGCCACCGGAGTGCTGCTGAACATCAGCCAACACGCGGATGAGACGTGAGTGCTGATGCGAAAAGACTTTTGATCGCGGGTGGTGGCACCGGCGGACATGTATTTCCAGCCCTCGCCATCGCCAAGGAATGGATTCGCTGCGGTGCTCGCGGGGGCGAGTCAGAAGAAAGGCAAGTCGTGTTTGTAGGAACCGAGCGAGGAATCGAAGGGCGGCTTGTGCCGCAAGCGGGCTTTCCGCTCGAATTGATTCGCGTCAGTGGTCTGAAGGGCATCGGCGGGGCGAAACTGCTGCGGAATGCAGTGATGCTTCCGGCCGGCCTGTGGGACTCCGAAAGAATTCTTCACCGTCACCGTTTTAATGCGGCGTTCGGCGTCGGCGGGTATGCCTCGGGTCCGATGATGCTGCTGGCGGCCATGCACCGTGTGCCCACGGTGGTTTTCGAGCCAAATGTAGAGCCGGGATTCACGAACCGCGTTCTTGCGGGGATTGCCACGCGGGTTGCTGTAGCGCATCAGGAAACAGCTGGCCGGTTGGGCTCCAGGGCAATCCTCACCGGCTGCCCGGTTCGCCCGGAGTTTTTCGTTGTGCCGCCCAAGGAGCATCGGCCGCCTTTCACGCTGCTGATCACCGGAGGAAGCCGCGGCGCTTTGCCGATCAACCGAGCCGTGGTTGATTCGCTAGATATGCTCGCGGCGAGAAAAGACCGGCTTTTCATCGTGCATCAGACCGGAGAACGTGACTATAATGCAGTTCGCGAAGCATATGAGCGGCGCCAATTCCAAGCTGAGGTCGTCCCCTTCATCGAAAATATGGCAGAGAGGTTTGCTCAGGCCGACCTGATCGTTTGCCGGTCGGGTGCCATTACTGTCGCGGAGGTATCCGCCTCCGGACGCGCCGCCATCTTTATCCCCTTCGGTGCTTCGACTGACGCGCACCAGACGGGAAATGCCCAGGTGATGGCAAGCGCCGGTGCCTCCAGGCTGCTGCCGCAAGATGAACTGACTCCAGAGCGCCTAACTAACGAAATTTTTTCCCTCCTGGACCAGCCCCGGAGAATTCAAGAGATGGAAGACCGCGCGCGTTCGCTGGCACGTCCGCGCGCGGTTGAAGATATCGTTGACGTGATTGAGGTGGTGGCCCGGCCATGAACATCACCTTTCGCAATTTTCAGCGCATTCATCTGGTCGGGATTGGCGGCAGCGGCATGAGCGGCATTGCGGAAGTCCTGCTCTCCAGCGGCTATGGCGTTTCCGGATCTGATTTGAAATCCTCGGCTGCCACCCAGCGTTTGCGGAAACTGGGCGCGGTAATTCACGATACGCATAAGGCCGAAAACGCGCACGGGGCGCACGTGCTGGTCGTTTCCTCGGCCGTGCCCGCTGACAATGTGGAAGTAGCGGAGGCCCATCGGCTGAAGATTCCTGTGATTCCTCGCGCCGAGATGCTCGCCGAACTGATGCGGCTGAAACATGGTATCGCCGTGGCGGGCGCCCACGGCAAGACCACCACTACCTCCATGGTAGCGTCGATACTTGCCGCGGCAGATCTCGACCCAACCTTCGTCGTTGGCGGTCGCGTAAATCACGTTGGAGCCAATGCCGTGGTCGGCCAGGGCGAATATATGGTCGTCGAAGCGGATGAGAGCGACCGCTCTTTCCTCCTTCTGGCGCCCGTGATCGCCGTCATTACCACAATCGATCGAGAGCACCTCGACCAATACAGCTCACTCGAGGAAATTCAAGAAGTGTTTCTTCAGTTCGCCAATCGCGTGCCGTTTTACGGAGTTGTGGTGCTCTGCCTTGACGAGCCCAACGTCCAGGCGATCCTTCCGCGTATGAAGCGCCCAATCATCAGCTACGGCACATCGAGCCAGGCCGATCTGGTTATTTCGGATGTGAAGCTCGCGGGGCTTTCGAGCGAGTTCTCGTTGAAATACCGCGGCGAGGGCTTGGGACTTTTTCGTTTGCCGGCGCCGCCCGGGATTCATAATGTCCGCAACGCTGCCGCGGCAGCGGCGGTGGCGCTCGCGCTAAACATTCCGGCCGATTTGATTCGCGAAGGGCTCGCATATTTTTCGGGTGTCGGCCGCAGATTCGAAATTAAAGGCGAGTTTTGCGGTGTCACGCTGATCGACGATTACGGTCACCATCCCGCGGAAATTCGCGCCACCCTCGAAGCGGCGCGAGGCTGCGGCTACAAGCGCCTGCTGGTGCTCTTTCAGCCGCATCGTTACACGCGCACACGATATCTGTGGGATGACTTTTGCTTGTCTTTCAACCAAGCCGACCTTCTCGTTTTGACGGACATTTACGCCGCCGGTGAACCGCCTGCGGAAGGCATCACCGGCGAAATTCTCGCGGAGGCAATCAGCTCCGCCGGTCACAAGAGCGTCATTTACTCGAGCACATTACAGGGCGGCATCGAATATATTTTGCGCGAAGCCCGCCCCGGAGATGCCGTTCTCACCATCGGTGCCGGCAGCGTGGGGCGCGTGACCGAGGAGCTTGCTGTTTTGCTCGGTTCAAGGGTATCGATTTTCAATGCGGGTGAATGACAACGTGTCGTCGCGGTTGAAAGACCTTGGTGCCGAATTGCGCCACGGCGTTTCGCTCACGGAGAAGACTTCCCTGGGCATCGGTGGCACCACGGACGAAGTTCTGTTGCGCCGTTACGAATTGATTCCAGACGTGATGCGGTTGCTTGCAGACGAGAGTATTCCGCACCGTTTCCTTGGCGGTGGCACAAATGTGCTGATTGCTGATGGCGAGCTGCCGTACATCGTCCTGTATCTTCCCACCTCGCAACCCGGAATGAGGATAGAAGGCAATGCGGCGTATGTCGATGCCTCCGCAAACCTCGGCGGAATGGTGACGTTTTGCGCGAAACGCGATCTCGGTGGAATGGAAGGACTGATCGGCGTCCCAGGCAGCGTGGGCGGCGCTCTGCGAATGAACGCCGGCGCATATGGCACGTCGATTGGCCCTCATGTCCGCGAGATAGAGCTGTACCGGGCGGCTTCCGGCGATCTTGAAACGGTTCGCGGCACCGACATTCGTTTTGATTACCGGCACACCTCTTTTTCGCCGGACGACGTGATGCTGCGTGTGAAGCTCGAATTGCCGCCGAGGCCGTTCAAGGAAATCCTGGCGGGCATCAAGGTGTGCAACGAGAAGCGCAGGGCAAGCCAGCCTTTGAATCAAAAAAGCGCGGGCTGCATTTTTAAAAATCCGCCCGGCGGCTCGACAGGCCGCATGATTGACGAGCTCGGGCTGAAAGGCCACCGCGTGGGCGACGCAATGGTGAGCGACCGTCATGCGAATTTCTTTGTCAACGCGGGAAGCGCGAGCTGCTCGGATATGTTGAGACTAATTGACGATGTTCGCGAGCGTGTTCGCGCCGCCTACGGCGTCGAACTTGAGAACGAGGTGATCGTCTGGCAAAACTGAAGTCCATCGACGTCGAGACCTATCCTCCGGAAATCCTGGTGGATGAGGAGCCGAAGTATCTTCGACGGCAGAAGCCGCTTGAGATCAAGCGGCGGAAGTTTGGCCGGAAAGCCTGGAAGACATATCTACACGTGACCATGTGGGCGGCCGTGGGTGTCGCCGGTGCGTGGGTAGCCTACGATTTCAGCCACTTCCTACTGACGTCTCCCGAAACAGCCCTCGTCCATCCGGCGCAGATTGTTCTGGCCGGAAACCACTATGTCGCACCGGCAAGCGTGCTCCGTATTTTCTCCTCGGACCGCGGCAAGAGCGTGCTCCGCATCCCGCTGGGCGAGCGGCGACGCCAGATCGAGGCGCTCCCATGGGTTGAGCGCGCAACCGTCCGGCGCGTATTGCCGAATCAGATCGCCGTTGAAATTGCCGAGCGAACTCCCGTCGCGTTTTTGCGCGAGCCTGATGACCTGGCCTTGATTGACGCCCATGGAGTGATCCTGGAGCGGCCCCTCAGCGGCAATTTCCATTTTCCGGTGGTAACCGGAATCACCACAGGCATGCCGCTCGACAGCCGCGAAGAACGCATGCAGCTTTTCGCCGGTTTCGCACAACAGGTTGAATCTGTGCGCCCGGATGCGATCGACCGGATTAGCGAAGTCGATCTTTCAGACGATCACGATTTGCGTGCTATGCTCACCGGTTTCGAGCCTGCTGTCGCGACCGCCACCACGCCGGATTCCCAACTGCCGCTGCACGTGGATACGCCCGTGCTCGTGCATTTTGGAGACAGCGATTTTGCCGGTAAGTATGAAACGCTCGTCCAGGAGTTTAGCGATTGGCGCGCCAAGGCGGGCGCCATCGAATCGGTGGACCTGCGTTTCAGCCGCGAGGCCGTCGTCAACCAAGACGTCGTCACCTTCGCCCAACAGCGACCGCCGAAATTGGCCGTGACGAAGACGCGAAGGCATTCCAGATAGGAGCAGCATTTGACCAAGAAAGAACGGCATATTGTGGCGCTCGACATAGGAAGCACCAAGACGTGCGCCCTGGTCGGTGAGATGGAAGATGACGGTAGCGTGAAATTCGCCGGCCTTGGCGCCGCCGAATCCAAGGGTTGGCGGAAAGGCCAGATCGTGAACCTCGACCTCGCCGTCAGTTCGATTCGCCGTGCCGTCGAGGAAGCGGAGACGGTTGTCGGTGTGCCAGTGGAATCCGCGATGATCGGTGTGGCCGGCGGCCACGTCCGTGGTGTCAATAGCCGCGGCGGCGTCACTCTGGGTACGCGGCCACGCGACGTTCAACGCGAAGATGTTCGGCGAGCCATCGAGGCCGCTCGCGGAGTTACCCTGCCTGAGGACCGCGAAATTGTCCACGTCCTGCCGCAGGAGTTTTCTCTCGACGCGCAGGACAACATACGCGATGCCATCGGCATGGTCGGCCATCGTCTCGAGGCCAGCGTGCACATTGTCACCGCATCGGGCGCCGCGACGCAGAACATCGTCACCGCCGTCAATCGCGCAGGCGTCCGCGTCGATGATACCGTTCTCGAACCGTTCGCCGCAGCCGAAGCCTGTTTCACGCAGGACGAACGCGAACTCGGCTGCTGTCTTCTCGATATAGGCGGCGGAACCACCGAGATGATCACGTACACGAGCGGTGTGGTGCGCCACACCGGGGCAATACCCATCGGCGGAGATCATTTTACGAACGATCTCGCTGTAGGTTTGCGTACGCCCGTTCCGGAAGCCGAGAAGATCAAGCGTGAGCACGCCCAAGCCTGTCGCGAGCTTCTAACCGAGGACATCCCCATCGAAATTGCCAGCGTGGGCGATCGTCCGCCGCGCACCGTATTCACGCGCATGGTCGGGGAGATCGTTGGCGCCCGCGCCCAGGAAGTACTGATGCTCGTTCGCGACGAACTCCGCCGCAGCGGCCTTCAATCGCAAATCCCCGCGGGGATTATTCTCACCGGCGGCGGATCGCAGCTTCGGGGACTGGTGGAGCTAGCTGAGCGGCTGTTCAATCTTCCCGTGCGTATCGCCGTGCCCCGGGGTCTTGGGCAAATGAGCGAAGAGGTTTCCCGGCCCGAATATGCGGCGGCTGTGGGGCTGCTGGTCTACGGCGCGCGAACACGGCGCTTCGCAGGCGCTCGTCCAACTAGCTTCATTGGCAAGTTGAAAAGTATGTTTGCGGGGGCGTGAGGAAACAGAGGGCAGAAACTTTTCTTGGCGACCGCCGTGTGTGACCGGCCGGTTGCCGGTGAAAAAATTCGAACGTTGTAACACTGGGGAGGCAGCATGGCAAAAGAGTCGAGCATCCGCGTTTCATTTACTGAGGAGTTGCAGGACGGCGCCAAGATCAAGGTGATCGGGGTCGGGGGCGGTGGATCAAACGCCGTCAATCGCATGATCCGCGCCAAAGTCGAGGGCGTCGAATTCATCGCCGCCAACACCGATCTGCAGGCGCTGAAGCTTTCGCAATCGCCCGTGAAGCTTCAGCTCGGAGCAAAACTGACCAAAGGGCTGGGCGCCGGCGCCAATCCCGAAGTAGGCCGCAAGGCCGCGCTCGAGGACACCGAGAAAATTCTCGAGGCTCTCGATGGCGCGGATATGGTCTTCGTTACCTCCGGTCTCGGCGGCGGAACTGGCAGCGGTGCGGCGCCCGTGGTGGCGAATCTGGCAAGCGAACTCGGCGCGCTCACCGTGGCTGTTGTCACCAAGCCGTTCGCGTTCGAAGGCAAGCGCCGCATGCAGCAGGCCGAACAAGCGCTCGCCGAACTCATTGGCTGCGTCGATACTGTGATCGTCATTCCCAACGAGCGGCTGATGGAATACGTCGAGCATGGCACCAGCTTCTTCGAAGCTTTTCGCATCGCCGACGATATTCTTCGCCAGGCTGTCCAAGGCATCTCTGACATCATCACCATTCCGGGCATCATCAATCGCGACTTTGCCGACGTGAAAACCATCATGTCCGGCCAAGGCTACGCGGTGATGGGCACTGCCGTCGCCACCGGTTCGAACCGCGCGATCGATGCCGCAAATCGCGCGATCAATAGTCCGTTACTTGAGGACAATTGCATCAACGGCGCGCAGGGGATTCTCATCAACGTTACAGGCTCATCCAGTCTCTCACTGCATGAAATTCACGAAGCGTCCTCGATCATTCAGAAGGCCGCGCACGAAAATGCCAACATCATCTTCGGCGCGGTACAGGACGACGCGATGAAGGAGTCCGTGAAGATCACCGTGATCGCAGCTGGCTTCCGCGAAATCGCGGGCAAGAAACCGCACGTGCGGCCGTCGTATCTGCCGAAGACCTGGAAGGCTGGACGCGAACAGCCCAATGTCCCGGTGGCTCCCGAACAAACCAACGTCGTCCAGCAGGTGGCGAGAAACGTCAGCGAGGTAATTCACGAAGTTCCCGCCGACGATCTCGACGTCCCCACGTTCCTCCGGCGTCACGCCCAAAAGGCGTAGGTGTGGACGGCTGGTACTGACCGGAGGCGACCTAGACAGCATCGTCCATGACGCCGACATTTCGTGTGCTCATCCCATTCGGACTGGCCTTCGTGGGCGGCTGGGGCGGCTTGGTCAATGCGCTCGTTTGGTGGCAGATCTTGGAGGCTCTCAATACACGCCGCCGACCAGAAGACCAATTTCAAATTGGATTTCACTCATGGCCCGGTCCTGGCAAACGTCATCCATTGTTTGCCTGGCCATTGATTAGAGAATTTCGGGCACAGTTCCCCGATAGTCGGCTCTACTTTTGGTACATAGTCTCGGTCGGGTGGCTATTTGTATTCGTGTTAGGGGCCATCATTAGCGCACTCCTACTTTCACCTCTTCTTGGTACTCGTTGATGCGAGCGATTCGAACCACGAAAAGACTTTGGACTCAGTTAGTGGATTACTCACGAATGGCCGTCCACAATGAATGCTGCGGATTGCTCGCAGGGCAAGGCGGCGTGATTACGAACATGCTCCCCGCAGATAATGTGGCGAGCGACCCGACTAAGAACTACGAAATCCCATCGGATGAGTTGTTCCGGATGATGAGGGAGATTCGTGCCGACGGTCTAGAATTGATGGGAATTTATCATTCCCATCCCAATGGGGAAAATGAGCCTTCGCCGCGCGACATCGAGCTTGCTTACTATCCGGATACCGCTTACGTCATAATTTCGCCGCAGCCCGATGCCGCACGGCCCGTACGTGCGTTCTCGATCCGTGACGGCCGCGCGACCGAACTCGATATCGAAATTGTCCAGCCTCGCGAAGTCAGGCCGCGCGCTTGCCTACCTGCTGCAGAGTCTGAAGGTACCTGACGACATCACTCCTCGAAAGCATCCCAACGAGCTCGTCTCCCTTCATCACCGGCATTTGATTGATCCCATCCCGTCCCATCTTTTCGAATGCCGTCCACAATTCGGCATTCGCGTCGATCCTGCTCAGTTTCTCGATAGGAGTCATGGCTTGCGCAGCGGTGGTTGTCGTCCAGGAGGACCGGGGAACTTCCTTCAGGTTGTGCAGGGTCAATAGCCCGGCCTCGTGGTTTCCTTGGTCCACCAGAAAGCACCGCCGGCCGTGCGAAAGAATCTCCTGATCCACCAAATCCTGCAGCGGAGTGCTTCCCGGGACGTGAGTACAGACTTCCCCCATCGCTTCCGATACTTTGTGCCCCACAAGAAGCCCCTGCACCATCTGCTGCTGCACTTGTGATCCGGCAGCGCTTTCCAGAAACCAGCCGATGAAGGCGGTCCACAGCCCGTCCGCCACTCTTCCCGCGAGTACTTGCCATACTCCCCAAACGATAAAAAGAAATCCGAAGAACCGGCCCGTGCTTGCGGCGATCACCGTCGCCCGGCGGAAATTCTTGGTCACACCCCAGACGATGGCGCGAAAAACGCGGCCGCCGTCAAGCGGAAATCCCGGTATCAAGTTGAAAAGCCCAAGCAAGCCATTAATCAGCGAAAGATACTTGGCGACGGCTAGCGCCGGCGCGAAATTCACGAGCGGCCCTTCGAGTAGAAAAAATATCGCCGCCAGGACAAAGCTAGCTATCGGGCCGGCAATCGAAATCAAAAATTCGGCCGCGGCGTTGGGAGGTTCGGCTGCAATCTGCGAAACGCCGCCAAAGATGAAAAGCGTGATCCGGTGAATCGGAATCTTGTAGCGAAGCGCGACCCAGGAATGTGCCAGTTCGTGCACAACGATGCTGGCAAAAAAGAGCACCGCAGTCACAGCGCCCATCAGCCAGTACTCGCCACCGGTGCCGCCTTTGAATGCCGCCGGATAATAGTTAACTGCCAGGAGCCACGTAATGAGGATGGCAATCAGAAACCAGGAGTAATCCAGATCGATCGGTATGCCAAGAATGCGGCCAATGGGGATTGTGTGGCGGAACACAACTCACCTGCCTTTTATCTCGCTTTCGGGCGCCGGAAACTTCTCGGCGTCAGTGGCCGACGCGGGCGCTTGCGAGACTAGCCTCTGTATCCTTGATCCGCGAGGCATAGAGAGGGAACTGCTCAGCGAAAGCGGCCACTTCGGCGCGAACGCGTTGTTCGGTTGCCGCGTCGCCGATGTGGTCCAGTATTTCCGCAATCCATCCTGCGATTCTGTCCATGTCCGGCTCGCGCATTCCGCGCGTGGTCACCGCCGGAGTTCCCATGCGTATGCCGCTCGCCTTCAGAGGAGGCAAAGGATCGAATGGAATCGAGTTCTTATTCACGGTAATGCCGGCCCGATCGAGCGCAGGTTGCGCCACGCTTCCTGTAAGGCCACGAGAATTGATATCCACAAGGAAGAGATGATTATCTGTCCCGCCGCTGACGATCCGGTAGCCGCGTTTGGCGACGGCGGCCGCCAGCGCCTTTGAATTCACCACGACCTGCCTTTGATATTCGGCGAAGCCAGGCTCGGCGGCTTCTTTCAGGCACACGGCTTTCGCCGCGATGATGTGCATCAAGGGTCCGCCCTGAATGCCCGGAAACGTCGCGCGATCGAGCTCCTTGGCGTATTGTCCGCGGCAGAGAATCAGCCCGCCCCGCGGACCGCGCAGCGTTTTGTGGGTGGTCGTGGAAACGAAATCGGCGTGGGGTATCGGACTCGGATGGAGCCCTGTAGCAATCAACCCGGCGATGTGCGCCATGTCCACGAACAACAGAGCGCTCACGGACTGCGCCGTCTTGGCCATGCGCGCGAAATCGATGATCCGCGAATACGCGCTGGCGCCCGCCACGATCATTTTCGGTTTATGCTCACGCGCCAAACGGTCCAGCTCGTCGTAATCGATTGTTTCCGTATCTTTTGCGACGCCGTAGGGAACGAATTTGTACGTCTTTCCGGAAAAATTCAGCGGATGTCCGTGCGTCAAATGACCGCCATGCGCAAGATTCATCCCCAGTACAGTGTCGCCCGGCTGCAGCGCGGTCATGTAGACCGCGATGTTGGCTTGTGTTCCGGAATGCGGCTGCACGTTCGCGTGATCCGCTCCGAAGAGAGCTTTCGCGCGATCGATGGCCAGCTGCTCCGCTTGATCTACAAATTCGCAGCCGCCGTAGTAGCGTTTGCCCGGATAACCCTCTGCATATTTGTTCGTCAGGACAGAACCCATTGCTTCGAGCACCGCTTCGGAAACGAAATTCTCCGAAGGGATCAGTTCGAGTCCCGTCGCCTGGCGCCGGACTTCGTTGAGCAGCACCGCCGCAATGTCAGGATCGGTTTCCTCTAACGAGCGGCTCATTCTGCGAAGTTCAGGAGTTTCTTTAGTCATACGTGCGCTCATCTTAGCAAAGGGACTTCACAGTAGCGAGCAGCGGCTTTGCGGTGCCCGCATTAGCTTATTTGGCCTTGCCTGTGAAGATCGAAAGGTTCACGGCGTCGGCCATCGCTTTGTATCCCTCGTCATTGGGATGAAGATGGTCGCGAATGTTGTACGCGGGTCGAATCTGCTTCGGATTTGCAGGGTCCTGTGTCGCGGTGTCGAAGTCGACTACAGCGTCGTAAACTCCGCTCGTAAGAGTCCATTTGTTTAGGGCTTCGCGGATCATTTCGCCCTTCTCACTGGCGTAAGGGGCTCCGACGTAAGGTGTTAGCGTAGCGCCGATCACTTTGATTCCGTGAACGTGCGCCCGCTCGATGATCTGCTTGTATCCAGCGATTAAATCGTCGGTGGTAACCGCATCGGACGGCTCAGCACCGGGAAGCGAGCCGATTCCTATATCATTGATCCCCTCGAGGACGATCAGCCATTTCACTCCCGGCTGGCTGAGAACGTCGCGGTCAAACCGCTGCAAGGCTGAAACCCCCGCCCCGTCATTGAGAACGCGGTTGCCGGAGATGCCCTCGTTGACGATGGCGAGTTTCGAAGTCGCCTTGTTTGCCGCCAAACGCTGGGCAAGCTGGCTAGGCCAGCTGCGGTCGGTGTCGGGTGTGGACGTGGCGCCATCGGTGATCGAATCTCCAAATGCCACAATGAGCCCCGAATCTTTTGGCGCAATCACGTCCACCGCGGAAATCCAATACCACATCTGAACGGTGGTCGCGGGCTCAATCGAAGCCGCCGCTGTGAAATCACCCGGTTGCGAGATGTATGTGGTATGCAGTCCCGTAAGGTGGACCGTCGCGGAAGAAGCTTCACCCGGAATATAAACGCTTATCACCAAATCGCCCAGGCTGGGCGCATCGAAATCGACAGAATCGCTGAGGACTTCCGCTCCCGGCGGGATGTTGAACGAAGATGCACCGCTGAATGTGAGAGGGCGGTCGGAACTCGGAACGATCGCGGATTCCTTGTCCCGCAGTGCGATGTGCGCCGCTCCCACTCGTAGCGCAGTTGTTCCAAAGGCATTCGAGAGTTGTACGCGCACGCGATGTCCGCCAATGCTGGTGTGCACGATCATTCGCACCGTTTGGTTATGGATCGTTGGCGGTTCCGGAAAAATAGGACGGGGCGGATTGTTTGCGCTCTGCTGGCCGGCGGGAGGTGCCGGCGGCCGGAAAGCCCGCGGAAACACGAAATGCGCTGACTGCGGAGACGCAGCCCAGGTCGCCACCCAGTGATCTTGCGCGGCAGACCGCGGAGCGGCCCACAGGAGCGTCAAACCCAGCACGCAAGCGATAACGAGTAGACCGCGAATTTGATTCTGCACGCGCACTTTGTCTCCTTGGCAACGAGATGGAACGCGCAGATATTAGTCCACCAGAGAGTCTAAGAGCAACTCGATCCATCCCGTTGGCTCCGCACATTTGCGGGCAGGGTCTGTTCTATGGCTTCCAACCGTGCGCGAGTGCAGTCGTCACGAATGGACGGTTTGCCGAGCGCCGCCGAGCGCCTTCTTCAACATCGCTATTTGCCCCGCATGATACAGATCGTGCTGCACGATCCCGTGAAGCATCACGTAGCGCGAATTATCGGTTCTCTTGCTTGGCCGCTCTTCGAGCTGCTCGTCGTGCAGTCCTTGAACTGCTACGCGCAGCCGGCTCCGAGCTTCGACCAAGCTCGCAACAGCCTTCTGCCAGGCAGCTTCGCTCAACTCCGGGACTGGCGGCCAATCTTGCTTGGGCGTGATGACCAAGCGCTCCCCCAAGAGCTCGCGCCGCACGATCGTGTTCCACGCCGTGATGTGTTGTACAATTTCCCAGATGGAATGCCCGCCCTCGACCGCGTGTTTCGAAGCGTCCTCCGCAAGAAGGCCATCGATCAAGTTTTTCAGCGGCGGCCCGTGCCACGCGTCGCCCAAAAATGCGCGATCCATCTGGTCCAGAATCCGATCGATCTCGCTCATATCTCCGCCTTCACTGCCGCCGTCGCATCCCTAAACTCGATGCTGCCATTTTGCTTCGCGGCTAAAGAATATTAGTATAGGTTCCGATGGTTCCGCGCATTCTTGCAACGTCCGCTTGGCTCGTTCTGCTCGCGTCACCGGCCGCATGGTCATGCACTTGCTCGCAAACGCCGCCTGGACAATGTCCGGGGTTGCAGCAGGCCGACGGCATCTTTCTGGGCACGGTTATGGCCATCCAGGAAATGTCAAACATACCGGCCCCGCCCCAAACCTCTTCCCAAGAGGCAGGGACTAGTTCCGCGGCGAATGCTCCGAGCGATGCCACGCGTGCGCCCGTGGACACCATCGCTTCGCGGTTAACGCGCTACCGTTTTCATATCGATGAGCAGCTTGCCGGTTCCGACTCTGCGGCGGCTTCCGAACTCGATATTTTCTCCGGTGGCTCCGATGGTGACTGCGGATATCGTTTCAAAGCGAACGGCCAGTACGTTGTTTTCGCGCACCGGGGTAAGGATGGGCGGCTGTTCGCGACGATCTGTGACGGCACTCGAACCGCGAGCGACGCTCGAGCGCTTTTGCCTCAATTGCGCGCCATGCGCGATGGACATCGCGTCGCGTCGGTGTTCGGCGTGCTGCGTCGCGCCGATTCGCCTTCCTTGTCCGCCACCCATGATCCCGACGATCCGCTGCCCAACGTATCGGTGAAAATTCGTTCGCGCGACGACCGTTTTGAGACCAGCACGGACGCGGATGGCGTCTACCGGTTTTATGATATTCACGCCGGCGAATACAGTCTCACGGCGGACCTTCCGGCCGGCGCGGAGCTAACGCAAAAGACTCTTGGAAGCTTGCAGCCCTTCACAATTCCAGATGGCGCCTGTTTCGAATACGATGTCGATGCGCTTCCCACGGGTTCCATTCAAGGCAGCGTGCTGGGCCCAGACGGCAAGCCGCTGGACCTTGCGTCGCTCGAACTTTATCGAGCTGGGAACTATAGCCCGTCTCGCCCCGGCTTGTGGGCATTCCAGGGAGCAGAAGGTGGTTTCGATTTTGACCACGTCGGCGCCGGAGACTATATCCTGGTGTTCAACCGCGCGAATCGCATGAACCCGAACGCGCCGTTTAAGCGTGCGTTTTATCCCGGTGTGGCGGACCTGAGCCAAGCTCAGCCGATCCATCTAGACGATGGACAGGACCTCTCGAAGATTGATATTCACGTTAGCGATCGGTATCCGACGCGACAGCTTCGCGTCCAATTGAAGTGGCTCGGTGTGAGGCCGTCCGGGAGCGTTACCGTAGCGGTTAAAGCTGATCAAGGTGAGAATCCGGCCGCGGATGAAATTGGAGACAATTTGTATGAAGTTACTTTGCTCGAATCCGCGAGCTACAAGATTTTCGCGTGGGAGGATCTCGAGCCCGGACGCGTCCCCGCGAGCCGGCGGAGCAAGGCCGATTGCCCCCCGCCAACACGCCTCGATGCCATTTCGGTAAGCGTTTTGGGTTCCGATGCTGACGTTAAGAAAGTGACTTTGACATTCGCCAAGCCGGTATGCGGCGAGAAGCAGCAATAGAACAGCACTGAAACACGTCCCTGTCCGAGGGCATGATGGCTGATATTCAACCCTTTCGCGCCTACCGCTACGATTCTCGCCGAGTCGCGCTCCAAGACGTCCTGACGCAGCCATACGACAAAATCACTCCCGCAATGCAGGATCGTTACTACGCCGCGAGCCCCTACAATCTGGTTTCCGTGGAAAAGGGCCGCGCGCTGCCCGGCGATTCACCGCAGAACAATGTCTACATCCGCGCCGGGCGCAAAATGGACGAATGGATCGCAGAGAAAATCCTGGTGCAAGACTCGGCTCCGAACATTTACGTGTACTCACAGGACTTTTGTGTTCCCGGAACGAGTAGCCGCCGCTCTCGGATCGGCTTTATTGCGTTGGCGCGGCTGGAGAACTACGAAGCTCATGTTATTTTCCGGCACGAGCACACGCTGTCAGGTCCCCGGGCCGACCGCATCGAGCTGTTGCGGCACACGCACGCTCAGACGGGGCAGCTTTTTCTTTTGTACGACGATCCGTCGAAACTAATTGATACCTGGCTCGAACAGATTGCACGTACAAGTCCGGAAGTTGAGCTACGCGACGAATTCGGAGTCACGCACCGCTTGTGGCCCGTCCCGGAGCCGGCTTTCGCGGAGCGGATTCAAAAGGCGATGGCGGAGAAAAGCATCGTCATTGCGGATGGACACCATCGCTATGAGACGGCCCTAAATTATCGCGACGAATCCCGCACGCGCGCCGGGAAAGCAGATTCGCAAGCGGCATATGAGTTTGCGATGGCAACGTTCATTAATACGCACTCGAAAGGCCTCGCGATTTTGCCGACGCACCGGCTGGTGCGCAATCTTCCGGACTTCGATTTCGATCGCTTTCGCGCGGCTCTTGCTCCGTATTTCGATTGGTACTCCTATCCGTTTGCCAACGCGGATGAGCGCGCCGCGGCCTACGCGGAATTCCGCAAGGACTTGGAGCGGCCAAATCACGGCAGGCGCGCTATCGGAGCGTACCCGCGCGCTATCCGGCCCGGCGCTGACGCCTTCTATCTCTTCGTGCTGCGGCGCGAAGTGGATCTCGAGTCGTTGTTGCCGGATATTTCCGAAGGGCAGCGCGGCCTGGATGTAGTCCTGCTGCACCGGTTGCTTCTTGATAAAGGACTGGGGATCACCGCCGAAGCGGTGACCGCCGAGAAAAACCTCGCGTATGAGCGGGAGATGGAAGCGGCTATCGCTGCGGTCGATCGTGGAGACGCGCAACTAGCGCTACTGTTGAATCCGGTGCGCGTGGACCAGGTGATGAAGATCGCGCTCGCGGGCGACGTAATGCCGCAAAAATCGACTGACTTCTATCCCAAGATGTTAAGCGGCATTGCTGTGTACCGGATCGAGGGAAGAGTCGGCGAATGAGAACTGGGGTTTTTGGCGATTAGACTGTGGTACAGGTATTTGTTGTCAATGAGTTGCGGCGATCCTATTCGCCAGGTTTGGCGATTAGAAACCGGGTTTCTCGGTGAGTTGATCTGGGGAGGGAAGCCCGTTTCGCCACTTTCATCCTTCTCCTTTCCATCAGCATGCTCCGTCAATCAGTATGGCGGACACGCCAGCCGGGAGTTAAGAAACTCCCAGGCTACGATACAGTGAGATGGAGCTTCATTTCAATTGTGGAAAATACGGATGCGGCAAGCAGCGGGGCGCAGCAAGGAATGCCGCTAGGGGATTCCTTGCCGCGCGTGAAACGAAAATATGAAATGAACGTTACCGGATGCCGAGCAGCCTGCAGGCATTCTTGAAGTAGATCTTTTCGCGATCCTCCTTCGAAACATCCAGCGCATCAACGCAGCGAATCGTTTCGCGAATGTACATTGGGCCGCCCTCGGGATCAAACGGGGAATCGGACGCGAAGAGCACGTGATCCACACCGTAGAATTTCAGAGCGCATTCGAGCGCGCCCAGCGCGCCAAATGTGGCCGTATCGACGTAGAACATTTTGAAATAGTCGTAGGGGCGATGCTTCAACTGCTTTAGGAGCGGTTTGTAGTCCACATTCGAAGTGCGCGAGCCGAGTTGATCGAGCCCCGCGCCCACGCGTCCTTCGAAGAAAGGAGTCATCCCGCCCGCGTGATGGATGATGATCTTGAGATTCGGCAGTTCATCGAGCATTTTGGAGAAAATCAATCGCGCCTGCGTTGCGCTCGATTCGTAGGGCCATCCAAACGTCCACCAGATTTCGTACTGCGAAAGCTCCTCGGTTTGATAGTCGGGAAATTTAGCCGTACGCGCTGGATGAATCCACACAGGCTTGCCAAGCGCCTCAAACGCTTTGAAAATGTGGCGGAATTCGGCGGAGTCGAGCGGCTTGGCATTCACGTTGGTATAAATTTGAACGCCACACGCGCCGAGATCCTTGATCGCCCGCCGCGCTTCTTCGGCTGCGCCTTCGGCGTCCGTCATGGCGATCGAGGCTATGAAACTCGGAAAACGGTCGGGATATTTCCGGCAAAGCTCAGCCATTCCGTCGCTGCCGATTTTCGAGAGCTCGCGCCCCGAAATTGGATCGCCCAGCGCGTCAGGCGGCGGCGAGGCGAGCGACAGAATCTGTTGATACTCGCCGAATGTGTCCATCATTTTCAGGCGCATGTCCAGATTGGTCATGATGGGGACGGCTTCGCTGCGGCGATGCATATCCTTCATTTGCCCTGTTTGCTTCTTGAGGGCTTCGTGAAACGCCTTCGGCCAAATGTGCGTGAAGATGTCGATTTTCCTCATGTTGGCAGTGCCTCGCTTGAACTCAAAAGTGCGGGTGTCAATATAGCGCAGCAATGAACCATAAGAAGACGAATCTGAGGGGCGCCTTCATTTGCCCCGGCGCGAATATTGACCGTAGCCAGATTCGGGTATACCATCCGGTCTCCCCGCTGATCGAATGCCGATAAGGAGAAACCCAAAATGAAGACGCGGACAATCGCAATGAGCCTCGTTGCTCTGGCGACTCTCTTGGCGCCCTCTGTTTCGAGCGCTCGCCAGACAAAGTACAGCGTCACAATTCCCAAGGTTCTTTCCTATCCCACGACCACGTTGACCTTTTCATCCAGCGCCGTATTCCCGGGTTTGAGATCCGTTAAGCCCGCGGATGTGCGCGTTCACTTCGACAATCCAGAATGGGCAGCGACGGTATCGGAAGCCCACTGGAACACCTCCCGCCCGGGCACGTATTTCAAGCTTACTTGCCAGGCGACGTCTTCTGCCTGCCTGAAGGCAGTCGGCCCCTCTGGCACTTACGCTTATGTTCTTGAGCCGGAGGGCTCTGCCGCGCCTTCGAAGGACGGGCAACACGCCCTCACATGGGACGTGCGACCGCCGGGAGATCTGGTTTTTGACATGGAGGTTGGCACCACACCCGAGCCGGCCACTCTCCCGCTTTTGGCGATAGGCTTGCTAGCTCTGTTCTTCGTGGCGCGAAGAAAATTAGCCTTTAACTAGCCTGAGAATGTCGTGGCCGCGCGGCGCGCTCTTAATGTGCCGCGCGGCATCAGGCTCTCCAGAGTCGCGTTCCTATCCGCCCGCCGGAATCCCGCTAAGCATCTCATCTGGATCATCCGCTCGATCAACATACCGGCCGGAAAGCGCGTCGTACCGCCCCGCAGCAAATGCGAGACAACGATCGGTGCACCACGCCATTCCGTCCTGCGGCCCCACCTTGCCCTTCAATTCGTGCAGGCGTGCGACCATTTGCGGCACCCAACGCTGCGCGTCCGGCGAACCCATCGTTTCGTCGGCCATTTCCGTCATGATCGAGCCGGGATCCAGTGCGAACGTTTTCACGCCGTATTCCTTTGCCTCATTGGCTACAAGTTCCGCGAGCCGGTTCTGCGCGGTCTTACCGAGGCTGTAGGCGGAAAGATTCGCGGTCAGCATATGGCAGCGCGGAGAAGAAATATTGATGATGCGACCGGCGCGCCGTTCCATCATTCCCGGCAGCACAGCGGACATGAACAAAAATGGCGCCAGAATGTGCACTTCCTGCGCTGCCCACCACGCCTCGGGATCGAGCACACCTACTGGGCCATACGGGCCAGGGATGCCCGCATTGTTTACGAGGATCGTGACGCCGCCCAGCTTTTCCGCGGTCGCCTGCGCCACGCGTGCGACATCCGCGGCTTTAGTGACGTCGCCCGCGACGGCCAGTCCTCTTCCGCCTGCGCCTTCGATTTGCGCGAGTACCTGATCAAGCTGCGCCTGATTGCGGGAAGTGAGCGCGACCGCCGCGCCTTCGGCCGCGAATCGTAGCGCGATTCCTTTGCCGATCCCGCGTCCCGCGCCGGTGATGATCGCGATGTGGCCCTTGAGCAGTCCCGCCATTGATTTGCGCGCCGCGATCAGTCGCTTACTGTAGCTCTTCCGCGGTCACCCAGTTGCCGTGAACTTGATTGCGCAGGCGCAACGGCAGATGCGCGGTCGCGATCGGCCCCTTGTTGAGATGCTCGGCTTCGAACACCAGCAGATCCGAGAGCTGCGTATCGTGCAGGTCGGCGACCAGCGCGAGGTAGCCCTCGTGCCCTGGCGTCCTCGACGGGATGTGCACCTCTTCCTGGATGGTCACCGGACGCGTCGGATGCCATGATTTCATCTTGCCGCTTTTTATTTCGAGGCGGCTTAGCGTATTGAATCCGGCGCCCACGGGACCGGCGACGATCGGCGCACCAACTTCGGGATCGAAGCGCTCGTAGTAGCCGATGGAGTAATCCTTCATATGGTCTTTATTCGCGATGCGCGGGAAATCGCCCGAAGGCGCGAGCTTATATTCCTCGAACTTTTCTCCGGGCTTGGACATGTCGAATGTCCAGCGCACCACGCGGCCGTATGCGAAATCCTCGGCCTTCGGATGGATGTGCGAAGCTTCCTGAATGAAGGGGAACGGCGCGTATTTGCCGATGCCGAAATCCAAATGCACGAATTTACCTTCCGTATACGCGTTCATGAAATGGAACGCGGAACACGCGGGGTGGCGGAACCACCGCATATCGCTGGTGTGGCCGTCGATCGGCATGATGCCCACGTACGCATCCTTCTCCGGCTCGAAGACCCAGTGCGCGCCGCCGGCCTTCATGCGGTCGAGATCGGCAGTGGTGGGGAACACCGGGAAGATCACGTGCTCCTTCGAAACCGCAAAATCGTGCATGAGCGAAACGTAGGGCACCTGGAACCATTCTTCTTTCACAAGCTGGCCCTCTTTGTCCGCCACGCAGTAGGAAACGTCACGCGTGGCCAGGCCGCTAGCTTCGTAACCGAAAAAGTGCAGGTCTTGCGTTTCGTTGTCGAGGCGCGTGTGCGCCGTCATGGTTTGGCTTTTTAGTTTGCCGCGATAGTTGAAGACGCCGATAGTTTCGAGCGTTTCGGGGTGAACTTCCACTGCGTGGCCGTCTTCTTTCAGCGTCAGCAGCTTGCCGCCGTGGAAAATCGGCGTCGTGTTGTTCACGCAGCGGTTGACGCCCTTAACGCTAGGATCGTCCGTATAGGGATTGCGGTAGAGACCGAAAAGTCCGCGCCGCGCCTTCCGATCCGCTTTCAGGCGATCGGTCATGATGTACTTCATCTTGAAATCCACATGGCCGTTCTCGAATTTGAACGCGCTGATCATGCCGTCGCCGCTCAGGTACGTGTCGTGGCCGAGCATCGGCGGATACTGCGGATCGGGAATCGTGCGATACCACGTGCCGTCGATCTCCGCTGGCAAATTTCCTTCGATCACCAAATCGTAGATGTCGCATTCGGTGCGCATCGGCGCATTGAATCCGGCGTAGTCAAATGTATCCGGGAACTTTGTGGTCATGATTGCCTCACAGTTGAGTTATCTGGCCGGGCAGGGCATCGCCTATTTTCGCACGATCTTTCAAGCGGGGAAAATCCCCCCAAACGCCGCCCGCGGCATGGGGAGTCGTATCACTTCGGCCGCAAATCTGTCAACGAGCCCCCGCAGCAACAGCTCTCTTCGGCCGCTCGCGAGGTATGGTCGCGGTCCCTGGGCGCGGTGCCGGCTGCAGAAGCAACTCGTCGAAATCGTCGTGCGTGAGCAGAAACCGACCCGCAAGCGCGGCGTAGCCGCCGGAGGCGAGCCGCACGCACATTTCCGCGCATCGCGCTAGCCCCTCGGCGACGTTGCCTTTCTGCTTCAATTGAGTCAGATAATCCACCATTTTGGGGAGCCATCGCTGCGCATCCAAAGAAGCTATCGTAGCCTCCGCCATATCGGTGAGCACCGTCCCGGGATCAATGATGAATACGCTTACTCCGTGCTCTTTCGCTTCGGCAGCAGCGTGCTCCGCCAAGCGTATCTGGCTGGCCTTGGAAACCCCGTAGCAACTCAGGTGAGGGGTGAACCACTGGCCGCCGCAGCTGGTCACGTTAATTACGCAACCCTCTTTCCGCGCAATCATTCCAGGCATCACGGCATTCAGATAAAGCAGAGTCCCGCGCACCACCACGCCTTGCGCCGCCCACCACTCGTCGGGATCCGCCAGCCACACAGGCCCATAGGGGCCTGAGACTCCCGCGTTATTCACCAGCACCGTCACCGGGCCGAATTCCGCCTCCGCGGCTGCGGTCACGCGCGCGACATCGCAGCGCTTGGCCACGTCGCCTACTACCGCCAACGCCCGGCCGCCAAGAGCCTCAATCTGAGAGGCGGTCAGATCGAGTTGTTCTTTGGTCCGCGCCGTCACCGTCACGGTCGCTCCGGCCGCAGCGAGGCCGAATGCGATGGCCTTCCCAAAACCGCGGCTTGCCCCCGTCACAATCGCGTTTTGCCCTGCGAGTTCTCCTGCCATTGCCTTCCCCTGTGCGTTGTCGCCCCTACTTGATCGGCTCACCCGTTACCGGATGAGGTTATGTTTCGCGGAATCTCGCAACAGAGTCTGCGCGCCGAGTCCTCGCCCTTACCCCTTCGAGCGCATTTGTCGGCTCGTCAAGGCGCACTTCAAACGCACCTATCCTGTTGCCCTCAGGCAATTCCACGCCAATTCTTAACTCGCCCCGTACTCGGAAAGGAAAAACCGCCCGCCTAACGCGGCCGCTACACCGCAAGGACGCGGGCACTTACTTGTTGCTACGCTTCGCTAATAAACTTCGTCACCAGGCAAGCATCGAGCCCCTCGATGCCTTCCTCGGAGCCGTGGCCGCTTTCCTTCATGCCGCCAAAAGGCGATTCCGGCACCGAGATCGCATACGTGTTCAACCCGACCATGCCTGCTTCCAACTGCTCCCCAAGCAGGTTCACCGTCCGCGATGAATTCGTGAACGCGAATGCTGCGAGTCCATACGGCAGCCGGTTGGCCTGCTGCATCACGCTATCGAAATCCGAAAACGGATTGATCACCGCGATCGGCCCAAACGGCTCCTCGTTCATGATGCGCGCCTTGTTCGGCACGTCGGAGAGCACCGTGGGCGTGTAGAAATACCCCGGACTCTTGAGTCGCGCCCCGCCGGCTCCGACTTTCGCACCCGAATCGCGCGCATCCTCCACGAAAGCCTCCACCGCCGCCAGCCGCCGCGCGTGAATGAGCGGACCCATCTTATTCCTTTCGTCGAGGCCATCGCCCACCGGAACTGCTTTTGCTCGGTTTACGAAGCCCTCCACGAAACGGTCGTAAATCTTCTCCTGCACGTAGAACCGCGTGGGCGAAACGCACACCTGCCCCGCGTTCCGGTACTTGGCCCCCACAGACGCATCCAGCACCTTGTCCACGTCCACGTCGTCGAACACGATCACGGGCGCATGGCCGCCCAGCTCCATGGTGGTGCGCTTCATTCCGTCTGCGGCCAGCTTCATCAGGTGCTTGCCCACCGGGATCGAGCCTGTGAACGAAATTTTGCGAATGATGGGCGAGGCCAGCAAATACGAAGAAATATCCGCCGGGATGCCATATACGATCGCCAGCACGTTTGCGGGCAACCCTGCATCCACCAAGCAGCGCGCCACCGCCAGTCCGGACGCGGGCGCTTCCTCCGCCGGCTTCAGGATGCAGGAGCATCCCGCGCCCAGGGCCGCGCCGATCTTGCGCGCGGGATTCCCGAGCGGGAAATTCCACGGCGCGAACGCCGCCACAGGCCCCACCGGCTCTTTCACTACCGTTAGGCGCGTGCCCGGAGCGCGCTGTGGAAGCACGCGTCCGTAAGCGCGGCGCCCCTCTTCCGCGTACCACTCGAAAATATTCGCGGACATCATCACTTCGATCCGCGTTTCGTGAATCACCTTGCCGGATTCGGTGGTGGCGATGCGCGCGATTTCTTCTTTGCGCTCGCGCAGCAGATCTGCGGCGCGTTTCAGGATTCGTCCGCGCTCGTCGGGAAATATCGCGCGCCAGGTCTTGAAACCTTCCTGCGCCGCTGCGAGCGCCCGGTCGAGGTCGGCCTTCGAGGCATGAGGGACGTGCCCAATCACTTCTTCGGTAGCGGGATTGACCACGGGCGAGCTTTGCCGCCCGCCGGTTCCTAGCCACTCACCGCCGATGAATAGTCCTAGGTCCGCGTAGGCCGCGGCCAATTGCGTCGCCATGCTCCCTACTCCCAAGAGTTTTGCGGAATGATTTCACGTTTGCTGGATGCCCGTCAAGGCATCATCGCACGCTGACGCCGATGCGAGGGCTTCAGGCGAGTGTCCAAATTAGGGGTACTAGTCCTAGGAGTGAAAATGTCAGCAGGAGGCAGAGACTCTGTATTCCCGTCTTGCGATCTGCAAATGCGAAGGAGTAGAAGGCCTTTACCGCGTTGTTGCTGGCAGCAGCAATCAGGATCGCAGCAGCAGCCGGACCCATCGAAGTAACCGTGCCCGCGGACTGCGTCAGGCTCAGTATGAATGGATCCACATCCGTGACGCCCGTGATGGCGGCAAGACCAAGAAGACCCTTCTCGCCCAAATGCACCACGGCCCAGGCCGTAACCACGAGTATCGCGATAAAAATGCCGCCAAAGATAAAAGCTACCCAAAGCTCGAGCGGATTACGAGGTACGTAGTCTTTCTTTATTTCCGTCGATTTATTGCTTGGACGAATGCTCCACACCCAGCCGCCAGCCGCGCCGACCGCGGCGAGAACCAGCAGCGGCACATAGAGCTGGGCAAGCAAGCGCCAATTGAAAATGCCGATCAAGATGGCCAGGCGGAGGTACATGATTCCGGAAGCCATCAGGATGCCGCCGGAAAAAAGATGCGCGGAGCCGTCCGCTTCCTTGGCCCGTTTTGCTAACACGATGGTTGTCAGCGTGGATGAGTAAGCCCCTCCGAGCATCGCTGAAAGGATGATGCCGCCCTTCCCCTTTGTAAGAATCTGCAGAAGGTAGCTGGCGTACGAAATGGCGCTGACTGCCGTAACTACGAGCCATGTCTTGAACAAATTTATGCCGTAGGGACCGATGCTCTGGTTCGGCACCATCGGCAAGATCACTACCGTCAGAAACAGAAACTTGGTGAACGTGAATATTTCTTTCGCCGGGATGCGTTTCGAAAGTCCTTCCAAAAAAACCTTCAATTCCAGCAGCAGCAAGCTCAGCACCGTCAGCGTGCCCGCCACCCAGAAGTGTCCCTGCGAAACAAGCGCGCCCGCCACATACGTGGTCAGCGCGGACAATTCCGTGGTGACGCCGGCGCTTTCCGCGCCTTGCAATTTGTGTTGGTAGGAGAGCCAAAGAAACGAAGCGACGACAGCAAAGCCTATTGTCAAAGGAAGAAGCTGAGCTCCGGACAGCAGATTCAATGCGTAGCCCAGCAGACCGATCAGCGGGTACGTCCGTATGCCGCCGAATGCGTACTTATCGACGGTCGCCTTGTGTTCTTCGCGTTCCAGCCCAATCAGTGCGGAAAGTGCGAGAGTGAGAACAATCTTGGTTGCTTCGCTTTCGGCAAATTGCGACGCACTAGGAAGTGAAATGAACATAAGTCAATGAAGCTACTGTCCACCATCAGCCAGAACTGGATGTTTGAGCGCGTGCAGAATAGCGGACAACCGCAGCCAACTCAACTTTTCTCTCTGCGGAAACAGGCCATTAAAGAAGCGTCCCATAATTTTCTTGTGACAACTTGGAGGTGGTTTCTAATTTCGATAAGGGGAGATTAGAATTGCACCCGGGTAAGCTTTGAATCGGATGAGACGACGAGCCACCAGCCTCTTGCCATCCCAAACGATTCTTGCCAATCTGAGTTGGACTTGTGGCAAGGGAGATTCACGATGGACAATTCCGAATATACAGCGACGACTCGAGTATCCTCCGAAGCGGTGAATTCGGCTGGAGAAGCCGCAGATTCAGAAGAACCGCTCTCGTCGGAAGAACTCCGCAAGATCGATGCCTATTGGCGCGCAACCAACTACCTTTCTGTAGGCCAAATCTATCTCTACAAGAATCCGCTGCTTCGGGAGCCGCTCAAGCTCGAACACATCAAACCTCGTCTGCTCGGTCATTGGGGTACCACTCCCGGTTTGAACTTCATCTACGTTCACATGAACCGGCTTATCAAAAAGCTCGGCTTGAATGTCATTTTCGTAACCGGTCCTGGTCACGGAGGGCCCGGGATTGTGGCCAACACCTACCTCGAAGGCACTTACACTGAAATTTATCCGAAGATCTCGGGTGATGAGCAGGGATTGCAGCGACTATTCAGGCAGTTCTCGTTTCCGGGAGGCATCCCCAGCCACGTTGCACCCGAAACGCCGGGATCAATCAACGAGGGTGGCGAACTCGGTTACTCGCTCGCCCACGCCTACGGCGCCGCTTTCGACAACCCCAGCCTCCTGGTTTGTTGCGTGGTCGGCGATGGGGAGGCCGAAACGGGTCCCTTGGCAACGAGCTGGCATGCCAACAAATTTTTGAATCCGATTCGCGACGGAGCGGTCCTTCCGATCCTGCATTTGAACGGCTACAAGATCGCGAATCCCACTATCCTTGGAAGAATGACGGACGAAGAACTGACGCGGCTTTTCACCGGATACGGCTACACCCCATATTTCCTCGAGGGCAACCATCCGCCCGAGATGCATCAGCGGATGGCCGGTACGCTCTCCGCCGTAATAACCGAAATCCAGTCAATACAGAACGCCACGCGCAGCCAGGGTGAGGCGCAGCTCCCGTCGTGGCCAATGATCATCCTACGCACGCCCAAAGGCTGGACAGGACCGAAGGTAGTTGACGGGAAACCAGTCGAAGGCACCTGGCGCGCCCACCAGGTTCCTCTAGCGGAAATGGCTACTCACCCCGAACATGTCCGGCTTCTGGAAGAATGGATGAAAAGTTACAAGCCAGAAGAACTCTTCAGTATTGATGGAAAATTTGCACCAGAACTGGCAGACCTAGCCCCCACAGGCGCCTCCCGCATGTCCGCCAACCCCCACGCAAACGGAGGGTTGCTGCTTAAGGATTTGGTGATGCCTGATTTCAGAGAATATGCAGTAAGTGTGCCGAAACCTGGCGATGAGTTTGCGGAAGGCACGCGCGTACTAGGGACGTTTTTGCGGGACGTAATGAAGCTAAACGCGGACTCGAAAAACTTCAGGGTATTCGGACCTGATGAAACAGCCTCGAACCGTCTCGACGCCATTTACGAGGCCACCGACAAGATTTTCATGGAGCCGCTTTCGCCGACCGACGAGCATCTCTCGGTGAACGGCCGTGTGATGGAAATTCTCAGCGAGCATATGTGCCAGGGATGGCTTGAGGGCTACCTGCTGACGGGGCGTCACGGTTTCTTCTCTTGCTACGAGGCATTCATTCATATCGTGGACTCAATGTTCAATCAACATGCGAAGTGGCTGAAAGTGACGCGAAATATTCCCTGGCGCCGGCCGATCGCCTCTTTGAACTATCTGCTTACATCGCACGTGTGGCGGCAGGACAACAACGGGTTTAGCCATCAGGACCCTGGTTTCATCGATCACGTGGTGAACAAGAAAGCGGATGTGGTGCGGGTTTATCTGCCTCCCGATGCGAACACGCTGCTCTCGGTGGCCGATCACTGCCTTCGCAGCCGCAACTACGTGAACGTGATCGTCGCCGGCAAGCAGCCGGCCTTGCAGTGGCTGGATATGAAGTCCGCAATCGAGCATTGCACCATCGGAATCGGGATTTGGGATTGGGCATGCACGGATTTGGGAAGCGAACCGGATGCAGTGATGGCCTGCGCAGGGGACGTTCCCACGCTGGAAATCCTAGCGGCCGTGGACCTGTTGCGAACACACTTTCCGGATATCAAGATTCGGGTCGTAAATGTGGTTGATCTGATGACCTTGCAACCCAAGAGCGAACATCCTCACGGGCTGTCCGATCCAGAATTCGATTCCATGTTCACGACCGACAAACCGATCATTTTTGCGTATCACGGCTATCCCACACTGATTCATCGCCTTACTTATCGCCGCACAAATCACGACAATCTGCATGTTCGCGGATATAAGGAGGAAGGCACGACGACAACCCCGTTTGACATGACCGTATTAAATGACCTGGACCGCTTCCATTTGGCCGGGGACGTGGTGGATCGGGTGCCGCGGCTACGGGAAATCGGCGGGCATTTCAAACAGCACTTGCGCAACAAGTTGATCGACCACAAGCACTACGTTCGCGAATATGGCGACGACATGCCCGAGATTCGCAATTGGAAATGGCCGTACTAGCCGATGAAGATTCTCGTGGTCAATTCCGGGTCGAGTAGCCAGAAGAGCTGCGTCTACGAGATAGGCGATTCCTTACCTGAGGATCCGGCAAAGCCGATATGGGAAGGGAAAATCGAGTGGGATGGAAATGGCGCGGAAATTCGGACCAAAACTTCCAGAGGAGCTACCTTCGATGAGCGCATGGAGAATGCTTCTCGACGACAGGCGCTGGAGCGTTCGCTTCGCTCCTTGTGGGAGGGCGATGATCGAATTATCGAGGGGCCGTCCGAAATCCGTGTCGTGGGCCATCGTATTGTGCACGGTGGCAGCAGATTCTACGACCCGGTGATAATTACCGACGAAGTGAAGCGCGCCATCGCAAGCGCTTCCGCCATCGCCCCTCTGCACAACCGAGCGGAACTCGAAGCTGTCGAACTTATCGAGGGTCTGATGGGGCGAGTTCCGCAAGTGGCGGTTTTCGATACGGGCTTTCATCATCATCTTCCGCCAGCAGCGGCCGTGTATCCGGGACCTTACGAATGGTTCCAGCGCGGAATTCGGCGGTACGGCTTTCACGGAATCAACCACGAATACTGCGCCCGGCGCGCCGCTCACTTGCTCGGAAAGCCGCTGGATGAGCTTCAGCTGGTGTCTTGCCACCTCGGCAATGGTTGCTCGCTCGCAGCCATTGCCGGCGGCCGCAGTGTGGATACGACGATGGGTTTCACTCCCCTGGAAGGACTGATGATGGGTACGAGGGCTGGATCAGTCGATCCAGGTATCTTGACCTATCTGATGCGCGAGGATGGTGTGGACGCCCGGCGTCTCGACCAGCTGCTCAATGATGAATCGGGACTGCTGGGGATCTCCGGCGTATCGAACGACATGCGCAAGGTCTTGGAGGCGATGAAATCGGGCAACGGGAGGGCGAAGCTGGCCTTCGAGATCTTCATCCACCGCTTGCGGTCTTCCATAGGCTCGATGATGGCGGCGCTCGGCGGCGTCGATGTCTTGATCTTTACAGCTGGGATTGGAGAAAATTCCGCCGCCGTACGAGAAGCGGCGTGTGCGAGCTTTGGATTTCTTCACCTAAGGCTTGATCCGGCCGGAAACAATGAATCGCCGATCGACCGAGACATCGCCGCGCGCGATTCGTCAGTGCGCGTGCTCGTTATCCACGCCCAGGAGGATTGGGCCATCGCAGGAGATTGCTGGAGAATGTACTCGAGGAGCTAAGCGTATTCCGTGACCGACCTTCGCCCGCCACGGCCGACTGCCGAAAAGCGGCCCGCAAGTTGCAAAGTCGAGGGCCCGATAGCAGCCGGCGCTCTCAGGATCTTCTAAAATTTTATTCATGTGGGATTTATCCGGTTATGGGGCAGACTTTTCATATACCCATGCGTATCGTTTACAATGCCAGGTCGGCTGGATTCGGGCTGGAGAGGCGCGCGGCAATTCAATAGTCGCGTGCATGTGGTTCAGGCATCCATTCCGCAGCGAACAATTTGTGGATGCCTGCCCCAATTCCAAAGCGTGGCTTGGGTTCGGAAGACGTGGCATTTAGATGGGAGGGAATATGCATGAAGGTGTATCTGAGCTTGCTCCGCGACCCTCGACGGTGAGGGTTAGGTTTGGGGAGCGTCGTCGCCTGCGTGGAAGTCGAAGCATACACGGTACTTGTGTGCTTTTCAGCGCGTTGTCAATATTCGTAGCCGGAGCCCTTCCCACCTCAGCGCAGCGCGTGGATACGAAGCAGTCCGCATCGGCCGCGCTCGACTTCGAAGCGTCCAATTCGGCGCAGGAAGCGGTGCGGACTCACGTGTCGAGCACCGCGCCGCTTACGCTCACTCTGGAAAGCGCCTTGGAGCGGGCGCGTGCAAACGCCCCACAGTTCCAAGCTGCTGTGATGGCCGCGAAGCTGGCGCATGAGGATCGAATCCAGGCACGGGCAGCGCTTTTGCCGGCCGTTAGCGCCACGACGCAATATCTCAATACGCAGGGGAATGGGAAGACTCCCAATGGCCGCTTCGTAACCAATGATGGCGTGCATGTGTATCGAGCCTGGGGCGTGGCCCACGAGGATCTGAGCGTGAATACGCTGACGCTGGCCGGCTATCGGGGTGTCTCAGCAACGGAGGCGGTGGCGAAGGCTCAGGAGGAAATCGCGCGCCGCGGTCTCCAAGTTACCGTTACGCAGGTCTATTACGGGCTTCTCGTCGCCCAGCGAAAATACGCCGCCGCCCAGCAAAGCCGCGACGGGGCGCAGAACGTTCTGAAAATCAGCGAGGACATGGAAAGGCAGGGTCAAGTTGCGCACAGCGACGTGATCAAGTTTCAGATTCAATTTAATCAACAGGATCAGGCATTCCGCGAAGCCAACCTGGCCATGGGCAACGCGCGGCTGAACCTGGCCGTGCTGCTTTTTCCCACGTTCAATCAGGATTTTAGCGTCGTCGACGATATGGACACGGCGCAACCGTTGCCGAGCTTTGACGAAACGGAACAGCTGGCTCTGAAGAGCAATCCAGAATTAGCGGCCGCTGCCGCTACACTACGTCAGTCGAATGCGGCGGTCTCGGTGGCGCGAGCCGCTTTTTTTCCGACGATAAGCTTAGACGTGGATTACGGAATCGAAGCGAATGCTTTCGCGTTGCGGAGCCGAAATGCCAGTATGCCGCTTGCGGGCGTATTACCGAACCTCGGCTATTTTGCGACCGCAGTGCTAAACGTGCCCGTGTGGGACTGGGGCACGCGCTGGAGCCAGGTTCACCAGGCTGAGGATCGCCGGGCGCAGGCACACCTGGAACTGACGTTCGCCCAGCGGCAGACGCTGGCCAATCTCCACGCCTACTACGAGGAGGCGAGCACTGCGCGATCCGAAGTAGACTTGTTGCGGAACTCCGCCGATCTGGCCGCTGAGAGCCTGAGGTTGAACACGCTGCGGTATCAATCGGGAGAATCGACGGTGCTCGACCTGGTGGACGCGCAGAACACTCTCACCCAGACGCAAGGCGCTTACGCCGATGGTCTAGCTCGCTACCGCGTAGCGCTGGCGACGCTGCAAACGCTCACCGGGAGTTTTTGATCGATGCCTAAGCAACCTCCCGGCCCATGCAGCGTTGCGGCGACACCGAAATTCACGATGAGTCCTTTGGCGAGAGCGAAGACAGTCCGGCGATCGAAGCGCGCGGCGGTTAGACTTCCAGGTTTTGCGGTTCTTGCGCTGGGTGCAGCGATTGGCCTGGCCGCTTGCTCCGGCACTGAATCGGCCGACAAGGAGCCGCTGGTATCGGTTCAAGCCGAGCCTGGGCAGCGCATGGCCATTCAGGAAAAGGTTACCGCGGAAGCGGTTCTTTATCCGATTCACGAAGCGGCGATCACGCCCAAGGTCAGCGCGCCAGTTCTGAAGTTCGTTGTGAACCGAGGCGACCACGTACGTGCCGGGCAGCTTCTGGCTGTCCTAGAAAACAAAGATCTGGCCGCGGCGGTCACCGAAAATCGGGGCGTTTACGAACAGGCCCAGGGAGAGTACGCGAATACCATCTCGTCGACGCTTCCCCAGCAGGTACAAGCTGCCAAGGCGGATGCCGAGAACGCGAAAGCCGCGCTTGGCGCCGCCCAACGGCTCTACGACAGCAGCAAGAACTTATACGAACAGGGGGCTCTGCCAAAAAGGCAGCTCGATCAGGCTCAAGTAGCCCTGCTTCAAGCGCAAACGCAGAACCAAGCCGCGGAGCAGAAGCTGCAAAAAATGGAGGCGGTGAGCAACGCGGCCCAGCAGAAGGCCGCGGCCGGCCAACTCGCGGCGGCCCAAGGAAAATTCGAGGGCGCACAGGCTCAGTTCGGTTATTCGGAGATTCGCAGCCCCATTGCCGGAGTGGTCACGGACAGGCCGCTGTATCAAGGTGAAATGGCTACCGCGGGAACTCCTTTAATCACGGTGATGGATGTCTCCCGGATTGTGGCTCGCGCACATATTCCGGAATCCCAAGCAGAGCACCTGAAAGCGGGCGATCCCGCCGAAATTTCATCGCTAGGGGGTACGGACAAGATTTCTGGAAAGGTAACCATCGTCAGCCCGGCTCTCGATCCCAACAGCACCACCGTCGAAATATGGGCTGAGGCGAAAAATCCCAAGGGGCAATTCAGGGCAGGTGCGAGCGTTAACCTCACCATGGTGTCAAAGACCGCCACCGACGCGATCGTTGTGCCGAAAAGCGCCCTACTCGTCGATCCAAAGGAAGGTAGCAGCGTAATGGTTGTGGGTTCCGACGGCCGTGCGCACCAGCGCAAAGTGCAGACCGGGATTCAAGAGGGCGACCGCGTGCAGATTGTGCAAGGGCTTAAGGAAGGAGAAGTTGTTGTGACCGAGGGAGCGTTCGGCCTGCCTGACAATGTAAAGGTAGCGGTCCAGAAACAGAGTGGAGGGGCCGCCGAATAGGACCAAAGCAACACCGCAGAATCCTGATAATCGACGGAGACAGATCCTGAGTTCACGCAGGCCGATCCGCTGATGACCAAATCCACTGAGGCACAATCGCCGAGCCTGTCCTCACCACCGGCAGGCGTTCGCGCCGAAGAGCGTCCTGGGTACTGGATTGTTCGTCATTCGAAGTCAATCATCTTTCTGGCTATCACGCTGGCCCTGATAGGCGGCTACCTCGCTTTTACGATTCCCGTGGCGGTGTTTCCCTCGACCGATTTTCCTCGCATTCTAATCGGCGCGGACAACGGCGTTATGCCCATCAACCAGATGCTGGTGACCGTCACCCGGCCGATCGAAGAAGCCGTGAACAGCGTTCCCGGACTCCAGGACGTCCGGTCCATTACCAGCCGGGGCTCGGCGGAGATCGATCTTTTCTTCGATTGGAACGTCGACATGTTCCAGACTCTGCAGCAAGTGAACGCGGCGATGGCGCGGGTGCAAAGCTCCTTGCCGGCCACTGCGCAGATTGAAACGCACCGGCTGACATTCGCCAGCTTCCCGATCATCGGCTACAGCCTCACATCCGACACCGTGCCCCAGACTCAATTATGGGAATTGGCGACCTATGAGATGAAGCCGCGGCTGAACCGGCTTAACGGAGTGTCAACGGTGCTGGTGCAGGGCGGGGAAGTGCCCGAGTTCCAGATCACGCCGGACGCGTCGAAGCTGTTGCGGGCCCAAGTCACCGTCCCCCAAATTGTGGCAGCGGTGGGGACCACCAACCTGATTGCGTCTCCCGGTCTGCTGGAGCAGAACCATCAACTATTCCTGACGCTCGTGGATGCTCAGGCGCATGCGGCATCGGAAATTTCCGGCATTGTGGTGAAAACCACTCCCACCGGCGTGCCGGTTCGCGTCGGCGACGTTGCCGACGTCCACGAGTCTGTCGAGCCGGTCTACACGATTGTTACTGCCAACGGAAAACCTGGTGTTCTCTTGAGCATCAACCGCCAACCCAGCAGCAACACCGTGCAGGTTGCCGATGAAGTGCACGCGGAAATGGAACAACTCAAGCGAACGCTGCCGCCTGGGGTCACTATCAGCAGCTATTACGATCAATCCGATATCGTGAAGTCCTCCATTCAAGATGCAAGAGATACGATTTTAATCGGGCTCGTTCTGGCGTCCATCGTCTTAGTGGTGTTCCTGCGCGATTGGGGCACGTCGCTCGTCGCGGGGCTGGTGATCCCCGTGACGATCCTGGTCACTTTCATTGTGCTCAAGATTGTCGGCGAAACGTTCAACTTGATGACTCTGGGAGGACTGGCGGCTGCCGTCGGGCTCGTTATAGACGATGCGATTGTGGTGGTCGAAAACATCGTTCTTCATCGCGACGCCGGCGAAGAACGAATCGAAGCGATCCATAGCGCCCTCTCCGAAATCACCGTACCTTTAATTGGTTCCACCTTGACGCCCATCGTGGTGTTCCTGCCACTGATCGCAATTACCGGAGTGACGGGAACATTTTTCCGAGCACTGGCCATCACTATGGCGGCGGCCCTATTCACCTCGCTGGCGTTGGCCCTTGTTTGGACGCCGAACTTGAGCCGGTATTTCATCCACGGGAAGCGAGTGGAATCGCCTTCCGGAACTGACCTGGAAGAAGTTGATCCGGCTGATGCGGCGGTAAATACGTCATCCGCGCGGCAGCGCGAAATGCAGCGCCTGATGGCGGCGGAAGAAGCGTCGATGCGGGGTTTCTTCGGCCGCGTCATCACGTTTTATGAGCGCTGGGCGCGGCGCGCATTGGAACATCCACTTTGGCTGGTCGGTTTGTGCGCGATTCTGATGGTGGGGTCCTACTTTTGCTATAAGGCGCTCGGATCGGACCTGCTGCCCGAGATGGATGAGGGAGGATTCATCATTGATTACATTATGCCGGCCGGCAGTTCGCTCCAGGAAACGAACCGAGTGTTGAACCACCTGGAGAAGATGGTTCAGGCCGAGCCGGAGGTCGCCAGTGTGTCCAGGCGCACCGGCATGCAATTGGGGCTTGCGACCGTCACGGAAGCGAATACGGGAGACATCTCGGTGAAGCTCAAGAGCAAGCGGAGCCGGAGCGTCTATGAGATTATTGCGCAGCTTCGCGAGGAATTCGCGCAGCGGGAACCTTCCGTGGACATCGAATTCGTGCAGGTGCTGCAGGACATGATCGGAGATCTCACCAGCGCGCCCGAACCGGTGAGGATTGAACTCTTCTCGTCCGATGCTGGATTGCTGCAGCAATGGGCGCCGCGGGTGGCGGACGCGATCAGCGCGATCCAAGTGAGCGGGAAGAAGCCTGTGGTCGACGTGCTGAACGGCATCGACAATACGATCAGCGGCCCGGCCGTGACCTTTAACGTGAACCCCAGCGTCGCCGAACGCGCCGGTTTTACTCCCGAAGAGGTTTCCACCGACGCGGAGGCGATTCTGGAAGGAACGCCCGCGCCGACTCCGGTGGTGGCGAACGATCGCGCATACACCATACGCGTCCGCTTCCCCGAGGCCAATCGGGCTTCGCTCGATGCGATGAGCAATACTTTGCTGGTTAGCTCCAGCGGCCAAACCGCCACGCTGGGTTCGCTCTCGACAATTACGGAATCGCCGGGTCAGACGGAAATTCTCCGCGATAATTTGCAGCGCGAAGTCGCCGTTACGGCGCGGTTCGAAGGCCTGGATCTCGGCAGCGGCATCCGCGCGGTTCAAAAAGCGGTTGACGGACTTCAGCTGCCTGCCTCCATCCGCGTGGAATACGGCGGCCTCTATGCCGAGCAGCAGAAATCTTTTCACGACCTCGTTGTGGTGCTGGTGCTTGCGCTTGCGCTCGTTTTCATCGTGCTTCTGTTTGAGTTCGGAGGATTTGCCGGGCCGCTGGCGATTCTTACGTCGGCGCTGCTCTCTACTTCCGGCGTGCTTTTCGCCCTTTGGATTACCGGCGTTACCTTCAACATCGCTTCGTTCATGGGACTGATCATGGTGATCGGGATTGTGGCCAAGAACGGGATTTTGCTGCTGGATGCCGACCAGAAATTCCGCTCCGTCGGATTTTCGCCGGAGGAAGCCATGATTCAGGCTGGAAGAAGGCGCTTGCGTCCCATCGTGATGACCGCGCTGGCCGCCATGTCCGGCATGCTTCCGCTTGCGCTTGCCTGGGGCGCGGGGTCGCAAATGCTGCAGCCTCTTGCGATCGCCGTGATGGGGGGGATTCTGGTCTCCATGGTGCTGTCTTTGATCATCACACCGGCGATGTATTTCAATTTGTCGCGAGAGCGTGCGAAGTAGCGCAGGTCTGAGGCTCAATCGCGTAGAAATTTGTGTTTTTTTTAAGCCGCGGAGCGGCGACCGTAACTAGCCCGGCACGGAGCGGAGTGCCGGGGATACTTTTCCATTAGCCTGCGCTGCGCGCGCTTTCCTGCGCCCCGTGTCCTCCCCACCAACGAGCGGAGTAAACGATTGCTGCGGCCACCAGCCATCCCGCGGCGTACATCGGTTCCGCCTTCCATCGCAAAATCGCCGAGTGCATCAGGCCGATCCACGAAAATGCCGCCGCAATCAGGCACCAAATAGCCGCTCGTCCGAAATTCCGGTCGATCGCTTCGGTTACCACCGAAGCAATCACCAGCACCAGGAAAAGAAATCCGTTGCCCAACCCTTGCACCGACGACCAGTAAATCGATCTATTCAATGCGGCTTGCACGCTGGCGCTGGCCGTCGAAATCTGCAGCGCGGGCAACGCGGAATTCACCGCGGCTGACACCACCGCGCCCGCGGGCAGCACGAATCCTAAAAGCACCGCGCTCAGATACTTTCGATCCACACGGCGCAGCGTTGCCGTCCCCACCCCAACCGATACGTACGCGATCATCGCGGCCAGAATCGCCCACGGAAACAGCCCGGCCATGAACGAAATCACGCCGCTCATCACCACGGCGAGGAAAATCACCGGAGTCCAGAATGCATAACCGATGCGTGCCCCCAGCGCCTTGTACGGCGGGTGCAGTGCATAGATCACCGGTGTCACGATGCTGCCGGCCAGCCCGGCGATCAGTGTACCCACCGCATCGCAGGCCACCACGCTGCGCGCATCGTAGTTGTCGCCTGCCGCCGTCCCTCCTTCCACGGACGCGATGTCTTGCAGCACGTGGTAGATGGAAATGGGAGCAATCACGGAAAGATACGGCACAGCAAGAATCATTGCGTGCAAGGGCCCGGCGGTTGGCACGAACGGCAGCACAAACGACAAGCCGGACCACACGGGATGTATGTAGCCCACCAGCAGTCCGAGAGCCAGCGGCACCAACCACGCCACCAAAAATGGCGGAAGCTTATAGCGGGTGATCGGCACGCCCGCGAACACGGCCACGCACACGATCGTCAGCGCGGCGATTCCCACCAGCGGCTGATCGAACACGCGCTGCAGCAAAATCAGCGCGAGGTAGCTGTACATCGCCGCGCCAAACACCGTCATCGACGCGGGCACGGGAATGTAGCGCCGGAAGGCCCCCGCGAAGGGCGCCGCAATCAGCTTGATGATTCCCGTCCACACCACCGCAGCCGCGCCGATTTGCCACGCGCGCTCCGCGTCATGCGCTTCGAGATATACCGGCAGGAAAATCGAGAGCGTGTACGCCAAAATCGCCGGGACATTATTTCCGTAAACCTGCGCCGTCACGTCCTTGCGATTTTCACGCTTGCTCAGCCGCACTCCGAGCCAAGCGAGGCCCGCGGAGCCCGCAAGCAGCCCCGGCGCGAATCCCGGCACGATATGTTCGAGGCTGAATTTTAAAGAAACGCCGATCGGCGCCAGCAGCAGCACCGGAATGAACATCTGCGCGATGATGCAGCCAACTTGTGCGATGGTCGCGTCGATGTCGCCGCGGGTCAGCGTCCACCACTGCTGCGAAATCACGTTTCCGCCAGATGCCAGGGAAGTCTCCTTCGGCCCGCAAACGAAAAGTCCAGCGGCGCGTCAGACTTTAAACGATTCGAGCGATTCCGGAGCAAAAAGCTCCGCGGGCTTCATTAGGCGCTTCGCCAGCCCTTGTTCGTGCGAGTAGCGCAGAAACGTTTCCAGCGTGTGCGCGTTTCGTTCCAGTCCGTAGGGCCAGAAGTCCGCGCCCATCAGCGCGCGCGTTTCCTCCGCGTGTCGCACCAGCCACGGAAGCATGAAGTGCAGCGCGCCCGAATCGTACAGCTCGGTGTACGCAATCCGTTGCGCCTGCGCGAAGGCCCTGTAAAGCGATTGCGCCAGCCACCGGGATTTTTCATACACATCGCGGCGAATCACGATCGTGTGCATGATGGGAAATATCTTGGTCCGCGAAAAATACTCCTGTTCCACTGCCTGATAATTTTCGAAGAGGCGCCGCACTTTGCCAGAACCATTGCCAAACGTCGAAGGTGCGCGCGCCGTGTACAACGCGTCGATTTCGCCCGACTCCAACATCGCGGCAAGCGTCTTCGTCGGCGGGATGGACTCGATGCGGATTGTCGGAGGTAGCGTCAGCGCAATTTTCTCCGGCCGCCCCGGTTCCTCTTCGCCTCCGCGAAAGTAGGTGACGCTGCCGGCGGGAACTTTGTAATCGTCGCTCAGAATGCCGCGAATCCACACACCCGCGGTCATCTGAAATTCCGGCACGCCCACGCGCTTGCCAATCAGATCTTTCGGCTCGCGAATGCCGCTGCCGCTGTGAATGAAAATGCAGGAGTGCCGGAAGAATCGCGAAGGAAACACCGGAATGGCAATCAACCGTGGATTTTCCCCGAAGAGCGACAGCACGTAGGACGAGAGCGATATCTCCGCGACATCAAACTCGTGATGCCGCAACATCCGAAAAAAGGTTTCCTCGATCGGCAGATCCAGGCAGTTGAGTTCGATTCCCTCGACGCGGACGCGTCCATCGAATAGCGCGCGCGTGCGGTCGTAATTCGAACACGCCATCGAAAGCCGCACCTTACCCACGCCCGATTCCCCCGCTCGCGTCAAAAGAGGTACGCGCGCGCCGCACGCACGCACGCCGCCGCCCCTCTGGCGCCCACAGTATACTCAACACGCCTGCAATGAAAAGCGCCCCATCTTCACAGAACCTCTCCACAGTTCCTTCGCGTCCCTTCGCCCCGACAAAGAGAGAGTCCACAGGAACTGCTTCTTGCAACGCTTTCTCGCGGTGGTAACCTGAGCCGGAAAGGAGAACCGCGATGCTTGGTGAGGTCGAAGGCAGTCGTAACGCCGGCTTGCCCCGAGCGAAGCCGAAGGGCTCCCGCCTTCTTCGCCGGGACTTGCCCCGGCTCTATTCGACACACCTGCCGAGTAGAATCAGCTCCAACTCGCTGAAAACAAACGACGGGTGTCACGGCTACCCGTCACGAAATCGAGAGGACGATTTCCCCGGTTTTAGGAGCCTAGCGGCCAAAATCCACTCCGCTTTTTTCGCAACGCCTATCGGGAGTAAACTAGCCCGCGGAAGCAGCGTTCAGGAATCGAGATCAAGATGGCTCACACATCGCTTAAAGTAAACGGCAAGTCGCACGTTGTGGACGCCGATGCTGATTGCCCGCTTCTCTACGTCCTTCGAGACAATCTCGCCCTGAACAATCCGCGGTTCGGTTGCGGCTTGGGACAATGCGGGGCCTGCACCGTCCTGCTGGATAACCGCGCGGTGCGTTCCTGCCTCTTGCCGGTCTCGCGCGCAGCCGGAAAAGAAATTGTCACCCTCGAAGGGTTGGGCTCTCCTGAAAATCCCGATCCCGTTCAGAAAGCGTTCATCGACGAGCAGGCTTTTCAGTGCGGGTACTGCCTCAACGGCTGGGTGCTGACGGCAAAAGCGCTCTTGCACACGAATCCTCATCCCACGGAAGCCGAAATGCGGCGCGCGTTTGAGAGCTTTGATTTGCCGGTGCGGCAGCCACGTGGGAATTCTCGACGCGGTGCGCAAAGCGGCCGGTTCCGCGAAGGAGGGCGCATAATCCATGCCGGACAAAGCCCTTCTATCACGAAGAGAATTTGTCCGCGATGCAGGCGGCCTGCTGATCGGATTCAGTCTCGCGGACGCAACCGTTCTCCCCCGCTTGCTCGCGGCATCGCCCGAAGATGCGACGAAGACTACTTCTCCCGGCCAGCTTGACGCCTGGCTGCGAATCGAAAAAGACGGAACGGTTCGCGTTTTTACCGGAAAAGTGGAAATCGGGATGGGCGTCGAAACGGGTTTCGCGCAAATCGTTGCCGAGGAACTGGACGTTGCTCCGCAGCGCGTCCAATTCGTAATGGGCGACACGTCCTCGACCACCGATCAGGGCGGCGTTGGCGGCAGCACATCCATCGCGCTTGGCGCGAAGCCGCTGCGAAACGTGGCCGCGACCGCGCGCTATTTGCTCTTGCAGCTTGCCGCACAACGCCTCGGCGCTCCGCTCGATCAACTTCAGGTACGCGATGGAATCGTCAGCATCCAGGGAGATGCTGCCAAGAGCGTCGCGTACGGAGATTTGGCCGGCGCCGCCGACTTGAACGATGCTCTCAAAGTTTCTGGACGCGGCTTTGCGTTGAATGTGGAAGGAATCGGAAAACCCAAAGATCCCGCAAACTATATCGTGGTTGGAAAGCCGCTTCCGCGAGTAGACATCGCTCCAAAAATTCTGGGACAGTGGCAATACGTTACTGATGTGCGTGTCCCAGGGATGCTGCACGGCCGCGTAGTGCGTCCGGCGCGTGCGGGCGCGAAGCTCCTGAGCGTGGACGACGCGTCCGCCAGAGCAATCAACGGCTACGTGAAGACTGTGGTTGAAGGAAATTTTGTCGGCGTGGTAGCGGAAAATGAATGGGCAGCAATCCGCGCTGCGCAGGCGTTGAAAGTCACATGGAGTGAAGTGCAGCCAGTTTTCCCGGCGCAAGCGCATCTCTACGAACACATGCGAACGGTCGCGCCCAAGGCCAGCAAGGAAACTCTGAAGAAGGGCGACGCTGCCGCCGCCTTCGCAAGCGCGGCCAGAAAAATCGAAGCCACCTACGAGTCGCCGTTTCAGTCGCACGCGACCATGGGGCCGGGTTGCGCCGTCGCGGATGTTCACTTGGAGGGCCTCACCACCGTGTGGTCCGGCGGCCAAAAACCGCACGCCCTGCAGCTGGGGTTCGCGGAACTGTTGCGCCTGCCTCCGGAAAAGGTTCGCGTAATTTGGGTTGAAGATGCCGGTTCGTACGGCCGGCCCGGTTTTGAAGACGCCGCGGCGGATGCGGTGCTGCTTTCGCGCGCTGTTGGGAAGCCGGTCCGCGTGCAATGGTCGCGCGAGGACATGACGGCGTGGGGCACCAAGGGTCCCGCCGTAACCTGCGATATGTCCGCGGCCCTCGACGCGAAAGGCGAGGTCAGCGCGTTTCAATTCACATCGCGCGCGTTTTCCGGCGGCCAAGTGAGTTTCTTGCCGGCGACGGCTGGGAATTTTTTGGCTGCCCAACTTACGGGGATTCCCAACACCAGTGGCGTGGATGAGTTTGCGCAATGGGGCGAAGAATGCGTGGCCTATGCATTTCCCAACGTTCATGCGGATGCGCATGTGGTCCCCGCCTTTTTGGACGAGGCTTCTCCGCTGCGCACCACTCACTTGCGCGATCCCGAAGGCCCCGCCACCACGTTTGCCACTGAATCCTTCATGGATGAACTCGCCGCGGCTGCCGGTGCCGATCCTGCCGAATTTCGACTCAAGTATTTGGACGACGAGCGCCTGACGGCCGCACTGACGAAAGCGGCCGAAAAATTCGGCTGGGATCGCCGGCCCTCTCCAAAACACGCCGGCACTTCGGAAATTGCGACGGGTCGCGGTGTGGCCGTGGCATTGCGCGGAGGAACTCGCGTGGCCACGGTGGCGGAAGTGGAAGTGAACCGCCGGACCGGAACGGTTCGCGTGAAGCGCTTCGTGTGCGTTCACGATTGTGGATTAATCATCAACCCCGAGGCGCTCGCCGGGACGGTTGCCGCGAACCTGATTCAATCGCTGAGCCGCAGCCTAAAAGAGGAAGTGATGTTCGACGGGTCTCGCGTGACCAGCGTGGATTGGAACAGCTACCCCATTGCCAGGGCGTCGGACGTCCCGGATCAAGTGGACATTACGTTGATCAACCATCCGGAGATTCCGCCGAGCGGAGCCGGCGAACCATCCAGCCGGCCCACGGCCGCCGCGATCGGCAACGCGATCTTCGATGCAACCGGTGCGCGCGTGCGACGAGGACCTCTTACGCCCCCGAGAATCAAAGCGGCGCTCGCCGCCGTTCAGCGCGCCTGATTGAATATCACTCTCGGAAATAGATGGCGAGTCGAACAGCGCGGACGAAGCATCATTCCGCGGAGAATTGAGAATGCTGGAGCCGATATCCATCGCGCGTCCGTATGTGATACTTACTGGGTTGTCCGCTCGCCAGTTTCACCTTGATCGTGCGCCAGCCGCGATTAGGATTCGACTGAGGATAATAGCTCACTGAATAGAGATGGGCCAAGTCATCCCGAATGGAGGTAAACGCGTCCTGCTCTTCCTTCCATGTCTTCGCGAAATACACTTTGCCCCCGGTTGCAGCCGTCATGCGTTGAAAGACCGCGTTGGAGATCGGTTCCAAATGGGCCTGTTCAGTGCTCACCATATAGATGGTCGTCCCAGTCGATTGAGCTAATTCAGCCACCTCATCCGGCGGCACCACGCTGGCATTGTCCGGACCATTTGAGAAGACCACTATCACTTTTCTCCCGGTAAAACGCGCCGCATCCTGCACCGTCAACAATAGGCAATTGTAAAGGGCAGCATCGTCACCGGCCACAGTTGTCCGCACGCCCCGCAAGACCACGGATCGATCGGCCGTGAGGGGGGCGCCTCGCGAAAGGTCGCGGCTGTACGAATAGAAGGCGACTCTGTCCGCGCCCTCCAGGGAGCGAACGAAATCGGCGATGGCGTCCTGTGCGAACACGAACCCGCGGTACATATAGTTGCTGGTGTCGAAGAGGACGAAGACGTCGGCGCCGCCTACCAGGGCGCTCAGCTCACTGGCGGACACAACTTGATTTGAATCCTTTTGTTGGCCGTTGGCGGAGGCTGGGGGCTTGTCAGACCGGGGCGTTACCTGGGGCAACGCGTGCGCGGACTCGTTACCTTCTCCAAAGGTAGCGATTTCTTCCCGAATCCCGTCCTCTGTAATGACGAAGTTCTCGGGACGAAGGCCGGTAATGTAGTTCCCTTTGCCGTCGGTCACAGCTACGTTCAACTGAACGAGATCAACGGCAACGTGAATGTGCGATACGTCACCTTCCTGCGCCACCGCCCAGATTCCGGAAAGAATGAAGACACCCATAACACAGCCGAGAAGCATGACAAATCTTTTCCACATGACGGTCCTCGATGCGACTGATTTCCACACTTTCGCTTGGCCGGCCCCGCCGGGGTCGAAATTCCTGGCGTTTGGAAACTCCGCTAGGGCCGAAGAGCACCGCTATTCAGAGACAGCGAGGCAACCTTGCCCTGTCGAAATTCTTCTCCGGCCTCTCTCATCGCCCGAAGTATGGCCGGCCAATCGTCTTGGTCCGTGGCAAAAATCTTTGCCACCATGCGAAGAGTGAGCGCCGGGACCACTTGATTCAGCGCCACCGGCGGGTAGCCCATCTCGTCGACCAAGCGGGCCCAGTACAGATTGGTGGAATCCCAAGTCTCGGCCAGCAGCCGGCTGGAATAGCCCTCAAACATAGGGAACGGCCTTAGGTCCAGAAGTTCGCGAGCGTAAGTCCCCGCCAGTATCGGATGGGCGACGCCGAAGTCCTGCGACAGCCGCTCCCAACTGAGTTCTGCCGGGTGCTCTCGAGTCAGGCTCTTCAGTTCTTGTCCGGCTGGACCCCAGGGAATGATTTGTCCCGGGAATCTTCGTCGAAGCTCGGCCGTCAGATAAAACAGGTCCGCCGGCGTTACTTGGAGAGAAACCTCTTCCGGACGCCGCTCTCGCAGAGAGTTCTGCAGCCACGACGACATTTGTGGAGTCATCCGATCGGAAAGAACACTCACGACTTTGCCGCGCAATTCCTCGTTTTCGGCCGAAGCAGCTAAGAGTTCTTGCCCCGCACGCTGATAAAGGGCGATGCCGTGGAGTTCATTCCGAGTAACATCCCACCAGCGCGGCAACACAGCATCGGTCAACACACCCGGCACCAAATCCGACCAGATCAGAGCCTGAACGTTCTCCGGGGCAATGAAATTCTGCTCCATCTCCGCGAGAACGCGAGGCAATTCCGCAAGCGAGCCAACGAGATGAGCGCCACCGCCTGCCGGGATTCCAGCTCCGAACAAACGAGGAGTTTGCCAGAGCTGCCGGTCCATGCCGATGACCGTCTCTCCCGCGAAGTCGTGCGACCGAACCAGAAGTGGGTTGTTGCGCAGAGCTTGCGCACCGGGAGGCTGGTAGTAGGCGTAGTTGAGACCTACCAGAGTATCTCTCAGGAAGGGTGTAAGCTCTCCCCGGGCTTCCTCTAGCTGCCCGCCAGTAACCGGCGACTTCAGGATCTTCGCGAGATCCGTTCGCATTTGCGATTCCGTGTGCCGGTTGTTGTAAGTTCCCGACGTGAACTCGATTCTTTCACCGCGAGAAAAGATCGGACGCGGCATTTGGAATTCCTGGAGTTGTTCGGCCAGCGGAACCAGATTGTCGCCGATGGGGGCTCCACGGGCCATGGCACCCAGGCCGTCGCCTAGGGCCCACAGCGTGTCCAGGGAAACCAGGCGCTGATCCTCCAGAACTCCGCGAACCTTGTCGGCCATTTGCGCGTGCATTTGCAGACCGGCGGGGCTTGCTTGACGAGGGCCCGCGATTAAGTCGACAATTTCATTTTGCGAAGCCTGAGATTTACCTGTCGCCGCCCGCAGCACCTCCCCCAGTGATTCTCGACCTAAATCAAAAAGCTGCGCGGGGGAAGACACCCGGGCGAAAGGCCTGATAGCTTTCTGCCAGGAATCGTCCTGATCGCGGAGTGCAATCTGGCCCTGACGCGCCAGGATTTGCCACAAGCCGGTATTGGCCTGGAAGATTCCCATCGCGTTTCCACGCAATGTGCGGTCCGGAATTCTTCCGAGAGCCTCGGCCGTGCCTAGAAAGAGCGCGATGGACCCGTCGCTGAGCTCAGGGAACTCCGAAAAGATGAAATACTGATCGTTGAACTCAGAGAATTTGCGGGCCATCAGTTCCACTGTTTGTGGACTCAAGGCATGCCCCTCAGGCCTTCTATGGTCCAGTTCGCTCAGCGCCAGGTAAGCCTGGCACGGCCCTGCGACGACCTGCACGCGAGAAAGAGCAAAGAGCACCTCGAGGAGTCCCTGCGGACCGCTCCAGTTTCTGACACGCTCCCTGCGGCTCCGAGCAATATCGGCGTTGGCTTTCTGACTGAGGATGTTCTTCCAGGCCTGGACGTTGCCGGGGACGTGTGGATCGCCGTTGGGGTCCCACTGAAGCCGAGTCATCAGGAGCAAAAGCTCCAGGTCGGGCCGTAACACGCCTACGGTGGCGCTGGGGGAAGTGTCCTTTCCCCGGAGCGCTTCGTAGAAGCGCCGGAGTTGAGGGCTTTCGGTGAAGTGCGCCTGCTGAACCGGACTTAGACGGGATAGTGAGTCAAAATAGGCGGCGAGCCAGCCGTTGTCTTTTGCGAGGAGCCGGAGGACAAATTCTCCCGGCGATTCCGGGCTGGCGCCTACCAAGTCCTTCCATCCCTGTTCGGCGGGCAGGCCGCCCGGCACAACCACGCGCCCCGCCCGAATAAGAATATAGCGGCCGTAAAAGTCCTGGGCAGCTCCCAAAGGGGCGAGCTTCTTCAGCCCCGGGGATTGCTGTAGTGCAGTCTGTGTGTCGGGATCCATGCGTGTCCAAGCATAGTAAAGGCGCGCCAAGGCCGGATCATGCAGCAACGCGTCGAGGAATTCTGTGGGCGCTCTGCGACCCCAGTGGCCCTCCTCGCTCGCCTCCATCCAGTCTCGTTCGGTTAGAATCACGGGTACTCGAGAGTTGGAATACGGATGAGCGAATGGACTGCCTCCCTGGAGAGTCCTTTCAAGGTTAGGAAGGGGAAACCCAGAGTCGATGGTGAGAAATGCCCTTTGCGGATCTGCTGTTTCTAAGAAGGTGCTAGCTCGCCCACAGTCCGGGCGGGCGCGGTAGCCAAGGGTCTCCAGCAGTTGCCTCGCGTTAGGGCAGCCGGAAACACGAATCATGCCGTCAGGCCCCGCCAGGGCCGCCAATTCTCTTGCCTGCTGCACGTATTGCCGCAGCAAGAGCAGGAATTCCGTTGGCTGGACGTCCGAGCCCCGACCCTGGTAACCCTGGAGAAATATGTTGTGGGCAAGCAAGGGCGCTACTTCTGCCGGAGAAACTTTCTGGCTAATTGCGGCCATGCGCAAGAAGGGTCGCAGGGGGCCCGGAATCGTGAGCGTCGCTGCCTCGGACGATTGGATTTGATTCTCCTCGGAAGGGGAGGAATGAGGAGGGACTGCACCCCATGCATCAGAAGCCACGCTCACACATGGGAACAACAGAAGCGCCGATAGAGCCAAAAGGCGTAGGGGATATTTCATCACACCACCCCGAACCCTCGCAACGTCCCGCAACTGGTCGCGATCGCCGAACGCTGCGAAGTATCTTCGCCCCGTTCAAACGCGAGCTGCAACGTCACATCTCTCAGCCAAGCCAGGGACACGATAAATCATCCTCGGTCCAAAGTCCAAGTGCTTTTCGGGCGGCTCTGCGCCCGGGCGCTGACGCTTCCGTGACGCGCCTTACTCTTTGCAATTTTCCGCACCTTGCGCTGCGGCCAAACAAACTAGGGCGGGTGCTGCTGATCGGGTATGAATGTGGCGAGCAGAGCGGACCGGTCAACACGTCCAATCACCCCAGGAAGGTTACCTTATTGATCTCGCGTAGGGTGGTCAGGCCTGCACGCACCTTCCTGAGGCCCGACTCCCGAAGAGACGACATGCCATCTTCCTTGGCGGCCCGCTTAATTTCCGAAGTGGGACGCCTGTTGATTATCATCTCGCGGATACGGTCGGAGAGATCCAAGATCTCGCTAATGGCCGAGCGCCCGTGATAGCCGCTTCCTGCGCATTCGAGGCATCCAGCCCCCTCATACATGGGGAGTCCGGCCCACTCCGCAGGGTCCAGGCCAGATTCGACCAGCGTCTCCGGCGGACAGACCGCCCGTTTTTTGCAGCTCTCGCAGATCACACGAATCAGCCGCTGGGCCATGATGCAGTTGAGCGCGGAAACAAAATTGTACGGCTCGACTCCCATGTTGATGAAGCGGCCGATTACGTCTGTAACGTTGTTGGCGTGGACGGTGGTAAAAACGAGATGGCCTGTGAGCGCCGAATTAATGGCGATCTGAGCGGTTTCCTGGTCGCGAATTTCGCCAACCATGATCTTGTCCGGATCGTGGCGAAGGATGGATCGAAGGCCGCGAGCAAATGTGAGGCCCTTTTTCTCGTTCACCGGAACTTGGGTGATCCCGCGCACCTGATATTCGACGGGATCCTCGATGGTAATGATCTTATCCTCCTCGCTTTTGATTTCATTGATGGCCGCGTAGAGCGTTGTGGTTTTGCCGGAGCCTGTGGGGCCGGTGACCAATACCAAGCCGTAAGGCTCGCGGATGTAGCGGCGGAAGCGAATCACCTCATCGCGTTCCAAACCCACTACGTCGAGACTTAAATCGCGAAACTTCTCGCTCAGGCTCTCCTTATCGAGAACGCGGAGCACGGCGTCTTCGCCGAAGACAGAAGGCATGATCGAGACGCGGAAGTCGACGAAGCGATTCTGGTAGCGCACGCGAAAACGTCCATCCTGGGGGACGCGCCGTTCGGCGATATCCAGGTCACTCATCACCTTGATTCGCGATAGAAGCGTGTCATGGATTTCCCTAGCGAGCGGATGCATGGCGCATTGCAACATGCCGTCTATGCGGTACCTCACGACCACGCCATCCATGCTGGTCTCCACGTGGATATCGCTGGCCCGCCGCTCGAGAGCCGTAAAGATGACGGTATCGAGAAGCCGAACGATCGGGCTCGCACCAACCTCGCTGGTGAGCTTCTCCATGGAAATATCTTCGTCGGGGTTTTCGTCCTCGGAAGAAACCTGAAGCGCAAAACCTTCCGAGGCGCGATCGAGAACCCGTTGCGATTGTTCCGTACGTTTGAGGAGATTATTGATCTGCGACGGGGGAGCGACCTTGATTTGGAGGCGCTTGCCAAGGTGCAAGGCCAGTTCGTCGATCAGTTGGAAATGACTAGGGTCGGCGATGGCAATGGTGAGAGTGGCGTCATCAACCTCGAGCGGCACGAAGTTGTAGCGGAACATCAATTCCGCCGGTATGCTGCGGACGAGTTCCGCCTTTATGGTTTGCTCGCGGAGGTCAAGAAAGGGACAGCGGTAACGCGTGGAAAGTTGGCGGGCGCGCTCGATTTCGGCGGTGTCATTCAGATTTTCAGCGATTAAGGCGTTCGCGTCAGTAACTGCCATTAGAAATACTCCTGAGATGCGCCGTTTTTTGTGGCGTGCCTTCGATGTACAGCGTCCAACACTGCGACGATGGGGGAAAAAATAAAGTTCTGTTCTGAACACGAAATCTCAGTCCTGGAAATAGTCGAGGACCTTCCACGGCGTCTCGGTTCATGTTCCAAATTGAAACAGAGTAACTGATGGGAACTTATCCTGAAGTGCATCGTCCGCCGGAGGTTTCTCCAGATAGGCTCTTTGGAGTAGGGAAAAAAAACAATCACGAGGTAATCGCTTTTGTCCGAAGGAAAACAATTCTCCGCAATTCGTACTTCGCCGATGCCTGAACCTCACGATTGCATCGCTCTCGTAAAAAACGGAAGAGACCAGCCCTACTGTGGAGAGAGTGCATGATTTTGCCCGAGCCAGTATCGATTAATGTGAAACGGCACTTACCCCGGGCAAAGGAAGGATCTCCCGATCCCAGTGGAACTGTGAACGGAATTGGCCAACGGGAATTGTCGGGCGAGGAGCGCGCCAAGCTACTCGACGTGAAAGCGTGGGATCCAATCCTGGAGATGTATGGCCGCACAATGAAACTCGCGGTAGCGCTCACCGATCCTGAAGGAAACGTGCTGGGCAAATGCCACAATGCCCAGCCCATCTGGAGCGTCCTTCGTAGCTCAATGATTGCAAAACAGGCGGGATGTCCCTTCTGCCTGAGTCCACTTTCTTCTTGCACTGCGGTTGTGGATGCGTTGCGAACGGGCCTGCCCACGATCGTACGCGATGCAGCCGGCCTGGCGCACGTAGCGGTCCCCCTGCTCTTGGGCGACCATCCGCTCGGGGCTAGTCTTGCCGGGCAAGTGCCCAACGAATATCCCGAGCCGCTTTTTTTCCAGCGAGCCTCGAAAACATTTGGAGTTTCGCCGCAGCTGCTTTGGAGCTTGTCGAACAAACAACATCCTGTGACGCGCGCGAGCTTGCGATCGGCCGGGGACCCGCCGCTGACGCTCGGTCAGGCGTTCGTCCAGCAACGGTACGGGGCACTCCTCGAGGTGCACGTGGCGGATACCAACGTTCAGTTTCGATTGTTGGTTGACGGCGTGACGGACTACGCACTTTTTACCACCGACGATCGTGGACGCGTGATCAGC
>CAVPCI010000018.1:0-37678 GCA_963702375.1 uncultured Acidobacteriota bacterium
AATTGACGGGACATATGAATTGTTCCGGCACTTTTTCGCCGTGCCTGCTGCCGCAGACGTGAACGGCCAGGAAATAGGAGCAGTACGCGGTGTCCTGGCTTCCATGTTGTCCATGATCGAGCGAGGTGCAACGCACATTGGGGTTGCAACCGATCATGTGGTGGAGTCGTTTCGGAACGATCTGTATCCCGGATACAAAACCAGCGAAGGTGTACCTCGGGAGTTGCTCTCACAGTTCCCCCTCCTCGAGGAGGCGCTGGAGGCAATGGGAGTGGTGGTGTGGCCAATGGTCTATTATGAGGCGGATGACGCGCTCGCTTCTGCCGCGGCTAAGGCAGCGAAGGATGACCGTGTAAGGCAGGTGGTCATTTGCACGCCGGACAAGGATCTCAGTCAGTGCGTTGTAGGCACACGGGTCATTCAACTAGATCGCAGGCGCGATGAAGCTGGCGTTGTGGCCAAGTTCGGGGTGAAGTCTCAATCGATTCCGGACTACCTGGCTTTGGTTGGCGACAGCGCAGATGGCTACCCCGGTTTGCCTGGATGGGGCGCAAAGGCCACGGCGCTTACTTTATCTCAGTACTCCCACCTTGAGGGCATTCCAAAGGATTGGCGAAAATGGCATCCATCGATCCGGAGGGCCCGCTTGCTGTCCGAATCACTATTCAGCGCGTGGAACGACGCTCTATTATTTCGCACTCTCGCGACCCTGCGACTGGATGTGTCCGCTTTTGATACGGTCGAGGATCTTCGTTGGAAGGGACCACGCCCGGACTTCAAGGAACGCTGCGAGATCATGAAGTCACCCGGCCTCCTTGGTCGGGTCACGTCAGCAAAATCAACGAGATCCCAGGATGTATAGGTCGCCCTCGCCATAACTGCTTGGTGGGGGTGCTCGCCGGATAAATCCGACATTCTCCCGTTTCGCCGACGAGGTTCACACGTTTTTAAATAGACTTGGAATGGAGATCTTCAGCGCCTTTGCGATTCTCTCGATGTTCACGAGCGCTACGTTGCGTTCGCCCCGTTCAATCCCACCGATGTAGGTGCGATCCAGACCGCAAATGTCGGCAAACTCTTCTTGCGAGACACCTAGCTTGTGTCGCAGAGCGCGAACCGCTTTGCCGAATCGAATCCGAATATCGTCCATGAAGGTGGCGCGTCATATTTGTCAGTACTGCTGTTGATGTGTCCACGGACTATGAGTATCATCTCGCCTGCTTCCGATCTGAAGGCGGCGGGCTGGGATGGGGTCCACAGAAGAGCGCGGAACTGTCGTCGGCGTCGACGGATGCCCGGCTGGGTGGATATGCTTTGAAGTCGATCTCCAATCTAGACGAACTGCCGTTAAAGTTCTCCCGAATCTTGCCGAATTGATTTCGGCATCGCCTGAGCCGAGGCTCATCGCGATAGACATTCCAATCGGAATACCGACTAGGGGCGCCAGGGCGTGCGACATTGCGGCGCGAGGATTGCTTGGAAAGCCTCGGAGCAACAGCGTTTTCCCGGCTCCCGTTCGGGCAACCTTTGATGCAAAGACATATCAGGAAGCGTGCGCGTTAAGCCTTCAGGTCCAGGGGAAATCCCTATCACGGCAGGCATTCGAGATAATTGCCAAGATTCGCGAGGTGGATGAGCTCATTATGCCAGCGTTGCAGGCACGAATATTCGAGGTACATCCCGAGGTGAGCTTCTGGGCCCTTAATGGTGGGCAGTCACTCAAATATAGGAAGCTCAATAGGGAAGGGAAGGGGGAACGGACCAAGCTTCTGCTCCCGCATTATCCGACTATCAGAACTCACTTGGCTGAACTTGATAGGTCCACCGCTGCGGAGCACGATTTGCTGGATGCAGCTGCAGCCGCATGGACGGCCGAACGCGTGGCGCGCGGAGAGGTGCCACGACAGTTCGACAGCAGGGGACTGCGAATGGAAATCGTGTACTAGAATTTAGCGTCCTCCCGCTCGTCTGGCTAACCGCGCCTTGAATTTCCGTCCGGCCATCTTTGCCAATGTCGTTCGGTGCTTCCTCATGTATTTGCGGCGTTTCTCGCGGTATTCATCAGTCCTCCTAAAATCCCGCTGCTGACAGGGATTCCCGCATACACTCTGGCTGACCGTTACCTGCTCATCTGCTACGCCGCCCCGGACGGTCAACCGTCATGGGTGTGCTCGCGAGGCGCCCGGAGAGTTTCCGAGTTGCCGACCACCCGGAAGGTGGGCAGACCAGTCAACACAAGCGCGTTTATCAGGCCCTATCCGTTCTAGGTGGCGGATAACTTCCGGATTGCCCGTGATTCGCTCAGAATCGCCGGACGTAAGCTAATTTGACTGTAGGAATCGCCAAGCAGTCATTGTAAACGTCTCGCTGTCCAGCTCCGGACGACACAATGTGCAAAAACGACAAAGATCGGGGGAACGCTCAGAGTCGGGCTAGGAGCCTTTGACCTTGGGCGTCGACTGAGCTCCTAGCGGCTCGCGGAAAGGATCCATCGGAATCGGCACGTACTCGACGTCGATGATCCCGAGATGCTTCGTCTTCGCTGGCGCGCGCAGGTCCACGTGGTCGCCGGGGCTCGCCTTCATCAACGCATTGGCGAGGGGCGAGCGCCAGCTGAAGTAGCCGCGGTCGAGGTCCACCTCGTCAATGCCGACGATCGAGACGACGTGTTCGAGGCCGGCGGCGGCGTCCTTGTAGGTCACGGTTGCGCCGAAGAAGACGCGCCTAGCGGCTGATCCCGGCCGCCGAGCGGCGGGATCGACGACCACGGCCGCGTTAATGCGTTTCGTGAGAAAGCGAATCCGCGAATCGATCTGGCCTAACCGTCGCTTGCCGTAGAGGTAGTCGGCGTTTTCACTGCGGTCCCCGTTACTGGCAGCCCACGCTACGACCTCCACCACTGCGGGCCGCTCGCGACTCAGTAGGAACCGATGCTCGTCTTTCAGCCGCTGCAGCCCGGCGGGCGTGATGTAGTTTTTGAGCGTCGGCCCCGCTTCCTCACGCGCCGGTCCTCGGAGCGGCCGCTTTGTTCGCATTTGCCAATCTGCCATGGGATTTCGTGTACTTGTCGGTGACCCAATCTCGGAAGGTTCGCGCCTCGGTCCCGATAATCGCTCGAACGGTGAACGTGACGTACGCGGGCTAGATGTCGAATGATACAGCGATCTTTCCTGTGGCGCTCTTAGAAAATGCGGTGACCGATCCGATTGCATACCAAGGCGAAGAAGGACGCAGTTCACCGAGGCGATGAACCACACGTGCCTCCGGGAGGGTAGTTGGGCGCGGTGACCAGGGCGGTGGGCGAACCTCGGGGGCCGCACCCAACAATCAGAAACAGGTTACGCGAGAGCCTTGCCGTACAGTGCCAGCAGACGGCTCCATGCCTTCTCGGCGTTCGGCTCGCTGTAGACGCCCGAATCCGGCGGGCACCAGCCGTGCATAGCCGGGTATACTTCGACTTCCGCGGGCACCCCCGCCTTGTCGAAGGTTTCCTTCATCACAGTCTTTTCGGTGGGGGCTTGCATATCGTCATTTTCCGCAATTGCGACCAGGAACTGCGCCTTGGTCGTCGCGGCCTGAAGATGCGGACTGTCAGGCATAGTGGTCACCAACCCGTTGCCGCCGTGGAAGGAGGCCACGGCTCCGACGCGGTCCGGCACTGCATAAGCGGTACGAAAGGCCATCGCCCCTCCCATGCAATAACCCTGCGTCCCCATCTTGCGATTCTTGGCAACCGAGGATTGCTGGTCCAGCCATCCGATGAATGCCTTCGCATCCGTCACCTGCGTGGTCGCGTTCAGGGTTCGCGCGAGCGGCAGCAACTGCTGGATCGGGGTCGCGGCGCCCTGAGCCGCGGTCGGAGCTGGCTGGGTCCGGTAGAACGGATTCACGACCAGCACCGAGTAGCCCGCCTCGGCGAGCCGCTTACCCATCTGGCGGAATGCCGGCCGCAGCCCGAAGATATCCGGCCACACCAATACGCCGGGCGCGGTGCCAGCAGATGGATGGACGAAGTAGCAGTCCGCCGTGCCGTCCGGCGTCTTCACGGTCACGTCTGATTCGGTGACCGTTACGGCGTCGGCTACTCCAGGCAGCAGCATGGCAACCCCTGCTGCCAGCATGACGCCGAACTGCTTTCGCGTGATTGAACCGCCGGCTTGGTACCGTTCCTGATCCTCCGCAGAATGATCTCGATCGCACATAGTTTCGCTCCTTGTCTTTCGTTTCTCACCGGCGCGGGGTCGCTGGTTGAGTCGGCAGCCACAAAGACTAATAAACCAAGTCCGCATGCCTTCTTCACGGGCGGCAGTCTATCTCTACTTTTGCGAGCGGCACAAGTCCGTTGACGCGCCGACCTTTGGGCAGGTCCCGATAAGTCGGCTTGTAGGAAGTGATCTCCGAGCTTGGCATCGATCCTGGACGGATTACGGGCAACTCGGAAGTAATCTCACAACTTTCTTAGCAAGCGGTGGCCTCGCTTGTAATAGGCGCAGATCGGAAAGCAACCGGTCGTGAGGATTGGATTCAGCGTGCACAGACCAAGGAGGACCCGCACTAGCTCACTCCGAAGGGTCCCATCTCCCGGAGCTCAACAGAGTCGAGGCGGCCATGCGAGTGTATGGGTGTAGTCGGATGTAGGACTTTGCAAAAGCTACTCGGAGAGATTCGTTAAAGGGAGAGTTCCGATAGAGGCTACACTACGCTGCACGCGTACATACCGTTAGGCACGTCGGAGTGACCTTAAATGACAGAGCCCAAACCGTTGCCTCCTCCTTTCATCGTGGGTGAGAAGTATGAGGACGAGATAAGCGAGTACACGGTTGTTTCGGTTGAAGGACCCGTTATGACATTCAGGCGCCGGGATGAAGGAGCTCTCTATCAGAGTAATGATATTTCGCTTAAAGCTCAGATCCACAACCGTAGGTATAACGAACGAGAGCACCCTAGACCATCAAACGCCCAATCGTCGACAGTAGTTTCTGAAACGCACGCCTATCGGGACGAGGATGTAACTTGGATCGTGGCCACATGCATAGATCAGCTCGCGAAACGCTCAAAAAATTGCATCTAGCACAAGAGAATCGTACAGGCCTTGCTGGGTGATCCGGCAACCCGTCGCATAATCGAAGCAGTTGTTTATCCCGATATTTGAGATCGTCTTTGATTAGGTCTTGCAGTTCCTCGACATTTAGAATGTTATCCTCTTGGGTTGCTGCAATATCAACTAGAGCCATCCGTGCTTCGACGCGGTTCTTGAGGTTGATGTATTTATTCAGATCTTGTGTAGGCCAAAAGTTGACTAGCTTTGTGTCCGGAGGTTAGAGCGGTGTTAAGACCAGTTTTGGTAAGCACGAATTCAATAACGTACTCAATTGAAGGCGCGTCAATGAATCTGCCGATTCAGAAGCATCTATTTATCACATCCGAGGCCAGACACAGAGAAGAGACCTGCTCGCGTCATCTGACCCTCGAATCTACGGTCCGGCATGGCCGGTGGCGCTTCCGATTCTCGTCACTCTCGCGTCACAGGGCATTTATGGTGCCTTTCTGCCGGGGTACCCGGAGCCGCGCTCGGCTAGATTCGCGACTCTATCTTGGACGGTCCAAATACGCCTGGAACCGCGTTCCGGCGCGGTTCTGGACGATCTACTCACTTAGCGAAAGTGATTCGAGCGTTCTTCGAATTTTGGGTGGGCCCGCTAGGAATCGAACCTAGGACCAACGGATTATGAGTCCGCTGCTCTAACCAGCTGAGCTACGGGCCCTACTTGTATAACTGCTGCATTTTATATTATTTGTGCAAACCGCGCAGAGGATTAAAACGCCCGAAAATGGATCGCCGTAGTAAATTCGTAGTACTTTTTCAAAAGTTCTCCTCATTTTTCGCCGAGCAAAGCTCAAAATCACGAAACAAAATGGAGTCGACGCCCCGGGGTCTTTGTAATAGCACCTGCTGTGAACTGTAGTACTTTTTCAGTCGACTGAGAGGTAGCTCACAATTTACCGGGACATGTGGAGTACTAGGAAAGGACATGTCCGGTAAGCCGACTTATCAAGAGTTAGCCGCCCAGCTGTTCTGAAGATGCTCCCACATGACGATTACGGGACGCCAGCAGTCTCGATTGGGCCTGCTCTGGTGACAAGTTCGTGGTCTCGAAGGCAGGAGAGATGTACGATGCGCTAGAGAGTGAGCCAAATCCGATTAAGACATCCATACGGATATGTATTGGTCTTTTGTTCCCCAGGAGGAATCAATGAACCAAATGGGCCAAAAAATATTCGCCATGATCGCACTGGGAACTTTTGCGCTGGTTATCGGGCTCGGCGAGTTGCGGCAAGCACAAGCGCAGAAGGCCAAGGAACCGTATCCAAGCATGGCTCCGCTTGATCAATACTTAATGGATCGCAACGCCGAGATTGCCATGGCGCGGAGCGCGGCCCCGGAAGCCATCTCGCGCGATGCCGATGTCCTCGTCCTGGGAAGGCATGGCTACGAAACCGCAGTCAAAGGTAAGAACGGTTTCGTGTGTGTCGTGGAGCGAGGGTGGATGGGCCCATTCGATGGCGAATTTGCCGCTAATTTTTGGAACCCTAAACTTCGAGGCCCGCTCTGCTTCAATCCGCCGGCTGCCCGCTCCATTCTGCCGATGACGTATAAAAGAACGGAGATGGTATTGGCCGGTCAATCCAAAGCTCAGATCATCGAGGGCATCAAGACATTCATAAAACAAAAGTTGCCGCCTCTGGAGCCTGGAGCCATGAGCTACATGATGTCGAAAGAACAGTACCTTACCGATGACGGCCAACACAACTGGGTAGCTCACCTGATGATTTACACTCCGCTCTCGGACAGCGCCGTTTGGGGTGCAGATCTGCCCCACTCTCCCGTCATGCTGAATCCACAATTCCATGGCGATCCGGAACCAATCGACGTATTCATGATTCCCGTAGGCAGATGGTCGGATGGAACGGCAGACCCAGTCAAGTATTAGCAACGCGAACCAATGTGAGCGGCGTGTTCTCGGGAGTCATGTGATCTATGAAAAACGTATTGTGTTCTGTCCTAATTGCTAGCGGGCTTGGAGCTTGAGGAGGACTCTGAAGCACAGCATTATGTAGTTAGTCAACGGAGTACCATTGCGTTGGAGTGTTCGCTGCCACTACCTTCAAATCGCACCAATTGCCCGATCCCAGCGCTTCGAAGGAGGTTACCATGGTTGAACGCCGCCGATGCAAGCGCTTTCCGTTTACAATTCCCGTCAAGGTTTACGGACGGACTCCGCGGAACCATCCCTTCCGCGATGTAACCGCCACGATGGCGGTGAGCTTATACGGCGGGCTGCTCGACATGAAGCCGCGCGTAAAGCTCGGCCAAAAGATTCTCATCGTCAATAGTTTCACCCAGGAAGAGCGCGAATGCCGCGTAGTTTATGTCGATTCGAAACAGCGCGGCAGAAGGAAGGTCGCGGTCGAATTTGCAAAAGCGGAGGGTGATTTCTGGCACGTGTACAGTCCTCCGGTGCCACTCAAGCCGGCATCGCCGCCCGCGATTCCGACCGGCCGCACTGCGGCCTAAATCTATCTTCAAACTCCGCCTATTGACCCAAGAACCGCGGCCAGTTCGACGCTCATGTAGCGGGTCGCATCCGGCCGAAGGAATCCCAAGGCGCCAAGCCTTTCTTGGGGACAATGTGCGGTGGGCAGGATTCAAAAACAGGAGGTCGAAATCGCGAATTTCGGTTAGAATGGGAACCTTAGCGGACCGCGGATTTTGCTCGGACGATCCGTCAAATGGAACTGTGTCTTGCAATTGGACGAGTGTCCGGTTGAAGTCCAGATAGCGGCTGCGGTCTTTATCGACGCCGTTGATTCTCAATAACCGGCGTGTCGGCAGGCAAAAGTGCATCACGTCGCGCCTCTGCGGAGCAGCCCCACCCTCGACGATCGTCGTCGTCACCGTCGGCATAAGCCGACCTCGATCATATACGTTGCGCTGGGCCCGGGTAATGGGGGCATTCTGGTTAACCTCAGCGCAGGAGGGATGTCCCTGCAAGCGGCGGCGAAACTCAATGCCGAGACGGAGTTGGAGCTAAATTTTCAATTGCAAATGCAAGGCGCGGAACAGGCGATTGAAACCGTGGGGTGCGTTGCATGGTTGGACCCAACGCGCAAGGAAGCCGGGATTTCGTTCAAGGATCTCCCTGGTAACACGGAAGAACAGATCGCCAAGTGGATTGCGGACCAAGAGCAGCTGACCTGGGATACACAGACGGACTCAAAGCCTCACCCCATGCCAGCGGCGAGAGGTGAGCCGTTCCGTCTTCCGATCCAGGCCTCCATTCCGGTGATCTTCCCTTCGGAGAAACCTGAGAGTGCACAGCCGAGCTTTGCGCCGGTGATTTTGCCCGAATCGGTTTCGGAGTCTCCCGAACAGGATGAGTTTGAGAGTGCACTTGATTCTATGCCGCAGCCCGCGCCGGTGTCTCCTACACTGCGCTTCCGAACGCGCCCCGAAGAACGATTCGAATCGCCAGCGGATACGCCCTTTGAGTTGTCCGCGAAGCATTACGAATTGCATATCGAGCCTCAGAGTCTACCGGTGGCCGGCCGCGAGATTCTTCCGAGAGATTGTCTGTTGCCCGGTTCGATTTCTCCCCGCCGCGCGGTTGTCGCAGCGGACCGCCTGGCACCCACAATGCCCGATTCATCTGCTGCGGAGTTACGTTGGCGACGGAAGGTCGGAATTGCGGTGGCGGCCGGTATGATGGGAATTCTTGTACTGATCGTGGTGGCGACCAGTGTCAGCAAGTCCCCTGCACTGGACGGGTCCGGCGCGCAAACGGTCCAGCGAATCCCGCCGCCCGCCGCGGCGTTGTCCGAAAAAGCACCCCAAGTGAGGCCGAGGGTGCAGCACAAACGCCGCGTTGGAACCGCACCGCCCCCAACTGCTTCGACCGCTGTCGACGACGCCACGCCGATACCCGTGGTCCGTGTAGCCGTCGTGCCCGTGCAGCAAGACGGCGCATTCATGGGGAGCCTGAGGGCTCTTCTCGGCATGGACGTCCCCAATACAATTGATCCGGCGGCAGCTGCTTTGCCGGTGTGGACTATTCGACGCAGCGGATTTTATTACTGCGCCCACAGTCCGGATTTTAGGACGCTAGAGCCAGGGGCCATCATGACACAAGGTCAAGCGCTTCAAAGTGGATATCAACCGAAACTCGGCAGCTACTGCGAATAAGCGTTCGCCGAGTTGGATCCTGCAAGCGTGCTCCTGGGGTCCAAGGAGTCGATGGTTCAGTGACGGTGCGAGAGCGGTTGCGAGGACGCGCTGCGCTCGCGTTTTACAGATCTGAGGCTACGGATGCACAGAAGCTTTATCGACCGGTTGTTGCTGCCCGCCATTTTCGGCTTGGTTACGATCATCGCTGCTTTGGTACTTTGGCAGTTACTACTCACCAATCGGCGCGTTGAGATTCAGGGCAACACGAAAGAGCAGGCCTTATTTGTAAAAGCCAAGACGGAATCGGAATTGAGCGCGCGCATTCTTTCGCTGGAACGCTTGGCGGGGCGCTGGCAGGAACCAGACCGCCCTGCCGATCGAGACATGGAGTCCGATGCGAGTCTGGTGATGAGCGGCTACCCAGCCTATCAGGCCATCGAATGGATAGATCCAACGTTCCATGTGGTCTGGGTAGAACCTCAGAGAGGGAATGAAGGTGACATAGATGCAGACCTAGGTGCCGACCCACGGCAGCACGCGAAGCTTGAAGACGCCATCGACAGCGGGAGCGTGACCTCGACGCCCCCAACCAACCTGCGACAGGGCGGCCGCGGCTTCTTGGTCTTCGTGCCCGTGTACTCACAAAAGAAATTGAGGGGTTTCCTGGTTGGCGTGTTCCGCTACCAGGCGCTTCTCTCTTCCATCCTGCAGGATGTTGCGCCCGACTATTGGGTGATTGTTTCCGATGGCCAGGAGCAAATCTACACTCGCACCCTGGCCGAGTCGGCTAGGGAAGGGCCCTATGTCCAGCAAGCCAATATACAAGTCGAGGGGCTCACCTGGCGAGTGGAAGCGTGGCCAAAGAGTGGCGTAGTGGCGTACGCACGATCACCGCTGCCGACGCTAGTCTTCGGCGGAGGTATTCTGATGGCTGTGGTGCTCGGATTCGCCGTTTATATGACGGAATCGTCGCTGCTCCATGTTAGGAAGCTGACAGCCTCAAATCTTGAACTGGAAAAAGAGATTGCCGGGCGCGAGCAAGCCGAGGAAGCGCTGCGCCAGGCGCAAAAGATGGAGGCTGTGGGCCGGCTAGCCGGTGGCGTGGCTCACGACTTCAATAACGTGCTGATGGTGATCCGGGGCCAAGCTGCGCTTTCGTTGAACGCCGTTGGTCTTAGTGCCGCGCTGCGTCAGGAGTTAACCGAAATCGTGAAGGCCGCCGACCGAGCCTCCTTATTGACGAGGAAGCTCTTAGCTTTCGGCCGCAAGCAAGTACTCCAGGCCCGCGTATTGGACCTCAATACCCTAATCACTCAGCTCGCAGAAATGTTGCCACCCGTGCTCGGTGAGGACATTATCTTGAAGATCGATCTCCATCCCGACCTGGGCCACGTCAAGGCCGATTCGGCGCAATTGGAACAGGTGATCATGAATCTCGTCTTTAACGCGCGAGACGCCATGCCGGACGGGGGCGAGTTGACGATTGAGACCGCAAACTGCGATTTGGATGAAGTGTGGATCAGCACGCACCCGGGAATTCGAGGTGGCCCCCACGTGGTGCTTAGTGTGCGCGATACCGGGCACGGCATGGACGAAGCCACGCAAGCCCACCTCTTTGAACCCTTCTTCACTACGAAGGACAAAAGCAGGGGTTCTGGGCTGGGCTTGGCAACTGTTTACGGGACCGTAAACCAAAGCGGCGGTTGCGTCACGGTCTCCAGCAAGCCCGGATCGGGGACAACATTTCAAATCTACCTTCCGCGAGTTGAGGAAGCGGTTGATGCCGTCGCCGACGCACCGGTGCCGCTGGTCCGCTTTCTTGGAAACGAAGAGAGAATCCTCGTGGTGGAAGATGATGACGCGGTGCGTCGCATGACGCGCGAATTTCTACAGTTAAGAGGATACATCGTTCTGGAGGCGAGGGGCGCCACGGATGCCATTCAGTTCGTGGAGTCCTACCGGGAAACGATCGATTTGGTTCTCACCGATGTCGTTATGCCCGGAATGAAGGGACGTGAATTGGTCGATCGGCTGGGCAAGCTGCGCCCTGGCCTGAAGGTGCTTTACATGTCCGCCTATACTGAAGATGACGCCATCAATATCGGGATTCTTAACCCTGGGACGGCCTTCATCGAGAAACCCTTTGGTCCGGATGAACTGGCTGGCAAGGTGCGTGACGTCCTGATGGGGAACATCCACGTTTCTGCCGCAGGCAATCAAGGCTGAGGAATCTTGATTGGCGCTGCCTCGCGCGAACCTTCATTCGGCTTCCTCCTGCTCTGATCTTGCGCAGCGGTAGCGGCTAATCCGACGGAGACGACTCCATCGTGAATCCGGAGCCCTATTTTTTTGAGAGGACGTCATGCTGCGCGCCCATGATGTCGCTACAGAGCAAACGCACAGCGACCGGCGCGAGGCGACGCTTTACGTTACTTAGGTAAGGCCCCGAGCGCGTTTGACCGCACCTCGGGCATCCGCTATGATGACTTCGCGGGGTGGAGCAGCCTGGTAGCTCGTCGGGCTCATAACCCGGAGGTCGCTGGTTCAAATCCAGCCCCCGCAACCATCTTTTCTTTTCCCTCAGGATTTTGCACGAACCCTGCAACCATCCGAATTTCTAGAGCCAGAGAAGATCAGCGGCGCCTGGGTTCTTCGAGGGACGCGCATGCCAACGTCGGTTATTTTTGAGAACCCGGAAGCAGGCGCGAATATCGATGACATCATGCAATGGTTCGAAGGTCTCGTTCGCGCAAGTCTTTTTCATGCCGGTTTCATTTTGGCGCGAGATAGACGAACCCATTGGATGAACACGAGGACGACCGCAACTCCGCCCATGAACCTACCTCCGCTGCTGGATGGCCTCGAGTATCACGCCTGTGGTTTGGTCCTGAAGAACAGCTTCTATTTCAGTGGTTTCGGGTGGTCTCTACGTGGAAGCATCGCCTAAGCAGTTGGCCTACTTTAGGCCCGTGCCACCGCCCCTCTGTACGGTGCCAGCAGTTCCACCTTGGCCGCCGCCGCTGCCTTGTCCGCCGCCACCCTGGTCGCCGCCATCCCCCGCTTGTCCGTCACCCTGGTCGCCGCCGCCCCCGGCCTGGGCGCCACCCTGGCCGCCGCTGCCTCCGGCTTGGCCGCCACTGCCCCCGGCTTGTCCACCACCTTGACCGCCGCCAGACCCGTCTGCCGACACGGCCTGCGAGGCCCGAGAAACACTGTGCTGATTGGACCGCCCGAAGACGTAGACCGACGCAATCACAGCGACCGCAATTAGCGCCACGACGAGCGCGTATTCGACGAGGTCGTTTCCAGATTGCTGTCGCAATAGACGCTTCAACATTGACAGCATGTTTCAACCTCTGGTTCGGAGGGGAACCTAGCGCAGCCCCACGAACGGTTACTACCTTTATACTGCGTTTCGACCGGGTAAGCAATCGGATTGCGCCAGGGGCTCGAGCATGACCCGGGAACTCGCGAGCCGGAAGCGTTCCCGGATGCGCGCGCCCCGATCTACGCCGTTTGTGCTTGCGCAAGCTGGTCGGGGGATGTCACTGTCGCACTTCGCGGGCGTGGCATCGTGGCGAACGCAATCGCGACGATCCCGATGGCGGCCATCACGCAATTCAATTCAAACGCCTGCTTGTAGCTCCCGTAAGCGTCAAAAATTCTTCCGCCCACGTAGCCCGCCGGGCAAGCGCCGGCCGAAATCAGCAGCGTCATCGTTCCGTATAATTTAGGAAAAGCCGCCGGACCGAAGTAGTGGGCTATCACCGTTCCAGTGCAAGTGAATGCCCAGCCGTAAGCTCCGCCATACAAAATCGCGGCGAGGTAGGCCACCATCAGCGTGTCTGACCGCACGATGATTGCAAGATACGAACCGATGAAATAGACGCTGAGGCCGAGGACGAAAGCCAGCCGCGCATTCATGAAGTCCATCAGCAATCCGCCGAGCCAGCGCCCGCCCAGTGTGCCGAGCGTAAAAAGGCCCATCGCCAGGGCTGCGTCGCCGGAACTGATGCCCGCGCCGCGCAGGCGCAGAATCCAGTGCGCCACGAACAGGAAAAATGGAAATGTCGCCATGATTCCCGCGATCGCGATCAGCCAATACGCGGGCGTTCTATAGGCTTGCGCGGCAGTCCAGGCATGCTTGGTCGCCAGCGAATCGGTGCGCGACGGCTGCGCTTGTTCCGCCTCCGGAATCCCGTCGACAAGTTGTCCCATCGATTCCGGGCTCTCCCTCACGAAAAGGAAAGCGATGAGTCCGGCAATCACCACGGCGCCCGCGACGATATCCCAGCCCGTGCGCCAATTGCCTCCCGCGGTTCGCAGCATTTTGTCTAAAAACGGCGCCACGCCAAGACCTGCGAAGCCCGAGGCGGAAAGCGCAATTCCCATCGCTCTTCCGCGATACCGCCTGAACCAACGAGCCACGGTGGTCGCGGCGGGAACCAGTGTTGCGAAGCTGATTCCAATTCCGATCACAACTCCAAACGCCACCAAATAATGCCAGGGTTTGGTGGCGTAGAGTCCCATGAACAAAGCGCCGGCGCAGATCATCGCCGAGCCGGAAACGAATGTGGCTCTTAGCCCGAACTTCACAATCGATATCGCGACAAGCACCGCAGCAAGCCCGACGAACAAATTCAGCAGCGTGAAGCCCAGGCCGACCATGCTCCGCGTCATTGCAACCTCGCGGACCATGTAGCCATTGATTACCGTCGCGCCGTAGTAGGGGAATCCCATATTGATGAAGTCCAGCGAAAATAGGACCGCGACCAATTTCCAACCGTAGAATTCTTGCTTCGGCATCAGAGATTCCCTCCCATCTTCATGCAGCCTGTGCAACGGCGACCCGGTTCGAGCTGTAAAACTTCGCTTTACCGGACACTTGAGGCTCTTGTGCGAACCTTCCAGCTCATGCGGCGCGGGCGACCACCCTGCTTTCAGTACGATGATGCGGCATCGTAGCAAATAGGATGGCGACGATGCCGATCACGGTGATGGCGATATTCAGTTGCCAGGCGCGAGTGTAGCTGCCGTACACATCGAATATCTTCCCGCCGACCCAGCCTGCCGGTGACGCGCCGCCAGAAGTGAGAAGCAGCAGCGTACCGGCAAGTTTCGGAAACGCTGCGGGACCGTAGTAGTGCGCGATGCAGGTGGTCATGCAGGTGAACGTCCAGCCGATGGCGAGCCCATAAAGAACTGCGGCGGCATTGGCCATCCACAGGGCGCCCGGGCCCACACGCAGCGCAGCGAGCGAACCGATCAGATAACAGCATAGTCCGATCATGAAAGCATACCGCGCCGTCATTGTGTCCATCAGCCAACCGCCGATCAATCGGCCGGCGATGCAGGCGACCGTAAAAAGGCCCAGAGAGAATGCGGCGTCGCCGGATGGAATGCCGACGCTCTGCAGATGTAGCAGCCAATGCGCAACGAAAATGAAAAATGGAAATTGCGCAGCCAGTCCCGCGAACACCACGAGCCAGAAGCTGCGGGTGCGATAGGCCTCGCCCGGCGTCCATTCGTATTGCGTAATTAAGGTACTGGGAACGTGTTGCGGGGGTGCGCCGGTGGAGTCTTTCATTTCTCCGTCAGGAAGCTGACCCAAATCCTCGGGCCTTTCCTTGACGAATAGCAGCGCGATGATTCCCGCGAGTACGGCTCCTCCCGCGACGATTTCCCAGCCAAGGCGCCAATTGCCGCCACTGGCGCGCAGAAGCTTATCGATCAGCGGAGCCATGAAAAATCCGCACACACCCGAACCGCTCAGCACCAGGCCGACGGCGCGGCCGCGGTAACGTTCGAACCAGCGCGCCGCCGCGGTGCTGCCGGGAATGATGTCGCCAAAGCACACGCCGATGCCGTTGATGACGCCGAATCCGAGAAGGAATTCCCAGGGTTTCGTAGTAGCAAACGCCAGAAACAGCGAACCGATGCAGACGAACGCCGAGCCAATCAAGTACGTCGCGCGAATGCCCCGCTTTACGATGGAAATGGCCACCAGGGTGGACGGGATGCCGACGAACAGATTCAGCAGTGTGGACCCAAATCCGAACGTGCTGCGGCTCATCTGAATGTGCTGCAGCATATAAGGATTGATCACGGCGCCGATATAAAACGGAAATCCGAGATTCAGAAAATCCATGGCCGAAAGTGCCCCTACGAGTTTCCAGCCGTAGAATCCTCGCTCGGTCGCCACTTGGCTTCCCCCCGAACAGCCGCTGCCGAATCGCACACTCGGAAAGCGGCGCTCGTTGCTTTTGTTGCCCGCCGCCCAAAACGGCAGGTCATCGTAGAAGACGTGCCAGCATTCTAGTTTGATCTACCGGCTTTGCAAGATGAATGTAAAATAGCTCGGTTCTCGCCAGGCACGCTGATCTTTGAAATCGCGCACACAAGTCGGAATCGTCGGCGCCGGACCAGCGGGCCTCTTGCTGTCCCATCTTCTTCACCTGCAAGGCGTTGAGTCCGTTGTCGTCGAGACGCGCAGCCGCCAGTACGTCGAGGAGCGCGTGCGTGCCGGCCTACTCGAGCAGGGAACTGTCGATTTGCTCAAAGAGACCGGTGTCGGCGAGCGGCTCAAACGCGAAGGGCTTACCCACTACGGCGTCCGGCTGCGTTTCGGCGGTCGCACTCACCGCATTGACTTCAAGGAACTCGCCAACGGCCGCTCCGTCACGATTTATCCGCAGAATAAGGTCGTGGCCGATCTCTTCGACGCGCGCGCGGCCGCGAAGGGCCTGGTTTTCCTGGAAGCGGCTGATGTAAGTGTGCACGACTTCGGCGTCAGCGGCGCGAATGGCAGCGGCAAGCCGAAGATCCGCTTTCGCACCGGCGGCGAATCGCACGAAATCACCTGCGACTTCATTGCGGGTTGCGACGGTTTCCACGGCGTCTGCCGCCCGTCGATTCCGGAAGGCGCGCTGACAATCTACGACCGTATCTATCCCTTCGGCTGGCTAGGGATTCTGGCCGAGGCGCCTCCGTCGTCCGAAGAGCTGATTTACGCCTACCATGAGCGCGGCTTCGCTCTGCTCAGCATGCGCTCGCCGGAAATCAGCCGCCTCTACATCCAGTGCACGCCCGATGAGGACATCAACGAATGGCCCGACGAGCGAATCTGGCAGGAGTTGCAGGCGCGGTTTGCCACAGTCGAAAACTGGACGCTCACCGAGGGGCGCATACTTCAAAAAGGCGTCACCGGCATGCGCAGCTTCGTGGTCGAGCCCATGCAATACGGTAATCTTTTCCTCGCGGGCGACGCCGCTCACATTGTCCCGCCCACGGGTGCGAAAGGCCTCAATTTAGCTGTTTCCGATATTCGCGTGCTCGCGCCCGCCTTCGCGGAATTCTACAAAACCGGAAAGCGCAATCTGCTGGAGGATTATTCGGAGACTTGCTTGAGGCGCGTCTGGAAGGTACAGCGCTTTTCCTGGTGGATGACGTCCATGCTTCACCTTTTTGACACTGATAACGCTTTCGATCAGCGCCGCCAGCTCGCCGAATTGGACTACGTCACCAGTTCGCGCGCCGCTTCGCAAACGCTCGCTGAAAACTATGTCGGCCTGCCGATGGAATCACCCTAGGTTGAAAAACCGCGGATTTCGACCTAAAACACCACACGCACCGTAGACGATTTTTCTTTACACCAACAGGTACTTGCGCCGATTCGCACGCTCGTGTAAAGATCTCTCTCGTATCCTCGAAATGCGTCCGTACTCGCCTGGAATCTCTCTCTGACTGCTCGCGCGATTGAGCCCGACCTACTGGGTTACGGTCTTTACCGCGTCGCCCACCTTGAATCCTGCTCCGGAGACAGGCGCGGCCACCGCCGAAACATCATCCACGTCCGTCACGCGCACTACGCCGACAGGCGAAGTCATCCGCCGGATCACGGCTCCGGTAGAGGGATCTTTGATCTCCCTCGTGATGCGCTCGACTGATAGCTGATCGCCCACCTTCAGCCCCGCCTTGCCGCCAACGTTCAGGACGATCTGCCCGCTATCCACCGCGGCCACCAGCCCCGAAACAATGATGGTGCGGACTTGCAGCTTGGTGTTATCGGCTACCAGCCCGGTGCTCAGCTGCTCTACGGACTTTTTCACTGCTTCGCCGAGAATCGTCTGCTGGAAATCGCTGTTGCCGAAGTCCACATTCCCGCCGCCCCAGCCTCCCCAATGACCTCCGCCTCCCAGCAGCCCCGTGCTCGACCGCGACGATTCACCGTGTCCTTCAGCGACGCCCAGAATCTCCGCCGTATCGATGTCCACGATGCGCGCATCGATGTTCACGATGGCCTTGGTATTCTTGTGCGAAAAGCCGCCGATACCAAATCCGCCAAATCCGCCACCGCCTCCGCCCACGTTGGTGTTCTTCGTGTCGTTCCCAAACTGTGTCACCGCGCCCACGATGATGGCGTCCACGCCCAGCAGTTTGCCGATCTTGGCGGCCGAATTCGGATTGGCGCGGTCACTATTCGAAAAATTCTGCTCGGCCAGGATTTTATCCAGCGCTTGCCGCTCGATCACCGAGTAGGTGCCGTCCTGCACCAAATACTTCACCAGGAGGTCCGTGATTCCCTTGCCGACGTCCACATTCGTGCCAAACGCTGCGGCCGACGCGGTCTGCACAGTTGCATAGTCGAAATCGAATATCGCCACCCGCTTTTTTCGCCCTTGCGGCGCAGTGGCTCCCGGAGCAGCCGTGGCCGTTGTTGACGTTCCCGCCGGGGGCGGCGCAGCCTGATCTTGAGCTTGCGTTCCCGCTCCAGTGGAAAGAAATACGCAGAGAACTGCCACTACGGCTAGGAAGGTGTTCTTCATGGTCTTTTCTCCCACTACCCGATGAACCTGGTTGACCGCAACGTGGGCCGAATATTACTGGTCGCATCGTGCGCCTGTCAACAACACAGCAAAGCGCTGAGTCGCCACAGCAACCATTTGCGCCCCAACTTCGGTTCTGCTAGCTTTGCTCGCGCAAGGGGGGAGGAAATGCCTTCGAACAGATTATCAGCGGTCCGTATCGGTCTCTCAGTTCTCGCGCTTGCAAGCGCAATGATGATTTCCAGCGCGGCCATGGCTCAAGTGCCCGCGGGATCTCCCCCGCCGGGCCAAACCCCGCCGGGTGCTGGTGCTCCAGCAGGCGGAGGTGCTGCGGCTGCCGCAGCCGCCATGAAGAATCCTTTCCCGCCTTTTCACATGATCGGCAACATCTATTACGTCGGCTCCGCCGGCCTCTCCTGCTATCTGATCAACACGCCGCGAGGCAACATCCTCCTCGATACCGGCTACCCCGATATGGCTCCGCAGATCGAAGGTAATATCGAGAAGCTCGGTTTCAAGTTGAAACACACCAAGCTGCTGATAAATAGCCACGCCCACATTGATCACGGCGGCGGAATGGCCGCGATAAAGGCTGCCACCGGCGGCAAACTTGTGGTCATGGCCGAGGACGCGCCTTTCTTTGAAAGCGGCGGACACAATGACGTGCTGTTCGGCGACAGAAATCTTTTTCCCGCCGTGAAGGTCGATCGCATCATTCACGATGGCGATCAGGTGAAGCTCGGTGGCGTCACGCTCACAGCGCATCTCACGCCCGGTCACACTCCGGGCAACACCACCTGGACCATGGTCACAAAGGACAAAGACGGCAGGTCCTACAACGTCGTCTTCTTCGGCATCGTCACTCCGTTTCCCAACACCAACCCGAAGGGAACTCCCGCCTATCCGGCCATGGGAACCGACTGGGCGAAAACGATGCAGGTCATTCCGACGCTGAAGTGCGACGTCTTCCTCGGCTCCAACTCGTCCTTCTTTGACATGGAAAAAAAGCACCAGGAGGCGATGAGCGATCCCAACGCTCCCAATCCCTACATCGATCCGACCGGCTGCAAAGCTTTCGTTGACCGCGGCGAAGCCACTTATCAGAAGCTGTTGACAAATTCGCCGCAAGCGGAGGCCAAATAGTCACCATGGCTATTCCCCACGGCAAGCTGGCGATACGGGCGCTTCGAATTCGATGGATTCTCGCTCTCGCGATTGCACTGGTCTCTCCGGCTTTCGCGCGTGCGCAGGCCAATGATCTCTTTCGCAGCATGAATCAGCCCGTGCCGCCGTTCCACATCATCGGCGACATCTATTACGTCGGCGCTTCGGACATCACTTCCTATCTGATCGTCACGTCGTCGGGCGATATCTTGCTCGATGGCGGCTTCGTTGAAACCGCTCCGCAGATCGAAGCCAATATCAAAACTCTCGGTTTCAAATTGTCTGATGTAAAAATTCTAATTAGCAGCCACGAACATCTCGATCATGCCGGAGGTTTCGCCGAACTCAAACATTCCACCGGCGCGCAGCTCGTCGCCATGGCGGAGGAAGTGCCAACGCTCACCAGCGGCAAATCGTTTCCCGCTGTTACTCCGGACCGCGTGATTCACGATGGCGACACAGTTTCGCTCGGCGGCGTGACTATGACCGCCTATCTAACGCCGGGCCACACGCGCGGCTGCACCACTTGGTCGATGGTGACGCGCGATAACGGCAAACCGTATAACGTAGTCTTCGTCGGCAGCGCCTCCGTCCTTCCTAATTACAAGCTCACCGATCGTCCCGGTGCCCCCGCAACCTATCCCGGCATTCAAGCCGACTACGAAAAAACTTTCCGCGTCCTGAAATCCCTTCCATGCGATGTATTCCTGGCCGCCCATGGATCGTTCTACTCTCTGAAACAAAAGCGCGAGGCCATGGAGAAAAATCCCGCCGTCAACCCGTTTATCGACCCCGCAGGCTACCGGGCCTACATCGCGCGCGCCGAAAGCGTGTACCGCACCGAACTGCAGCGCGAAACCGCACCCCCCCTCGACCACCGCGCAGTAGCAATGAAGCGCCAGACGTCGCATTTGTAGCGCCGACGTCCTGCCGGCTCTCTTGCCTTCGTGGTTGTCATCCCGAATCCCCGCTCCTGCTTCAGCGGGGCGAAGTTGTCATCCCGCCTGCCTGACGAAGGAAGGGAACCCAGCCTTTGTTCATAGGGTGAGGGATCTGCTTTGCGCCTTCGTGATGGCAGCGCCTGAGGCGCGCTTGTAGTTAGCCCGGCACGCAGCGAAGCGGAGTGCCGGGATGCGAGAACGAAAATTAAAAGTCCCGGACGGACTATTGAACGTGCTTGTGGAGCCAATTCCGCAAATTCTGTTACCTTAGACGTTTCTTTTTCGTCCAAAGGGCACTCCCGTGAGGAAGAAGATTCGCATAGTCCAATTCGGCGTAGGACCAATCGGCGCATCGATCGTTCGCTTGATGCGCGAGAAGGCCGCGCTCGAAATCGTGGGCGCGATCGACCGCGACCCCGCGAAGGCTGGCCGCGATCTCGGCGAACTCATCGGCGCAAAAGATGCCCCTTGGGGAGTAACCGTTCACGCGGAAACCTCTGCCGCGCTCGCCCATCCGGTCGATGTAGTTGTCCACACAACTTCATCCTATCTCGCCAATGTGATGGAGGAATTGCTCGCCTGCCTCTCCGCCGGATGCTGCGTCGTCTCCACCTGCGAAGAATTGGCCTACCCGTTTCGCAAGCACCCGGAGCTCTCAGCGAAACTTGACGCCGCTGCGAAAGACGAAGGCGTCGCTCTGGTCGGCACCGGCGTCAATCCCGGCTTTGTGATGGATAAACTCGTCCTCACGCTAGCTGCCGCTGCGCAGCGCGTGGACTGGGCCAAGGCAGTGCGAATTGTCGACGCATCGAAGCGCCGCCTCCCGCTGCAGAAAAAAATCGGCGCAGGCATGACCCCCGACGAATTCCGCGCCCAAGTCGTCGCCGGAATCATCAAGCATCACGGTTTACCGGAATCCATCGCCATGGTCGCTGATGGCCTGGGCTTCGCGCTCGACGATATCTCCGAAACCATCGAACCCATCATCGCCGAGGAAACCGTGAAGACCGAATTCCTCGAAGTCGCACCGGGCCAAGTCGCCGGAGTTCACCAAATCGCCCGAGGCACCGCTGCAGGCAAAGAAAAAATCTTCACGGAGTTGCAAATGTACGTAGGCGCAAAGCACCCAGCGGACTCCGTCGAATTGCGAGGCGAACCGAATCTCGCGCTCACAATTCCCGGTGGCACGCACGGCGACGTCGCCACCGCCGCCGCTGCCGTCAACGCCATCCCCGCAATTCTCGCCGCCCCCGCCGGCCTCCGCACCGTCCGCGACCTGCCGCTCAGCTTCTTCCGGCCGACTTCACCGGTGTAGCCGCAGCGGTGTTATGTGTCGAGTACCGCTTCGAGTAGGTGGCGGGATGCATCCAGAAACGGAAAATGTTCTCCCGAGCGGTTCGTAAGATAGATGTCTCCGCTCTCTGACAGATTCAGGTGAAAGACGCCTTTAACGCTGTACGCTCCCTCGCCGACCGCCCGGACCTTAGTAGCCGTGAACTGTATTGACATAGAGGCGGGATCATAAACTGCCTGAAGAGTTGCGCTGGGATACCCAGTTTTGCGGACAATAAACCCGCTCGGATTCAACTTCTCTACGCTATCAATTCTTCGTCGTGCATCATCTGGAAAATGTGCGTTCCATCTTTCCACGTCTCTGCGCACCGCAGCTTCGAGTTGCTCCAAGACATCGTGGCCCTGGGCGGAAATAACATCCGCTTCGTGTGCGCCTGATTGCCGCGCTCTTTCCGCCTGTTCCTGCCGCTTCTTGACGAGAGCGGCTTTCTCTCCGATCCAGTCGTCCATCGAACCCGGCATTTTCTTACGCCTGTCTCCTCACGTCAACGCCCAAAAAGCGCCTTTCTCTTTGTCTGTTACAACCCTACCACAAATGAGTTGACATCCTTGATCTCTGTGTTTTCTGGGGTCAGCGTTTGGCGTACCGACAAGAAGCCGGCGCCCCACGTGTTGATTCTATACGTGCGGTTTTTCCCGTATCCCTTTGCTTTTGTGGGTACGCCGCATTTCGGTGTGACAAGAAGGAGTTGCCCAGCTATCATACGTCCCCGCCGATGCAGGTTAGGCGTGGGCGACTTTCTTCCAGAAGCGCGCGACCGCTGCGAAATCGGGGTCTTCGTTCGCGACATCGGCGGCTTGCTTCACCTTGGTGAAGGAGGCATAGGCTGCGGCACCAGCAGGCAGTGTGACGCCCTGCTCGCGGGCCAGTTCCAGCGCCAGCCGAATGTCTTTGTGCATCAGACGCAGCGGAAAGCTGGCAGGGAACTCGCCTTTCAGCATCAGCGGCGCTTTCACGTCGAGCAGCCCCGAGCGGCCCATGCTGGACTGCATCACCTCGAACAGCTTTTCCCCGGGCACGCCCGCGGCCGTCACCAGCGCGAGCGATTCCGCGAACGCATTCACTTCGAGCGCCAAAAGCAAATTCATGCCGAGCTTCACTGTTTGTCCCGCACCATTCGGCCCCAGAAGAAAAAACTTCTTGCCCATGGCTTCCAGCACGGGCTTGGCGCGTTCGAGCACTTCGGCCTTCCCGCCGATCATAAAAACCACCTCGCCCTTTTCAGCGCCCCAAGTTCCGCCGGTTACGGGTGCGTCAAGGAAATCCACGTTGCGCTCGGCGCAGGCCGCTGCCACGCGGCGCGCGAGATCAGGCGATACGGTGCTCGAATCGATCAACATTCCGCCAGAGCGCAGGCCGTCGAGCGCGCCCGTGTTTTCCTTTGCGTCTTTGGCGCCCCAAAGAACTTCTTCAAGTGCCGGAGGATCGCTCACAATCGTGATCAGCATGTCTGATTGAGCGGCGACTTCGCGTGGATTCGTGGCAAGCTTGGCTCCATCGCGAACCAGATCGTCAGCTTTCGCTTTTGTGCGATTCCAGATCACCAGCGGAAATCCAGCGCGAAGCACATTTCGCGCCATGGGCTTGCCCATCAGCCCAAGTCCGATGAATCCGATCGTTGGCTTCATTTCGAACCTCCCCTTAAACGTTGTTATTCTGAGCGGAGTGTCCCGCGCTTTTGCTTTTGCGCGAAGCGCCGGAACGCGCGCTCGAAGCGCGCTTTTTGCGCCTCGGATGCAGTTGTCGGGAATCTCTCTTCGATGTATCAAACAAGCGCGAACTCCACGCGATGGCGCAACGGGTCAATGCGCTCGGCGCGAACTTGCACGCGGTCGCCCAAAGCAAAAATCCGGCGCGCTGCTGAAGCGCTTCGCGTGCCGCGATGTGGTTCAGTGACAATGGTGCGATCGCGCTCGCGAAACACGCAGCGATGGCCGGTGGACTCCTCCAGCCGGTCGATGCTCACCAAGCCCTCCACGAAAATCTCCTTCAGCTCCACGAAGAATCCGAATTTCTGCACTGATATAATGAGCGCGTCGTATTCCTCTCCCAAACGGCTTTCCATAAACTGCGCGGTTTTCCACTCCATCAGCTCGCGCTCCGCGCCGTCGGCGCGCCGTTCGGCTTCCGAGGTTTCGGACGCGATGGCCTGAAGTTCGGTGCGGCGATACGGCCCGAGCATCGGCACGGATACTTCCTTCCCGGGACGCGCGTCCGGCAGCGTCGCGCGAACGGGCGCTACCGCTGGATTTTCGAGCGCCCATTTCAGCGCGCGATGCACGATCAAATCCGGATAGCGGCGAATCGGCGAAGTGAAATGCGTATACTCCTTCGCGGCCAGCGCAAAATGGCCGAGCAAATCGGGAGAGTACCGGGCTTGCTTTAGCGACCGAAGCATCAGGTAAGAGAGAATTCGCTCCTCCGGCTTGCCCGCGATCTTTTGCGTGAGCCGTTGATAGTGCTGCGGGCGGATGTTCACTTCTTCCGCCGCCGGCATGGTGACGCTCATCGGACGCATGCGGCCGCGCCCGCCGCTTGCTTTTTGCGGCGCTCGCACGCTGCCATGGCGCACCGCGATGCGCCGCTCCACGAGATCCTCGACTCCCAGCGAATAGCCGAAAGCCTGGGCGAGTTCCTCGAACTCCAGCACTTTTTTGGGGTCCGGCTTTTCGTGAACGCGATGGAGCGAAGCGATGCCGCGTTTTTCGAGGTATTGAGCCACAGCCTCGTTGGCCGCCAGCATGAATTCCTCGATGATCCGGTGAGCAATGTTGCGCATGCTGCGGTCGATGCTCACCATGCGGCCGGATTCGTCGAATTCGATAATCGGCTCGGGCAGATCGAAGTCGATCGAACCGCGCGCGTAACGCCGCTTGTTGAGCAAGAGCGCCAGCTCCTTCATGCGGCGAAATTCGCCGGCAAGCGAAGCATAGCGCCGGGCCATTTCGGGATCGCCTTCGAGAACTTTGTGCACGTTGGTGTACGTCATGCGCTCCGCGGAACGAATCACTCCGGGCGTGAAATCGGCGGCGACCATATCGCCGGCGGCATCCATTTCCATGATCGCGCTCATCACCAGACGATCCACTTGCGGATTCAGAGAGCAAATGCCGTTTGAAAGTTCTTCCGGCAGCATGGGGACGGCGCGATTCGGGAAATAGACGGAGGTGCCGCGCAAACGCGCCTCGCGGTCGAGCGGAAAATCGCGGCGAACGTAGTGCGCCACATCCGCAATATGCACCTGCAATTCGTAATGCCCGTTCGGCAGCGCGCGGACATAAACAGCGTCGTCGAAATCGCGCGCTGTTTCGCCGTCGATAGTGACGATGGGCAAATCGCGAAAATCGCGACGACCGCGCAAATCCGAATCCGCAACTTGCTGCGGAGTGGCGCGAGCCTCGGCAAGCACCTCCTCCGGGAAAATATGCGGCAGGTGATGTTTGCGAATGATGATTTCAACATCCACGCCGATCTCGCCGGGTCGGCCAAGAATTTCAATCACGCGCCCTGCGGGCGCAAGGCCGCCTTTGGGATAGCGCGTGATCTCGACATCGACAACGGCTCCGTCGAGTTCGGGCAGCCGTGCGCGACGGCTTGGCGGTGGTTGGCCGTCCGCGCCAGGTCCCAGCTTGTGCTGCAGTTCGGGCGTCAACTCATCGCCTGGCGGGATGAAAATTTCGTGAGTGATGCGCGTGTCGTAGGGAAGCACGTGATTCCCATGAGGGCCGTAGCGAAATAGGCCGACCAGCGTAGGATGCTGGCGTTCCACGATCTGGACCACGCGCCCTTCGGCGCGGCCATCGGCACGGCGGCGCTCGACGCGGGCGAGCACGCGATCGCCATTCATGGCGTCGCCTAAATTGTCGCGGCCGACGAAAAGGTCGCCTTCGACGCGCGCGATCGGCGCGTCGGGAACCACGAAGCCGTAGCCGTCGCGATGAGTGACGATGCGGCCTGCGATTAAATTCGGATCTCTCGCGCGCTTGGGCGGCTGTGCGGAACTTGTTTGCGCGGGAGGAGCCGCCGAGGCTTGCGAAGGCGCCTTAGCGCCCCGGGGTGGCGTGATTGCGCCGTTCTTCTGTCCCGCGAGACGGTAGCGGCCTCCGTAAATTTCTTCGATATTGCCGCGCCGCTTGAGTTGCTGGATCACGCGAGGTAGAAAACGGCGGCCGCGATGCTTCAGATCCATGCCGTGAGCGATCTGACGAATCGTGGCAGGGTGGGGAAGCGTCGCCAGATAGGCGATGACCTGCTCTCCGCTAACCTCCGGCGGACGCGCCTCTTTTTCCTCAATGGTGTGCTTGCGTCTCATGAACGAGCGATCGCCCCACACAGGCTAGCGGAATTCCCGCCCAGTGGCAAAGTTCGAATGGGTGTTGGGTGTATGCTACTGGCGCTGCGAAAACTTTTTCGACGGAAAGGGACCGAGTGGGCAAGCCGAAAGCTCTGGCAACGCGGCCGCTGTTTCCGGAAGCGCGTGCGATTCTGGATCAGCAGTTCGACACCGAATATTGGACGCGGACCGAGCGCATTCCCCGCGCCGAATTGCTTGCTCGCGTGGCAGATAAGGAGGCACTGGTCTGTCTGCTGACGGAAAAAGTGGACGAAGAGCTGCTGAGCGCAGCGCCGAAGCTGCGGGTCGCGGCAACCGTCTCCGTTGGGTACGACAATATCGACGTGACGGCATGCACTCGCCACAAAGTGGTCGCCGCGCACACGCCTGGGGTGCTGGATGAAACGACGGCGGACTTCGCGTGGACGCTGCTGATGGCGATTGCGCGGCGGCTGGTGGAAGGCGATGCCTGGATGCGCAACGGCACGTGGCCTGGATGGGACCTTGACCAACTCCTGGGCGGAGATGTGTGGGGGAAGACGTTGGGCATCATCGGTTTTGGGCGGATTGGCCGAGGCGTTGCGCGGCGCGCTCGCGGATTTCAAATGCGCGTTCTCTACAGCGATCAGTCGCGAGTGCCTCTGGAGGTCGAAAGGGAATTGCAGGCGGAATTCGCGGACCTGGACCGGGTGCTGCGCGAGTCGGATTTCGTGACGCTGCATGTACCGCTCCTTCCCGATACGCGTCATTTGATTTCGAGGGAAGCGTTCGAAAAAATGAAGCCGACCGCGTATCTGATTAACACCTCGCGAGGTCCAGTGGTCGATGAGGCAGCGCTCGTGAACGCGCTCGAGCACAAACAAATCGCCGGCGCAGCGCTGGATGTTTACGAGCAGGAACCGAAAGTGCATCCCGCACTGGTCGCACGCAAGGACGTGATTCTCGCGCCGCATATCGCCAGCGCGACGGTGGAAACACGAACCAAGATGGCGATCATGGCGGCGAGAAATGCGGTGGCGCTCTTTAAAGGGGAGCGTCCGCCGAACGCGCTGAATGCAGAAGCATTGGGACTGTAATGTCTCGGGAGACGAACCGATGGAACTGGTGACGCGGAATCATCCCAAGCTTACGCTCGCGGGGGCGCGCGCAGTGCTTGCGGCGGCGGAGCGGCGCGCGGAAGAAATTCGCGTGCCGATGAACATTGCAGTAGTGGACGATGGCGCGCACCTGCTCGCGTTCGAGCGAATGGACGGAGCCAAGCCGGCGTCGATTGCAGTGGCTCTAGTGAAGGCGCGAGCTGCGGCGCTGCGTCGCTCGGCAACCGGTCCGGCGATGGCGGGCGATCAAGTGAATGTCGCGCTGGCAGTAGGTCTTGGGCTTGCGGCGCACGACCATCAAACGCCGATTCGAGGAGGCGTGCCCCTGCAGGCCGATGGGGAAGTGGTGGGGGCCATCGGGGTGAGCGCCGGAAGCGAAGATCAGGATCTTGATGTCGCGCGCGCGGGTGCCGCCGCGATCGAAAAAGCGTGAAAAAGATAGCGGAGCGCATTTTCCGCCAGACCCTTGCCGCCATCGATGTTCCCGGCGCAATTGAGAAGAAACTCGGGCGCAGCGGCTCGCGTATTCGCGCCGGCGAGGGCGTGATCGACTTGCGCCAGTTTCATTCCATCGTCGCCATCGCCTACGGCAAGGCTTCGCTCGCAATGGCGGATGGCTTGATGCGCGTGCTGTCGCCGGATTTTTCTCCCGAAGGAATTTTAGTTGTTTCCGCGACACCTCCGCGACAACCAGCAGGATGGCAGATTTTCGTGGGAGGGCATCCAATCCCAAATGACCAGAGTTTTGCAGCCGGACGCGCCATTCTAGAGCGGCTAGCTCTCTGCGACGAACGGACCTTGATCTTTTTTCTAATTTCGGGAGGCGGCTCGTCGCTTGTCGAGCAGCCGCTCGATCCAAAGGTCACGCTCGCCGATTTCGACCGGCTACACTCAGCCCTGGTCACATGCGGCGGGTCGATCGAAGAAATTAACGCTATTCGCAAGCACGTGTCCGCGACAAAAGGCGGGCGGCTGGCCGCGGCGGCGCCGAAGTCCGCGAAAATCACGCTGGCAATTAGCGACGTGCCGGTTGGACAGGAATCGGCGCTGGCTTCGGGGCCGACCTTGCCGGATCCCTCGACGATCCGTGATGCGGAAGAAGTGGCGAGAAAATATTCGCAGATCGAACAGCTGCCCGCACAGCTGAAGGCCGCGTTTGAAAATCACACGCTTTCCGAAACCCCCAAACCGGGCGACCCGGCCTTCGCGCGCTCCAGCTTTCACCTTGTTCTGGGACAGCACGAATTGATGCACGCCGCGCACCATGCATGTGAGGCCGAAGGTTATGTCTGCGTCTGCGATAATTCCACCGACAATTGGCCGCTGGAAAAAGCCGCCGATTACCTGCTGGCGCTGCTGCACGCGCAACTCGAATTCCAGAAGCACGAGCATCCCGGCCGCCCTGTGGCGGTGCTGGCGGATGGGGAACTGAGCAGTCCGGTGACCGGCGACGGAATCGGCGGGCGCAACTCGGCATTCGTGCTCGCGTGCGTGCCCAAAGTCGCCGGAAAAAACATCACGCTGCTTAGCGCTGGAACGGATGGGATTGACGGAAACAGCCCTGCGGCCGGTTCCGTGGCGGATGGCGAGACAGCGGCGCATGCGCGGGCGGCCGGATTCGATCCAGCGGATTTTCTGAAGCGCAGCGACGCGTACAGTTTTTTTGCGCGCTTCAGCGATGCCATCGTCACAGGACCCACTGGAAATAATTTGCGTGATCTGCGGATTCTGTTGGCGGATGGAAGCCCGCGGACGTGATTATTTGGCGGCGGGCTGAGCGTTCAGCGCCGAGAGCGTGGTGCGGACGAAGCTTTCCTGCTCGGGGGGCAAGTCGCCGCTTTTGAGCAGGGCCTCGAGTGGTTCGACGGCCGCCGTGTCGCCTCTGGCGCCCAGAGCGATGATGGTGGCGAGCCGCACATCGAAGTAAGGCTCCTTCAGGTAGGAAATCAACGCGGCCGTGATGCCTTTGTCCTTTTTGTCCATGGCAGCCAAAGAGGTGATGGCTTCCTGGCGGGTGGGAAGCGGTTTTCCAGGCGCGGCCCACTCCAAAAGAATCGGAGTAGCGCGGTCGTCGCCCAGAACGCCCATGCTTCTGAGCGCGGCGTCGCGCAGCATGTTGTCTGGCGAATCCGAACGCACTGCGGCGGCGAGCACCTCGAATGCACCGGCAGCCTTCACATCGGTAAGCGCAAGAAGCGCGGCGGCGCGGACGCGATACGCAGGGTCGCCAGATGCGGTGGAAGCCAGCGTCGAGGCGATGTTGGGATCGCCTTTGAAATGCCCGAGTACGCGCGCGGCGACATCGCGCACCCAGGGAAGACGGTCATTCAAACCGGCCAGCACCGCCATTTGCGCGTCCTCGCCGCCGATTTTCGCCAGCGCCTTCAAGGCTTCCGCGCGAACGCCCCAAAAAGGATCGTGCTGGGCGGCATCAGCCAGCGCCGCCACCGCAGCGGAATTATTTCGCACCGCGCCGAGAGCCACAGCGGCATCGGCGCGATCGGGAACAGTCTCGGCATTCTTCAGTTGATAAATCCACAGTGCCGGATCCTTCGGGAAGTCGGCGGTCTTCAGAATTTCGTCGCCCTTGTCGAAAATCACCATCAGGGGCGCGGTGGCCGCGGGAAAAGTGAAACTCTGGTTGGCGCGGCTCACGTCGACCGAATAGGTGTGGCTTCCCTCGACAGTTGCTATTTCGATGCCGATAGGAACGTCGAAGAGGCCGACCGCACCCTCCACTTTTTGTGTCTGCGTTACGTCCAGTTTGATCTGGTGCGCCGCCGAATCGTAGGTGTAGGCGACGCTAAATTCCGGGGCGCCCGCACCGTAAATCCACTGATGAAAAAACTCGTCCACGTCGATCGAAGTGGCCTGCTCGATTGATTTTTGCAAATCGGCGCTAACCACGTTCTGTCCTCGGTTGACGGTGAGGTAGTGGCGCAACGCGGCGAAGAAATCGCCGTCGCCAAGCTTCTCGCGCAACATTTGCAGCACCCAGCCAGCCTTATTGTAGACATTGCCGGCATATTTTGTGGAGTCGTCAAAATCGCGCGTGAGAATGGGCACAGAAAACAGCCGCTTCTGCGCGAACCAATCGCGGCGGTCGGTCCAGAAATCATAGGCGGCTTCGTCCGCCCCGTAGTGCTGTTCCATCCAGTAGTGCTCGAGGAAAGTGGCGAACCCTTCGTTGAGCCAAAGATTTGCCCAGTCCTTACAGGTAACCAAGTCGCCGAACCATTGGTGCGCCATTTCGTGCGAAATAACAAAGTCGTCGCCAATTCGCAGCTCCGGCAGCAGCCTCGGATTCACCAGGTCGCGGACACTCAGCGTGGTGGCGCTGGTATTCTCCATCCCGCCTTCGGTGAAGCCGTCGACGGAAGTTTGCGCGTACTGCGCCCAGGGGTATGGCACGCCCAGCTTGCTTGAAAAAAGATCGAGCATCTGCTTTGTGCGGACGAACGTGGATTGAATTTCGAATTGGCTGCCGCGTGGAACCAGGAATCGCAGCGCGACGCCGTTCCAGGAATCGTCCTGCTCGTCGAATTCGCCCGCGATTGCGGAAATCAGATAGGTTGAAAGCGTCTGAGACTGTTTCCAGTCCCACGTTTTTGCACCGTCAGCTTCATTCGTGACGCCTAACAGCCGGCCGTTGGAGACGGTGATCCAGTTGGATGGAACGGTGAGCAGCATTTCAGATGTCGTACGGTCGTTAGGATAATCGTAGAGGGGAATGTAGTAGCGAGTGTCCTCGGCTTCGCCCTGGGTCCAAACCTCCGCGGGCTGGCGCGGGTAGTTTTGATCGGGGAGGATGAAATAAAGGCCGCGTTTTGGCTTTCCGGAGTAGCGGATCAGGATCTCGTGGCCCTCGCCACGCGCGGTGGGACGGAGTAATGAGACGATGAGCTGCGTGGGAGTGGTCGAAAATTTCGATGGCGCGCCGTCAAGGGTGACGCTCTGGATATTCAAGCCCACCGAATCGAATGTGAGATCGATAACGCCAGCCCGAAGAGCGGCAACACGTTCGGTTACCTCACCGTGAAATTGACGGCTGGCGCCGTCAAACCACAAGTGGGTGCGAATATCCTGCAAATCGTAATCGCGGCTGGGGGCGTAAGGTTCGTCCGCGCGCGCAGTGAGGCGTGTCTCCCAAGCCGTGGAGGCAAGTAGAAAGGAGATGATCGCCGCCAAAATAGCCACACGCCGAGTTTTCGGCCTGGCGCCGCGCTCTCGATGCATTCGCAGGGGCATTCTTTAATCAATTATTATAACCGGATAACCGCGCGCTCCGGGCTGCGCCTTCGTTAGCTGTACTGTGCGCGGAACCATCGTTTTGGCGGCGATACCGGCTCGCCTAAGATGCGGCGATAACCCCCGCTGGATGGCTGCGGCCGATTCCTGCGACGATCGTCCGGAGATCATGCTAAGTTTGAATTCCGAGAATCAGTCTTAGCGCGATGGAATAATGGGGAGGAAGCTAGCGTGGACGCCAAAGCGTCTTCGGCATCGAAAGCGGGAGCGCGAGTGGAATCAGATAGCATGGGCAAAATCGAGGTCCCGAATGACCGCTATTACGGCGCCCAGACCGCGCGCTCGCTGATTCACTTCAATATCGGCCGCGATACCATGCCGCCCGAACTGATTCGCGCCTTCGGAATTCTGAAGAAGGCCGCCGCTCTCGTGAACGAAGATCTTGGAAAGCTTTCCCCAGAAAAGGCCCGGCTGATCGTTCAGGCCGCCGATGAAGTGATCGCCGGAAAGTTGGACGAGCATTTTCCGTTGCGCATCTGGCAGACCGGAAGCGGTACGCAGACCAACATGAACGCCAACGAGGTGATCTCCAATCGCGCGATCGAAATGTCCGGCGGAGTGATGGGCAGCAAACATCCCATTCACCCCAACGACGACGTAAATATGTCCCAATCTTCGAACGATACTTTTCCAACCGCCATGCATATCGCTGCGGCTTCGCGCGTCGCCCAGGCCCTGATTCCGTCCGTTGCCGGATTGCGCCACGCCCTCGATGCGAAAGCGCGAGAATTTGCGAATGTCGTGAAGATCGGCCGCACGCACCTGATGGATGCGACGCCGCTCACGGTGGGTCAGGAAATGTCGGGATGGGTGAGCCTGCTCGACCGCGACGTGGATCGTCTCGAGAAAATTCTGCCGGGGCTTTACGATCTCGCGATCGGAGGGACTGCCGTAGGCACCGGCCTGAACGCCCATCCCGAATTCGCGGAACGCGCGGCCAAAAAAATCAGCGAGTTGACCAACCTGCCGTTCACCTCTCATCCGAATAAATTCGCCGCGCTCTCCGCGCATGACGAGCTCGTTTTCGCCAGCGGCGCGCTCAAGACTCTGGCCGCTTCGCTGATGAAAATCGCGAACGATATTCGCTGGTTGGCATCGGGGCCGCGCGCGGGCTTAAGCGAGCTGCGCCTTCCCGAAAACGAGCCGGGATCCTCGATCATGCCCGGGAAAGTGAATCCCACTCAGTGCGAAGCGATCACCATGGTCGCGGTGCAAGTGTTCGGCAACGATGCTGCAATCGGTTTTGCGGGTTCTCAGGGAAATTTCGAATTAAACGTTTTCAAGCCGGTAATCATCTACAATTTTCTGCATTCCGTGCGGCTGCTGGCCGACGCCTGCCGCTCGTTCACCAACCACTGCGTTTCCGGGATGGAATTGGATTTACAACGCATCGAGCAGTACGTTAAGAACTCGCTGATGCTGGTCACAGCTCTTAGCCCGATCATCGGCTATGATAAATGCGCGACGGCCGCTCACAAAGCGCACCATGAAAAATGCAGCCTGCGCCAAGCCGTTCTGGATCTTGGTTACCTCACCGCCGATGAGTTCGACGAGATTGTTGTACCTGAGAAGATGACGCATCCATAAAAGTTGCGCGGAGGCGTGTTCCGGTTCGATGCATTTTGGTTCAGTTCGGTTCACATTTCTGCGCGGCAGACAAAACTTTTTGTCACATCGGTACAAACATTCTCACTTCTAGAACGATCTAATTTTCGAAATAGAAATTCCTTTGACACTAATTCGGATGTTAACTAAAATTTCCTAATATCTAAACTGTTTTTTTGAGTTTCCCCTTCCGCTGGAGCATCCATGCGGATACTTGTGGCCGAGCGCGACGCCGCACTTGGCGCGTTTCTCGAGCGCGAGTTTGGCGAAGAACACTACTCCGTCGACTTGGCCGCAGACGTGGGCGACGTCACCCGGCTGGCTGAAGAGCGCGATTACCAGGCCGCTATACTCGATTTAAACGTCGAGGGTTCCAGGTGCCTCGCTGTTTTGCGGCAGGCTCGCTCCCACGATCAATTACCCATCCTCGTCTTAGCCGCCGATACTAAACCGGAAGCGCGGGCACAAATGCTCGATTTGGGAGCGGACGATCTACTGTTGAAACCGTTTGCCTTCTCCGAGCTGGCGGCACGGGTGCGGGCGCTCGTTCGCCGCGGCGGGCACGGGCCAGACACCGTGCTGCGCGTGGACGATCTCGAATTAAGCCGTGTCGAACGCCGCGTGATTCGGGCCGGGCGGTCCATCGAGCTTACGCCCAAGGAATTCGCGCTGCTGGAATTCCTGATGCTCAATACGTCTCATCCCGTCTCGCGGCCGCAAATTGTCGAACGCGTCTGGAATTTATCGTTCGATACGCTGACGAACGTGGTTGATGTGTATATCAACTATCTGCGTAAAAAGGTGGATACACCGTCCGATGGAAAGTTGATTCACACGGTTCGAGGAGTGGGTTACCAATTGCAGGCGCGAAAACAGCATTGCGCCGCCTGAGAGTTGGCTCCAGATAATTTCAGGAGGCCATGAATGTCCGCAGTCATGCAGACGTTGACGAAGGAACTGAAGGGGAAGGTGCTGGTCGCGAGTCCGTACGCTCCACTTCGAGCGCACATGGTGAAGAACCTGGCCGCCCCCAATGCTTCCGTCTCGGAAGCGCGAGGAGGAGCGGATGCTCTCCTGAAACTCGAGAAGAGCGATTTCGGCACGCTGCTGCTTGATCCGAGGATCGACGATTTGGACGTCGGAGAGCTAATGGCGACTCTTCGCGGCCGCTTTCCTAATCTAGCCGTCGTTCTTATGGAGTCCGATCCAAGGCGCGATGAAGGCGCCATTGATCGAACGCAAACTGAATCTCTGATGTCGGAGGCGGTGAAAAGCAAGATTTCCGTCGCCCAGCCTTTTCGAGACTCCCGGCAGTATCCCTTCGAGGTCATTCCCGATATTGCCGCCGAATCAGTGGAATCCCGGATGCGGTCGCTGCCTGGGATGATCGGAACAAGCCAGGGAATGCAGCACATTTGCCGCCTTGCCCGGCTGGTGGCGCCGCGCGATACGGCGGTTCTGATCGTAGGTGAAACCGGCACGGGCAAGGAGTTGGTCGCGAGCGGCATCCACAGTCTCAGCCGGCGGAGCAAGGGCCCATTCGTGGTTGTGAATTGCGCCGCGATTCCGGAAAGCCTGTTGGAGGCTGAACTCTTTGGTTTCACGCGCGGCGCTTTTACGGGCGCCTTTCAATCCAGACTAGGCCGCATTCATGCCGCGCACGGCGGGACACTCTTGTTGGATGAAGTGGGCGAATTGCCGCTCGGCATGCAAGCCAAACTGCTGCGGTTCGTGCAGGAGCATGAAGTGCAGCGTCTGGGTAGCGCGGATGTTTTTCGAGTGGACGTACGGCTGATCGCGTCAACGAATGCCGACTTGCCGCAACGTGTGCGCGAAAAACAGTTTCGCGAAGATCTTTATTACCGGTTATCCGTTTTTCCGCTCGATCTTTCTCCGCTCCGCGAGCGCACCGGGGATACGCTTCCCTTGGCGCGGCACTTTCTGGATGGATTCTGCCGCGAGTCAGCGGTTGCGCTGAAAACGTTCAGTCCGGAAGCGGCGAATTTGTTGCAGCGTTATCATTGGCCGGGTAATGTGCGAGAGCTGCAACACGCCGTTGAGCGAGCCTTCGTTCTGGCGGAGGAGAATCCTCAGATCCGCGCCGAGAATCTAGCCATGGTCGCCAAAGCGCCTGACCTTACAAAATTCTAATCCTATCCAGCCGTTCCTGGACCCAGCCGTGCATGTCCAAATGGACATGTACACAAGGCTGCTTGATGAACGTCAGTGCGAGAAACTGCTCCTCGATCACCTTCCGCACGTTCAATACGTTGCGCGCCGCATTCACACCCGTTTGCCCCCCCAAGTGTTGCTCGAGGACCTCGTTCACGCCGGGATACTCGGCCTAATGGACGCGGTGCGAAAGTACGATCCCGGCAAAAACGTTCAACTGAAACACTACGCTGAATTCCGCATCCGGGGCGCGATTCTGGATAGCCTCCGGCTCGTGGATTGGAGTCCGCGGGCGCTGCGCCGGCAGGCGCGGCGGCTCGAACAAGCGATCTCACAGTGCAAGGCGCGGCTGGGCCGCGATCCCAGCGAGGCCGAAATCGCTGCTGAGCTGGAAGTAAGCCTCGATAACCTCCAGCACCTTCGGGGCGATCTGCGTGGCCTGGATATCGAGAGCCTTCAGTCGACCGCGGAAGACCGCGGCGAATCGCTGGATTCGCAAGCCCGATCGGAAGACGACGATCCGTACCAGCAGGCTCTTCGGTCGGAGATGACCTCTTTCGTCGATCTAGCGATTGCCGAACTGCCCGCCCGCGAACGCGAAGTGCTGGCTCTTTATCATTTCCAAGAGCTCACCATGAAGGAAGTTGGAGGAGTATTACGCATCGGCGAATCTCGCGTGTCGCAGATTCACACTGCCGCACTCGGCAGGCTGCGCGCCAGGCTGCTGGAAATAGTGGCCAAACCGCCGCAGACAAGGATCACCCGGCGCCCGGAAGTTGCCGCGCAGCCAAAATCCTCGCTCACGGCAGCGAAAACAAATGGCGCTTCAGCCCTAAAGGCGCCCAGGGCTTCGGTTCATGAGATGGTGTCGTAGCCATTCGACACAGCGATTGTATGTCTACCGCTTTTGAAGAACGGTCCCACAAATCGAGGTCTCCATTCAGTGGAGCGAAGCCCAAGAACCGTCTGAAACCGCCACGAACCGCGCGAATCCAAAACGGCTCCTCCGGGTCGCAACTTTTAACCGACCTTCTCGGCGCAGTGCCTGTTGATCTGTCGCGGATCAGCGAACATATTCGATCGCATTCAGAAATAGCCGAACTCATCATCACGCTTGCCGGGTCGCTCCTTCTTTCTGCCGACAGCAGAATCACGATCGAGGACGCCGCCGTGATGCTCGGGACCGATCGACTGCGTGTGGTGGCCTCTATGTGGTCAATCATCCAGGAGTACAGCGAAGGAGACGGGACCGAAAGGGCCGCCTCTTTGGCTGCGGGAGCAGCCGACCATCGGCGAACATGTCGCATCCAGGGCACAAACTGGACTGTCCAGAGCCTTTACCTGGCGGCTTTTCTTCGATGGCTGGGATTGGATTCTCCCGATTCCGAATTGCCCGGAGATCGGACGAAGTCTGCCGCGCCAGCGTGGCATGCGGAAGATTTTGCGGAGCTCAGGAACCTCTTGATGCGCGACTTTCTCGCGTTCCTTCCTAGCCTTAATCCATCCGTATCGAAAGCCGATACGCCAAACGCCACCACCCGCGGCACAAAACCGCCGGCGAAGCATAAGACCGCATAGCCGCTCCCGTCACTTTCTAAACGTTTCATTGCCTCTTTGGCGACACATAAAGAACAGTCTCGCACGCGCGCAATCGGGAGGCGATATCATCGTTTTGCGCGGAAAGGTTTGAGACTCGACGGAAATCCTATTGTCCGGTTCAGCCCGGGCCCGCTGAGAACGGGCCGGTAGGTGACAAAAGTCTAATTTGAGTCGGATGGCAGGAGGATTTCACTTCAAACCCTCCTCCCACACATCGAGTTCCATTTGATCTCGGCCCGGTTTGCAGCGCCTGTCCCTCGCAGCGGGCGTTGCGAACCGGGTGAGCTTTCCGATTTTCCTCGATTGCAGATTACCCTCATCCCATTCCTGATTGGGTTTTGGCCCAGCCGCCGAGCCGTGTAGAATCGCCTGCTGAAGTCGGCAGCGCCAAAAAGATAACGGATCGGCGATTCTCGAAAATTGGAAGCGAGCAAAAATCCATGACGCAAGGAATATCGACGCCGGAAGCATCGTTTTTTCTTGGGTTTGACGGCGGAGGGACGAAAACGGAATGCGCCCTTGGCGACGCGTCTGGCCGGGTCGTGGCTCGGGCGGCGGCGGGCCCGTCAAATCCCTTGCGAACCGGTTACACCCGCGCCTGGTTCGCACTAAGCGAGGCAGCCGATTCGGTCCTGGCCCGCCATAAGCTCCGAGCCGGTGATATTCGCGGTGTCTGCGCCGGACTCGGTGGCGCGGGCCGCTCGGGCACCGCGCGCCGGGTCACTGCATTTTTCGAGCGGAGTTACCCAAACGCTGGCGTGCGCGTAACGTCGGATCTCGAGACTGCGTTCGAGGCGGCCTTCGGCAGGAATGAGGGAATTGTCCTCGTTGCTGGCACGGGCTCCGCCGCCTTCGGACGCGATACCCACGGCGAACGGCACGCGCTGGCGGGCGAGGCCCTTGGTTTAGCGACGAGGGAAGTGCCTTCAACATCGGTTGCCAGGCCGTGAAAGCGGTGGCCATGGCGGAAGAACGCCGCGGTCCAGCGACGGCACTCTCCGCGCGGCTTTTCGCGGCCCTCCAGACTCGCAATTGGGACTCGCTGTCCGAGCAGATT
>CAVPCI010000019.1:0-16810 GCA_963702375.1 uncultured Acidobacteriota bacterium
CTCCGTCAGTTGCCCGCCTTCTTCATAGCCGATATATCCCGGGGGCGCGCCGATCAATTTCGAAACGGAATGCTTCTCCATGTATTCGGACATGTCGAAGCGAATCAGGGATTTCTCGCTGCCGAAAAGGAATTCGCCCAGCCGCCGCGCCACTTCGGTTTTTCCCACGCCCGTGGGGCCAAGGAACAGGAAGCAACCCACCGGCCTGCCCGGCGCCTTCAGCCCCGCCCGGCTCCGCCGAATAGCCCGCGCCAGCGAAGTGATGGCCTTATCCTGGCTGATCACCCTCCGGTGCAGCTCTTCCTCGATGCGCAGCAGTTTTTGCTGCTCGTCTTCCTTGATCGACATCACCGCGATGCCGGTCCAGCGCGCCACAACTTCCTCGATATCTTCTCGCGTCACAATCCCGGTGGACGAGTCATCAATATTCGAGTTTTTCGCGCAGCGTCCTCAGGTGCTCTTTTTCCTTGCGCTCTTCCTCCAGATAAAATCGCGCCTTTTCAACTCATGATTCGCAATCGCGGTCTCCATCCGGTGCGTGATGAACTTCACGCGCTTCTGCACTTCGTCGGACACTTCGTCCGGCAGCATGGCCTGCCGCAATTTCACGCGCGCGCCGGCCTCGTCGAGCAGGTCGATCGCCTTGTCTGGCAGGAAGCGATCCGGAATGTACCGGTTCGAGAGATAAACAGCGTACTGGATGGCATCCTCGGTGTAACTGGCTATCGTTAAATTATCGTAGCGGTCCCGCACGCCTTGCAGCACCTTGATCGTATCTTCTTCGTTCGGCGCGGACACTTTAACTGCCTGGAATCGCCGCTCGAGCGAACGGTCCTTTTCAACCGATTTGCGGTATTCTGCCGGAGTGGTTGCACCGATGCATTGAATTTCCCCGCGGCTCAGCGCGGGCTTCAGAATGTTGGCGGCATCAGCGAGCCTTCCGCCGAACCCGCTCCCACCAGCGTGTGCAGTTCGTCGTCGATGAAGATGATGGCATTTTGGCTTTCCATCAGCTCTTTCATGATGGTCTTCAGCCGTTCTTCAAACTGCCCTCTGTACTTTGTGCCCGCCACGATCAGCGAGAGGTCCAGGGAGAGGATCCGCTTGTCGGCCAGGAACGGCGGCACGTCGCCATCGGCAATCCTCTGGGCGAGGCCCTCCACGATCGCCGTCTTGCCCACACCAGGCTCGCCGATCAGCACGGGATTGTTCTTGGTGCGACGGCAGAGAATTTGTACGGCGCGCTCGAGTTCGCCATCACGGCCCACCAGGGGATCGAGCTGTCCTTCCATCGCCGCTTGCGTCAAATCGCGGCTGGATTCAGCCAGCAGGGAAGCTTCTTTCGGACGGTTCACGGGCACCTTCTCTCCCGCGCTGCGGACCATTTCCTCGCGCACGGTGGAAAGCCGCAATCCCCGTTCCAGCAGGATTTCGGCGCCAAATGATTTCTCCTCTCGCAAGACGCCCAGAAGGAGGTGTTCCGTTCCTACATGCTTGTGGCCGAGCCGCTCCGCTTCTTCCGCGGCATAATTCAGAATGCGCTTGCACTCCTGGCTCAGCGGAACTTCCACCGAAGTGGAAATGCGCTCGCGAACCGTGATTCGCGATTCGATTTCTTTGCGGATGGATTCGATTGAGCCGTGGGCGCGCAGAAAGCGATTGGCCAGCGCCTTATCTTCCCGCAACAGCCCCAATAACAAATGCTCCGTCTCGATGTACGGGCTTCCGTACTGGCTCGCCTCGTATCGCGCAAAGAAAATTACCCGCCGCGCCTTCTCCGTGTAGCGTTCAAACACCGGTCACCCCACGCTCCCAGGCTCGTGTCCTTACTTTATCAGATGCTTGGCCCCAATCGCGCGCACCAACCATCGCGAACATGTCCGGCCTCGAGGCCAGCCGCCCATGCTCTAACACCAGCACTCGATCGGCTCGTCCAGCCAGCGGCAAATTGTGCGTCGCCAGGATGGAAGTCAAATGGTGGGACTGATGGAGGCGCTCGATCAATTCAAAAATGCCCTCGGCGCTCCGTTCGTCCAGGTCCCCGGTCGGCTCGTCCGCGAGAAGTAGCACAGGCGACATTCACCAGCGAACGCGCGATTGCCACTCGCTGTTGTTCGCCGCCGGAAAGCTCGCCCGCCCGCTGCCTCGCCCGGTTAGCCAGCCCCACTTCACCCAGCCAGTCTGCCGCCACTCTCAGCGCTTGCCCTCGCGCCTGCCCTCGAATCAGCAAGGGATCGCCACATTCTCCGCCGCCGTGAAATCGGGCAGCAGGTGATGCCGCTGCCACACGAAACCCACTGCACGGTTGCGATTCCCGCCAGCTCCATCTGCGAAAATGCGCTAAGCGAAGTTCCGGCGAAGTATACTGTACCGCTTGTTGGAGTGTCCAGCGCTGCCAGCAGGTGCAACAGCGTGCTTTTTCCGGTGCCGGAAGGCCCCAGGATGGCGATCATCTCGCCTTGCTGGGCCGAAAAATCAATTTCGTTAAGGGGTGCTATTTCCTGTGCGCCGGAGCAGAAGGTCTTTCGTAGCCCTTCCACTCGCAGTATGGGGCTCGATTTGGAGGCCGCTCTGAAATCTGCCTCGTTGGCGTCTACACCCGTATTCGCCTTCGCTTGCATCGCCCGCTATTCCTATCACAGTTTAGATGCCGATCGCCGCTTCGATATGTCCTTGTTTTCCAGTACTTCTGACAGGTCCTTCACCCTAGTCTTATCCAATTCGTTTCTCACTTATCCCCGTTACTTCCCTAAACGGCGGCCGCTCTTTGCCACTATTTGGCTGACTTTGCTTCACTCTATTTTCATTTTACCACGCACGCGCCCTTGGAACGAATCGATCTCGGTGGGAAATCACGGCTCGCATGTGTTTTCGCTCGCCAAAAAGGCCTCCGCGCCCAGGACGCTTGCCGATTCCGTCACCCGGCCCCAGATTAACGATATACCCTTCAGCCGGGCCCAGCCCGGCGATTCTTGGCGACGCACCCCTGGTCATCAACGGCACAGAACCTGGCCCTCTTGCTTAACCGATTGCGACAAGTATTGCCGCTCCCCCAATTGCTTTGTAGAGCAATCCAGGCATCAGCGATAAACCTCCCGCCGATGACCGATTCTTATGACTTCGATCTCACGTTCTCCGTCGTCAACCGAGTAGAGAATGCGGTAATCCCCTTGCCTGACGCGATAGACATTTTCCGCGAATAGTTTCTCGCAACCCGGGGGTCGAGCCTCCGTGGCGAGGCGCTCAATTCGTTCCACAATCCGGCGCAAGTCAGCCTTCGGGACACGATGAAGCTCCTTCTCGGCGCCGCGCTTGATTCGCAGGCTATAGGAGGCGGGCACTTTTCAGTTCACGCAAGACCGTCGCGAACGCGCGGCTCGGCTCTTTTTGCCTGCGGCGGTACGCTTCCTCGTCCAGGGCGTCTTCCCTGAGAGCGAGCTGCACCGCTTCGTTCACCAGTTCGGAGAAACCCCGATCGGTCGTCGCCGCCTTAACCTTCAAAGCGCGGTACAGCTTGGGTGAAAAGTAGACGGTAGTGCGTTGCATGGCTGCTATCGTGACCTCGAAAAACATTATGACATTGTGGTGCTATGGTGTCAAAAAGGGCGTAAGCAGGCTATTCGAAGCGAAGAATCTCGACGGGCAGAATCCGCGCCGCGGACCATGCCGGAACAATTGTGGCGGCGACGCAAATGGCCAGAGCCGCGGCCGCTATCCAAATCGCGTCCAGCGAATTAGCGTGGAATGGAACATAGGGTATGGCGTATACCTCCGGGTTCAGAGGGATCAACCTCCACCGATCGGCGATCCAGGATAATCCGTAGCCAGCCAGCAGCCCCGCTGCCGTTCCTCCGATGCAAACAACCAGGCCCTGCAAAATGAAAATGCGCCGCACCTGGCGCCGTTGCGTTCCCATGGCCATCAACACGGCGATATCCCGGGCGCGATCCGTCACCGTCATCATCAGCACCACCAGGATGTTGAGCCCAGCCACGAATGTGATCAGTCCAATAAAAAGCGCGGTGACCAACTTCTCCAAACTCAGGGCGCGGAAGAGCGCGCGGTTCTCGTCCATCCAGGTTGCAGTGATGAATCCGGGGCCTGCGCGGCGCAGCAACTCATCGGCCACGGTTCCCGCCTCATCCAAGTTCGTCACGCGAACTTCCAGCAGGTTAACGACGTCTCCCACGCCCGCCAGTGCTTGCGCCGAAGAGAGCGTCACGAAACCCCAATTCGCATCGTAATCATAGAAGCCGGAATCGAAAATTCCCCTACGCGAAAACGCCGTGCGCGTGGCAGCATCCCAAACGGCGTCAGGTTTCCCTGAGGACTCGTCAGCGTAACGTAGTCGCCCGCCGAAACTTTCAATTCCTCGCAGAGAATCCGGCCCACCAGCACCACCGGGATCGCGTCCGGACCTGGCGCAAAGCTGTTGGAGCCGCCTACCATATGCCGAAGCGCTCCGCCATTGCGCAGCTCCAGCTCCGGGTCCACGCCCTTCAGCACCACTCCACGCGCCCTGCCGCCGATCGACAAAAGCACGGTGTTGTAAATCGCCGGCTCGATCGAGCGAACGCCAGGAGTGCCACTTAGCTTGGCAATCTCTTCTTGGTAGTTGTGGATTCCTTCCGGACTCGCGGGTTTCAGATTCACGTGCGCCGTGACGCTCAGCAGCCGGTCGCGGATGGCCTGCCGGAAACCGGTGTTCATCGCCAGCGCGATCACCAGGGTCATCACTCCCGCGGCCACGCCAAGAATCGCCAGCAGAGTGACGAGCCGCAGTACCGCAGGCCGGTTGGGCGAGCGGAGATACCGCAGCGCCACCAGCCATTCGAAGCTCATTTCGAGATTCCGTCTTCCTCGCCGCTCTTTTCCCGGGAAGCCGCCGCCAAATTCTCGGCGGTTTCGGCGCGCAACAGCGGAAAGAGGATCACCTCGCGGATTGCGTGGGAATCTGTGAGCAACATTACCAGCCGGTCAATCCCGATTCCTTCGCCCGCCGTCGGCGGCAAGCCGTGGCTCAGCGCGCGAATATAATCGACGTCGACTTCTTTAGGGGCGTCCTGCCCGCCTTTTTCCACCTGCGCGCGAAAGCGGCGCTCCTGATCGGCTGGATCGTTCAGCTCCGAAAACCCATTGGCGATCTCCATGCCCGCGATGAATAGCTCGAACCGCTCGGTCAGCGAGGGATCGTCCGCCTTCTGCTTGGATAGCGGCGAAATGTCGGTTGGAAAATCGTAAATGAACGTAGGCTGATTCAAATGTCCTTCGGCGACCGCTTCGAAAAGTTGCCCCGTCAATTCGCCGTCCGAAAACTTTTCGATAGCGTGGATCGCTTCCGCAGCCGCGCCAGATGCGAAACGGTTATAACGCTCGGCGATTGCGCGCGGTCCGCCCTTTTCAGCCAGCTCAGTTTCGTTCGGCGTCGCGCCCGCCGTGGCGGGCCAGTATTTGCAGATCGCTTGGCGCATCGAGAGTCGTTCAAACTTGCCAAAGTTGATTTCGACCTCGCCGTATTGCACCTTCGTGCCGGCACAGATTTGTTCGGCCAGCCCGCGCAACAATTCCTCCGTCAGATCCATCAACTCGTCCCCATTGCTATAGGCCTGATAGAACTCCAGCATCGTGAATTCGGGCTGGTGTATCGCGTCGATTCCCTCATTCCGGAAGTTCCGGTTGATTTCATACACGCGGTCGAGGCCGCCCACGACCAGCCTTTTCAGGTAGAGCTCCGGCGCAATCCGGAGATACAGGTCCATATCAAAGGTGTTGTGGTGGGTCACGAAAGGACGCGCCGTCGCTCCGCCCAGCACCGGATGCATCATGGGTGTTTCCACTTCCACGTAGCCGCGCTCGTCAAAAAACCGCCGCACCTCGCGAATGATCTGCGCCCGCCGGAGGAAAATCTCCCGCGCGCGCTCGTTCACGATCAAGTCCAGATACCGCCGGCGGTAGCGCATTTCCACGTCGGCCAAGCCGTGCCACTTTTCCGGCAGCGGCAGCAGCGCCTTGCTGAGCAGTTCCAGCCCCTCCACACGAATCGTGAGCTCGCCCGTCTTGGTGCGAAATAAGTTGCCGGAGACACCCACGATGTCGCCCAAATCCAGAAGCTGAAAGAGCTTGAAAGCCTGCTCGCCAACCACGTCCAGGCGCACGTACATCTGGACCCGCCCGCCGTCGCCCGCAATGTGGGCGAAACCCGCCTTGCCGTGAGGCCGTAGCGCTACGATTCGCCCCGCCACGCGCACCGGCGTGCTTTTCGCCGCCAGCTCCTCGGCCGTCAGCTTTCCAAACCGCTCGCTGACCTCTTTCGGTGTATGCGTGCGCGCAAACTTATGCGGATAAGGAGAATGGCCAAGAGATTCGATTTCGCTCAGTTTCTTGTGGCGCTGCGTGAACTGGTCAAGAGGTTCAAATTCCAAAGAGATGATCCTTTCAGCAGCGGAAGGACGCCGATGGCGAGCCGTTGCGCAGTATAATGGCCCCCTTCTCCAAGCGTCAAGAAAACCCCGTTCCTGGCGCCGAGTGTTTGGCCCCCAGACCCTATATGACACGAACGACATGCCGAAAACCCTGTGGGCAGCTCTGGCTTGCCGACAGGTGGTATACTCCGCTAGCTTCTTGGGGGCGGTCTTGTCTCTGGGGTGGCGGCCTAGGCTCTTCGTGCACGGCAGCGTATCTGATGATTGGATAATGGCCCTGCCGCGCGAAAAAAACCTGGTCTTTCAGACGGTCGTTCAAAGATGGGAATGTACGTACGCGATGATGAGTGTCGCGCTGGACGACGCCCTTTCGCTGCGCGCGCGCGGTGAACTGGTCTGCGCCCGCCAGCAGGTTTCGATCACCGCGGATCTCCTTGATCGCCTCGCGTCCTCCCTGATTTCATTTTGCGAGACTCTTTCTGCTCGCGGCCGTGGCGCCCGCTGGCTTCCTGCTGTCGCGCCCCTGAATGCGAAATTCTTTCGCGGTAATACGGGACAAAGCGCCGCGTCCTGGAATGGAATCCTCCATCACGTGCTTTTCCGCAGCCGGCCCCGGTTTTTTCACAAACTGCGGATTCTTTCCGAGACGATCCAGCACCTCGAACGTGAATTTCAAGACGCCGCTGGCGATATCTCCGCGGGTCTGTCCGTGCAGCCCGGCGATTGCTGGACGACTCTCGATGCTCTCCACTATGATTTCAGCACCTGCCTGCGCGAAACCGAAGTCCTTCTGAAATCTTTCCTCAAGACGGTTCCGCTCGATCAGCTCCCCGGCATCTCCGCCGATCTAGACGCTCCGGCTGAACTTCAGCCCTTCGGCATGAAGCCCCGCCTCTCCGGCGCTTCAGCATAAGACTGGGAACCGGCGGCCGACGCGGCCTCCAAACAAGTCCACAGGAACCATCGCTTGCAACCCCCTCTTACGGTGCTACCCTGAGCCGGAAAGGAGACCCTTGATGTTCGGAGAAATTGAGTTGAAAACGAGGAAAAAGGAGGGGCGTTTTCGGGGTGTTCCTTCGACGAGTCGCGGGATCGCTTTCGTCCATCGATTCGCTCCGAGAAGCGCGCGATTCTGCTCGACACAGCTGTCGAGTAGAATTCGATGTAACTCGCTGAAAACACAAGGTGCGTGTCACGGCTACCCGTCACAGAATCGAGCGGTCTTATTTCCTCTTTTCGAGTCTCGCGCGTGACCACGGAGCGCGAAAAGCTTGAGGCAGACGTCCTGATCGTGGGCGCTGGGCCCGCGGGACTTTCCTGCGCGCTCCACCTCTCGAACCTGATCGACCGCCACGCGGCAGAGAAAAAATCTCCCGCGCTTTCCCCCGAAAATATCTATGTCCTCGAAAAGGCGCGGGAGATTGGCGCGCATCAGCTCTCCGGCGCGATCATGGATCCGCGCGCGCTCAGGGAACTTGTCCCGGACTTTGAGAAAACCGCGCCGCTCGATACGCCGGTCACAGGCGACGCCGCTTACTACTTCACTGAAAGCAACTCCTACAAGCTCCCCATCACTCCGCCGCCGCTGGCCAACCATGGCAACTACGTGATTTCGCTCAACAAGCTCGTGAAGTGGCTCGGCGGGCTGGTCGAAAAAAAGGTGTGAATGTCTTCACGCAATTCGCGGGGCGCGAACCGCTCTACGAAAAAAATGGAGTTGCCGGTGTCTTGACCGAAGACAAAGGCGTCGACAAAAACGGCAAGCCAAAGGACAACTTCACGCCCGGCTACGAACTGCGCGCGAAAGTCACCGTGCTGGCGGAAGGCCCGCGAGGTTCGCTTACCAAAGGCCTGGTTTCTCAACTGAAACTGGACGGTCTCAATCCCCAGGTTTACGGTCTCGGAATCAAGGAACTGTGGGACGTGCAGCCGGGCCGCATCGATACCGGCTACGTTGCGCACACGCTTGGCTGGCCGCTCACTTCGGATTTGTATGGAGGCGGATGGATCTACGGTTTGCGCGACAATCGCGTGTCGCTCGGAATCGTCGTCGGGCTCGATTATCATAATTCGCTCTTCGATCCTCACGAGGCGTTTCAAAAATTCAAAACGCATCCATTCGTGAAGAAGATCCTGGAGGGCGGCAGTCTTGTTCGCTACGGCGCGAAGACGGTCCCCTACGGCGGCTGGTATTCAAGGCCGCGCAGCTATTTCGATGGCGGCCTGATCATCGGCGACTCGGCAAGCCTGCTGAATTCGCAGCGCCTGAAGGGAATTCACACCGCGATCAAAAGCGGAATGCTCGCCGCTGAGGCGATTTATGAAGCGCTTTGCGCCGGAGATACTTCGGCGGCGAAGCTCTCCGCATACGAGACAAAACTGGAACAGAGTTGGCTGAAGAAAGAGCTATGGTCCGTCCGAAATTTTCATCAAGGATTCCACGACGGCCTTTGGAAAGGGCTGCTCCACGCCGGCTTGCAGTTCGTCAGCGGCGGCCGCGGCCTCATCGATCCGATGCGCACCCAACCGGGCTACACGGAATACGCGCAACTCCATCGCGGCGCCGCGCAAGTGGATCAATCAACGCGGTTCAAAGGCGATGGCCAGCTTACATTCGACCGCCTCACGGATGTCTATCATTCCGGAACGCGCCACGACGAGAATCAGCCCTGCCACTTGATCGTTCTCGATCCGAACATTTGCAGCGACCGCTGCGTGCGCGAATTCGGCAACCCCTGCCAGTATTTTTGTCCCGCCGCCGTTTACGAGATGGTGATGCAACAGGGCGCGCCGAAATTGAAGATCAATGCCGCGAACTGCGTCCACTGCAAGACCTGCGACATTGCCGATCCGTATCAAATTATCGAATGGGTTCCGCCGGAAGGCGGCGGTGGACCGAATTACGAGGGAATGTAAATGCCGCGATGCGCTCGCTACTCGGCTTTCGCGTCCATATCGCCTCCGCCGAAGAGCCTTCGAAGTGCGCCCCAAAAGCCGCGTCGTTTTGTGGCGATCCCCGCATGCGGCTCTTTGGCCGTTACCCGGACGTCTTGTCCCAGCGCATGCTGCAAATCGGTTGCAAATTCCGGCGCGGCCACGTGGCCGGAAAATTCCCAATCCGGCGACGCTTGAGCCTCGCGAATTAGCAGTGCCATCGGCGGCCCCGGGTCAGGCGGTGGAGCGGGCGAGCCCGCCAAAAAAACCAGCGGCGGCAGGACTACGGTGTATATCGGCATCGACGTGGGCGGAGCTGAGGGAACTTCATCGTCTACCGGCCGCTCGACCGGATGCTCCTCATTGGCGTGGGCCAGCACACTGTATTCGACATTGGACTCGGTCGCCGGTTTCATTTCGTCTGGCGGCTTCGCTGATCGAGAAACCGCATTTGGCTCGTTAGTTGGCGGAAGGGGAATGGCGACCGCCGTTTCAGGAATCGGTCCCGGCGGAGGCGCAGCGGGTGCTGGCTCATCGGCAAAGCACTGGCAGCTTCCCGGAGTGCCCGCAACAGGAACAAGTTTTCCCGCATTCAGGAAGAATTCGCCCGCCTGGGGAACGATCAATTTTTCGTCGGAGAATTGATTTGCGAGCTGGATCGCGCCGCTGGTCGCAAGCACGCAGAGCGAATCGTCGAGATTCAGGCCAACCGTCACGTCACGCGAACCGCCGTTGATATCGAGCGGCGTGCCAATGATCGTGGGAGTGAAAACGCGCAGCGATGTTTTCGAGGGTAGGCTCACTCGCACTCGTCCGAAATTGACCGCCAGCGTTATAGCGTCGCCCGAAAGGAGCACCGTGAACTTGGCGGGACCGCATATGTCGACTTTGCCGCCGCCGAAGAGCGTCATTCGCGCCTTTGCCGAATGCACGGTGACGACACTGCCGTTCAGGACGTAAATGCCAGGCGCCGAGTGAGCCGTGCCGTTATTCGCGGCGCTTCCGCTTTCCACGGAGATGTCCTGGCCTTGCACGCGACCCACAGCACCGGGCGGCGCATCCTGGGCATGGGCAACCGCCGGAGCGAGCCAAAGAAGGGCAAGAGCGAGAATCGCCAGGGCCGCGCGTGTAGGCGCGGATGACATCACGCTGCCGGGCGCGAATTGAAACTCGAAGCTCACGAGGATCGACCGCTATACTATACAGCAATGGACAACACTTCGAACTTTGGCGCGTTACCAAAGGGCCACAATCCTGGCTCGGAAGCACGCATTCCCATGCCGAAGCTTTCGCTCTGGCGAAGGATGCAGATTCCGGTGTTCGCGTGGGCGGCGTACTGGGTGATCCGTCTGCTTGGTCCGACACTGCGCTTTGAGATCGTTGGCGTACACAATGCCGTCCAAATTCGCGATGCCGGTGAGCCGGGAATTGGCGTTTTTTGGCATCGCTGTATTCTTCCGGCGGCGTGGTTTTGGCGAAATCGGGGCATCGTGGTGCTCAACACGGTGAACTTTGACGGGCAGTGGACGCGGCGGGTAATCGAGCGGCTGGGATTCGGGACGGCGCAGGGAAGCTCGTCGCGCGGCGCGATTGAAGGCCTGACCGCGATGGCGCGCAGCCTCGAGGCGGGACGCCATGTCGGATTCACCATCGATGGCCCTCGCGGCCCGCGCTACGTGGCGAAGCCGGGCCCCGTGATTCTGGCGCGGCGAACCGGACGCCCGATCTCCGTATTTCATATCGCTCTGAAAAGCGCACACACGTTCCAGAAGTCGTGGGATCTTTTTCAACTTCCCTACCCGTTCACGGAGGCAGTGATGTTTGTGGCGCCGCCGATCCGGGTTCCCGCGGACGCCGACAGCGACACGATGAAACGGAAGCAGGCGGAAATGCAGTCGGCTCTGGAACGAGTGCGCGACCTTGCCGAATCGTGGTTTGGACTGACATATGATCAGCGCGCCAGGGTTTGGGAAGAGTGGAGCGAATTCTACAGGCCCGTGGCGCGATCCGCATCCGTCTTCACGGAACCAAAACGCACCGCGAGTTAGACAGATTCGACCGTTGCTCTTTCGTCGCGCCGGGCGTCTGCCTTGAGCGAAATTGAAAGAGTCTCGACGACTCCTTTGCGTTCGTTGCGCCCTGAAGGGAGCGATTTCTTTCGCCTGTCCCTCGGACCAGTAGTATTTTCCGGCGGTCTTTTTCTAAGCTAGTTCGAATGGCGCAGAGAGTTCGACCTTTCGTTTGCGAGCAGTGTGCTAGCGAGAAGGCGAATTGGACCGAACCCTGTCCTCACGCGACGGAAGTTTGGAAGGATGGATACAACCGTGCGATGCAGGAGCGTCCGCGTCCCCGGCTGACATCTGAGGACGTGCGTCGGGCAATAAGCGAATTATCGTCCTCCTGGAAGAACTTTTACCACCTGGCCGCCGACGCGCTGAATCGCATCCTCGATGAGAAAGAAAAAGTGTAAGCCTTTTGCCCATTGCTACCGCGGATTCGGCTGCAAGCAGGTCAGTGAGTCATAGCATAGACGACGTAGTTGATCCCGATGCGGAAACCGAGATCGGAAAAACGCTCAGGATATTCCGGGCGATTCGACCACTCCCACGAATCGCCGAGATCGGAATTGAAAGAGATGGCGACCATGATGCGTCCGTTGTCATCGCGGATGGCGAGCCAGTGCGCTCCCTTTCCATCGTCAGGTCCCTGCGGATAATCCGGGATCTTGTAGCCTGTTCCCAGATGCTCGGCGCCGGGAATCTGATAGCGGTCGTCGAGATCGTATAAGGTGTGGAATATCGGGTCGTTATTGGGGATATCGACGATCGGACGATTCGGAAAAACCATCCGGATACGCTTCAAAAACATCTGCCACTCGTAAGCGCCGTGAAAATCATCCGCCATGAAGAAGCCGCCGCGCAAGAGGTAGTCCCGCAAGACATCCGCCTGATGTTGAGTGAGTCCCCACTCGCCGACCTGCACCGCGTAAAGCCACGGCCAATTGTAGACTTCGTTCCCATCGTCGAGATTCACGTCCTGCTCCACCGATCGCGCGTCGACGCGTGTGAGGCGCCGCACGGCAGCGGCAAAGTCGCGATCGGCCGGCGGCCCATCCTGCGTCCACAGCGACATACCTTCGCGCCAATCGCCGTCGAAACGTCCACGGTAACCGTCATTGGGGCCCGGCGGGTACATTAGACGAGCGAAAGCCCATTCGCCCGGTCGTTTCCAATCCGGCGGCAGCGGTGTGGAGTCGCCATATTCGACGGAAGGGTATTGCCGGAACGCGCGCTGGGCAAACAGCGCACCGACGCAGCCAAGAATGCAACAAAGCGGCAAAAGAACTTTCATCAAGCCTCGATGGAAGTCTTTCATGGTCGCTTCCAATCTCCCCTCGCCGGCGGCACTCGCGTGTAGTCTACGATTTTATCGCGATAATTCGTAAGGCAGGTCCGAAGAGTCCGCTAATCGGATTCTCCGGTCGTGTTACCGGTTGTTTCCAGACGCAGACTTAGGTGGTATTCCGTCCGTAGGTGGGCCATTTCTTAAGCTTTTCGAGGACCAGGACGAGTTGGCGTTGAGTATCTTCGAGAGAGCGCGAGCAGTCGATCACCTCGTCGGCAAGGTTGCGCTTTTGGTCGAGGGGCATCTGCGCGGCGATACGGAGCTCCGCATCCTGCCGCGAAAATCCGCGTTCCTTCAAACGCTCCAACTGCTGCTCGGGGCGGCACCAGCAAACGATCACGCAATCGAGATCCCGCTGCGCGCCAGCTTCGAGAATAAGAGCCGCTTCCTCGAACGCCATTTCCGGACCGCCCGGGCGGTCGAGCGCCTCAAACCACTTAACCACAACGTCGTGAATGCGCGGGTGAAGAATCTGGTTTAGCCGGCCGCGCTTTTCCGCATCGGAAAAAACAATCGCGCCGAGTTTCCGGCGATCGACGGCACCGGCGGGAGAGAGAATTTCCGCGCCAAATTCGCGCACGACTTCCTCATAGGAGGCTTGCCCCGGCTCGAGCAATTCATGGGCCAGCGCATCGGCATCGAGAACCTGATATTCGCGGTCGCGGAGAAAGGCAGCTACCGTTGATTTGCCCGATGCGATTCCGCCGGTGAGCCCTACACGTAGCATCAGGAACGGGAGGACGCGGCTGCCGGAACGCGCGAGCCGCGCCGCATGCGAGCGGCCTTTACGGTGTTGCTCATCAGCATGGCGATGGTGAGCGGGCCGACGCCTCCCGGGACGGGTGTATAGGCACCCGCAACTTCGACGACTTCCGGATGAATGTCACCCGCGAGGATGGAACCTTTCGCGCGAAACGATTCGAGCTTCGCGGGAAACTTGGCGAAGATTCGCTCGGCTTCGGCTGCATCCTTCACCAAGATTTGCCCTACGTCAATCACGGTGGCGCCGGGGCGCACAAAATCCGGCGTCACCATGGCCGCTTTTCCGATGGCTGCGACGATGATATCGGCGCGGCGCGCAATGCCGGGCAGGTCCTTGCTTTTGGAATGGCAGATGGTGACGGTCGCATTGGCGTGAAGCAGCAGGAGAGCCATCGGTTTCCCCACGATATCGCTGCGTCCGATCACCACGGCATTTGCGCCTTCGATGGGAATATCGCTGCGGCGGAGAATTTCCATCACGCCCGCCGGCGTGCAGGCCACAAGAGCCGGGCGGTTGGCGACCAGATTGCCGACATTGATAGGGTGAAAGCCGTCCACGTCCTTCTCGGGAACAACGGCATCGAGAATTTCCTTGGAGTCAATCTGCTTGGGCAGGGGCATCTGCACGAGAATTCCGTCCACGTCGTCCCTACGATTCAATTCATCGACCTGGGCGAGCAACTCTTGAGTGGTAATCGAAGCGGGCGGCGTGAGATAGAAACTGGCCAGGCCCAACTTTTCGCATGCGGCGACTTTGCTATTCACATAGAGCTTCGAGGCGGGATCGTCGCCCACACGCACGGCGGCCAGCCCGGGCCGGATTCCCTCCGCCACCAGGGTGGCGATTTCCGCCTGCAACTCGGCGTAGATTTGATCCCGAATCGCATTGCCATTTAGGATGCGCGCGGCCAATGGAGGCTCCCTGATATGATTTGTGCTGCGTTCGAATCCCGCATCATAGCATACGAAATTTCTTCTATTGCCGGGATTGCAAGCGGTATGGGCATCCTCATTTATAATGTCACCGGTCTATATACGGAACTCGGCGTCGAGGTCGAGTAGCGGATCTGGTCACAGTGAGAGCGCGATGATCTTCGGCGAAGGATCGGAACGAAAACAACTGGAGCGGGCGATGCGCGAGGCTGGGCGCCTGCCGCCCGGACAATCGGCCACGCTGAAGTGGCCTGTGCTTCATGCCGGCACGGTGCCGCATTTTGACCCGCAGAAGTGGGATTTTCAAATCACCGGGCTGGTTGAAAAGCCGACGCGGATCACGTGGGAGGCATTCATTCGGCTGCCGATGAAGGAGGTGACAGCCGACATGCACTGCGTGACTCGATGGAGCCGGTTCGATGTCCGCTGGGAAGGCGTGCCGTTCACTGAAGTGATGAAGCTGGCCGTGGTGAAGCCGGAAGCAAAATACGTGATGGTGCTCGCGGAACAGGATTACACGTCGAATGTGCCGCTCGAGGATCTGATGGGGCCGACGACGCTTTTCGCGCTGAAACACAATGGCGAGCCCCTGCCGGCCGAACACGGCTATCCGGTGAGGCTGGTAGTGCCGCATCTGTATGCTTGGAAAAGCGTGAAATGGGTGCGCGGCATTCGATTCATGGAGGAGGACACGCCAGGTTTCTGGGAAGAAAATGGCTACAACATGTACGGCGACCCGTTCAAGGAGCAAAGATACAGCGGCTAAGACTGTTTGCGCGGTGGCATGCGGCGAGATTTGCAGCCCTTAGTTCATTTTTTGGTGAATAGCTGGTTATCCCCAACTCTCAAATTCCCCCTGTGCTCGGGAACTGCATCGACGTTATAGTTGGCGGTTCTTTTCATCGATAAGGGAGAAATATGACCAAGGCTTCGGCACTCGTTGCTTTTCTTTTGGTTATCGCGGTGCCCGCCCTCGCGCAGGTCCAAAACTATAAGCCCGTGACGCAAGAGATGCTTCTGAATCCGAGCCCCGACGACTGGCTGATGTACAGCCGCACATACGATGCGTGGCGCGACAGCCCTCTGAAGCAGATCAACAAAAAGAACGTTAGCCAGCTTCGCATGGCCTGGGTGCGCGGACTCGGCGAAGGTGTCACCGAAACAATTCCGATCGTGCATGACGGCGTGATGTACGTGATCGCGCCGGGCGGATTCGTCGACGCTCTTGATGCCACGAATGGCGATCTGATTTGGGAATATAAGCGCCCTTTCAAGAATCCGCAGACTGCCACGAATGAACGCACCAAAGCCCTCGCGATTTACGAAGACATGGTCTATTTCACATCAGCTGACGGCTATGTCGTTGCGCTCGACGCGCGCACAGGCAAAGTCCGCTGGGAAACTTACAAGACCGAAACGCAAAATACCTCCGGCGCACTCGTAATTGACGGCAAGGTAATTTCCGGCGGCACCTGCGGCCGTGGCAGCGACACTTGCTTCATCGAAGCGGACAATGCTGAAACGGGCGAGAAAGTTTGGCGGTTCTACACCGTCGCCCATCCTGGCGATCCCGGCTACGACTCGTGGCATGGCGACAACGCCCAGTCGATGGCGTCCACGTGGGGATTGCCGGGAAGCTTCGACCCGGTTCGCAACATCATTTATTGGGGCGTCGCGAATCCCATGCCGGATCAACGGATGCTTCGTCACAACGGCAACCCGGATGGAACCGGGCGCTCGTCTCCCGCGGATCTTTATAGCAATTGCACGCTGGCCCTCGATCCTGCCACGGGCAAATTGATCTGGTATTACCAGCATTTGCCGGGCGACGATTGGGACACGGACCACACACACGAGCGCACGCTGGCGCGCGTGGCGTTCAATCCGGATCCGAGATTCATCAAGTGGATCAATCCGGATGTTCCGCGCGGGTCGATGCACGATATTGCCGCGATGGTTTCAGAGGGCGGCGACCTCTTCGTCCTCGATCGCGACGACGGCAAATTCTTGTGGGCTACTCCGTTTCCGTATGACGATCCGCGCACTCTGCTCGCCGATATCAACGTTCACACGGGACAAACCACTCTGAATTGGGATCAAGTGATCAAGAGGCCTGGCGATCATAAAGTCCTTTGCTATTGGAATACGCGTAGTTACTGGCCCACGGCTTATCACGAAGCCACGCGAACGCTCTTCGTGCCTTACATCGATAATTGCCGCGATCTCCAAACGCCCGGCCCAGGCATTCGCGGCAGTTGGTCCGTGATTCCCCGCCCCGGCATCGATCCCAACGCGCTCACCGGCCTCGCGAAAATTAATTTGTCCACTGGCGAAACCGTTCACTTCAACGTGGG